>NZ_JBXAQO010000003.1:838109-1075857 GCF_058807295.1 Caulobacter sp. GW821-FHT12D05
CCCCCCCCCCCCCCCCCCCCCCCCCCCCCCTCGCCGGCCTAAGCCGAGCTGCCCCCTCCGGCCCTCCGGGCCACCTCCCCCAGAGGGGGAGGTGAGATCAGTGAACTACCAAACCCCGATCTTGTTCGCTTCCGCATGGCTAATCGGATGATGCGCCGCCTTGTGGTCCTCTTCCGCGAGGAACCGCACCGCCTCCAGCGCCGCCATGCAGCCCATGCCGGCCGCGGTCACCGCCTGGCGATAGACGTCATCCGTCACATCCCCAGCCGCGTACACACCCTCGATCGCCGTCGAGGCCGTGCCCGGCTTGACCTTCAGATAGCCGCCCGGGCCAACCTCCAGCTGGCCGGCGAACAGCTCCGACGACGGCGCGTGGCCGATGGCGATGAACACGCCGTCGGCGGCCACGTCCTGGGTCTCGCCGGTCTTGATGTTCTTCAGGCGAGCGCCGGTGACGCCCATCGGGTCGGTCTGGCCGGTGACCTCGTCGATGACGCTGTCCCAGATCACCTCGATCTTGGGGTGGGCCAGCAGGCGCTCCTGCAGGATCTTCTCGGCCCGCAGCTCGTCCTTGCGGTGGACCAGGGTCACCTTGCTGGCGAAGCTGGTCAGGAACAGCGCTTCCTCGACGGCGGTGTTGCCGCCGCCGACCACGATGACGTCCTTGTTGCGATAGAAGAAGCCGTCGCAGGTGGCGCAGGCGCTGACGCCGAAGCCCTGGAACTTGCTCTCGCTCTCGATGCCCAGCCATTTGGCCTGGGCGCCGGTGGCGATGATGATGGTCTCGGCGATCCAGTCCTGGCCGCTGTCGGTCTTCACCGCGAACGGACGCTTGGAGAGATCCACCGAGGTGACGATGTCGCTGACGAACTCGGTGCCGACGTGCTCGGCCTGGGCGCGCATCTGGTCCATCAGCCAGGGACCCTGGATGACGTCGGCGAAGCCGGGATAGTTCTCGACATCGGTCGTGATGGTCAGCTGGCCACCGGGCTGGATGCCGGCGATCAGCACGGGCTTGAGCAGCGCGCGGGCAGCATAGATGGCGGCGGTGTAGCCGGCGGGGCCCGAACCAATGATCAGGCAGCGGGTTTGGCGGGGAGCGATCGTGGACATGGCCGCAGATATAGTGTCGATTCCGCCGCGAGGCGATGGGCTGAAAGTGGTGAAAAACTCACGCCGCATCGAGGTCTTTTCAGCTTGGTGGCGGCCCTTCGCCATTGGCGTTATGTTGTGACCATGAACCCGTTGCTGGAACGCATCACGATTGAACCTGGCAAGGTCGGAGGCCGGCCGTGCATTCGCGGCCTGCGGATCCGTGTTCAGGACGTGCTGGAAATGCTGGCCAATGGCATGACCACGGCGGAGATCATCGAAGACTATCCTTATCTCGAGGCCGATGACGTTCGCGCCGCGCTTGCCTATGCGGCCGCGGCGGTGAGCGACACCGCCGTCGTCGCCGCTTGAGATTCCTCGTCGACGCTCAACTCCCGCCGGCTCTGGCGTCCTGGTTGCGTTCGAAGGGTCATGAAGCCCGCCACGTTATCGATGCGGACCTGGGGGACGCGCCTGACGCCGACATCTGGGCGTTGGCGATCGCGGAAGACGCCATGATCGTGACCAAGGACCGCGATTTCGTGGACTGGGCGCTAGCCCGAACGCCCAGGGCGCGTATCCTTTGGGTCCGATTTGGCAACATACGACGCGACGCCTTGATCGCCAGATTCGAGACGGTTTGGTCTGAACTGTCCGGTGTCCTGGCCAGCGACGTAACGATCATTGAGGTGGGACGATGAAGGCCGGACTTCCGATCGGGCTGGGCCTGGGCGTCGCCATCGGCGTGGCCTTCGGGCTGGCGCTGAACAACCTGGCGCTGGGCATCAGCTTGGGCGTCGCCATCGGCGGCGGGCTGGGCGTGGTCTCGATGGGGATCCCGAGCGCCAACAAGGCCAAGGACACCGGCGGCGACGGCGGGACCTTCACCAGCGACGCCAGCAACTCGACGGGCTCCGACTGCGGCTCGGACGGCGGTGGCGGCGACGGCGGAGGCTGTGGCGGCGGCGATTGACGCCTCGTCCACCTTTTCGGGGTTAAGATGACGGCAACCACGTTTTCGGGTGATCCGTCATGTCCGCCCCCTTCATCGAGATCGCCGGCCGCAAGATCGGCCCCGCGCACTCGCCCTATGTGATCTGCGAGCTGTCGGGCAATCACAACGGCAGCCTCGAGCGCTGTCTGCAGATGGTCGACGCCGCCGCCGACACCGGCTGCGACGCCATCAAGATCCAGACCTACACCGCCGACACCATCACGCTGGACGTCGACCGGCCCGAGTTCAAGATCCACGGCGGCCTGTGGGACGGGCGCACGCTGTATGAGCTGTACGAAGAGGCCCACACCCCGTTCGAATGGCACGCGGCCATCTTCGAGCGCGCCAAGCAGCGCGGCGTGACCATCTTCTCCAGCCCGTTCGACGAGACCGCCGTCGACCTGCTGGACAGCCTGGGCGCGCCGGCCTTCAAGATCGCCTCGTTCGAGGCCGTCGACCTGCCGCTGATCAAGTACGCCGCCTCCAAGGGCAAGCCGCTGATCATCTCGACCGGCATGGCTAATCTCGAAGAGATGCAGACCGCCCTGGACACCGCGCTGCTAGCCGGCGCGCCGGGCGTGCTGCTGCTGCACTGCGTGTCGAGCTATCCCGCGACGTTCGCTGACGCGAACGTCCGTACTGTCCCAGATATGGCCGCCCGCTTCGGCTGCCCGATCGGGCTGTCGGACCACACGCCCGGTACGGCCGCCTCGGTGGCGGCGGTGTCGCTGGGCGCCTGCTGCGTCGAGAAGCACTTCACCCTGGCCCGCGCCGATGGCGGCCCGGACGCCGCCTTCAGCCTTGAGCCCACCGAGTTCAAGGCGCTGGTCGACGACACCAAGAACGCCTGGGCCTCTCTGGGCGCGGCGCATTACGACGTGCTGGGTTCGGAGCAGGGGTCCTTGCTCTTCCGCCGCTCGCTGTACGTCACCGCCGACATTAAGGCTGGCGAGCCGCTGTCCCGCGCCAACATCCGCTCGGTCCGCCCCGGCAACGGCTTGCCTCCGGGCGAGCTGGACAACGTCCTGGGCAAGACCGCGACCCGCGACATCACGCGCGGCGAGCCGCTGGACTGGTCGATGGTGGGCTAGGCGCGCCTAAGGGGCGTTCGCCCCCGGTACGCCCAGCGCCACAGCCACTCCAGCGGGCCCATCGCGAACCGGCTCATCCACCAGCGCGACCACAGGATCTGCGCCGCCCAGGTCGCCACGACGATCGCCGTCAGGGCCGGGCGGTCCAGCTTGCCGTAGAGCGCCGGGCCTCGGCCGCCGTAGAACAGCACCGTCATCACTGCCGATTGGGCGATGTAGTTGGTGAAGGCCATCTGGCCGACGGGGGCCAGGGCGCCGGGGATCATCTTCCAGACCTTAGAGCGGGCCGCCAGGACCAGCAGGCCGGCATAGCCTAGGCCAACGATCGGGGCCGTCGCGCGCTGGATCCAGCGCGCCAGGTCCCACAGGGTGTCGGGATGGTCCGGCGCGGCGACATACAGCGCGAAGGGCAGGGCGGCGATCAGGAGGGCGAACAGGCCCGCGGCGGCCAGGGCGCGCCAGACGCCGGCCGAGATGCGGCCGCTCAGCACCCCCAGCTTGAACAGGCCCATGCCCATCAGCATCAGCGCGGCCACGGTCAGCGGCCAGTTCGACGGCCACTGCAGCCAGACGTGTTCGAGCACCTGGCGATAGTCGGCCAGGTTCTGGGCCAGGGACTGGGCGAAGGTCCCGCCGTAGCGCGCGCCGGCGATGGCCTGGGCGGCCAGGTCGGGGGGCTGGGGCACGGGCGGGTCGATGGTCTCACCGATGATCTTGAAGCCGGTGGCCAGCGACATGGAGAGGTCCAGCGCGATGCCGACCGCCAGCAGCCTCCAGGCCGGCCAGTTCCGCGCCAGGGCCACGACCAGCCCGATCAGGGCGTAGTAGGTCAGCACGTCGCCGTTCCACAGCAACGCCCCGTGCAGGGCCCCGATGACCAGCAGGCTGAGCAGGCGCTTCAGGAGGAGACCCTCCTTACCCTCGCCGCCGACCAACAGGATCGAGACGCCGAACAGCATCGAGAACAGGGTGTAGAACTTCTGCTGGAAGAACACCTGGGTGACCCACCAGACGCCGACTGAAGCTGGCTCCATGCCGTGCGGCCAGTCGACCAGGCTGGTGGCCACGGCGTGCGGCTCGGCCGCCAGCGGGATGTTGCACAGGAAGATGCCCAGCACCGCCAGGCCGCGTAGGCTGTCCAGCAGGGCGATGCGGTTCTTGTCCTCCATCAGGCCGCCCGTCGCAGGGGCGCGGGGCCCCGATAGGCCAGGCGCCACAGCCATTCCAGCGGCCCCATGGTGAACCGGTCCAGCCACCAGCGCGACCACAGGATCTGGGCGATCCAGATGATGGCGACGATCCCCGCCAGGGCCGGGCGATCCAGCTTGCCGTACAGCACAGGCCCTCGGCCGCCATACGAGATCACGGTCATGATCACCGACTGCATCAGATAGTTGGTGAAGGCCATCTGGCCCACCGGGGCCAGCACGGCGGGGATGGCGCGCCACACCTGATGGCGCAAGGCCAGGGCCAGCAGCGCCAGGTAACCCAAGCTGACGGCCGGGGCGGTCAGGCCTTGCAGCCAGCGACCTAGCACGCCCAACATCATCGGCTTGGACGGCACGGCCAGATAGAGGCTCAGGGGCGCGGCGACCACGATCATGGCGCCAAGGCCGATGGCGACCAGGGCCTTGTGTGCGCTCGGCGACAGCTCGCCCTTCAGCACTCCTAGCTTCAACAGGCCCATGCCCATCAGCATCAGGGCCAGAACGGTCAGCGGCCACAACGGCGGCCAGGACCAGGACTCGACCAGGAAGCCCCAGTAGCCGTGGGCGTTCTGGCTGAGCGAGGTGGAGAAATCGCCGGTGAAGCGGGCGGTCTCGGCGGCCGCTTCCTTGGCGATGCGGGCGGTCAGGTCGGCCGGAAACGGCTGGTCGAAGCGGGCCGCGTGACCCAGGGTGCGCCACAGCTTCCAGCCATATTCGCCAAGGTGCAGCACGATGCCCACGGTGAGCAGCCGCCACGCCGGCCAGCCCCTCGCCAGTAGCGCGACCAGGCCGATCAGGGCGTAGAAGCTCAGCACGTCGCCCTGCCAGAGGACCAGGCCGTGGAAAAGACCGATGGCCAGTAGGGCCAGCAGTCGCTTGACGATCATCACCGTGCGGTCGCGATCGCCGCCTTCACCGCCGATCAGCAGGATCGAGGCCCCGAACAGCATGCCAAACAGCGTGTAGAACTTCTGCTGGAAGAACACCTGGGTGACCCACCAGACCGCCAGGCTGGCCGGCGCCTGACCGTGCGGCCAGAACGGCACGCTCTCGGCCACGCTTTCGGGTTCGAAGGCCACGGGGATGTTGCAGATCAGGATGCCCAGGATCGCCAGGCCCCGCAGGCTGTCCAGCAGGACGATACGATCCTTCTGCATGCGTGATTCCCCTCAGCCTCACGCAGCGATGCTGGGCGCGCCAGGGTTGAACTACAAGTCTAAATCTAGCCTTCTGGCAGCAGTCCAAGCCGCTTGCCGACCACGCGGTCTAGGGTGCGCTTGGGCAGAATCTCGGTCATCAGCACCTGCATCGGCGAGGGCGAGACGACGTAGCGGACCTTGGGCCTGGCCGCCGTCAGGGCGGTGGCGATGGCCTCGCCGATCGCCTCGGGCGGCAGGCCGGCCTTGCCGATCTGCAGCATGTAGGCGCGCAGGCGATCCAGGGCCGTGGCGTAGGGGGTGTTGGCGTAACGCGTGACATCGACCTGGTCGGCCTTGTCCCAGATCGGCGTGGCCACCGCGCCCGGCGCGACCACCACGACATCGACCCCGAATGGCAAGAGCTCGCGGCGCAGCGACTCCGACAGGCCTTCCAGTCCGAACTTCGTGGTGCAGTAGGGGGCCATGAACGGATTGGCGTTGCGGCCGCCGACCGACGAGATGTTGACGATGCGGCCGGGGTTGGCGACGCGCGCCTCGCCCGCGCCCAGAAGCGGCGCGAAGGCCTGGGTGGCGATCACCACGCCGGTCAGATTGACCTCCAGCTGCTGGCGCCAGTCGTCCAGCGACAGGTAGAGCAACGGCCCCGCCACCGCGATGCCGGCATTGTTCACCAGGCCCGCCAGGGTGGCCCCGCCCAGCACCGCCTCGACCTGTTTGGCGCCTTCGCGGACGGCGGCCTCGTCGGTGACGTCGAACAGCAGCGGCGTGAAGGCGTCGCCGAACTCGGCCTTCAGTCGCTCGGCGTCGGCGGCCTTGCGCACGCTGCCGAAGACGTGGAAGCCCCTGGCGACCAGCACCTTGACCGCGCCCCAGCCGATGCCGGTGGAGACGCCGGTGACGACGACGGATTTCTTCTGAAGCATGGGTGAGCCCTCCCGCTAGACGGCGGAGGATGGGGCAAGTGAACGCTGTTCGCTAGGGGGCGGCGGCGCGTCCAAGGCCTCGCGCAAGGCGGGCTGGCGCGAGCGGCTGACCGGCAGGGGCGCGCCCTCGTTCAAGTGCAGCCGCCAGCGATCGCCGTCGCGCTCCAGGCGCTGCACGTGGGCCAGGTTGGCGATCACCGAGCGGTGGACGCGCAGGAAGTTCGCCGGCAACTGGGCGGCCAAGCCGTCCAGGCGGGCGGCGTGCAGCAGGCTGCGACCGCCGGCCAGCCGCAGCTCGGCATAGTCGTCGGCCCCGACCACGGCCAGGATCTCGGCGGTTGGGACCAGCTCGACGCCCCGCGCCGAGGCCACGGTCAGGCGGTCGGGTTGGCTGGCGGCGCGGGTCAGGGCGGCTTCGCGGCCGCGGTCGTCGCGGGAGAGGCGCACCACCTCGACCATCAGCAACGGCAGCACCAGCATGGCGGCCAGCAGGAAGTAGGAGAAGTCGGCCAGCCACTCGGGAAAGCCGAAGGCCAGCACCAGGAACAGCGCCAGCCAGGCCAGGGTCGGCCGCGCGCCGGGGACGCGCTGGCGTACGCCCGCCGCGGCGGGGACGGCGGCCAGGATCACGCCCAGGATCAGCGCCCAGACCGTCTTCATGTCGAAGCCTGGCAGCAGGGCCGTGGCCCCGACCGCGCCCAGCGCCAGGCCGATGACCAGACCCCGCGCTCGGGGCAGGAACCGCGCCGTGACATAGGCCGCCAGCAGGATCGCGAAGGCCGCCGCCAGCCCCCAGATGGCGCTCATCCGCCAGGCGTGCAGCGGATAGGGATAGTCGAACAGCGGCCGCAGGCTCTCGACGATGGCCTGCAAGGCCGAGACCCCGGCCATGGCCGCCAGGATCAGGCTGGACCCGGTGCGACGCATGGCGTGGATGACGCCAAAGCCGAACGCCGCCGCCAGCAGGGTCCCGGCCGCCACGAAGGTGATGGCCAGCAGTGCGGTGCGTTGCGGATAGGGATAGGGCATGACGAACAGCGCGCTCATCGGGCGGGCGAACGGCAGGCCGCCGTGGAACGACGACAGGCGCAGCACCAGCGTGTTCCCGTCCGTCCGCCAGGCGCTCTCGCGGATCGGAAACACCGCTTGGTAGCGTCCGGGAATCTCGTCTCGCGCCGTGGCGCCAGGACGGCCGTTGGCCCCCAGGCGCTGGCCGTTGAACCAGATCTCGGACGAGGCGACTCCCGCCACATAGAGCGCGTGTGGCCGTGTGTCTTTCGGCGCGGCGATCGTGGCGCGGATCCACAATTCGCGGCCCTGGGGATCGACGAAATCCTGGACCGGACGGCAGTCGCTCAGCATCGGACCAGCCGGTACGGCCGCGCCATGGCAGGCTTGCCATGACAGGTCCTGCGCTCGGGCCAGGGTCGTAAGGAAGGCCAGGAGCAGGCCGATAAGCAGGGTTCGCCACATGGCGTCACTGTAAGGCGCCGCTCGCCGAGATGCGCCGCCATTAACCGACGCAGGGGCGCCATTGACCGAAGCGGCGTGGCGGACGTCGGTCCGGACGGCTCAGCTGTCGGCATGACCCAGACCTCGCTTCATCGCCGCGCCCTGCTCACCGCCGCCGGCCTCGCCCTTCCGACCCTGGCCTTGGCCCAGGCGCTTCCGTCGGTTCTGTCGCCGACGCAGGCCGGTCCCTTCCGCTTCAAGGGCTGGCGCGGCCAGGAGGTCGACGCCGAGCGCGGCTTCTTCGAGGTCCCGGAGGATCGCCGCCTGCCGGGCTCGCGGAAGATCCGGCTGGGTTATGTGCGGTTCGCCTCGACGGCGGCCAAGCCCGGTCCGCCGATCGTCTATCTGGCGGGTGGTCCGGGCGGCGAGGGCACGGGCGCGGCGAGCGGTCCGCGCTTTCCGATCTTCATGGCCCTGCGCGCCGTGGCCGACGTCATCGCCTTCGACCAGCGCGGCACGGGCCTGTCGACCAGCATCCCCGAGCGACCGGCCTCGACCCGTCCGCCGCCGGTGTTCACTGAGGCCGGGCTGACGTCCTATTTCCGCAGTGAGTTCCAGAGCGCCTGGGTCGACTGGACCCGGGCCGGCGTGGCCATGACCGGCTACAACACCGAACAGAACGCCGACGACATCGACGACCTGCGCCGCCATCTGGGCGCGGAGACGATCGATCTGTGGGGCACCAGCTACGGCTCGCACCTGGCGCTGAGCGTGCTCAAGCGGCACGGCGACCGGGTCAGCCGCGTGGCCCTGTCCAGCCTGGAGGGCCAGGACCAGACCGTGAAGCGGCCGGCGCGGGTCGACACGCTGCTGCGCCAAGTCGACGCCCTGCTGGGCGCGGACCCCGCCGCTCGCGCGGCGATCCCCGACCTGCCGGCTCTGATGCGCCGCGTGCACAAGCGGCTGGAAGCTCAGCCGGCTCTGGCCAAGGTCAAGATCAATGGCGCGCCGGGCGAGATCCGGATGGGCGGCTTCGGCGTCCAGATGCTGGCGGGCGGGCTGATCGCCAACCCCCACACCCTGGCCATGCTGCCGGCCCTGTACCTGGCGCTGGACGCGGGCAAGACCGACGTCCTGGCGCCGTTCATGGGCGATGTCGCCGACTGGCTGAGCTTCCGGGGCATGCCCGAGGCCACGGACCTGGCGTCCGGGATTTCGCCGGCCAAGCTGGCGTTGGTGCGGCGCGAGGCCAAGACCGCCGTCGTGGGTTCGGCGCTGAACTTCCCGATGCCGCAGCTCTTGGGCGCCGTGCCGGGCGTCGACCTGGGCGAGACCTTCCGGACGCCGCTGCGCATCGAGCAGCCCGCCCTGCTGGTCGCCGGCTCACTGGACGGCCGCACGCCGCTGGCCGAGCAGGACGAGGTGGCGGCCCAGTTCCAGCACAAGTCGCGGGTGCTGGTCGAGAACGCCGGCCACAATGTCTTCGAGGCCCATCCCGACGTGCAGGGGATGCTGGTGAAGTTCTTCGCGGGCGAGGCCGTGGCCGATGCGCGACTGAGTCTGCCGCCGCCGAAGTTCAAGCTGGCTTAGGCCCGGACCAGCGCCTTCATCCCGTCCCAGCCGACGTTCATCAGGGCGTCGACGAAGCCCATGTACGGGGTGAAGGGCTGGCCGCCTTGCGGGTATTCCGCCAGCCGGAAGGCCTGGAACCGCGCGGGGAAGCCGGCGTCCACGAAGACGCCGTCCTCTTCCATGTAGTCGGCCGAGCCCATCGGGGAGACGTATTCCTCGGCCTCGACGGCGCGGCACAGGTTCAGCAGGTGCTCGGAGCGCGCGCCGCCGGCATTCAGCGTAGAGGCGCGGACGAAGCGGGTCTGGATATCGAGCTTTTGCGCCGCCGCCTGGGCCATGCCGCAGGTCAGGTCGGCCAGCTTGCCGTCGCGCTCTTTGGCCAGCTGCTCGGACACGAAGGCCCAGCCCTCCTCGAAGAACGGTCTTTTGCCATAGGCGTGACGAATGGCGGCCAGGTGCTTGTCGCGCCAGGGCTGGCTGTCGTCGATCTCGATGGCGTGGATCGGCGTGTCGCGGTCGTGCTTCTTGACCGGCACGGTCAGCATCAGCTCGCCCTGGGCGGTCAGGATGCGGTTGCGCGACTGCCAGGAGCGGCGAGCGAACTGCACGTCGTCCAGGAAGACGAAGACGTAGCTGGCGGCCATCAGCTGGAAATAGCCGAGATAGGGTAGATAGGTCGGCTGCATGATCGCCGCCGCCCGGAGCAGGTGGTGCGGGCTCATACCGCCCGGGCCAGAAGCGGGGCGGCCTCACGCGCCGCCGCGAGCGCGGCGTTGACCTCGGCCAGCTTGGCGCTCTTGGCGTAGGGCTCCCAGGCGCCGGGGATGAAGCGGCCGCCGAAACGTTCGGTCAGCTTGCCGCGCAGGGCGGTCAGGCCGTCGATGGCGGCGCGCGAGTGGTAGATCCAGCGCGGCTGGGCGTCGCTGTGGACCATGGGGCCCAGCTTCAGCGACCCGAAGCCCGACAGCAGGGTGCGCAGCTCGGTCGGCAGGGTCTTGAGATCGGCTTCGCGGACACACTCGGCGACCACCAGCGTCTGGCCGCCGCTCTCATAGAGATAGGCGCGGAAGGTCGCGCCCTGGGCGGTGAAGTTCTGGACATAGACCGGGCAGGGGCCGTCGAAGGCCTCGACCGCGTAGACATAGGTGAAGAAGCTCTTCTTCACGAGTGACGGCGTGGAGAGGCCCATCGGCTTGAACAGCGGCGTGGGGTTGGCGGCCCAGACGATGGTCTCATCGGGGTCGTCCTGGGTCATCAACTGGCGCGGCGGGACCAGGCAGTTCAGCTCGACCTTGATACCCAGCTTGGTCAGGGCGCCGTGCAGGCCGTCGAACAGCTTGGCGAAGCCGCCGGCCGGCAGGGTCGCGGTGACATTGGCGGTGCGGCCCGACAGGCCGCGCGGAATGGCGTACAGCTCGTCCGCCCACGGATCGCTCGCCTTGGCGCTGGCCAGGGCGGTCAGGTCGGCGGCGGCCGGGAAGACGCGGTTGATGGCCAGCGGAATGGCGGCCTCGCCATGGATGACGGCCGGGTCGGTTTCCAGGTGCCAGCGGACATAGGCCTCCAGCGTGGCGGCGATCTGGGGCGGATAGGCCGCCAGGCGCGCGGCCAGGCTGTCGTCGGCGGGCTTGGCCACCTTGCCGGCGGGCGCGTCGATGGCCGGGCCGCCGAAGTCCCAGGTGAAGACGCGCTTGCCGTCGGCCCCGGTGCTGAGCGAACCGAAGCGGTTATCGAAGGTCTCGAACTTGGCGCCGTGGGCGGTCAGGGTGTCGACGATCGGGTCCCCAGCTCCGCCGAAATAGACGCAGCCGTCGCGCATCTCGGCGCCGTGGACGATCTTGGGCCGGGCGACGCCGCCCAGGGCCTCGAAGCGCTCCTGGATCGTGATGTCGCGCCAGCCCAGGCGGTGGGCCTCGAACGCGGCCAGGATGCCGGTCAGGCCGCCGCCGACGATGCGGATGCGATCACTCACGAGACCGCGCCCCAGACGACCAGGTCGCTGTTGGGGGCGACACGGACGCCGTCCTGGATGTTGTCGAACGCCACCTTCAGGGCGGTGATGTCGGTGAGGCCCAGCTCCTCGACCAGGCGGTCGACCAGGCCCTGCTCGGTGTAGAACAGGTTGAACAGGCCGGCCTCGCCGGTCTCTGGCGTGGCCAGGCGCCAGCCGTTCGGCTCCTCTTCCACGCCCTTGCCGCAACGATAGTCGTCGGTCAGGCGGGTGCGGACGAAGACCTCGGCGTTGAGGGCCAGCCGCTCGCGGGCGGCGGTCAGGACGGCCTTGGCCTGGGCGTTGGTCAGGTAGCAGAGCAGGTTGGGGATCAGCAGCACGTCGATCGGCGCGTCGCCCAGGTCCGGCAGGCCCTTGGAGAGGTCCGCCTCGATCAGGGTGACGTCGTCGCCCAGGTTCCAGCGGCAGTCTTCGAGGGCGGCGGCCGAATAGTCGACGCAGGTCAGGTCCCAGCCATAGGTCGCATAGAGCGACAGATTGTTGCCCGTGCCGCCGCCCAGCTCGACGACGCGGCCGGTTTTGCGGTGCAGGCCACGCTTGAAGAAGTGCCGGATGACGAACTCGTCCGGATACTTGAGACCGCGGATGTCAGGCAGGGCGCGCATGGTGGCCGGGAGAGTCGGGCCGAAGCAGCGAATACTTTGTTAACGATGATGGACGGGCGCGGGACGCATTGTCGCAGCGTGGCCTTGGCTTCTCCTCCCCCTCCTGGGGGAGGTGGCGCGGCCGCGCAGCGCGCCGTGACGGAGGGGGCTGGTCATGAGTCGGCCGGCGCCAGCCCCTCCACCGCCTACGGCGGTCCCCCTCCCCCAAAGGGGGAGGAGAGCTTTTGGAGAAAGGCCTCCGCCACTCGATCCGCGCCGTACCCATCGCACACCGTCGCACTGGCCGCAGACAGTTCCGCCCGACGCTCCTCGCTCGCCAGCAACCCCTCGACCTCCCGCACGAACGCCGCCTCGAACCCCGTCGCGCCGACCTCCAGGCAGGGCGTCACCCCCGCCGCCTCCAGCGCCCGCGCGGCGGCAACCTGGTTATCGGCCAGAATCAGGGTCAGGGCGGGCAGGGCCAGCACGCAGCGCTCCCAGGTGGTCGAGCCGCCGGCGCCGATGGCCAGGTCGGCGTCGAACACCAGCTGCGGCATGTGCTGGGTGTCGACGTGCAGCTCGATGCGCGGATCCTCGCCCGCCAGCGCCCACAGGTCCGGCAGGCTGGGCGCGCCGCCGCCGACCACCAGGTCCAGCCGGGCCTCGCCGAGGATCGGCTGCAGCAGCCGGGTCACCCGGCCGGTGATGCCGCCGACGTCGGTCAGGCCCAGCGAGACCAGGACTCTCTGCACCGGCCCGCGCTCGGCCCGGCGGGCCAGGGCCTCGTCACGCAGCTCGGCGAAGGCCGGGCGCACGGGGGCGTAGTTCGGGCCGAGCAGCAGCTTGGCGCCATCCGGAACCAGGCCGGCATAGTCTTGCGCCTGCCGCGCCGGGCCGGCGTCCAGCACCAGGTCCGCCGCCAGCGGCCGGTCGGCCAGGTCGTCGATGACCAGGGTCGGGCGGCCTTGCGCGACCGCGCGGTGGTCGTTGGCGGTGAGGGCGTAGCTGTCGAACACCAGGGCGTCGAAACCCTCATCGGTCTCGGCCCGCGCCATGTCGGGGGCGAAGGCGTCGAGCACGACCGCGACCTCTGGTGTCGCCGCGAACGCGCAGTCCGCGCCCCGCGCCGCTAGCGCCCGCGCCAGGGTCAGGGACCGCATCACATGGCCGCCGCCCACGCTGGGACCCGCCGCGCAGACAAACAGGATGCGGGTCATACCCGCGGATCGCCGCCGTAGTCGGCGAGATCCGGCCGGCTCCTCACGAAGGCCCGCACGTCGTCCGAGGTGAAGGCGCGGTTCTTTTCGTAGAGGGCGTCATAGACCGCCGCCACGAAAGCGTAGTCGTCAGGTCGGTCGACGGTCCAGCGCACCGCGCCCTGGTCGGGGTAGCAGGGCAGCCAGGCGCACTCGAAGCGGCCGGACCGGTAGAGGTCCCAGGTGACGTGCTCGCGGGCCTCTTGCGTGGTCGCCTCGGCAGCGGCCTGGCGCAGGGCGGCGGCGGTCATCACCTCGACATCGGTGCCCTTGGGGTGGGCGTGGCCGTCGGGGGTGTTGCTGACATAGTCAGCGCCCTTGGACAGGCAGAGCTGGATGGTGGCGTCGATCAGGTCGGGATCGGCCAGCGGGCAGTCGGCGGTCAGGCGCACGACGTGGTCGGCGGGATGGGCGTCCAGCGCGCCGATGAACCGCTGCTGGACGTTCTCCAGCGAGCCCCGGAATACGGCGATCCCCTCGCGCCGCACGGCGGCCTCGATGGCGTCGTCCTCGGGACGGTCGGAGGTGGCCACGACCAGCTTGTCGACAAGGCGCGCGCGGGCGACACGCTCGATCTGCCGCACGATCATCGGCTGGCGCACGATCGGCATCAGCACCTTGCCCGGCAAGCGGGTCGAACTCATGCGGGCTTGGAGGATGGCGAGGATCAGCGGCGGTCGTTCCGCATCGAGAGCCAGAACACGCCATAGGCGGCGGCCACGAACACCAGACCAATCAGGACGACTTGGATAACCGGATCCATTCAATCCTCCACTCGCGCCAGAATGTAGTGGAGAAACAACTGCAGGGCAACGAAGCCGACCAGCGCGCCGATCACGCTGACCCATCGCAGCTGGCCTCCGGTGACTGGCTGCAACAGGGCCGAGACGAAGAACGCCACCGCCACCGTGTTGCAGGTCGACGCGAACGCTTTTCGCCGCTCGTTGCGCGCCGCCTTGCCGGTCGACGATGGGAGCTCGGGCTCAATCATGGCGCGAACATAAGGCGAACGTTCGCGCGCTCGCAATCAGAAAAATCAGGCTTTCGGCTTGGCCGCGCGGGGCTTTCTCGGCTTCGGCGCGGGCGTCTCCGCAATCGCCTCGACCTTCTTCGCTCGAGGCTTCCGCGTGGGCTTCGGCGCCGCCTCGACGGGCGTCTCGACCGCCGGCTCCGGGATCTCCACCCCCAGCCGCGCCAGCACCTCCCGCGCCGCGCGGTCGGTCTCGTCGACCGGCTCGTAGGTCCAGCCGTGGAACGCGCCGCCGTAGGGCCGGGCCGCGCCCATGCGCTCCAGCTCTTCGTGGAATAGGCGGAACTTCAGGCTGTGGCCGTCCAGCTTCAGCACAAACACCGGCTTTCCGGTCGAGGCCGCCTCGGTGGCCATGTTGGTCGAGTCCTCGGTGACGAGGATGTAGTCGGCCGCCGCCAGGAAGGCAAAGTACGGATTGGGGCCTTCGCCGTTCCACACCATGCCCGGCAGGTGCCGCAGCCGCGCGGCCATCAGGGCGCGAGCCGGCTCGGGCGTGCGGCGCGAGAAGGTCATCAGCAAGCTGCCGCCGTCCTGCTCCAGCGGGATCTGGATCGAGTGGGCGATCTGGGCCGCCCGCTCGCTGGACAGGTCGAAGGCCTTGGACTTGCCGCCGATCAGCACCGCCACGCGCGGGCGGGGCAGGGCGTCGATGACGTCCTTGAAGGCCGCGTATTCGGCCGCCAGCCGCTGGGGCGTGACCCGGTGCGGCGAGCCGCTGATCGGCAGCACGTTGTCGCCAGTCAGGCGGTCGTGCTTGGGCGGGATCACCAGGTCGAACATGTGGGCCGGGACGCGCGGGTCCTGGATCTGGACCACATAGGTCTTGCCACCCGACCAGCGCTTGGCGCGGATCGACAGGGGCAGGGTGGCGCGGCCGGCGGCGACCCAGACGTCGGGCCACTCTTCACCTTTTCCGGTGGGAATGCCGCTGTCGGGCGTCAGCCAGCGCTTGGGCAGGAGGTTCAGCCACCAGGGCAGGCGGCCGATGCGGCCCGTCCAGCCCACGCGCTTGACCGTGACCTCGCAGGGGACCAGCCGCGCGATCGCGTCCGACAGGCCCACGACTTGGGCCTCGATGCCGGCGCGACCGTCGGACACCGCCCAGATCTTTAAGGGAAGTTTCGGAGCTTCGGCCAAGTCATCGACCCCGCATACGCAAACGAAACAAGGCCGCCGACTGGCAGCCTTGTTCGATTTGAACCGTACTTATGGCGCAGCTAAGGCGGCAAGCTGCCTTACAGCCACTCCACCTTGGTGATTTCGTAGGCCTTGGTGCCGCCGGGGGTGTTGACCTCGACCACCTCGCCGACTTCCTTGCCGATCATCGCGCGCGACAGCGGCGACGAGACGGAGATGCGGCCCGACTTCACGTCGGCCTCATGCTCGCCCACGATCTGGTAGCGCGCCTCGTCCTCGGTGTCCTCGTCGATCACCGACACGGTCGCCCCGAACTTGATCTGCTTGCCCGACAGTTTCGACACGTCGATCACCTGGGCGCGGGCGATCTTGTCCTCGATCTCGGCGATTTGGCCTTCGATCCAGCCCTGACGCTCCTTGGCGGCATGGTACTCGGCGTTTTCCGACAGGTCGCCGTGCGAACGCGCCTCGGCGATCGCCGCGATCACCGACGGACGCTCGATGGTCTTCAAACGCTTCAGTTCTTCGTCGAGGGTCTGATACCCCACGACGGTCATCGGCACTTTTTCCATTGCGGATTTTAGCTCGGACGCCTTGGGAGGAAAGACTTCCGGTCGCGGGCGCTCACAACCGGGGGCTGGGAGGATAGGCGCCCAGTCTCGGATGCGCAAGGGGGCGAGCTAGGCCTTACGGGATCAGGCCCGGCGGCGGACGGGCTGGGAAGCCGCGCCCGGCAGGTCGAACTGACCCACCAGATCGGCCAGCAGGGCGGCGTCGGCGTTCAGGGTCTGGGTGGCCACCGAGGTCTGCTCGACCATGCCGGCGTTCTCCTGCAGCACCTGGTCCATCTGGTTCACCGCGCCATTCACCTGGGTCAGGCCGTGAGCCTGGCTCTGGGCGGACGCGGCGATCTCGCTGACCAGGCCGTCGATCTCGGCGATCTGCGAGACGATGCGCTCCAGCGCCTCGCCGGTGCGGCCGACCAGGCCGACGCCTTCCTCGACCTGGGCGGTGGAGGTCGAGATCAGGGTCTTGATCTCCTTGGCCGCGTCGGCTGAGCGCTGAGCCAGGGCGCGGACTTCCTGGGCGACAACGGCGAAGCCCTTGCCGCTGTCGCCGGCGCGGGCGGCCTCGACCCCGGCGTTCAGGGCCAGAAGATTGGTCTGGAAGGCGATCTCGTCGATCACCGAGATGATGTTGGTGATCTGCTGCGACGAGCCCTCGATGGCGGTCATGGCTGTGACGGCCTGCTGCACCACCTCGCCCGAGCGGCGGATGTCGTCGCGGGCGCGGGCCACGACGCCGGCGGCCTTCTTGGCGCCTGAGGCGGTCTGGGCGACCGTGGTGGTGATCTCCTCCATGGCCGCGGCGGTCTCTTCCAGGGTGGCGGCCTGGCGCTCGGTGCGGCGCGAGAGGCTGACCGAGGCGTCGGCGATCTGGTCCGAACCGGCCCGCAGGCCGTCGACCCGGCCCTCGATCACCGACAGGGCGTCGGCCAGCTTGCCGGCGGCGGTGTTGTAGTCGCCGCGCAGGGGCTCGTAGGCTTCGGCGAAGCGCTGGTCCAGACGGGCGGTCAGGTCGCCGCGCGCCAGGTGCGACAGCGCTTGACCGAGCGCCGCGATGGCGGCGTCGCGCTGGGCCTCGGCCCGTTCGCGGGCGGCGGTGTTGACGGTGCGGCTCTCTTCCTCCGAGCGGCGGGCGTCCTCGGCCGCGTCATTGGCGGCGCGGGCCTCGCCGACGGCGGCCTCGGCCTTGGCGCGGGCGCGCTGGGCGACGGCGAACATCGAGTTGACGCTGGCGGTGACCGCGATCAGCGCGCCGGCCTCGACGATCAGGATCACGGCGTGGACGATGACGCGGCCCAGGCTGGCCGAACCCGGAAACACCGCGCTGGGCAGCAGATACGACAGGCCCAGGTGGTGCACGGCGACCGTGGCGGCCGCGGCGGCGATGACGACCCAGTCGCAATAGACCACCAGCAGGGCCAGGGCGGCGAAATAGGCCATGTGCATGTCGGCCTGCCAGCCGTGGCCGCCCAGGGCCGCGACCAGCAGCGAGACCTGGGCCATCAGCGCCACGCCCACCAGCGAGCGACCGCCCGTGGTCTCGCCGCCGAAGCGCCAGGCCAGGGTCGCGCCGGTCGCCGTCAGCACCGAGGCGACGGCCAGGCCCGTGGCGGCCTCGTGCACCGCCAGGCGCGCGACCAGCACCACCGGGATCATCGCCCAGGCCAGGACGACGATCAGCTTGCCGCCGAGCGCGCGTTGGGCGTCGAGGTTCGAGAAGGCCAGTTTCATTGGGAAGGCTCCGGGCGCGCGCAGGCGCCGGCGAGGGCGGGATCGAGCAGCATCAGCGCGCCGGCGTCGCGGGCGCGCTGCGAAAGATCGGCGGGATCCCCGCGCAGGATGACGATGAAGGACGCGCCGCCAGCCCCGGCGATGTCGCCGGCCGATCCGGCCGCGCCGATGATCTGGGCCGGGCTCCACCACGGCGGAAACACCGCCGCCACCCGTCCGGGCGTGCGGGGCTGGGCATCGACGGCCACGGCGGCGAAAAGGCTGAGAAAGACACCCAGGGTCGCGAGAGCGACCGGACCCGCGACGGCGGCAAGGCGGCGCGTCGCTGAGGTCGGGGTCGTCAAGGCGCGGGTCTCCGTCGCGCCGGCGAAAAGGTGCGAGCGCACGAAGACGAATGCCGCCAACGTGGTTTGCGAAAGCTTAACGGAGGGGCCCGGGCGACGGTTGGCCGCAGGACTAACCGGCGGCGGACCGCCTCAACGGCCGCCACGCGCCATAGGTCAGCGACCGCAGCAGCCACTCGGCGGGGCCCATCTCGTAGACCCTGAGCCACAGCACGCTGAGCGCCGCCTGGCCGATCCAGATCACGACACACAGCCCCATCAGCTGGACGAACCCCAGGCGGTCATAGAGGCCAAGACCGTAGAACAGGATCGAGGTGACGATGGACTGCAGCGTGTAGTTCGACAGCGCGCTGCGTCCCACCGCCGCCAGCGCGCCGCCCAGCGCGCCAAGAACGCGGGCCTTGATCAGCAGCATCAGCCCGCCCAGCCAGGCCAGGGTCATGGCCAGCCGGCCCGCCTCGAAGATCAGCGGCTGGGCCGTCGCGACGCTGGAATGGGGCAGATAGCCGGCCCGCCACCGCAAGGCCTCGACCCCGCCGCGCAGGGCCAGGCCGATGGCGAGGCCGCCCAGCAGCAGGACCCAATAGGTCGCCACGGGCGCCTCGCCGGTCAGCACGCCGCCACGGAACAGCGCCACGCCCAGCAGCATGAAGCCCAGCGACTCCAGAAGCCACAGGTGGGCGTCCTCGTTCAGGTCGAGATTGAACTCCGACCACCGCTGGAGGCTCCAGCCCAGCAGCGAGGGCAGGTGGGTGCGGACCTCGCGTTCCTTGGCCCGGGCTTCGGACGACAGGAGGGTCTTCAGCTTTTCGTCGCGCTTCTCCAGCGCCTTCTTCTGGTCGTCGGTGAGGGTCTTGCCGGCGGCCTTGGCGACGACCGCCGCTTCGGCCTGGCGCAGGCCCTCGGAGGCCTTGAGGCCCTGGACGGTCCCCGAGGCGGTCAGGGTCAGCAGCATGGCCGCCGCCGCTGCGACCAGCATCCGCGTTGGCGCCCGGCGAAACAGCGGCAGCGCCAGGCCGCACAGGCCGTAGCAGAACAGGATCTCGCCTGGCCACAGGAAGACGGCGAACTGGGCCACGCCCAGCAGCATCAGACCAAAGCAGCGAGTGTAGAAGGCCTGCAGCGCCAGCGCCTCCCGCTCGGGATCGGGCCGGCGCAGCATGATCATCATCCCCGCCCCGAACAGCAGGGTGAACAGCCCGCGCATCGTCCCGGCGAAGCCGACATCCTGGACGACATAGGCGATCCAGTCGGCGTTGATCGCCAGGGGCAGGGCCGGCTTGGGCCACTCCCAGCGCAGACCCATCTCCGGGATGTTCATCAGCAGGATGCCGAGGACGGCGACCCCGCGCAGGATGTCCAGGGCGTCGATGCGTGTCGCCCGCGCGACCGGCGCCAGCCTGATCCCGTCGACGTCTTTCGTCTCGCCGTCCATGAGGCCCCCGCCCGCGTGCTCGACCCTGAGTGTGTCCTAAACGCGGGCGTGGGGGTATGCGGAAAGTCTATTCGGCCTTCGGCACCGTGTTGATCATCCACGGGATGCCGAACTTGTCGGTGAAGCTGCCATAGCCCGGCGACCAGAACGTCGCGGCGAAGTCCATGCCGACCTTGCCGCCTTCCGACAGCGCGTCGAACACGCGCTTGGCCTCGGCCGGGTCGTCGGTGTGGAAGGTGACGTCGAAGCCGTTCTTGGGCTTGTCGATGTTGGGGGCGAATTCGGGCGGCATGTCCGCGCCCATGATCGACTGGTCGCCGACGTCCAGCCAGGCGTGCATCAGCCAGTCCTTGTACTTGGGATCGACCGGCATGTCCGGCGGGCCTTCGCCGAACGGGAAGGCGGCGGTGACCTTGCCGCCCAGCACCTGGGCGTAGAAGTCGAACGCGGCGCGGCACTCACCCTGGAACGAGAGGCTGGTGACGATCTTCATGGGCGTATCTCCCTTGGGTTTCCCCGACGTTAGTCGAGATCGGCGACGTTTTCACACGCACGATTGCCCGAAGTTGTCAGCAGGCGCCTGGGACGTAGAGTTGGGGACCTAGAGCTTGTACTCCAGGATCAGCCACCACTTGGTCCGCGACGCCGGCGGCGCCAGGGTCCCGACGGGTACAGAGTTCACGCGATCGAAGTCGGCGTACTTCCACTGCATGGTCATCTTCGAGGTGACCGGGGCGATCCAGCTGAGGTTCCACTCGCGACCCAGGTCGGCGCTCGTGCGGTCGTCGTCGAAGTCATGATAGCGGGCCATCAGCTCGCTCTTCTTCGGCAGCCAGCGGTGCTTGGGCTTCACGGTGACGGTGAGGTTGGCGTCGCGCAGGCCGTCGGCGAAGTTCTTGATGCCGCCGGCGCTGGACCAGGCGGCGGCCCAGCCATTGACCCCGTGCGCCGCGCCGATCGCCGAGCCGAAGCCGCGCTGGCCGTTGCCTTCCAGGGCGTCATAACCCAGGCGCAAGGTGTAGATCCCGCGCGTCGCCGAGGCCTCGGCCCCGAAATAGTCCAGCGCGAACGGGGCGGCGTTGCCGCGCCAGTCGTTCTGGCGGGCATAGGTGGCGGCATAGGCCACCGCATAGGGGCCCAGCTTGCCCTTGCCCGAGACCCGCACGCCCTTGCTGATGCTGCTGCTGGCCGGGGCCTGTTTGAAGTCGAAGGCGTAGACCAGGGCCTGCACCCGCAGCGCGTCGGAGACGCTCCAGCCGGCATTGAAAAAGTGGCTGTCGCTGTCCCAGTCGGCGATCTCGCCCAGGGTGCGGTTGACCTTGGTCGCATAGGCGTAGGTCGCCTTGAAACGACCGCGCGAGACGTCGGCGCGCACGGCGTCGAAGGTCTGCTCGTCCATGCGCCACGGCGCGGCGCCGACAAAGCGCTGGTCGTCCAGGATGATGCGCTGGCGGCCGACGGTGAGTTGGGCGTCCTTGCTGGGCGTCCACTGCAGCTGCAGGCGGTTCAGCTCGGTGACTTCCGGGTCGTTGATCACCGGATAGCGGGTCTTGTCGGCGCCGTTCAGCGGCGGGCCGCCATTGTTGGTGATGGCGAAGCGCTGCGGTCCCAGCCAGCGGATGGTCTCGAAGTCGACCAGGCCCTTGACGTCGTTCCAGGCGCCGGTCTCCCAGCCGTAGCGGGCGCGGATGGTCAGGGCCTGGCCGTTTTCGGTCAGGGTCCGGGTCTTGGTCTGGTCCCAGTGCTCGTAGCGCGAGCGGACTTCCAGGATCGGATGGCCGGCCTTGATGGCGTCAAGCGCCGTGGCGTCAGCGGCCGTGGCCTCTCCGACCGCGATCCCGAACAGGGCCGCGCAAGCGAGCAGCGATGTCTTCATGGTCCGGGTGTTGGGCCATAAAGGTTAAGCACATTCCCAAGAGGAACCCAGTGACACGCTTGAGCAATACTTTGTCACACTAAGCATAGGCGTAAGGCCCGCCGCGCTCGAGGGCGCGCTGATAGGCGGGGCGGGCGTGGATCTTGTCGACGAACGCTTTCACGTGCGGACGCGATGCCGCTCCGCCACGGGCGATGCCGGCCTCCAGCGGGAAGCTCATCATGATGTCGGCCCCGGTCATCTCGCCGCCGGCGAACCATGCGGACTTGGAGAGCTCGGCCTCCCAGTAGTCGACATGGGCCTTGATCTGCGGGTCGACGAAGCCGCTCTGAGCCTTGCCGGCGATCGACTTGACCAGGCCCTTCATCAGGCCCGGCGCGCGGTTGGGCAGGGCGGTGAAGACCAGCTTCAAGAGCAGCGGCGTCATGGCCGAGCCCTCTGCATAGTGCAGCCAGTAGGTATAGCGCAGGCGCTCAGGGCTACCGGCCGCCGGGATCAGCCGGCCCTGGCCGTAGGTTTCCAGGATGTACTCCACGATCGCCCCGGTCTCGGCGATGACCTTGTCGCCGTCGGTGATGACGGGAGACTTGCCCAGCGGATGGATGGCCTTCAGTTCCGGCGGGGCCAGCATGGTCGCCGCGTCGCGCTCGTAGCGCTTGATCTCGTAGGGCAGGCCCAGCTCCTCCAGCAACCACAGGACGCGCTGGCTGCGGGAGTTGTTCAGGTGGTGGACGACGATCACTGGCGCTTCCCCGATATGGATATCTTGTCGCATGAACGATGATCACTCGTTCAAGGTTCGGCAAGGTTTACCATGGCCTCCTCGCCCCCTAGTCGAGTCGGGGTGTACGGATGACCGGAGCGTTTAAGCGGTTGTCATTGGCGGGAAAGCTGATGACGGCGGGCGGCGCCGCGTTGGGCGCGCTGCTGATCGCGGGCTCCCTGTTGATCACCTGGCAGAGCGGCAAGGCCATGCGCGGCCTGGCCGAGCGCTACGCCGCCACGGTGACGGCCCAGACCGGCCAGGAGATCAAGAACGACCTGGACGACGCTGACGCCGTCGTTCGGGCTTCGGCCGGCCTGTTCGCCGCGACCTACGCCTCGGGCCAGCGCGACCGGGCGCAATATCTGGCGCAGCTGAAGCCGATCTCGAACGCCTCCAAGACCATGCTGGGCGGCTGGCTGATGTTCGCGCCCGGCGTGCTGGGCGACGACGCCGCCTTCGCCAATCGCGCCGACCTGGGCTCGACGGCCCAGGGGCGCTTCATCGGCTACTGGGTGCGCAATGGCGACACGCTGGCGGCCGAGCAGGGCGAGGATAACGAGTTCGGCGAGGACTTCTTCAAGACCAGCTACGACAGCGGCAAGCCGGCGATCCTGGAGCCCTATCGCGACAACATCACCGACGGCGGCCAGACCAAATACGTCCTGATGACCTCGATCACTTACCCAGTGATTGCGAACGGCAAGACCGTGGGCGTGATGGGCGCCGACCTCGCGCTGGACGACATCGCCGGCCGCCTGAATGCCCTGAAGCCGTTCGACGGCGGCCGCGCCATGCTGGTCTCGCCCGGCGGCCTATGGGTCTCGCATCCCGACGCCGCCCTGCGGATGAAGGCCTATGCCGATCCAGGCCTCGACCAAGTGAAGGCGGTGATCGCCGGCGGCGGTCCGACCGTGATCTCGGGCGTCAAGATCGGCGGCAAGCGCGCCGAGCGTTTGGTGGCCCCGATCCGTCTGGCCTCGGGCGCGACCTGGGCGGTGGTGGTCGACGTTACCGAAGAAGCCCTGCTGGCCCCCGCGCGGCAGCTGGCCCTGGGCCTGGCCATCGGCGGCCTGGTGCTGCTGCTGGCGGCCCTGTCGGTGCTGGCCGTAACCTCACGCAAGCTGATCGCCCGGCCGCTGCTGGCCCTGCAGGGCGCCGTGCGGGGGATGGCCGAGCACCGCTACGACCAGCCGGTGGCCGAGCTGGAACGCGCCGACGAGATCGGCTCGATCGCCCGCTCGCTGGAGACCCTGCGCGCCGAACTGGAGCGCGCTCAGGCCCTACGTGACCAGCAGGAAGCCCTGCGCGCCGCCGCCGACGCCGACCGCGACCGCGCCGCCGCCCTGACCCTGTCCATCGACGAGCAGACCGCCGTGGTCCGCCAGGTGGGCGAGGCCCTGGCCGCCGTGGCCGACGGTGACCTCAGCCGCCGCATCCCCGGCCCGTTCGCGGACGTCTACGAGCCGCTGCGCGCCGACTTCAACACCGCCGTCCAGAGCTTGGAACAGGCCATCGGCGAGATCGCCGAGGCCGCCGACGCGATCGGCGCGGCCAGCGACACGCTCTCGCAGTCCTCCACCGAACTGGCCCGTCGCACCGAACGCCAGGCCCAGGGCCTGGAACGCGCCGCCGGCTCGCTGAACGGCGTCACCAGCGCCATGGGCGAGGTCGCCGGCGGCGCCGACGAGACCCGCCGCCTGGTCGCCTCGGCGCGTGGCGAGGCCGACCAGGGCGGGACCCTGGTCGCCGAGTCCGCCCGCACCATGGGCGAGATCGACGCCTCCTCGCGCCAGATCGGCGACATCGTCGGCTTGATCGACGAGATCGCCTTCCAGACCAACCTGCTGGCGTTGAACGCCGGGGTCGAGGCCGCCCGCGCCGGTGAAGCCGGTCGTGGTTTCGCGGTGGTGGCGCAGGAAGTTCGGGCTCTGGCCCAGCGCTCGGCGGACTCGGCCAAGCAGATCAAGACGCTGATCGGGGAGTCCAATGTCCGCGTCGAGGCCGGCGTGGCCCAGGTCGAACGCACCGGCGCGGCGCTGAACGGCGTGGCTGGGCGGATGGCGGGGATCGACGCGGCGGCGACGCGGATCGCGTCTTCGGTGCGGGAACAGGCGCAGGACCTCTCGGCCGTGAATGGCGAGGTGGCGGAGATTGAGCGGTTTACCCAGCAGAACCTGGCGATGGTCGAGCAGGCTCGGGTGGCGGACGAGGCGTTGGCTGGGCAGGGCGCGCGGCTGATGGAGCTGGTCGGGCGGTTCCGGTTGGGGCGTGGGACGGTGAGGCGGGCGGCCTAGCGCCCCCTCCGTCTCGCTGCGTATCCGCAGCGATCCACCTCCCCCGTTTCACGGGTGAGGAGGCTGTCGCTTCTTTTCTGCCCCGCTTGCGGGGGAGGTGGCGCGGCGCCGATAGGCGACGTGACGGAGGGGGCGCTCTGCGGCCTAACCCCCCACCACACTCTCCACCACGTGCGCCCGATACAGCACCCCGATCAAATCCGTCTGCGTGATCACCCCGATCAGTCGCCGCTCCCCATCCACCACCATCGCCTCATGCGTATGCCCGCTCGACAAGATCGGCAGCAGGGCCGCGATCGGCGTGGTCTCCATGACCTTGTGCACGAAGGGATCCAGCGCCGCCTCGACCTTGCGGCGGCGGTTCGTCTGTAGCTCGGCCCGACGGGCCATGCCGATCACGCGGCCCTCGGCGTCGACCACCGGGGCGGCGCGCAGGTCGTGTTCGGCGAGGTACGCAAGAGCACTCTCGGCCGACTGGTCGTGGTGCAGGCTGATCACCTCGCGAGACATCACGTCGCCGCAGCGGATCTGGGCGTGCAGGCGCTGGGCGGCCGACAGCTCGACCTCGCGGAACAGGGCGTCCAGGTCCTCGCGGCTGACGTCCAGCAGCTCGCCGTAGCGGGCCAGGGCGGCGTCCAGGTCGGCGGTGTTGTAGCCGGCGGCGCGGGTCGGCGCCGTCACCGGCGGGCGGTGCGGGTAGGAGTGGCCGGTGATCCGCCCCCAGATCATGCCCGCGCCGGCCAGCAGCAGGCTGTCCACCGCCACCGGGTTCAGCGCGAACAGATAGCCGGCCTCCAGCACCTTGGGCCCGCCGATCACACAGATCAGCGCCACGGCCCCGCCCGGCGGGTGCAGGCAGCCCAGCAGCATCATGACGCCGATCGCCAATCCGACAGCCAGCGGCGCGGCGATCAGGGTCTGCGGGATCAGCATGGCCACCGTGATGCCGATGAAGGCCGAGACGATGTTGCCGCCCAGCACCGAGCGCGGCTGGGCCAGCGGACTGGCTGGCACGGCGAACACCAGCACCGCCGACGCCCCGATCGGCGCCACCAGCAGCGGATGCAGCCAGTCGGCCCCGCCGACGGCGAACCGTCCTAGCAGGCCCGCGAACAGCAGCCCCAGCAACGCGCCGGCCCCACCCCGCAAGGCGTCGATCGGACGGATAGGCGTCTTGCCGCGAACCAGGGCGTGAAGCGTGCTCATGGTCGGGCTCTTAGCTCGGGGCCGCGACGAGGTCTCTTCGATTTTTGTACAGCCGGTTCAAGAAAGGAGAGGCGTGGGACATCCGCCTAGTGCGGGCAGTTCGGCAAGCCCGGTTTGAGCATGGCCTTCCAGTTCTCGGCTCCTGAGCGATCTAAAAAGCGATGTAATGACGTAAGCACCGCAATCTCGTCGGGCGGCAAGCGGGGCAGGAAGCAGGAACCGACGTGCGTGTAGCCGTCGCCAGGCAGCGCAACAGGCCTACGACGGATTGCCTCCAGCTTGTATTCGAACATCGTCGTCGTGCGCAGCCTTGGGTCGTCGATCGGGAGCCAGGGGTAGAAGTCGCTCTGTAGCGGTGGAGAAATCCGCTCAGCCAACGCGCCGTGTTGGAGCCAGATCGGCTCGAATGGCGTATCGGTGCGATAGGTTTCATCAAGGCCGACCGGGCACGGCCTAGCGCCGCGCGCTCGCGCCTCCTGGCAGGCAGCGTTTAACCTGTCCCATGCGGCCCGAAGATTGGGGCCGCAAGCGCCGATGCGGACACCGGCTGGCATGCGCGTTTTGTCGTCCGCGCAGACATTGTAGAGAACGATCGATGACCAGGGTAAGCTTGAGAGGTCCGCGCCCCGTATGTCGCTATTGGCGATTACGAGACGACTGGACGTTGGTGTTTCCGGATTGACCTGGAACGAAAACACGCACTTGGCGCGATCGCCCGGCTCCCCGAAGTTCATACATATGAACCCTTGCGCCAGCGCCGCGATGTGATCAGCGCGTATAGTCGTGTCGCGCAGATTTGAGCCGACGATCGCGATCCGAGTGCTATCCAAATCGAGCTTCGTTCCCGCCAAATTGGATGAGACGATCGTTGTCGCATCAGTATTTGTCAGGAGCTGCCCGTCACGGAGCGTCGAGCCGAGTAGAACGGCTTCGCTGTCCATACTGATGTTGGGATCGGTGAGATTGGGTCCTGAGTGAAGGCTCTGAGCGTTCTTTCCAAGCTGCCACGCTTGAAGAAATTGACCGTCGATGTCGACGGTCAGACCTTTAGCGTCGAGCCCTCGAATATGGGCGCTGCCAGTGATGCAAAGTTTGTCGGCTTTGCTTTTGAGCTTGTTGAGGATCACGAAATCAATAGCGAGCGCGGTAACGTTCCCGCATATCGCGTGGGTCGCGGGACGGCGTATGGGCATCGCGCGCCGTCGGATTTTCGTATCGCGGAACTCGACTATGCGCCCGCGCTCCTGAGCGACACCGTCGGTCAGGTCCAGTCCGGTAAGGGTCTGATCATCAAGATCCATGGCCGAACTCGGCCGTCCAAGACTGATGAGTGTCTTGAAGCCCTGGCTTTGGCCGACCTCATCCCGGTGGCTTCGCCCGCGCTCGATTGCAGCTTCAGCGCCGCTCACGGCTTCAGCTACGCGGGCGGCCCGATCCAGATCTCGCGAATCCGCCTCGAAAAACCATGAAGCGATACCGCCGATCGCTACGATCGACGCGATCAGCGAAAAGACCAAGGTCAGTCGCTCGAAGCCGATCCAGAACCGCGCCACGTGTTTGGGCGCGCGTTCGATAGGCTGGCTGTATTGGATCAAACGACGCC
Source organism: Caulobacter sp. GW821-FHT12D05 (assembly GCF_058807295.1). NCBI lineage: Bacteria > Pseudomonadati > Pseudomonadota > Alphaproteobacteria > Caulobacterales > Caulobacteraceae > Caulobacter > Caulobacter sp. GW821-FHT12D05. The sequence continues at coordinate 865,441 of NZ_JBXAQO010000003.1, forward strand.
GAAACCAGAACATTCGCCCCCGCTGAGCTCTGTCTCAGGGCGAGTGTCGCGTCGATCAGGCGTTTTGACCACCGGGTTGTTGTCCTTCCAATCGCTCCGGCGGATGTTCCAGCGGCTTCAGGTCCGGCCCCACCCACCCCAGCCGCGCTTCCGGCGTGAACAGCGCTTCCCGCGACCAGTGGTTCAGCGGCCATTCCTTGTCGCCCAGCGGCGTGACCAGCAGGCGGGCGGCGGCCTCGCCGTCGTCCAGGCCGGGCGGCAGGGCGGCGTCGAAGGCGCGGATGGCGGCCAGATAGGCTTGGGTGATCGTCTCGTGATAGCCGCTCTTGTCGTCGTTCACCCCGCCGACCGCGACATTGTAGGCGCGGATGATGCCCGGCAGGTCGCGCTCGAGCCCGGCGTCGCGGGTGCGGACCAGGCGCAGGGTCGCCGTCAGGTGGGCGGCGTGGGTCCACTGTTCTTTGGGCAGGGTGCGGTCCAGCAGGCGCTCGGCCAGGGCCGCGATTTCGGCGGTGCTATAGGCTGTCATGGAACCATGCTGTAACCCAGTTCCTGTGAGGTGGGCATTACCTCGCGCGTAGGATTGAAGCGATGAACGTCAGTTCCCTGAGCCCGGCCATGGTGACCTCCCTGGCCAAGTCGCTGACGCCGCTCTCCAACGATCCCACAGCGAAGACCGACGACGCCAAGGAGGGGGCCTCCGCTTCGGGCTCGGCGAAGGAAGGCTCCTCGCCCGGCCAGGACGTGGCCAAGAAGCTCAAGGACATGAGCAAGGCGCTGATCGCCCTGACCCTGATCCAGGACCCGCTCGAGCGCGCCAAGGCGGCCGCCCACCTCTACAAACAGTATTCGCAGGTGGCGAAAGACTATGCCGACGCCACGTCCGGCGGTCGCGACGCGGCGCAGGCGGCCAGCGCCCAGAACGCCAGCCAGCAACTCGATGAGAACGGTCAGCCGATCGACCCGCAAGCCGCCGCGCCCGCGCCGGACGCCGCCGCTCCGGTCGCCACGCCCGTCGTGACCCCGCTGCCCGCGACCGGCGCCCCACGCTTCGCCGCCGACATCTACATGGAAGAGATCAAGACCTTCGCCGGCGCGGCCAAGCAGATGTACGACGCCGCGGTGCAAGAGGCGAAGCTCAAGAAGCTGGCCGGCAAGGACGACAAGGACGACGGTTCGGCCGACATCGAGGACGGCAAGAAGGTCCTGACCGAAGCCGCCAAGGCGGTGGAGGGGCCGGACGCGACGGACCAGGTCCAGATGCCCAAGGGCGCGGGCTCGGTGCTGAGCATCAGCGCCTAGAACTTATTACTCCACCGCACCTGTTCGGGCAGCGGGAAGCTGGCCTCGAACACCACGCCGTCAGGCCGGAAGTCGAACCGCGCCTGGCCCTTCTGCTCGCGGCGGATCGAGCTTTCGATCAGGCGGGTGCCGAAGCCTTGCTGCTTGGGCGGGGTGACGGGCGGGCCGCCGACGTCGCGCCAGGTGAAGGCCAGGGTGTCGGTCACCGGATCCAGCCGCCAGTCGATCTCGACCCGGCCCTCGGGCGCCGACAGCGCCCCGTACTTGACGCTGTTGGTGGCCAGTTCGTGGAACACCATCGAGAGGCCCACCGCGGTGTGCGGCGCCAGCGCGACCTCGGGGCCGGCGCGGTCGACGCGGTCCACGTGCGCCCCGACGCTGGCGGCCACCAGCGCCCCCATGTCGGCCTCGCGCCAGCCGGTGCGGGTGAGCAGGTCGTGGGCGGCCGAGAGGGCGATCAGGCGGTCGGTGAACACCTCCAGCGGCGCGCCCTTCACCTTGGCGAAGCTCTGGCGGGCCAGGGCCTGGACGGTGGCCAGGGTGTTCTTCACCCGGTGGTTCAGCTCGTTGATCATCACCCCCTGACGTTCCTCGCGGGCCTTGAGCTCGCGAGAGGCTTCGCGCAGGGCGGCGTGGACGGCGGCGATCTCTTCCAGCCCGTCAGGATCGGCCGGGGACAGGGTCTCACCCCGGCCGATGGCGTCGGCGTCCGCGACCAGGCGGCGCATCTCGTCATTGATCCGGCGCGAATAGACCAGCGACAGCCCGATCCCCAGGGCCAGCAGCAGCACGAAGACGCCGCCGGCCAGCCAGACCGAGCGGTTGACCGTGGTGGTCAGGTCCTCGCGCGGGATCGACACCACCAGGGTCCAGCCGGTCTGGGGCGAGCGGGTATAGGCGACCATGGTCGGCACGCCTTCCAGCGACTGGCTCTTGTTCACGCCTTCGGTCGAGTGGCGGAGGTTGTCCTCCATGTCCTTGGACGCCAGGGCGCCGGTGAACTTCTCGTTGAAGCGCGAGCGGGCGATGACCCGGCGGTGGTTGTCCAGCAGGGTGGCGACCCAGCGATCGGGCACCCGCTGCTGGCGGAAGACGGAGGTGAACGAGGCCGAGTCCACGACATAGGACAGCACATAGGCCTTGCCCTTGACCGTGATCGGCGTGCCCACCGTGATCACCGGCTTGCCGGCGACCGGGCCCTTCAAGAGGTCGGAGACCTTGCTGCGGCCGGCCGAGAAGGCGCTGGTCTCTTCGGGCGTGCGCTTGATGCGGGGCAGGGGATCGCCATACGGCTTGAGCGTATTGACCACCTGCTGGCCGTCGGCGTCGGCGATGACGATCCAGCCGGCGCGGCGCTCCATGGCGCGGCGGGCGCGGGCGTGGAAGGCGGCCCAGTCGCCGTTCAGCAGGGCCTGGTCGGTGGACAGGGTCTCGGCCACCGAGATGCCGACGGCGGCCTGGCGGTCGACGGCGCCGTTCAGGGCGCGGGCGGTGGTGACCAGCTGCTGGTACAGCTGCCCGCGCGACTCGCGGTCGGCCCCGGCCAGCAGGAAACCCATCGACAGCAGGGCGGGCACCAGCAGGCTGACGGTCAGGAGGACGAGCCGGTTGCGCACCGAGCCGATGCGTCGGCGACCGCCGAAGACTCCCCCGTTCAGCCGTTCCATGCGGTGGCGCGCCCGCTGCGACGAGAGCGCGGTATCGCCCTCAAGACTTGTATACCGAAGCGAGTCGCGTCCGGCGTCTTAAAAAACCCGTTGCTCGGTTAACGAGCGTGGCCGTAGCCCTGTCGTCGTTTTGTGCGTTATGAACCTCACCATGAAGAACCTGCCCAACATCCTGACCGGCTCGCGCCTCGCGATGGCGCTGTTCATGTTCGTCGCCCTGGCGGCCGCGGCGGGCGCGGTGCCGTGGGTCAGCGACCAGCTGACGGCCGAGAGCCAGCTGCGGCTGGAGCGCTGGGCGTTCTACGCCTTTGTCGTCGCCTCGGTGACCGACTTCTTCGATGGCTGGCTGGCGCGCAAGCTGGACGCGGTCAGCGTCTGGGGCGCGATCCTGGACCCCATCGGCGACAAGATCCTGGTCTGCGGCGCCCTGCTGGGCCTGATGGCGCTGGGTCCCAACGCCATGGTCGTGCTGCCGGCCGGCCTGATCCTGTTCCGTGAATTCGCCGTCAGCGCCCTGCGCGAAGTCGGGGCCGGCAAGGGGATCAAGCTGCCGGTGACCCTGCTGGCCAAGTGGAAGACCACGCTGCAGCTGGTGGCGATCGGCGCGGAGCTGATCCTGGCCAGCTGGGGCGCGTTCGGGCTGTCGCTGGAGCCGGCGGTGATGGGCGGCTTCACGGTGGTGGCGCACAGCTTGCTCTGGATCGCGACGCTGGTGACGCTGATCACCGGCGCGCAGTACTGGGAAGCGGCGCGCAAGGCGCTGACTTAAGATCCTCCCCCGCTAGGGGGAGGATTTTGATCAGGCGCTGAACCAGAACCGTCTACGCCCCGTTCCCCCAAGCACAGCTTCCCGGGGGACTACCGTTTGACTCTCCACCAAGGCCTCGCCTTCGGCTTGATCGCGACCACCATCGCCGCCTTCGTCTGGGGCCGCTGGCGCTATGACCTGATCGCGCTGGGCGCCCTGGCCGCCGGCATGGCCCTGGGCCTGATCCCGGTGAAGGCCGCATTCGACGGTTTCGCCAACGACATCGTCATCATCATCGCCAGCGCCCTGGTCCTCTCGGCCGCCGTCGCGCGCTCGGGGATCGTCGACCTGCTGATGGCGCCGCTGCTGCCCAAGCTGAAGGACGAGCGCACACAGGTCCCCGTGCTGGCCGGGACCACGGCGGTCCTGTCCATGGCCACCAAGAACGTCGGCGCCCTGGCCCTGATGATGCCCAGCGCCCTGCAGATCGCCCGACGCACCGGCGTGCCGCCCGGACGCCTGCTGATGCCCATGGCGTTCGGCTCGCTGGTTGGCGGCCTGGCGGTGCTGGTCGGCACCTCGCCCAACATCATCGTCTCGGAGGTGCGCCAGGAGGCCCTGGGCCAGCCGTTCCGGATGTTCGACTTCTTCCCGGTCGGCGGCATTCTGACGGTGATCGCCGTCACCTACCTGTCCTTCGCCTACCGCCTGCTGCCGCGCGAGCGCCAGGCGGCCATCGATGTCGACGCGGCCCTGGCGGCCAACGCCTATGTCACCGAGGTCGAGGTGCCCGAAGGCTGGAGCGGCGGCAACGTCTCGGCCCTGAAGAAGGCTGGCGAGGGCGCGGTCTCGATCGTGGCCCTGCTGCGCGGCCGCGAGCGGATCGAGACCCCGCACGCCAATCTCAAGCTCCATCCCGGCGACGTCCTGTTGCTCGAGGGCGAGCAACAGGCGCTGAACCAGCTGATCGTCGCCGCCAAGCTGAAGCTGCGCGACGCCGACCGGCCTCTGGTCATGAACGAACCGACCGAGGAGGTGCGTGTCGTCGAGGCGGTGATCGGCGGCGAGAGCGACCTGATCGGCAAGTCGGCCCGCAGCGTGACCCTGTCCGACACCCACGGCGTCAACCTGCTGGGCGTCAGTCGCAGCGGCCATCGCATGGCCGGACGCCTGGCGACCATCCGCCTGAAGGCCGGCGACATCATCGTGCTGCAGGGCGCCGAACAGTCGCTGCCGGGCGCTCTGCAAGCCCTGGGCCTTCTGCCGCTGGCCGAGCGCGAGGTGCGGCTGGGCGGCGTGCGTCACGCCATCCTGCCGGTGGCGATCCTGGTCGTGGCCATGACCCTGGTGGCGACCGGCGTCGTCCCCGTGGCGGCCGGCTTCTTCGGCGCGGCGGTGCTGGTGGTGGCGACCGGGGCGCTGCGCATGCGCGAGGCCTATGCGGCGCTGGAGGCGCCGGTGCTGGTGCTGGTGGCGGCCTTGATCCCGGTCAGCGACACCATCGAGAAGACCGGCGGCGCCGACCTGATCTCGGCCTGGCTGTCGGGCGCTTTCCACGGCCTGCCGCCGATCGCCACCCTGACGGCGATGATGGCCGTGGCCATGGCCGCCACGCCCTTCCTGAACAACGCCGCCACGGTGCTGATCGCCGCGCCGATCGGCATGGGCGTGGCGCAGCGGCTGGGGTTGTCGCCGGATCCGTTCCTGATGGCCGTCGCGGTGGGGGCGGGCTGCGACTTCCTCACGCCCGTCGGTCACCAGTGCAACACCCTGGTCCTGGGGCCGGGCGGCTACCGGTTCGGCGACTACGCCCGGCTGGGCGCGCCGCTCAGCGCGCTGATCCTGCTGATCGCGCCGTGGCTGATCGCCTGGGTGTGGCCGTTCGCGAAGTAAGACCCTCCCCCTAGCGGGGGAGGTGGCGCGAAGCGCCGGAGGGGGAAGATCTCTGAGCCTTGCCTCTTCCCCCTCCGTCGTCGCTGCGCGCCGACACCTCCCCCGCTAGGGGGAGGACCTGGGGGCTAGTCGTTCGCCGCCAGGCGTTCCAGGGCTTCCAGCAGCTCGGGATCGGGCGCGCCGTCCAGCAGCCAGGTCGGGGGCGTGCCCCGGTCGCTGTCTTCGCGGTCGCCGTCCTCGCGTTCGCATCGCATCATGGTGGCCAGCCAGCTGGCGCCCGTCATCCGCAGAACCATCGTCGTCTCCTCGCGATGATGTTCCTGAGAATGAATTGCAATTACGACTCCCGCAAGCCCCCTCGATCGGGAGTATGCGAAACGCCGGCTGGCCTGGGCAAAATGTGGGGGAAAATCCCGGGCAAAAACTCGCCCATCAAGGCAACGCGCGAAACGCCGCGCGGGATCCAGCCCGCGGCCCAAGTAGACCAAATATTCCTTCCTTGATTTTTGGAATAAAATCAGCGATCCTAGATCATCGAATTCGCTGCCGCTCGGCCTGCTATTCCTTGCTCCCGTGGTGGAGCGCCGGACGCGCCTTCCGAACTTCCAACGAAATTTGATCGCTGATCGGGACGTTTTCGGTCGGCGAACACCCGTGACTAAGGATACTCCCCCATGGCTACTGGCACCGTGAAGTGGTTCAATTCCACCAAGGGCTTCGGCTTCATCCAGCCGGACAACGGCGGCAACGACATCTTCGTCCACATCTCGGCCGTTGAACGCGCTGGCCTCGGCTCGCTGAACGAAGGTCAAAAGATCTCGTTCGAGCCGGAAGTCGATCGCCGCAGCGGCAAGACCTCGGCCGGCCAGCTGCAAGCGGTCTAAGCGACCCGCAGCGAACCGACAGGTTCTACGGACAGGCCAGCGCTCGCGCTGGCCTGTTTTCGTTTGCGGGCTCAGTGCGTCCTTCGAGGCCCGCTGCGCAGGCGCCTCAGGATGAGGAGCTTTGTACTGATTTCCTCATCCTGAGGTGCGAGGCGCAGCCGAGCCTCGAAGGACGCACGGCGTTTCCGCATGGTCTTGACGGCCCACCCCTGACCGGGCTTCCCATTCCCCCATGTCCAGGCTGCTCGCCGCCCTGCTGTCCGTCCTGCTGCTGACCGCTGCCTGCGGTTCGCTGCCGCGCGATCCGTTCACGGCCAATGACCTGGCGGCCGAGGCGCCCAAGGGGCTGAACGACATCCGGTTCAACGCCAGCGACGCCGAAGCCGGCATCCGCTTCGCCGAGGCCGCGCGCACCCGGCGCGTCAACCAGAAGACCTTCGACGTGCTGGCCATTTCGGGCGGGGGCTCGAACGGGGCCTACGGGGCCGGCGTGCTGGTGGGCTGGACCAAGACCGGCCAGCGGCCCGAGTTCGACATCGTCACCGGCGTTTCGACCGGCGCCCTGACCGCGCCCTTCGCGTTCCTGGGCCCCGACTGGGACCGCCGCCTGACCGAGGCCTACACCAGCAAGGCGGCCGACAAGATCCTGGAGAAGCGCGGCATCGACCTGCTGTTCCGGCCCGGCTTCTACGACACCAAGGCGCTGCGGGCGCTGGTCGAGAAATATGTCGACGCGCCGATGCTGTATGCGATCGCCATGGAGCACGCCAAGGGCCGGCGCCTGCTGATCGCCACCACCAATCTCGACACCGAGGAGACGGTGATCTGGGACATGGGCGCGATCGCCGCGCGGGGCGACGAGGCCTCGCGCAAGCTGTTCCAGGACGTGCTGGTCGCCTCGGCCAGCATCCCCGGCGTCTTCCCGCCCACCCTGATCGAGGTCGAGGGCAGCGGGCGGCGCCTGTCGGAAATGCATGTCGACGGCGGGGTGACGATCCCGTTCTTCGTGGCCCCGGAGTCCCTCTTGCTGTGGACCGCGCCCAAGGCCGGCGAGGCGCGGCCGGGCCACATCACGGTGCTGGTCAACGGCAAGATCGGCGGGGCGTTCGGCTTCACCAAGGGCGGCACCCTGTCGGTGGTGGGCCGCTCGTGGCTGACCATGAGCAAGGCCCTGATGCGCACCCATCTGACCGCCAGCGCCGCCTTCGCCCGGCGGAATGGCGGCAGCCTGGTCTATGCGGCCATTCCCGACGACACCGCGCTGGACACCTCGGGCCTGGACTTCAGCGCCGACAACCGCCGGACGCTGTTCGACCTGGGCAAGCGCCGGGCCGAGATGGAGGTCGCCTGGTCGCAGCCGGCGATCCCTGAAGCGCCGCCGCCGGTTATTGCGGCCCCGTCCATCCCGCTGGCGGCTCGCCGGTGAAGTCGGCCATCTGGGCGTCCAGGGCCTTCTGGAAACCCGGACGGGCCAGGCAGCGGGCCAGATAGGCGGCCAGCTTGGGATACTCGGCCATCATCGGCTCGGGGATCATGCGCAGCACGTCGGCCATCAGGATGTCGCCGGCCGTGAAGGCCGCGCCGTCCAGATAGGCGTTGTCGCCCAGGCGGATTTCCAGCTCGCCCAGCCGCATGCGCACCCAGCCCTCGACACGCGGGCGGGCGCCCTCGGTCCACGCCTGGCCAGCGTTGAAGATGTTCAGCTCGGCCAGCATGGCGATCGGGGTTTCCATGGTGTTCAGCGCGCAGAAGATCCAGGTTTGGACCCGCGCCCGGCCGGCCGCGTCGCGCGGCATCAGCGCCGGCGAGCGCTCGGCCAGGTGCAGCACGATCGCGCCGCTCTCGAACATCTCGACCTCGTCGTCGACATAGGCCGGGACCTGGCCGAACGGCTGCTTGGCGCGGTAGGCGGTCTTGTCGTCCAGGCGGATCAGCTCGGCGTCGTAGGGCAGGCCGGCCTCTTCCAGCGCCCAGCGGACCCGCAGGTCGCGGACATGGCCGCGGGCGATGCCGGGCACCCAGGCATAGGCGGAAACGAGCGCGTTCATTGGGCGGTCTCCAGATAGGTGGTCATCTTGTCGAACAGGCTGCTCCAGCCGCCGATGTGGGCGTCGCGCGCCTCGAGCGTCTTGAACGGCGCCTGGTGGAAGCGGAACAGGGTGCGGCCGCTGGCCATGGTCAGGAAGGTCACGGTGACGAGGTTGTCGACGTCGAACGCGCCGTCATCCCAGCGGAAGGTCATGACGATGCGCTCGTTCGGGACGATCTCCTTGTAGACCCCCGACTTCCAGACCTCGCGGCCCTCCTCGCTGAGCATGCCGTAGTGATAGGTCCCGCCGACGCGGAAATCCTGCTCGATGGCCAGCGGGGTGAAGCTCTTGGGGCCCCACCACTTCATCAGGTGCTCGGGCTTGGTCCAGACGCGGAAGACCAGCTCGCGCGGGGCGTCGAAGATGCGTTCGATCAGGAGCTCGTCGTCCTGGATCACGACAGTGTCGTTCATTCTTGAAGGTCCTTTGGGGTGTCCTTTGAGGAGGCGGCCTCTTCGGCCTGCAGTTCGGCCAGGTACGCGGCCATGCGGTCGAAGCTCTCGTCCCAGAAGCGGCGGTAGTAGTCGATCCAGCCATAGGCCCGTTGCAGGGCCTCCGGTTCCAGCTTGCAGGGGCGGGCCTGGGCCTCGCGCGAGCGGCTGATCAGGCCCGCGCCCTCCAGCACCTTCAGGTGGCGCGAGACGGCGGGCAGGCTGATGTCGAACGGCTCGGCCAGCTGGTTGACCGTGGCCTCGCCCGAGGCCAGCCGGGCCAGGATGGCGCGGCGGGTCGGGTCGGCGAGGGCGGCGAAGGTGGTGGAGAGGGAGTCGGTCATCTATTTAACGAGTTTGCTAATTAACAAGATCGTTAAATTGAGGAAGCGCCTTTGTCAACCGGCGTTCTTCCGGCCTTGTCCGGGGGACTAGAGGGCGACCCCGAGCGAGACGCCGTTGCCGTTGGAGCCGGTGGTGCCGACCAGCGCGATCACGGCCATGCCGTGATCGGTGAAGTCGGCGGCGCTGAGGCTGGTGTCGCCCGCGCCGCTCGCGCCGGTATTGACCACGGCGTAGACCGTCCTGCCGGCGGTTTCGAAAACCGAGACCAGGTAGTTGGAGTCGGCGGCTAGGCCCGTGATGACAGTCGTGCCCATGGCGGCCTTGAACAGCTGGCCAATGCTGCCGGCGCTGTTGAGCGACACGCTGCCGTCCGTAAGCTTGAAGAGCACGACATTGGCGCTGATCGGCGCTCTTGTGCCGGCGGTCGAGCTGACGCTGTCGATCGTCACGGCGTCGTCCGCCGTCAGGCCCTGACTGACCGAGCCCCGGGCCAAGCCGGTGAAGGTCGTTCCGGCCGCGTTTTGCAGGCTGAAGTCGTGGTCGTCGGCGCTGAACCGGAGGGTGGGGTTGTTGGTGACGGCCGCGCCCGAAGTGCCGGTGATTGTCGCGGCCTGCAAGCCATTGAAGGTCGTGGCGGCAGCTGTGACCGTCAGCGTGTTGCCGACGAAGCCGATGGTGTCGGTTCCTGTGGTGGTGATGGCGTCGGCGCCCGCCTGGGCGTTCTGTCCCTGGACGCCGAGCGTTAGCGTATTGACGCCGCCGGCTAGGGTGAAGGTGTCGTTCCCGGTCCCGCCGACAACGGTGTCGTTCCCGTTGCCAAAGGCGGTGAACGTCAGCTTGCCGGTAAAGGCGCTAGCGTCGATCCTGCCGGAGACGTTGGTGGCCATGGATAGGGTCAGGTTGGCGTTGCCGGTGATCACCTGCTGGGCGGTGACCTTGTCGCTGACGATACGATTGGTTGTCGCCGCGCCGGTGGAGACGATGTTCAGCGTCTCCAGGTCGGCCACATCGTTCAACGTGCCCAAGGTGAAGGTGGCTAATGTCGTCGGAGCGTTGAGTTTCAGCGTCAGCATGTCGGCAGCGGTGTCATTGGCCAGGCTTAGGGCCGTGACAGCGCCACTGATCGTGCTGGCGAGCAGTTCCACGGTCATGCCGTTAGCCAGCTTGTTCAACGTATAGCCGTTAGAGGTCTGCGCGAGCTGCAGGGTGGTCATGCTGGCCGGTAGGACGCTGAAGTCCTGCGTGATCGAGTTCACGCCTGATATGCGCAGGGTTTCCACGCCGGTCACATGGGCAAAGGTGGTTGCGTCGAACGGCGAATTATTGCTGGTCACGGTCACCGCCAGCGTGTCATTGCCGCCCCGGCTGCCGTCCACGGTGTCGTTGGCGTCAAGCGTGGCGAAGTAGACGATGTTGGTCCCAGTGCCCAGGATCACGGTCTGGTTGGCCGCGCCCACCGTGGCGCTGGTAGACCCGATCGTGATGGCGCCTGTGGCGGCGCTGGCGTCGATGGTCTGAACACCGCGCGCTTTGTCGTTGGGGGGGAAGTCCAGGGTCAGTGGCGCCGAACCGCTGATGTTGATCCGCGTGAGGCTGGTCTGGACCGTCCCCGTGGCCAATCGCACGTAGTTCGCCGTGCTGGCGGAGACATTGGAGACGATGTTCAGCGTCTCATAGAAATCGGTGCTCACACCGCCGGATGGGGTCAGAGTCACGATCGGCGACGTCGACGTGTTCCCGACATCCGTGAGAGTCAGGGTGATGGCGTCGGCGGTCCCGGCCAGCGTCGCGCCGTCCCGTACGAAGGAGACGCTTCCGCTGGGGCCGATGATGCTCAGCTTGGCCACGCTGCTCCCGAAGCCGGTGATCGTCATGCCGGACGTGGCGTTATTGCTGACCAGTTCGGTGAAGCTGGTTCCCGTCACCACCACCCGGGCAAAGGTGGCGGTCGACGTCACCGACAGCCGCTCGATGTTCTGGATCTTGCTCGGATCGAGCGTGACCGCCGGGTTGCTCGTGCCGGCGATAGCCAGCGTCAAGGTGTCATAGCCGCCGGCGCCGTCCAGCACATCCGTCGCGACGTTGAAGGTCGAGGCGCCGTTCTCGGTGACGTCGGTATAGTTGGCCAGGCCGGTGAAGGTGTCGTCCAGGCTTTCGCCGGTGAACGTGTCGGTCCCGGTGGTCAGGGTGAAGGCGTGCGCGACAGCGGCGGGCTCAGGATCCGGCTCGGGCGGCGGGGGAGGCGGCGGCGGGCCGCCGGGCAGGGTGTACTGGTTCGGGGCGGAGTCGATCGCATGGCCCGTGCCGTCCGAACCCGAGCCCGGCGTCGGCTTGTAGGTGGTGGTGAGGTCAACGCCGTAGACCGCGTCGCCCTTGGCCATGGCCAGCATGAAGTTGTTGGCCGCGGCGGCATAGGCGCCCACGTCGGCCTTGATCGCCTCGCCCATCAGGTAGCCGGCCGTGGCGGCCTTCAGCGCCAGGTCGATCTGGGCCTGGCTCATGCCGGGGGTGATCATCCCCGAGGCTTGGGCCGTCGCCAGTATAGCGGCCTGACGGCTGATGATGTCGGCGATGGCCTTGGCCGGATCGGCGCCGGCGGCCTTGGCGTAGGTCGCGCCGACAATGCTCTCGTAGATCGCGGCGACATACTCGGCGAAGGTCATCGCGCCGTACTTGGCCGCGAAAGCCCCCGCGCCTTCGCCGGCCACGCCCAGGTTGGCGGCGAAGTTGATGTAGCGGTTCTCGGTGCTGAACTTGCCGTAATAGGCGTCGTTCAAGTCGTTGGGGTTGTCCGGCGAGTTCGTCAGGTAGGCCAGGCCGTCCTTGGTCGGGCTCTTGCCGGTGAAGAACTGGTAGCTGAGGGCTGCCAGGGCGGTGCTGTTGTCGGCGCTGTTGAGCACGAAGCCCAGCACCTGGGCGTCCGTCATGGCCCCGGCCGCGTTCTGGTAGGCGCGGTTCTGCAGGTCGGCCAGCGTAGCGGCGTCGGGCGCCATACCGTCGTGGACAGCCGTCCAGGCCATGACCAGCTGCTTCTCGGTATAGGCCATTGTGACACCCCTAGTGTCGAATCATCACTAGGCCTCTTGTAGCTGATTGGGCGAAAAGTTCGGTAGGCGACTTTGACGCACTTGGGGGGGTCAGTTTCAGCCTTGGCCAAATGAGGAGGCGCGGCCGAAGCCGCGCCTCCTGTGACCGCCTCCCACGACGGAGGGGTCAAGGTGGCGATGGACGTTAGGACACCAGCGTCACGGTGTGCGCGGCCATGTTGCCGGTCTGGTTCAGGTCGTGGACGCCCACCAGCTTGACGATGTAGTCGACCCCGTCGACGAAGCTGGCCGATGCGCTGAGGTCGACGACGACATAGGTGTCGCCGCCCGCGACGAACCATTTGAGGATGGGCGTCGTCGAGCCGTCGCCCGCGGTGGCGGCGGCCAGGTTGGCGACCGCCACGCCGGCGGTGGTCTGCCCGAAGGTCACGCTGGAGAATTCGAGGGTGTCGCCCGCCCCCATGCCGGTGATCGTGGTGTAGGCGCTGGACGTGGCCGTCGCGTTCTTGATCCCGACATAGTCGTGGCCCGAGCCGACATTGACCGTGTTGGCGCCGCCGCCGACGAAGATGTTGTCGTCGCCGGTCCCGGTGGTGATCGTCGAGGCGGTGTTGTTGAGGGCGTAGACGACGTTGCCGCCATTGCCGGCATTGATCGTGGCGCCGCCGTTGCCGACCTTGATGTAGTCGTCGCCAGACCCGGCCGTGATCGCCGAGGTCCCGCCGCCGTCGCCGTCGAAATAGTTCGTGCCGTTGCCCAGGTGGATGATGTTGCCGGAGAGGCCGTTGCCGCCGATGACGGTGTCGTCGCCGGCGCCGCCTTCATAGGTGATCACGCCGCCGGTCGCGGCGGTGAAGGTGACCTCGTTCACGCCCGTCGCCGCGCCCTTGATCGTCGCCGCGCCGGCCAGGGCGCCGGACGTCCACTTGAAGCCGCCGATCGTGACGCCGCTGGCGTCGACGCTGGTCAGGGCCGTACTCGCGGCCGTCAGCTCCAGGCCGGCGTCGCCGCTGATCGTGATAGTCTTGGCCGCGGCGTCCAGCAGGCTCAGCGTGTTGAAATCGGTCCCGGTAGGCGTCGCGCGCGTGTCGTCGGCGGTGATGACGACGGTCTCGATGCCCGACAGGTCGACGCTGCCATAGGACACGGCGCCCGTACCGTCGGTCACGAACCCGAGCTTGAAGCTGTCGCTGGCGCCGCCGAAGTTGGCTGAGCCCACGACATAGGACGTGCCTGACCGCGTCAGGACCAGGGTGTCGCCGGGGTCGAACCCGTTCAGCGTCACGCCATTGCCGTCCTCGATCTCGACATAGTGGTAGCCGCCCAGGGTGACCAGATCGATCGTGAAGTTGAAACCGTTGTCGAGGAGGAGGCGCTCGAAGTTGTGGATCTTGCTGCCGTAGAGGGCGGCGTTGTTTTGGGCGTCGATGGCGTCCATCCAGAGGCCGTCCGTGCCGTTCCCGCCGTCCACCGTCGCGGTGATCGTGCTGGTCACGCCCAGATAGAGGGTGTCGTCGCCCGCGCCCAGGTCGATGGCCTTGCTGATCGTGCTGGACGTCCAGATCGAGTCCGCGCCCGAGCCGGTCGTCACGGCCGTGACGGTGGAATCGACGCCCGCCGTGATCGCGCCCGTGGCGTTCGCGGCGTCCAGCGTGGCCAGGTTGGCGTACATCGTGAGGTCGAGGAGATCGACGGCGCCCGCGCCGGTCACGGTGATCGTCTGCAGGGCGGCGGCGCTGTCGACGATGTCCAGCGTCAGCGCGCCAGAACCGCCGATCGTCAGGGTCTTCAGGCCGTTCATGCCCAGATCGACGGCCGAGGCTTCGGGGCCCCGGGTGAGGGTCACCGTTTCGTAGACGCCGTTGTCCAGGACGTCGCCTTTGAAGCCGTTGACCGTCAGGGCCAGGGTGGTGGCCGAGGACGGACCGGCGCCGTTGTTGATGTCGACGAACACGCCGTGACTGAGCTTCAGCGTGTTCACGGCGCTGCCGCTGAAGTTGACGCCGTAGAAGCCGTCGGCCTCCAGCGTCGTGATCGCGCCGGCGTTGCTGTTGATGGTGAAATTGTCGCCGGCATGCCCGGCCGTGTCGTTGTCGGCGGTGATGGCTTGCGAGCCCTTGACCTTGATCGCGGTGGTCAGGGCGGTGCCGTCGATGGTCACCGAGCCGGGCGCCAGGGTGGAGTTGACCCCATTGGTGGCGGTCAGGGTGATGTCGGCCGAGGTCCCGACGACGATGTTGAGCACGCCCGGGCCGGCGCTGGCCCGCGTGAAGACCAGGGCGCCGGTCGGGGCGGTGTTCGTGCCGACGCGAACCGTGCCGCCGCTGTTGGCGATCGACACGGTCATGTCGTGGCCGCCGTCGGCGATGAAGGTGAAGTTGCCCTGGTCGGTGTTGGTGATCGTCACGTCCTGGTTCGCGCCGGCCGTGTTCTGCATCGACTCCTTGCCGGTGATGCTCAGCTTGGTCACGCCCGTCCAGCCGCTGGAGTCCAGATAGACGCCCGACAGGGTGTTGGTGACGTTCACCGTCTCGATGTTGCTGAACGTCGCCGCGGCGGGGGTGTAGTTGCCGTTGAAGCTGGCGCCGATGTTCAGGGTGTCGACGCCGCCGCCGCCGTTCAGCACGTCGCCGGCGTTGAAGGCCGCGGGCGTGGCGTTGAAGGTGTCGCCCTGGCTTGTGCCGATGAAGTTGTCCGCGCCGGTGGTCAGGGTGAAGGTGGCGGCCGACGGCGGCGGGGGCGGAGGCGGCGGCGGCACGTAGCCGGGCAGGGTTTCCGCCGCCGGGGCGGTGGTCACGGGCGCGCCGACGCCCTGGCCGGGCGTGGGCTTGTAGGTGGTGGTGAGGTCGACGTTGTAGGCCGCATTCCCCGTGGCCAGGGCCAGGGTGAAGTTGTTGGCGGCGGCGGCATAGACGCCGATGTCGGCCTTGATGGCTTCACCCATCAGGTAGCCGGCCGTGGCGGCCTTCAAGGCCAGGTCGATCTGGGCCTGACTCATGCCGGGGGTGATCATGCCGGCGCTCTGGGCTGTGGCCAGGATCGCGGCCTGGCGACCGACGATGTCGGCGATGGCGGCGGCCGGATCGGCGCCGGCGGCCTTGGCGTAGCTGGAGCCGACGATCGTCTCGTAGATCGAGGCGACGTACTGGGCGAAGGTCATCGCACCGTACTTGGCCGCGAAGGCGTCCTTGCCTTCGCCCGCCACACCAAGGTTGGCCGCGAAGTTGATGTAGCGGTTCTCCAACCCGAACTTGCCGTAATAGGCGTCGTTCAGGTCGTTGGGGTTGTCCGGCGAATTGGTCAGGTAGGCCAGGCCCTCCTTGGTCGGGCTCTTGCCGGTGAAGAACTGGTAGCTGAGGGCCGCCAGGGCGGTGCTGTTGTCGGCGCTGTTGATCACGAAGCCCAGCACCTGGGCGTCGCTCAGGATCCCGGCCGCGTTCTGCGCGGCGCGGTTCCCGAGATCCGCCAGGGTCGCGGCGTCGGGCGTGATCCCGCCATGCGCGGCCGTCCAGGCCATGGTCAGTTGCTTGAGCGTATAGGCCATCGTCCCCACCCGTGTCGGCTATTCGACTTTGGCGAGGGTTCTAACCCCGGCCGTGCGAGGCGCTTGTCATCACAAATGAGGAGGCGCGGTCGAAACCGCGCCTCTTTTTCGACCTGCCCAGACGGTCGGGTCGGCGTTTCGATCAGAGAAAGGTGATGACCCCGTCGTCGACGTCGACGTGGCCGGCGCGGAGGCCCGCCGCCAGGCCCGCCGAGCCGGTCAGCTTGATCACCGCGTCGCGCCCTTCGTCGAAGCCGCCGAAGTTGCTGGCGTCCGAGACGATGTAGAGGTCGCTGCCCAGCACGAACCATTCCACCCTGTTGTTCGACAGGGCGGCGCCGGTGGCGGCGATGGACAGGTAGTCGGCCAGGGTGGCCATGCCGGTCAGCTCCCCGCCCAGGGCGTGGGCGTTGTTGAAGGCGCCCAGGTCCAACTTGTCGCCCACGCCCATGCCGGTGATCGACGCGAAGTGGGTCGCGCCGTTGGCGTCGACGCCGGTGATGATCACGATGTCGTCGCCCGAGCCGACATCGACGGTGTTCGTGCCGCCGCTGATCGAGATCTCGTCGTTCCCGGTCCCGGTGGTGACGGTCATGTCGCCCGCGCCGGCGTGGACCTGGTTGGCGCCATTGCCGGCATTGACCGTGACGCCGCCGTTGTTGATCCAGAGGGTGTCGTTGCCGGCGCCCGCCGTGATGGCCGAGGTCGCGCCGCCGTAGCCCGAGAAGTAGTTGTTGCCGCCGCCCAGGTGGATGACGTTGTTGACGTCGTTCTGCGTGTACAGGGTGTCGGCGCCGGCGCCGCCTTCGAAGGTGACCACCCCGGTGATGTTCTGGGCGTCGATGTTATTGGCGCCGCTCCCGGTCTTGATCGTGATGGCGCCGGATTGCGCGACCGGCGCCCAGACCAGGTCGCCCGTGAGGGCGCTGGCGTCGACCAGGGTCAGGGCCGTGCTGGTGCTGTTGCTCAGCCTCGTGTAGCCGGTCCCGTCGATGGTCAGCGTGTCCAGCGCGGCCATCTGCAGGTCGGCGTCCACGCCATTGGACTTCACGGTCAGGTTCAGGGTCGAAAAGGCGCCGGAGTCCCGGAGATAGCCGTCGATGCCGTCGAGCGTGGCGTCCAGCGTCGCGGAGACGCCCACGGCGGCGATGTTGTTGGTGATCTCGATATTGCCGCCGTTGGACGCCTTCAGCGTCGTCAGGGCGTTGTCGCGGATGTACAGCGACCCGAAACCGTCGGCTTCGACCGAGGTGATCCGGCCCGCCTGGCTGGGGTCAGACCGGTAGAGGTCGTTGATAAAGAAGGTGTCGCCCCCATGACCGGCCGTACTGGGATCGGCGGTTCGCGCCACCGAACCCTTGACCTTGACCCACTCCGTCAGGAACGTGCCGTAGAGGGTCGCCGAGCCTGACTGGGTGGTGTTGACCGCGTTGGCGGCCGTCAGGGTGACGTCCATCGACACGCCGCCGGTGATCTCCAGCGAGCCCGGGTTCACGACGGAAGCGGTTCGCGAGAAGACCAGCGCGCCGATCGGGACCAGGTTGGCGCCGACCCGGATCGTGCCCTCGCTGTCGGCGATGGAGATGGTCACGTCGCGGCCGCCGTCGGCGATGAAGGTAAAGCCCGTCTGGCTGGTGTTGGTGATCGTGACGTCCTGGGTCCCGCTGGCGGTCACCTGCGTCGACTGGCTGTCGGTGACGTTCAGCTTGGTCACGTCCATCCAGTTGCTGGCGTCGACATAGACGCCCGAATTGGCGTTGGTGATGTTGACGGTCTCGATGCTGTCCAGGGTCGTCACGGCGGGGGTGTAGTTGCCGTTGAAGCCGGCGTTGATGGTCAGGGTGTCATTGCCGCCGCCGCCTTTCAGCACGTCGCTGGCGTTGAGCGTCGTGGCCGTGGCGTTGAAGGTGTCGTCCAGATTGGCGCCGGTGAACGTGTCCACGCCGTTGGTCAGGTTGAAGGTCATGGGCCTCGGCGCGGGCGGGGAGGGCGGCGGCGGCGGCGGTACGTAGCCGGGCAGGGCGTCCTCCGCCGGCGTGGTCGTCACGGGCGCGCCGACGCCCTGGCCGGGCGTGGGCTTGTAGGTCTGGGTGAGGTCGACATTGTAGGCCGCGTTGCCGGTGGCCAGGGCCAGGGTGAAGTTGTTGGCGGCGGCGGCATAGACGCCGATGTCGGCCTTGATCGCCTCGCCCATCAGATAGCCGGCCGTGGCGGCCTTCAGGGCCAGGTCGATCTGGGCCTGGCTCATGCCGGGGGTGATCATCCCCGAGGCTTGCGCGGTGGCCAGGATCGCGGCCTGGCGACCGACGATGTCGGCGATGGCGGCGGCCGGATCAGCGCCGGCGGCCTTGGCGTAGCTGGAGCCGATGATCGTCTCGTAGATCGAGGCCACATACTGGGCGAAGGTCATCGCGCCGTATTTGGCCGCGAAGGCGTCCTTGCCCTCGCCGGCCACACCGAGGTTGGCGGCGAAGTTGATGTAGCGGTTCTCGGTGTTGAACTTGCCGTAGTAGGCGTCGTTCAGGTCGTTGGGGTTGTCCTGGGAATTGGTCAGATAGGCCAGGCCCTCCTTGGTCGGGCTCTTGCCGGTGAAGAACTGGTAGCTGAGGGCGGCGAGCGCGGTGCTGTTGTCGGCGCTGTTGATCACGAAGCCCAGCACCTGCGCGTCGGTCATGGACCCGGCCGCGTTCTGCGCGGCGCGGTTCCCGAGATCCGCCAGGGTCGCGGCGTCGGGCGCGACGCCGCCATGCGCGGCCGTCCAGGCCATGGTCAGTTGCTTGAGCGTATAGGCCATACTCGTACGTCCCCAACTGTCGGCTATGCGACTTTGGGGTGAGTTCTAGCCTTGGCCTTGCGAGGGCGTTGTCATCACAAATAGTGAGGCGGGGCGCCTCGCAAGATTGGCCCCTAAGCCAGGGTCAGCACGCCGGCGGCGGCCGACGAGGTCGACAGGTCGATCAGGCCCGTCAGCCTGACCAGGATGTCGGTCCCCGCGTGGAACGTGGCGTCCGCGTGGCTGTCGAGCACGACATAGGTGTCGGTCCCGAACTGGAACCATCTCAGGACCGAGGTCGTGTGGCCATCGCCCGCGGCGGCGGCGTCCAGATAGTCCTGCAGTGTCGCCGGACCCGTGATCATCGCGCCCATGCCGCCGCTGGCCGCCGCTGCGCCGCCTTGCGCGGTGATCGCCAGCTTGTCGCCCGAGGCGAGGTCGGTGATCGTCGTGAAGACGCTGTTGCTGTTGGCGTTGGCGGCCGTGACATTGATCCGGTCGGCGCCCGTCCCGGTGGTGATGGTGTTGGCGCCATTGCCCACGGTGATGGTCTCGTCGCCCGAGCCGCCGGTGTAGCTGTTGCTCCCCGCGCCCAGGCTGACGATGTTGTTCTGGCCATTGGCGCCGGAGATGACGTCGTCGCCCGTTCCGCCGGTGTAGGTGATCACCCCGCCGTTCGCCGCGTTGAAGTTGACGGTGTTGGTCCCCGTCGCCGAGCCCTTGATCGTCGCCGCGTTGAGCAGCGTGTTGGCCGTCCAGGTGAAGCCGCCAGCGGTGATTCCGCTGGCGTCGACCGTGGTCAGGCTGGTGGCGAAGGTGGTCAGCGCCAGGCCGGCGTTGCCGGAGACGTTGACCGTCTGAGCCGCGGCCGACAGGTTCAGGCGCAGGGTGTGCAGCGGGTTGGTTGGGGTCGCCTGGGTGTCGACCGTCGTGACGTTGATGATCTCGACGTCGTTTAGCGCCACTGTGCCCGCCGTCAGCAGCCCGGCCTTCGACAGGACCAGATTCATCACGTCGTTGGTTCCGGCAATGAAGGCCGGGCCGCCGGTGAGGACGTAGGTGGAGCCGTTGGTGGTGTCGTCCAGGATGGCCAGCGTGCCGCCTGTGGTGAAGCCGTTGAGCGACAGGTCCTGAGCGTTGAACTGGAGGCCGTTGCTGCTGACCCAGTTGTAGCCGCCCAGGTCCATCAAGTTGAATTGTTGGCTGGTGAAGCCCGTCAGGTTCGTCAGCGTCAGCCGTTCGAACCCGGTGACGTTGTTGGCGAAGGTCGTCGAGCTCATGGCGAGCAACATCGTCATCTTGACCGTCAGCTGATCGGTCGTCCCGGCGCCGCCGTTGATGGCCTTGCTGAGCGCGGTCGTGTTGGTGAGCGTGACGTTGTCGACGCCCGAGCCGCCGGTATAGGTCGTCCGGGTCCCGTCCAGCGTGATGCTGTTGAGGCCGGTGCTGGTCGAGGCGTCCACCGAGGTCAGGGTCGTGATCCCCGAGACGTTCGCGCTCAGGTCGCCCGCGCCGGTGACGGTCATGGTCGTCAGGGCGGCCATGCCGACCGAGCCCAGGCTGGAGGCCTCGGCGCCGGTGGTGATGTCCAGCTGGGTGTAGACCCCGGTGTCGGAGATCGAGGGCGCGCTGACGCCGTTGACCGTCAGGGCCAGGGTGGTGGTCTTGTCGGGGGCGGCCAGGGCGCTGGTGTTGTCCAGCGTGATGGCGCCGGTGGTGTGGGCCAGCGTCAGGTTGGACAGGGCGTTGTCGGTGATGCTGACCGTGGTGGCGCCGTCGATGCTGACCTTGGTGATCGAGCCCTTCACGGCCGAGGTTCCGTCCTGGAAGTCGAAGATCTGGACGGTGTTGGCGGCGTTGCCCGCGACGCCCGGGGCGGCGGCGACCGTCTTGGGCGCGACGAGGGTGACCTCGGTGGTTCCCAGCCGGCCGTTGACCCGCACGGCGCCGTTGCCGTGGGTGGTGTTGGCGGTGTTGCTGGCGGTCTGGGTGACCTCGACCGTCGTGCCGCCCGAGATGTTGATCTGGCCCTGGTTGGCGGCCTGGCTGGTCGAGGTGCTGACCTTGACCGCGCCGGTCGGATCGACCGTGCCGCCGACGGTGATGGCGCCGGTTGTCGTGCCCGTGGCGTTGACGGTGACGTCGTTGCCGCCCTGCACATTCAGCATCGCCGCCGCGTGCTGGCTGGCGGTCAGGGTGACGTCGACCGTGGTGGCCGCCGTGAGCGTGGCGGCGCCGACCGAGGTGACGTTCAGCGTCTCGACGCCGGTCCAGGTCGAGATGTTGGCGGTGACGGTGTTGTTACCGTTGATGTTGACGGTCTCGATGGCGGTGACGGTCGCGGCGGGCGCGGTGTAGCCGCCGGTGGCGGTGATCGTCAGGGTGTCGCGCCCGCCACGACCGTTCAGCACGTCGCCGGCGTCGAACGTCGCGCTGGTGGCCGAGAAGGTGTCGTTCTCGCTGTCGCCCGTCAGGGTCTGTGGGCCGGCGACGAGCGAGAAGCTGAGCGACACCGGATCCGGCGCTGGCGGCGGGGGCGGCGGCGGTCCGCCGGGCAGGCCGTACTGGTCGGGCGCGGTGTCGATCGTGTGGCCCGTGCCCTGCGAGCCCGAGCCGGGGACGGGCTTGTAGGTCGTGGTGAGGTCGGTGTTGTAGACCGCCTCGCCCTTGGCCAGGGCCAGCATGAAGTTGTTGGCGGCGGCGGCGTAGAGGCCGATGTCGGCCTTGATCGCCTCGCCCAGCAGGTAACCGGCGGCGGCGGCCTTCACGGCCAGGTCGATCTGGGCCTGGCTCATGCCGGGGGTGATCATGCCCGAGGCCTGGGCGGTGGCCAGGATGGCGGCCTGGCGACTGACGATGTCGGCGATGGCTTTCGCGGGATCGCCGCCGGCGGCCTTGGCGTAGGTCGAGCCGACGATGGTCTCGTAGATCGAGGCGACATAGTCGGCGAAGCTCAGCGCGCCGTACTTTGCCGCGAACCTGTCCTTGCCTTCGCCGGCCACGCCCAGATTGGCGGCGAAGTTGATGTAGCGGTTCTCGAGATTGAACTTGCCGTAATAGGCGTCGCTCAGGTCGTTGGGGTTGTCCGGCGAATTGGTGAGGTAGGCCAGGCCCTCCTTGGTCGGGCTCTTGCCGGTGAAGAACTGGTAGCTGAGCGCGGCCAGGGCGGTGCTGTTGTCGGCGCTGTTGAGCACGAAGCCCAGCACCTGCGCGTCGGTCATGGACCCGGCCGCGTTCTGGGCGGCGCGGTTCTCCAGGTCGGCCAGGAGCGCGCTGTTCGGCGCGACTCCACCGTGGACAGCCGTCCAGGCCATGGTCAGCTGCTTGGATGTATAGGCCACGCGTGTTCCCCCACCGTGCATCATAGTTTTGACGTCGGTGGGGGTCTTACAACTCAAGAGCGGCGGTTGTCACCTGACGTAGCGCCGTCGGCGGTCCGCACGCTGACATTGATTTGTCGTCAGAACGCCGTCCCCAGGATCATGCCGGACGTTATGGCGGACGTGGAGACATAGCCGATCAGGGCCACGCCGGTGTCGGTGAAGTCGGCGGCGCTGAGCGTCGTGTCGCCCGCGCCGCTGGCGCCGGTGTTGACCACGAACAAGAGCGTCTTGTTGCTGCTTCCGCCGTCGAAGACCGTGACCAGATAGTTGCCGTCGGCCGCCAGGCCGGTGATCGAGGTGTTGCCGATGGCGTCGCTGAGCAGCTGCTTCAAGTCGCCGCTGTTGTTCAGGGAGGCCGTGCCCGTCAGCCCGATGAACGCGAGATTGGCAATCGCCGCGACGGGCCCGTCGTTGTTCCCGTAGGTAGAGAGGGCCAGGGTGTCGCCCGCCGTCAGGCCCTGGGCGACCGCGCCCTTGGCCAGGCCGGTGAAGGTGGTTCCGGCGAAGTTCTTCAGGCTGAAGTCGTGGTCGTCGGCGCTGAACCGCGTGGTGAGGCTCGAGACGTTGGGGGTCCCGCTGGTCCCCCGGATCCACGGGGCCGCGCCGAGAAGGCTGGTGGCGGCGCCCGTGCCGTTCGGGGCGTTGCCGACGAAGATGACGGTGTCGCTGCCGCCGTTGGTGAAGATGGTGTCGGCGCCCGACTGGGCGTTGGCCCCTTGGGCGCCCAGCTGGAACGTGTCGTTGCCCGCGCCGCCGTTCAGGGTGTCGGCGCCGGTCCCGCCGATGAAGGCGGTGCCGCTGGCCTTGGCCGTGGCCGTCAGTTTCCCGGTGAAGGCCGAGGCGTCGAGGCTGGCGGTCGCCAGGGCGTTGGTGATGGTCAGGTCGGCGCTGCCCGTCAGCACGTGAGCGGCGGTGGCGCTGTCGGTCTCGATCTGGTTGGCGGCGGTCTGGCCTGCCGCGCCGTTGGACATCAGGTTCAGGGTCTCCAGACCGGTCACGCTGGTGATGGTCTTGAGAAACGCGCCCGCCGTGCTCGCCGGCGTGATGTTCACCGTCAGGGCGTCGGAGCCGGTGTTGGCGGCCAGCGCCATCCCCAGGCTGAAGGCGTTCAGGGCGTTGACCGTCGCGTTGTTGGCCAGGTTGTTGAACAGGATGGCGCTGGTGGAGCCGTCGATCTCCAGGGTCACGCCGCCGGGCAGCTGCGTGACGTCCTGGGTCAGCAGGCCGGAGGTGTTCATGAAGCGGAACGTCTCGATGCCGGTGACGTGGGTCAGGTCGCCGGAGGTGACCGCCGAACCGGTGATCACCAGCGTGTCGTTCGTGCCCGCCGTGGCGGTCACGGTGTCGTTGGTGTTCAGCACGCCGTTGCCGAAGAACACGACGTTGCGGCCGGTCCCCAGCGTGATCGTGTGATTGGCCGCGCCCAGGGCCGTGGTGGCATCACCGATCGTCACGCCGCCGGTGGCGGTGTGGGAGTCGATGGTCCGGGCGCTGGTGACGATGTGATCGCCGCCGGCGGCGAAGGTCAGCGTCAGGGGCGCGGCGCCGCTGATGTTGATCGTCGCCAGGCTGGTCTGGTGGGTGTCGGTGGCCAGCTTGATGGCGTTGGCCGTCCCGTTCGAGACGATGTTCAGCGTCTCGTACTGGTTGGGGGCGCCATTCCCATCGTTGATCGTGACCCCGGCCGCGCCGGTCACGTCGCTCAGCGTCAGGGTCATGGCGTCGGTGGAGCCGCTCAGGCCGGTGTTGGGCGTCTCGAAGGTGGTGGCCGAGCTGGTGTTGCTGATGTTCAGCTTGGTCGTGGCGGCGGCGTTGTGGAAGTACACGTCCTGGGTCGAGCCGGTGTTCGTCAGGTCGGTGAAGGCGATGCCGCCCAGGTACAGGTGCGGGACGCCGCCGGTCGCGGTCAGGCGCACATGCTCGATATTGCTGATCTTGTTCGAGACGAAGCTGAAGCTGCCGGGGTTGTCGCTGGTGATCGTCAGGGTGTCGTCCCCGCCGGCGCCGTTCAGGACGTCGTTCGCGTTCAGCGTCGTGACGGTCCCCAGCGTGGCGGTGAAGGTGTCGGCCAGGCTTTCGCCCGTGAAGGTGTCGGCGCCGGTGGTCAGGGTGAAGCTGTGCGCGACCGGATCCGGCTCGGGCGGCGGCGGCGGCGGCGGGGCCGGCGGGCCGCCGGGCAGGCCGTAGTCAGGGGGGGCGGTGTCGACCACGTGGCCCGTGCCTTGCGAGCCCGAACCCGGCGTCGGCTTGTAGGTGCTGGTGAGGTCGGTGTTGTAGACGGCCTCACCCTTGACCAGGGCCAGCGTGAAGTTATTGGCGGCGGCGGCGTAAATGCCGACATCGGCCTTGATCGCTTCGGCCAGCACGTAGCCGGCGGTGGCGGCCTTCACGTACAAGACGACCTGGGGCCCGCTCATGGTGGCCAGATTGACCGCGCCGGAAAATATGGCTTGGGACAAGATGAGGGAGCTGCGTTCGATGATGTCGGCGATGGCCTTGGCCGGGTCGATCCCGGCGGCCTTGGCATAGGTCGAGCCGACGATGGTCTCGTAGATCGAGGCGACAAACTCGGCGATGTCCATCGCGCCATACTTGGCCGCGAAGGCGTCCTTGCCCTCGCCGGCGATGCCCAGGTTGCCGGCGAAGTTGATGTAGCGGTTCTCGAGCCCGAACTTGGCGTAGTAGGCGTCGTTCAGGTCTTTGTCGTTGTCCGGCGAGTTCGTCAGATAGGCCAGGCCGTCCTTGGTCGGGCTCTTGCCCGTGAAGAACTGGTAGCTGAGCGCGGCGAGCGCGGTGCTGTTGTCGGCGCTGTTGAGCACGAAGCCCAGCACCTGGGCGTCGGTCAGGGCGCCCGCCGCGTTCTGAGCGACTCTATTCTCCAGGTCCGCCAGGGTCGTCGCGTTCGGCGCGATCCCGCCATTCGCGGCCGTCCAGGCCATGGTCAGCTGCTTCAGCGTGTAGGCCATATTGACACCCCTAGTGTCGAGAATCAGACATTGGGCCGTTCATATCGCGCCATAGGGGAAACTCAATCGCGGGTTTATGACGGTGCGACGTCCTGTCGCTCCCGATCGTCTCGCGAAGTGGGGCGGTGAGAGCGCGCCAAGACGGAGCCTCGACCGCGAACGCCGCTCGCCGAAAGTCGCCGTTAACCCCTTCATAAGATGCGGGGTTGCGCCAGACCGACTCCGTCTCTAAACGGGCGGCTTAACCTGCAAGATGGTCGGCAGCGGGCGCGCGGATGTGCGCGACCGTGTCTCTGCGCGCGAGTTTACGATGCCCAAAAGAACAGACATCTCCTCGATCCTGATCATCGGCGCCGGCCCGATCGTCATCGGTCAGGCCTGTGAGTTCGACTATTCGGGTGTTCAGGCCTGTAAGGCCCTGCGCGCCGAGGGCTACCGGATCATCCTGGTCAACTCGAACCCCGCGACGATCATGACCGATCCGGACGTGGCCGACGCGACCTATATCGAGCCGATCACCCCCGAGATGGTCGCCAAGATCATCGAGAAGGAGCGCCCCGACGCGCTGCTCCCGACCATGGGCGGCCAGACCGCGCTGAACACCGCGCTGGCGCTGGAAGCCGACGGCACGCTGAAGAAGTTCAATGTCGAGATGATCGGCGCCAAGGCCGAGGTCATCGACAAGGCCGAGGACCGCCAGAAGTTCCGCGACGCCATGGACAAGCTGGGTCTGGAAAGCCCCAAGTCCAAGGCCGCCCACACGATGGAAGAGGCCCGCGAAGGCCTGGCCTTCGTCGGCCTGCCGGCGATCATCCGTCCGTCCTTCACCCTGGCCGGCACCGGCGGCGGCATCGCCTACAACGTCGAAGAGTTCGAAGAGATCGTCGAGCGCGGCCTGGACCTGTCGCCGACCACCGAGGTGCTCATCGAAGAGAGCGTCCTGGGCTGGAAGGAATACGAGATGGAAGTGGTCCGCGACACGGCGGACAACTGCATCATCATCTGCTCGATCGAGAACATCGACCCGATGGGCGTCCACACCGGCGACTCGATCACCGTCGCCCCGGCCCTGACCCTGACGGACAAGGAATATCAGTGGATGCGCGCGGCTTCGATCGCCGTGCTGCGTGAGATCGGCGTCGAGACCGGCGGCTCGAACGTTCAGTTCGCGGTGAACCCGGCCGACGGCCGCATGGTCGTCATCGAGATGAACCCGCGCGTGTCGCGCTCGTCAGCCCTGGCCTCGAAGGCCACCGGCTTCCCGATCGCCAAGGTCGCCGCGCGCCTCGCCGTCGGCTACACCCTGGACGAGCTGAAGAACGACATCACCGGCGGCGCGACCCCGGCCTCGTTCGAGCCCTCGATCGACTACGTCGTCACCAAGATCCCGCGCTTCGCCTTCGAGAAGTATCCGGGTTCGGAGCCGCTGCTGACCACGGCCATGAAGTCGGTCGGTGAAGTGATGGCCATCGGCCGCACCTTCAAGGAAAGCGTCCAGAAGGCCCTGCGCGGTCTGGAGACCGGCCTGGCTGGTTTCGATGAAGTCGAAATCCACGGCGCCGACGACCTGGACGCCGGCAAGGCCGCGGTGATCCGCGCCCTGGGCACGCCGACCCCCGACCGCCTGCGCGTCATTGCCCAGGCCTTCCGCCACGGCCTGACCGTGGAAGAGGTCAACGCCGCTTGTTCCTATGAGCCCTGGTTCCTGCGCCAGATCGCCGAGATCGTCCGCCAGGAAGGCTGGGTGAAGGCCGGCGGCCTGCCGACGGATGCTCAAGGCTTCCGCGCCCTGAAGGCCCAAGGCTTCTCGGACGCCCGCCTGGCCAAGCTGACCGGCTCGACCGAGGCCGCTGTGCGCAGCCTGCGCCAGGAGCTGTCGGTCCGTCCGGTCTTCAAGCGCATCGACAGCTGCGCCGGCGAGTTCCTGGCCTCGACGCCCTACATGTACTCGACCTACGAAACGGGCGCGCTGGGTCAGATCCCCGAGTGCGAGAGCGAGCCTTCGAACCGCAAGAAGGCCGTCATCCTGGGCGGTGGCCCGAACCGGATCGGCCAGGGCATCGAGTTCGACTACTGCTGCTGCCATGCGGCCTTCGCGCTGGACCAGATCGGCATCGAGTCGATCATGGTCAACTGCAACCCCGAGACCGTCTCGACCGACTATGACACCTCCGACCGCCTGTACTTCGAGCCGCTGACGGCCGAGGACGTGCTGGAGCTGCTGCACGTCGAGATGAGCAAGGGCGAGCTGGCCGGCGTCATCGTCCAGTTCGGCGGCCAGACCCCGCTGAAGCTGGCCCACGCCCTGGAAGAGGCCGGCGTGCCGATCCTGGGCACCAGCCCGGACGCCATCGACCTGGCCGAGGACCGCGAGCGCTTCCAGCAGCTGCTGAACGGCCTCGACATCGCCCAGCCGGAAAACGCCATCGCCCGCACCTGGGACGAGGCCCGCGCCGAAGGCGACAAGATCGGCTTCCCGTTCGTGATGCGTCCGTCCTACGTGCTGGGCGGCCGCGGCATGGAGATCATCCGTGATCACGAGCACCTGGAACGCTACATCGCCAATGCCGGCGAGATCTCGTTCGAGCACCCGATCCTGCTGGACCACTATCTGAGCCGCGCTACCGAAGTGGACGTCGACGCCCTGTGCGACGGCAAGGACGTGTTCGTGGCCGGCGTGCTGGAGCACATCGAGGAAGCCGGCGTCCACTCGGGTGACTCGGCGTGTTCGATGCCGCCCTTCTCGCTGAAGGCCGAGACGGTCGAGGAGCTGAAGCGCCAGACGGTGCAGATGGCCCTGGCCCTGAACGTGCGCGGCCTGATGAACGTGCAGTTCGCCATCGAGGAGCCGCACGGCGAGAACCCGCGCATCTACGTGCTGGAAGTCAATCCGCGCGCCTCGCGCACCGTGCCGTTCGTGGCCAAGACCATCGGCCAGCCGGTCGCCGCCATCGCCGCCAAGGTCATGGCCGGCGAGCCCCTGGCGGGCTTTGGCCTGAAGGACGTTCCCTACGACCACATCGCGGTCAAGGAAGCGGTCTTCCCGTTCGCCCGCTTCGCCGGCGTCGACACGGTGCTGGGCCCGGAAATGCGCTCGACCGGCGAGGTCATGGGCCTGGACTGGAAGCGCGACGGCGAGGCCGACATGGCCCCCGCCTTCGCCCGCGCCTTCGCCAAGAGCCAGCTGGGCGGCGGCGTGAAGCTGCCGCGCAAGGGCACGGCCTTCGTCTCGGTCAAGGAAAGCGACAAGCCCTGGATCGTCGAGCCGGTGAAGCTGCTGCAAGCGGCCGGCTTCACGGTGCTGTCGACCGAAGGCACCCGCGCCTATCTGGCCGAACAGGGCGTCCAGGTCGACTACGTCAAGAAGGTCCTGGAAGGCCGCCCGCACATCGTCGACGTGATGAAGAACGGCGGCGTCCAGCTGGTGTTCAACACCACCGAAGGCAAGCAGGCGCTGGAGGACTCGTTCGAGATCCGCCGGACCGCGCTGATGATGAAGGTGCCGTATTACACGACCAGCGCCGGCGCCCTGGCCGCTGCCCAGGCGATCGCCGTGGCGCCGGAAGAAGTCTTGGACGTCCGCCCGCTGCAGAGCTACGCGGCGGAGTAGGGCTTCTTCCCCTCTCCCCTTGCGGGAGAGGGTGGCCGCCGTAGGCGGTCGGGTGAGGGGTTGCAGAACAGAACCGCCGCGACAGCGTCACAGCTGCCGCGGCGGTTTTCGTTTGTACGACCCCTCATCCTTCGGCTTCGCCGACACCTTCTCCCGCAAGGGGAGAAGGAGATTACTTCCCGTCCTTCTTCCAGCCCCAGGCGTCCATCGCCACGTCGAACAGGTGCGTGTTCGGGAAGTAGCCGCGCACCCGCTCGGACCCGGCGCCCGTCGCCAGGGCGACGACCTCTTCACCGGTGTGCGTCCGGTTGACCATCACGTTCTTCAGCCGGATGAGATCCTCGTCCTTGCCGGCGGCTTTCCAGGCGTCATAGCCATCCAGCAGCGGCTCGCCGCGCTTGCCGCCGTCGACCTGCAGGCCGAACGAGTGGTCGGCGGTGAACAGCAGCAGGGTGTCCTTCAGGTCGACGCGCTGCTCGATCTCGGCGATCAGCTTGTCGAAGTCGACGATGTGCTGCAGGCCTTCGCGCGGGTCGTCGGTGTGGGCGTCCCACTCGACCACCAGCAGGTAGCCCTTGGGCGAACCCTTCAGCAGGTCCAGCGCCCGCAGGGTCGCGGCGCGGGTGTCGATCTGGTCGTTCTCGGTCACCACGATGGGGCGGGCGTTGGCCGCCGGGGCGTCTTCGAGCTTGGCGTAGATCGGGCGGTTGTTGGCCTTGGCCAGCTGGTCGAAGCCCGTGCCCGCCGCCGTCAGCTGCTGGCCGATCTTGGCGCGGCCGGTGCCGAACAGCACGTCGACGCCGTCGCCGAAGCGGGGCTTGAAGGCCTGCTGGAAGATCTCGCCCCACTTGTTGCGATCGTTCGAGTGGGCATAGGTCGCCGCCGGCGTGGCGTCGGTGATCGGCTGGGAGGTGACGACGCCCGTGCGAAGCCCGCGCTCCTCGGCGTATTCCAGCAGGGTCTTGGTCGGCGCGCCGTCGGCCTTGCCGCGCACGCCTTCGGGGCCCTGGCTGATCACGCCGTTGTGGGTCTTCACGCCGGTCATGATCGCCGACATGCCGTTGGCCGAGTCCGAGACGAACTGGTCGACCGGCGTGGTGTCGCTGAGGCCCAGGTTCGGCCACTGCTGGACGTGCAGCTTCAGCGGCTGGCCATAACCCAGCAGGCTGGCGGCGTTGACCGACGGCACCCCACCGGCGTCGGCCAGGAAGACGATGACGTTCTTGGCTTTGGGAGCCTCAGCCAGCGCCGGGGAGGCGAGCGCCAGCGACAGCAGCGAGGCGGCGGCGAAAAGACCTCTGAACATAGGCGTCTCCCAAGCGAACATGTATCGATGGGAAGGCCTTCTAACCGCTGCCGGGCGCGGTTGGTGTGAAAGAAGTGCGACAGCGAGGCCGGCTATTGCCGGACCCCGCCCTTGGTGTTGAAGCACCGCCGCCGGCCCAGCTCGCTGCCGCAGAACCCCGGCTCCTCCGTGCCCGCGTGCAGCATCACATACTGGTCGCGCCGGCACTGGAACCAGGCGTGCTGGAAGGGGATGTGGTCGACGTCCTGGTGGAACACCGGGCGCTGGTCGACGGTGTAGAACCGCACCATGCTGGACAGGCCGCCGAAGCTGCCGCGCCCGTTGACGATGCCGCAGATCTGGCCCCTTCGCGTGGCCCACACCGCGCCCAGCTCCAGCGGGCTGCGCTGGTCCAGCCGGGTCTCCAGATTGGCGTGGACGATGCGCCACTCGGCCTGGGCCCGGGGACGGTAGCGGGCCGCCTGCTCGGCCGAGGGCGGGGGCAGCAGGGCGTTCTCGCGCTCGAACTGCAGGAAGTCGACGCCGGTGAAGGCCATCGCCCACAGCGTCCCGGCCACCGCCACCGTCGAGATGGCCAGCGCCACCCACGAGCGCCGCACCTTGCGTGTCCCGAAGTCCTTGATCGCCACGACGTCGTCTCCCCTGATCAGCGTCGTGCTTATGAGATTACAAGTCTAAACTAATTACAATCGTAATTGTGTGTGGCGTCGACGGTGGGGCGACCTCCGGCGCGGGGGTGTCCAACCTTGGGTTCAATGCTATGCAGCGACCCTCGTACCGGGGGAATCCATGCGTCTTTCAAGCCAGCTTTCGCGCGCGCAGATCGAGACGCTCGCCTTCGCCGCCATCGTCACGATCGTGCCGATCCTGCTGTGCGGCTTCATGTTCGGGTTCGACATCCCGCTGGCCTCGGCCAAGTTCTGGAGCAATCCCAAGAACGACATGCTGGCCATGACCACGGCCTACGAGGCCTATGTCCGCCAGCCCTGGGGCTTCCCCCTGACCATGATCTCGGGTCTGACGCCCAAGCCGGTGTCGATCGTGTTCAGCGACAGCATTCCCTGGCTGTCCCTGGTGCTGAAGGCCTCGGGCCTGGGGCCGGTGTTCAACCCGCTGGGCGTCTTCCTGATGCTCTGCTACCCGCTGCAGGCCTGGGGCATGATCGCCCTGTTGCGGTCGCTGGGCGTGAAGAGCCGGGTCGCCCTGGTGCTGGGCGGTTTCCTGGCGCTGCTGTTCCCCAGCTGGATCGCCCGCCAGTTCGGCCATATCGCCCTGTGCGGCCACTGGCTGCTCTTGTTTGCCTTGAGCGTGACCGTCTCGTCGGTGCGCGAGGGCCTGACGCCCCGCCGGATCGGGTGGTTCGCCGCCCTGGCGGCGCTGGCCACCGGCGTCCACGCCTACCACCTGCCGCCGATCGCCGCCTGCTTCGGCGCGGCCCTGCTGTCGGAGCTGCTGCAGCGCCGGGCCGGCGCGTGGAAGCGCGTCGCCATCGCCGCCGTCGCCGTGCTGGCCGCCGTGGCGGCCTCGGCCGTGGTGCTGGGCTATGTCGGCGCGGCCCAAGTGTCCGCCGGCGCGGACGGCCTGGGCTATTACGCGATGAACCTGCTGGGTCCCGTGTGGCCGCAGGGCTCGAACCTGTTCGGCCAGACCTGGACCGGCGCCTGGTTCAAGGGGACCCTGGCCCCGAACGGCGAGTATTTCGAGGGCTTCCAGTTCCTGGGCGTCGGGTCGCTGCTGCTGGTGGCGACCATGCTGGGCCTGGCGATCCGCGACCGCCTGGCTGGCCGCCGCCCCGAGCCCGGCTTCTGGCTGCGCTGGACGCCGCTGATCCTGGCCATGCTGGTCCTGACGGTCTGGTCGATCGGCTGGTCGGTCTATGCCGGCAAGGCGCTGCTGGTCACCTTCCCCAAGCCGGACGGCAAGGTCGCCGACCTGCTGTCGATCTTCCGCGCCCATGGCCGGTTCTTCTGGGCGCCGGGCTATCTGGTCCTGGCCCTGGGCATCGCCGCCGTCGCCCGCCTGCCGGGACGCGTCGGCCTGGCCGTCCTGGCCGCAGCCCTGGCCGTGCAGGCCTATGACAGCAGCCCGGTGCGCCAGGGCGTGCGGACGACCTTCGCCGTCCCCGACGAGCTGGACATCCCGCAGGCCCTGATCAACGCCCCGGCGATCCGCGGCCGGACCTGGACGTTCCGCCCGACCTATTTCTGCTCGAACTCGCCGCTGGACCTGCGCGGCGTCGCCCAGCTGGTGAGGACGGCGGCCCGCAGCGGCGGCACGACCAACACCTTCGGCACCGCCCGCAACAACGACCTGCCCTGCGACGTCATCGACCCGACCCTGGTCCAGGACGCCGCGCCGGGCGATCGCCGCATCACCGTGATCATGGGCGGCGGCGCGATGGAGGGCGGGGTGCTGGAGACCGTGAACCAGCGCCACGACTGCTACCGCTTCAAGCGCGGGGTGCTGTGCGGCCGCGACCTGGGCGGGATCGCCGGGCTGGAGCCGATGGAGCCCGGCCAGCTGGGCGCCAAGGCCCAGCTGCTGTCGGTGCGTCTGGACCAGCCGCTGACCGCGCCGGTGCTGGGTGAAGGCTGGTCGAAGCTGGATCCGGGCGGCAAGGGCATCTGGACCCTGGCCCACAAGGCGACCTTCACCCTGACGCCGCCGGCGACCCTGAAGCCCGGCCCGTTCCAGGTGGACATCGTCGCCATCGGCTTCTCGGACCAGCCCCTGCGGCCCCAAGCCCTGACCCTGTATGCCGAGGGGCGGCGCCTGGAGACCCACGCCGTCGATCCGACCGCCTTCATCCTCTACCGCTTCACCGTGCCCAAGGACGTGGTCAAGCCGGGCCAGCCGATCCGGTTCACGCTGGACGTCCCTGACGCCCGCGTGTCCAGCATGGACCCGCGGATGCTGGGCGTGGCGGTGCAGGAGATCCGCCTGGCTCAGTAGGGGGCGGGCTGCTCTTAAGCCTTCTTGCGGGCGACCACGGCGATCGACATGCCGAACGGCAGGCCGGCGCCCGTCGCCAGCGGGCCTTCCAGGGCGAAGACGGCCGTCAGCGCCTTGTTCAGCCACGCCGGCGGCATGGCGTCGTCGGCGCTCTCGTCGCCCAGCAGGCGCTTGAGTACGCGCTGGGCCGCCGCCGGCGCGAACAGCAGGGTGTTGAAGTAGGTGGCCGCTTCGATCTCCAGCCCCGCGTTCTCGAACAGCGCCCGGTAGGCGGGCAGCTGGTAGCGGCGCTTGTGGTGATGCAGCACGTCGTGGTGGCCCCACATCCACTGATAGGCCGGCACCGTGGTCAGGATCGCTCCGCCCGGCTTGGCCAGCCGCGCCAGGGCCGCCACCGCGCCGGCGTCGTCGTCGACATGCTCGACCACGTCGAAGGCGCAGACCAGGTCGAAGGTCTCGGGCGCGAACGGCAGGCCGTCGGGCAGCAGGCCGTGCTCCACCGGCTGGCCCAGGCGCTCGGCGGCGTATTCGCGGGAGTCCTGGTCGGGCTCGACGGCGCTGACCGTGCCGAACTCGCGCAACAGCGGCACGTTGCCGCCCGCGCCGCAGCCGACCTCCAGGATCCGGGCGCCGGCCGGGACGCCGGTGCGGGCGATCAGGCGGCGCAGGATCCCGCGCCGGGCCACGAACCACCAGTGCTCGGTCTCCAGCTCGCGGATGCGTTCGTAGATCAGGCGTTCCATGCGGCCCCCTTGTCGGTCGGAGCGCCCTTGTGCGCGAACACCCAGAAATGGCTCAGCAGGAACAGCACGCCGGTATAGCTGACCGCCGCCGCGCCCTGCGCCGCCACGCTCCAGATCGCGCCGTGCGGCGGCAGCAGCAGGGTCGCCAGGGCCAGCACGCCCTGGTTCAGCGCGAAGGCGACGCCCACGGCGACCGCGTAACGCAGCGGGGCCGAGCGGTTGGTCGTGCGGGCCTTGAACACGAAGAACTTGGACAGCAGGAAGCTGACGCAGATGCCGATCGCATAGCCGATGGCGTTGGCCAGATGCGGATCGACATGCAGGCCCACGTCCAGGGCCACGATGATCGAGAAGCCGACCAGGGTGTTGAGCACCCCGGCCAGGCCATACCGCAGGGCCGAGGCCAGGAAGGCCCGGCGCTCGGGGGTCAGCAGACTGTGCGACATCACGCGTCAGGGCCTTGGCCGTCGAAGCCGTGACGGTCCATGACCACGTACAGCGGGCGGCCCTTCACCTCCTGATAGATGCGGGCCACGTATTCGCCCAGCGAGCCGATGGCCAGCATCTGGATCGCGAAGCCCGTCAGGATCACCACCATCAACGACGGATAACCGGGGACGTTGTTGCCCTGCAGCAGGGTGCGGGCCACCAGGAACGCCGCCGCCAGGGCCGCCAGCACGCCGGCGATCAGGCCGACATAGCTCCACACCCGGATCGGCGCGGTGCTGAACGAGGTGATGCCGTCCAGGGCGAAGTTCCAGAGCTTCCAGTAGCGGAACGAGCTGGTCCCGGCCGCGCGCTCGGGGCGGGCGTAGGGGATGGCCTCTTGCTTGAAGCCGACCCAGGCGAACAGGCCCTTCATGAAGCGGTTGCGCTCGGGCAGCTGGCGCAGCACCTCGACCACCCGCTTATCCATCAGCCGGTAGTCGCCGGCGTTGTAGGGCAGGTCGACATCCGACAGGCGGTTGAAGGCGCGATAGAAGCCCTGGGCCGTCAGGCGCTTGAGGAAGCTGTCGGCGCTGCGGTCGACGCGGACGCCATAGGCGACGTCGGCCCCGTTCTCCCAGGCGGCGATGAACTGGCCGATCAACTCGGGCGGGTCCTGCAGGTCGCAGTCGATCGGCACCACCATGTCGCCGGTCGTGGCGTCCAGCCCGGCCGACATCGCGGTCTCCTTGCCGAAGTTGCGGGCCAGGTTGATGACCTTGATCTTCGGGTTGCGCTGGTGATGGCGCAGCAGCACCGCCAGGGTGTGGTCGCGGCTGCCGTCATTGACGCAGACGATCTCGTAGTCGACGCCCAGCTTGGCCAGCTCGTCCTCGATCCGGTCGAAGAACAGGTCGAGGACTTCCTGCTCGTTATAGCAGGGGGCGACGATCGAAAGGCGCTTGCCGGCGCGGGTACGCGTGACCGGAGCGGGTACGACTACGGGTATAGGCGACTGAACCATAGCTCTGGTTTAGCCGCGTTGCGGGCAAAGGGGGAGGGGTCTACTTCGCGATGAGCCGCGCGACGGCGTAACCGACCATGGCTGCCAGCATGGTGGCGACGGCGCCCCAGGCGATGTCGACCAGGGTCAGCTTCGTCGACCAGGTCCGCAAGGTCGCCTGATTGGTCAGGTCGTAGGTGGCGTAGGCGACCGCCCCCAGCACCAGCCCGCCGACGGCGGCGCGGGAGAGGCTGGCCTCCTTCAGCGCCGGCGCGACGGCCAGCACCACCAGGCCGACCGCATAGACCAGGTAGAAGGCCACGGCCGCGCCCATCCGGGGCTTGGCGGCCAGCAGGTCGCCAAGGGCCGGGCGATAGATCCGCTCGACCATCAGGCTCAGCCACACGAAGTCCAGCGCGACGAACGCGACCAGCGAGGCGGCATAGGCGGCCAGCATTCTCATGACGAACTCCATCCGGGGACGATGCGAGGGTTACGCGCCAAAAAACCGATCGGATGCATCCATCCGTTCGCCGGCTTCGCCCGTAACCGTCTTCGAACCAGGGAGACTTCCGATGCAGGCTGGCCCGTCCGACTCCAAAGTTGCCCCGCAGCGGATCGCCGTGATCGGGGCCGGCATATCGGGCCTGTCCTGCGCCTGGCTGCTGAGCCAGCGCCACGACGTCACCCTGTTCGAGGCCGGCGACCGCCTGGGCGGCCATGCCCACACCGTCGAGGTCGCCACGCCGCGCGGCCCGATCCCGGTCGACATGGGCTTCATCGTCTATAACGAGGTCAACTATCCCAACCTGACGGCGCTGTTTAAGCACCTGAGCGTCCCGACCAAGCCGGCCGACATGTCGCTGGCCATCTCGCTGGACGACGGGGCGCTGGAATATGGCAGCAAGAGCCTGGCCTCGCTGTTCGCCCAGCCGGGGGCGTGGCTGCGCCCGCGCTTCTGGTCGATGCTGCGCGACCTGCACCGCTTCTACCGCACCGCGCCGGGGCACCTGGCGACGCTCGACCCGGTGGTGTCGCTGAGCGAGTACCTGCGCGAGAACGACTATGGCGCGGCGCTCAGCCAGGACCACCTGCTGCCGATGGCGGCGGCGATCTGGTCGGCCAGCATCGAAGGGGCTGGCGAGCACCCGGCGGCGGCCTTCATCCGGTTCTTCGAGAACCATGACCTGCTGCGCTTCGTCGGTCGCCGCAGCTGGCGCACCGTGGACGGCGGCAGCCGGCGCTATGTCGAAAGCCTGGAGCGCGCGTTCAGCGGCCGCCTGCGGCTGTCGGCCCGCATCCAGGCCGTGCGTCGCACCGAGGATGGCGTGCGCATCCTCGAGGCCGACGGCAGCGAGACCGGCTTCGACCAGGTGGTGTTCGCCACCCACGCCCCGACCACCCTGTCGCTGCTGGCCGACGCCGACGCCCGCGAGCAGGCCCTGCTGGGCGCGTTCCGCTACACAACCAACGAGGTCGTCCTGCACCGCGACCGCCGCCTGATGCCGCAGCGGCGGATGGCCTGGGCCAGCTGGAACCATCTGGGTCGCCGCGACGACCCCGCCAGCGGCTGCGTCAGCTACTGGATGAACCACCTGCAAAGCCTGCCCCAGACCCCGCCGCTGTTCGTCACCCTGAACCCGCACATCCAGCCCCGCGAGGAACTGGTGCACGAGGTCCGCAGCTTCGAGCACCCGCACTATGACGCCGCCGCGTTGACCGCCCAGCGCGACCTGTGGGCGCTGCAAGGCGTGCGCCGGGCCTGGTTCTGCGGGGCCTGGTTCGGGGCGGGCTTCCACGAGGACGGCCTGCAATCGGGTCTGGCGGTGGCCGAGCAACTGGGCGGCGTGCGCCGGCCCTGGACCGTCGACGACGAGAGCGGCCGGATCTTCGTCGGACCCGGACCGGGCCTGGTCGAGTTCGCCAGGGCCGCCTGACCATGGGCGCCTCGGCTCTGTACCAAGGGGTCGTGACCCACGCGCGGTTCTCGCCGCGCCGCCATCGGCTGCGCTATCGCATCTTCATGCTGCTGCTGGACCTGGACGAGCTGTCGTCGGTGCTGGGGCGGCTGAAGCTGCTGGCCGCCGGGCGTTTCGGCCTGCTGTCGTTCCGCGCCGCCGACCACGGCGACCGTACCGGTAGCGACCTCAAGGCCTATGCGCAGGGCGTCTTGGCCGAGGCCGGCATCGTCGCCGACGGCCCGGTGCGGCTGCTCTGCATGCCGCGCATCCTGGGCTACGGCTTCAACCCGCTCAGCCTCTATTTCTGCCATCGCGCCGACGGCGAGCTGGCGGCGATCCTCTACGAGGTGCGCAACACCTTCGGTGAGCGGCACAGCTATCTGGCGGCGGTCCCCGTCCAAGGCGCAATGGTGCGCCAGACCGCGCCCAAGCGCTTCTACGTCTCGCCGTTCATGGACATGGATCTGGCCTACGACTTCGAGATCAGCCCGCCCGGCGAGGCGGTGTCGGTCACCGTCGGCGTCCGTCGGGGCGATGATCCCGTACTGACCGCTACCTTCTGGGGCCAGCGCTCGGCCCTGACCGACGCGGGCCTGCTGAAGGCCTGGCTGCGCCACCCGCTGCTGAGCTTCAAGGTCATCGCCGGCATCCACTGGGAAGCCGTCCGCATCCTGGCGCGCGGCATCGGCCTGCGCCGCCGCCCGCCGCCGCCCGCTCACCCCGTCACGCTGGGAAAGCCGGCGTGAGCTGTTTTTAGTCCAATCCTGGCTTCGTCCCGTATCATGGCCATGCATGCGATTCAGGCACGTTCCTCAGGCATCCGGAGACCCCGCGCGGTGAGCGCCTCGCGGGACTTCGACGGCTGCGTGACGCGGATCGCCCTGGACGGCGATCGCGAGGCCTTCGTGCGGCTGTTCGACCACTATGCCCCGCGTGTGAAGGCGCTCCTGGTCCGCACCGGCTCAAACCCCGTGGCCGCCGAGGAACTGGCGCAGGAGACCCTGCTGGCCGTCTGGCGCAAGGCCCACCTGTTCGATCCCACCCGCGCCTCGGCCGCGGCCTGGATCTTCACCATCGCCCGCAACCTGCGCATCGACAGCATCCGCCGCAGCGACCGCGCCGTCTATGCCGAGGACCAGGCCCCGCCCGGCGACGACCCGCCCCAACCTGACGCCATCCTGGCCGGCGTGCAGGACGGCCAGCGCGTCCGGGCCGCCATGGCCTCCCTCAACCCCGACCAGGCCCAGGCGATCGAGATGGCCTTCTTCCACGAACAGACCCACACCCAGATTTCCGAAGCCCTGGGCGTGCCGCTGGGCACCATCAAGGCCAGGATCCGGTTCGGCATGATGAAGCTGCGCGCCTTCATCGAGCGCGAAGCGGGAGGCCGGTCATGAGCCTGCGCCGCCTGCCCAGCGAGGAGCGTCTCCTCGCCTACGCCGCCGGGACCCTCAGTCCGCCCGAAGCCGTGGTCGTCGCCACCCACCTGGCCTTGCGCCCGCAGAGCCGCGCCTGGACCCAGCTGGGCGAGGCGGTCGGCGGGGCGATGCTGGACGACTTGGCGCCGCTGGCCCTGAACGAGCGCGCGCGCGACGACGTCCTGGCGCGGCTGGACATGGCCACGCCCGTTCCGGCGCCGGAGATCGTGAAGGGCAGTGACCCCACGCTCCCCGAACCGCTGCGCCACTTCCCCCTGAGCCGCTGGCGTTGGGTCGGCCCCGGCGTGCAGGTGCGCGACGTACTGGGCCCTCGCGACGGCGACAGCCGGGTGATCATGCTGCGCATCGCGCCGGGCCAATGCACCCCGGTCCACACCCACGGCGGCGTCGAACTGACCTGCGTGATCGAAGGCGCCTACGCCACCAACGACGGCGTGTTCGAACCCGGCGACTTCGAAGAAGCCGACGCCAGCATCACTCACCAGCAACGGGTGGTCTCGCCCAAGCCTTGCCTGTGCGTGGCGGCCCTGGACGGCCAGATCCAGCTGCCGGGGCGGCTGGGCCGCTGGCTGGCGCCGTTCGTGAAACTCTAGAGCCCCGCCGTCAGCAGCC
The DNA here is from genome assembly GCF_058807295.1 of Caulobacter sp. GW821-FHT12D05. Classification (NCBI taxonomy): domain Bacteria; kingdom Pseudomonadati; phylum Pseudomonadota; class Alphaproteobacteria; order Caulobacterales; family Caulobacteraceae; genus Caulobacter; species Caulobacter sp. GW821-FHT12D05. The sequence goes on from NZ_JBXAQO010000003.1 coordinate 904,566, forward strand.
CGTCCTGCTTGATCGCCTTCATGCACACCGTGCTCGTATAGCGCTGCACGCCGGGCAGCTGGCTGAGGTCCTTGCGCAGCAGGTGGTCCAGGTCGGCGACGTCGGCCGCCACGATGCGCAGCAGGTAGTCGCCGTCGCCGGCCGTCGAGTGGCACTCGGTGATGGCCGGGTGGCGCAGGACGGCCGCTTCGAACGCCTCGGCGCGGGCGAACTCGACCGTGGCCAGGGCGTAGACGGTCAGGCCCTTGCCGACGGCCTTGGCGTCGATGCGGGCGCGGTAGCCGGTGATGACGCCCTGCTTTTCCAGGGCCTGGACGCGCGACCAGCAGGGCGACTTGGACAGGCCTACCCGCTCGGCCAGGGCCGCGAACGAGATGCGGGCGTCGGCCTCCAGGATGCGGAGGATCGACAGGTCGACACGGCTGAGGATGGACATTCGTTCTGTCTGTGGCGGCTGGATCGGAACATTGTTCTAGCCCGCTCGCCATCGCCCGCGCAAACGAGGACAATGTGCCGTCGCGAACAGCCTAGGGTTCTTCCATGGCGCAAGACATGACCTACGCGCGGTACCTCGCGCTCGACACCCTGCTGGCGGCGCAACAGCCGCAGAGCGATCGGCACGACGAACTGCTGTTCATCGTCATCCACCAGACCAAGGAGCTGTGGCTCAAGGAGATCATCCACGAGGTCGGCCTGGCCATGCGGCTGATCGCGGCGGGCGATGTCGAGCCGGCCTACAAGGCCCTGGCGCGGGTGTCGCGGATCCAGACGGTGATGACCCTGTCGTGGGACATCCTGGCGACCATGACGCCGGCCGATTACCTGAGTTTCCGGGGCTCGCTGGGGACCAGCTCGGGCTTCCAGTCGGCCCAGTTTCGCACCCTGGAATATATGCTGGGCCTGAAGGACCAGAGCTTCCTGAAGTTCCAGGAGGAGGGCTCGGACGGCCTCGCTTTGCTGCAGGCGGCGCTGGCCGCGCCCAGCCTCTACGACGTCGCCATCGCCCAGCTGCCGCGGCACGGGCTGACGGTTCCGGACGCGGCTTTGCATCGCGACTTCACCCAGGCCTATGTCCCGTCCGAAGCGGTCGAGGCCGCCTGGCTGGAGGTTTATCGTGACCCGCAGCGCTATTGGGAGCTGTACCAGCTGGCCGAGAAGCTGGTCGACCTGGACGACGCCCTGGTCACCTGGCGCCACAAGCATGTGCTGACCGTCGAGCGGATCATCGGCGGGCGGCCAGGCACGGGGGGCACCGACGGGATCGGCTACCTGGCCTCGACCCTGCGGCGGCGGGCGTTCCCGGAGCTGTGGACGCTGCGGGGCAAGCTCTGATGACCGCGCGCAAGGATCTCTTTTCGCGGGCGCTGGGTGTCCCCGGCCGACTGCATATGGCCGCTCACAGCCACCATCTGTGGCCGGACGTGACGCTGGACGCCCAGGTCGATGTCTGGCGCGACGCCGCCATGCTGGCCGACCACAAGTGGGACAAGGCGCTGGGCGAGGTCTATCCGGCGGCGCAAGGCCTGGTCGCCCGCGAGCTGAACTTGCCGTCGCCGGACTCTGTGGTCTTCGCGCCCAACACCCATACCCTGCTGGCGGTGCTGAAGTCGGCTGTGACGCGCAAGCCGGTCCGCATCCTGTCGACCGACGGCGAGTTCCACTCGTTCCGCCGCCAGGCCCAGCGCTGGGTCGAGGCCGGCGAGATCGAACTGACCCTGGTGGAGAGCGAGCGACCGGACTTCGCCGAGCGGTTCATCAACGCCGCGCGCACGGGGCAGTACGACCTGATCTTCGTCAGCCACGTGTTCTTCAAGATCGGTTTCGTCTTCGACCGGGTCTGGGAGCTGGCCGAGCTGTCCAAGCCTGAAGGCCCGTGGCTGGTCGTCGACGGCTATCACGGCTTCCGAGCCGTGCCGACGGACCTGTCAGCCGTGGCGGACCGGGTGTTCTACCTGGCCGGCGGCTACAAATACGCCATGGCCGGGGAGGGGGCGGCGTTCCTGCATGCGCCGCCGGGCTTTGGCCCGCGCCCGGTGCTGACCGGATGGTACGCCGAGTTCGGCGACCTGGAAGGCCCGCCGGGCGGGGTGGGCTACACCACCGACGCCCAGCGCTTCATGGGCGCGACGTTCGACCCGTCGGGGCTCTATCGCTTCGTAGCGGCCGGCCGGATGCTGGAGGCGGAAGGCCTGACCACGGCGGCGATCGCGGCGTATGTGGGTGGGCTGATGCGGAGCCTTGTGGCCGCCGACCCGCTGAAGGGCGCGCTGGTGCTGAACCCGCCGGAGAGCGGCCCGCAGGCGCGGTTCCTGGCGCTGCGGCATGAAAAAGCCAGCGCCTGGAAACAGGCGCTGGCCGAAAAGGGTGTCGTGGTCGATGTCCGCGATGACGTGCTGCGGATCGGCCTCTCCGTCTATCACGACGAGGCCGATCTCACGGCGTTTTGCGCGGCGTGCGCGGAGCTGGAGGCTTAAGCCGCCAGACGCTCCAGCGCCTTCAGCATGCTGCCCATGGCTTCGTGCACGGGCAGGCCGTCGCGTTCGTAGTTGCCGGTCTCGAAGATCTGCAGCAGGTCGGCGCGGGCGCGGCTGACGCGGCTCTTGACCGTGCCGACGGCGACGCCGATGACCTCGGCCGCCTCTTCGTACGAGAACCCGCCGGCGCCGATCAGTATCAGCGCTTCACGTTGGCTCTCGGGCAGCATCATCATGGCCTGGCGCAGGTCGTCCAGGGCGATGGCGCTGTCGAAATTGGTGTTGGCCACCAGGGTGCGTTCGGCGGTTTCCTGGTCCAGGCCCACCGAGCGCCAGCTGCGGCGCTTGTCGGAATAGAACTGGTTGCGCAGGATCATGAAGGTCCAGGCCTTCATGTTGGTGCCCATGGTGAAGCTGTTGCGGCTGGCCCAGGCCTTGGCGACGGCGTCCTGCGCCAGATCGTCGGCGGCGGTGGCGTCGCCGCACAGCGAGCGGGCGAACGCGCGCAGGTGCGGGATCAGGGCGATCAGATCGCGTTCGAAGGTCTTTTGGTCTTGATGGTCCATCACGGCCCCCTTCGGGAAGAAACACTCAAGCTCAAAACGGAACGGGAGAGCTAAGGTTCCAGCCGAGGGGCAAATGAGGTCCTCGTTTCGAGTCTTTAGTAGTCCTCGTCGACCACGGCCGGGGTCGCGTAGATGATCGGCATGACGCAGCCGCGATAGCCGGTCGGCGGAGCCGGGACCTTGATGCGCTGCATCAGGTCGCCGGCCGCGACGCGGAAGGTCTGCGTGGGCTGCGAGGCCAGCACCTCCACCGAGCCGACCTGGCCCCACGGGGCGACGTCGAACCGCACGATCGCCCAGCCGCCGACGCGGCGCTCGGCATAGGCCGGCGGGTAGGGCATGACCTCGGGCAGCGGGACCTTCTTCAAGGGGCAGGCGTCGCCGGGGCGTTCGAAGGACGAGGCGTCGGGACGCTTGGTGGCCGGCGAGGCCTTCAGGCCGGCCTTGAACACCGCGTGGCAGCCGGTGCGCGGCGAGCCCGTCTGGAAGCGGCTTTCGGCGACCGAGGCGGCCGCGGCGTCGGCGAAGGCTTGTTCGCCGTGCTGGGTGACGATGCGGATATTGCGCACGGCGCCGTCGGCGTCGATGTCGTAGGTCATGCCCGCCCAGGCCGGGTCGACGGTGCGGTCGCCGAAGGGACGGATGTCCGGATAGGCGATGTTCTGCGGCCGGCGGCGCGGGGTCTGTCCGCAGTTGCCCAGCGCGTCCAGGGCCTTGCGCACATAGGCCGGCGTGTTGCGCCACTCGGCGATCTGGGCCTGCAGCAGCTGGGCGGGCGAGGCCAGCTCCAGCGGAACGACGGTGGCCGTCAGCGGTAGCTTGCAGGCCGAGGCCGGAGCGCCGGGCGCGAACCGCCAGCTGGCGATGAGGGCGGCCTGGCTGTCTATCGCCCGGGGCGTGCCGGGTTTCAGGTCGATCACCCGGCCTTCGGCATCGACCCCGAAGGTGTAACGCTCGGGCGCGGGCGAGCCGAACTGGCCCTCGATCGAGACGTAGCTCTGCTGCGTCCGGATCGGCACGGGCGCGCCCTCGAGCAGGCGGGCCTGGCCCTTGCCGCAGGTAAAGGTGGTCGGCGTCGGGCCGTAGGTGACCAACTGCGGCTGGGGTTTGGGCGGTGGCGGCGGGATGACGGCGTGCGCTGCGGCAGGCGTCAGGAAGGCCAGGGCCACAAGCAGCATGCCGCGCATTGAACGCTCCGCGATCTAAGGTTGAGGTTATCTCCTCACATCGCGGCGTTCGGTCAAGTGAAGGTTTCTAAGCCGCGCGCCGGATCGCCTCGCCCAGGCGGCCCAGGCTGTAGGGCTTGGGCAGGAACGGATCGTTGGCGGGCGGGCGGCGGCCCGAGGTCAGCAGGCAGCGCACCGCCGGGCGACGGCGGTGGATCTCGTCGGCCAGTTCCAGGCCGCTCATGCCGGGCATGTCGATGTCGGTGAAGACGACGCCGACCTCCTGGTGGTCTTCCATGACCTCCAGAGCCTCGCTGGCGTCGGCGGCTTCGTAGACGGTGAAGCCCTCGTCGCGCAGGGCCTCGGCGGCGCTCATCCGGACAAGCGGTTCGTCTTCGACGACGAGAACGACTTGCAGGCTCATGGCCGGGCCTCCAAGGCGCGGCCCAGGGCCTGCAACAGCTCCCACGGCGCGATCGGCTTGGCGACGAACTCCGAGCGGCTGACGCCTTCGCTGGGGAAGCGGTGGGCGCAGCGGGCCGAGACATAGACCACCGGCAGGCCCGGATCGGTCATCCGCGCCCGGTGGGCCAGGTCGAAGCCGTCGGCTCCGGCGCCCAGATTGATGTCCGTGACCAGGGCGGAGAGCGGCTCGCTGCCCAGGCGCAACAGCGCCTCGTCGGCGTCGGCGGCGACCCGCACGCGATATCCCGCCGCCGCGAGCATGGCCTGACTCATCGCCCGCAGGGCGGCGTTGTCTTCGACCAGGAGCACCGAAATCTGTTCCATGCTCATCCTCCTGAGCAATGGAATGTGTGAAGTGCTAGCTGGTTTCAGGTCTACTAGAATTAATTTCTTGTAAATACTGGTTAATATTTGGAATTTGACCGACTAATCGAGTGGAGGCTCGTCGTTTTCCGGCGAGCCCTTCACCGGCTCAGCCGCCTCGATCGCGTGCTTGGCCGGCTGGTCCAGGACCGCGCCGAAACCCAGCAGCACCGAGGCCAGCATCAGTCCGCCTTTGGCCTTCGACCCGAACCGGTGGGCCAGCCACGCGACCAGCGGGGCCAGCACCACCAGGGCGGCGAACGCGATCAGATATTGCAGCCAGATAGCCATGTTGTCCTAGGTAGGGCGTTGTTGACGCCGGCCAACGGGTCGCCTCTCAAAGTCCCAGCAGCCCCGTCGCCAGCAGCAGGGCCGCGTTCTCGCTGGTCTGGCCCTCGTTGGAGGCCCAGGAGCCGTCGTTCTCGCAGGCGTCGACGAAGCACTTGGCCGGCGGGGTCTTGGCGTCGATCAGGACCTTCAGGCGTGGATCGGCGCCGGGCGCGCCGCCGTTGGGGCCGCCGCTGGCCCAACCCGGCATGACCACGCCCCAGACCCGGCAGGTCCAGTGATAGGGCCGCCGCGTGGCGCGCTCGCCGTGACCGGTGACGAAGCTGTGGTCCAGGGTGTTGCAGCCCAGCACGTAGTCCATTAGGCGCTGAGCGGTGTCGCGGGCAGACGCTTCGCCCAGTTCGGCGGCGAACAGGCAGATGACGGCGGTGTTCAGCGCCACTTCGACCGAGCCCCAGTAATAGGCTTCTGGCCGGGCCGAGAAGCCGTACGGATCGGCCCGGACGTCGGCGGCGAGGGCTTTGGCCGTCTCGACGATCGCCGCGCGGGCCACGGCGGCGGCCTCGCCCTTGCCGCGCGCCAGGCTCATCGTTCCTAGCACCTGGGGCGAAGGCCAGAAGAACGGGAAGACGCCGATCGCCTTCAAGGTCTCCGCCGCCCGCGCGCCCAGCGCGGCGTCGCCGGTGGCCGCGGACATCTCGCAGGTCGCCCACAGGATCTCCTGGCGCGGATCGGGATCGGCGTAGTTGACGTCGTTGCGCATGACCTCAGGATTGGCTTCCAGCCAGGTCCAGGCGCGCTGGGCGGCGGCGCGGCAGCGCGCGGCGAAGGCGGGGTCCAGCGAGGCGAACACCCGGGCGGCCTGCATCATCGCCCCGACGAACACGCCCGCGTCCAGGCTGCCGCCCGCCTGGACCACGCGCGGATGCGGATCGCGCTCGGGCGGCTGGCCCCAGGCATAGACATTGGGTCCGGAGTCGACCTTGTGCAGCACCGAACCGTCGGGGTTCTGCATCTTCAGCAGCCACTCCAGCCCCCAGCGGGCCTGCTGCAGCAGGTCGGGAAGGTCGGGATAGAGGGGCGTGATCCCCAGCTTCAGCGCGCCGGCCTGGGCGGGGCGCAGTTCGTGCAGCCACATCATCTGGCTGACGCTGATCGCCGCCATGTGGGTCCACTTGCCGTAGTCGCCGGCGTTGTACCAGCCGCCGGTCAGGTCGCGGGTCTGGCCGTCGACGATCAGTGCGGCCTCGTCGCGATGGCCGGCGGCGTGGCGGATGCCGGTCACCGGATCGTCGATCGCCACGCTGGCGCGGATCAGGAAGAAGGCGCGGGCGGCGTCGCGGACCAGCGGTCCGTACAGCCCCTCGGCCACGCCGAACGGTGCGGAGGCCTGCTCGCCCACCTTCACGCGATAGCGGCCGGGCTTGGTCAGGGCCGAGAAGTCGCCCGTCCGCACATGCTCGCCGGCGGTGACGGTCAGGTCGTGGACCTTGTCGTCCAGCCTGCCGGTGAAGATGGGCTTGCCGGTCAGGGTCTCGACCGTGAAGGCGCGTGGGACGATGTCGCCGGGCGCGGCGGTCAGGACGAACCGCTTGGCCGCGCCGGGGGCGTAGCCCACCTGGTTCAGCTTCGGTCCCGGCGTGGAGGGCGCGGCGTGGGCGCAGCCGGCCTGCGCCGCCGCCAGCAGGCCGATCGCGCCGCCAGCCGCCTGACGACGGGTGATCCCCTTGTGGGTCTTCGACATGCCGCCTCCCGCGTGGTTGGCGGACGCTAGCGTGCGGTCGAGTTGGCGACAATCTCCGGTGGAGACATGGGCGCCGGTTCAGCTCACCGTGAACGTCGCCGCGCCGACGTCGCCACCACCCACGACCACCACGCCGTCGCGATGCCGCAGATGCCCTCCGCCCAGGGCCGCGAAGGACACGCCCTTGCCGGCCAGGCCCACGCCGCGCTTGAAGCTGGCGCGCTTGGGGTCACCGCTCCCGGCCGGGACGATCTCCACCGCCCCGTTGACCCCGACCGCCAGCACCGAGCCCGGTTTCAGGATCGGCTCCAGCGACACCGTTCCGGCGCCGGCCAGTCCTGGCTTCTGGCGGAACTGCGTCGTCGGCAGCGGGCCCGCGCCCACCAGCAGCCGATCGCCGTCATGGCGCAGGAAGCGCCCCGGCCGATCCAGCGGGCTGAACCGGTCCGGGACCTCGCCCGCCCCCACCGGAACCCCGAAGTCCGGCGTCCCGTCGGGCTTGTAGTACAGCCGCTGCACGCGCGTGTGGCGGTTGGGGTCGAACAGGGGATCGCCCTTGATCTCCTTGTAGTCGCGGCCGTGATAGACGAGGACGTCGCGGCCCTGCTCGTCGACGGTGAAAGAGTTGTGGCCCGGCCCCCAGATCTTTGTCTCCTCGCAGGTCTTGAAGACCGGCTCGGGCGACTTGCTCCAGACATCGGGCGACATCAGGTCCGCGTCCTCGTCGGCGCTCAGCAGGCCCAGGCAGTAGCGGTCGTCGGTGGCGCTGGCCGAGTAGCTGATGAACAGCTTGCCGTTGCGGTGCAGCGGGGCGGGGCCCTCGGCGACCTTGAAGCCGCGGATCTCCCAGTCCAGCGTCGGCACGGTCAGGCGCGCCGGCGGCCGGGCCAGGGTGGTCGGGGTCTTCAGGGGCGCCAGATAGAGGTTGCTGTTAGTCTTGATGCCCGGCTCGGCCTGGGCCCACAGGATGTAGCGCACGCCCTTGTGGCTGAAGACCGTCGAGTCCAGCGTGAAGGTGTCCCAGGGGGTCTGGAACTGGCCGACGGCCTCCCAGCGGCCGGTCATCGGATCCTTGTCCAGGCAGCGCAGCACATAGGTGCGGATATGGAACGGCTCGCCCGCGTCGCCGGCCGCGAAATACATGTGCCAGCGGCCGTCGATCTCGTGCAGCTCGGGCGCCCAGATATAGCCGCCCAGCTTGCCGGTCTTGGGCCTGCGCCAGATCACCGCCTCCTTGGCGGTGGAGAGGCCCGCCAGGGTGGGCGACCGGCGAATGGCCAGGCGGTCGTACTCCGGCACCGAGGCGGTCATGTAGTACAGGCCGTCGTGGTGCTTGAAGATCAGGGCGTCGGCCCGCTGGCGCACCAGCGGGTTCGACGGAATGGCGGGCGAGATGCGGGCGGCGGCGGGGCCGGCTGCCGCGAGGACGCTTGCGCCGGCCAGCATCGTCCGGCGGTTGAGGTCGAGGGTCATGCGCTTGGTCTCCTCGATCAGAACGAATACCGCAGGCCGACCGCGAAGGTGCGGCTGAGGATGGTCGAGCCGAAGTTGTCGGTGGTCGGCCCGCCGGCGTCGCCGAAGGCATAGTACGACTGGCTCATCTCGTCGGTCAGGTTCACCGCGTCGAAGGTCACCGAGATGTTCGGACGCACCTGGTAGCTGAGCTGGAAGTCCAGGCTCTTTTCCGGGCGACGCCAGATGCCGATCGGGTTGGCGAACAGGGCGGCTTCGTTGTTGTTCAGGAAGTCGTCGCGCCAGACATACGACAGGCGGGCGCCGATCGGGCCGCGCTCATAGGCCAGGGTGACGTTGTACGAGAAGTTCGACACCCCGAAGAACGAGGTCCGCTGCTGGCCGGTGATATTGCCGGCGGCGTCGGTCGAGGGGACGTTCTGCGACGACTCCAGCTTGGTCAGGCTGGCCTGCACGCCCAGGCCCTTCAGCACGTCGGGCAGGTAGTCGGGGAAATAGACCAGGCCGACCTCGAAGCCCTTCAGCACGCCGTCCGAGGCGTTGACCGGCTGGGTGATGACGAACGAGTTGGTGTTCTGGCCGCTGTTGGCGATGGTCTGGCGGCGGCGCAGGCCGACGACCAGCCCGTCGATCTCGCGCCGGAAGACCGTGCCGTAGAGGGCGCTGCCAGGCTGGAAGTACCACTCGGCGGTCAGGTCGTAGTTGGTCGCGCGCGTGGCTGCCAGGTCCGGATTGCCGCCCGTGCCCGAGCCGTAGCCGACATTGGTCAGGTCGCCGGTCAGGTTGTAGTTCGGATTGAGGTCCGTGAAGTTGGGCCGGCGTAGGGTCTTGCCGTAGTTGAAGCGCAGCGTGAAAGTCTTTGCCAGGTCGTAACGGACCGTGACGCTGGGCAGCAGGTCGCTCACCTTGGCGGTGTCCAGCTTGCGCGCGCCGGTCAGCTGGTCGTTGAAGGCCATGTCGGTAATGACGCTGACATAACGCAGGCCGGCCTGGGCCTTCAGCGGGCGGCCGAACAGGTCCTGCTCGAAATCGGCCTGGACGTAGGCGGCGGTGGTGGCCTCGTCGACGCTGAAGTTCTTGAACAGCCGCAGCTGGTCGGTGGTCTTGAAGTTGGGATTGACCGTCTTGTACAGCGCCCGGATCTCGGTGGCGTGGTCGTGCAGATAGTAGCCGTTGGCCAGCACCCACGAGGTCGGCACGTCGGCCTGGCCGTCGAAGAAGCCCTCGTTGGTGAACTGCAGGCCCTTGTCCAGGGTGCTGAGCGGCCGGCCCAGGAAGCCGTCCTGGGTGCGCTGGGATTCCGAGGCCCCGCGGAAGTCGTAACGGCCGCCGAACTTGACGGTGCGTAGCGGCCCCCAGTCGGCGTCATAGGTCCCGTCGAACGACAGGGTGATGGCGTCGCCTTCGTTCTTGTTGGCGTTGTCGTAGAACTGGGCGACGTTCCACTGCGCCGGGTCTTTCAGCAGGGCGTTGTTGTCGAACTTGAACGCCGTCACCCCGTTGCCCGGGTTGAAGTCGACCGTGATCGAGTTGGCCACCCGGTCGGTGCGCATGGCCAGGAACTGGCTGCTGTAGGTGCTGTCCTGATAGGCGAAGTCGGCCGTCAGGTGCAGGCGATCGCCGACCTCCCACTTGCCGTTCAGGGCGTACACGAAACTATCGGTCTTGGCGGTGGTCAGGTCGCCGCTGTTGAAGCCATAGACCGCGCCGACGGTCCGGGTCTTCATGATGTTGGTGTCGGGGAACAGGGTGTAGGTCGAGGCCGGGTTCGGGCCCAGGTTCCCCCACCAGTCGACAAACGAGAACAGCAGGCTGTTGAAGGTCTTGTTGCGGTAGCCGTCGTAGAAGAACTCGAAGGTGTATTCGCTGCGGTCGTTCGGAGCCCATTGCAGGGCGGCGTTGACGGCCGGGCGCTTGCGGTCGCCGTAGAAGTCGCTGGCGAACACCGCGTCGCGTGACAGCAGATAGGGCGTGGCGACGCCGTTGATGGTCAGGGTCGAGCCGGCCTTGCTGGGCAGGCCGCTGTTGCTGCCCGGCACCCACAGCTGCTGGCCGGGCGCGCGGCCGTCGGTGGGCTGGATGCGTTCCAGCGGCGTCCAGCCGGCGGCCGGCGTGGCGGTCATGAACGGCACCACGGCCCCGGCCGTGACGCTCTGGTCGCGGAACTTGGTGCGGGCGAAGCTGACGCTGAGCAAAGCCCCGACGTCGCCGGCGTTGGTGGTCCAGCGGTTGCTGACCAGGGCGCTCAGGTTGGGGTTAAACTTGTCGGCCTGCTCGTGCCAGATGCCGCGCGCGGCCAGCGAGAAGGCGGGGCCCTGGAAGTCGAAGGGGCGGCGGGTCTGGACGTCGACCTGGCCGGCGATGCCGGTCTCGATCTGCTCGGCGGCCCGGGTCTTGTAGACGTCGATGCGCTTGACCAGGTTGGCCGGGATGTCCTGCAGGGCCAGCTGGCGGCCAGAGGCCGTGAAGACGTTGCGGCCGTTCCAGGTGGTGGTGATGTCGGGCAGGCCGCGGATCGAGATGGCCGAAGCCTCGCCGCCCGAGCGGTTGGTGACCTGCACGCCAGCGACCCGCTGCAGGGCCTCGACGACGTTGTTGTCGGGCAGCTTGCCGATGTCCTCGGCGACGACGGATTCGACGACCTGGGTTGCTTGGCGCTTTACCGCGAGGCCCTTCTCCAGGCTGGCGCGGATGCCGCGCACCACGACCTCCTCGACCTGGTTGTCATTGGACTGGGTGGCGGTGGGAGCGGCGTCGGCGGCTTGGGCGTTGGCGCCGGTGGCGGCGCCCAGAACCAGCGCGGCGGCGCCGGCCGAAAGCAGCCAATAGGCGCGCGGAGTCGTGGACCGGTTGGTCATTGGTGTTCCCTCCCTGAATTACACGGCCTCCGTCTGCGCGGCGGCTTCATTTGTATTATTGTCGGACAATATAGGTTTCGACAAGAGGGTTTGCGAGGGAGGGGTTTGGCTGGCGGCGGAGAAAGGTGCTTAAACGCTGGGTTTGAAAGCGCGAGCCAGGCTGCGAAGCCTAGTCGGACAAATTGTCCTGGCCAGTTGTCTGTCCTCGTGCGAGCGGCCGTAAAGGCGCGTGGACGCTACGGAAACTCGGCGTTTTGGCCGGGGTTCAGAGGAGTGAAATCGGATTTGTCAGGGGATAGGCCGGCGCACCAAACCCTCTCTCTAAGAGAGAGGGAGCGTTCATGACTTCCGGAAGAACCCGTGGATCCGCTCGGCCAGGGCCTGGCTGACGCCCTCGACCTTCACCAGGTCCTCGACGCTGGCCCGACCCACGCCCTTGGCGGAGCCGAACGCATGCAGCAGCGCCTTCTTGCGTCCCGGACCCACGCCCTCGATCTCGTCGAGCGGGTTCTTCTTTAGGTCCATGGATCGGCGGGTGCGGTGCGCCCCGATCGCGAACCGGTGGGCCTCGTCGCGCAGGCGTTGCAGGTAGTAGAGCACGGGCGACTTCGGTTCGAGCATGAACGGCGTCTGGCCGGGGATGAAGAACCGCTCCAGGCCGGCGTCGCGGTCCGGGCCCTTGGCGACCCCCACGACGGCGATGTCGTCGACGCCCAGGTCGGCCATGATCTCCAGCGCCGCATCCAGCTGGCCCTTGCCGCCGTCGACCAGGACAAGGTCGGGGCGGTTGGCGTCGTCGCCGTCTTCCTCTTCCTTGACCAGGCGCGAGAAGCGGCGCTTCAGCACCTCCTTCATCATGCCGTAGTCGTCGCCGGGCGTGAGCTCGGTGCTCTTGATGTTGAACTTGCGGTACTGGCCTTTCATGAAGCCTTCCGGCCCGGCCACGATCATGCCGCCGACGGCGTTGGTGCCCTGGATGTGGCTGTTGTCGTAGACCTCGATCCGCTCGGGCGGGGCTTCCAGCTTGAAGGCCTCGCAGACCCCGGCCAGCAGCTTGGTCTGGGCGCTGCCCTCGGCCATTTTCCGGCCCAAGGCCTCCCGGGCATTGGTCAGGGCGTGACCGACCAGGTCGGCCTTCTCGCCGCGCTTGGGCACGCTGATCTCGACCTTGCGGCCGCTCTTCAGGGCGAAGGCTTCGGAGAGGAGGTCGGTCTCGGCCGGCTGGAGGTTGGCCAGGATCAGGCGCGGGATCGGCTTGTCGTCGTAGAACTGGCCCAGGAACGCGGTCAGGATCCGCTGTTCCTCGGTGGTGGTCTCGTCCTCGGATTCATCGGCATTGCCGGTCACCCGCGGGAAGTAGGCGCGGTTGCCCCAGTTCTGGCCGGCGCGGAAGAAGAACACCTGCACGCAGGCCTGGCCGCCCTCGACGTGCAGGGCGACGACGTCGGCCTCGTCCACGGTCTCGGGGTTGATCTGGGTCTCCTGCGCGACGCTGGAGAGGGCGCGGATGCGGTCGCGCAGGCGGGCGGCGCGTTCGAACTCCAGCTCCTCGGCGGCGGCCTCCATCTCCTTGGCCATGGTCGCCATCACCGCACGGGACTTGCCGCGCAGGAAGGCTTCGGCCTGGTCGACCAGCGCCTGGTAGTCGTCCTTGCCGATCAGGCCGGTGCAGGGGGCGGCGCAGCGCTTGATCTGGTGCAGCATGCAGGGCCGGTCGCGGGCGTCGTAGACGCTGTCGCTGCACGAGCGGAGCAGGAACGCTTTCTGCAGGGTGTTCAGCGTGCGGTTCACCGCCCAGGCGCTGGCGAACGGCCCGAAATAGTCGCCCTTGATCGTGTGGGCGCCGCGGTGCTTGCGCAGCTGGGGCGCGTCGTGGTCGCGGCGGATGACGATCTCGGGGAAGCTCTTGTCGTCGCGCAGCAGCACGTTGAAGCGCGGCTTCAGCTGCTTGATCAGGTTGATCTCGAGCAGCAGGGCGTCGGCTTCGGTGCGGGTGGTGACGAACTCCATCGACCGCGTCGCGTCGACCATGTGGGCGATGCGGTTGGTATGGAAGCGGCCCTGGGCGTACTGCACCACGCGCTTCTTCAGGCTCTTGGCCTTGCCGACGTACAGCACCTCGTCGGCGTCGCCGATCATGCGGTAGACGCCCGGCGCGTCAGGCAGGCGCGTGACCTCGTCCTTGATCAGGGCGGCGCCGATCAGGCGGGGGGAGGCGTCGGTGTCGGTGGTGGTGTCGGTCACGGAGGGAGATATAGGCGAGTCCCGGACGTTCAGCGATCTTCCAGGGTGTGGAAGATACGCAGGATGATCACGTTTTGAGGCTGCACGTCGTACTGGATCACGTAGCTTGTCGCGCCGAAGGGAACGATAAGTTCGCGGAGGTTCTCTGGGATCGAACGGCCGCGTTCTGGGAATTCGCCTAGGGATCTATAGGCCGTGATGATGGTTTCGACCGCCCGGTGCGTGACGTGCGGCGCGCGCTCCTCCAGCCACTGCCTGAGGCGGTCCAAGTCACGTCTCGCCGTCGGCGAGAATCGACAGTCCTCATTTCCGGATGCGAGGGCGAGGCTCCGGCGGAGGAAGTTCGGCGTCGGTTCCCCAGGACCGCATCCACCGCTCGATGTCCTCAAGGGGAATACCGCCATTGCGGAGGGTCTCATCCGCCTCGCGCCGGAGCTCCGCCCAATAGGCGTCGTCTTCCCTGCGGGCGTCGAGACGGGTCTGGGGGCGATCACCATCGGCCATGTTCTGACTATGTTCCATCCATGGTTTGTCGTCAACGCGCTCCGGCGCTATGACGCGCTTCATGACCACGCGCAGCCTCTTTGTCACGCCGCTCTATGAAGCCTCTCTCGCCGGCGAGAAGGACTTCGAGACCTTCATCGACGAGCTGCACGACGCCTGCATCGCCATCGCCGAGGACGACGACGCCGGCCAGGCCTGGGCCTACAACAAGGGCTATCTGGGCTACACGTCCTACGCCTCGCTGAACGACCTGCCGCAGCGCGACAGCCTGTTCGCCGACCTCAAGAAGAAGCTCGACAAGCACGCCGCCGCCTTCGCCAAGGAGCTGCGTTTCGACCTGGGCGCGGGCAAGCTGGTCATGGACAGCTTCTGGATCAACATCCTGGAGACCGGCGGGCAGCACACCGGCCACATCCACCCCCACAGCGTCATTTCCGGCACGGTCTATGTGACCATCCCGCCGGGCGCCTCGGCCATCAAGTTCGAGGACCCGCGCCTGCCGATGATGATGGCGGCGCCCACCCGCGAGGCCGACGCGCCGGAAGGCCTGCAGCCGTTTGTCTATGTCCAGCCGTCGCCCGGCGCGATCCTGATGTGGGAGAGCTGGCTGCGCCACGAGGTGACGCCCAACCAGGCCGACGAGCAGCGCATCAGCATCAGCTTCAACTACGCCTGGCGGTAGGGCGAATGTCCTTCGGAACCGTTCGGTAAGCGCGGCGCGACTAGAGTGCGCCTCCACCCCGGGGGCGAACCGTGCCGCAACATGTCCAACAGCTCTGGTTCGGCGGCCTGTATCTGGCCGTACTGACGCTCGTTGGTGTGTGGATCCTGCTCGGCGGAAATCCGCACCCGTTCAAGCCGCCGTTCTGGCCCAATGCCAGCTTCCACGGCTATGCCTGCTACGACGCCTGTAAAGACCATCGGCGCGCCTATGCCTGGGCCGAGCGCGAGGGCGTGACCGACCCCGCCGAGTGCCGCCACCTCTCCCGCGCCTTCTCGGAAGGCTGCAAGGCCTGGGTCCGCGACCGCGCGCCATCCGCGTCGTGATGATCAACGGTTAAGCCGGGAAACTTGACTGGACACTCGAGGGTTGCGGCCCTCGAAGGAGACCCGTCATGGCTCAAGCGCCAGATCACGCCCCCGACCATTCCGGCGACGCTCTCATCATCCAGAAAGTCCAGCCGTTCGGTGAGGGGCAGATCGTCCTGACCACGCCGTCGCTGGACCCGGACGGTCGGCTGGAGGATCGCCACTCGGCCTATCACGAGAACCGCTCGCCGCCGCTGGTCTGGACGCCGGTAGACCACGTGGCCGCCTACGCCATTATCGTCGAGGACCCCGACGCGCCGCGCGAGCATCCGTTCGTGCACTGGCTGATCTGGAACATCCCGGGCGAGGCGACCAGCCTGCCCGAGGGCCTGCCGAACGAGGCCGGGCTGGGCCGGATCGGCGGCGCGACCCAGGGCGTCAACGGCGCGGGCAAGATCGGCTGGTACGGGCCGCGCCCGCCGCCGGGCCACGGCCTGCACCGCTATCACTTCCAGATCTTCGCCCTGGCCGCGCGCCTGACCTTCGGCCCCAACGTCCCGATGGAGACCCTGGTCAGCGCCCTGAAGGGCGACACCCTGGCCGAGGGCCTGCTGGTGGCGACCTATGAGGCGCCCGAAACGCAGTAGAGCCTACGGCCCGCAGGTCCAGGTCCCCTCGATAACCCGCTTGGCGCCGTCGGCCCGGTCGTAGGTCAGCGCAGCGGGGTAGGGCGGAGACTCGCCGCCGCCGGTGGGCTTGCCGGTGATGGCGATCTTGATGGTCTTGCCCTGGCCGCTGAAGGTCGTGCCGTTGACCATGGCGTCGTAGCCGCCGGGCGCGACGATGCGCTCGACATAGGTTCCGACCTTCACCAGGCCGTAGCCTGGCTCCTTGATGCCCGAGAAGCCCATGGCGTAGAGCAGCGGATCGCTCCCGCCGCTGTTGAAGCTGCAGCCCAGCTCGCCCTTCAGGGAATTGGCCTCGAAGTCGGCCCGCAGCAGGGGCGACAGCTGGATCTGCGAGCCGTCGCCGCCGACGGTCCCATTCGAGGGCACGCCGTCGTTCGGCGCTGCGGTGACGGGCGCGGGCACGGCCGGCGCCACGGCCGGGGTGCGCACCTCGTCCGGCGCGGGCGGGGCGGCGGGCTGGTCCTCGGTCTTCTGTTGCGAGCAGGCGCTGAGCGCCAGGGCGGCGGCGATCACGGCGGCGAAGCGGTAGGTCATGGCGTCCCCCAATATCGTTGAGAACGACGTTAGACGGTCGCAGGCTCCGCCGCCACCGCACTCGCCTTCCAGCCTCTCTCCAGGACCCAGGCGGCGATCGCCAGCCACAGCAGGCCCAGGAACGCGTGGCCGCGCTGCCAGTAGCCGACGTCATAGCCGGTGCGGATGTTCCACACGCCGGTCAGCAGGGCGAAGACCAGGAACAGGCCGAAGAACCAGCCCAGCGAGAAGTGGGCCAGCCGCCGATAGCCCGGCTTGCCCCACAGCGCCCACGCGGTGAACAGCGGCGCGAACTGCATGGCCAGGCCCACCCCGCAGGCGCGGTGCATGGGGTCTGGCCAGTGGAACACGCCGGCGAAGAAGGCTCCCAGTCCCGTCAGCGCCACGAACAGGCCCGCGAAGGCCGAGACCCGCCGCCGGCCGCCGGCCTTTTCCAGCGCATGGGCAAAGCCCGCCCCGGCCAAGAGGCCCGCGATACCCGCGATCATCATGCCGTAGTTGAAGACCTCGGGCAGGGGCGCCTTGGGGCCGCCCAGCTCGCTGATGAACTGGGCGCCGGCGTCGAAGCCGGGGAACAGCCGCTGGGCGATCCACACGTCGGCCACCATGATGGCCGGCGCGATCACGCCGATCTTCAGGAAGGCGCCGGTGCGGACGGTCAACGCTTGGATTCCGAGGTCACAAAAGAAGAGGGCGGCAGAATCCCTTCCGCCGCCCTTCGGGTCAACAGCGCTTTGAAGCGAAGTTTACTTCGCGGCCGATGGGTGACCGGCCGGGGCGAAGACGTTGCCGAAGAAGTCGCCCTTCTTCCACACCGGGCGCGCCGGGGCGTTGGCCAGCTCGCGGGCGATCTCGTAGTTCACCAGGGCGAACTTGGCGGCCGCCTGGTAGTCGATCGGCTGGTTCAGGTCGTCACCCGGGTGGTGGTAGTTGGTCTTCAGGAAGGTGGTGAAGGCCTTCTCGCCGCCGTTCTGGAAGCCGGTCATCAGGAACACCGAAGGGATGCCCTGCTCGACGAAGCGGTAGTGGTCCGAGCGGGTGAATAGGCCTTCTTCCGGCAGCGGGTCGCCCGACAGCGCCACGCCCACGCGGGCGCCGGCGTGCTTGACGGCGTCGCCCACGGTCGAGCGGTCGGCGCCGAACGCGATCACGTCGGTGAACGGGTACAGCAGCACCGGCATGTCCAGGTTCACGTCGGCGGCGATATTGGCCTTCGGCACGGTCGGGTTGTTGGCGAAGTAGTCCGAGCCGACCAGGCCCTTCTCTTCACCCGTCACGGCCAGCAGGATGATCGAGCGCTTGGGGCGCATCTTGCTGTTCTTGAAGCCGCGCGCGACCTCCAGCAGCGTCGCGATGCCCGAGGCGTTGTCCAGGGCGCCGTTGTTGATGCGGTCCTCGCCCGGCTTGGCGTTGTCCTTGATGCCGATGTGGTCAAGGTGCGCCGACAGGATGATGGTCTGGGCCTTCAGCGTCGGGTCCGAACCCTCGATGACGCCGACGACGTTGCTGCTTTCGCGCTTCTCGATCTCGGTCTTCAGGCTGATCTTGACCTTGCCCGGCAGGGCGAAGCCCTTGACCGCGCCGGCCGGGGTCTCGGCCTGTTCCAGGATGGTCGCCAGAGGCGTGGCCGAACCGGCGAACAGCTTCTCGGCGCCGGTCAGGCTGATGGTGGCCAGCGACGGGGCCGACGGCGCGCGGATGGCGCCGACGTCCTGGGCGTTGCGCCAGATCACCCGCCATTCCTTCATGCCCGCCAGGCCGCGCGCGAACGGACGGCGCTTTTCGCTGCTGGTGGTCGGGATGATCAGCACGCCCACGGCGCCGCGCTTGGCGGCCTCGACGCGCTTGGTGTTGGGGTTGCTGAAGTGGGCGCGTTCCTCGGTCTGGATCGAGGTCGGGGCGCCGGTCAGGATGACGACGACCTTACCCTTCACGTCCAGGCCCGCGTAGTCGTCGCGACCGCGCGAGGGATCGACCACGCCAAAGCCCGCGAACACCAGCGGCGCGTCGACATTGACGTCGGCGGCCTGGGCCTGAGAGCCGGGCAGGTAGTCTTCACCGTACTTCAGGGCGACGGCCTGGCCGTCGGCGCCGATGACGCTGATCGCGCCGTCGGTGGCCGGGCGGTGGGCCAGCAGCGGAACGTGCTGCTGGTAGCTGACGCCGGTGGTCAGCTTGTCGCCGGCCGGCTTGACGCCCAGCAGGGCGTATTGGGCGGCGACATAGTTGGCGGCGATGTCGTAGCCGCGCGTGCCGGCCTCGCGGCCTTCCATGGCGTCGTCGGCCAGGAAGGTCATGTGAGCCTTGATGGCCTCGGCCGACGGCGTGAAGTCCGAAGCCGGAGCGGCTTTCTTAGCAGCGGCCGGAGCCGGCTTGGCGGGCGTGGCGGCGAGGACCGGTTGAGCGGCCATGAGCAGGGCGGCGCTGGCGAGCGCGGCGCGGCGCGTAAACGACATGTCTGTGATGAGCCTTCTTGAAAGGCAGGCCGCCCCCGGCCCGCGTCAGGGGGCGAACCATGTCGGCGCTGTGACGGCTTGTCGAGACGCGCGGACCTGAACGTTTTGTAATGTTGGGCAGGATTTCCCGCCGCGAACGGCGTTCTCGCAACAGGGCTCGCGCGGCGGGCGAGGCCAAGGCCAGCAACGGCCCCCGCCGGTTCGGTTAGCGGCAGATTCACCCTGTTCGCAACCTCGATCTGGGGCCCCGAAACATGGTTAACCCGCGTAAAAAATTATGACCAAGGTGTGAATTTTACCATTTTTGGTTGCAACCGCTTAACCCAACCGGCGCGATAACCAACGTCAACAACGGCAATTCCTTTGGGGGACAAACCGATGCAGGCAATTTCGATCGCAGCCTCCGGCATGATGGCCGCCGCCGACCGCCTCCACGCCTCGGCCCAACGCGTGGCATCGGCGGACGCCCAGGCCGATCGCGCCCAGACCCTCGGGGACGTCGACTACGTCAACGAGCGCGTCCAACAGATCGGCGCCGCCACCGACTTCAAGGCTAATGCGGCGGTGATCCGCACGGCCGACGAAATGACCGGAGCCCTGCTCAACCTCAAGGTCTGAGCCGGTTCCTGAGCAGGGCCTTTAGGCCCGCTCCCACGTAGTTAGAGCCCGGTCAGCCGGTGCGGTCTCTGCCGCAGCGGATGGGCTCTAGCGGCCGGACGCCCAAAGCGCGCCCCCCTTGCAGAGGGCGTTCGGCAGCCGCCTCCCGCTTTGCCCCCTAGTCTTGCGGGAGGCGGCCCCCACTTTCGGGGTCGATTAATCTCGGGGCTGTAAATCTCCGTCGAAGTTTCCGGAGGTTGAATTGCGCCACCTCGCCGTCGCCTTGCTCGCGTTTCTGGTCTTGCCGCTTTTCGGATGCGAAGGGCGGAGCGACCATCGCGTCGACCTCGCCGTGCCGCATATCGCCCAGGAAACCCTGCTGTGCGTGCCGACCTCGGCGGCCATGGTGCTGGCCTTCTATGGCGACCGCCAGGAACCGCGCCGGCTGAAGGCCTTGTCGCGGGGCCGGACCTATGACCCCGCCGCGCCGTTCGACGACTTCACCATCACCCTGTTCGCCGACATGAAGCGTGGCCTGGCCAGCCAGGGTTACGTCTGGAGCGACGCGGGTTTCCCCGATACGGCCGAAGGCTATGCGGCGGGCCTTAACGTGATCGAGGACGAGCTGCGGCAGGGGCGACCGGTGCTGGTCGACATCACCGCCGCCGGCGTCGGCCATACAGTGGTGGTCAGTGGTTTCGACGACCGGGCGCGCCAGCTGTTCATGGTCGATCCCGCCCAGCCGGCTCCGGGCAAGGTCACGATCGGCTACGACGGCTTCGCGGGCTTGTGGAACGAGCACGCCTATGGCGGCCAGTTCCGTGCCCTGATGAAGACCGCGCCGAAGGGATAGTTTCTATCCTCCCCCTCTGGGGGGGGGGAGAGAAGTAAGCGCCCTGGCGCTTACTTCGCCTTGTCCATCAAACCCGCAAACCGCTCGAACAGGTACAGGCTGTCCGTCGGGCCCGGCGAGGCTTCCGGGTGGTGCTGGACCGAGAAGACCGGCTTGTCGGCCAGCTGGATGCCGGCGTTGGTGCCGTCGAACAGCGAGACGTGGGTCTCTTGCACCGGGGCGGGCAGGCTCTCGCTGTCCACGGTGAAGCCGTGGTTCATCGAGACGATCTCGACCTTGCCGGTGGTTAGGTCTTTCACGGGATGGTTGGCGCCATGGTGGCCCTGTTCCATCTTCACGGTCTTGGCGCCCAGCGCCAGGGCCAGCATCTGGTGGCCCAGGCAGATGCCGAACACCGGCTTGCCGCTTTCGACCAGCTTCTGGATCTCGGGCACGGCGTAGGCGCCGGTCGCGGCCGGGTCGCCGGGGCCGTTGCTCAGCAGCACGCCGTCGGGGTTACGGGCCAGGATGTCCTCGGCCGAGGTGTTGGCCGGCACCACCGTGGCGCGGGCGCCGACATGGGCCAGGGCGCGCAGGATGTTGCGCTTCACGCCGTAGTCCAGGACGACCACTTCGTACTTGGGCTTGTCCAGCTTGGCGTAGCCTTCCGGCCACGACCACAGGCCCTCGTCCCAGGTGAAGGTCTGGGTGGTCGAGGCGTCCTTGGCCAGGTCCAGGCCTTCCAGGCCGGCCCAGGCCTTGGCCTTGGCGACCAGGGCGTCCAGGTCGAACTTGCCGTCCGGCGCGTGGGCGATGACGCCGTGCGGCATGCCGGTCTCGCGGATCTTACGGGTCAGGGCGCGAGTGTCGATGCCGGCCAGGCCGATGACGCCGCGGATCTTCATCCAGCTGTCGAAGTCGCCGCCCGCGCGCCAGTTGGCGTGGTCGGTCGGGACGTCGCGGAACAGCGCGCCGCGGGCGGCCGTCTCGGCCACGCCGGTGATCTGCTCGACGTCCTCGACATTCGTGCCGACATTGCCGATGTGCGGGAAGGTGAAGGCCACGATCTGGGCCATGTAGGACGGGTCGGTCAGGATCTCCTGATAGCCCGTCATGGCGGTGTTGAAGCACACCTCGCCGACCGCGTCGCCGACCGCGCCGCAGCCCACGCCTTGCAGGATGGTGCCGTCGGCCAGGGCCAGAACGCCGGTAACGCCGGGGAGAAGGTCTTGGGACATTCTTGGGAGCGCTCCTACACGCGGTGGGGTGGGACTATTTTTGCAAAAAAGCGGGCAAGGGGTAACCCCGGCCCGCCGCGCAAACGGCGCGGTGTATAGGGGGTTAGGGGAGGGGGGGCAACCCCACCTGATCACGCGGATTTCGCTTGGCTCCACATTCCCGTGATATGCGACCGCGCACCCTCGCGCGGGGGCCTGAAAAGCCCTTATGGTAGAAGGCTTCCAAGCAAAACGAACAGCCGAACACGGGAGGACGGACCCATGCTCGAACTGCGCCCGAATTGCGAGTGCTGTGACGCCAACCTGCCGCCCGACAGCGACGCGGCCCGAATCTGCACCTTCGAACACACCTTCTGCGCCGACTGCGCGGACGTGCGCTTCGAGACGGCGTGCCCGGATTGCGGGGGCGGGCTGGTGGCGCGGCCGATAAGGCCGGAGAGCCAGCTGCATCGATATCCGGCGTCGTTGCGGCGGGTGAACCGGGGGCATCGGTATACGGTGCGCCGAAGCGAGGATGAGCGGCCGGCGGGCTGGGCTTAGAGGCTTTGGTTTAGCGCCCCCTCCGTCTCGCTGCGTATCCGCAGCGATCCACCTCCCCCGCTTCGCAGGGGAGGAGAAACAGCTCCCTCCTGCCCCGTTTGCGGGGGAGGTGGCGCGGCGCCGATAGGCGACGTGACGGAGGGGGCGCTGCTAGCCGCGTCTGCTCCGCGCCAGCGCCACGCACGTATCCCAGATCCCATCCGCCACACCGGTCGGATCTCGCATCACCTCGTCCGCCGGGTAACGCACCACCGTAAGCCCGTGCTCGGCCATCCAGGCGTCGCGCCGCTCATCCCGTTGCGGCCGATCACCCATGTTATGGCCCCAGCCGTCGACCTCGATCACCAGCCGCGCGTCGGCGCAGTAGAAGTCGGCGATGTACGGGCCGATCGGGTGCTGGCGGCGGATGCGAGGGTCGCCTGGCTGGCGAGAGCGGAGACGTGTCCAGAGGATGGCTTCGGGCGGGGTCAGGGTTCGGCGCAGGGCTTTGGCTTGCGTGTGGGTTTTCGAGTGCGACCGCATGGGTTGAGTTTAGCGCTTTTGCGCCCCCTCCGTCACGTCGCTTCGCGACGCGCCACCTCCCCCGTTTCACGAGGGAGGAGAAGAGCACACCATCCTGCCCCGCTTGCGGGGGAGGTGGATCGGCGCCGATAGGCGACGAGACGGAGGGGGCGCTCCGCGTCCACTCACCGCCGTCATTGGTCTGACATTTTTGTCTGAGTAATGCGCCGTACGCTTGGCTGCGCTGCCCAGGGCCGGACTCGCCATCCCATAAGGTCTGCCAGATCGCGCGCCCGCCTATCCTCCGACCATTCCCGAATGTTCGCGCGAACATTCGCCCAAAAACGTCAATCTCACCCTCGGTTACCTTCTCCGCACACGCCCTGTAGCGTGGCGCCGGCGCCGCAGCCCTGTGTCAAAGGTCCGACGATAATCTGCGGATAAGGTCTGACCACCTTGACCTAATAGGACTTACCTCGTAACGCTGTTCATTGTGACCGCTACCATCGCCGTGTGGGGCGTGAACGTTGGCATGGGAAGGCCAGCGGACCCCACGGCGGCAACGAACAAGTGCGCAGAGCACCGTCTCTTAGGGGAGAAACATGCCGTCCATTCGCCGCCACTATTCCGCCCGCTCCACGACCATGCGTCTGGCTCTGATCGGCGCGACGTGTCTGACCACTATCGCCATGGCCCAAGCCGCCCAGGCGCAGACCGCGCCGGCCGCCGCCTCCGACACCGTCGAGGAAGTGGTCGTCACCGGCTTCCGCAAGTCGCTGGCCGACTCGACCAACGCCAAGCGTGACAGCGTCGCCTTCACCGACTCGGTCTTCGCCGAAGACATCGGCAAGTTCCCGGACCTGAACATCGCCGAGTCGCTGAACCGGATCCCCGGCGTGCAGCTGACCCGCGAGATCAACGGCGACGGCCTGAACGTCGCCATCCGGGGCCTGGGCACCAACTTCACCAAGATCCTGCTGAACGGCGCCCAGGCCGCCGTCGCCTCGTCGGGCCGCACCGACGGCCAGAACCAGAACCGCGAAGTCGACCTGGATCTGTATCCGACCGAGCTGTTCACCCGCCTGGACGTGTCCAAGACCCCGACCGCCGGTCAGGTCGAGGGCGGCGTCGCCGGCGTGGTCAATATGCGCAGCGCCCGGCCGTTCGACTACAAGGTCGGCCAGCAGCTGGTCTATTCGATCCAGGCTGGCGAGAACTCGGAAGACGGCCGCACCAGCCCGCGCGCCTCGCTGCTGGCCAGCAAGACGTTCGAGACAGCCGCCGGCGAGTTCGGCATCCTGATCGGCGGCGCCTGGGCCCGCAACAAGTCCACCACGACCGGCTTCGAGACGATCGGCTGGACCAACGCCAACATGACCTGCGCGGGCTGTAACGTCACGGCGGGCAACGGCTTCAACTGGGCCGGGACGGTTCCGGTCGGCGTGACCGGCAATGGTCTGACCCCCGGCCAGACGATCGACAACGCCCTGCTGGCCTCGCTGAACCCGGGCACCACCCTGGTCCAGCTATCCGACGCGCAGCTGCCGCGCCTGGGTCGTGACTCGTGGAGCTCGGGCGAGCGCAACCGCAACAGCTACATCGCCTCGCTGCAGTACCGTCCGAACGACAATCTCGATATCTACCTCGACACGATGTACTCGGAAGCGCATCGCGAGTTCGAGCGCATCGACATGAACTGGTCGGTGCGGAACTCCAACTTCATGGTCCCGGTGGGCGTGAAGGTCGACAGCAACAACGTCGTCACCGAAGGCACCTTCCTCAACTCGCAGTTCTTCCTCGAGTACCGCCCGTACGTGGAAGACGTCGAGGTCCTGAACGTGAACCCCGGCTTCAGCTGGAAGGCCAATGACTGGATCAAGGTCGACGGTCAGGTGAACTGGAGCCGCTCGGTCTTCTTCCGTGAAGCCCCGACGGTGCTGTTCAACAGCCCGCTGAACAGCGGCCTGAACGTCACCTACAAGAACGATGGCAACAAGCCCTCGATCACCCCGTCCAAGAGCCTGAACGACCCGAACCTGGGTTGGACCTGGGCCGGCGGCCGCGTGAACGTCCAGAACGAAAAGCGCGTCACCTTCACCAAGGGCGCCCACTTCGACGTGACGTTCGGCGAAGACAAGAACATCAACTTCAAGGTCGGCGCGGCCTATGACGACGTCGGTCGCCGCATCACGGCCATCGACAACTCGGGTCGCTGGCAGACCTTCACCTGCGGCGGCGGCGGCGTCACCCCGCAGAGCCCGGCCCCGTCGCCGACCCCGGCCTGCGACGGCCGCGCCGGTTCGGCCGTCACCTCGGCCACCCTGGCCAGCTTCATCAAGGCCGGTCCGATCGGCTTCGTGACCCTGGACAAGGACAAGTTCTTCGCGGCCACCAACTACGACGCGTTCAACGCGGCCGCGCCGTTCTCGTCCTCGGCCGCCACCGGCGCGGCTTCGGGCTACATCCGTGAGAAGACCTCGGGCGCCTATATCGAGATGAACGGCGTGGCCCAGATCCTGGACCGCGACCTGCGCTTCAACGCCGGCGTCCGCTACTACGACACCGAGCAGACGATCGAAGGCCCGCAGACCGTCAACGGCGTGCTCTCGTTCCTGCAGCGCACGACCAAGTACGACGGCATGCTGCCCTCGTTCAACGCGGCCTTCGACCTGGCCGACAACATCGTGCTGCGGGCCAGCGCCTCGCGGTCGATGACCCGTCCCAACCCGTCGGCCATGCTGCCGGGCACGGTGTTCTCCGACCCCTCGGCCCAGCAGGCCACGCAAGGCAATCCCAGCCTGCAGCCCTACTTCTCGAACAACTTCGACCTGGGCGGCGAGTGGTACACCGGCGGCGCTGGCTATGTGGGCGTCGCTTTGTTCCGCAAGGAGCTGACCGGCTTCACCATCAACGGCAACAACACCATCCCGTTCGCCCAGCTGGGCGTGCCGTATGACCAGCTGACCAACCTGCAGCAGCAGGCGATCACCAACCGTGGCGGCCCGAACGCGGCCACCGTGACGGTGACCCAGCAGGTCAACGCCGACGGCGTCCTGACCATCCTGGGCCAGGAAGTCACCTGGGTGCAGCCGCTGGACTTCCTGCTGAAGGGTTCGGGCTTCACGGCCAACGCCACCCACGTCGAGCAGAACCCGCGCGGTAACGGCGCCCCGGCCCAGGCCGTCGGCATCTCGCCGTGGACCTACAACATCACCGGCTACTACGAAGACCACGGCGCGACGCTGCGACTGTCGTACGTCTGGAACGACGCCCAGATCTCGTCGGGCAACAACCAGAACGGCATCCCGTTCGCGACCCTGAACACCGAGGCCCGCGGTCAGTTCGACTTCTCGGCCAGCTACCAGTTCAAGAACCTGCCGACCCAGCCGCGCGTCACCCTGGATGTCATCAACATCACCAAGGAAGAGCAGCGCAGCAACTTCTACTGGGAGAACGCCATGTTCACCCAGTACCAGCCCGGCCGTCAGGTCATCCTGGGCATCCGGGGCAAGTTCTAGGTCTTTGTTTGGCGCGCTTTCCGACGACGAACCGGTATCCACTTCGTCGGGAAGCGCTTGAAGTTCCCTCTACCCGCCGGCCGCGTTCCCTGGCCGGCGGGATTCTTTTCGACCTCCCATTCGCGCGCGGGTTCCTAGTCGGCGCCTCCCCCTCGCGCGTGGCCTCCGCGGCGTGCCTTCCTACCGAAGGCGCGCCGTTCTTTTTGGGGCGAAAGGACAATGTGTCGCGGTTGTGTGACTGTGGCGGAATCTGGGCGTTAACTACCACGGGTGCAGGGTCGGGCTTGCAAGGAGCCCCCATGACCCACCTCGACCCCGCTGCCGCCAAGATCGCCGCGATGTCCGCCAAGATCGCCCTCGGCGTCGGCGAGACCGTGCTGAACCTGGCCCTGTCGGCGGCCGTCCCGGTCAGCATCGTGGTCTTCGTGGCGCTGACCTTCTAAGGCGTCCGGCGCCGGCTCAGCCAACTTTTTTCCATCGCGAAAACCCAGGTCCGACAAGGGCTTGGCATTTATTTGTCGCGAAATAGATTATCGCGACATCTTTTTCTCTGGACAAGTGGATCGTCTCGGGTTTATCCATTTCGTTATCGCGATAAACATTGTCGCTAACCGAAATCCGAGGGAGATCCAAATGACCCAGTTCCGCACCCTGATCGCTTCCGCCGCCGCCCTGACCCTGGCCGCCGGCTTCGTTCCCGCCCAAGCTGCTCCGAAGGCGCCCGTGAAGAACGTCGTGCTGGTGCACGGCGCCTTCGCCGACGGCTCGGGCTGGGCCGGCGTCTACAAGATCCTCAAGAAGGACGGCTACAACGTCACCATCGTCCAGAACCCGACCACCTCGCTGGCCGACGACGTGACGGTGACCAAGCGCGCCCTGGCCCAGCAGGACGGTCCGGCCATCCTGGTCGGCCACTCGTACGGCGGCGTGGTGATCTCGGAAGCCGGGACCGACCCCAAGGTCGCGGGCCTGGTCTATGTCGCCGCCTTCGCTCCGGACGCCGGCGAGTCGATCGCCACGCTGACCGCCAAGCCGGTCCCCGGCGCCCCGGTTCCGCCGATCCTGCCGCCGCAGGATGGTTTCGTGTCGCTGGACCGCGCCAAGTTCGCCGCCGCCTTCGCCGCCGACGTCGATCCCGTCCAAGCCGCCTTCATGGCCGACAGCCAGGTGCCGTGGAGCATCAAGGCCGTCAGCGGCGCGGTCACCCAGCCGGCCTGGAAGGTCAAGCCCAGCTACTATCTGCTGGCCACCGAAGACCTGATGATCCCGCCCGTCGCCCAGCGCGCCCAAGCCACCCGCGCCGGCGCCAAGATCACCGAGGTCGCCGGCAGCCACGCCGTCTTCATCTCCAAGCCGGAAGCGGTGGCCAAGCTGATCGAGGACGCCGCGCAAGGTAAGTAAGCTCGGCGCAGGCAAAGAAGCCCCGGAACGTAAGGCGTTCCGGGGCTTGTCCGCGTCTAGAGGTCGCCTCGGCCGCGCAGGCGCGACCAGTGGTCGGTGTCGGGCGCCTCATCGTAGAGCGCCTGGTCCAGATGGACGAGGATCCGCGCGGCGCCGAACACCATCAGCCAGACCAGCGCGAAGAACCGGATCAGGTCGGCGTGGGGCGGCGCGTGGGCGCTCCAGGCGATCAGGCCGGCGAAACCGCTTAGGCCCACGATCATCAGGACCAGCAGCAAGCGGCGATGGGCGGGGGATCGGGCGGTCATGACGCTTGAGATACCGCCGGGCCGCGTAAGGGCGCTGTTCGGAAAACCGGCCTCGCGCATAAACGCAACATAAGCTGTGACGGACATAAGGATATCCTTATGTGATTTTTGTGCTAGGCTCGGGGCCATGACCACGATCACCACCGTCGGCGTCGACGCCGACGACACCCTCTGGCACTGCGAGAGCAAGTTCCGCTTGTCGCACGCCCGGTTCCTGGACCTGCTGTCCGACCACGGCGACCCAGAGAAGATCGAGAGCCAGCTGCTGGCCGTCGAGAAGCGGAACCTGCGGGTCTATGGCTACGGCGCCAAGGGTTTCACCCTGTCGATGATCGAGACGGCGCTGGAGGTCACCGACGGCCGCGTCGACACCCGGGTGATCCGCGAGATCCTGGCCGTGGGCCGCGAGATGCTGACCGAACCGATCGAGCCGCTGCCCGGCGTCGAGAAGGCGCTGTCGGCGCTGTCGGATCGCTATCGCCTGATCCTGATCACCAAGGGCGACCTCCTGCACCAGGAGCAGAAGCTGGCCTCGTCGGGGCTGGGCGACTTCTTCGTGGCGGTGGAGATCGTGTCCGAGAAGGACGCGGGGACGTACCGCCGGGTGTTCGAGCGCTACGGCACGGGCGCCGAGCAGGCGGTGATGGCGGGCAACTCGATGAAGTCCGACATCCTGCCGGCGCTGGAGGCCGGCTGCTGGAGCGCGTTGATCCCGTACCCGCTGGTGTGGTCGCACGAGGCCGCCGAGGCCCCGGTGGGGCATGAGCGGTATGTGGAGCTCTCCAGCATCAGCGAGCTGCCGGCGTGGGTGGACGGGCTGAAGGGCTAGCGCTTCCCCAGCTTCGCCACCCAGTCGCGCGCCGGCCGCTCGAAGCCGATCAGCGACAGATAGGCGATCGGAAACAGGGCGACGATCCACACCAGGCACCACAGGCGCATGGCGTCGCCGTTCAGACGCCACATGCCGAAGCCGACCCAGTTCAGGGCGATCTTCAGGGCGATCGGGTGGAGCAGGTAGAGGCTGAAGCTGAGCTGCGCCCACGGGGCCATGGCCTTGCTGACGCCGCCCTGGACGCCTTGCGCGTCGGCGGCGACGCCGGCCAGGCCGACGGCGTAGATCACCAGCAGCAGGCTCGTCCGCGAGGCCCCCATGCCGGACGCGACGACGAACGCCGCCAGCAGCGCCCACATCACGAAGCGGGCGTAGGGCAGCTTCCCGAGCTGGTCCCGCAGCTGGAACGCCAGCATGCCCAGCATGAAGCCCGGCACGGCGCGGGCCACGCCCATGTTGAAGGTCCACTGCGAGAAGGTCTCGCCGGTGCGTGAGATCCACAGCAGGAGCAGCAGGCTGCCGATCGCCGTGGCGGCGGTGGCCCAGGCGCCGCGGGCGGTGATCCAGAAGAGCAGGGGCAGGGCGATATAGAGCCCCATCTCGGCGCTGATCGCCCAGCTGACGAAGTTCCACGTCTGGGCCTTGCAGGTTCCCCAGGCGTGGATGAACAGCACGTTCTGCGGGATGCAGGTCACATCGTAGCGCGACGGGTCCCGCTCGTTCAGCACCCCGACCCAGCCCAAGGCGGCGATGACCACGAACACCAGCATGGTCGCCCAGTGCAGGGGACCCAGCCGCGCGACGCGCTTCTGCAGGAAGTCGCGGTACTTGGCGGTGGTGGTCAGCTTGCCGGTATAGATCGCCGCCATGACGTAGCCGGAGATCAGGAAGAACAGGTCGACGATCAGGCTGAAGCTCTTGATCGTGTCGTCGGCGACTTGCCACTGACCGTCCAGATTGATGAACCGGTTGAAGTGGAACACCACGATCATGACGGCGCCCACGATCCGCAGGGCGTCCAGGTGCAGCATCTGGTCGGAGTCGGGTTTCAGGGGCGGCAGGCGGAGCATTGTAGAGCTGTGGCATGATCCAGATCCTCCCCCAAGGGGGGAGGTGGCCGAAGGCCGGAGGGGGAAGTTGTCCTGGCCCGGTCTCTTCCCCCTCCGTCGCCTGCGGCGACACCTCCCCCGCTAGGGGGAGGATCTGAAAACCTAAGCCGCTGCTCTCCACGCCCCCGGCGTCTTCCCCGTCAGCGCCTTCACATCCCGCGTCATGTGCGCCTGATCCGTAAACCCCACCTCCGCCGCGATCCCCGCCAGCGTCTCCGCCGTCCCGGTGATCATCCCCCACGCCCGCCGCGCCCGCGCCTCGACCCGGTAGCGCGACGGCGCCACGCCATAGGCCTGGCGGAACCAGCGGAAGGCGGTCTCGCGGGTGACGCCGTGGTCGCGGGCCCAGGTCTCGATGGCCAGGTCCGAGGCGTCCGACAGGGCGGCGGCCATGCGGTCGGGGGCGTCGGCGAGGGCGGCCCGGCCGGCCTCCCAGTGGGTGACGAGGTAGGCCGTGGCGGCGACGGGATCGCGCTCGGCCAGGCGGACCAGCGTGTCCGGATCGGCGAGGCGAGCGATGGCGAAGGTCGGCGCGGCGGTCAGCGGCAGGTTCAGCACCACGGCGCGGCGACCCGGCGCGGGGTTGAAGTGCGCGCTGAAGGCGGCGTGGACCAGCACGTCGCCGGCCTCGACGCGGTAACGACCGCGCTCGCCGGCTTCCTCATAGCCGCCCTCCAGGACCACGGCGGCGTAGGGGGCCGCGTGCAGGTGGCGGGGAATGGCGTCGGCGGGGAGGGTATGCCGGAGGGGCGGATGCATTGGGCGAACGTAGTGCGCCGAACGCCTCGCGCCAGTTAAACCCGTGTCATGGGGGTTAGATCGCCACCCGCTTGGCGATCGCGCTGCGCCGCGCCTTCGTCTCCTGCTGCGCCCGCTGCACCGCTTCGGTCTCGGTCGCATGCAGCAGGTGGTCGATCACCCGCTCCAGGTGATCCCGCATCGCCTGCCGCGCCGCCGCCGGATCACGGGCCTTCAGCGCATCCACCACCCGACGGTGCTCGACGATCCGAGGCTCCAGCCCCATGCCGCGCGCCCGCGTCAGGATGTTCCGCGCCAGGGGCGAGCGGTTGCGCCAGTCCCACAGGTTCTCGATCGTGGCGATGATCGCGCCGTTGCCGGTGGCGCGGGCGATGGTCAGGTGGAACTCGCGGTCGGCGTCCTCGCCGCTGATTTCCTCCTCCTCGTGCATGCGCTGAAGGAGGGCTTCCAGGCCCTCGATCTGCTCGTCGCTGATCGAGGTGGCGGCCAGGGCGGCGGCCTCGCCCTCGAACAGGCGGCGGGCCTCGATCAGCTCGAAGGCGCCGATCTCGAAGTCGATCTCGGCCGAGGGGGCGATCGGGCGGACATTGCCGGTGACGTAGATGCCCAGGCCATGGCGGGCCTCGATCATGCCCAGCATTTCCAGGGCGATCATGGCTTCGCGGAGGGTCGGGCGGGAAACCCCGAACTGTTCGGCCAGCTCACGCTCGGTCGGCAGGCGGTCGCCCAGCTTGTACTGCCCCGCCTCGATGGCGTCGGCCACGGAGTCGGCGATCTTGCGGTAGAGCTTGACGTTGTCTGACATGGCTCGGAGGGGCTTTTAGAGACGCTGGCGGGGGCGGATTCCATGAATCACTACCACGGAGATCCGCGCGAATTGTCCTACTTTCTCTCCCTTTTCGCCGAATGGTCAGATCACCAGTCGTGCATGGAGCCGTCCAGGCGGCGAGCGACCGGCAGATAGGCGCGCTGGTAGGGATATTTCGCGGCCAGCGCTTCATCGATGTCGACGCCCAGGCCCGGCGCCTCGCCCGGATGCAGCATGCCATCCTGGAAGGTGTAGGCGTGCGGGAACACAGCATCCGTCTCGGGCGTGTGGCGCATATATTCCTGGATGCCGAAGTTCGGGATCGACAGGTCGAAATGCAGGGCCGCGCCCATGCAGACTGGCGACAGGTCGGTGGCCCCATGGCAGCCGGTGCGCACGTGATAGAGGTCGGCGAAACTGGCCAGCTTCTTCAGGTGGGTGATCCCGCCGGCGTGGACCACGGTGGCGCGGATGTAGTCGATCAGCTGTTCCTCGATCAGCTGCTTGCAGTCCCAGACCGAGTTGAAGATCTCGCCCACGGCCAGCGGCGTCGTCGTGTGCTGGCGGATGATCCGGAAGCTGGCCTGGTTCTCGGCCGGGGTGGCGTCCTCCATCCAGAACAGGCGGTAAGGCTCGAGATCCTTGCCCAGGCGCGCGGCCTCGATCGGGGTCAGGCGGTGGTGCACGTCGTGCAGCAGGTGGACGTCGTCGCCCAGGGCCGCGCGCGCCGCCTCGAACAAGGCCGGGGCGCTGCGCAGGTAGCGCTCGGTCGACCAGACGGTCTCCTTGGGCAGGTCGCTGTCGGCCGGCTCGTAGAAGAAGCGGTCCTTGGAGACGCCATAGGCGCCCTTCATGCCGGGCACGCCGGTCTGCAGGCGGATGGCCTTGTAGCCCTGGCCGGCATAGTGGCGGGCGTTGTCGATCGTCTCCTCGATCGTCTCGCCATTGGCGTGGCCATAGACCATGACCCCCGTGCGGCAGGCGCCGCCCAAGAGCTGGTAGACCGGCAGGCCGGCGATCTTGCCCTTGATGTCCCACAGCGCCATGTCGACCGCGGCGATGGCGGCCATGGTCACCGGGCCCCGGCGCCAATAGGCCCCGCGATACAGGAACTGCCAGATGTCCTCGATCTGGTGGGCGTCGCGGCCGATCAGGCAGGGGATGACGTGTTGCGAAAGATAGGCCTCGACCGCCAGCTCGCGGCCGTTCAGCGTGGCGTCGCCGATGCCGTAGACGCCTTCGTCAGTCACGATCTTCAGAGTGACGAAGTTGCGCCCCGGACACGTGACGATGGTCTTGGCGGCGATGATCTTGGGCATGAGACGCTTTTGCTGAAATCCGCGGGCGGGACGAAAGACCGAGGGCGCGCCAAACTTGCGGGCGCGGGCGTCCAATCTTCCTCCCTGTCTATCGGTTTACCGCTACCATGAGGCTTGTCAACCCAGTGGTCTGACCACTAAGGAGTGGAGACCCGACCTTTGAGATCGGGCGTGCGTGGGAGTGAAGCGAATGCGGTTGCTGGCTTTGGTGCTGGGCCTCGTCCTGGTCGGTTCCGCTGCCCGGGCCGAGGACGGCTATGACCTGTGGCTGCGCTATAAGCCGGTCGAGGCCGCCGCCAAGGCGCCGTACGCCGCCCGCGCCGCCGCCATCGCGCCGGTCTCCAATACCCCCACGCTGAAGGTTGCTCGCGCCGAGCTGGAACGCGGCCTCACCGGCCTAGTCGGCAAGCCCGCCAGCGCCGCCGCCGGCTCCCGCGACGGGGTGATCCAGCTGACCGTCGCGCCGCAGAAGGACCTCGGCGACGAGGGCTACCGCATCCGCACCACGGCGGTTAACGGCAGGAAGACCACCGTCATCGCCGCCTCCAAGGACATCGGCGTCCTGTATGGCGTGTTCCGCTACCTGGAACTGATCCAGACCCGCCAGCCGGTCGAGAGCCTGGACATCGCCAGCGCGCCCAAGGTGAAGCTGCGCATGCTGAACCACTGGGACAACCTGAACCGCACGGTCGAGCGCGGCTATGCCGGTCAGTCGATCTTCGACTGGTGGCGGCTGCCGGGCCACGTCGATCCGCGCATGGTCGACTATGCCCGCGCCAACGCCTCGATCGGCATCAACGGCACGGTATTGAACAACGTCAACGCCAAGGCCGACAGCCTGACCCCGGCCTATATCGCCAAGGCCGCGGCCCTGGCCGACACGTTCCGGCCCTACGGCATCCGCGTCTACCTGTCGGCCCGCTGGTCGGCCCCGGTCGAACTGGGCGGCCTCAAGACCGCCGACCCGCTGGACCCGGCCGTCGCCGCCTTCTGGAAGGCCAAGGCCGACGAGATCTACAAGGCCATTCCCGACTTCGGCGGCTTCCTGGTGAAGGCCAATTCCGAAGGCCAGCCCGGCCCGCAGGACTATGGCCGCACCCATGTCGACGGGGCCAACATGCTGGCCGACGCGGTCGGTAACCGAGGCGTCGTGATCTGGCGCGCCTTCGTCTATTCGCACGAGCAGCCCGACGACCGCGCCAAGCAGGGCTACAACGAGTTCAAGCCGTTCGACGGCCAGTTCCGCGACAACGTGGTCATCCAGGTCAAGAACGGCGCGATCGACTTCCAGCCGCGCGAGCCGTTCCACCCGCTGTTCGGGGCCATGCCGAAGTCGAACCTCGGCATGGAGTTCCAGATCACCAAGGAATATCTCGGGTTCTCGACCCACCTCGTCTATCTCGGCCCGATGTACGAGGAGACCCTGCGCGCCGACACCATGGCCAAGGGCAAGGGCTCGACGGTGGCCAAGGTGGTCGACGGCCAGCTGGACGGCCGCAAGCTGACGGTGATGGCGGGGGTGGCCAATATCGGCAGCGACCGCAACTGGAGCGGCTCGCAGTTCGACCAGGCCAACTGGTACGTCTTCGGCCGCCTGGCCTGGGATCCGGACGCCTCGACGAAGGACATCGCGACCGACTGGGCGAAGATGACCTTCAGCAATGACCCGCGCTTCGTGAAGCCGGTCGTCGAGATGATGATGGGCTCGCGCGAGGCGACGGTGGACTACATGACCCCGCTGGGCTTGCACCATCAGATGGGCCGCAGCCATCACTACGGCCCCGGGCCGTGGGTCGCTGGTGGCGAGCGCGCCGACTGGACCAGTGTCTACTACGCCAAGGCCGGGCCGGACGGGGTTGGCTTTGATCGCACGCCGACGGGGAGCAATGCGACGGCTCAATACGCGCCGGCGGTGGGGGCGTGTTTCGCCGACCTTAAGTGCGTGGATGAGAAGGACCTGCTGTGGTTCCACCACCTGAGCTGGGACTACCGCCTGAAGTCTGGTGACACGCTGTGGGATGGCTTGGTCAAGCGCTATGGGCTGGGCGTGAAGTATGTCGACGGCATGGAGACGACCTGGGCGGGCGTGGCGCCGTACGTCGATGCCCAGCGGCATGCCGAGGTAGCTGACTACCTGAAAATCCAGCGCGACGAAGCCCAGTGGTGGCGCGACGCGTCGGTGGCGTGGTTCGGCAGCTTCTCCAAGCGTCCGCTCCCGGCGGGGGAAAAGGCGCCGCCGAAGACGCTGGAGGAATACGAAGCGATGAAGTTCCCCTACGCGCCGGGGATCTGACGGCGACGCAGATCCTCCCCCTAGCGGGGGAGGTGTCGGCGCAGCCGACGGAGGGGGAAGGGACCGGAGCCAGGACTTGTTCCCCCTCCGGCGCTTCGCGCCACCTCCCCCGCTAGGGGGAGGATCTACGGGGTCACTAGCGGTTAAGCCGGACTCGTGCGTCGATCCCCTGACTCACCACCTCGGGGCTCCGCATGAAACTCCTCACCGCCACGGCCCTCGCCGCGCTGCTCGCCACCGCCGCGCATGCCGCCCCGCTCAACGTCCCCGCCGCAAAGAAGGCCATCGACGCCCAGCTGGACCGCGACTACCCGACGCTGGAGGCGCTCTACAAGGACATCCACGCCCACCCCGAGCTGGGTTTCCAGGAGGTCGAGACGGCCAAGAAACTGGCCGCCCAGATGCGCAGCCTAGGCTTCACCGTCACCGAGAACGTCGGCAAGACCGGCGTCGTGGCGGTGCTCAAGAACGGCGACGGCCCCAAGATCCTGATCCGCACCGAGCTGGACGGCCTGCCGATGCAGGAGAAGACGGGCCTGGCCTACGCCAGCCAGGCGACGGCGATGTACCGCGAAGAGAAGGTCTTCACCGCTCACGCCTGCGGCCACGACATCCACATGGCCGCCTGGGTCGGGACCGCCAAGCAGCTGGTCGCCCAGAAAGCCAGGTGGAAGGGCACGCTGGTCTTCGTCGCCCAGCCGGCCGAGGAGCTGACCAGCGGCGCGCGGGCCATGCTGGCCGACGGGCTGTGGGACAAGATCGGCGGCAAGCCGGACTACGGGTTTGCTTTGCACGTCGGCAACAGCCCGGCCGGCCAGGTGTCGTACAAGGCGGGCGTGCTGACCTCGACCTCGGACGGCATCGACCTGACCTTCATCGGCCAGGGCGGCCACGGCTCGATGCCCAGCGCCACGATCGACCCGATCCTGATGGCCAGCCGCTTCGTGGTCGACGTGCAAAGCGTGATCAGCCGCGAGAAGGATCCCAGCCAGTTCGGCGTCGTCACCATCGGCTCGATCCAGGGCGGCAGCGCCGGCAACATCATCCCCGACCGGGTCCGGCTGCGCGGCACGATCCGCACCCAGGACGCGGCCGTGCGCGACAAGATCCTGGCCGGCGTGCAACGCACCGCCAAGGCCGTCGCCGCCATGGCCGGCGCGCCCGAGCCCGAGCTGAAACTGACCCCGGGCGGCAAGATGGTGGTCAATGACGCCGACCTGACCGCGCGCACGGGCGCGGTGTTCAAGGCCGCCTTCGGGGCCAAGGCGACCCTGGAGGAAAAGCCCGGCTCGGCGTCCGAGGACTATTCGGAGTTCGTGCTGGCGGGCGTGCCGTCGGTCTATTTCGGCATCGGCGGCTATGCGCCGGACCAGATCGAAAAGCTCAAGGCCGAGGGCAAGCCCGTGCCGACCAACCACTCGCCGTTCTTCGCCCCGACGCCGGAACCGGCGATCCGGACGGGGGTCGAGGCGATGACCTTGGCGGTGCTGGGGGTGGCGGGCCGCTAGAGCCCCAGCAGCCTGCGCACCACGAACTCCAGCGCCTCCGCCGTCACCGGCCGGCCGGTGGCGTGGTTGTTCATGGCCAGGCCGCTCAGCACGTCGATGATCAGGTCGGGATCGATGCTGGCCGCGATCTCGCCCCGCGCCATGGCCCGCTCGACGATGGCGCGGCTGTGGGCGCGGCGGATGGGGAAGACCTTCTCGTGCCAGGCGACCAGCTTGGGGCGCACGCGGGCCTCGACGACCAGGAAGCTCATGCACGAGCCCATCACCGGGTCGTTGTAGAGCCGCACCATGGTCTGGCCCAGGATCACCAGGTCGGCCACGACGCTGCCGGTATCGGGCTGGGTCTCGAAGCTGAAGGCCTCGGTATAGGCCTCGGTCACGGCGTCGACCGGATCGCTCCAGCGCCGGTAGAAGGTGGCGCGCGGCGCGCCGGCCCGCTCGCAGATGCGGTCGACGGTCAGGCCTGAGAAACCGCGTTCGGACAGCACTTCCAGCGTCGCGCGCCGCAGCCGTCGCTCGACCTCCGGATCGCGCGGCCGGCCTGGACCGCGTTTCGAGGCGGCGGGGGAGTCGGTCGTCATCACGGCAGCATAGGGGGCTCAGCCCGCCGCGCAATTCTCCGCGATGAACGCCATGTGATCCGGCATCACCTGCGCCGACTTGGCGATCACCGACTTGATCTCGGCCATCCGCGCGCGGAACAGCCCTTCGTCCATCGGATCGGCCATCGGGTCCCAGCTCTCGGGATGGATCCCCTGGCCGATGAACACCGCGAACCACGAGGTGTCGTTGAACAGCTCCTCGTTCTCGCGGAACACCCGGCCCGAGCCTCGGAACAGGTCGATCTTGTCGGCCAGGTAGTCGGGGATCGGCATCTCGCGCAGATAGTCCCAGTACGGCGTGTCGCTGCGCGTCGTGGCCTTGAAGTGGAGGATCAGGAAATCCCGGATCTTCTCGTACTCGAAGGTCATGGTGCGGTTGTAGCGGTCGATGTCGGCCTGGAAGAACCGGCGGTCGGGGAAGTGGGCCATCAGGCGCGAGATGCCGACCTGGATCAGGTGGATCGACTGGCTCTCCAGCGGCTCCATGAAGCCGGCCGACAGGCCGATGGCGACGACGTTCTTGTCCCAGCTCTTCTTGCGGCGACCGGCGGTGAAGCGCAGGAAATTCGGATCGGCCAGGGGCGCGCCGTCCAGGTTGGCCAGCAGGTCGGCCAGGGCCTCGTCGTCGCTGACATGGGCGCTGGAATAGGCGTAGCCGTTGCCCAGGCGGTGCTGCAGCGGGATGCGCCACTGCCAGCCGTGCGGCCGGGCCGTCGCCCGCGTCACCGGAGCCAGCGAGCCGCCCAAGGCGCAAGGCATGGCCACCGCGCGGTCGTTCAGCAGCCAGTGGGACCAGTCCTCATAGCCGGCCTTGAGCGTCTGCTCGATCAAGAGGGCGCGGAAGCCCGAGCAGTCGATGAAGAGGTCGCCCTCGATGACCTGGCCGCTTTCGAGGGTAACCGACGAAACGTGCCCGCTCTCGCCGTCCTGCTGGACGGACGCGATCTTGCCCTCCTGGCGCACCACGCCGCGCGCCTCGGCATACTCCCGCAGGAACTTGGCATAGAGCCCGGCGTCGAACTGGAAGGCATAGGCGATCTGGCCCAGCGGCGAGTTGGCCTGGCCGTTGGGGCGCATGAACTTGCTCTGCCGGGACGCGACCGTCTGCAGGCTGAACTCGCCCAGGTCCGGCGCGATGCCCATGGCGTGGGCCTTCAGCCAATAGGCGTGGAACGACACCCCTTCCATGTCGACGCCATAGGGACCGAACGGGTGGTGATAGCTGTGGCCGATTGCCTTCCAGTCGACGAAGTCGATGCCCAGCTTGAAGGTCGCCTTGGTCTTCTTGACGAACTCGTTCTCGTCCAGCCCCAGCATGCGGTTGAAGATGTTGATCTGGGGGATCGTCGACTCGCCGACGCCCACGGTGCCGATGGCCTCGGACTCGACCAGGGTGACCTTCGTGTAGCCGTCCTTGAGGAAGCGCCCCAGGGCGGCGGCGGTCATCCAGCCGGCGGTGCCGCCGCCGACGATGACGACGCGGCGCAGGCGGTGGTTCTGGGTCATGCTTTGAACTCGGGGGCCGCGCAGTAGCGGGCGATGAAGGCTTCGTGGGTCGGCATCGATTCAGCGGTCCGGCGGATCAGGCTGGCGAGCCGCTCCATCTGACCCTTCACGAAGGCGCGGTCGTACTGGTCGACCAGCGGATCGTGGCGCTGCGGCGTCACGCCCTGGCCCAGCAGCACGGCGATCCAGCTGGGCTCGGCAAAGAGGTCGTAGTCCGACTGGAAGAGGCGCCCGGAGCTGCGGAATAGCTCGATCTTGCGCGA
Organism: Caulobacter sp. GW821-FHT12D05; assembly: GCF_058807295.1. Lineage (NCBI taxonomy): Bacteria > Pseudomonadati > Pseudomonadota > Alphaproteobacteria > Caulobacterales > Caulobacteraceae > Caulobacter > Caulobacter sp. GW821-FHT12D05. The sequence continues at coordinate 943,353 of NZ_JBXAQO010000003.1, forward strand.
CAGGTCGGCCGGGATCTCCATCTCGCGCAGCTGCTTCCAGTACGGCTCGTCGCGCTGGTTGGCGTGGAAGTGCAGGATGATGAAGTCGCGGATCAGCTCGACCTGCAGGATGGTCAGGCGGTTATATTCGGCGATCTCGACTGGGTTGAAGCCGCGGTCGGGGAACAGGGCGAGCAGCTTGGTGATGCCGGCCTGGATCATGTGGATGCTGGTGCTCTCCAGCGGCTCCAGGAAGCCCGACGACAGGCCGATGGCCACGACGTTCTTGTTCCAGATCTGCTTGCGGCGGCCGGGGCGGAACTTGATGAAGTTCGGCTGCTGGGTGGGGGCGCCGTCCAAGGTCTTTTCCAGCGTCTTCAGCGCGTCCTCGTCGCTGATGTGCTTGGAGGAGTAGACGTAACCCGTGCCGATCCGGTGCTGCAGCGGGATACGCCAGACCCAGCCGGCCTCGTGGGCCGTGGCGCGGGTGAAGGGCGACAGGCCATCGCCGCCCATCTCGCATTGCAGGGCGACGGCGCGGTCATTGGCCAGCCAGTGGCCCCAGTCCTCGAAGCCGGTCTTCAGGGTCTGCTCGATCAAGAGGGCGCGGAAGCCGGTGCAGTCGACGAACAGGTCCGCCTCCAGCACCCGGCCGTCTTCCAGCGTCACGCCGGTGAGGAAGCCGGTCTCGCCGTCCTGCTCGACGCTGCCGACCTTGCCCTCGATGCGGGTGACGCCGCGCTTTTCCGCGTAGCCGCGCAGGTACTTGGCATAGAGGCTGGCGTCGAAGTGGAAGGCGTACTTCAGCGCCGACATCACCTGGCCCGGATCCTTGGACGGCAAGGCGAACTTGCCGAGATTCACCGCCGTGGCCGGCAGGTTGTAGTCGTCGATCGGCTGGGCCCAGCCTTCGTGCAGGGACCGCAGCCAGAACTGGTGGAACTTCAGCGCCTCGATATCCAGGCCGAAATTGCCGAACGGGTGCTGGTAGCGGTGGCCCTTGTGCTTCCAGTCGATGAACTCGATGGCCAGCTTGAAGCTGCCCTTGGTCGCCCGCATGAACTCGGCTTCGTCGATGCCGAGGATCTGGTTGAAGGTGGTGATCGGCGGGATCGTCGCCTCGCCCACGCCGACCGTGGCGATGGCGTCGGACTCCACCAGCGTGACCTCGACGCCCTTGGTGTCGAGGACCTTGGCGAGGGCGGCGGCGGTCATCCAGCCGGCGGTGCCGCCGCCGACGATCAGGACCTTGCGGATGGGGTTGGTCATCGCGGCATCTCCTCCGCCGTACGCTCGATCACAGCCTTCATCCGCCCCAGCATCTCCCGCGTCTGCGCCAACGGCGCGCGCTCGACCAGCGGGTCCCAGCGCTTCGGCGTGATCCCCCGCGCCAAGAGGGCATGCACCCAAGCCTGCTCGGGCCAGGTCTCCTCGTCGTAGCTCACCACGCGACCCCGGCTCTCGAACTGGGCCATCTTCCAGGCCAGCTCTTCGGGAGGCGCATCCAGCACCCCCCACCGCAGGATCGCCATATCCCGCGCCCGCTCGACGGCGAGAGCGGTCAGCCGGTTGAACTCCGCCACGGCAGCGGGACCCGTCGGCAGCAGGGCCGCCAGGCGCGAGACGGTGGTCTGCAGCAGATGCAGGTCACCGCCATCGGCCGCGCCGATATGGGCCAGAGCGCCGCCGACGGCCACGACATCGCCCTCGACCGCCTGAGCCCGGCGGCCGGCCTTCAGCGGCGCGTCGTGGGTGAAGGTCGCGATGCGGTTCTCGACGCCCGTGAGCCGCGCGCCCGTCGGGAGCCAGGCGCTCCAGTCGATCCACTCGCCGGCCTCGCCCGAGGCGTCGACCACGAGGTCGGCGTCGGGGCGGCCACCGACCTGCGTGGCGCCGGCTTTCAGCGCCACGGCCTTCAGCGTCTCGGCGTACTCCGCCGCGTCCAGCAGCAGGCCGTGATCCAGGGTCGAGAGCGGCGACCTCGGATCGGCGCTCCTCTGCGCGAAACGACCACGCGCGGCGGCTTGGGCGGTCAGGCTCCAGGCCTCCAGCGGCGCGCCGTCGCCGGCCCGCAGCCAGTAGTGGTGGAAGGGCAGGCCTTCGAGCACCGCGCCGGTGTCGCCGAACGGCTCGACGCTCGCGCCGTGGCGCAGGCCAAGCAGCGGGGCGCCCACCTCGATGCCCAGCCGCGTGTGCAGACCCCGCAGCGCGGGCAGGGCGACCAGCTGGCCTTCAGCCGCAGGACCGGTCTCGGCCACCGAGACCTCGACAGTCCCCCGTGCGGCCGTCGCCAGCACGGCGGCGGTCATCCAGGCGTCGACGCCGCTTCCGACAATGAGGATCCGTGTCATGCCGAGACCCTCGCGTCCGCGACCGAGCGCAGATAGTCCTCATGCGCCGGCATGGCCTCCACGGTCCGCGCCACGGCCGCCTTCAGCTCGGCCAACACGCGGGCCGACTCGGCGGCGGGGATGGCCTCGACCATCGGGTCCCAGCCCTGCGGCGCGATGTTCTGACCCAGATAGACGGCCAGCCACGACGGCTCCTTGAAGAACCCGTCCTTATAGGCCGCCACCACGCCGCGCTCGCGCCACAGGGCGATCTTGTCGGCCAGGCTGCTCGGGATCGGCGCGGCGGCGCGGTCGCGCCAGAACTCCGAGTCGTCGCGCTGGTTGGCGTGATAGTGCAGCACCAGGAAATCGCGGATGCGCTCGAACTCCAGGTCCATGACCCGGTTGTACTCGTCCTGGTCGGCGGGATCGAAACCCCGGTGCGGGAAGAGCTCCAGCAGGGTGCTGATCGCCACCTGGATCAGGTGGATCGAGGTGCTCTCCAGCGGCTCCAGGAAGCCGGACGCGAGACCGATGGCCACCACGTTCTTGAACCACTGCTTCTTGCGGCGGCCGGTGACGAACCGCAGGAAGCGCGGGTCCTGCTGGGCCTTGCCGTCCAGCTTGTCGACCAGCACGCGGGCGGCCTCGTCGTCGCTGATATAGCTGGAGCAATAGACATAGCCGTTGCCCACCCGGTGCTGCAGCGGGATGCGCCAGCGCCAGCCGGCCTGGTCCGACGTGGCGCGGGTCAGAGGCGTGGCGGGCTCGACCGAGTCGCACGGCACGGCGGCGGCGCGGTCGCAGGGCAGCCATTGCGTCCAGTCGTCATAGCCGGCCTTCAGGGTCTGCTCGATCAGCAGGCCCCGGAAGCCGGAGCAGTCGATGAACAGGTCGCCCTCGATCGCCTGGCCGCTCTCCAGCGTCACGCCGCTGACGAAGCCGTCGTCGGGGCGCTGCTGGACGCTGGCGATCTTGCCCTCGGTGCGGGTGACGCCGCGCGCCTCGCTATAGGCCCGCAGGTACAGGGCATAGAGCGCCGCATCGAACTGGTAGGCGTAGTTGAAGGTCGAGCCCAGCGAGCGCGGGTCGGGGGAGGGCGGCACGAACTTGCCCGCGAACCCGGCCATGATCGGCAGGCTGTAGGCGGTGATGGCGTCGGCTTCTCCGCGCGCCTTGGCCCGCAGCCAGTGCTGATGGAACGGGACGCCGCCGATCGGATGGCCGAACGCCCCGAACGGATGGACGTACCGCTCGCCCTTGCGGCCCCAGTCGCGGAACTCGATGCCCAGCTTGTAGGTCGCCTGGGTCTTCTTCATGAAGTCGGCTTCGTCGAGGCCGAGGCGGGCGTTGTAGTTGCGGATATGCGGGACCGTGGCCTCGCCGACCCCGACCGTACCGATCTCGGCCGACTCGACCAGGGCGATCTCGATCGGCAGGCCCTTGAGCATCGCGACCAGGCCGGCGGCGGTCATCCAGCCGGCCGTGCCGCCGCCGACGATGACGATCTTGCGGATGGGAGCAGGAGTCATGCGGCGACCCTACCCATCTTGGGGTCTGTTGCGACCCCCGCGCGGACGTTTTCGCCCGTCATTCCACCGCCTCCCCCGATACCTTATCCCCGTTCAGGTCTCGTCAGATGACCCGGGAGGACAAGACTAAATTGACAACGCTGTCTTGCGTTGTCATCCTTGTTTTAAGCCGGACGTCGAGATCTGGTTCGTCGTGGCCAGACCACGAATGGGGAAGCGACCAGATCAGGAATAGAGGCTGCAGGACCGCGGTAAACCGCGAGGCCTCTACCCCAAATGGTAACGTTCCCATTCCTACGGCTACTCGAACCGAACCCGTGTGACAACGGCTTGACGAGCAGTGGTCTATCATGTGATCTGACAACAATGGTCACGGTAACATGACCGATGGTAGCGCTACCTTGCTGCCATAACGAACAAAAGGGGAGGTGGACTAATGGGAACGGCCAACAGGCCGTCCGCGGCTCGCGGACGCAATTCTATCGCCGACAATCTGAAGTACGGGGCCTCGGCGCTTGCGCTGGGCATGCTGATGGTCGGCGCGCCGGCCATGGCGCAGGACAAGAAAGAGGCGGACACGGTCGACGAAGTCGTCGTCACCAGCATCCGTCAAAGCCTGAAGAGCAGCCAGCAGCTGAAGCAGTCGTCCGACATCATCGGCGACTCGATCACCGCCGAGGACATCGGCGCCCTGCCGGACCGCTCGGTCACCGAAGCGCTGTCGCGCGTGCCGGGCGTCTCGATCAACCGTTTCGCCGCCGGCGTCGACCCCGACCACTTCTCGGTCGAAGGCTCGGGCGTGGTCGTGCGCGGCCTGAACTTCGTGCGTTCGGAACTGAACGGCCGCGACACTTTCACCGCCAACAACGGCCGTATCCTCAGCTTCGCCGACGTTCCTTCGGAACTGATGGGCGGCGTGGACGTGTTCAAGAGCCCCTCGGCCGACCTGATCGAAGGCGGCATCTCGGGCACCGTGAACCTGCGCACCCGCCAGCCGTTCGACGCCAAGGGCGAGGTGCTGTCGCTGTCGGGTGAAGTCACCTACGGCGACATGATCAAGAAGTACCGTCCGTCGATCACCGGCCTGTACAGCAACCGCTGGCAGACCAGCATCGGTGAAGTCGGCCTGCTGGCCTCGTACGTCAATTCGCGTCTGGCCAGCCGCAGCAACGCCATTCAGGTGTCGAACTTCGGCTGCCGCACGAACCTGGGCCAAGCCGTCTCGAACTGCGGCAATGGCACGAAAGGCGTGTGGTTCCCGCGCGGCGCGGCGTTCCGCTCGACCGACACCGACCGCAAGCGCGAAGGCCGCGCCTTCGCCGCCCAGTGGAAGAGCAACGACGGCACCATGTCGGCCGCCTTCCAGTACCTGCGCTCCAAGGCGGTCAGCGAATGGACCGAGCACGCGATCGAAATCGCCACCGACAACGTCACCAGCAACGGTGACTCGCGTCCGGTCGCCGGCACCAGCTTCACCTTCGACGACCAGGGCATCTTCACCAGCGGCGTGATCACCGGCACCACCGGCTGGCGCGCCGACCAGCAGGGCGCCGACCCGCGCACGCCGATCGACGGCCTGCAGTCGAACAACGTCCGCCGCGACGAGAAGCAGACGACGATCACGTCGGACTACGGCTTCAACTTCAAATGGACCCCGAACGAGCACTGGGGGATCCTGTTCGACGCCCAGCACGTGGACTCGTCGGTCGACGCCATCAGCATGGGCATCTGGGGTTCGACCTTCCAGAACGCTTCGATCAAGCTGAACGGCAACAAGCTGCCGGACGTCAGCTTCCTGGCGCCGTCGAACGGCACGTCGATCTCGAACTGCACGCCGTTCAACGCCAACTGCACGTCCTACATGCGCGCGCCGCATGACAGCTTCAGCGACCCGTACAACAACTTCTGGCGCTCGGCGATGGACCACATCGAGCAGTCGGAAGGCACGGAAGACGCCGTCAAGCTGGACGTCGAATACAAGTTCAACGACGACACCTGGTTCGACTCGGTGAAGGCCGGCGTGCGCTGGTCGGAACGCGACCAGACCACCCGCTTCTCGGCCTACAACTGGGGCGTGGTCTCGGAAATCTGGGGCAGCGGCGGTCCGGTCTGGATGGACGACCCGATCAACGGCAACCCCACCACGGCCGGCGGCTTCAACAGCACCTCGCAGGTCGAGACCTACGCGTTCGACAACTTCCTGCGCGGCAAGATGGCCTCGCCGACGGCGGGTCAGCCGCGTCTGTTCTACACGAACAACACGGTCGACAATTACGCCGACCTGTCGAAGTTCCTGCTGTCGGTGGGCGACGAGTGGCGTGACCGCCTGGCCGGGGGCTGCCCGCAGAACTGGGTCCCGCTGGCCATGCGCTGCGACGTCATCCCCGGGACGCCCTTCCGTAAGCAGGAAATCAATCCTGTGAACGAGAAGACCCAGTCGGCCTACGCCATGCTGCGCTTCAAGGGCGACATGGGCGAAGCCCGCGTCAGCGGCAATATCGGCCTGCGCTACACCAGCACGGACCGCGTCGCCGATGGCTTCATGGCCTATCCGCTGTCGACCAGCCTGCCGTCCGACGCCGACTGCGCCGCCGTTCCGGCCGGCCAGACCCCGTCGCCGTTCTGCCAGCTGACCCCGGCGGTCCGCGCCGCGACCCGCGCCTGGGCCAACGGCTCGGTGACGCCCAGCAGCGCCAAGTCGAAGTTCGACTACTGGCTGCCGAGCTTCAACCTGAAGGTCGTCATGCCGCACGGTCTGCAGTATCGCCTGGGCCTGTCCAAGACGATCACGCCGCCCGACATCGGCCTGACCCGCAACTACTACAACCTGGCCCTCAACACGAACGCCGACGGCATCACCAATGGTCGTCCCAGCGGCAACGTGACGGTCGGCAATCCGTACCTGAAGCCCACCCAATCGAAGAACATCGACGCCTCGGTCGAATGGTACTTCGCGCCGGTCGGCTCGCTGACGGTCGCGGCCTTCTGGAAGCAGCTGACGGACGTCGCCTACAACTCGACCGCCCGCGTGCCGTTCACCAACAACGGCGCCACGTTCGATGTGCTGGTGACCACCCCGGGCAACTCGACCAAGAAGTCGACGGTCAAGGGCTTCGAAGTCGGCTACCAGCAGTTCTACGACTTCCTGCCCAAGCCGTTCGACAAGCTGGGGATCAACGCCAACTACAGCTACATCGACAGCTCGGGCGTGCCGCAAAGCACGCTGTCGGCGACCGACCCCGACGTGGCCGCCGGCCGCATCACCACGGTCGACACCAGCAAGCTGCCGCTGCAGGGCCTGTCCAAGCACAACGCCAACTTCGCGGTGGTCTATGAGACCAGCAAGCTGTCGGCGCGCCTGGCCTACAACTGGCGTTCGGACTTCCTGCTGACCGTCCGCGACGTGATCGTGCCGTTCGCGCCGATCATGAACGAGGCCACCGGCCAGCTGGACGGCTCGATCTTCTACAACGTGACCCCGAAGATGAAGGTCGGGATCCAGGGCGTGAACCTGACCAACGAGACGACCCGCACCACGCAGGTCCTCAACAGCGACCTGCTGAAGACCGGTCGTTCGTGGTTCATGGCCGACCGCCGCTACACGCTGGTGGTTCGCGCCAGCTTCTAAGTTCCGCTGCTTGTCGGTCCGAGGGTCTCCCCCTCGGGCCGGCGGGTACGGATGGATGGGCTTTTCCGGCTTCCGATCCTCGTTTCGGAAACTGGCCGGGGAGGCCTGGTTACTCCTGCCAACTGTCTTTGTTTTGGCGCGCATCGGTCCTCCAAGACGGTGCGCGCCTTTTTCTTGGGAGCCTGACGAATGAGCCTCTCTCGCCGAGATCTTCTGGCCGTGGGCGCGGCCGGAACCGCCGCCGCCTATGCCGGCTCCGCCTATGCGGACGAGACCCCGCTGCGCGACCTGGCCAAGGCCAAGGGCGTCTATTTCGGCAGCGCCGTCGGGGCGGGTCCCAAGGGCGCGATCACCGGCTCGTTCGAGGATCCCAAGTACCGCGAGATCCTGGCCCGCGAGTGCGGCGTGCTGGTGCCCGAGAACGAGCTGAAGTGGTACGTGGTCCGGGCCCGCGGCCCGCAGGCCTTCGACTTCGAACGCGCCGATCGCATCGCCGAATTCGCCAAGCAGAACGGCCAGGCCCTGCGCGGCCACACCCTGCTGTGGCACCACCCGCAGTGGTTCCCGGAGTGGACCAAGACCTATGACTTCGGCTCGCGCCCGGCTGAGGCCGCCGCCAAGATGGTCACCGAGCACATCCAGGCCCTGTGCGGCCGGTATCCGCAGATGATCTCGTGGGACGTGGTCAATGAGACCGTCGACCCCAAGGACGGCTCGATCCGCAGCACCTTCTTGTCCGACGCCATGGGCAAGGAGCAGGTGCTGGACCTGTCGTTCCAGGTCGCCCGCCAGGCCGCGCCCAAGGCCCGGCTGGTCTACAACGACTATATGAGCCAGGAGAACGGCAACGAGCAGCACCGCTATGGCGTGCTGAAGCTGCTGGAAGGCTTCAAGAAACGCGGCACGCCGGTCGACGCCCTGGGCGTGCAGAGCCACATCGGGGCCGAAAACGCTGACAGCTTCACGGGCTTTGGCAAGCCGCAGTCCCAGGAATGGACCGCGTTCCTGAACGAGGTCACCGGAATGGGCTACGACCTGCTGGTCACCGAGTTCGACGTCCACGACAAGGGCCTGCCGGCCGCGTTCGGACCCCGTGACGCCGAGGTCGCGGCCTATGCCAAGGCGTTCCTCGATCAGATGCTCAGCTACAAGCAGACCAAGGAGGTCCTGGCCTGGGGCATGGTCGACAAATATTCGTGGCTGCAGAACCAGTGGTACCGGCAGGACAAGCTGCCCAAGCGGCCGACGCTGTATGATGACGCATATCGGCCGAAGCCGCTGCGGGAGGCGGTGGCGGCGGCGTTCCGGGCGGCGCCGGCGCGGTAGGTTTTGACACGCAGGAGCGCCCCCTCCGTCACGATGCGTATCCGCATCGCGCCACCTCCCCCGCAAGCGGGGCAGGAGGGGAAGCTTCCTCCTCCCTCGTGAAACGGGGGAGGTGGCGCGGCGCCGATAGGCGACGTGACGGAGGGGGCGCTAAGCTCGGTAAGGAGTAACGCGATGATCGGTCCCGCACTGGCCCTGGCGCTCGCCGCCGCCCCCAACACCGCCCAGTTCACCAACTTCGTCTACAGCGGTTCCGACCCGTCGGACTCGGTGCAGCGCGCCCCCGGCCAGTACCGCAACCCGATCGTCCAGGGCTTCTACCCCGACCCCAGCGTCACCCGCGTCGGCAAGGACTACTACCTGGTCAACTCGACCTTCGCCTGGTTCCCCGGCCTGCCGGTGCACCACTCGACCGACCTCGTCCACTGGGAGCAGATCGGCAACGCGCTGGACCGCCCCGGCATGCTGGACTTCAAGCGGCTGGGCCTGTCGCGGGCGGTGTTCGCGCCGGCCATCACCCATCACGACGGGCTGTTCTACATCCTCAACACCTGCGTCGACTGCGGCGGCAACTTCCTGATCACCGCCAAGGACCCCAAGGGGCCGTGGTCGGATCCGGTGTGGCTGCCGGACGTCGGCGGCATCGACGCCTCGCTGTTCTTCGACGATGACGGCAGGGCGTGGATCGTCAACAACGACAGCCCGCCCGGACCGGCCGAGTACCAGGGCCACCGCGCCATCTGGATCCAGGAATACGACCCCAAGACCCAGAAGACGATCGGCCCTCGCAGCGTGCTGCTGGACAAGGGCGTCGACCCGTCGACCAAGCCGATCTGGCCCGAGGGGCCGCACATCCTGAAGAAGGACGGCTGGTACTATCTGGTCGCCGCCGAGGGCGGCACGGCCGAGGGGCACAGCCAGGTGGTGCTGCGGAGCAAGGCGGCCACTGGGCCTTACGTTCCGTATAAGGACAATCCGATCCTGACCCAGCGCGGCCTGCCCAAGGACCGCCCGCTGCCGATCACCTCGGCCGGTCACGCCGACATCGTCGACGCCCCCGACGGCTCGTGGTGGGCGACGTTCCTGGCCGTGCGCCCCTACGGCGACGACACCTACAACACCGGCCGCGAGACCTTCCTGCTGCCGGTCGAGTGGAAGGATGGTTGGCCGGTGATCCTGCCCAAGGGCCAGACGATCCCGTACGTCAGCGCCGCGCCGAAGCTGCCGGCCCTGAAGGCGCCGCCGACCTCGGGTCCGTTCCGAGCGGCCGAGATGTTCGCCGGGCCCGAGCTGCCCAAGAACTGGATGACCATGCGCATCCCGACCTCGCGCTGGTGGTCGGTGAAGGGCGGGATCCTCAGCCTGGAGGCCCGTCCGGCCAAGATCGGCGACAACGACCAGCCCTCCGTCTGGGCGCGACGCCAGCAGCACATGAACGCCATGGTGACGACGACGGTGCGGTTCGAGCCCAAGGCCGACGGCGACAAGGCCGGCCTGGTGGCGGTGCAGAACGACGACTTCTACTGGTTCGTGGGCCTGGTGCGGGCTGGCGGCAAGACCGTGATGCGGGTCGAGAAGCGAGCCGGGAAGGGCGATCCGGTCGACGGCGTCGTGGTGGCGGAAAAGCCGGTTTCCCTCAAATCCGGCGATGGCTTGAATTTGAAGATCGTCGTGAAGGGCGGGGCCTTGGACTTCGCCTGGGGCACGGCGCCGGGGACGTGGGAGACGCTGACGGTGGGGGCGGATGGGACGACGCTGAGCACCAAGGTGGCCGGTGGGTTCGTCGGGACGATGCTGGGCGTTTATGCGCATGGCGCGGCGCAGTAAGCCCGCAAAAATAGCGTGTCATCCCGGCCGCAGCGTAGCGGAGAGCCGGGACCCAGGGGCTACCGCACTGCGCTCGGCCCCTGGGTCCCGGGTCGGCTTCGCCGCCCGGGATGACACTGAATTATCGGTACTTATAGAGCTTCACCCGCTGCACCCCGAACTCCGTCGGCGGCAACCGCACGTGCCGGCCCTGATGCGTCTGGTCCCCGTTCAGCCAGCGCCCATCGACCCACTTGCCGTCCTGGAAGCTAACCTCCCGCACGCTCTCCAAGCCGACGCTCGCTCCCTCGGTCGCGAAGGTGATCGTGATCCCTCGACCCGCCACCAAGAACTCATCGGCCGCAAGCTGGATCACCAACCCGCCATGGCTCGCATAGTCCTGCGCATCCTTCGGCGTCCACGGATCGACCACCGTCACGGTGAAATCCCAAGCCCCGAAGCTGGCCTTCCGAGGCGTCAGGTCCACGGTCCCGTCATAGGCCACCGGCGCGCGGAACCCGCGCATGGTCTTGCCGCCGTCGTGGGTGGTGATCAGCGGCGTCAGCTGGTCCAGCAGCTTGTACGCCGCGCCCAGGGTCTTCACCGCGCCTTCCGGCAGGTGCTCGATCGAGAAGGGCGAGAAGCCGATCGCATCGTGCTCGCCGATCGCCCAGAAGGCGTTGCCGGGGGCGGGCGTCTTGCCGGCCTGGTCGGCCTCGGGGATGAACAAGGGCTGGTCGGCCCGGTCGTAGGGCGGCATCCATTTCACGAAGTCCGCGAAGTAGATGTCCGGGCTCAGCATATCCAGCGACGGCGCCGCCGCGCGCCACAGGTCGATCAGGTGCGGCAGCGGCCCGGCGCTGGGATAGCCGCCGGGCACGGTATTGGGCCGGGGCAGGGCGGCGTTGACGTACATCGGCAGCGGATACGCCTTCTTGCCGGCCGCCGTGACGGTCTCGACGTAGCGCCCGAACGTCCAGGCCTGCCACAGCTCGTCGGTGGCCGCCGAGACGCCGAACACCTCTTCCCAGGTCCCGTTCTTCTTGGCGCCGAGAGCCTTCAGGGCCGTCGCCGGAACGGCCTTCTTGAAGTCGTCCTCGGCCGCTTTGCTGTGATCGCGCGCCTGCGGCAGCATGCCGATCTCATTCTCGACCTGGACCATCAGCACCGTGCGCTGCTCGCCGTCGACCGCCTTCAGGTGGGCCATCATCGCCGCATAGGCCTTGGCGTCAGCGTCGCGGGTGGCCGGGTAAGAGGCGCTGAGGATTTCGACGGCCTTGCCCTCCGCCGTGCGGGCCAGCGGGAAGCGGACCTGGTCGCGTTTCACCCAGGCCGGCGTGTAGGTCGACATGCTGTTCTTCCACGCCCCGAACCACAGCAGCACCAGCCGCATGTCGTTCGCCCGCGCCTGGGCGATCATGCCGTCCAAGACGGTGAAGTCGAACTTCCCCTCGACCGGCTCCAGCTGTTCCCAGGTCACCGGCGCCAGCACCGTGTTGAGGTTCGCCGCCTTCAACACCGCCCAGTGGCCCGACAGGTCCTTGAGGTCCGAGCTCGAGGAATTGCCCAGCTCGCCGCCCAGGATCAGGAACGGCTTGCCGCCGACCAGCAGGCGATGCGCGCCGTCCTGGCGGGCGATGCGGGGCAGCTCTTCGGCGTGGGCGGGAACGGCGAGGCCCAGGGTCAGGGCGGCGCTCAGAACGGTAAGAATGTTTCGCATGGTAGAGGTCAGATGACGTCATGACACTTGTAAGATCAATGCTCAAAGTGGTCGTAGCGGCTGCGTTTGTGACCGCTACCCCGGCCGCCGCCCAGTTCCCCCAACGCGACGTCGCCGCCGGCCAGGCCGAGCACGCGCGGATGCTGAAGAGCCTGGGGATCACCAAGCCCCTGCGGCCCGGCGTCGACGGCTACAACAAGGCCGCGCCCAACGCGGTGAATTATGACGAGGCCAAGGCCGGGCCGTTCAGCCTGCTGCCCGATCCGCTGGCCTTCCCGGACGGCCGCCCGGTCCCCGACGCCGACGCCTGGTGGAAGACCCGCCGGCCCCAGCTGGTCGAACTGTTCGAGCGTGAAGAGCACGGGCGGATCCCCAGGAACGCGCCGAAGCTCACCTGGAAGGTGGTCAAGGAAACCCGCTCGGTCCGGGCGGGCGTGCCGGTCGTGGAGAAGCGCCTGGCCGGTGTCGCCGACAACCGACGGGCGCCGTCGATCAGCGTGACCCTCGACCTGCTGGTCGTCACCCCCGAGGGCAAGACCGGCGTCCCGCTGATCCTGGAGCTGGGCTTCCCCGATGGTCCACCGTGGGCCCGCAATCGTCCGCCGCCGCCCGGTCCCGACTGGCGCGACCTGGTCCTGGCGCGCGGTTGGGGCTACGCGATCCTCGACCCGACCAGCGTCCAGGCCGACGAACCGGGCAAGCTAAACCAGGGGATCATCGGCCTGACCAACCGAGGCCAGCCCCGCAAGCCCGACGACTGGGGCGCCCTGCGCGCCTGGGGCTGGGGCGTCAGCCGGGTGATCGACTACTTCGAGACCGACCCGGCGATCGACGCCAAGCGGGTCGGCATCGAGGGCTTGTCGCGTTACGGCAAGGGCGCGCTGGTCGCCATGGCCTACGAACCGCGCCTGGCCGTGGGCCTGATCGCCTCGTCCGGCGAGGGCGGCGCCAAGCTGCACCGTCGCAAGCGCGGCGAGCAGGTGGAGAACCTGGCCGCCGAGGGCGAGCACCACTGGATGGCCGGCAACTTCCTGAAATATGCCGGCCCGCTGACCGCCGACGACCTGCCGGTGGACAGCCACGAGCTGATCGCCCTGGTCGCGCCGCGCCCGCTGTTCATCAGCGTCGGCAATGACGAGGCCGACGCCTGGACCGACCCGCGCGGGATGTTCATGGCCACCGTGGCGGCCGGGCCGGTCTACCGCCTGCTGGGCAAGAAGGACCTGGGCGCGACGACCTTCCCCAAGCCCCTGACGCTAATCGCGGACGGTGATCTGGCCTTCCGCCAGCACGAGGGCGGCCACACGCCGGGCCCGAACTGGCCGTTCTTCCTCGACTTCGCGGCGCGCTACCTGGAGGCGCCCAGATAACGGGCGTCTCAATTCACGTGCTCGCTTTGGGTGTATTCGTGCTTCTATCTTGCTAAGGCTGTGTTAACCTTTGCCGTGGGCGAGCTCGCGAGCATCAGTGCGGCGTAGCTGCAGGTCGCCATAAGTCCTTCGGGGGGAGGCGGCGATGCCGATCAAGATCAATTGGGGTGTAGTCTGGAGGTCCTTGGGCGTCTTCGCGACGTTCTTGGGCCATGCCCTTGGCGCTTTGGCGGTAACCTACGGCTTTCTTCTGGTCTTGGTGACGGCGGCGGCTCAGCAGCGCGTGATCACGCGACTGGAGGCGTTCAACAACACGCCCCCGCCGGCGCAGGTTGTACCGCCGGCCAAGGACGAGGAAGCCGATGAGGCCGATGAGACGGATCCGGCCGCCGACGCCGCCAAGCCGGTTGTCACGCCAGTGCGCGAGCGGCTCGACTACAGCTCCGGACGCGTGCGTCTTGAGGCAGCGATCGAGGCTGAGCAAAAGATTGAAACGATAAGGGGGCGGTATGCTACTGAGCAGGCGACAGCCAGAAAAGCAGTTAAAGATTACGATACTTCTCGAGAAAATGTAAAAACTACTGCGGCAAAGATTACACCGCTCTTTGAGCAGGTGCAGAGGTTGTGCAGTAAGGTTGTTCCAACATCCTTATTTTTCGTTATCTCTTATGAGGGGCGTTGGGATAGGGCGCGTCAATGCGGGAACTCAAATCCCACCGTGGCTACGACGTTCGCTGGTCAAGTCGACAACTATCGCGCGCTTGAGGCTGCGCTTGCTAGCCAGCGTAAGGCAGCATCCGATCTAAAGACGGCGACGGATACGTTGGAGGCGACCGGCAGGGAGCTGTCGGAGCTGCAAAATATTCTGAAAGCCGCCGAACCGCTCGGAATGATCTTCAGCGATGTCACGGCGCTCAAGGATACGTTTATTCTGAGCCCCTTCGTCGCCAGGATACCGCCGGCGATCCTTCAGATCGTGATGGCCTTTGTCTCCGGCCTGTTCGGCGCCTTGCTGGTGACGCTGGTGCTGATCGTCTATCCGAACAACTCGATCTCGGCCTCGGCCGGGGGCAAGATCCTGTCGCGGATCTTCCTGGGCGGGCTGATCTCGACCGGGGTCTATATCGTGCTCGGCGGCGGCACGGCGCTCTTGGGCGGCAACATCGCCTTCGACGAAAGCAAGGCCAACTTCATGACCTTCTGCGCCGTCGGGGTGCTGGCGGGCATGTTCTCGGACCGTGTGGCGCTGTGGCTGTCGAAGCGGGCCGACACCTTCTTCGGCGAGCGCGACAAGCTGACGCCAGAGTCCTCGTCCGAGGCCGGCGGGACCACCACGACCGCCGCGACGACCACCGAACCCCATACGTACGGGTGATCCATGGCTTTCACCGCGCTCTATCCGGTCACCGAGATTCACGCCCCGATTTCGAAGCGCCGGTCCGGGCGGCGGGTCACGCCCGGCGTCAAGTTCCTGGTCGCCCACGACAGCGGCAATCCCGGCGCCACCGCCGCCGGCCACGCCCAGTGGTACCGCAACGACCCCAACCCCAAGATCGTCAGCTCGGCCCACCTGTTCGTGGACGACAAGAGCATCGTCGAGACGATCCCGGCCTTCGCCAATGCCGAACAGGCCCTGCACGTCCTGTACTCGGTCCCGAACGACAACCGGATGTTCGGGTACGACGCCAACGATGCGGCGATCGGGGTCGAGTACTGCTATGGCGGCGGGATCGACGCCGACGCGGCCTATGCCCGTTATGTCTGGGTGCTGGCGGCGCTGTGCGACCATCACGGCCTGGACCCGGCGCGGCACGTCGTCGGCCACTCGGTGCTGGATCCGGCGCGCCGGCAGGATCCCCAGATGGGGCTTTCGGCCAGCAACCGCTCCTACGCCCAGCTGCTGAAGGACGTGGTGAAGGTGTTCCAGCAGAACAGCAGCACCCCGGCGAGCGTCGGTTCCGGCGCGGTGAAGGTCGGCCCCGTCACCACCTCGGTCTGGCTGCAGATCCGCCCGACGCCCGACCGCAGCCAGCGGCCGATCCGCAAGGTGGCGCCCAAGACCAGCCTGGTCTGCCAGGCTGTCGTGAGCGGCGAAGAGGTCGAGGGCATCGACCAGTGGTGCCAGGTCGGCGCCGCCGAATTCTGCTGGAGCGGCGGCGTTACTTGAGGCCCGCGCAACCCCCAATCCTGGGGGTGTCCCCGTAACGGTGTTCCGTGAGAGTTGCGGCCGTGCTTGTCCTGCCCCAAGCTCGGCTCATTCATGCGTACATCGTCACCCACCACCCTGTTGCTCGGCGTCGTCCTGCTGTGCGTGGCGACCGCCCTGGTCGGCGTGTGGATGGCGCTGAGCCCCGCCTGGCTGGGAGGCGGCTTCGACAGCCGGCCGGACGGCGCCATCGTCATCACTCGCCTGGACCCCGAGGGGCCCCTGGCGCGGGCCGGGGCCAAGGTGGGGGATCGGCTAGCCGGAATCGGCGCCGACCCGACGGCCCCGGCCTTGCGCGCCGCCGAGATCGGCGGCCTCGACACGCCCGCCACCCAGGTCCAGGCCCGCGAGCAGCACCGCCTGCAAGGCGCCTTCGCCCAGGCCCTGAAGGCCCGGCCGCTGGTCGTGCGGCTGGAAGGTCCGGATAAGGTCCAGCGTCCGGTGACCCTGGATGATCGGCCC
This sequence comes from Caulobacter sp. GW821-FHT12D05, assembly GCF_058807295.1. Lineage (NCBI taxonomy): Bacteria > Pseudomonadati > Pseudomonadota > Alphaproteobacteria > Caulobacterales > Caulobacteraceae > Caulobacter > Caulobacter sp. GW821-FHT12D05. The sequence continues at coordinate 959,712 of NZ_JBXAQO010000003.1, forward strand.
CGGCCGCTGACCACCCTGAACGCCGAGTTCTGGGCCAACCTGGCGTTCGGGCTGATCGCGGCCCTGATCGTCGGCTGGGTCTGGGCGCTGCGGCCGCGCGAGCTGTCGACTCAGCTGTTCGCGGTGACGGGCCTGTCGATGCTGGCCTTCACCTTCGGCTGGGCGGTCAATTCCAGCGTCGAGCTGGTGACCGACCGGGTCCTGGCCCAGGCCGCGGCCCTGCTGAACATGATCGGCGCGGTGGCGTTCGGCGGGGCGATGATCGCCTTCTTCCTGGCCTATCCCAAGCGGGTGACGCGGGCGCCGCTGATGCTGCTGGCGCCGCTGTGGGTGCTGGGTTGGGCGCTGACGCCGTTGTTGCCCGGCAATCCCTCCGTGGAGAGCACCGGCCAGGCGATCACCTCGATCGAGATGGCCCTGATCATCGTCGCCATCGCCGTCCAGGTCTTCGCCAGCCGCAAGGACCCCGCCGCCATGGCCGCCGCCCGCTGGCTGGGCCTGTCGGTGATCGTGGGAGCCGGCGCCTTCATCGGCAATGTCGCCGTGCCCATCGCGCTGGGCCGCGCGCCGTTCCTGGACCCGCGCTACTCGCTGGGCTTCTTCGTGATCATCTATGTCGGCATGGCCGTGGGCCTGCGCCGTCACAAGCTGTTCGAGCTGGACCAGTGGGCGTTCCGGATCCTGTTCTATCTGAGCGCCGGCGCGGCCATGTTGGCCCTGGACGGCCTGTTGATCACCGCCCTGGGCGCGGCCCCCAGCACGGCGCTGGGCGTGTCGCTGCTGATCGTCGCCTTCGCCTACCTGCCGTTCCGCGACGTGTTGTGGCGGCGCACGATCGGCCGCAAGACCATGAAGGACCACGAGATGTTCGCCGCCGTGGCCCAGGTCGCCCTGATCCACGACGCCGAGGCGCGGGCGGACGCCTGGAAAGCGCTGCTGTCCAAGGTCTATGAGCCGCTGGAGATTTCCGTCGGGGCGGCGCTGCAGACGAAGGCCGAGATCCTGGACGAGGGCGTGGCGCTGGGCCTGCCCGCCGCCGCCGGGACCACGGCCCTGACCCTGCGGTTCCCGTTCCGCGGCCGGGGCCTGTTCGGCGCGGCCCAGGCCCAGCTGGCCGACCAGCTGGTGGGGCTGCTCAGCCAGATCGAGGAAGGCCGTGACGCCTATGCCCGCGGCGTGGTCGAGGAGCGCCTGCGCATCGCCCGCGACCTGCATGACGACGTCGGCGCGCGGCTCTTGTCCGGCCTGCACCGCCAGGACCTGTCCCAGACCCGCGAGGCCATGCGCGGGGCGATCGGCGACCTGCGGGCTATCGTCTCGGGCCTGTCGGGCCACGACCTGCCGCTGGAGGCGGTGCTGGCCGACCTGCGCCACGAGACCGCCGAGCGGCTGGAGGCGGCGGGCCTCGCCTTGGACTGGCCGCCGGTCGAGCTGGCCGATCCCGACCGCACCGCGCCCTACCGCGTCTACAAGAACCTGACCTCGGCGGTGCGCGAGGTGGTCTCCAACGCCATCCGCCACGCCGGGGCGACGACGGTGGCGGTGACCGTGCATGAGCACGGCGGCCGGCTGGAACTGACCCTCAGCGACGACGGCGTCGGCCTGCCCAGCGAGGAGGGCGGCCGGCGCAGCGGCCTGGCCAACCTGGAGCGCCGCCTGGGCGAGATCGGCGGGGCGGTCGAGATCCCCGAGACGGCCAAGGGCACGGTGATCCGCCTGTCCGCGCCGATCGATGTGAGCGCGACCGCATGAGCCTGCCTTCCACCGCATTGGTCCTCGAAGACCAGGCCGAGACCCGCGAGCACCTGCTGGCGGCGCTGTCCGAGGCCTTTCCGGGCGTGGTGGCGAGAGGGGCGGCGGACCTGGCCGAGGCGCGGTCGTTCCTGAGTGATGGCGCGCCGGACCTGGCGCTGGTGGACTTAGGGTTGCCGGACGGACGCGGCGTCGACTTCCTGCGGGACCTGGCCGAGCGCTCGGGCGGGACGACGCGGTCGGTGGTGGTGACCATCTATGCCGACGACCACCACCTGTTCGACGCCATCGCGGCGGGGGCGGGCGGCTATCTGCTCAAGGACATGGGCCGCGACGAACTGGTCCGTTACCTGCGCCGCCTGGAAGCTGGCGAGACCCCGCTGTCGCCGGCCGTGGCCCGGCGGATGCTGGACTACTTCCGCAAGCCCCAGGCGGCGGTCGAGCCCGAGGCCGCTTTGACGCCCCGCGAGACCGAGGTGCTGCGCCTGATCGGCCGGGGCCTGCGCTCGGGCGAGGCGGCCAAGGTCATGGGCGTCACCGAGCTGACCGTGGCGGGGTACGTCAAGGCGATCTACCGCAAGCTCAACATCTGCTCGCGGGCGGAAGCGGCGCTGGAGGCGGCCAAGCGGGGGCTGGTCTAAGCTCTACCCAGGCGCGCGGCGGACCTCTAGGGTCGCAGGGGGTAAGCGTCCCGACGGAGTGTTGCGTGCGGCAGGGTAGGTTCGGGGTCTGGCCGCGCGTGAGCGCGCTGTTGCAGATCATGGCGGTGATCGCCGTGCTGATGGCGGCCTCGCTGGCGCTGACGATGTACGTGGCGCCGTTGCTGCCCACGTCGGTGCGTCTGCCGGTCATGACGCTCGCGACCCTGGTCGCCGTGGTCTCGGGCGGGCTGTTCCTGCTGCGCGACGGGATCTCGTACCGCGACCTGGGCCTGCGCCGGCCCGCGCGGTGGCGCGCCGTCCTGGGCTGGGCGGCGGCCGCCTTCGCGGTCGCCGAGCTGGGCGCCATGCTGCTGGGCGTGGTGTTCACCCGGGTCTTCGGCTGGCCCGCGCCGAACGTCGAGTACATCCGCGCCGTGATCGTCGCCGAGCCCGTCGCCTATGTCGCCTGGATCGCGGCGGCCTGGATCTGCGCGGCGCTGGGCGAGGAGCTGACGGCCCGGGGCTTCTTCATGAACCGATTGGGCCGCGTGTTTGGGAACAGCCGGCGCGGCCTGGCGCTGGCGGCGATCGGCCAGGCGCTGATCTTCGGCCTGCTGCATGCGCCGCAAGGTCCGTCGGGGGTGTTCATGACGACCTGGGCGGGCCTGGTGCTGGCCTGGGCCTACTATGCCTCGGGCCGCAACTTCTGGGCCGCGATCCTGGCCCATGGGGCGATGGACACCTTCGCGCTGACCCTGCTGTTCCTGGGCTACTGGCCACCCGGCGCCGCCAGCTGACGGGGCGAAATTTCGCCGCGAAGTTCCGGTCAAGGACGGCTACGGTGTCGCTGACTGACACCAGCGTTCGAAAGACCCTTGATGCGCCTTCTCGCTCCTCTGGCCCTCGCGGCCTTCCTCGCCGCCGGTGCGGCTCACGCCCAGGTGACGCCGACCGCGCCGCCGCAGCTGAACGCCGGACCGTCGGCTAACGCCGTCGCGGGCAAGGCCTTCCTGGAGAAGAACGCCAAGGCGCCGGGCGTCGTCACCCTGCCGTCGGGCCTGCAGTACAAGGTGGTGACCTCGGGCCCCAAGACCGGCCCGTCGCCGAAGCTGGGCGACATCATCAAGGTCCACTACGAGGGCAAGCTGCTGGACGGCACGGTCTTCGATAGCAGCTTCGCGCGCGGCAAGGCGGTGATCATGCCGGCCGACGGCCTGATCCCAGGCTGGCTGGAGGCCCTGCCGCTGATGAAGGTCGGCGACGAGTGGACACTGTATATCCCGGCGGAGCTGGGCTACGGCGGGCGGGACATGGGCGAGATCCCGCCGGATAGCGTGCTGGTGTTCCGCTTGCAGCTGATCGGGATGCTGGCGGTCGACTGATCTCCCTTCCCCCTTGATGGGGGAAGGGCCGGGGATGGGGGTGATGCGGCGGTTCAGCCGCCGACGCCGTAGGTCACCCCCACCCAACCCTCCCCCATCAAGGGGGAGGGCTTTAGTTTCGCGACTTCATCAACGGCTGGATCTTCTCCCCGAAATCCTCGACCCCCTTCACGAAGTCGTCGAAGGTCAGCAGCACCCCGGCCGTCCCCGGCACCGCGGCGATCTCGTCCATCATCCGGGCGATGCTCTCATAGCTCCCGACCAGGGTTCCCATGTTCAGGTTCACCGCCGACTCCGGCGCGGCCAGCTGGGTCGTGTTCGTCGTCGCTCCGGCCTTGGCATTGGGCGCCGCCTGGTTGGTCAGCCACGCCAGCGCCTCCTGGTCCGCGCCCTCGCGGTAGGACTGCCACTTGGCCATCGCCTTCTCGTCGGTCTCGTCGGCGATGATCATGAACAGCAGGAACGACTGCACGTCGCGGCCGGTCTTTTCGGCCGCCGCCTCCAGTCGCTTGTTGACCGACGCGAACGCCGTCGGGGTGTTGGTCCCCTTGCCCAGGGCGAAGCTGTAGTCGGCATATTGCGCCGTGAAGGCCAGGCCCTCGTCGGACGAGCCGGCGCAGATCAGCTTGGTCTCCTTGGGGTGCGGGCTGACCCGGCAGTCGTCCATGGTGAAGTACTTGCCCTTGAAGTCCGAGACGCCGGTCTCCAGCAGCTCCTTCAGCACGGTCGTGTATTCGGCCAGGTAGTTGTAGCGGTCGGTATAGTGCTCTTCGCCCGGCCACAGGCCCATCTGGCTGTATTCGGCCTTCTGCCAGCCGGTGACCAGATTGATGCCAAAGCGCCCCGGGGCGATCGAGTCGATGGTCGAGGCCATGCGCGCCACGATGGCCGGCGGGATGGTCAGGGTGGCGACGGTGGCGAAGATCTTGATCTTCGAGGTCACGGCGGCCAGGCCCGACATCAGGGTGAAGCTCTCGAGATTGTGCTCCCAGAACTGCGTCTTCCCGCCGAACCCGCGCAGCTTGATCATCGAGAGCGCGAAGTCGAAGCCGTACTTCTCGGCCTTCTGGGTGATCTCTTTGTTCAGCTCGAAGCTGGGCATGTACTGCGGAGAGTTCTCCGAGATCAGCCAGCCATTGTTGCCGATGGGGATGAAGACGCCGACCTGCATTGGGTTATTGCCCCTCTAGAAACTTGATGAGGCCTTCGTTGAAGGTCTCGGGATCGGTGACGGTGAAGCCGTGGCCGCCCCAGGCGATCTGCTGGAAGTCGGCATTGGGCAGATGCGCGGCCATGCGCTGCGAGCACAGCGGCGGCACCAGCATGTCGTCGGCCGAAGCGCTGATCAGCACCTTGTGGGTGATCTCCTCCAGCCGCGCGTCGATGTCGAAGGCCAGCAAGGCGTTGATCCGCGCCAGCATCACCTCGCGCGGCGGGAAGCCGGCCACGTGGTGGGCCTCCTCGGCCTGCAGGCGCGCGTGGTTCCGCGAGATCCAGTCGGCCGGATAGAGGAAGATCGGCTGGGCGTGGACGTAGGCTTCCGGCCCCGTGTCGTTCAGCAGATGGATGCGGGTGTCGAAGCAGCGGCGGATGTGCGGATCGGGCCGGCTCCAGCCGTTGACCACGACCAGCTTGGCGAGGCGGTCGGGATGGTTGAGGGCCAGTTGCAGCCCGGCATTGCCGCCGGCGGCGTGGCCGACGACATGCGCTTTCGCGAGGCCAAGCGCGTCCATGACCTTGACCATGTCGTCGGCCATGTGGGCGACGGTATAGTTCGGTGGCAGCTCGCGCGTGCTGCGGCCCGTGCCCCGATGGTCGTAGGTGACGACCGGCCAACGCTCGGTCAGCGCCGCCATCTGCGGCCCCCAGAACGCGCCGGAACCGCCCAGGCCCGACGACAGCAGCACGACCTCGCGGCCGGCGACCGGGCCGCCGTGCAGTTCGTAAAACAGGCCGTCGACCATTCCCGTGCTCACGACCCCACCCTCCATCCGCTCATCCCCGCGAAAGCGGGGACCCAAGCCGAGTCAGCGGATTTCAGCTCGGCCGCGCCACGCCCCGAAAGGCCGCTTGGGTCCCCGCTTTCGCGGGGATGATCGGGGGAGGGGGAGGTCATGGGTCTCAGCGCTTCCCGATGTGCGCCACGGACGCGATCTCGACCACGAAGCCGGGCTTCACCAGGCCGCACTGGATGCAGTAGCGGGCCGGTTTGTCGCCGGGGAAATACTCGGCATAGACCTTGTTCATCGGCGCGTAGTGGGCCCAGTCGGTGACGAAGATGTGGTTCATGGTGATGTCTTCCATCGTCCCGCCAGCGGTCTCGATGACCGACTTGATGGTCTCCAGCACCTGCCGGGTCTGGGCCTCGGCGTCGTCGGGGAAGGCGACGTTGTTGTCCTTGTCGAAGGCCAGGGTGCCCGAGACGTAGACGATCCCGTCGGCCAGCGTGCCGGGCGAGAACGGGGCGATGGGCGTGCCCGTGCCGGGCGGGGTGATGACGGTCTTGGGCATCTTTTCTTCTCCCTAGGTGGTCGGCGCCAGCTGCCCGAACGCCCCCTTGAAATCGGCCGTCGTCGACACCCAGCCGAAGAAGGTCTCGATGTTGAACAGCGCCGCCTTCTGCACGAACTCCGGCCCCGCCTGATGCGTGGCGTCCTCCAGCACGGTTCCGAAATATTCCAGCATGAAGCCGTCGCGCAGGGTCGACTCCACGCACACGTTCGTCGCGATCCCCACGAAGACCAGATGCCGGATCCCCCGCGCCCGCAGCACGCTGTCCAGCTGGCTGTTGAAGAAGCCGGAATACCGCGTCTTGTGCAGCTGGATGTCGCCCGGCTGGGGTTTGAGCTCATCGACCAGCTCGTAGTCCCACTGGCCGCGCGCCAGCAGCTTGCCGTGCAGCTCGGGCTTGGCGCGCATGGTCTTCAGGGCGTTGGATTTCCACCAGTTGGGCGAGCCCGGACCGCCGGCTTCCACGTACTGGTCGTCCCAGCCGTTCTGGAAATAGACCACCTGCATGCCCGCCGAGCGGGCGACTTCCAGCACGCCCTTGATCTGCTGGATCACCGCCGCCGCGCCCGAGATGTCGAAGCCGGCGAGATCCAGATAGCCGCCCGGCGAGGCGTAGGCGTTCTGCATGTCGATGACGATCACCGCCGTGGTCTTGGGGTCCACGGGGATCGGCTCGGGCCGGGCCGGCAGCATGACGGCGCCCGGCGAGAGCGGCGTGATCGGAGAGCTCATCGACGCGGCTCCTTGTGGTTCTCAGCGGGTATGGAATACCATCTCGCCGAACGTTGCAATCCGAACCATTCGGTCCATGTTTGACCAAATGGTCCAAGTTCGAGATCGCATGACCGACCTGGCGACCAAGACCGTCAAGGCTCCGCGCAAGACCGCGCCGAAACCGGCTGCGGGCGCCCGCAAGCTGGTCAAGGCCGCCCAAACCGTGGGCGACGCTGGGCCTGTGGATAACTTTCCGAAGGGCCGCCGCGCCCAGGCCGGCGAAGCCCGCAAGGCCGCGATCCTCAAAGCCGCCCTCGCGGTGTTCGCCCGCCAGGGCCTGGACGGTACGAGTGTCGAGGCCATCGCCCAGGCGGCCGGGATCTCCAAGGCCAACCTGCTCTACTACCACCCCTCCAAGGAGGCCCTGTACGTGGCGGTGCTGGAGCAGGGGCTCTCCCTGTGGCTGGCCCCCTTGAGCCGCTTCACCGCCGAGGAAGACCCCGCCGACGCCATCGCCGCCCTGATCGGCGCCAAGCTGGTCCTGAGCCGCGACCACCCCGAGGTCTCGCGCCTGTTCGCCCTGGAAATGCTGCGGGGGGCGCCGTTGTTGAAGCCGGTTCTCTCGGGGCCGCTGAAGGCGGTGTTCGACGCCAAGTGCGCGGTGGTTCAATCCTGGATCGACTCCGGAAAGCTCTTCCGGGTCGATCCGCCGCACCTGATCTTCGCGATCTGGGCCCTGACCCAGCACTATGCCGACTTCGCCGTCCAGGTGCGGGCGCTGGCCGGCAAGTCCTTGTCCGACAAGGCTTTCATGGACGAGACGCAGGCCGCCTTGACCGCCCTGGTGCTGGACGGCGCAAGGCCCCGCTAGGCTGGCTGCGGCCACGCGCCACGTTCCCCTTATAGGCGAGCGTCGTCAGGGTGTCGCCATGGCGGGGACGACTTCCAACACCCAGGCTGCCGGCGCTCAAACCGCCGGTGAGCGGCAGACGCGACTGATCGTCGGCATTGTCGGCGCGGCCGCCGTGCTGGTGCTCGTCTCGATCCTGGGGGCCCTGGCCCTGATGGCCCTGGCCGCCCGCGCGGTGGACCACAACGAGGCCAAGGACGAGATCGCCCTGGTCGACCGGACGATGTCGCGCACCCTGGACCGCATGGAGCGCGAGACGACCTCGGCCACCATCTGGGACGCGGCCTATCTGGCCACCGGCTGGACGATCGACCACGACTGGGCCGACCTCAACTTCGCCAAATACTATCGCACCCAGTTCAGCCACGACCTGACCTTCGTGATGAAGTCGGGCCAGGTGGCCTATGCCTCCAAGGCCGGCCTGCCGGTCAAGGCGGCGGACTTGGGCGGCTTCCCCGCCGAGGCCGCCCGCCCCGCGGCCGACGTCGCCGCCGACGCCCGCATCGCCCGCCGCGCCGGCCGTCTCAGCTCGGCCGCCCAGGTGACCCGAACCGGCCTGATGCGCGTGGACGGCGCGACGTATCTGGTGTCCCTGGCCGCCGTGACCCCGGAGAGCCAGGCCGGCGCCGACACCTATGACGGCACCTCCGCCGTGGTGGTCACCGCCCGCCGGATCGACGCGGCCTTCGTGCGCCGCCTGGCCGACGACCTGGGCCTACAAGGCCTGGCCTTCTCGAACGACGCCCACGGACCCCAGCCCCGCGTCGTGCTGCGCGACCTGAACGGCCATCCGGTCGGCGCCCTGGCCTGGGCCGCCGAGAACCCCGGCCTGTCGCTGGTCAAGGGCGTCGCCCCCTGGATCATCGCCGGCTTTCTGGTGCTAGCCGCCGCCGGCGTGGTGCTGCTGCGCCGCGTGGCCGAGGCCCTGCGCAAGCTGGAGACCGGCCGCATCGCCCTGATCGCCGCCAAGGAAGAGGCCGAGGCCGCCAACGCCGCCAAGACCCGCTTCCTGGCCAATATGAGCCACGAGGTCCGCACCCCGCTGAACGGCGTCTTGGGCATGGCCCAGGTGATGTCCGTCGACACCCTGAGCGAGCCCCAGGCCAAGCGCCTGCGGATCCTGGAGGAGTCGGGCCAGTCGCTGTTGGCCCTGCTGAACGACATTCTGGACATCGCCCGCCTGGAGACCCGCGCGGTGCGCTTGCGGGCCGAGATCTTCGACCTGGCCGGCCTGGTCGAGGCCTCCTGCGCGGCCTTCTCGGGCGCCGCGGCGGCCAAGGGCCTGAACCTGACCGTCGACATCGCCCCGGACCTGCGCGGCCGCTGGACGGGCGATCCGATGCGCCTGCGCCAGGTGCTGGGCAACCTGGTCGCCAACGCCGTCAAGTTCACCGACGATGGCGGGGTCACCGTCCGCGTGCGTCCGGCGACCAAGGGCGGCCTGCGCTTCGAGGTCGAGGACACCGGCATGGGCGTCGCGCTCGAGCACCAGACCGAGCTATTCAAGACCTTCTCCCAGGTCGACAGCTCGATCACCCGCGCCCACGACGGCGCCGGCCTGGGCCTGTCGATCTGCCGCGAGCTGGTCGAACTGATGGGCGGCACGATCGGCATGCACAGCTCGCTGGGCCTGGGGTCCAGCTTCCACTTCACCGTGCCGCTGACGCAGGCGGCGGCCGAGCGGCCGGCGCTGCGGGTGGTGCGGTAGGGGCGTTGCGTGGCCCTCGTCCTTCGACAAGCTCAGGATGAGGACCAAGGTTAGGCCGGTTCAGTAAGAAACCTCATCCTGAGCTTGTCGAAGGACGAGGTTTCGGTCCCGCCACCTGCACACTTCGCACGCAGACCGACGTTCCTTGTGCCGATAATTCGGAGCCTCCGGCCCGACCTTGCCCATTTAATCGCCGCCGCCCCTGGCCCCGATCGCACGGCTGTTACCCCCTAACACCGCACCGCTGGACTCAGGTCTCGGGCGGTTCAGTAGGGGATGGGCTTTCAAGATGGATTCGCGTTCAGGGGCGCCGACCCGGCGTCAGCTGCTTTCCGCCATCGCCAAGGTCGGCGGCACGGCGGCCCTCTATCAGGCGATGACCACGCTGGGCCACGCGGCCGAGACCCAGTTCCACGGGCCGCCGAACCTGCAAGGCGCGCGCTCGGGGGCCAAGGTGATCGTGCTGGGCGCGGGCCTGGCGGGCATGCTGGCGGCGTTCGAGCTGCGCAAGGCCGGCTACGAGGTCCAGATCCTGGAGTTCCAGAACCGGGCCGGCGGCCGCAACTGGTCCCTGCGCGGCGGCGACACCTACACGGAACTGGGCGGCGCGACCCAGAAGGTCGGCTTCGCCCAAGGCAACTACCTGAACCCCGGCCCCTGGCGGATCCCGCACCATCACCGGACCCTGCTGCACTACTGCAAGCAGTTCGGCGTGGCCCTGGAGCCGTTCATCCAGTTCAACCACTCGGGCTGGGTGCACTCGTCCCAGGCCTTCGGCGGCAAGCCGGTGCGCTTCAACGCCGCCGCCGCCGACTTCGAGGGCAATATCGCCGAGCTGCTGGCCAAGTCGGTCAACGCCAAGGCCCTGGACGACACCGTCACCCAGGAAGACCGCGACAAGCTGCTGGAGGCCTTGAAGGGCTGGGGCATGCTGGACAAGGACTACAAGTACTCGGCGTCCTTGCGGGCGTCCTCGCACCGCGGCTTCGAGCGGCCGGGCGGCGGCGGGGTCAACGGCGCGCCGATCCCGTCCAAGGACCTCTACAGCCTGCACGACGTGCTGGACCCGCAGGTCTGGACCTCGATGGCCTTCTTCATGGGCAGCGAGATGCAGACCACCATGTTCCAGCCGGTGGGTGGCATGGACATGATCGGCAAGGCCTTCGCCAAGCAGGTGGACGGCCTGGTCACCTACAACGCCAAGGTCAGCAAGATCGCCCAGGACGACAAGGGCGTCGTGGTCAGCTGGACCGACACCGTCACCGGCAAGACCGCCGACGCCAAGGCCGACTACTGCGTCTGCACTATCCCGCTCAGCATCCTGGGCCAGATGGACCTGGCCGTGACCGACGAGATGATGGCCGCCGTCAAGGCCGTGCCGTACTCGGGCCAGGTCAAGATCGGCCTGGAGATGAAGCGTCGCTTCTGGGAGGAGGACGACTACATCTATGGCGGCCACAGCTTCACCGACCAGGAGATCGGCCTGATCTCGTATCCGAACAACAACATGTTCGGGAACGGACCGGCGGTGCTGCTGGGCGCCTTCGCCCGCGACCTGGGGGCCTTCCGGCTGGCCGGCATGACGCCCGAGCAGCGGATCGAGGTGGCCTTGGCGCAGGGCTCGGTGCTGCATCCGGAAAGCTACCGCAAGGAGTTCTCCAACGGCGCTTCGGTGGCCTGGAGCCGCGTGCCCTGGACCCTGGGCTGCTGCGCTCGCTGGAACGAGGAGACCCGCAAGGAGCACTACCAGACCCTGGTGGCCATGGACCGCCGGATCGTCCTGGCCGGCGAGCACGCCAGCTATGTCGGCTGCTGGATGGAGGGCGCTCTGCTCTCGTCCATCGACGCCATCACCCGTCTGCACAAGCGCGCGCTGGAGGCTTGAGGCTCATGAAGAAGTTCGTTGTTCTGACGGCGCTGCTGCTGGCGTCTCCGGCGGTGGCCCAGGACTCGGCCGGCGGCATTGTCCGTGTGCCCAAGCCGGTGACCGGCGAGCAGGTCTACAGCCAGGTCTGCCAGGCCTGCCACATGGGCGACGCCAAGGGCGCGACGGGGGCGGGGACGGTTCCGGCCTTGGCGTCCAACCCGAAGCTGGCCGGGGCGGCGTATCCGATCATGGTCGTGGCCGGCGGAAAGGGCGGGATGCCGGGGTTCTCTGGCACGCTGTCCAACGCCCAGATGGCGGAGGTGGTGACCTATGTGCGGACCCACTTTGGCAATGCGTACGCCAAGCCGGTGACGGAAGCGGACGTGGCGAAATTGGCCAAGCCACCGCCGGCGGCGAGTCACTGAGGGCTCAGCGGTCGCGGGTAACAAGATCCTCCCCCTAGCGGGGGAGGTGTCGCCGTAGGCGACGGAGGGGGAAGTAGCGGGTTATCCGGTTACTTCCCCCTCCGGCCTTCGGCCGCCTCCCCCACGGGGGGAGGGTCTGGCGCGTTACGCCGCCGCCTCCACGATCGGCGCGATCGAGTCCAGCTGCCAGCGGATGCCGTGCTCACGCCCCTCGGCCGAGTAGTACCCGTCCAGGAACGCCCCCACCTCAGTGATCACCAGCCGGGTCTTCTCCCCCTCGGCCCGGAACTCCAGCGTCGCCACCGAGGCCGAGGCCAGCGGCTCGCCGTGGTGCATCCAGTACGCATAGACGATCCGCTCGTTCGGGATGATCTCCAGATAGCGGTTGTAGAACCGATGCGGCGGTTCTCCCGGCGGGCCGCCGATGCTGTGTTCCTCGCCGCCGACGCGGAAGTTGTACTTCTGGTCGGGGACGCCCCATTCGTCGGGGCCCTTGAACCACTTCTTCTTCTTTTCCGGGTCGGCGAAGGCCGCGAACACCCGGGCGGGCGAGGCGGCATAGGTCCGCTCGACGACGAAGGTGGCGTGGATGGCGTTTCTTTCCGTCTTGGTAGGGGCGGTCATTTCAGATCCTCGTCTTCGGCCGCCAGGAAATCCCCCAGGCGGTCGAGGCGTCGCTCCCACTGGGTGCGCCTCTGGTTGATCCATTGTTCGGCCAGACTCAGGACGTCGGGGTTCATTCGGCAGGTGCGCACCCGGCCGACCTTCTCCGACGCCACGATCCCGCCCGCCTCCAGCATGGCCAGGTGCTGCATGACCGCCGGCAGGGACATGTCGAGCGGCCTGGCCAGTTCGCTCACCGAGGCGGGGCCTTGGCTGAGCCGCTCGACCATGCTGCGCCGCGCGGGGTCCGCGAGGGCCTGGAACATGAGGTCGAGCGAGGGTTGTTGGTTAGGCATGGGGTTAAGTATCGAGGCGTGGCTCAATAGTCAAGTGATTGCCTAAGTATCGCGACAAACAAAAAGCCCGCCGCTCCGGAAGGGGCGGCGGGCTCTTGTTTTAGGCCGTGCGGACCTTGCCATCGACCCGGCGGGCGATGCCCAGCGGGTTTTCGGTCTTCAGCTCGGCCGGCAGCAGGGCTTCGGGCAGGTTCTGGTAGCTGACCGGGCGCAGGAAGCGGGCGATCGCCAGGGTGCCGACCGAGGTCGCGCGGCCGTCCGAGGTGGCCGGGAACGGGCCGCCGTGGACCATGGCCGGGGCCACTTCCACGCCGGTGCCGAAGCCGTTGACCAGGATGCGGCCGGCCTTCAGCTCCAGCGCCGGCAGCAGGGCGGCGGTCAGGGCGTGGTCGGCCTCTTCCAGGTGGATGGCGATGGTCAGCTGGCCTTCCAGGGCGTCGATGACCTTGGCCAGCTCGGCCTCATCAGTGGCGCGCACCACGATCGAGGCGGCCCCGAAGACCTCCTCGTGCAGGCGCGGATTGGCCAGGAAGTCGGCGGCGGCGACGCTGAACAGCGCCGCGCGGCCGGTGTGGCTGCCGTCCGGACCCGGAACGCCGCGCGCCACGGTGGTGACTTCCGTGGCTTCCGTCAGGGCCGCGACGCCGTGGGCGAAGGCCTTGCAGATGCCGGGGGTCAGCATGACCGAGGCCGGGGCGGCCTCGACCGCCTTGCCGGCAGCTTCGACGAACGTGTCCAGCTCCGGCCCGTCGATGGCCAGGATCAGGCCGGGATTCGTGCAGAACTGGCCCGCGCCCAGGGTCAGGGCGGCCACGAAGTCCGGGGCGATCTTGTCGGCGCGGGCCTTCAGGGCGCCCGGCAGCAGGATCACCGGATTGATGCTGCTCATCTCGGCATAGAACGGGATCGGTTCGGGACGGCCCTGGGCGATGGTCAGCAAAGCCAGGCCGCCACGGCGCGAGCCGGTGAAGCCGGCGGCCTTGACGCGCGGATCGGCGACCAGGGCCTGGCTGACCTCATAGCCGCTGTCGTGGATCATCGAGAACACGCCCGGATGCAGGCCGACCGAAGCCGCGGCCGCCTGGATGGCGCGGCCGACCAGCTCCGACGTGCCGGGGTGCGCCGGGTGGGCCTTGACGATGACCGGGCAGCCGGCTGCGAGCGCGGAAGCGGTGTCGCCGCCGGCCACCGAGAAGGCCAGCGGGAAGTTGCTCGCGCCGAACACGGCCACCGGGCCCAGCGGCACATTGCGCAGGCGCAGGTCAGGACGCGGCAGCGGCTTGCGCTCGGGCAGGGCGGGGTCGACGCGGGCTTCCAGGAAGCCGCCGTCGCGCAGCACGCTGGCGAACAGACGCAGCTGGCCGGTGGTGCGGGCGCGCTCGCCCTCCAGGCGCGGACGGGGCAGGCCGGTCTCGGCCATGACGCGGACGATCAGGTCATCGCCGATCGCCTCGATGTGCTCGGCGATGGCTTCCAGGAACGTCGCGCGGGTCTCGTAGGGCAGGGCGCGATAGCCGGCGAAGGCCTCGTGCGCCAGGGCGGCGGCCTGCTCGACATCGGCCTTGGTCGCGCCGCCGAACGCGGGCTCCAGGATCTCGCCGGTCGCGGGGTTCTCGCCGCGGATCTCGCCGTTGGTTCCCTTGCGGCTCTCGCCGCCGATCAGAAGCTCGCCCGTCAGGTGCACGTTCGTCGTCCTCGCATTTCAGTCTCGAGCGCCATATGGGCGCGGTACCATGACAAGTCCAATGCGATTGGCGGATCGGTGGGGTGTGGGCGGTGGATCGTCCACAGGAAGGCACAAATCCTCCCCCCAGCGGGGGAGGTGGCGCGAAGCGCCGGAGGGGGAAGTTCTCCTGGCGCCGGTCTCTTCCCCCTCCGTCGGCTGCGCCGACACCTCCCCCGCTGGGGGGAGGATCTGGGAGTACGGGGATTGAGGTCGCTGAACGCTCTGAATTCGCGAGATCGACTCCGGCGAATTCAACGACTTGTCACTTTTACGCCGGCCTCAATCATCCGCGCCCGCTGGCGCCGTATCTTTGTGTCATGGCCGAGAGAAGCAACGGAGCGCAGGGCTGGAGCGAGACGCTGCAGACCCGCCTCAAGGGCAAGATGGACGCGTTGATCGACGCGTTCCTGACCACCGACGATCCCGCCGAGAAGGTTCAGATCGAGAAAGACGCCCGCACCTGCGGGGTGTTCGCTCGGTCGGCCAAGGCAATCGAGACCATGGTCCCCGAACCCAAGATCAAGCCCGCCGCCGACGAGGCGGCCAATGACGATGAGGCTTCCATGCATGACGGCATCCCCGACGATCCCGAAGAGCTTCAAGCCGCTCTTGCCGAGCGCTTCACCCGCATGGCCGACCTCATCGAACGCAAGCGGCGCGCCGCCGTGGATGGGGCTGGAGGCGCTGGACCGGCAACGTCTGCTGAGTGCGTGGCTGGCCGACCCGCTGGAGCACCAGCAGAGCCCTGACTACGAGCCCTGGACCACCTGGTTGATGCTGGGCGGACGCGGCGCGGGCAAGACCTTCGCCGGCGCCCGCTGGATCACCCACAAGGCGCTGGTCCATCCGACCCTGGCGCTGGTTGGTCCCACCCTGCACGACGTGCGCGAGGTGATGATCGAGGGGCCGTCGGGGCTGAAGGCGATGGGCGGGCCGTTGTTCCGCCCCCGCTGGGAAGCCTCGCGTCGCCGCCTGGTCTGGCCCAATGGCGCGGTGGCCTACGCCTTCTCGGCGGAGGATCCCGACAGCCTGCGCGGCCCGCAGTTCCACGCCGCCTGGGCCGACGAGTTCTGCGCCTGGCGCCGGCCCGCCGAAACCCTGGCCATGCTACGGTTCGGCCTGCGCCTAGGGACCGACCCGCGCCTGGTCGTGACCTCGACGCCCAAGCCCAACCGGGCGCTGAAGGCCCTGATGGCCGAGCCCGGCGTGGCCCTGACGCGCGCTGGGACGTCCGCCAATGCCGGCAACCTGGCGCCGGCGTTCTTGCGGACGCTGGAGGGGTTGTACGGCGGCACGCGCCTGGCGGCTCAGGAGCTGGACGGGATCATCGTCGAGACCGACGGCGGCCTGTTTCGGGCCGAGGACCTGGCAAGGTGTAGGGCGGCGAGGCCCGCGCGGCTGGACCGCGTGGTCGTGGCCGTGGATCCGCCCGCCACGGCCGGCGGCGACGCCTGCGGGATCGTGGTCGTCGGGCGCCGGGACGACCGGGCGTTCGTGCTGGCCGACGAGACCGCGCGGGGCTTGTCTCCGGCGGGGTGGGCCGGGAGGGCGGTTGCGGCTGCTCGCAAGTTCAATGCTGACGCCTTGGTCGCCGAGGCCAACCAAGGTGGGGACATGGTGCGCTCGGTGCTGGCTCAGGCCGACCCGCCTTGCCGGATCAGGCTGGTGAAGGCCAGCATTGGCAAACGCGCTCGCGCCGAGCCGGTGGCGGCCTTGTACGAGCAGGGGAGGGTGTTGCACTGCGAGGCATTCGCGGCGCTGGAGGAGGAGCTGATGGCGCTGGGGTCGGGGGATCTGGAGCACAGTCCCGACCGGGCGGATGCGCTGGTGTGGGCGGTGAGTGAATTGATGCTGGGACAGGCGCGGAGGCCGCGGTTGCGATCCTTATAACGGCGGCCACCATCACGATCCTCCCCCGCGATGCGGGGGAGGTGGCCCGGAGGGCCGGAGGGGGCGAGCTCTGAGGTGTTCCAGAATGCTCCTGGCTGCACCCTCTGGAGTCTCAAACACCTCGCGGGCTGGGATCCGGAGCGTGACGATCCCCTGTGCCGCAAGCCAAGCATCGCGCCTAGCATCACGTACGGAATGGTCATCAAGCGTGTGCTGCTGGCCGTCGACTTCAACGGCCAGCCTTTGGCTCTCGCAATAGAAGTCCAGAATGTAGGGACCCACCGGATGCTGGCGGCGAAACTGAAGTCCGCCAAGCCGGCGTCCCTTCAGTTCCAGCCACAACAGCACCTCCGGCAGCGTCAGCTCCCGACGAAAGCGTTGCGCCGTCAGTCTTCGCTCGAGTGGCGGTCTCATCTGTTCTGCACGCGCTAGCCCCCTCCGGCCCTCTGGGCCACCTCCCCCGCATCGCGGGGGAGGATCTGGATCGTGTCGCGCCTTCCGCACCACTATAAATTGTTCCCCTTTTGTTCTCAACTCCGAACGCGGAGCCCTCAGCCATGCCCCTCTTCAAACCCCGACCGCCGGAGCGCAAAGACTCCCGCGCCGCGCGCCTGATCGCCCTCACCACCGGCGGCCGGCCGCAATGGACGCCTCGCGACTACGGCGCGCTGGCCGCCGAGGGGTTCGCCAAGAACCCCGTCGCCTATCGCTGCACCCGCCTGATCGCCGAGGCCGCCGCGTCCACGCCGCTGGCCGTGTTCGTCAACGGCCAACGCGCCGACGACCATCCGCTCAAGAAACTCGTCGACCGCCCCAACCCAGAGCAAGGCGGGCCCGACCTGATGGAGGCGTTCTTCGGCAGCCTGCAGGTCGCCGGTAACGCCTATCTGGAAGCGGCCGGCGACGCTCAGCCGTCGGAGCTCTACGCCCTGCGCCCCGACCGCATGACCCTGGTCCCCGGACCGCGCGGCTGGCCGCTTGCCTATGACTACCAGGCCGCCGGCCGCACGGTGCGGATCGCCCGCGACGCCGATGGCTGGCTGCCCGTCCTGCACCTGAAACTGTTCAACCCCACGAGCGACCACTACGGCTTCTCGCCGCTCGAGGCCGCCGCCTTCGCGATCGACGTCCACAACGCCTCCAGCGCCTGGAACAAGGCGCTGCTGGACAACTCAGCCCGCCCGTCGGGGGCGCTGGTCTACTCGTCCAAGGACGCCGGCGACCGGCTGACCGACGAGCAGTTCGACCGGCTGAAGACCGAGCTTTCCGCCGCCCACTCGGGCCAGGCCAACGCCGGCCGCCCGCTGCTGCTGGAAGGCGGCCTGGACTGGCGGGCCATGTCGCTGACCCCGGCCGAGATGGACTTCACCGAGGGCAAGCACGCGGCCGCCCGCGAGATCGCCTTGGCGTTCGGGGTCCCGCCGCAGCTCTTGGGCATCCCCGGCGACAACACCTACGCCAACTATCGCGAGGCCAACGCCGCCTTCTGGCGCGGCACGGTGGTCCCACTGGCCGAGCGTGCCGCCCGCGCCCTGACCGGCTGGCTGGGCGCGAAGTTCCCTGGCGCGCGGATCGCCCCCGACCTGGACGCCGTGCCGGCCCTGTCGGCCGAGCGCGACGCCCTGTGGAGCCGGCTCCAGGCCGCGAGCTTCCTGACCGATCCCGAACGCCGTCGCCTGGCGGGGCTGGAACATTGAGCGGGCCGGTCAACCGCTGGCGGTTCGACCGCCAGGTGTCGCTGGGGCTGGTGATCACCGTCTTCCTGCAAGCTGCCGCCGCCCTGATGTGGGCCGGCCGCGCCTCGGCCCGGATCGACGACATGCAGCGCCGTCTGGACGCCCAGGCCCCGGTCGCCGAGCGCCTCGCGCGCCTGGAAGCGCAGGCCGACGCCAGCCGCCAGAGCCTGGCCCGCATCGAAGCCCGCCTGGAGCGCAGCCATGAGCGATGAGCTGAAAATCGAGGGCTATGCCTCGCTGTTCTGGACTCGCGACCTCAATGACGACGTCACCGCCGCCGGCGCCTTCGCCGAGAGCCTGGCGGACGGCGCGCCGGTTGTGATGCTGCACCAGCACGACGAGGCCGAGCCCGTCGGCGTCTGGGACGCGGTCGTCGAAGACGCCAAGGGGCTCTTCGTCCGTGGCCGCATCCTGAAGACCACGCCCCGCGGTCGCCTGGTCGCCGCGCTGGTCGAGGCCGGCGCCCTGGACGGCCTCTCCATCGGCTTTCGCCAAGTGAAGGCCCGCACCCAGGGCCGCCTGCGCGTGCTGTCCCGCGTCGAGCTGTGGGAGGTGTCGATCGTGACCTTCCCGATGCTGCCCGGCGCGCGGCTCACCCGATCCGCCTAGCGGATATCTGCTCCCAAAACCCGGAGATCCCCATGAAGGAAACCAAACACGCGGCCTCGCCCGAGGCCCGCGCGGCGCTGGCTGACGTCCTGACGGCGTTCGAGAGCTTCAAGGCCGCCAACGACCAGCGGCTGTCGGCGATCGAGACCAAGCGGGCCGACGTCCTGCTGGAAGAGAAGGTCGGCCGCATCGACGAGGCTATGTCTCGCGCCCAGGATCGCCTGGACCGGATCATGGCCGACCTGCGCCGGCCCGGGCTCGGCGGTGACGCGCCGGTCGCCCAGGTCGACGAACGCAAGGCCGCCTTCGACCGCTATGTGAAGACCGGCGAGACCCCCGCCGCGCTGCTGGAAGCCAAGGGCCTGTCCGAAAGCGTCGCCACCGCCGGCGGTTATGTCGCCCCGCCGGAGCTGGAGCGGCTGATCCTGCGTCGCCTGGCGGCCACCAGCCCGATGCGCGAGATCTGCCAGGTCCGCACCATCGGGGCCGGGACCTTCCGCAAGCCGGTGTCGCCCACGGGCCTGGCCGCCGCCTGGGTCGCCGAGACCGCCGCGCGGCCCGAGACGACCGCGCCCACGCTGGACGTCATCGACTTCCCGGCCGGCGAGCTCTACGCCAGCCCGGCCGCCACCCAGGCTCTGCTGGACGACGCCTATGTCAGCATCGACGAGTGGCTGGCCGAGGAGGTGCAGGACGCCTTCGCCGCCCAGGAAACCACGGCCTTCGTGACCGGCGACGGGGTCAACAAGCCCAAGGGCTTCTTGGCCTATACCGCCGCGCCGGACGCCAGCTACACGTGGGGCCAGGTCGGCTACCTGGCCACCGGCGTCGCGGGCGCCTGGCCGGCCAGCAACCCGACCGACAAGCTGATCGACCTGATCTACGCGGCCAAGACCCAGTACCGCCAGAACGGCCGCTTCGTGATGAACCGCCGCACGGTCAGCGCGGTGCGCAAGTTCAAGGACGCGCAAGGCAACTACATCTGGAACGCGGCCCTGCAGCCGGGCCAATCGGCTTCCTTGCTTGGCTTCCCGGTCACCGAGATCGAGGCCATGCCGGACGCCGCCGCCAACGCCTGTCCGATCGCGTTCGGCGACTTCGAGAAGGGCTACCTGATCGTCGACCGCGCCGGCGTGCGAGTGCTGCGCGACCCGTACTCGGCCAAGCCGCACGTGCTGTTCTACACCACCAAGCGCGTCGGCGGCGGGGTGCAGAACTTCGACGCGATCAAGCTGCTGAAGTTCGCGGCCTCGTAGCCGCTTCAGCGTCCCGCCGCATCGCGGCGGGACGCGCCTTCCAGGAAATCCTCCATGCCCCAATCCCTCACCCTGGCCGAGGCCCGGGCGTTCCTGCGCGTGCCTGACGCCTCGGAGGACGCCGTCCTCACGATCCTGATCGACGCCGCCGAGGCCCGTATCGCCAGCGCCGCGTCCGTCACCCTGAGCCCCACGAGCCCGGCGCCGCTGCGGCTGTCGGTCCTCACCCTGGTCGCCCACGCCTACGAGCACCGTGACGCCGGCGAGCCCTCGCTGGCCCTCGTCGAGCCGTGGCTGACGCCCTATCGAAAGGCGCGGCTGTGAGCGACAAGCCCCTGATCGACGCCCTGGTCGCGACCCTGAAAGCCGCGCCCGCCGTCACCGCCATAGCGGCTCAGCGGATCCACGGCGCCGCCCCGCGTCTGCCGACCTATCCCTGTGTCGTCGTCACCCGCACCGAGAACCGGCCGGTGGGCGAGAACGACGCGGTCGAGCACCTGCTGACCGTCACCTGCGCCAGCCGTTTCGGCGGACCCGAGGAGGCCCGCGCCCTGGTCGCGGCCGTCCGCGCGGCGCTGCATGACGCGCGGCCGACGCTCACCGGCCGGCGGCTGGTGAACCTGCGCGTCCCCTATGCCGATGTCTTCGCCGGCGCGGATCGCGAGACCACCCTGGGCGTCGTCCGGGTGCGCGCCGTCACCGAAAACCCCTAGACCGAGGAGCTCGCCATGGCCACCCAAGCCGGCAAGGACATGCTGCTGAAGATCAGCGACGGGGCCGCGACCCCGACCTTCCACACCGTCGCGGGCCTGCGCGCCCGGACCATCAGCCTGAACGCCAAGACCATCGACGCCACCGACAGCGACAGCGCCGGCCGCTGGCGTGAGCTACTGGCCGGGGCGGGAGTGAAATCGGTGGCCGTGTCGGGCTCGGGCATCTTCCGCGACGCCGCCTCGGACGCCCAGGTGCGGACCAGCTTCTTCGACCAGTCGGCCCGCGTGTGGCGGCTGGTGATCCCCGACTTCGGCCAGTTGGAGGGCGCGTTCCTGGTCGCCGCCCTGGACTATGCCGGCGAGCACGACGGCGAGGCGGCGTTCGCGCTCAGCCTGGCCTCGGCCGGCGTCGTGACCTTCACGGCGATCTGATGCTGTCGCCCAACCCCGCGCGCGGTGAAGTGGTCGTGACGATCGCCGGCGCACCACGACGCCTGTGTCTGACGCTGGGCGCCCTGGCGCGGATCGAGGCGACGTTGGGACTCTCCGATTGGAGTCAGCTGCCGGACAGGATCGCTACGCTGAGCGCATGCGATCTCTCGGCCGTCCTCGCCGCGCTGCTGGACGGTGGCGGCGAGCCTCCCGAGATCGCGGCCCGCGCCACGGTCCCTGAGGCCGCCAGCGCCCTGGCCGCCGCCTTGGCGGCCTGCGCGTGAGCTGGGGCGCACCGTTGCGGTTGGCGCTCTCCCTGGGCATCGCGCCCGAGACCTTCTGGCGCCTGTCGCTCAAGGAGTGGCGGGCGCTGACCGAGACGCCGCCGGCGCCCGTGCTCACCCGCACCGACCTTTCCGCCCTGATCGCCCGCTATCCCGACGAGGACATCCGATGAGTTTCGAAGACGATGGACTATCGACGATCCCCGCCAAGGCCGCTCAAGCCGCCGCCGCGCTGGAGACCCTGAAGGCCCCCGCCGAACGCGCCGCGCGTTCGATCGACGAAGCCTTCACGCGGGCTGGCACCTCCTTGGCCCGGTCGCTGGCCAGAGCGGCGGCGGACGGTCAGGTGTCGCTGGGCGAGCTGGCGAGAGCGGTGCTGGGCGCGGCGAGCACCGCGCTGAAGGGCGGCCTGACCGAGGCTTTGTCGAAGAGTTTCTCGGGCGCTCGCGCCGACGGCGGCCCGGTGCTGCCCGGCGGCGCCTACCTAGTCGGCGAGCGGGGACCGGAGGTGTTCCGCCCGACCTCGGCCGGCGCCATCGAGCCGGCGGGCGGAGGAGGGGTCTCTGTGACCGTCAATGTCCAGGGCGGCGAGGTCAGCGGCCTGGTCCGCTCCGACGCCCAGCTGGCCCAGGCTCTGGCCCGGGCCGTGTCGTTGGGCGCGAGACGCCTCTAGAGCGCCACCGCAGCGGTGTTCGGCGGCACGGGGCCGTACTTGTTTTCGCCGGTCACGCCGGTGCTGCAACCGACCCACAGGGTGAAGGCCAGCCAGATGGCGAAGGCGATGAAGAACGACATGAACAGCCCGCCGATGCTGGCCAGCAGGGCCGCCGTCGGCTCGCCGTCGTGGAAGGCGGTCATCAGGGCCGAGATCCCGACCGAGGCGATGGCGCCGAACACCAGCACCGGGCCCAGCACCCACGGCAGCACCTGCCACCAGCCGGTCTGACCCATGTCGTGCAGGCGCTTGGTGTGGATGCAGATGCTGGAATAGATCACCAGCAGCATCAGCACGTGGCCGATCACGGGCAGCGCGTTCAGCACGATGCTGGCCCCCAGAAGGCAGAGCCATCCGATCCAGAACGCCTGGCGGCCGATGCGGCCTTCCGGCGACAGGAACAGGGTCTTCCAATCCATTTCGATCTCCAATCTCAGGCTCAATAGTTAGAGCCCGACGACCCGCCGATGAAGTGAAAAGCGGGTCATGACGCAGTCTTAATGGCAATCGCGCCCAACGGCTCCGCTTGCGCGCGATTTTTCTGCAAACCTTTTCCGAGAATAGGGGATCGCGATGAGCGAGTTCCATGAGGCGCGCTTGCCCGCGCGCCTGGCGTTCGGCTGCACGGGCGGGATCGAGCGGCGCGTCGACATCGTCACCCTGGCGTCCGGCTTCGAGCGCCGCACCAGTCCTTGGACGTCCGGCCGTCGCCGTTACCTGATCGCCACCGCCGCCCGGCCGCTGGACGAGGTCGCCGAGCTCTTGGCGTTCTTCGAGGCGCGGGGCGGGCGGCTGGCGGGGTTCCGGTTTCGGGATCCGACGGACTTCAAGTCCTGTCCACCGTCGGCCCAGCCTGCGGCGGGCGACCAGGCGATCGGGACCGGCGACGGGACGCGCAAGGTGTTCCAGCTGGTCAAGGCCGGGCGGACCATCGCCAAGCCCGCAGCCGGGACCGTGAAGGTCGCCGTGGCCGGCGTCGCCGCGCCGTTCTCGGTGGATGTGACCACGGGCCTGGTGACCTTGGCGACCGCCCCGGCCGCCGGCGCGAGCGTGACGGCGGGGTTCGAGTTCGACACGCCGGTGCGCTTCGACCTCGACCGCCTGGACGTGACGCTGGAGGGCTTCGCCGCCGCGCGGGTCACCGCCTGCGCCCTGGTCGAGGTGCGGGTCTGATGCGCGCGCTTCCGGAAGGGATGGACGTCGGCCGGCTGTGCCAGGCCTGGATCGTCACGCGGACCGATGGGGTGAGGCTGGGCTTCACCGACCATGACCGCGACCTGATGGTCGACGGCGTGGTGTGTCGCGCCAGCGGCGGCTGGAGCCCCGGCGCGAGCGAGACCGCCGCCGGCTATGCGCCGGGGCAGGCCGCGGCGCTGGGGGTGTTGGACGCCGACGGGATCACCGAGGCGGATCTGACGGCCGGGCTCTATGACGGCGCGCGGGTGGCGGCGCTGCGGGTCGACTGGAGCGCGCCGAGCCGGCTGGTGCGGCTGTGGACGGCGAAGATCGCGGCGGTGTCGCGGGAGGGCGAGGCGTTCACCGCGACCTTGGCCGGGCCGTTGGCCGAGCTGGAGCGGGTGGCCGGGCGGACGTTCACGCGGCTGTGCGACGCAAGGCTGGGGGATGCGCGGTGTGGGGTTTCTCCGCCGGCGGGCGCTGTGTGTGACAAGCGCTGGGCGACGTGTGTCGGGACGTTCGGGAATGGGGTGAACTTCCGGGGTTTCCCGACGGCGCCGGGGGAGGATTTCCTGACGCTGTACCCGGTTGAGGGTGAGCGGAATGATGGGGGGCGGCGGTGAGTCAGCACTGGCCCCCACCTGACCTGCTGACGCAGGTCTGTCCGCCCCCAAGCGGGGCGGAGAAATCTCTCCTCCCCCTGTTGGGGGAGGGGGACCGGCGGAACGCCGGTGGAGGGGCCAGCGCCGTCCTCGCCCACACCCGCCCTTGGCTCGGCACTCCGTACCGCCACCAGGCCTCCGCCCTGCACGCCGGCTGCGACTGCCTGGGCCTGGTCCGAGGCGTCTACCGCGCCCTGCACGGCGCCGAGCCCGAGCCCCCGCCGCCCTACCGCCCGGACTGGGCCGAGACCGGCGGCCGCGAACTGCTCCTCGAAGCCTTCCACCGCTGGCTCATCCCCACCACCACCCCAATCCCCGGCGACGTTCTCGTCTTCCGCATGGCCCCCGGCGCGGTCGCCAAGCATTGCGCGATCCAGTCCGGCCCCGACCGCATGATCCACGCCTATTGGGGCCGGGCCTGCGTCGAGAGCGTGCTGGGCCGCTGGTGGCGCGAGCGCCTGGTCGCCGCCTTCAGATTTCCCCCTCTCGCCCCTTGAAGGAGCCGCCATGGCCCAGATGATCCTCACCAGCGTCGGCGCGGCCGTCGGCGGCGTGTTCGGGGCGGCGGCCGGGGCCGTGGTCGGCGGGTTGATCGACCATGCCGTCGCCAGCGGCGGGACCCGGGTCGGCCCGCGCATCCCCGAGCTGCGCCTGACCGGCGCGGCCGAAGGCGCGGCGCTGCCTTGCGTGTTCGGGCGGGCCCGGGTCGGCGGCCAGGTGATCTGGGCCGCGCGCTTCCGCGAGAAGCGGGTCGAGGCCCGCGTCGGCGGCTCCAAGGGTCAGAAGACGGCCAGCTACGCCTACAGCCTGTCATTCGCCGTGGCGGTGGCCGAGGGCCCGATCGACGGCGTCGGTCGCGTCTGGGCCGACGGCAAGGTCATGGACATGACCGGCGTCGTCATGCGCGTGCATCGCGGGACCGAGGACCAGGCCCCCGATCCGCTGATCGCCGCCATCGAGAGCGCGGCTCCAGCCTATCGCGGCGTAGCCTATGTGGTGTTCGAGGACTTGGCCCTGGAGCCCTACGGCAACCGCCCGCCGCAGCTGTCGTTCGAGGTCTATCGTCGGCCGCGCGCGCCCGGAACGCTGGGGCTGGAGGAGCGGCTCAAGGGCGTCTGCCTGATCCCCGGCGCGGGCGAGTTCGTCTATGCGACCGAAGCCGTCCTGCGCCGCGAGGGCCTGACCCGCACGGCGTCCGAGAGCGTGCACAATGCCGAGGGCCGGCCGGACCTGGTGGTGGCCCTCGACCAGCTGCAGGCCCAGCTGCCGAACGTCGACCACGTGACCCTGGTGGTGTCGTGGTTCGGGACCGACCTGCGCTGTGGCCAGTGCCAGATCAAGCCGGGCGTCGAGGGCGCGGTGAAGGACACCCTGCCGCTGACCTGGAGCGTGGCCGGCGTCAGCCGCGCGGGCGCGCACAAGATCTCGCTGAAGGACGGCTCGCCGGCCTATGGCGGGACGCCGGCCGATGCGGTCGTGCTGCAAGCCATCGCCGAGCTGAAGCGGCGTGGCCTGAAGGTGACGCTCTATCCCTTCATCCTGATGGACACGCCGACCTATCCCTGGCGCGGTCGGATCACCTGCGAGGCCGCTACGGATGGCACCGCGAGCGCTGCGGCCCAGGTCAACGCCTTCTTCGACGGCGAGTGGGGCCTGCGCCGGATGGTGCTGCACCAGGCGTCGCTCGCCGCGCAGGCGGGCGGCGTGGACGGCTTCGTCATCGGCTCGGAGCTGCGTGGCGTCACCGCCATCCGTGGCGCGAGCGGGACCTATCCGGCGACCGCCAAGCTGAAGACCCTGGCCGCCGAGGTGCGCGCGGTGGTCGGTCCAACGACCAAGCTGGGCTATGCGGGCGACTGGTCCGAGTACTTCGGCCACCAGCCCGGCGGCGGCCATGCGGTCTTCCATCTCGACCCGCTGTGGGCCGATGCGAACATCGATTTTGTCGGCATCGACTGGTACCCGCCGGTGACCGACTGGCGCGAAGGCGAGAGCCACCTGGACGCCGTCGCCGGTTTCGACGGACCGCACGATCCGGCCTATCTGCGCGCCGGCCTGACCGGCGGCGAGAGCTTCGACTGGTATTATCCCAGCCAGGCGGCCCGTGACGCCCAGGCCCGCAGCCCGATCACCGACGGCGCCCATGGCGAGCCGTGGATCTGGCGGGCCAAGGACCTGGTCTCGTGGTGGAGCAAGCCGCATCACGACCGCCCCGGCGGCGTGCGCTCGGCGACGCCCACGGCCTGGATCCCCAAGTCCAAACCCATCCGCCTGACCGAGTTCGGCTGTCCCGCCGTCGACAAGGGCGCCAATTCGCCCAACCTCTTCATCGACCCCAAGAGCTCCGAGAGCTTCCTGCCGCCGTACTCCACGGGCGAGCGCGACGACTTCGGCCAGCGGCGTTACCTGGAGGCCGTGCTGGCCTGGCTGGACGAGCCGGCGGCCAATCCGGTGTCGCCGATCTATGGCGGGGCGATGGTCGAGGCCGCCAGCGCCTGGTGCTGGGACGCGCGGCCGTTCCCGGACTTTCCGGCCCGCTCGGACGTCTGGAGCGACGGCGGCAACTGGGTGCTGGGCCATTGGCTGACGGGCCGGGCCGGGATCGCGCCGCTGCCTGAACTGATCCAGGCCCTGGGCGCGCGGGCGGGCGTCACGATCGACCCCGGCGAAGCGGGCGGCGCGGTGGGCGGCTATGTCGTCGACCGCCCGATGCGGCTGCGCGACGCCCTCTCGCCCCTGACCGAGGCCTTCGCCCTGGATCCCGTCGAGCGCGGCGACCACGTGAAGATGCTGGCCCGCGCTGGCCGGGCGATCGGGGCGCTGGACGCCGACGACCTGGCCCTGCCCGATGACGGTCCCGCCGAGACGGAGAGCCGGGCGCTGGAGCCCGCCGCCGAGGCCCTGCGCCTGCGCTTCATCGACGCCGCCCGCGACTACCAGGTCGGCGCGCTGATGGTGCGGCGCGAGGCGGGGCAGGGGACCCGCGACGCCGACGCGCCGATCGTGCTGGCCAGCGCCGAAGCCGAGGCCGTCGCCCGCCGCATGCTGGCCGCCGACGAGGCCGCTCGCCGCGCGCGGATCGTGCGTCTGTCGCCCTCGGCCGCCCTGCGGCTGGAGGCCGGCGACCGTCTGGCCCTGGACGGTGCGACTTGGCGCGTGCAGCGCCTCGACCTCGACGAGCGGCCGCGCGCGACCCTGGTCCCGGTGCTGACCGGGATCGGCGTAGTCGGCGGCGTCGACTGGACCCCGGCCCCGCCGCGCGACCCGGCCGCCCCGCCGGTGCTGCACGTGTTGGACCTGCCTTCGGACGGCGCGCTGGCGGATGACGCAAGGCCCCTGGTTGCCGCCGCCTGCGAGCCCTGGCGGCCGCTGGATGTCCATGCCGGCACGGGCCTCGAGACCCTGAAGGTCCGCGCCCGCCTCGCGCAGCCCGCGACCCTGGGCGAGACGCTGAGCGACCTGCCGCCCGCCTCGCCGCATCGACTGGATCGCGGCAGCCTGACCGTCCGCCTGGAGGGCAAGACCCTGACCTCCGCGCCGCTGGCCGCCGTGCTGGCCGGCGACAACGCTCTGGCGGTCCGCGCGCCGTCTGGCGACTGGGAGGTCATCGCTTTCCAGAGCGCCGAGTTGGTGGCGGCCGATACGTGGACGCTCTCCGGCCTGTTGCGCGGTCAACGCGATGGCGTCGCGACCGAGGTCATGATCCCGGCCGGCGCACCGGTGGTGCTACTGGACGAGGCGGTGGTCCCGATGGACGTCGCCGCCTTCGAACGCGGGACGCTGCTAGTCGTCCGCGCGGCTCCAGCGGGTGGACCGCCGGCCGGCTCGGCGATGACGGAAGTTACAGCGACTTGGACCGGTCGCGCTCTGCGTCCGCTTTCGCCAGCGCACCTGAAGGCCCGCTTCGTCTCGGGTGACCTCCAGCTCACCTGGATCCGTCGCGCCCGCGTCGGCGGCGATGTCTGGGAGGGCGAGGTCCCGCTGGGCGAGGGTTCGGAGCGTTATCGGATCCGGGTGCTGGACGGCGCGATGGTGTTGCGCGAGGCCGAGGTTTCGACGCCCGCCTTCACCTATGCCGCCGCCATGCGAACGGCCGATGCGCCCTCGGCCGCCGCCCGGATCGAGGTCTGTCAGGGCGGCGCGCTCTACGGCTGGGGCGCCCCTGCGACGACAGGTCTGTGATCTAGAAGTCACAGGTGGGCTTGCGCGCGCCTCTGGACGTTCTAGATGGAGGGCGTTACCCAACCTGCCCACTTCTTAAAGGACCTTCCTTGGCCCGCGACCCGTATCAGGAACTCGGCGTTTCCCGCACCGCGACGGCGGACGAGATCCGCAAGGCGTTCCGCAAGCTGGCCAAGGCGCATCACCCGGACGCCAATCCGGGGGACAAGAAGGCCGAGGAGAAGTTCAAGCAGGTCAGCGCCGCCTTCGACATCGTCGGCGACGCCGAGAAGCGCAAGAAGTTCGACCTGGGCCAGATCGACGCCGACGGTCGCGAGACCATGCGCGGCGGCTTCGGCGGCCAGCCCGGCAACGGTCCGTTCAACGCCGGCGGCTTCGGCCAGGGCGGGTTCCATCGCGACCAAGGCCCGGAGATCGATCTGTCGGATCTGTTCGGCGGGATGTTCAACCAGGGCGGCGGCCGTGGCCCGTTCGGCGGCGGCCAGGCCGGCGGCGGCTTCTCGGCCAAGGGCGCCGACATCAAGGCTCGCCTGGACATCGACCTGGAAGAGGCGATCAAGGGCGGCAAGAAGCGCGTGGCCTTCTCGGACGGCCGCACGATCGACGTCAGCATCCCGGCCGGCGCCCAGGAAGGCCAGACCCTGCGTCTGAAGGGCCAGGGCAGCCCCGGCCGTGGCGGCCAGGGCGACGCCCTGATCGAGCTGGCCATCAAGCCGCACCCGATCTATCGCCGCGAAGGCGACGCGCTGGTCATGGACCTGCCGATCTCGATTCCCGACGCGGTGCTGGGCGGCAAGGTCGAGGCCCCGACCCCCGACGGCAACGTCATGCTGAACGTGCCCAAAGGCAGCAACAGCGGCCAGACGCTTCGCTTGAAGGGAAGAGGCATGCCCGACGCCAAGGGCAAGCGCGGCGACCTGCTGGCCAAGCTGATGGTCAGCCTGCCCGAGACCGTTGACGAAGACCTGGAAAAGTTCGCCCAGGCCTGGCGGGATCAAAAGCCCTACACGCCCAAGCGGAAGTAGTCTTGCCTCAAAGCCCCACCCGTCTTAGGGGAATTATGGGCTTTCAGATAACGGCGTCGGGTCGGCTTTCATGGTTCTGGTCAGCGTACTGGCGCTCTTGCAGGTCGCTGCGCCGATGCAGGAGACACCGGTTTCCCCCTTGCCGCCGGAGAGCGAGCAGACGGGGCTGCTCGACAGCCTGGTGATCAAGGCCACGCGCGGCAAGGCCAATGGCCCGGCCCAGCCCGAATTGACCCTGGACGCTTCGGAGATCCAGGCCACCGGGGCCGGCACCGTGCAGGATCTGGTGACCCTGCTGGCCGCCGAGATCAGCACCGGCGATCCCGACAGTCCGCCGCCGATCTACCTGGCCAACGGCCGGCGGATTTCCGGCTTTTCCGAGATCAGCGGCCTGCCCAGCCAGGCGATCGAGCGCATGGACGTGCTGCCGCCGGCGTCCGCCATCGCTTACGGCTACCGGCCCAACCAGAAGGTTGTGAACTTCGTCCTGAAGAAGCGTTTCCGCTCGGCCGCGGTCGAGCTGGAAGAGGTCGCCACGACCGCCGCCGGGCGCACGGTCGAGCGCTTTGACGGCGACGTCTTCCGCCTGGCCGGCGACGAGCGCACCACGGTCGGCCTGGACTGGCGCCAGGAGTCGGCGCTGTTCGAGACCGAGCGCGACATCTACCGCGTCCCGTCCGCGACCTCGCCCTATGGCCTGGTCGGCAATGTCGCCGCGACCAGCTTCGGGCGTGAGGTCGACCCGGCGCTGTCGGCCCTGGCCGGCGACCTGGTCACGGTAGCGCGCGCGCCGGATGTGGCCTGGAATGGGCCAGCGGGGCTGTCGGCCTTCTCGGCCGGGGCGGGCGATCCGGAGCTCTCGGGCGTCATCGCCAACCGCAGCCTGTTGCCGTCGCTGGGGCAGGGCAACTTCAAGGCCGCCATCACCCGCGACCTGGCCCGCAAGGTCAGCGTCACGGTCAGCGTCGACCTGGAAGACGCCCAGCGCACCAGCTTCCTGGGGCTGCCCGCCACGTCCGTGCGGCTGCCGGCCGGCAGTCCGTTCTCGCCGTTCGCGGGCGACGTCACGGTCTATCGTTACCTGGACGCTCCCTGGTCGCAGCTGCGCGTTCAGGACAATTTCCGAGGCCAGCTGGCCATGGCCGCCAACGGCTATGTCGGCGACTGGCGCTGGTCGCTGACCGGCAACTACGACCGCAATGACAGCGAGACGGCCACGGGCCGGGGCGTCGACAGCGCCCCCTGGAAGGCGGCGATCGCGGCGCGGGATCCGGCGGTCAATCCGTTCGGCCCGATCGCCCGCGCCCTGCTGAAGGTCAACGCCCGCGAGATCGCCAAGTCGAAGTCCCGCGCCGCCAAGGCCGAGCTGGTCCTCAACGGCGACGTCGCCGAGATCCCCGCCGGCCGCGTGTCCTCGACCATCAAGGTCGGCGGCGAGCGGGTCGAGCAGACCTCGGACGCCCTGCGCAACGGCGCGCCGGTGCGCAGCAACTACGACCGCCGGACGATGTCGGTGCAGGGCGACATCGACGTGCCCCTGGCCAGCCGCTCGCACGAGGTGCTGCCGGTGCTGGGCGAGCTGACCGCCAGCGTCAACGCCGGCTACAATGTCGAGACCTTCAAGGATCGCCTGGCGATGGGCGCAGGCCTGAACTGGTCGCCGGACAAGCTGGTCAGCGTCAATCTCAGCCTCAGCGAGGAGCAGTCGGCCCCGGCCGCCAACCAGATCGTCGATCCAGTGCTGCAGACCGCCAATGTCACGGTGTTCGACTTCAGCACCGGGACCAGCGTGACGGTCAATCGCACGGAAGGCGGCAATCGCGGCCTCGAGAACGACCGCCGCCGCACCCTGCGGGCCGGGGTCAATCTGCGGCCGGTCGGACGCGACGGCGGCGACACGCGGGTGACGGTCAACGCCAACTATGTCCGCACCCACATCGAGGACCCGATCTCGAACTTCCCGGTGATCACCCCGGCGCTGGAGGCGGCCTTCCCCGAGCGGTTCACGCGCAACGCCGACGGCGTGCTGACGGCCATCGACAGCCGGCCGCTCAACTTCGACGCCATCGACCGCGAGGAGCTGCGCGGCGGCCTGAACCTGACCCGCTTCTTCGGTCGCCCCAAGAAGAACGCGCCCAAGGGGACCAAGCCAGACCCGAAGAAGGTCGGCCAGGTGCAGGTGTCGGTGAACTACACCTTCCGCCTGCGCGACGAGACCACCTTGCGCCACGGCCTGGAGCCGCTGGACCTCTTGAACGGCGCCAGCACCAGCCGCCGCGGCCAGCCGAAGGAAGAGCTGAACTTCCGCGTCAACGCCTTCCGGCAGGGCGTGGGCCTGAACCTCAACGGCGCCTGGCGCGGCGGCAGCGTCATCGACGCCGGCCCCACCACCGGCGCCCTGCGCTTCGACGATCAGACCACGGTCAACCTGTCGGCCTTCTATGAGGTCCCCCGCGACGTGAAGGCCGGCCCGGGCTCCAGCTGGTTGGCTGGCGCCCGCGTGACCCTGGCCGCCGACAATCTGTTCTACAGCCGCCCCGTGGTGCGCGACGCCAAGGGTGCGACGCCGCAGGCCTATCAGCCGGACTATCTGGACCCGCTGGGCCGAACGGTGAAGCTGACGTTCAGGAAGAGCCTGATCGCGCTGTAGCGTGTCGACATTTGTTGACACATAGGCAACTCGAACCGATCTTCGTGGCAGGAGGTCGGCCATGCATGTCGTCGTGAAGAAGTGGGGTAACAGCGCTTCGGTGCGCATTCCGGCTCGGGTGATGGCCGCCGCGGATATCAGCATCGATCAAGCGGTTGATGTTCGAGAGGAAAACGGTCGGATCATCATCGAACCGATCCGGGCTCCAGAGTACGACCTTGATGCGATGTTGGCCGAGATGGAGCCCGAGACCTTCCACGAAGATGTGGATTTCGGTGCTCCCGTTGGCAAGGAAGTCTGGTGAGCGCGCGTTATGTCCCCGATGCGGGGGATATCGTCTGGCTGGAGTTCGATCCGCAGGCAGGACACGAACAAGCGGGCCATCGTCCGGCGCTCGTTCTGTCGCCGGCCGCATACAACGGCAAACGTGGGATGATGCTGTGCTGTCCGATGACCAGCCGGATCAAAGGTTACCCGTTCGAAGTCGTCGTGCCGGGACCCTCGCCCAGCGCCGTGCTTTCCGACCAGATCAAGAGCGTGGACTGGGTCGCCCGGCGGGCTCAGCGGAAGGACGTCGCCCCGCCTGGCGTGCTTGCAGAAACCCGCGCCAAGCTGAAAACGTTGCTGGGCGTCTGATCGCTTTGTGACCGCTATCGACGGAACTGGGCCGGTCGGTTCGTTCCAAGCGTGTCCGCCCGTGACAGAACGCCACAGCCCGTTCATAACCCCTGCGTTCAGTCTCCATTCAGCCGAGGTCCGTTAGACCGGAGAGCATGAAAACGATCCGTGTCCTTCTCGCCGCCGTCGCGCTGGTCGCCGCCCTTCCGGGCGCGGCGTCCGCGCAGCGTCACGACCGTGGTCCCGACTCGCTGGGCGCCGACTGGCGCGCGCAGTCGGACCAGGCGCGTGGCGGCGTGCAGTCGGGTCGTCTGGTGCCTCTGGGCCGCGTGATCCAGATGATCGCCTCGCGCGTTCCTGGCCGTGTGCTGGACGCTGGGCTTGAAGGCCGCAACTACCGGGTCCGCTGGGCCGCCGCCGACGGCCGCCGCATCGACTTCATCGTCGACGCCGAGACCGGCCAGATCATCAGCGGGGGCTGAGGAGCTCTACATCCATGCGTATCCTGCTCGTCGAGGACGATCCCGATCTGTCGCGTCAGCTGAAGCTGACCCTGGGCGACGCCGGCTATGCCGTCGACCACGCCCCGGACGGCGAGGAAGCCCAATATCTGGGCGAGAACGAGCCCTATGACGCGGTGATCCTCGATCTGGGCCTGCCCAAGGTGGACGGCGTGTCGGTGCTGGAGCGCTGGCGTCGCGGCAATGTCGCCACGCCCGTGCTGATCCTGACCGCGCGCGGCGCCTGGAGCGACAAGGTCGCCGGCTTCGACGCCGGGGCCGACGACTACCTGGCCAAGCCGTTCCACACCGAGGAACTGCTGGCTCGCCTGCGCGCCCTGCTGCGCCGCTCGGCTGGCCACGCCGCGCCGTCGCTGTCGTGCGGGGCTCTGCGCCTGGACCCGCGCGCGGCGCGGGCCAGCGTCAATGGCGAGCCGCTGCGCCTGACCTCGCTGGAATACCGCCTGCTGCACTACATGATGATGCACCAGGGCCGGGTGATCGGCCGCACCGAACTGGTCGAGCACCTGTACGACCAGGACTTCGACCGGGACTCGAACACCATCGAGGTGTTCATCGGCCGCCTGCGCAAGAAGTTGGGCGCCGACCGCATCGAGACCGTCCGCGGCCTGGGCTATCGCCTGACGCCGCTCGAGGGCGAGGCGACGGCATAGCCTCCATGCTGGATCTGCGCCGCCGATCGCTGGTCCGACGGCTGGTGCTGATCGCCGGCGGCTGGACGCTGCTGGTCGTGCTGGTGGCGGGGATCTTCCTGACCGCCCAGTTCCGCGACGCGGCGATCCGCCGGTTCGACCAGTCGCTGGCCGTGCTGACCGACGACCTCTATGCCGGCTCGACGGTCGACAGCGGCCAGTTGCGCGCGCCGTTTCTGACCGACATCCGGGCCACGCGGGCCTATTCCGGTCGCTACTGGGTGATCCTGGACAAGAAGGCGGACGGGTCGATGTCGCCGGTCGTGCGCTCGCGCTCGCTGTTCGATAGCGACCTGATGCTGGCCTCCAATCAGATCGACCAGCTGGAGGCCCATCCGGGCCAGACCCAGTATTTCGACATGCGTGGGCCGCAGGACAAGCCGCTGCGGGCGGCGGCCGTGCAGGCCCGCTTGCCGGGCTATGCCGATCCCGTGGTGTTCCTGGCCGCCGAGGACCGCTCGCCGATCGACGCCGACGCGGATCGGTTCGCCGGCACGACGGCCATCGCCCTGCTGATCCTGGGCGGCGGCCTGATCCTGGCGGTGGTGGTGCAGGTGCGGTTCGGCCTGCAGCCCTTGTTCCGCCTGCGCCGCGAGGTGGCCTCGGTCCGGCGCGGCAAGGCCGAGCGGCTGGCCGACGACTATCCCGAAGAGCTCGAGCCGCTGTCGCGCGAGCTGAACGCCCTGCTGGCCCACAACCAGGAAGTCGTCGAGCGCCAGCGCACCCACGTCGGCAACCTGGCCCACGCCCTGAAGACGCCGCTCTCGGTGATGCTGACTGAGGCCAGCCAGCAGCCGGGCCAGCTGGCCGAGGTGGTCGAGCGCCAGGCTCAGACCATGCGCGAGCAGGTCGACCACCACCTGCGCCGCGCCCGGGCCGCCGCCCGTTCGCAGACCAGCGGCGAGCGCACGCCGGTCGAGCCGATCCTGGACGAGCTGGCCGTCACCCTGGAGCGGATCTTCCAGGACAAGTCCGGGGGGAGGGGGGTCGAGATCGACTGGCGCTGCCCCGAGGACCTGGCCTTCCAGGGCGAGAAACAGGATTTCCTCGAAGTGGTCGGCAACGTCATGGAAAACGCCGGCAAGTGGAGCAAGGGCCGGATCCGCGTCGACGCTGTCGCGGCCGGCGAGACCCGCATGACCGTCACGGTCGACGACGACGGCCCCGGCCTGCCGCCCGAGGAACGCGCCCTGGCGCTCAAGCGCGGCCAACGGCTGGACGAGAACGCGCCGGGCACGGGCCTGGGCCTCTCCATCGTCGACGAACTGGCCCGCGCCTATGGCGGATCGGTCAAGCTTGGTGAATCACCCCTGGGCGGTTTGCGCGTCACGCTGGATCTGCCGCGCGCCGAGACGTAACCAGGGGTTGCGGCGAACGGTCGCGACCAACCCCTGTGGGCAAGTTTGCTACCGGTCACCTAAACTTCTGGTAGGCCAAGACTTTTTCCCCCGCGACATCTCGTTCCAAGACCTTGGATTTTTGACCAGTTTCGGAAATCCTTAACCTCGTTTCGAACATGGTTGACGTCTGTCGGCCGTGTGAGTCCGACACGGGGGACCATGGGCACTATCGCCGCGCATAAATTGCAGATCATCCGGACGCTGGTGGAAACCGCTCCGGACGCGGCGCTGCGCAGCCTGGAGCTGGCGCTGTCCAGCGCCGGCGCGACCGGATCCCTGGCCGCCGTGCGCGGCCTGGTCGAGGACGAGACCGCCAACCGCTTCGTCCGCAACAACATCCTGGCCCCCATCGTGCCGCTGTGTCAGCCGCGCGGCGAGGGCTGCGTCTCGTTCCCGTCGCCCGTGCTGGGCCGCGTGTGGAAGGCGCTGAAGGTCATCGTGCCGGCGCGGGTCGAGGAAGCCTCGGCCAAGTGCAATCCGTGGGACCTGGAGCAGGGCACCCCGGAAGTCTTCGACGAACTGTGCAAGACGGCCGCCGCCGGCCTGCGCGATCCCGAGAACGCCGCCTTCGACAGCGTGCGGTCGTTGTGCGACCCCGAGCATCTGGCCCTGTGCCTGCAGCTGTCGGCCATCGCCCGCTCGTGCCTGCCCAAGCTGGCCGAATGGGTCAGCCGCATGTCGGACGAGCGCGCCTTCGCCGCCAAGCTGGCCTATCGCGACGCCTGCCGGATCAGTGAGGACGCCGGCCCGCTGCTGCTGGATATGCTGTCGGCCCACCTGCCGGACGACTGGCGGATCCTGCGCGTGATCTCAGCGGTCATGGACCGACCGACCGATCGTTATCTGGCCTCGTCCGAGGCCAAGGCGTTCGGCGAGCGCGTGCTGGCCGACATCGACGCCTCGATCGCCCGCATCGAGAACTTCAACTTCGCCGACGGCGAGAAGGTCGGCCGCGAGGCCGCCCAGGGCGCCCATCGCGCCCAGCTGCAGATCGTCGAGTTCCAGCAGTCGATCGAAGTCGCCAAGGACGGCCCGTGGGGCAAGCGCCTGGCGCGCCACAAGCAGCAGATGGCCAAGGTCTGCGAGCAGCGCATGGACCAGGCCGACAAGCAGCTGGAAGCGGCCCTGCCGACCCGTCCGCTGACCATGATGGCCAAGAAGGGCAGCAAGGGCGCGGCCAAGCTGACCGAGGAGCCGGACGAGGCGATGATCCGCCGCGCCCAGTCCGCCCTGGCCTTCATCGCCGAACTGCGCTCGTGCGCCGACAAGGCCGGCTATGGCAGCTCGCGCAACAAGATCCTGGAAAAGCTGAACAGCCGCCTGGACCCCTATATCGAAGACGTCCTGCACGTGGCCCGCACGGGCGACGGCGGGGATGCGGGCCTGGCCGTGAAGTACCTGGACGTGGCGGCGGGCTTCATCGCCTACACGCGCGACGACAAGACCGCCGAGATCGTGCGGCGGCGGGCTGCGGCGGCGATCGCGGCCTAGGCTTCGAGCCACTCCACTAGCGCTGAATTCACCACCTCGGGCCGCTCGAGCGTGATCACGTGCCCGCATTCTGGCGCGATCACCAGTTTCGCGCCCGGGATCGCGGCGGCCATCTCTTCCGACAGCGCTTGCGGCGTCAGCGGATCGGCATCCCCCACCACGATCACCGTCGGAACCTTGATCTCCGCCAGCAGCGGCCGGCTGTCGACGCGCGCGATCACCGCCTCGGTTTGCCGCGCGAAACCCTCCAGCCCGACCGCGCGGCCCATGCGGATGCTGATCGCGTTGAGCTCCGGCTCGCCCTTGCGGCTGGGGTGGGTGAGGGCGTCGGCGCCCAAAGCGAGAAAGCGCTCGAAGCCGACGGCGCGGGCCTGGTCCAGCATCTTGCGGCGGGCGGCGGTTTGTTCGGGTGTGTCGGGGCGGGCTGAGGTGCAGACGAGAGCCAGTTTCTCGACCCGTTCGGGCGCCTGGCGCATGATCTCCAACGCCAGATAGCCGCCCATCGACACGCCGACGAGGGCGAAGCGCGGCGGGGCGGCGGCCAGGATCAGGGCGGCCATCTCGGGCAGGGTGTCGCCTTCCAGCGTATGGGCGATCTGCACCGGGCCATGCGGCCACAAGGCGGGCAGTTGCGGGGCGAAGATCTCTTCCGAGCACAGCAGCCCCGGAACCAGCACGATCGGCGTCATCGTCACTCCCTGCGCAGCATGCGACATCTCCGTCCTTAAGCGCTTTTTCCGCTAACGGCGAAGGCCGGAACACGCTACCACGCGGCCATGATCGCTTTCTGGATCGCCGCGACGGGGCTGTCGGCCGTGACGGCCGGGCTGGTGCTGCGCGGAGCCGCGCGCGCCCGGCCGATCGACGACGCCCAGACGCGGCTCGAGCCGCATCGCCGCCGCCTGGCCGAGGTCGAGCGCCTGGCCATGGACGGACTGCTGGCGGAAGGCGAACTGAAGGCCGCCCGCGCCGAGGCCGCTCGCGGCCTGCTGGCCGCCGCCGACCAGACCCAGGTGTGGGAGCGCGACGGCGTCGGCCCGCGCAAGGCCGTGGTGGTCGCCGTCGGCGCGGCCTGCGTCGCCGCCGTCGGCCTGTATGTCACCCTGGGCCGTCCCGAACTGTCCGACCAGCCTTATGCCAAGCGCGTCGCCGCCTGGAAGGCCGCCGATCCGGCCACCCTGGCGCCCGAGCAGATCGCCGCCGTGCTGGAAGGCGTCGTCGCCGAGCGTCCCAAGGACCCCGAGCCGCTGGTGTTCCTGGCCAAGGCCCGCGCCGCCGCCGGCGACCTGACCGGCGCCGAGGCCGCCCTGCGCAAGGCCGTCCACGTTGCTCCCAAGCGCGCTGATATCTGGAGCCTGCTGGGCGAGACCTTCATGATGGAGGCGAAAGGCCAGGTCACCGCCGACGCCAAGCTGGCCTTCGGCGAGGCGCTGAAAGTCGATCCCGCCGACGTGCGCGCCCGCTATTATCTGGGTCGCGGCAAGATCGCCGATGGCGACGTCCAGGGCGGCTTGGCCGACTGGCGCGCCCTGGTCGCTGGCCTGCCCGCTGCTGACCCCGGCCGCGCCGCGCTGGCGCAGGAGATCGCCCAGGTCGAGGCCAAGGGCGGCCTGCCCAGCGTCGAGCCCGCCGCCGAGGCCAATCCGCAGGTCCAGGGCATGATCGCCGGCATGGTCGAAGGGCTGGCCGCGCGCCTGGCCCAGTCGCCCGACGACGCCGACGGCTGGGTGCGCCTGGTCCGCGCCTATGCCGTGCTGGGCGAGACCGCCAAGCGCGACGCGGCGCTGGCCTCGGCCTCGGCCCGCTTCAAGGACCAGCCCAAGGTGCTGTCGGCCCTGCGCCAGGCCGCCGACACGCCAGCCCAAGCTAAGACCCAATGAGTTTCTGGCCGAAATCCCGCAAGGCGCGCCGGCGTCTGACCATCCTGCTGGCCATCGCGCCGGTGCTGGTCCTGGCCGTCGGCCTGGCGCTGTACGGTCTGCGCGACAGCATCTCGCTGTTCTACACGCCGGCCCAGGCCAAGGCCGCCAATGTCGCGCCGGGCCGCAAGGTGCAGCTGGGCGGCCTGGTGCAGCACGGCAGCGTGGTCAAGCACCCCGGCGGCGACGTCGAGTTCGTGGTCGCCGACCAGCAAGCCACGGCGAAAGTCAGCTATCACGGCGACCTGCCGGACCTGTTCCGCGAAGGGCAAGGGATCGTCGCTGAGGGGACCTTTGATACGAACGGTGTCTTCGTCGCCAAGCAGGTGCTGGCCAAGCACGACGAACGCTACATGCCGCGCGAAGTGGCCAAGGCGCTGAAGAAGCAGGGCGAGTGGCGTGGCGAGGGCGCGGGCGCTCCGAGCTACGACAGACCCTCCCCCCAGGGGGGAGGTGGTCGCGAAGCGACCGGTGGGGGAAGTCCTGCTGACCCGGCCACGCCCCCCTCCGACCTTCGGTCGCCTCCCCCACAGGGGGAGGGGCGTCGATGATCACCGAACTGGGCGCCTTCGCCCTGATCCTGTCGCTGGCGCTTTCCTTCGCCCAGACTGGTCTGTCGGCCGTCGGCGGCGCGCGGCGCTCGCCGGTGCTGGCGGGGGCCGGACGCGGGGCGGCGGTGGCGACGTTCCTGGCCGTGGCCGTGGCCTTCGCGGCCCTGATCCATGCCTTCGTGACCTCGGACTTCTCGGTCGCCAACGTGGCGGCCAACTCGCACACGGCCAAGCCGTTGTTCTACAAGGTGGCCGGCGCCTGGGGCAGCCACGAGGGCTCGATGCTGCTGTGGTGCCTGGTGCTGACCGGCTACGGCGCGGCCATGGCCTTCTTCGGCGACAGCTTGCCGCCGCGCCTGCGGGCCTACGCCATCGCCATCCAGGGCGCGCTGGGCGTGCTGTTCCTGGCCTACACCGTCTTTGCCTCCAACCCGCTGGCGCGCCTGCTGGACGTCCCGGTCGAGGGGCGCTCGCTCAATCCGCTGTTGCAGGACTGGGCGCTGGCCGTGCACCCGCCGTTCCTCTACGCCGGCTATGTCGGTTTCTCGGTAGTCTATTCGCTGTCCTTGGCGGCGCTGATCGAAGGCCGGATCGACGCGGCCTGGGCGCGCTGGGTGCGGCCCTGGACCCTGGCGGCCTGGAGCCTGCTGACCATCGGCATCACGCTCGGCGCCTTCTGGGCCTATTACGAGCTGGGCTGGGGCGGCTGGTGGGCCTGGGATCCGGTCGAGAACGCCAGCTTCATGCCGTGGCTGATCGGCGCGGCCTTGCTGCACTCGGCCATCGTCACCGAAAAGCGCGGCGCGCTGCCGGGCTGGACGGCGTTCCTGGCCCTGGCGGCCTTCACCTTCTCGATGTTGGGCGCCTTCCTGGTGCGCTCGGGCGTGCTGACCAGCGTCCACGCCTTCGCCGTCGACCCGACGCGCGGCGTGCTGCTGCTGATGATGATGGGCCTGGCGGCAGGGACCGGTTTCCTGCTGTTTGGCCTGCGCGCCGGCAGCCTCAATCCGGGCGGCCAGTTCCGGCCGATCAGCCGCGAGAGCGCTATCGTGCTCAACAACATCCTGCTGTCGACGGCGACGGCGGTGGTGCTGCTGGGCACGCTGTACCCGCTGATCCGCGAGGCCATGGACGGCGAGGCCGTCTCGGTCGGCGCGCCGTTCTTCAGCCTGACCTTCGTGCCGCTGATGCTGCTGGCCTTCGCCGTGCTGCCGGCCGGGCCGCTGCTGGCCTGGAAGCGTGGCGACGCCAAGGGCGTGGCCCGCAAGCTGTGGATCGTGTTGGCCGTCGCCGCCCTGCTGGGCCTCGTGGCCTATGGGATCGTGCAGCCGCGCAAGGCCCTGGCCAGCGGCGGTCTCGCTCTCGGCTTCTGGCTGCTGGGCGGCGCACTGCTGGAGATGGCCGAGCGCCTGAAGCTGTTCCGTGCGCCTGCCGGCGAGAGCATCCGCCGCGCCCGCGGCCTGCCGCGCGGCGCCTGGGGCACGACCCTGGCCCATGCCGGCCTTGGCCTGTTCGTGCTGGGCGCGGCCTTCGAGACCGCCTGGAAGGTCGAGGCCGCCCAGGCGCTCAGCCTCAACGACACCCAGCAGTTGGGCGCCTACACCCTGACGCTCAGCGACGTCGGCACGGTCGAGGGCCCGAACTACCTGGCCGAGCGCGGCATCGTCTCGGTCAAGAACAAGGCCGGGACCGAGGTCTGCCACGCCGAACCCGAGCGCCGCTTCTATCCGACCGGCGGCCAGACGACTTCGGAAGTGGCCATCTGCCCCAGCGTGCTGGACGACATATACATCGTGCTGGGCGAGCGCCGGGCGGGCGAAGGCGGCAAGCCGGCCTGGCTGGTGCGGGCCTATGTGAACCCGTGGGTGCGGCTGATCTTCCTGGGCCCGCTGATCATGGCCCTGGGCGGCATCGTCTCGCTGTCGGACCGCCGCGTGCGCCTGGGCGTGGGCCGTCGGGCCGATGAGGTGGTGTCGTGAAGCGCGCCCTGCTGATCAGCCTGGCCTCGATCGCCCTGATGGCCGGCGCGGCCGAGCCGACTGAGCGTCTGCCCGATCCGGCGCTAGAGGCCCGCGCCCGTCACCTGTTCAAGGAAGTGCGCTGTCTGGTCTGCCAGAACGAGTCGATCGACGACTCCGAGGCCCAGCTGGCCGGCGACCTGCGGCAGATTGTCCGCGAGCAGGTCAAGGCCGGGCGCAGCGACGCCCAGGTCCGCGCGTTCCTGGTCGAGCGCTACGGCGAGTTCGTGCTGCTGAAACCGGCCTTCTCGGCCGGCAACGCTGTGCTGTGGCTGGCTCCGATCGGGGTGTTGCTGGTCGGGGGCGGCCTGATGTTCGGTCTGCTGCGCCGTCGCGAGGAGCCGCCCGTTGAGCTTTCGCAGGACGAAGAAGAGCGCGTGAAGCGCCTCTTGGAAGACGATTGACACGATTGCGCCGAAAAAGAGCCTCAAGAAGCGCCTTTCGGATGACGGAAAGATAATTCGGGAACCATTGCACCTTTTATTGTCGGGACTAGGTTCTCAGATCGACTGGGACGTCGCGCCGGGCGCGAGGTTGATGCGAAAGGGACCGCGCGCGGGTCGCGCGGGTGAGGAAGAGACGAATGACCGCTAGGAAGTCGGGATTCATTGTGGGCGCCGTCGCGGGCGCGGGCGTGGCCTGTGCGGCCCTGGCCGGCGTAGGCATGCGCATGGGCGGGGCTGACGCCGCCGAGGCGCCGGCCATCCGTCCGATCAGCGCCGGAGCGCCGGCCTTCGCGCCGCCGCCGGGCGCGCCGATGTCGTTCGCCGACATCTTCGAAAAGGTCTCGCCGGCGGTCGTCCAGATCAACGTGACCTCCAAGGCCTCGCCGCCGTCGCTGCGCATCCCGGGCCTGGAAGGCTTCGACATCGTGCCGCGCGGCCAGAAGGGCAAGCCGGGCCAAGGCCAGGGGCAGGACGGTGAGGACGGCGATTCGCCGGCCACGCCGAAGCAGCAGTCCGCCGGTTCTGGCTTCTTCATCTCGGCCGATGGCTACATCGTCACCAACAACCACGTCGTGGCCGACGCCGACGACATCCAGGTGGTGATGAAGGACGGCCGCGAGCTGAAGGCCACCCTGGTCGGTCGCGACGAAGGCACCGACCTGGCCGTCATCAAGGTCATCGACCCGAAGGCCAAGGGCGCCGACTTCCCGTATGTGAACTTCGAGAACCAGGCCAAGCCGCGGGTCGGCGACTGGGTCATCACCATCGGCAACCCGTTCGGCCTGGGCGGCACCGCCACGGCCGGCATCATCTCGGCCTATAACCGCGATCTGGGCGACAACACCTCGTCGTTCGTGAACTACATCCAGATCGACGCGCCGATTAACCGGGGTAATTCGGGCGGCCCGTCGTTCGACATCTACGGCCGGGTGATCGGCGTCAACAGCGCCATCTACTCGCCGTCGGGCGGCTCGGTCGGCATCGGCTTTGCCATCCCCGCCGACATCGCCGAGGACACCGCCAAGCAGCTGATCGCCGGCGGCAAGGTCGTGCGCGGCTATATCGGCGTGACCATCCAGGACTTCAGCGCCGAGTCGGCCGAGGCCCTGGGCCTGAAGGACGTGAAGGGCGCGATCATCGCCGAGGTGACCGCTGGCGGCCCCGCCAACAAGGCTGGCCTGCTGCCCGACGACATCCTGACCGCCGTCAACGGCGTGGCCGTGGCCAACCGTTCGGAACTGACCCGCGAAGTCGCCAAGGCCCGTCCGGGCGAAGGCGTCAAGCTGTCGATCATTCGCGACGGCAAGCCGCGCGTCGTCACCGTCGTGTCGGGCACCCGTCCGGCCGAAGGTTCGCTGCTGGGCAACGACGACCAGGATCAGGACAACGGCGCGACGCCGACCCCGGACAAGCCCGCCAGCCAGAAGGTTGACGCGCTGGGCCTGACGCTGGGTCCGATCGACCCGGCCTCACGCCAGACCTACAAGATCGACAGCGAGATCAAGGGTCTGCTAATCACCGGCGTGAAGGGCGACAGCGACGCGGGCGAGAAGGGCCTGGCCAAGGGCGACGTGCTCTCGACCATCAACGGCGCCCCGGTCGTCAGCGTGGCCGAGGTCAACAGCGCCATCGCCACCGCCAAGAAGGCCGGCCGCACCAGCGTGCTGGTCAAGGTGATCCGCCAGAACCGCCCGGTCTTCGTCCCGCTGAAGATCGCGCCGTAGGCTGACGACGCTTTAGACGATCAAGCCCCGTTCCGGTCCGCCGGAGCGGGGCTTTTTCGTATCTGTCCAAGGTTTAAGTTACGCCGGTCGTCGAAACGGCTATCAAGCCTGCAACTGTCGCGCGATGGACCAGAATCGGGAGAACGTTGATCGTTCCGCTGTTCTGCTTGAGCGCATAAGGGGCTCACTGATGCGTATTCTGATTATCGAGGACGACCTGGAAGCCGCCGCCGCCATGGCGCACGGCCTGAAGGAAGCTGGCTACGACGTCGAGCACGCGCCCGATGGCGAGGCCGGCCTGGGCGTGGCCCAGAAGGGCGGCTTCGACGTGCTGGTCGTCGACCGCATGATGCCCAAGATGGACGGCGTCACCGTCGTCGAGACCCTGCGCCGCGAGGGCGACCAGACGCCGGTGCTGTTTCTGTCGGCCCTGGGCGAGGTCAATGACCGCGTCGTGGGCCTGAAGGCGGGCGCCGACGACTACCTGGTCAAACCGTACGCCTTCCCCGAGCTGATGGCCCGCGTCGAGGCCCTGTCGCGCCGCCGCGAGACCGGC
Organism: Caulobacter sp. GW821-FHT12D05; assembly: GCF_058807295.1. Taxonomy (NCBI): domain Bacteria; kingdom Pseudomonadati; phylum Pseudomonadota; class Alphaproteobacteria; order Caulobacterales; family Caulobacteraceae; genus Caulobacter; species Caulobacter sp. GW821-FHT12D05. The sequence goes on from NZ_JBXAQO010000003.1 coordinate 1,003,573, forward strand.
GCCGTGGCCACGACCCTGAAGGTCGGCGAGCTCGAGATGAACCTGATCAACCGGACGGTCCATCGCCAGGGCAAGGAGATCGATCTCCAGCCCCGCGAATTCCAGCTCCTGGAGTTCATGATGCGCCACGCCGGCCAGTCGGTGACCCGCACCATGCTGCTGGAGAAGGTCTGGGAATACCACTTCGACCCGCAGACCAACGTCATCGACGTGCACATCTCGCGCCTGCGTTCGAAGATCGACAAGGGCTTCGACCGTCCGATGCTGCAGACCGTGCGCGGGGCCGGTTACCGGCTGGATCCGTAGGCGGTCAGGCGAGGGCGTGGTAGGATCAGACCATGAACAAGCCTGCCAAGCCCGAGGCTGAAGATCTGGAACCGGTCGGGGACGGCCTGGGCCCAGTCCCGACTGAAGGCGAGATGGACGCCTGGTACGAGCGCAACCGCGAAGTCATCGGCCAGCTGGTCGAGGAGGCGCTCGCGGAGACCGAGCCTCCGACGCCCTGGGATCCCGAAGAGATCATGGCCGAGGTGCGAGAGCAGCTCCGCAAGGAAGGTCGCTAGCGTCGCGCATGGCGGGGACGGGGATCAGCTACAGCGCTAAGGCGCGAGGCGATGTCGTCCGGCTGTCTCTTTGGATCGCCAGGGACGGTGGAGAGGCTCGCGCCCAAGACCAGGTCGACCGGATCGCCGCGACCCTCCAGCGTTTGGCGCGCCGTCCACGGCTTGGATGGCAAGACACCAAGACGCCAGGGGAGCCGCGCGTGTTCAGTGTCCGCCCTTGGAAAATTATCTACCGGCCGCTTGCCGATGGAAGCGGCATCCACGTTCTCCGTATCCTCGACAGTCGCCAGGACATCTCGGCGCTGCTCGGCAAGAAGACCTAGAAGCCCATGCGTCTGCCGCGCCTTCTCCGCACCACGCCGTTCCGGCTGACCCTGCTGTTCCTGACCCTGTTCGCGGCGGCGGCCAGCGCCTTCCTGGGCTACATTTATGTGGCCACGGCGGGCGAGGTGAACCGCCGCTCGCAGGCCGAGATCAGCCGTGAGTTCGAGAGCCTGGAGGCGGCCTATCGCCAGGGCGGCGTCGACGCCCTGAACCAGACCATCGTCGAGCGGGCGACGGGCGAGCGGCCGTTCCTGTATTTCCTGGCCGACAAGGACGGCAAGCGGATCTCCGGCTCGATCGAGGAGTCGCCGGTCAGCAACTTCACCGGCGACGGCCCCGAATGGGCCAGCTTCAAGGTCACCGAGACCGACCTGGACGGCGCCGAGGTCAAGGCCGCCGCGCGCGGGGTGCAGCAGCGGCTCGAGCGCGGCGAGATCTTGTTCGTCGGGGCCGATGTCGACGCTTCCGAAGCCTATGTCCGCAAGATCGTCCGGGCCCTGTGGGGCGCCGGGACGCTGGTCATCCTGCTGGGCCTGGCCGGCGGGGTGCTGATCAGCCGCAATGTCAGCCGCTCGATGCAGGGGCTGGTCGACGTGGTCAACGACGTCCGGGCCGGCGACCTGCACGCCCGGGCCAAGGTGCGCGGCACGCGCGACGAATATGACGAGCTGGCCGAGGGCCTGAACGACATGCTCGACCGGATCGAGCGCCTGATGGGCGGCCTGCGCCACGCCGGCGACGCCATCGCCCACGACCTGCGCTCGCCGCTGACCCGCCTGCGCGCCCGCATGGAGGTCGCCCTGATCGACGCCGAGAACGGCAAGGGCGATCCGGTGGCGGCGCTGGAGACCGCCCTGTCCGACGCCGACGGCGTGCTGAAGACCTTCAACGCGGTGCTGGCCATCGCCCGCCTGCAGGCCGCCGGCTCGGCCCCCGACCAGCAGGCCTTCGACGCCTCGGAACTGGCCACCGACATGGCCGAGCTCTACGAGTTCTCGTGCGAGGACAAGGGCCTGGACTTCAAGGCCGAGATCACGCCCGCCCTGAACATCAAGGGCAACCGCGAGTTCCTGGCCCAGGCCCTGGCCAACATCCTCGACAACGCCATCAAATACACCCCCGAGGGCGGAGCGATCATGCTGCGCGCGCGGCGCACCTCGTCGGGCGAGCTGGAATTCTCGGTCACCGACACCGGCCCCGGCGTGCCCGAGGCCGATCGTCCCCGCGTGGTCCAGCGCTTCGTGCGCCTGGAAAACAGCCGCAGCGAGCCGGGCGCCGGCCTGGGCCTGTCGCTGGTCAGCGCCGTCGCGACCTCGCACGGCGGCCGACTGGAACTGGCCGAGGGGCCGGGCGAGTACAACGGCATGGGACCGGGGCTGCGTGTGGCGCTGGTGCTGCCACGGGTGGAGTAGAAGCCTGGCGTTTTTGCCAGCGATCAAGGCCTGGATCTGGCCATAGGCGCCGCCGATACCGGCTTCCGACCTATTGCGGACGTTACACCGGGCGGCAAGTATGCCGGTCATGAAGCCAGCCAAAACGTCTATAGAGCTCATCGTGGCAGCGGACGAGCCGGCGCTGCTTTTCTCCTCCGTGGCTGCGGCTGAACAGTATCTCGAAGCGATTGATGTCCGGGACGGCGTTTATACGGCGGCCTATGGACCAGCGGGTGAGCCCTTCAGCATCAACGCTGTGGGTGACAGCGTCGTGATCCGACGGAGCGCCGACGAACTGCTCCCCAACCACCTCGTGCAACTGCTTCAGAAGCTTCTGCCATCTGAAGAACTGTCGGACGACCTTGCCGTCTTACTGGAACGGCTTTCCTCGCAGGTGTCGGCTTAGGCTCTACTCCGCATGGCGGACGGCCGCTCCGGTCTCTAGTCAGGCCTGCGCAGAAGTACTCGAAAGGCCGACTACTGCCCCTGCACCCAGGTGATCGCGCCCGTATAGGGGTCCATCTGGGCGGCCATGCCGGGACGCAGGTCGCCGGCGTCGGGGCCGCGCGGCGAGACGCTCCAGACGATGACCATGGCCATCACCGCCAGGAAGGTCATGGTCAGGAACCCGGCGATGTCGCGGTGCAGGCTGGGCTCGCGCCGGTTCAGCAGCGACACGCGCAGGATCAGCGGATGGGTGGCCCAGCCGCAGGCCAGGGGCGAGGTGGCGACGCTCATCTGCGCCTTCATCAGGGTCTTGGCGTAGTCGGCGCGGATGTCGCTGCGCAGGGCGACGACGGTGGCGTCGCAGGCCAGCTCCTGGTCGATGCGCACCAGCCGCGTGGCCAGGGCGATCATCGGGTTGCACCAGCCCAGCACGCCGGCGCCGGCGATCACCAGGTTGGCGATCGGGTCGCCGCGATGGATGTGCGTGCGCTCGTGCAGGGTGATCATCTCGCGCTCGCGGGCGTCGAAGCGCTGGTTGAAGTCGGACGGCAGCACCACGCGCGGCCACAGGGCGCCCATGACGGCCGGACCGGCCAGGCCCTGGTCGACCTTGCGGCGGAACAGGCGCTCGCGCAGGACCAGGACGCCGGTGGCGACGGCGCAGCCGGCCAGCCACAGCAGGATCAACTTGGAGGCCCATTCGCCCAGCGGTCGGGCGGGCGAGCCGAAGTCCATGGTCTCGGCCAGGCTGGGTAGGAAGGCGGCGGCCGCAGCGGCCGGCACGATGGCCCACAGGCCATAGGCCCGGCGCGGTCCGAACAGCTGGCGCGCGGACGGCCGCAGGATGATGACCAGCAGCACCGCGGCGGCGGCGGCGATCTGGGCCCGGATTAGGGCGAGGGCGAAGAGCTCGGTCATTCTTGAGCAGTTCCTGGCCGTTTCCTCAAACGCGATGGTTACAACTGTAAATTCCCACGTCAACCGGAGTCTTGTCCGTGAACGCGACGCGGGTCACGTTGCCCGCATGACAAAGCTCGCTACTCGCCTCGTCCCCTGCGGCCCGATCCTCGACGCCAAGGCCGCCGAACGGGCGCATGAGGCGATCGCCAAGCGAGCGGGCGAGGCCATGGCCGGCGTCGACGCCGCCTGGGCCGCCCTGGCCCCGGTCTTCGCCGCCTCGCCGTACCTGGCCAGCCTCGCCCGCAAGGACGGCCAGCGCTTGCCCAGGATCCTGGGCGGCGATCCCGGCGAAAACTTGACCATGATCCTGGCCGCCGCCGAGGCCGTCGCCGCCGAGCCGGACTTCGAGACCGCCCGACGGGTGTTGCGCGAGCTGAAGGCCGACCTGCATCTGCTCACCGCCCTGTGCGACCTGGGCGGCGTCTGGGACCTGGACCAGGTGACCGGCGCCCTGACCCGCTTCGCCGACGCCACCCTGCGCGCCGCTCTGGTTCAGGCCGTGCGGCAGGAGGTCGATCGCGGCGCGCTCACGCACGTGGGGGCGGGCGAGGACGGTCCCGCGCCGGGCCTGTTCTGCATCGCCATGGGCAAGCACGGCGCGTTCGAGCTGAACTATTCCAGCGACATCGATTTCTCGATCTTCTACGCGCCCGAGAAGTTGCAGGTCGCCGAGGGCGTCGAGCCCCAGGCCGTGGCGGTGCGCATCGCCAACCATCTGGGCCGGGTGCTGCAGGAGCGCACCGCCGACGGCTATGTCTTCCGCATCGACCTGCGCCTGCGTCCTGACCCGTCCTCGACGCCACCGGCCATGCCGGTCGATGCGGCCATGGACTACTATGAGAGCGTTGGCCAGAACTGGGAGCGCGCGGCGCACATCAAGGCCCGGATCGCGGCCGGCGACCTTGCCCAGGGCCAGGCGTTCCTGGCCGAGCTGCAGCCCTTCATCTGGCGCAAGAACCTGGATTTCGCGGCCATCGCCGACATCCACTCGATCAAGCGCCAGATCCACACCTACAAGGTCGACGACCGCCTGACCGCCAAGGGCGCGGACCTGAAACTGGGCCGGGGCGGGATCCGCGAGATCGAGTTCTTCGTCCAGACCCAACAGCTGATCCTGGGCGGCCGCCAGCCCGACCTGCGCAGCCCGCGCACCCTGGACGCCATGAAGGCCCTGGCCGCCGCCGGCCACGTGACCGAGGAAGACGCCGCCTGGCTGACCGACGCCTATCGTGACCTGCGGGCGCTGGAGCACCGCGCCCAGATGATCGCCGACGACCAGACCCACAAGCTTCCGGAGTCCGACGCCGACCGCAAGAAGGTCGCCGCCCTGTGGGGCCAGGACAATCTGCGCAGCTTCGACGCGGCCGTCGGCAAGATCCTGAAAGGCGTCAACGCCCGCTACGGTCGCCTGTTCGCGGGCGAGGAGGAGCTGTCCTCCCGCTTCGGCAGCCTGGTCTTCACCGGCGTCGAGGACGATCCCGAGACCCTGGCGACCCTCAAGCGGATGGGCTTCTCGTCGCCCGAGCGCGTGGCCGCCACGATCCGCGGCTGGCACCACGGCCACATCGCCGCCACCCGCACCGAGCGGGGCCGCGAGCTCTTCACCCGCCTGGCGCCGCGCCTGTTGGACGCGGCCAACGCCACCGGCGCGCCGGACCAGGCCTTCAACCGCTTCGCCGACTTCTTCGCCAGCTTGAGCTCGGGCGTGCAGATCCAGTCGCTGTTCCTGGCCCAGCCGCGCCTGTTCGAGCTGATCGTCGAGGTCATGGCCTTCGCCCCGCGCCTGGCCGCGACCATGGCCAAGCGGCCCACGGCCCTGGACGCCCTGCTGGACCCCAGCTTCTTCGGTCCGATCGAGACGCCGGCCGTCGCGCCGTGGGATCCGGCCGACTTCGAGGGCGCGATGGACGCCGCCCGGCGGCTGTTCCGCGATCAGAGCTTCCGCATCGGCGTGCGGGTCATGAGCGGCAGCGCCGACGCCCGCGACATCGGCCGCGCCTTCGCCGAGTTGGGCGACCTGATCATCAGCGGCCTGGCCCCGGCGGCCCTGGCCGAGACCGAACGCCTGGGCGGCGCCTTCCCCGGCGAGGTCGCGGTGGTGGCTTTGGGAAAAGCCGGCTCGCGCGAGATGACCGCCAAGTCGGATCTCGACCTGATGACGCTATACGCGTCCGACGACCCGGCCGGCATGTCCGAGATCAAGGCCTGGGGCGCGGAGACCTTTTACGCCCGCTTCACCCAGCGGATGACCTCGGCCCTGTCGGCGCCGACGGCGGAGGGGACGCTGTACGAGGTCGATCTCAAGCTCCGCCCCTCGGGCACCAAGGGACCGGTGGCGGTCAGCTTCGGGGCCTTCGGGGACTATTACGAGCGCGAGGCCGAGACCTGGGAGCTGCTGGCCCTGACCCGCGCGCGGGTGGTGTGGGCCAGCAGCCCTGAGTTCAAGGTCCGCGCCGAGGGGGCGATCGAGGCGGCCCTGCGCCGGCCGCGTGAGTGGAAGAAGACCGCCGCCGACGTCATCGACATGCGCGAGCTGATGGAGCGGGAGCGCCCCGGCAAGGGCGACTGGGACCTGAAGCTGGAGCCCGGCGGCCTGGTCGACATCGAGTTCGCCGCCCAGTTCCTGCAACTGGCCCACGCGGCCAAGGGTGGCCCCCTGCGCCAGAACACCGGCGAGGCCTTGGCGGCCCTGCGCGAGGCGGGTCTGGCTGATGAGGGGGCGCTGTCGCGGCTGGAGACGGCGTGGCGGCTGGAGCAGGACCTGTCCCAGCTGATCAAGGTCGCCCTCGAGGACGGCCTGGACGTCGAAGCCGAGCCCAAGGCATTCAAGGCGCTGCTGGCCAAGGCAGGGCACGTGAGCCAGTTCAAGTCGCTGAAACCCAAGCTGGCCAAGGCGAAGACCGAGGCGCGGGCGGCCTATGAGGCGATCGTGAAAGCGGCGGGATAAATCTCGCGACGGAATCCGCCGACCTGCGCGTTCATCACTCCATGGGACGGCTTCCACCCTCGGAGACCTGAAGACCGATGATCGTACGCACCCTGATCGCCGCCGCCGTGCTCGCCGTCGCGGCGCCGGCTTTGGCGCAAACCGCTGCTCCCCAGGGCATGACCCTGCAGCAGTTCCAGGCCTCGAACGGCGACAAGCTGTTCGCGCGGCTGGACACCAACAAGGACGGCAAGATCTCGCCCGACGAGTTCGCCGCCTTCCGCAAGGACAACCCCGAGGTCGACGCCAAGGCTGCGAAGGCCGGCAAGCGTGGCCAGCGGGTGTTCGCCCGTTTCGACAAGGACAAGGACGGCTTCCTGTCGCGGGCCGAGGCCGACGACGTGCTGGCCTGGCGCTTCAAGCGGATGGATACCAACAACGACGGCATCCTGACGCTGGAAGAGTTGCAGGCCAAGAAGGGCAAGGCCAAGGTCGGGGTCTGATGACGACGTGCGCGGCGGGTTGAAGCTTGGCGTCCGACGGGAACGATCCCGACGAAACCTTGCTGTCGGGGGTGGGACGGGGCGACCCGACCGCCGTGCGACAGCTATTGGACCGACGCCTGCCGCGCATTCTGGCTCTGGCCCGGCGCATGCTGAACGACGCCGGCGAGGCCGAGGACGTGGCCCAGGAGACCTTCCTGCGGGCCTGGAAGCAGGCGCGGTCGTGGACGCCGGGTCAGGCCAAGTTCGACACCTGGCTGCACCGCGTGGCCCTGAACCTCTGCTACGACCGCCTGCGCCGCCGGCGCGAGGTGGTCACCGATACGCCGCCCGAGCAGGTCGACACCGGACCGGCGCCGGACGCCGGCCTGATCCGGGCCGACCTCTCCAAGCGCGTCGAGGCGGCCCTGGCGGCTCTACCGGCGCGCCAGCGCGAGGCGATCGTGCTTTGCCATCACCAGGGCTTGGGCAATATCGAAGCGGCGCAGTTGATGGAGATCAGCGTCGAGGCGCTGGAGAGCCTGCTGGGCCGGGGGCGTCGCGCGCTCAAGGCGTCGCTGGCGGATCTGCAGGGGGCGGGCGGATGAAGGAGACGGGCTCATGATGTCGCTCGAACGGTTCGAAGACCTGGCCGAGATCTATGGCGGCGAGATCGCCCGCTGGCCGGAAGGCGAGCGTGAGGCCGCGCGCGCCCTGCTGGCCGCCAACCCTGAACGCCTGTCGCCGGTGCTTGCCGGCGCCGCGCAGCTGGACCGCCTGCTGGACTTGGCGCCGGCCCAGAGCGTCGACGCCGCTCTGCTGGGCCGCCTGATCGCAGCCGCGCCGCAAGCGCCCAATACCGCACGCCGCTGGATCGCCGGTCTGGGCGCGGCGCTTGGCCTGTCGGCCGCCGCCTTCGCCGGGGTGCTGGTCGGGGTGTCGCTGGCCGGTCAGGCCCAGCCGCAGGCCGTCGCTCCGGTGATCACCGCCCGCGCCGACAGTCCCATCACCGCCGTCGATGTCTCCACCGACCTGCAGGACGCCCTCGAGGAGGCTTCCGAGCTATGAGCCTGTCGCGCCCGCTGCTGATCGGCCTGATCGCCTCGGCGGCCCTCAATGTGTTCCTGATCGGCGGCGTGGCCGGGGCGGTCTATGTGCGGATGTCCGCTCCGCCGCCCGCACCACAACCGGCGCCGCAGCCGATCTACATTCCGCCGTCCGTCGCCCAAGTCCCGCAGCCGAGTGATCCGGTCGCGCCAACCCGTCCCGCCAAGCCTGCGACCACCACCCCGCCGCCAATCGCGCCCGTGGCGCAGGACGCCGAGCGCCAGGCCCGCCCGCCGCTATGGACCGCCGGCGACCGTCTCTCGCCCGAGAGCCGCCGCGCCCTGCGCCAGGCCCTGCACGCCGCCAACCTGAAGAACAAGCCGATCACCCGTCAGGCCCGCGCCGAGCGGCAGGCGGCCCTGGACGCCCTGGCCTCGCCGGGCTTCGACGCGGGCGAGGTCTCGCGCCGCCTGACCACGGCCCGCACCCTGGACGTCCAGGCGCGCGGCAATGTCGAGGCCGCGTTGGCCGCCTATGCCGCCACCCTGTCGCCGCAGGAGCGGACGGTGCTGGCCCAGGGCCTGTCGCGCATCTACGCCCCGCGCCGGGCTTTGCGTCAGGGCCAGGAATAATCGTCGGCGGACGTAACCAAACGCCGCGCCCCGTCGTATCAGTCAGCGTAGCCCCGGAGCGTCCCATGCTGATCCGCCAAGCGCCTGACCTGACCGACAACGACGTCACCGACCACGGCCTCTATCTCAAGCGCCGCACGCTGATGGCCGGGCTCGCGGGCGCGGGGCTGTTCGCTGCGGCCGGCGAGGCCCAGGCGGGCCTGACCTTCACCAAGGGCTTCTCGACCTCGGAAAAGGCGACCTCGAAAGAGGACATCACCACCTACAACAACTTCTATGAGTTCGGCGTCGACAAGGGCGATCCGGCCGAGAACTCGGGCAAGTTCAAGCCGCGCCCCTGGACGGTGCGCATCGACGGCGCCTGCGAGGCCCCACGAACGGTCGGCATCGAGGACCTGATCGGCAAGAACAAGCTGGAAGAGCGCATCTATCGCATGCGCTGCGTCGAGGGCTGGTCGATGATCATCCCGTGGGTGGGCTTTCCGCTCAAGGACCTGATCGCCTCGGTCAAGCCGACCTCCAACGCCAAGTACGTGGCCTTCGAGACGGTGATGCGGCCCTCGGAAATGCCGGGCCAGGGCTGGAACACGCTGGACTGGCCCTATCGCGAAGGCCTGCGCATGGATGAGGCCATGCACCCGCTGACCCTGATGGCCGTGGGCCTGTATGGCGACGTGCTGCCCAACCAGAACGGTGCGCCGATGCGGCTGGTCGTGCCGTGGAAATATGGCTTCAAGGGGATCAAGTCGATCGTCCGGATCAGCCTGGTGGAGAAGCAGCCGGTCACCTCGTGGAACAAGCTGGCGGCCCGCGAGTACGGCTTCTTCGCCAACGTCAATCCGGCCGTCGACCACCCCCGCTGGTCGCAGGCCAGCGAACGCCGCATCGGCGAGTTCCGCCGCCGCGAGACCCTGCCGTTCAACGGCTATGGCGAGTGGGTCGGCGACCTCTATCGCGGCATGGACCTGAAGCGGTTCTACTGATGGCCTCTGCGAAGAAGCGCCCCTCCAAGACGCGCGACAACATCGTCTACGCCCTGGTCTGGGCGGCCTGTTTCGCGCCGATCGTCTGGCTGGCCTGGAAGGGCTTCAACGGCGACCTGGGCGCCAACCCGATCGAGAAGTTGATCCGCCAGCTGGGCGTTTGGGGCCTGCGGCTGCTGCTGGTGGGCCTGGCCATCACGCCGGCGGCGCGGATCCTGAAGATGCCGAGGCTGGTGCGCTTCCGGCGGACCATCGGCCTGTTCGCCTTCAGCTACATCCTGCTGCACCTGGCCAGCTATATCGGCGTCGACCTGTTCTTCGACTGGGGCCAGCTGTGGAAGGACATCCTCAAGCGGCCCTTCATCACGCTGGGCATGCTGGGCTTTGTCCTGCTGATCCCGCTGGCGGTGACCTCGACCAACGGCTGGGTGATCCGCATGGGTCGCGCGGCCTGGAGCCGGCTGCACAAGCTGATCTACCTGATCGTGCCGCTGGGGGTCGTGCACTACTACCTGCTGGTCAAGGCCGACCACCGGCCGCCGCTGGTGTATGGCGCGGTGTTCGTGCTGCTGATGGGCTGGCGGGTCTGGGAGGCCAGGAGATCCAGATCCTCCCCCTAGCGGGGGAGGTGGCGCGAAGCGCCGGAGGGGGAAGTGCTGCTGAGCCTGCCTCTTCCCCCTCCGTCGCCTCTTCGAGTCGACACCTCCCCCGCTAGGGGGAGGATCTACGTAAGCGGCCTCTAGACAACCATGAGGCGATAACGCCTACTGCTCGCCTAAGGTCGAGGGCGGCATGGTCAGCGTCAAATCCCTGGGTGTCTCCGACGCCGAGCTGTTTCCGACGGCTCCGGCCGAGGTCAAGAAGCGCTCGGCCCACGCCCATCATGCCGGCCACCGCGACCGCCTGCGCCAGCGGGCCAAGGTCGGGGGCTTCGTGGCCCTGCCGGACTATGAGCTGCTGGAACTCTATCTCTTCCGCACCTTCCCGCGCGGCGACGTCAAGCCGATCGCCAAGGCGCTGCTGACCCGCTTCGGCTCGCTGGGCGCGGTGCTGGGGGCGACGATCGAGGAGCTGGCCACGGTGCCGGGCGTCGGCGAGACGGCGGCCATGGACATCAAGCTGCTGCACGAGGCCACCTTGCGGGCCGGCCGCGACAAGATCGTCAAGCGGCCGGTGATCAGCTCGTGGAGCGCCTTGCTGGGCTATGTCCGGGTGGCCCTGGCCAACGAGTCGCGCGAGCAGTTCCGGGTGCTGTTCCTGGACAAGAAGAACCAGCTGATCGCCGACGAGGTGATGAACCGCGGCACGGTCGACCACGCGCCCGTCTATCCGCGCGAGGTGATGCGGCGGGCGCTGGAGCTGTCGTCCAGCAACATCATCATCCTGCACAACCACCCGTCGGGCGACCCCACGCCGTCGCGCCCGGATATCGAGATGACCAAGCAGATCGTCGAGGCCGGCAAGGCGCTGAAGATCGCCGTCCACGACCACCTGGTGGTCGGCCGCGAGGGCGTGGCCAGCTTCAAGGCGCTGGGTCTGATGTAGATCGGATCAGGACGAGAATTTTCTTATCAGGACGCCCGACGTCGGCTTGACGCCCCGCATTGAAACCTTGAGCGTCGCGGCCTTGGTTTCGTCCGGAGTCTGCTCATGCGTCGCCTGCTTACCGTTTTGCTCGGATCGGCCGCCCTGCTGGCGGGCACGGCCCACGCCGCTGAAAAGAAGCCCCCCGAGAAGCCCGGTGAAGTCACCAAGGCGATCAAGGCGCTGCACGACAGCTTCCTGGTCCTGGACACCCACCTGGACACGCCCGAGCACTTCTCGCGCCACGGCTGGTCGATGCTGGACGAGCACGGCGTGGCCAAGGACGGCAGCCAGGTCGACTTGCCACGCATGAAGGCCGGCGGCCTGGATGGCGGCTTCTACGTGATCTACACCGGCCAGGGCGACCTGACCGCCGAGGGTTATCGCAAGGCCCGCGACTTCGCCCTGAACCGCGCGACCGAGATCCGCGAGATGGTCGCCGCCCACCCCGACCAGTTCGAGCTGGCCTATACCGCCGAGGACGCCGCGCGGATCAACAAGGCCGGCAAGAGCTTCGTCTTCCAGAGCATCGAGAACTCCTGGCCGATCGGCGAGGACCTGACCCTGCTCCAGACCTTCTACGCCACCGGCGTGCGCATGGCCGGGCCGGTCCACTTCCGCAACAACCAGTTCGCCGACAGCTCGACCGACCCCAAGGGCAAGATCTGGAACGGCTATTCGCCGCTGGGCCTGCGCTGGCTGGCCGAGGCCAACCGTCTGGGCATCCTGGTCGATGTCAGCCACGCCAGCGACGATATCGTCGACCAGTCGGTGGCCCTGTCCAAGGCGCCGATCATCGCCTCGCACTCGGGCGCCAAGGCGATCTTCGACCACCCGCGCAATCTGGACGACGGCCGCATCAAGAAGATCGCCGACAGCGGCGGCGCGATCTGCATCAACTCGGTCTATCTGCGCGCCAGCGCCGACAGCCCCGAGCGCAAGGCGGCCCTGGAAGCTATCGGCCGCCCGCCGCGCGACGAGGCCAGCCAGGCCGACGTCGTGGCGTGGATGGCCAAGAAGGTGGCGGTCGACAAGCAGTACCCGCCGGTGCGAGCCAACTTCGAGACCTTCATGGCCAGCATGCTGCACACCCTGAAGATCGCCGGCCCCAAGGGCGTCTGCGTCGGCGCCGACTGGGACGGCGGCGGCGGTGTGGAAGGCTTCGAGGACGTGGCCGACCTGCCGAAGATCACCGCGCGGCTCAAGGCCGAGGGTTATTCGGACGCCGACATCCAGGCGATCTGGAGCGGCAACGTGCTGCGCCTGATCGCCGGCGCGCAGGCCTACGCCAAGAGCGTGGCGGGGAAGTAGAGGGGGCGGAGGTCCCAGATCCTCCCCCTAGCGGGGGAGGTGTCGGCGAAGCCGACGGAGGGGGAAGAAGCCGGATAGCCCGCTGTTCCCCCTCCGGCCTTCGGCCGCCTCCCCCACGGGGGGAGGGTTCACTCGTCCAGATCAGCCGCCCAGGATCGCCGGTTGGAACAGCCCGGTCGGCGAGGCGGTGAAGACCTCGTAGCCGTCTTCCGTCACCCCGATCGAGTGCTCGCACTGGGCCGACAGCGACTTGTCGCGGGTCACGGCGGTCCAGCCGTCGTTCAGCACCTTCACCGCCGGCTTGCCCAGGTTCACCATCGGCTCGACGGTGAAGAACATGCCGGCCTTGAGCACCGCGCCCTGGCCCGGACGGCCAAAGTGCAGGATGTTCGGGGCGTCGTGGAACACGCGGCCCAGACCGTGGCCGCAGAAGTCGCGGACGACGCTGCAGCGCTGGGCCTCGACATAGCTCTGGATGGCGTGGCCGATGTCACCCAGCGTGGCGCCCGGCTTCACGGCCTCGAGGCCGCGCTTCATGCCTTCATAGGTGATCTCGACCAGGCGACGGGCGCGCGGGCCGACTTCGCCGACGCCGTACATGCGCGAGGTGTCGCCGTGCCAGCCGTCAACGATGGCGGTGACGTCGATATTGACGATGTCGCCTTCCTTCAGGTTCCAGTCGCCGGGAATGCCGTGGCAGACGACGTGGTTGCGCGAGATGCAGACCGTCTTGGGATAGCCGCGATAGTACAGGCAGGCGGGCAGGGCGCCGTGGTCCAGGATGAACTCGCGGGCCAGGGTGTCCAGGTGGTCGGACGAGACGCCCGGCTGCACGTGCGGGATCAGCATGTCCAGGCATTCGGCGGCCAGCTTGCCGGCCTTGCGCATGCCTTCGAAGTCCTCGGCCTTGTGGATCTTGATCTGACCCGTGCGGGTCTCGGCTTCGATCTCGAGGGTGTTGTCCAAGGTCATGCTCTACTCGGGCGGTCGCCGCCGCGACGGGCGGCGATCAATCTGGAAGGGGCGTATCTGCTGATCCTAGCACGGATTTCAAGCCCTTGCCCGTTCTGAACGCTTACTGGGTGGGGTTGATGCGTCGCACCGTGTCGGTCGCCGGACGGATTTCCTTGATGAAGCTGGCGTCCAGGCTGGTGGGCTTGTCGCGGCGCACATGGCAGACGCCCTTGTAGCGCGTGACCCGACCGGTCTCCTTCTCGGTCACGTCGGCGGTGAAGCTGACGTCCCATTCGCCCGGCTTGCCGGCCGGGGAGGGCTTCATGTCGTTGGAGGTGACGCTGCCGATCTCCTTGAGCCCGAAGCGGTCCTCCAGCTTGCCGGTGCAGGCCTTGAACGCGAACACGGCCCGCAGGCCGGTCATGAAGCCGTTCTCGGGCTTGCCGGGATCGGTCCGGCCGCAGCCGGACAGGGCGAGCGCCAGAACGGTGAGCGCCAAAGCGGTCTTCCTCATGCGATCCCCTCAGTTCGCGTGCGGGCGAATGGGTAACCGAAGCCGCGACGATTGCAGCTTAAATCGCTGTTAGGTGGAAGGCCCGCCCGTTGCCGGGCGGGCCAGGGATTATTGCAGCCGCGTGTGCCCGGGTGGGACACGCTTGACCTTGATTGGTTTCCAAGTTCGAAGGTTGGCTCGCGTAACTTGGTGGAACCGGTCAATTGCGTATTCGGGGCTGAGCGCCTCAATGTAGCGAATGACTTTTTGCGGATGGTTTCGCTTATGGTTGGGGAATACCCCCGTGACTTTGTACGTATCTTTCATTTTAGTTTACCAAAAAAAATCTCGAATAGCGCGAGATGTTCGCGAATGAAGTGAGATCTATTCCTCAATCATCTATTCTAGTGATATCAATTCGGTGTTCAATTTACAAAAATAAATCTCAACGCGCCCAGCTGATCCGCCGCGCGATCCGCACAGTCTCTGTGCTCATCGCGCACGCATAGACGAGCACCTCAACACCAGCGTCCGCCGCCGCGTCCAAACCCGCCGCGAACTTCGGGTCCAGGTCGGCGCAGGCCTGGAAGGTCTCGCAGTCCTCGCGCTGGACGACGAACAGCGCCACGGCGCGGTCGCCTTGCGCGACCTGGGCGGCGAGGTCGCTGAGGTGGCGGGTCGAGCGGTCGGCCTTGCAGTCGGGGAACTCGGCCAGGCCCGGCGTGCGGGAAAAGTGCACGTTCTTGACCTCGAGCCAGCAGGGCGGGCGATCCGGATGGGTCAGCAGGAAGTCGACGCGGCTGGCCTCGGCGTATTTCACCTCGGGCTTGATGGTCGCGTAGCCGGCGAGTTCGGGGATCAGGTCCTGCGCCAGGGCCTCGGCGACCAGCTTGTTGGGCAGCAGGGTGTTGATGCCGACCAGGGCGTTGCCCTGTTCCACGCATTGCAGGGTCCAGGCCAGCTTGCGCTTGGGATCGTCCGACCACGACACCCAGGCGCCCTGGCCGGCATCCTTGACGCCCAGCATCGCGCCGGGATTGGGGCAGTGGGCGGTGATCGCCCGGCCGTCGTCCAGGATCAGGTCGGCGAAGAACCGCTTGTAGCGGCTGACCAGGCGGCCATGAACGAGCGGTTGCGGGAGCAGCATGCGGAGCCTAAGTCGGAGGCGTAAGACGCAAGCGACATAAGGGATCGAAGCGATGACGACCAGCGAGCGCGTGACGGCTGCGGTGATGATCATCGGCGACGAGATCCTGTCGGGCCGGACCCAGGACGTGAACCTGTCGGCCATCGCCAAGTACCTGGCGACCTATGGCGTCGACCTGTGCGAGGCGCGCGTGGTGCCCGACATCGAGGAAGAGATCGTCGACGCGGTCAACGCCCTGCGCACGCGCTACGACTACGTCATCACCACGGGGGGCATCGGCCCGACCCACGACGACATCACCGCCGACTCGATCGCCAAGGCCTTTGGCGTGACGGCCCCCGAGCATCCCGAGATCATGGCCATGCTGCGCGAGCGCTGGGGTGAGCCCAACGCCGCCCGCCGTCGCATGGCGCACGTGCCCGAAGGCGGCAGCCTGGTGAAGAATCCGGTGCAGGGGCCGCCCGGCTTCCAGAAGGACAATGTCTTCGTCCTGGCGGGCGTGCCGGCGATCATGCGCGGCATGCTGGAGGACGTGGGTCCGCGCCTGCGCACCGGCGCGGTGGTGCTGAGCAAGACGGTGCGGGTCACCGGCACGGGCGAGGGCACGATCGCCGCGCCGCTGGAAGCGGTGGCCAAGGCCCATCCGGACATGTCGTTGGGCAGCTATCCGTTCTTCAGCCCGCCGGACGTCTATGGCGCCAACCTGGTGCTGCGCGGCCGCGACGCCGCCGAGCTGGACGCGGCGGCAGCCGAGCTGATTACCGCCCTGACCGAGGCGGGCGCCAGCAACATCGAGCTGCTGGCGGACCCGACCTAGATCCTACTCTTCGCCGGCCACAGCCCGGGCCAGGTCGACCAGATGCTTGCGCATGCCGCCCGACTTGATGGCGGTGAAGGCGCGGGCCAGCTCAGGGGCGCCGGGCAGCGACCAGAAGTCGGCCATTTCGTTGGCCAGGTCGGCGGCGGTGGTGTCGGCGCCTTCCGGATCGTCCAGGCCCTCGAAGAAGAAGCCGATTGGCGTCTTCAGGAACATGGCGGTGGCCTGCAGCTTGCTGGCGCTGATGCGGTTGGAGCCGCCTTCGTACTTCTGCACCTGCTGGAAGGTCAGGCCCAGCGCATCAGCCAGGGCCTGCTGGGAGTAACCCAGATCCTTGCGTCGCATGCGCAGGCGACGGCCCACGTGGATGTCGACGGGATCGGGGGTCTTGTCTTCAGCCATGATCACTTACTCGAACGCGACGGAGGGGGAGGTAGCTCATCGAGCCGTCGCGCGCGAACGATCGTCCTGCGTGACGCGGGCGCGATCCTGGCGGGAGTCGAGGTCTGGAGAAACGTTTATTCCTGGACGGAATGTTTATTCCCGAATGGCGGGAATCGTGGCCGCGCTTGCGCCCAAGGGTAGATCGTCGGGTTCCGGGCCTTGGTAGGGACGGTGGGACTCGAACCCACACGGATTGCTCCAACGGATTTTAAGTCCGGCGCGTCTACCGATTCCGCCACGTCCCCGTCACCTCGACCCCATAAGCCATCGATCGGCCGGGGTCGAGGCGGGTGTGGCGGCGCAAGCCGCGCGCTAGCGGCCGGTGCGGGCCTGGCGGTCCAGGGCGCGGGCCTGTTCGTCGGTGACTTCGGCGTCGCCGTTGCCGCCGATCGTGGCCGAAACGTTGGTCGCCGCCTCGCCGGCCGCGACCGCGCCCGAGCGACGCGCAGCGCCGTTCTGCAGCCAGTCGATATAGAGCAGGCGGTCGGCCGAGGTCATGGCGACGTCGAAGTTGCGGCTGCGCCAACCTTGCTCCATCCCGACGCCTTCACCTTCGACAGCCAGGGTCTGGTAGTAGCCCTTGGCCGTTTCGAGGCGGCCGGTGCGTTGATAGCCGGTGGCCAGGTTGAAGCGGTTCGGAATGGTCGGGGCCGCGGCCACGACGCGCTTCTGCAGGTTGGTGGCGATCCAGTTGTTGTCCGCCGCGAACTCGTACTGAGCCTGGTCGGACAAGGCTTGGGGGCTAGATTGCGCCAGGGCGGAAGAAGCGGCGCCAATCGAGAGCGTGCCGATTGCGGCCGAAATGAGAACAGCTTTGCTATTCGTCATGGCTAAGTCTCCGTAGATTGATGTTTCGGGGAGGTGAAACGGTCAAGTTGTTCAAGCGGAACTGGAGAGTTAGCGAAGTTCTTCTGTGTCGGTTCCTCGACGATTTTACAATTTATGCGGCAAAGCTTGTATTGATCGCTTTATCGCCAGCTTGGCTGGGCGGGTCGCGGTAGGTCCGCACTAGGCCTCGACGCCTTCCACTGCCGTGATAGCGTCGCCGTGCTCAAATTTGGACGGGGACGGAACGCTTATGGGTAAGGGGATGAAAGCCGCCGTGGCGGCCGCGGTGTTGCTGGCGGCCGGCGCGGCGCATGCCGCAGACGTGGAGGCGGTCAGCGCCGCCCGCCTGCTGGACGTGGCGACCGGCAAATATGTCGACAATCCGCTGGTGATCGTCACCGACGGCCGCATCACCAGCATCGGCAAGAAGGGCGACGCCACGCCGGCCGGGGCCAAGCTCGTCGACCTGCCGGGCGCGACCTTGCTGCCGGGCCTGATCGACATGCACACCCACATCGACGGCCTGGCCGAGATCGGCGGCTACAACAGTCTGGAATACAGCGACCGCTTCTGGAGCGTGGTCCAGGTGGCCAATGCCAAGAAGACGCTAGAGGCGGGCTTCACCACCATCCGCAATGTCGGCTCGGCCGACTTCGACGACGTGGGCCTGCGCGAGGCGATCGACGCCGGCTACGTGATCGGGCCCCGCATCGTCACGGCGACCTTCGCGATCGGCGCGACCGGCGGCCACTGCGACTCGACCTTCTTCCCGCCGTCGATGGACGAGAAGAGCCCCTACAACATCGACAGCCCCGATGAGGCGCGGAAGGTCGTCCGGACGTTGAAGAAGTACGGCGCCCAGGTGATCAAGATCTGCGCGACGGGCGGCGTCTTCTCGCGCGGCGACGAGCCGGGCCAGCAGCAGCTGACGCAGGAAGAGATGCACGCCGTGGCCGACGAGGCCCACATGGCCGGCCTGAAGGTCGCCGCCCACGCCCACGGGGCCAGCGGCATAAAGGAGGCCATCAAGGCCGGCATCGACACCATCGAGCACGTCAGCCTGGTCGACGACGAGGGCATCAAGCTGGCGATCCAGCACGGGACCTACTTCTCGATGGACATCTACAACACCGACTACACCCAGGCCGAGGGCAAGAAGAACGGCGTGCTGGAGGACAACCTGCGCAAGGACCGCGACATCGGCGAGATCCAGCGCCAGAACTTCAAGAAGGCGCTGAAGGCCGGGGTGAAGATGATCTACGGCACCGACGCCGGGGTCTATCCGCACGGCGACAACGCCAAGCAGTTCGCGGTGATGGTGCGCTACGGCGCGACGCCCTTGCAGGCGATCCAGGCCGCGACGCTCACCGCCGCCGAGGCCCTGGGCCAGACCAAGGATGTCGGCCAGGTCGCCGTCGGGCGCTTTGGCGACATCATCGCGGTGTCGGGCGATCCGCTGGCCGACGTGACGGTGCTGGAAAAGCCGGTGTTCGTGATGAAGGGCGGGGCCGTTATCAAACAGCCCTAGCCTCGACTATCGGAGCGCGAGCGCCTAAGTGCAGCGCTCCGAAAATCACAGGACCTTCGACGTGATCGCCTTCGAGGCTGTTTCCAAGACCTATTCCGCCGGCGGTCGCCCGGCGTTGAGCGAGGTCTCGCTGTCGGTGAAGGCCGGCGAGGTGTTCGGCGTGATCGGCGCCTCGGGCGCGGGCAAGTCGACCCTGATCCGGCTGATCAACGGCCTGGAGACGCCGAGCGGCGGCAAGGTGATCGTCGACGGCGATGACGTGGCGGCCCTGGGCGTCGAGGGGCTGCGGGCCCTGCGTCGCCGGGTCGGGATGATCTTCCAGCACTTCAACCTGCTGTCGGGCAAGACCGTCGCCCAGAACGTCGCCTTCCCGCTGAAGCTGGCCGGGCGTCCGGCCGCCGAGGTCAGGATGCGCACGGCCGAGCTGCTGGAGCGCGTGGGCCTGACCGAACATGCCAACAAGTTCCCCGCCCAGCTGTCGGGCGGCCAGAAGCAGCGGGTCGGCATCGCTCGCGCCCTGGCGACCAATCCCAAGGTCCTGCTGTGCGACGAGGCCACCAGCGCTCTCGACCCCGAGACCACCGAGCAGATCCTGGACCTGATCTCGGGCCTGAACCGCGAGCTGGGCCTGACCATCGTCTTGATCACCCACGAGATGGACGTGGTCCGCCGCGTCTGCGACCGCGTCGCCGTGCTGGAAGCCGGCCGCGTGGTGGAAGAGGGCGCGGTCGAGGACGTCTTCCTGCATCCGGCCAGCGACACCGCCCGCCGCTTCGTGCGTGAGGCGGATGGCGAGGTCTCGGCCGCCGGCATCGACGGACGCCTGGTGCGCCTGACCTTCCGGGGCGAGGCCACCTACAAGCCGGTGCTGGGCGAGGTGGCTCGCACCACCGGCGTCGACTATTCGATCCTGGGCGGCCGCATCCACCGCCTGCGAGAGACGCCCTACGGCCAGCTGACCCTGGCGCTGACGGGCGGCGACGTGAAGGCCGCGATCGCGCAGTTCGAGGCGGCTGGTGTCCGGGTCGAGGATCTCAGCGGGGGAGTCGCCTGATGGAAAACGTTGATTGGGCCGAGATCGGCCAGGCTACCCTTGATACGCTCGCCATGCTGGGCGGCTCGATGATCCTGACGGTCATCCTGGGCCTGCCGCTGGGCGTGATCCTGTTCCTGACCGGCAAGGGCCAGATGCTGGAGAACCGCGTCGCCAACGGCGTGCTGTCGCTGCTGGTCAACATCCTGCGCTCGGTGCCGTTCGTGATCCTGCTGATCGTGATGATCCCGCTGACCGTGGTGCTGGTCGGCACCTCGCTGGGCGTGGCCGGGGCCATCCCGCCGCTGGTCGCCGGCGCGGCGCCGTTCTTCGCCCGCCTGGTCGAGACCGCCCTGCGCGAAGTCGACAAGGGCGTGATCGAGGCCAGCTTCGCCATGGGGGCCAAGCGGCGGCAGGTGGTGCTGGGCGCGCTGCTGCCCGAGGCGCTGCCGGGCCTGGTCGCCGCCGCGACGGTGACCGGCGTGGCCCTGGTGTCCTATACCGCCATGGCCGGCGTGGTCGGCGCGGGCGGCCTGGGGGATCTGGCCATCCGCTTCGGCTACCAGCGCTTCCAGACCGACGTCATGGTCGTGACCGTGGTGCTGATGCTGGTGCTGGTGCAGGTTCTGCAGATGATCGGCGATGCGGTGGTGCGCCGCGTCTCCCACAAATAGAGCTAGAGATGACTGACGATATCGATCAAGGCGACCAGCACTGGGACGCCGCCTTCGCCGAGACCCTGATCGGCAAGACCCTGCTGATGAACCTGTCCTTCCTGGACGACGACGGGGAAGTGGCCGAGCGCCAGCAGTTCTTCGGCGTGGTCATCGACGCCACCGAGGCCGAGGGCATCGTGCTGGACCTGATGGGCGAGCACGACGGCGACACCTACACCCTGCCGCCCCAGACCTCGGCCATCCAGGCGGCCGAAGCGGGCGTCACGACGCTGTCCGGCGAAAAGCCGGACTTCATCGCCAACTGGGCCATCCATGGTGATCCGGATGTCCCGGAAGCGGCGAACGACGAAGACTGAGGCCGCGGGGCCGTCCTCGCCCTTCGACAGGCTCAGGGTGAGGACTAGTGCTGGCGTCCAAGTAGAAACCTCATCCTGAGCTTGTCGAAGGACGAGGTTTCGGGCCCTCAAGCCTGGTCGAACGGGTGCGGCAGCCGGCCGGCCTTGAACAGGATGTCCGGGTTTTCGTCATAGTCGCCCAGCTCGACGTCGGCGCTGATCGTGAAGGCCACCACGCCCTCGCGCAGCGGGGCCAGGCGCTCGGCCTTGCGGCGCGCCTCTTCGGCCGTCTTGCAACCGACCTGCTGCTCGGCTTTCAGGCCCTTGCCGCGTCCGGCGATGTAGGACTGCACGATGTGGACGGTTTCTTTGGCCATCTCCATCCAAGCCGCCTGTTCGCAGGGGCGGTCAAGTGATCGCTCGACGGCCCCTCAGGAAATCTGATTTCCTCTGGCGCGCCTGAGCGGGCAAAACCCTACCCGTCAGATCGCCTTATGGAGCCGTTCATGGTCGCCCGCCGCGCTATTCTCGTTCTCGGCCTCGCCGCCATGACTCTCGCTGCCTGCGGTCCGAAAGCGCCCAAGGCCGGCGCCGCCAACACCCTGATCGTGGCCGCCACCGCCGTGCCGCACGCCGAGGTGCTGGAGTTCATCAAGCCGAAGCTGGCCGCCGAGGGGCTGAACATCGAGATCAAGGTGTTCAACGACTACGTCCAGCCCAACACCCAGGTCGCCGAGAAGCGCATCGACGTGAACTACTTCCAGACCCTGCCGTATCTGGAAGACTTCAACCGCGACCACGGCACCGAGCTGGTGACGATTACCGGCGTCCATGTCGAGCCGATCGGCGCCTATTCGACCAAGTGGAAGTCGATCGCCGAGGTGCCGAACGGCGCCACCGTGGCCATCCCGAACGACGCCAGCACCGAGGCGCGCAGCCTGCTGCTGCTGGCCAAGAACGGCGTCATCACCCTGAAGAACGCCAGCGACCTGTCGACCCTGAAGGACATCACCAGCAACCCCAAGAACCTGAAGTTCAAGGAGCTGGAAGCGCCGGCCCTGCCGCGTATTCTCAAGCAGGTCGACCTGGCGGTGATCAACACCAACTACGCCCTGGACGCCAAGCTGAACCCGTCCAAGGACGCCCTGATCGCCGAGGACAAGACCAGCCCCTATGTGAACTACCTGGTCGGCCGTCCGGACAACAAGGACGACCCACGCGTCCAGAAGCTGGCCGCGGCCCTGACCTCGCCGGACGTGAAGGCGTTCCTGGAGAAGAAGTACGCCGGGGCGGTGGTGCCGGCGTTCTGAGGCGCTAGCGTCTTCTGAAATTTCACACTACCTATCAGCGACCGCTTCTCACGGATCGCTCATGGTCTCGCCTTCGCTGAACCGCACCCTGGTGCTGGACGTCGCCAACTCGTCGGGGCTCGAGGACTGGTCGCCCGACCTGCAGAAGACCAAGGTCTATGAGCGGATCCTGCTGGACCTGATCCTGGGCGCGCTGCCGGCCGGGGCGCGGCTGGACGAGCAGTCGCTGGCCGCCCACTACGACACCGGCCTGGCCGGGGTGCGCGACGCCCTGGGCCGGCTGGCGCTGGAGGGTCTGGTCATCCGCCGCGCCCGCTCGGGCACCATGGTCGCGCCGCTGGACCTGGTGGAGCTGCGTCAGGGCTACGACGCCCGCGTGCTGATCGAGCCGCACTGCGCCCAGCTGGCCGCCCGCAATGCCAGCAAGGCCGAGTCCCAGGCGATGTACGAGGTCTTTGCCGAGGGCGAGGAAGCGGCCCGCACCTGCGACCTGCCGGCCCTGGTGGCCATGGACCTGCGCTTTCACGCCCTGGTGGCGCGGGCCTCGGGCAACCTGGCCCTGGCCCGGATCCTGATCCCCCTGCAGCACAAGGCCGCCCGCTTCTGGGTGTTCTCGTTCAACGGCGCCACCGAGCAGGAGCTGATGGACGAGATCGAGGAGCACCGCCA
Source organism: Caulobacter sp. GW821-FHT12D05 (assembly GCF_058807295.1). Taxonomy (NCBI): domain Bacteria; kingdom Pseudomonadati; phylum Pseudomonadota; class Alphaproteobacteria; order Caulobacterales; family Caulobacteraceae; genus Caulobacter; species Caulobacter sp. GW821-FHT12D05. Next base: position 1,026,500 of record NZ_JBXAQO010000003.1, read on the forward strand.
GGTCGCCCGCGTCATCGCCGGCGGCGACGCCGAGGCCTCGCGCCAGGCGATGCTGCGCATCCTGAACGTCCAGCCCGAGGCCCAGACTCGCCCGCACGTCGGGGCGGCCTAGCGGCCGCTACGGAAGCTGAGGCATTGGCGCCACAGCGTCTTCGCAATCTAAGCTGAAATGTCAGAAGGCATTTTGACGAACGTCATGGCGTTCCCAGATATCGGGGCGTGAACCGCCGGGACCCGGCGGCGTGAAGGCCATGCTCCCGATGTTCAAGACCGCGCTTCTGTCCGCTTCCGCTCTGCTTTTGGCGTCGCCTGCGATGGCTGAAACCCAGGTCGCCGACCAGGTCGACGCGGTGGTGATCGTGGCGCGCGACAAGGCGGGCCTGCTGGAGAAGCAGCCCAGCCAGACGGTGTTCGGCATCGCCAAGCCGCTGATCGAGACGCCGCGCTCGGCCAGCTTGGTCAGCGACCTGACCCTGGAGCGCTACGGCGTCCTGACCCTGGACGGCGCGACCAAGGTTTCGCCGGGGACCCACACGGCCAGCTTCTACGGCGTGCCCGGCGCGCTCAACATCCGCGGCACCCTGGCCGAGAACTACTTCCGCGGCTTCAAGAGGGTGGAGAACCGCGGCACCTATTCGACCCCGATCGGCGGGGCCTCGCGCATCGAGATCCTGCGCGGCCCGCCGACCCCGATCTATGGCGCGGGCAAGGTCGGGGGGCTGGTCAACTTCATCCCCAAGTCGGCCCGTGACGAAGGCCGTTTCCTGGCCGGGCCGGAAGGGGAGGTGACCGCCACCTTCGGCAGCTACAACAAGAAGCTGGTCACCGGCCAGTTCGGCGTGCCGGTGTCGCTGGGCAAGGCTGACGGCGGGGTCTGGGTCTATGGCGAGGTCGAGGACAGCCACAGCTACTATCGTGGCGTCTATCCGCGTCACCAGACGCTGGAGGTCTCGTCCGACTTCGACCTAGGAAACGGCTGGAGCACGGCCTTTGGCGGCATGGTGTTCCACTCGGAAGGCGACGTGCAGACGCCCGGCTGGAACCGCCTGACCCAGGACCTGATCGACAACCGCACCTACATCACCGGCCGCGACACGACGCTGAAGGACATCGACGGCAACGGCAAGCTGACCCCCAACGAGATCGGGTCGTACCCCTACGCCAGCGCCCTGTACCTGCCGTACTACGGTTTCCCGACGACGGACGCGGCCCACACCCTGGATGTCGGCGTCGGCACGACCAAGCTGGATCGCCGCACGGTCTATATCAGCCCGGCCGACTTCTCGAAGACCAACACCCAGACCCTCTATTTCGACCTGGCCAAGGACCTGGGCGGTGACCGCGCGATCAAGCTGCAGCTGTTCCACGACCGCCAGGACAACAAGCGCTTCGTCAGTTACGGCTACCCCTCGGCGGTCGACGCCAAGGTCAGCGAGATCCGCCTGACCTACGCCTTCCCGACGCAGGTCGGCGCGGTCAGCGCCAAGACCCTGGTCGGCGGATCGCACCGCTGGTTCGAGGGCCGCCGGCGCGAGAGCTACAACAGCGGCCTGATCGCCCTGGACCGCCGCGACATCAGCTATGGCGTCACCGCCACCGACACCATCGACAGCCCGTTCGACACCGAGCCGGGCGGGGTCGGCGTGCAGTGGGAGAACGACAACCGCTCCCAGTGGAAGCAGACCGGCGTCTTCGTCACCTCCGACATCGACGTCGGCCGGCTGAACCTGGTGCTGGGCGGTCGCTGGGACCACTACAGCGTCGAGAGCCAGGACACCGGCATCCTGTCCTACGTGCCCGCCGGCCTGCAGAAGGGCGACCGCGACAAGGCCACCTACAGCGCCAGCCTGACCTACAAGCTGCCGCTCGGCCTGATGCCCTATGTCAGCTACGCCAAGGCCGCCGCCCTGGAGATGAGCCAGGCCGGCGACGTCGCGCCCAACCTGGTGGCCGACGGGTCATGGCTGTCGAGCTCGGACCTGACCGAGGCCGGCGTGAAGTTCCAGCTGCTGCGCGGGACCCTGATCGGCTCGCTGGCCGCCTATGAGCAGAACCGCACCCAGATCGCCGGAGCCATCTCGCCGCCGACCGTGCAGGGCACGCGGGCCAAGGGCGTCGAGCTGGAAGTCCGTTGGCTGGCGTCCGAGCGCCTGTCCTTCACCTTCGCCGGCAACAGCCAGCGCACGACGGTGAAGGGGCCGGATACGTCGTTCCAATACATCCCGGCCTATGCCGCCGGCGTGCCGGGCGCGCAGGGCTATGGTGGCTCGTACGTGGTGTGGGCCTTCAACAGCCTGCCGGACCGGAGCGGCGACTACGCCTACACCCTGACGCCCAAGTCGGTGGTCAGCCTGTACGGGACCTACACCAGCAAGGGCTACGACTGGGGCCAGGCTGGCGCCACGCTTGGCGTCAGCCATGTCAGCCGCACGGCGGGCACGGTGCAGAACGCGGTGCGCTATCCGGCCTACAGCCTGGTCAATGCTTCAGCTTTCGTGAACCGTGGGCCGTACACCCTGTCGGTCAACGTCGATAACCTCTTCGACAAGTTCTATTTCACTCCCGACGCCGACACCTACGCCAACCTCGGCGCCTTGCCGGGCAAGGGGCGGGAATGGCGGGCCACCCTGAAGCGGACGTTCTGATCGTGACGAAGACCGAAGAAGACCGCTTCCGTCCCTGGCTGCTGCTGGCGGGGTTCAGTCTGCTGCTGTTCCTGATCACCGCCTCGACCTACGGCTCGCTGGGCGTCGTCCTGCCGGCCATGATCGGCGAGCTGAAGTGGAGCTTCGAGAAGGCGTTCCTGGGGTTCTCCGTGCTGGGCGTCTTCACCGGCGCCTCGTCGTGGCTGCCGGCGATCCTGATCCGCAAGATCGGCGTGCGCGGGACGTTGCTGGCCGGCGCGGCCGTGCTGGCGGGCGGCTTCCTGGGCCTGGCCAATTCCGAGAGCCTGCTCAGCTACTATGCCGGCGCGGCCGCGTGCGGCGTCGGTTTCCAGATGGCGGCGCTGATCCCCGGCACGCACGTGCTGTCGTCGCTGTTTCGCAAGCGCGCCCTGCCGTTCGGGATCTACTTCACCTTCGGCTCGCTGGGCGGCGCGGCTGGGCCGTGGATGGCCCTGACCCTGATGGGCGGCAGCGGCAATGATTGGCGGCTGTACTGGATCGTCCAGGCGGCGCTGGCCGCGATCGTCGGCTTGATCTGCGCGATGATGGTCGGCGGGACCAAGTGGCTGGCGGAAGCCGCGCACGAAGTCGATCTCGAGGTCGAGCAGGAGGCCCGCCAGGCCCCCGCCGACGCCCGCGTCTATCGCACGTCGCACGAGTGGACGGTGCAGCAGGCCCTGCGCACGCCGCAGTTCTACACTCTCGTGGCCGCCTACTTCTCGCATCTGCTGGTCGGCGTGACGGTGGCCAGCGTCTCCGTCAGCCACCTGACCGAGCTGGGCGTGGCCGCCGGCGTCGCGGCCGTCGCGGCCGGCGCCCTGGCCGCCAAGATGCTGAGCCTGGAATCGCTGATGCAGACCCTGGCGCGCCTGGCCGGCGGCGCCCTGGGCGACCGCGTCGACCCGCGCTGGCTGTTGGTCTTCGCGCAGGGGATGCTGGTCGTCGGCCTGCTGGCCTTGGCCCATGCGGCGAGCCCGGTCCTGATGCTGGTCTACGCCATCGGCACGGGCGTGGGTTTCGGCCTGACCGTGCTGGCCGTGACCGTGCTGCTGCTGAACTACTACGGCCGTCAGAGCAATCTGGAGCTCTTCTCGCTGACTTGCCTGGTCGGCGCGGTCTCGGCGGGGGGGCCGTTCATCGCCGGGGCCATGCGCGACCGGCTGGGGAGCTTTGGTCCGACCTTCCAGCTGTTCGCGGCCGTTACCGCCGTGGTGTTCGTCGCCGTGCTGGCCATGCGGCCGCCGAAAGCGCCGGCGTAGGCAAAGAAAAAGCCGCCCCGGCGAACCGGGGCGGCTTCGTCTTGGAGCCTAAACCGTAAGGCTTAGAACGCGGCCTTCAGGCCGACAGCCACGCGGCTGCCGTAGATCTTGCCGTAGCCATGCTCGTCGGTGTCCGAGTAGCGCAGGTCCAGGCCCAGCTTTTCGGTGACGGCGTAGGTGACGCCGATGTTCCAGGTGGCGTAGTCGCCGGCCTTGTCGATTTCCTGGTGGCCCAGAGCGCCGCTCAGGGTCAGCTTGTCCATCAGCGGCACGGCGCCGTTGACTTCGTAGTACACGGCGTCGCCGGTCTTGCCCGGGAATTCCGGCGACCAGTAGACGGCCAGGCCGACGGTTGCCGGGCCCAGCGGACGCGAGGCGGCGGCCTTGAACTCGGTGTAGCCGTACGAACCGGGGGTCAAGCCCTTGTCCTTGACGTAGCCGTAGTACAACACGCCCAGGTCGATCGAGGTGTCGCCGATGGTCGGACGGATGCCGGCGTAGAAGTCGACCTCGGCGGTCGGGTCATCGGCGCCGAAATCGACGTTCGAGGCCCAGACGCCCGCGTAGACGATGCCCGAGGTCAGGTCGACGCCGCCTTGGATGGCCGGGTCTTCCTGGGTTTGGCTGACGCCGCGGAAAACGTAGTCGCTGGTCACGCCGAGGTTGTACGAGAGCTTCAGCTCCTCGGCCATCGCGGCGCCCGACAGGGCGACGGTGGCGGCGGCGGCGGCCAGCGCGATCTTCATGGCTTTCATAATTCTATCCCCTTTTCTGTGTCGTCTCCCGGGTTGGTTCCCGAGCCCCGACTGCGCCTGCAAGCGCATTGCGTCCCTGACTGATGTGTCGGGGGCGCGCCTTTAGTTGCAATCAGGGGAATCCGAACGCCAGCAAGAAGGGCAGCCGCCGCTTAAAGTTTAGGCGCTGTGTGACGATTTTGCTTCAGAATAGGCGCAGCTAAGTCACAGCTGACGGAAAACCGAATGCGGCTTGTCTGTGCTTTTTACCTCATAGAAAGACTCGCTCCGCCCAGGTGAAGCCCTGCGTCAACCAGCAGAGTCTCTCCGGTGACGTGCCGTGAGGCGGGCGAGGCCAGAAACACGGCCGCGCCGGCGATGTCATCGGCGGTCGAGGCGACCTTCAGCGGCGTGGCCGCCGCGGCGCCGGCCCGCAGACGCTCCAGCGACTCCTCGGGCATGTTCTTGAACCACGGCGTGTCGATGAAGCCCGGATTGACGGCGTTGACGCGGATGCGCGGACCGAGAGCCCGGGCCAGCGACAGGGTCATGGTCGTCATCGCGCCCTTGGACGCGGCATAGGGCACCGAAGAGCCGTTGCCGACCACGCCGGCGATCGAGGCGGTGTTGACCACGGCGCCGGGCGCAGGCGCGGCCTCCAGCAGGGCGCGGGCGGCGCGGACCATCTGGAAGGCCCCGACCACATTGACCGAATAGAGCTTGAGGAAGTCCTCGGCGTTCACCGCGTCCAGGTCGGCGTGGTTGGGCGCGAACTTGGTCATGCCGGCATTGTTGAACAGGGCGTCGATGCGGCCCGTCGGTTCGGCGGCGGCGACGATCTTCTTGCAGTCTTCGTCGTTGGCGACGTCGCCCTGGACCAGGACGGCCTTGCTGCCCTCGGCCTCGACCAGGCGGGCCGTCTCGGCGGCCTCGTCGGCGCTGCGGGCGTAGTTGACCACCACCAGGCCCGCGCCGCGCCGAGCCACCTCGACCGCGATCGCGCGGCCCAGGCCCGTGGACGCGCCCGTGATCACCACCGTGAAATCGTCGAAGTCCTTCATGCCGTCCTCCCAAACAAGTGTTTGCGACGTTGTAGCGAGCCCAGTGCGGCTTGTCTCGCGGCTGTCGGAGGCCTAAATCGCGGCGATGACCGATCTCAACGTCACCCAGCTGGGCCGCGTCGTCGACGCCCCCGAAAGCCCCGAGGCCGCCGTCCTCGAGCGCGTGCCCAATCCGCAGAGCGATACGCTGTACCTGGCCCGCTTCGTCGCGCCGGAGTTCACCTCGCTGTGCCCCGTCACCGGGCAGCCCGACTTCGCCCACCTCGTGATCGACTACGCGCCGGGCGACTGGCTGATCGAGAGCAAGTCGCTGAAGCTGTACCTGACCAGCTTCCGCAATCACGGCTCGTTCCACGAGGACTGCACGGTCAAGATCGGTCGCAAGATCGTCGAGATCGCCGAGCCGCGCTGGCTGCGCATCGGCGGCTACTGGTACCCGCGCGGCGGCATCCCGATCGACGTGTTCTGGCAGACCGGCGCGCCGCCGGAAGGCCTGTGGCTGCCCGACCAGGGCGTGCCGGCCTATCGCGGCCGCGGCTGATCTTGGAAAATCAAAGGCGCGCCTGAGCCGGGCGCGCCTTCTTTTTAGTTCGGGAGCGTCCTCCCAGGCGGGAGCAGGGCGTACTGAGGGTCGACGTCTCGCTCGCCCGGAAGGACCGCCTAGTGGTCGCGCCATCTGTGAAGGGTGTCAGTCCGCTTGCGACCAGGCCACATGACGCGGCGCTGGAGCGACGAAACCGGACAGCGGTGCGTCGGACGAGGGCTGCGAAAAGCGCGGCTTTCGCTAGACTGCGCCCATGAAAGATATCGACGTCGGGCTGAAGTCGGAGCTTTTCAGACACGCGCTGTTCCTGACCCTGGCCGTCTGGGGTCTGGACACGCTGCTGTTTGCCCTGCCGTACATCGCCACCGGCAAGCCGCCCCTGCCGGGCGTGCTGGCCAGCCACTTCCTGTTCATGGGCCTGGGGGCGCTGCTCTCGGGCCTGGTCTATGTCCGCGCCGCGCGCACGGCGCGCGACGACGACCGGCCGGTGCGTTTCGCGGCCCTGGTCCCGGCCGTGGTCGGCCTGGGCCTGGTGATGGCCGCGTCGGACCTCGTGATCGGCGGGCACATGCGGGCGCTGCTGGACGGAACACATCCCACGGTGCGCGTGATCGCGGCCCGCAGCGTCAGCCAGTTCATGGTCGGCGCCTGGATGTTCGCTCTGTTGGGCGCGCTTTATCTGATGATGATCGCCGTGCGGGTGACGCGCGAGCGCGACCAGCAGCTGGCCGACGCCCGCGCCCAGGCCCTGGCCGCCGAGAGCCAGGCCAGCGCCGCGCGGCTGGCGGCCCTGCGCTACCAGCTCAATCCGCACTTCCTGTTCAACACCCTGAACGCCGTCAGCGCCTCGGTGATCACCGGCCGCAACGAGGAGGCCGAGTCGATGCTGGCCCGCCTGGCCGAGTTCCTGCGCCTGACCCTGGCGGCCGATCCCCAGGCGATGATCACGCTGGACGACGAGCTGGCCACCTTGCAGGCCTATCTCGAGATCGAGAGCGTCCGTTTCCGCGACCGGCTGGGGCTGGAGTTCTCGTGTCCGCCCGAGCTGCGTGGGGCGGTGGTCCCCAGCTTCATCCTGCAGCCGTTGATCGAGAACGCGGTCAAGCACGGCGTCGCCCCGACCAGCCGGCCGGTGACCATCCGCCTGGAGGCCTCGCGCGACGGCGACGACCTGGTGGTGATCGTCGAGGATGACGGGGAGGCCGCCGCCCATCCTTCGACGGGCATGGGCGTCGGTCTTACGAACGTGCGCCAGCGGCTGGAGGTGCTGTACGGCGCGCGGGGCGTCCTGCAGGCGGCGCCCCGTGAGCGCGGCTACCTGGTGCTGATCCGCATCCCCCTGAAACTGGAAACCCTGTCGCGGGCGAGGGCGGCGTGATGGAGCTGAAGGTCCTTCTGGTCGACGACGAGCCGGCGGCGCTGGAACGGCTGTCGGCCCTGTTCGCCCAGATCCCCGACACCCGGCTGGTCGGCGTGGCGCGCAACGGCCGCGAGGCCGGGCAGGCGATCGCCGAGCTGGCGCCCGACCTGGTCATGCTGGACATCCAGATGCCCGAGCTCTCCGGCCTGGCCCTGGCGTCCGAACTGCCGCCCGAGGCGCGGCCCGAGATCGTCTTCGTCACCGCCTTCGAGGTCTATGCCGCCGACGCCTTCGCCGTCGAGGCCGCCGACTATCTCTTGAAGCCCGTGCGCTTCGACCGCCTGCGCCAGGCCGTCGAGCGGGCCCGCCGCCGTCGCACCTTGCAGCGCGCCTACGAACAACAGGTCGAGGCCACGACGCCGGCCCGCGAGGGGGATCTGGACGGCATCTGGGTGACGACCCGCCAGGGCCATATCCGCGTGGCGGTCAGCGAGATCGACTGGATCGAGGCGGCCAAGGACTATGTCCTGCTGCACACCGCCACCCGCAGCCACATCCACCGCATCACCATGAGCGCCCTGGAGCAGGGCCTGGACCCTGCCCGGATGATCCGCGTCCACCGCTCGGCCTTTGTCAGCCCCGATCGGGTCGAGGCGATCAACCGCCTGGGCAAGGGCCTGATCGCTCTCGTCCTGCGCGACGGCGTCGCCGTGCCAGTGGGGCCGACCTATGTGAAGGCGGTGCAGGGACGGTTGGGGCTGGTGGTGGAAGAGGTCTAGCCCTTCGCCAACCGTCGGCGGTTGGCCCGCACCTTCTTGCGCAGATGGGCCAGCGAGCCCGAGGCGATGGCGGGGCCGGAGGCCCCCAGCTGGCCGGTCATGGCCAGCATCGGCAGGGTCAGGCCCGCGGCGACCTTTTCGCCGACCATCAGCTGGGCCTCGGCCTGGGCGGCCGCGCCGCCGGCGGCCAGTTTCATCATGCGCAGGCCGATGACGCTGGAGGCCTCCAGCCCCAGCGCCCAGCTGTCGAAGGCCAGGGTCGTCCAGGGATCTTTCCGCCGCGCCATCGTCACTCTCCTGCTGAGTTCAGAAGAAACGCCCCGCTCTAGGCCGGGCTCCATTCCGTGGTGATCGCCGCCACGTCCGGACGCACCCGCTCCTGCGGTTGCTCGGTGGACGTGCCCAGATAGAGGTAGCCCGCCACCTGTTCGCCCTCGGCCAGGCCCAGGATCGCCGTGGCGCGCGGGTCGTAGCTGTACCAGTCGGTAATCCAATTGGCGCCCCAGCCCAGAGCGGCGGCGGCCAATAGCATTTGATGGCAGACCGCCGAGGCGCTCTGGCGCTGCTCCCACTCGGGGATCTCGCCCGGGATGAAGCGGGAGATCACGGCCACGGCCACCGGCGGGCGGGTCAGCTTGCGCAGGGCGGCGTTGGCCTTCACCGGATTGGCCTGGCTGTCGGCCAGCTTGGTGATCTGTTCAGCGAAGGCGTCCTTGGCCGCGCCTTGCAGGATCACGAACCGCCACGGAGCCAGCTTGCCGTGGTCGGGCACGCGGGCGGCCAGGCGCAGGATGTCGGCCAACTGGGCCTTGTCGGGCCCCGGCGCGGCCAGGGTCATGGCCGAGGCCGACCGACGCTTGGCCAGGAAGGCGACGACCTCGGGCGACGCCTCGATCGGCAGCGTTTCGGCGAATTCGGGAGCAGGGGGTACGGCGCCAGCCAAGACGTTATCTCCGAAGCATTGTAAGCCGCACACCTATGGCCGCCCGGCGGCCGCCACAAGTCGCGAGCCCTCGCATGTCCGAAAAGCCCGCCTGGCTGAAGCCGCACGGAAAGCCCTGGGGCGTCTCGTCCAGTCAAGTCGTATACGACAACCCCTGGATCACCTTGACCGAGTACCAGGCCATCGCTCCGACGGGTCGGCCGGCGCTGTACGGCAAGGTCGGCTTCAAGAACCAGGCGATCGGCGTCGTGCCCCTGCACGCGGACGGCACGGTGACCCTGGTCGGCCAGAACCGTTTCAGCCTCGCCAACTACAGCTGGGAACTGCCCGAGGGCGGCGCGCCGCACGGCGAAGACCCGCTGGACGGCGCCAAGCGCGAACTGGCCGAGGAGGTGGGGCTGCAAGCCGCCGACTGGCGCCAGATCCTGCGGATGGAGCTGTCGAACTCCGTCACCGACGAGATCTGTCACGGCTTCCTGGCCATGGACCTATCGCCTGTACAGGGTGAGCCGGACGAGACCGAGGACCTCGCCGTCGCCCGCGTGCCGTTCCGCGAGGCGCTGGAGGCGGCGACCGCTGGCCATATGCCCGACGCAATCACGGTGGCGCTATTGCTCCGGACGCACCATATGGCCGTTCGAGGGGAGCTGCCGGCCGCTTTGGCCGCTTTGATCCTCTGAGTTTGAGAGTAGGAGCATCTTTATTGAAGATGCTCTATGAGTACGCCTGCAGGGAAGGGAGAGCCCCGATGGCCAAGCCTTTGGAAGTGGTGACATCCGAGACGGAAATCTCTGTCTGGGCGGCGCTGCGCAACCAAGCCGAACATGCGGCCAAGGACGAACCGGCCCTGGCCTCGCTGCTGAATGCGGTGATCCTGAGCCACGACAACCTGGCCGACGCCCTGACCTTCCAGCTTGCCCGCAAGCTGGGCGACCAGGAGATGCGGGCGATGACGGCGCGCGAGTTCGCCGCCGACGCCTTCGAGAGCGATCCGTCCCTGGTCGAGGCCGCCGAGGCCGACCTGAAGGCGGTGTTCGAGCGTGACCCGGCCTGCAAGGGCTATGTCCAGCCGTTCCTGTTCTTCAAGGGTTTCCTGGCGCTGCAGACCCACCGCGTGTCGCACTGGCTGTGGAACCAGGGCCGCGAGACCCTGGCCTTCTACCTGCAAAGCCGCGCCAGCGAGATCTTCCAGGTCGACATCAATCCCGCCGCCAAGATCGGCAAGGGCGTGTTTATCGACCACGGCACCGGCATCGTCATCGGCGAGACCGCGGTGGTCGGCGACGACGTCTCGATGCTGCACGGCGTGACGCTGGGCGGCACCGGCGCCGACCGCGGCGACCGTCACCCCAAGATCGGCAAGGGCGTCCTGCTGGGCGCCGGCGCCAAGGTGCTGGGCAACATCACCATCGGCGACTACGCCAAGATCGCCTCGGGCTCGGTGGTGCTGCGTCCCGTGCCGCCGCATTGCACGGCCGCCGGCGTTCCGGCCCGCCTGGTCAACTGCCCGACCTGCGAGGAACCGGCCCGGACCATGGACCATACCCTGGCCGAGACCGTCTACTCGTACGAGATCTGATGCGCTCCATCCTGCGTAGTCTGAGCGGCGTTCTGCTGGCGGTCGCCCTGACCGCCTGCGCGCCTGCATCTCGCGCCGCCACCGCGCCGGTCGGCGGCTATACGGTCGTGAAGGCCTATCCGCACGACACCAACGCCTTCACCGAAGGGCTGTTCTACCGCGACGGCTTCATCTTCGAGAGCACGGGCCTGAAGGGCCGGTCGTTCATCCGCAAGTGGAACCTCGAGACCGGCGTCTCCGAACAGGAGCGCATCGTCGACAGCCGTTATTTCGGCGAGGGCATCGTCGACTGGAAGAACCGGCTGTACGAGCTGACCTGGACCGACGAGACCGGGATCATCTACGACATCGACACGTTCGAGCGGATCGGCGAGTTCAGCTATCCGGGCGAGGGCTGGGCCCTGACCCGCGACGACAAGCGGCTGATCATGAGCGACGGCACCTCGTTCATTCGCTTCCTGGACCCCGACACCCTGAAGGAAACCGGCCGCATCGAGGTCACCGACCACGGCGTGCCGGTGCGCAATCTCAACGAGCTGGAATGGGTGAAGGGCGAGCTGCTGGCCAATGTCTGGCAGACTACCCGCATCGCCCGCATCGATCTGGCGACCGGCAATGTCACGGGCTGGATCGAGCTGGCGGGCCTCTTGAAGGAAGCCGGGGTCACCGGGACCCAGGACGACGTGCTGAACGGCATCGCCTATGACGCGGCCAAGGACCGGCTGTTCGTCACCGGCAAGCTGTGGCCCAAGCTGTTCGAAATAAAACTCACGCCGGCGAAGTGAGGCGCGGAACCGCGTTCGGGGAGTGGCGTTTATCTCATGTCCGCCCCTCTACGCCCCCCCGACCTAGTGGGCGGACCTGGGCCCCAGCCGCGAGACGCGCTGGGGCCCAACCCTTATCTGGGGGTATTCTTCTGGAGCCTAGCTGTCCTTCTGGGCGCAGGCCGGGGCCTTTCCCTTCAGTGAGATTTGCTCGACATCCGGCGGCGGCTTGACCGTCAGGCCGTAGATCACGGCGGTCCAGATCGCCATCAGGGCCAGGACCTGGGGGAGGGTGATGCGGTTGGGCATGCGCGCGACTATCCATCGGTTGCACCGCTCGGGATAACGACTTATCGGTCGGCCTTCTGTGAGGTTTCTTCACATGGCCCGCCGTCAGCTGCCGTCCCTGAACGCCCTGCGCGCCTTCGAGGCGTTCGGCCGGCATGGGCGCATGACCCTGGCCGCCGACGAGCTGTGCGTGACCCACGGCGCGGTCAGCCGCCAGATCCGCCAGCTGGAAGAGCATCTGGGCGTACCCCTGACCGAGGGGCCGCGCTCGCGCCTGCGGATGACGGAAGCGGGCCTCAAGCTGGCCCAGGCCCTGTCGCCGGCCTTCGACCAGATCGAGGCGGCCGTGCCGCGTCCGGTCGAGGCGGGGCCAAGATCGCTGGTCGTCTCGTGCCTGCCGACCTTCGCCATGAAATGGCTGATCCCGCGCCTGCCCAGCTTCCAGGCCGCCTATCCGGACATCCCGGTGCGGGTGGCCGAGTCCAACGGGCCGTTCGACTTCAAGGCCGACGGTATCGACCTGGCGGTGCGCATGCGTCGGGCGGACGATCGCGACTACGCGGACTCGGCGGCCTACCCGTTCCTCCGTCACTTCCATGGACCCGTGATGGCCCCGGAGCTGGCCGCCGCGGGGCCGGCCACGTTCGCGCGGATCTGCGGACTGCCGCGCCTCTTGACCCGTACCTATCTGCAGAGCTGGCCCGACTGGATCCACGACCTGGGCGCGGCGGGCCTGCCGCCGGCGCCCAGCGAGCAGGAGTTCGACCACTATTTCTACATGCTGGAAGCCGCCGCCGCCGGCCTGGGCGTCGCGGTCGCCCCTTGGGCCTTCGTGCAGCGCGACCTGGCCAGCGGACGCCTGGTGGCGCCCTTAGGCTTCGCACGGGGCGAGACCCGGATCGTGGCTCTGACGCCTCGCGAGGAGGCCACGCCGGGGGCCATCCTGTTCCGCGATTGGCTGCTGGCGGAAGGAGCGTCCACACCTGATCCGCCGGAAGCGCTTGCGCCGTCCGCGTCGGACGCTAGTTTCGCCCCGATAACGCGCTCCCGGGCGCTCAGCTAGAAACGAGAGGCCCCCCGTGGACGCCAACGACATCGCCAAGCTCGAAAAGCACCTGAAGCGCACCTTCGGCAACCCGCACATCGCCGTGAAGGCGCGCCCGAAGCAGAAGGACTCGGCCGAGGTCGAAGTCGCCGGCGAATTCATCGGCGTGGTCTTCCAGGACGAGGACGAGGACGGCTCGTTCATGTTCGAAATGGCCATCCTGGGCGAAGACCTGGACTAACGGTCCCTGACCGCCGCGCGCCTCAGGCCATGACTGGCTTGGGGATCGCGCGGCGGATCATCAGCGACGCGACGCCGGCGATCAGGCCCGCCGAGCCGGCGATGATGAAGGCCTCGACATATTGGCCTTGGCTGGCGCGAATGACGCCCGCCCCGATGGCCGCCGTGGCCGCGCCCAGTTGGTGGCCGGCCGCGATCCAGCCGAACACGATAGGGCCGTCGCGCTCGCCGAAGGCCTCGGTGGACAGGCGCACGGTCGGCGGCACGGTCGCCAGCCAGTCCAGCCCGTAGAACACAGCGAACGCCGACAGGCTGACCACCGAGAAGTCCGAGAAGGGCAGGTAGATCAGCGAGAGCCCGCGCAGCACGTAGTAGACGAAGAGCAGCTTGCGCGCGTCGTAGCGGTCGGTCAGCCAGCCCGAGGCGGTGGTGCCGAACAGATCGAACAGCCCCATCAGCGCCAGCAGGCCGGCGGCCTTGACCTCGGGCATGCCCCGGTCGCCGCAGAAGGCGATCATGTGCACGCCGACCAGGCCGTTGGTAGTCAGGCCACAGATGAAGAAGCCCAGGAACAAGAGCCAGAAGGTCCGGGTCTTGGCCGCGCGGCCCAGGGCGCCGAACGCATAGGCCAGGGCGTTGCCGGCGTTGACGCGCTCGGGCTCCTGGTAGTCGTCGCCCGCGCCGTAGGGCTTGAGGCCCACGTCCGAGGGGCGCTCGGGGATCAGCAGCCACATCAGCGGCGCCAGCACCAGGGTGACCAGCGAGACGGTCAGCACCACCGGCTTCCAGCCGCCGTGGTCGGCGATCAGGGCCATGCCGGGCAGGAAGATCAGCGAGCCGGTCGCGGTCGAGGCCGCCAAGAGGCCCATCATCACCCCGCGCCGCGCGACGAACCAGCGGTTCACCACCGTCGCCCCCAGCACCATGGCCACCGCGCCGCTGCCGACCCCGGCCATCACGCCCCAGGTCGCCACATATTGCCAGGAGGTCGTCATGAAGGCCGAGAGGCCGGTCGAGACCGACATCAGCACCAGGGCCAGGGTCACCGTCCGGCGCAGGCCGAACGAATTCATCAGCGCCGCCGCGAAAGGCCCCGTGAGGCCGTACAGGAAGATGCCGATGCCCGCGGCCACCGAGATCGAGGCGCGGTCCCAGCCGAACGCCTTCTCCAGCGGCAGGATCAGCACGCCCGGCGCGGCGCGCAGGCCGGCGGCCGACAGGAGGGCGAGGAAGATCGCCCCGGCGACCACGAAGGCGTAGTTCTGCCCGAAGGGGCGGCGGCTTGCGGTTGGCATGTCGTCTCTCGATGTAACCGATCGGTACGGGCTTGAAGTGCTACATACGTACCGGTAAGTAACATCGTCAAGAGCCATGTCAGACCGAACGCCAGAAGAACGACTGAACGGGCCGTACGCGGCCACGCCGCGCGCCGCCGAACGCATCTTCGACACGGCGCGCGAGCTGTTCTATCGCGAGGGTATCCGCGCGGTCGGGGTCGACGAGATCGTCACCAAGGCGGGCGTGACCAAGCCCAGCCTGTACCGCAGCTACAAGTCCAAGGACGAACTGGTCGCCGCCGTGCTGCGCGAGGTCGAGGCCGGCTTCTGGGACCGCTTCGAGGCGGCCGAGGCCCTGTATCCGAACGACGCCAAGGCCCAGATGATCGCCTATTTCCAGGTGCTGGCCGACCGCTCGGGCGGCGACGACTATCGCGGCTGCAACCTGTCCAACGCGGTGGTCGAGTATCCGGACCGCCAGCATGCCGGCCGGCAGGTCTCGCAGGTCCACAAGCAGGACCTGCGCGAGCGCCTGCACGCCAAGGCCGCCGAGATGGGCGCGAGCGATCCCAGGGCGATGGGCGATGCTTTGATGCTGCTGATCGAGGGGGTCTTCACCTCCAGCCAGATGTTCGACGGCGACGACAAGCCGGCCAAGGCGGTGGTCGGCGCGGTGAAGGCGTTGATCGCGGCCTACTGTCCCGCTTGAATGGCGTCATGACCGCTCACATCCTCGACCGTCCCGTCTTCGCAACCCTGAACGGCCGCCAGGGCCATCTGGCCGTGCGCCGGGACGGCGCGGTGCGGATGGATCCCGACTACGGCCTGTTCGCCGCCACGGTCGACCGCAGCCCCGAGAGCCTGGCCGCGCTGGGCGAGTTGGTGCGCGAGATGGGGACTGTGGGTCTGGTCGAGCTCGACACCCCGCCGGCGCCGCCAGGAACCGAGATTGTCTCCAACGCCCTGTGCCTGCAGATGGTCGCCGAGACCGTCGCGCCGGCCTGGGACGTGGCCTTCGACATGCTGGCGCTGGGCGATGCTGACGCCGCCGAGATGCTGGCCCTGGCCACCCTGACCAAGCCCGGCCCGTTCTTCACCCGCACCCACCAGCTGGGCGACTTCATCGGCGTGCGGGTCGACGGCCAGCTGGTCGCCATGGCCGGCCAGCGCATGCGCCCCGACGGCTTCACCGAGGCCAGCGGCGTCTGCGTCCACCCCGACCATCGCGGCAAGGGCTACGCAGCGAGGCTGCTGCGCGAGGTCACGGCGCGGATTCTGGCGACGGGCGAGAAGGCCTTCCTGCACAGCTATGCGGACAACGCCACGGCGATCGGGCTGTACGAGTCGCTGGGCTATCGCGGGCGCGCCGAGGTGCGCTTCACGATCCTGAAGGCGGCGGAGTAGGGGTTTAGCGCCCCCTCCGTCTCGCTGCGTATCCGCAGCGATCCACCTCCCCCGTTTCACGGGTGAGGAGGCTGCCGCTTCTTTCCTGCCCCGCTTGCGGGGGAGGTGGCGCGGCGCCGATAGGCGACGTGACGGAGGGGGCGCTAGCTCTGCGCTCAACGAAAAACCCCGGAAGGCGAGGCCCTCCGGGGTTTCTTGTTTCGACCAGGCTTGAAAGCCCTAAGCCTCCAGCGCCTTCGCGCCGGCCTTGCGGGCCCAGCGGTACAGGCCGATGACCACGAACGCCGCCGCGATCAGCGACAGGATCATGCCGACGTGTTCGGGCGGGGCGAAGGGCAGGGCCAAGGGCTCGCCCTTGTTGGTGGTGACGATCAGCAGGGCCAGGGCCACGTTGAACAGGCTCTCGCCGACGATGAAGCCCGAGGCGATCAGCACGCCCAGGCGCTTGGCCGGCTCGGCCGCGCGGTCCTTGGCGACGATCTTCTCGAACAGCCAGCCGGCCACGGCGCCGACCACGACCGGGGCGGTGACCGACGATGGCAGGTAGATGGCCAGGCCCACGCCCAGGGGCGGCAGGCTGTAGCGGTCCTTGCTGGTCTTGCGCAGGATGGTGTCGACGGCCACCAGGGCAAGGCCGATCAGGGCGCCGACGCCCAGCAGGGTCCAGTTCAGGTCGCCGCCCAGCACGCCCTTGGCCAGGGTCGAGATCAGGGTGGCTTGCGGCGCGGCCAGGGGCTCGTCCGAGATGGCCTGCAGGTTCGGCGCGCCGGCGAAGCCGTTCGAGCGGTTCAGCAGTTCCAGCACGAACGGGATGACCACGGCGCCCGAGATGACGCCGATGATCAGGCCGACCTGCTGCTTCCACGGGGTGGCGTCGACCAGCTGGCCGGTCTTGAGGTCCTGCAGGTTGTCGTTGGCGACGACGGCCACGGCCAGGACGCAGGTGGTGGCGTAGAGGGCGAAGGCGACCAGGGCCTTGGTGACGTCGGGACCGACCACGCCGCGGCCGACCATGCCGACCATCAGCGAGGCGCCCAGCACGGTCAGGATGGCGATGCCCGAGACGGGGCTGTTGGACGAGCCGATCAGGCCGGCCATGTAGCCGCAGACGGCGGCGGCCAGCAGGCCGGCGACGATCAGGTAGCCGATGCCGATGGCGACCAGCGGCACGGTCAGGCTGGCGATCGGGCCGCCGACCAGGAAGTGGGCCAGGAACCAGCCGGCCGGCGCCATCAGGATCAGCGAGACGACGCCGACGATGCCGATCGGGATGTCCTGCTCGACGCGGGGGATGTCGCCATCGCCGCTCTTGCGGGCCTTGGCGGCTTCCAGGGCCGACTTCAGGCCGGCGGTGATCGGACCGACCAGCTTGCCCAGGGTCCAGATGGCGGCGGCGCCGATGACGCCCGCGCCCAGGAAGCGCACCTGGGTCTTCCAGACGGTCAGGGCGTGGGTGGCGGCGTCCGCGCCCGGCATCGGGGTGGCGACGGTCAGGATCGGCACCAGGATCGCCCAGGCGATGAACAGGCCGGCGAACATGGCGACGCCGACGGTGATGCCCATCAGGTGGCCCGCGCCCATCAGGGCCAGCGAGCTGGAGGCGCCCAGGCCCGACGCGCCCGCGCCGGCCTTGAACTTGAAGTAGCCCGCGACCTCGGCGGCGAACAGCTTGGCGGCGGCCAGGGCGCCGAACAGGGCCGAAGCGATCGCGCCCATGCTGACGGCGGCCAGGCCCGCCTTGCCCTCGGCCTGACCTTCACGCGACCCGGTGCCGACTTTCAGCACCTCGGCGGCGGCGACGCCTTCGGGGTAGGGGAGGTTGGAGTTGGTCACCAGGGCCCGGCGCAGGGGGATGGTGTACATGACGCCCAGGATGCCGCCGACGGCGCAGGCGCCGAAGGTGGGCAGGAACGGCACGTTCGACCACCAGCCGATCATCAGCAGGCCCGGCAGGACGAAGATCACCGACGACAGCGTGCCCGCAGCCGAGGCGATCGTCTGGACGATGTTGTTTTCCTGGATGGTCGAGGTCTTGAACGCCCGCAGCAGGGCCATCGAGATGACGGCGGCGGGGATCGAAGTGGCGAAGGTCAGGCCGACCTTGAGGCCCAGATAGACCTGGGCCGCCGTGAAGACGAGGGTGATCAGGACGCCGAGGAGGACCCCTCTGAGGGTCAATTCCGTGCGCGGCGCGGGTAGGTCGGCCATGAACATGTCCAAAAAAGTATTAAGGCGGCCGGACCTTGCACGTCCGACCGCCTCAAACTCAAGTGCTCAGTTCAAACCAGTGTTACAAATTTACAGGACGCCCAGCATCTCCGCGACCAGCGGGTGGCGGACGATGTCGCGGTCGGCCAGGCGAACCACGGCGATGTTGGCGACCTCGTCGAACCGGGCGGCGACGTCGGCCAGGCCCGAAATGCCCGGCAGCAGGTCCGACTGGTTCGGGTCGCCCGTGACGACCATGGTCGAGTGCCAGCCCAGGCGGGTCAGCAGCATCTTCAGCTGCATGTAGGTGCAGTTCTGGGCCTCGTCGATCACCACGAAGGCGTTGTTCAGGGTGCGGCCGCGCATGAAGCCGACCGGAGCGATCTCGATCGCGCCCTCGGCCATCAGGGCCCGCATGCGCTTCACGGAGAGACGATCCGTCAGGGCGTCGTAGAGCGGGCGCAGATACGGGGCCAGCTTGTCTTCCATGTCGCCCGGCAGGTAGCCGATCGACTCGCCGGCCTCGACGGCGGGGCGCGACAGCACGATGCGGCTGACCTTGCCGGCTTCCAGCGCTTCGACGGCCTTGGAGATGGCGATGTAGGTCTTGCCGGTGCCGGCCGGACCCAGGGCCATGACCAGGTTCTTCTCGTCGATGGCTTCCATCAACTGGGCCTGGCCTGGCGATTTGGGTTTTATGGTTTTTAGGTAGCTCTGATCGCGCTCTGGATTGTTCGGCGCGCCGTCATGCCCAAGCGGATTCCACGCGTTCCCACGCTCGCGAACATCGATCGGCAGGCGACGCACCTTGGCGTCATCACCGTAGTGGCCGGTCTCATACGCGCCTTCGCGCGCCATCCGCTTCAGGGCTCGCTTGGTCATCAAAGCCTCCATGAGGGCAATAAAAAAGGACGAGGCCAAAAGGCGTCGTCCTTGTCGGTGAGCTGGAAGATGGAGACGAAGTCGCGTGCGCGGCGAGGCGGCCCGGAGGGGCTTCCGATAGGCGGTGCTGTACGCCGGAACGCCAAGAGCGACACCTTCTTCGTCAGCGGGTGGGCCGATGGCGGTGGTCGCCCCCGACCCGTTACGAGAGAAGAATCATCCCGCTGGAGGAATGTTCCCTCTCGAATCGCACGACTACAATGGGGCATCGTGGTTTCCGAGTGGTTAACCGAGAAATCGCGCCCAAGAAAACGAGGCATACGGATGACTGTCTATTCCCTGGGCGCCCTTGTGCCCACGCTTCCGGCACAGGACGAATACTGGATCGCGCCGACCGCCAGCGTGATGGGCAATGTGATTCTCAAGAAGAACGCCAGTATTTGGTGGGGCAGTGTCGTGCGCGGGGACAACGATCCGATCACCATCGGCGAGAACAGCAACGTCCAGGACGGCTCGGTTCTCCATACTGATCTTGGCGTTCCCCTGACCATTGGCGCGAACGTGACCATCGGTCACATGGTGATGCTTCACGGCTGCACGATCGGCGACGGCTCGCTGATCGGCATTGGGTCGGTGGTCTTGAATGGCGCGAAGATCGGGAAGAACTGCCTGATCGGCGCCGGCGCCCTGATCACCGAAGGCAAGGAGATCCCCGACAACTCGATGGTCATGGGCGCGCCGGGCAAGGTGGTCCGCGAGGTCAGCGAGCACCACACCATGATCCTGCAAGGCTCGGCCCTGCACTATGTCGAGAACTGGAAGCGCTACGTTCGGGATCTGAAGATCGTGGAGGGGTAGCCCAATATTGTCATCCCGGCCGCAGCGCAGCGAAGAGCCGGGACCGCAACAAGCTCAGAGCTTCCGGCGGTCCCGGCTCGGCGTGCTGCGCACTTGGCCGGGATGACAGTTTTCAACGAAGCTAGGGAGCGCCACCCGCTGCTTGGGGGGATGCGAGGCGGCGCTCCCGCTTCCCGCGCGGGCACGTGCGCGAGAAGGGCCCGCCGCGAGGAGGCGTCCAGACGCGGCGAGACGATGCGGCCATCGCCGCGTTCCATACGTCTATAGGTAGTATTAGCGCTAATCGAGTTGAGTTGAAATCTAGAACACGCGTTTCCCGACAGGATTCCTCGGGGAACCTTGCGCGCCGCCCAAAGCCGGATCACTGTCTGCCTTAACAATGATAACCTTCGAGGGAGGGCGTCGGGGCCATGGCCAGCGAACGCTATGATTACGTCGTCATCGGCGCGGGTTCGGCCGGCTGCGTGCTGGCCGCGC
This sequence comes from Caulobacter sp. GW821-FHT12D05, assembly GCF_058807295.1. NCBI lineage: Bacteria > Pseudomonadati > Pseudomonadota > Alphaproteobacteria > Caulobacterales > Caulobacteraceae > Caulobacter > Caulobacter sp. GW821-FHT12D05. Next base: position 1,046,868 of record NZ_JBXAQO010000003.1, read on the forward strand.
GGCTGACGGAAGATCCCAATATCAAGGTCCTGCTGCTGGAGGCCGGCGGCAAGAACAGCTCGATCCTGGTGCGGATGCCGGCGGGCGTGGGCCAGCTGATCAAGGACAAGGGCGAGCAGAACTGGGGCTTCTGGACCGAGGCCGAGCCGCACCTGAACGATCGCAAGCTGTGGTGGCCGCGCGGCAAGGGCCTGGGCGGGTCCTCGGCGATCAACGGCATGATCTATATCCGCGGCCATGCGCGCGACTACGACCAGTGGCGGCAGATGGGCCTCTCCGGCTGGTCCTATGCCGAGGTGCTGCCGTACTTCAAACGCTCGGAGCACCACCACGCGGGCGGCGACGCCTATCACGGCGGAAGCGGTCCGCTGCGGGTGTCGAAGGGCGAGAGCGACAGCCCGTTCTACGGCGCGCTGGTCGAGGCCGGCCGCCAGGCGGGCTACAAGACCACCAAGGACTTCAATGGCTTCCAGCAGGAGGGCTTCGGCCCCTACGACCTGACCATCCACGACGGCAAGCGCTGGAGCGCGGCCATGGCCTACCTCACCCAGGCCCTGGCGCGTCCGAACCTGACCGTCGCGACCGAGGCCCGCACGACCCGGATCATCGTCGAGAAGGGCCGCGCGGTCGGCGTCGACTACGTGGTCGGCAAGGCCGCCGAGAAGCAGACCGCCTATGCCGACGCCGAAGTTCTGCTGAGCGCCGGCGCGGTGCAGTCGCCGCACATCCTGCAACTGTCGGGGATCGGCGCGCCGGAGGACCTGAAGGCCCATGGCATCGCCGTGGTCCACGAGTCCAAGGGCGTCGGCGCCAACCTGCAGGACCACCTGGACGTCTGCGTTTCGTGGACGGCCAAGAACCTCAAGACCGCCTATTCGGCCAACAAGGGTCTGAACAAGCTGGGCGTGGGCCTGTCCTACATGCTGATGGGCAAGGGCCTGGGCCGGCAGCAGTTCCTGGAGAGCGGCGCGTTCCTGAAGTCGCGGCCCGACCTCGATAGGCCCGACCTGCAGATCCACGGCGTGCTGGCCATCATGCAGGACCACGGCAAGACGGTGGTCGAGAAGGACGGCTTCACTCTGCACGTCTGCCAGCTGCGGCCCGAAAGCCGGGGCAAGGTCGGCCTGCGCTCGGCCGATCCGTTCGCGGACCCGACCATCCTGGCCAACTATCTGGCCACGGACGAGGATCGTCGCGCCATCCGCGAAGGCGTGCGCATCGCCCGCGAGACGGTGGCCCAGGCCGCCTTCGATCCCTATCGCGACGCGGAATACGCGCCGGGGGCGGACGTGCGCACCGACGCCGACCTGGACGCCTGGATCCGCGCCAAGGCCGAGACGATCTACCACCCGGTCGGCACCTGCCGCATGGGTGTGGCCGGCGATCCCCTGGCGGTGGTCGACGACCAGCTGCGGGTTCAGGGGCTGCAAGGCCTGCGGGTGATCGACGCTTCGGTCATGCCGAACCTGATCGGCGGCAACACCAATGCGCCGACCCTGATGATCGCGGAGAAGGCGGCCGACCTCCTCCTTGGTAAGGCTGCGCTCTCCGCGCTAGACGTTCCGGTGTTCGAGGACGGCCGCGCCGTGGCGGCCGAATAGGGAGTTCGCATGCGTCACCGTCCCCTCGGCCGTTCCGGCCTTTCGACCGCGCCGCTGGTGTTCGGCGGCAACGTGTTCGGCTGGACGGCGGACGAGGCGACCTCGCACCGCCTGCTGGACGCCTTCGTCGACGGCGGCTTCAACGCCGTCGACACGGCCGACGTCTATTCGGCCTGGGTTCCGGGCCACGAGGGCGGCGAGTCCGAGGGGGTGATCGGGCGTTGGCTCAAGGCGGGTGGCAAGCGCGACAAGGTGCTGATCCTGACCAAGGTGGCGATGTGGCCCAAGCAGCCGGGCCTGTCGGCCGCCAATATCGAAGCGGCGGTCGAAGGGTCTCTGAAGCGGCTGCATACCGACTACATCGACCTCTACCAGTCGCACCAGGACGACGCCGACACGCCCATCGACGAGACGCTGGAAGCTTTCGACCGCCTGGTGAAGGCCGGCAAGGTGCGGGCCATCGGGGCCTCGAACTTCTCGCCCGAGCGGCTGAAGGCCAGCCTCGACACGTCCAAGGCCAAGGGGCTGGCGCGCTACGAGACGATCCAGCCGAAGTTCAACCTCTTCGATCGCGATCAGGTCGAAGGGCCGCTGGCGGATCTGACGCAGGCCGAGGGGCTGGGGATCATCCCGTTCTACGGCCTGGCCGCCGGCTTCCTGTCGGGCAAGTACCGCACCGAGGCCGACTTCGAAGGCAAGGCGCGGGCGCGGACGATCCTGCGCGACTACTGGAACGACAAGGGCCGGGCGGTGCTGGCCGCCCTGGATGAGGCGGCGGCGGAAGTCGGCGCGTCACCGGCCCAGGTGGCCCTGGCCTGGATCATGGCCCATCCGGCCGTCACCGCGCCGCTCGCCAGCGCGACCTCGGTCGAGCAGCTGGACGAACTGATGGGCGCGGCCCGGCTGGAATTGCCGAGTGACGTGTGGGCGAAACTCGACGCGGCTGGTCGCTAGGCGATCGCTCGCCCGTCCAAAGTCGCCAGGCGCAGGCGCGGCATGTCCGTATTGCCTTCGCCCAGCGGCTTGATCTCGCGGATGCCCAGCTCATAGGCCGGCCGGCCCATCAGGCGGGCCATCATGGCGATCGGGGTGTAGAGGCCCAGGAAGCGGTCGGTCTCGCCCGACGCGCCTTGCAGCGGCGCGAACAGCACCTCCATGCCCACCGAAGGAACGCCGTGCGCGCGAATATCGGCGGTGACCACCATCGGCGTGCGGCGTTTGCGCGCGACGTCCAGGGCGCTCTTCAGCTCCAGGCGATGGGCCAGGGCCCATAGCGAGAGGGCGTCCTGGCCGCGCAGGTCGCGGGCGTGCAGGTCGGAAACAAAGCCGCCGGCCAGGCGGAACGGCAGCTTGCCGCCGTCACGGCCCAGGATGAACACCTGCGGCAAGAGCTCCAGGAAATCCCCCGGATTGACGTCCGTGCGGCGGGGCAGGGCGGCGTCGCCCTTTTTGTCTCGCCAATAGTCTATCAACCGTTCCGTGCTTGGATGGAACATCGTCGTCCCCTGGCGGGTCACTCGCGGCTGGTTTTCGACCGCACGAGCCTTGCTAGGAGAACCGGGCCAAGCCCCTGACCGTCCCATTCTGGCGCAATCCAGCGGGACGGCGAGTTTCGGCCCGTTTCTTGCTTAACCATAAGCGGACCGACCCGATGCGAAGGGAACCGCCGATGAAGGCGCCGAAACTGAACACGCGAAGCTGGGTGATCGCCCTGGGCGCGCTCCTGGGCGGGCTGCTGATCGGCGGCGCGGCCTGGGCGCAGTGCAACAGCGGCTGCCCGCCGACGCCCCCTGCGTGCTGCAAGCCGCCCCCGGCGCCGCCGAAACCGCCCGCGCCGCCGACCGGCTGCTGCGGCGGTGGTGGCCACAACGTCAACATTCCCGGCGTCAATGTGAACATCGGCGCGACTGTGATCGTGAACGCAAACGCCAGCGCCACGGCCAATGCCGGCGCCAGCTCGGGCGCATCGTCCGGCGCGGGCTCGCTGGCCGGCTCGGCCGCGGGCGTCACCAACTATTACGGCGGCGGCGGTCACGGCGGCTACTATTCTGGCCCCATGGCCAGCGGCTACATCCAGGGCCTGAACGTCGAGGGCGGCGAAGCCCGCCGTCGCCAGGCCTATGAAGCCACCCGCACCCGCACGCGCCGCGTGATCATCCGCGCCGTCTGCCTAGACGACCGCGACGTGCCGCACCCGGCCTCGCAGGTCACGCCTGACCGCGAGATCGACGACCTGTACGACGGCGAGCTCTATCGCTGCATCGCCGGCTCGCGCATGCAGTACGTGATCGCCGACTATTCAGGGCAGATCGACATCTCGACCGGCGGCGGCGGCCAGACCTACATCTGCCAGAAGAACGAGGCGCTGTACCACGTGCCTGGCGCTGGCCAGGGCCAGGGCACGCTGACCTGCCGTCCGCAGCGTCCGGCCCGTGACTGCAACGAGCGCTCGCTGCTGCGCCGCTTCGGCGCCGGCGTGAAGATCCTGACGATCATCACCACCGAGAAGTACACCGCCTATCGCGAGGAGACGGTGCAGGAACGTCAGAGCCTGACCACCAGCTTCAGCCTGGACGGCGGCGTGGGCGGGGTCGTCTACTAGGACGCCGACACCCGACGGACAAAGAGAAAGGCCCCGGTTTCCACCGGGGCCTTTTTTGTTACTTCGCGGCTTCCGGCTTCACCAGCAGCAGCCACGACTTGTCGTCGCCCAGGTAGGTCTTGGCCGCCTTCTGGACGTCGGCCGGGGTGACGCGGGTCAGGCCGGCGATCACCGAGCGGGTGGCGTCCAGCAGGCGCGGGTCGTCCTGGGCGCCCGACAGCGTGCCCAGCCAGTATTCGTTGGTCACGCGGGCCTTCTCGATCGAGTCGATGCGCGGCTTCTTGGCCCGCTCCAGCTCGTCCTCGGTGATAGGCTTGTCGCGCAGGTCGGCGGCGATCTTGCGGATCGAGGCCACGACGCCGTCCAGCTTCTCGGGCGGCACCTCCATGCTGACGCCCAGATAGCCCCAATTCTTGAAGGTGACGCTGGCCGTCGACGAGGCGTTGGGCGAATAGGTCGCGCCCTGCTTCTCGCGCAGCTCGTCGATCAGCCGCAGCTGCACCACCTGGCCCAGGATCGAGACGTCGCGCGAGCGTTGCAGGTTCGAGAACAGATCGTCGGTACGCCAGGCCATGAACAGCGCGGCCTGGTCGGGACGACCCTTGTGCGTGCGCAGCACCGGCTCGGTCGCCGGGGCGGGGAACGGCGCCTTGTCGGCACCGGCCAGGGCCGGATCGCCCGGACGCTTGGGCAGGGCGCCGAAGGTGTCGGCCACGGCGGTGATGGCCTTGTCGACCGTGGTGTCGCCGACGATGACGATCTCCAGGTCGCCCTTGGTCAGCGGATTGTCGACCACGGTGCGCAGCTCGCCCAGCGAGGCGCCGGCGATCTGTTCGCGCGAGGGGAAGGTCCAGCGCTGGTCGCCATTGTGCATCAGCCCGCCCAGGTCGCGGCTGATGACGCCGCCGGTCGTGCTCTGCAGCTGGTCGTGCGCCGTGCCGTAGGCGGTCTTGACGCGGCTGAAGGCTTCCGGACGCCAGCCGGGCTCGGTGGCGAACGCGGCCAGCACCTGCAGCTCGGTCGACAGGTCTTCGGGACGTGTGCGGCCGCTCAGCACGAAGGCGTCGTCCTCGACGCCGAGGTTGGCGTTCCAGATCTTGCCGGTCAGCACGCGTTCCATGTCCTGGGACGAGATCTGCTTCAGGCCGCCCTCGATGAAGGCCGAGGCCGACCACAGGGCGCTCTGCTTGTCGGACGGCATGTCCAGCAGGCCGTGGCCGCTGCGGACCTTCACCAGCACCTGGTCGTCGCGGAACTTGGTCGGCTTGATCGTCAGCTTCACGCCGTTCTCGAAACGGACGAAGACGGTGTCCAGGTCGGTGACGTCCTTCTGCTCGGCGACCTTGCCGGTCGGGCCGAAGCTGGAATAGGGCCACACGGTCACGCCCGGCGCGGCCGGCGGGGTCACCGGCTGGCTCTTCAGGTCGTCATAGGCCTTGAGCACCGCCTGGTCGCCACCCTCGATGGCGGTGGGCGAGGCGATGGTGATCAGCGGGCCCGAGCCGGCGAAGGACGACTTCAGCACGGCCGAAACCCGCTCGGCGGTCAGGCCCTTCACCAGTTCGTCGAAGAACGCCAGGTTCTGGCTGGGCGAGGTGATCACCTCGCCGTCGCCCAGGGTGCCGACCAGCTGGTTGGCCAGGGCGGGCGTGCGCTGGGTAGCCTCGCCGGCGGCGGCGGCGACCAGGGCCGCGCGCAGGGACGCGACCTCGCGATCCAGTTCGTCCTGGCGCACACCGTACTGCACGGCGCGACGCTGTTCGGCGTCCAGCGAAGTCATGGCCTCGCGCCAGTTGCCCGGCTGGGCCGTGGCCCCGAAGGTGGTCACCCGCACCGCGCCGTACTGGTCGCCCTTGAAGGCGCCGCCGGCGATGAACGGCGGCTCGGCCGAACGACCGATGGCCTGCAGGCGGCGGTTCAGCACCGCGAAGGCCAGGTTCTCGATCATGTCGCGCTCGTCGACGGCCTTGGTCTCGAGCAGGCCGTCGGGCTTGCGCATCCAGGTCATCTGCACCGACCACGGCGCGCCGGCCTCGACCAGCAGCTTGGCGGTCGGGCCGCGCTTGGCCACGGGGCCCAGGTCAGGGTTCTTGCCGTTGGCCCCCTTGCCGGCCCAGTCGCCGAACTTGGTCTTGATCTTGGCTTCCATGGCGTCGACGTCGAAGTCGCCGACGGCCACCAGCACCGCGCGCTCGGGGCGATAGTAGGCCTCGTAGAAGTCGCGGATGCGCTGGGCGGGGGCGGACTTGAGGATCTCGGTCTTGCCGATCGGGATGCGCTTGGGCGGCAGCTGGCCTTCCATCTGCGCCGACAGGGTGCCGATGGCGACGCGGTAGCCGGGGGTGTCGCGGGTGCGCTGCTCGGACATCACGACGCCGCGCTCGCGATCGACGGCGTCGGGGGCGATGGTCAGCTCGCCGGCGGCTTCCCGCAGCAGCATCAGCGAGGTGTCGACCGTGGCGTCGTCCGACTTCGGCAGGTCCAGCTGGTAGGTGGTCTCGTCGAAGCTGGTCGAGGCGTTGGTGTCGGCCCCGAACGCCAGGCCGTGGCGCTCCAGGATCTTGATCATCTCGCCTTCAGGCACGTTCTTGGAGCCGTTGAAGGCCATGTGCTCCAGGAAGTGGGCCAGGCCCTGCTGGTCGTCGGCTTCCATCAGCGAGCCGGCGTCGAACCACATCCGCAAGCTGGCCTGGCCGGGCGGGGTGGCGTTCTTGCGGATGGCGTAACGCATGCCGTTGGACAGCGTGCCGAAGCGCCAGGACGGATCAACCGCGACGTCGGACAGTTCCTGCGCCCACTGGCCGGTCTTCAGGTCGGTGATCTTCGGACCCGACAGGGCGGGCGCTTCCGGGATCTTGGGCGCCGGCGCCGAGGCCTCGCCCTTCTTCATGAACGGCAGCGAGGGTTTGGGAACATGCGAGCAGGCGGCGACGGAAAGACCGGCGGCGGCGACGAGCGCCAAGCGCGAAGCGCTGATCATCGAGAATCCAGGGGAGAGCGATTTAAGAGGCGCGCACCTTGGCTGTCCCACATGGCGCACGCAAGGCGCGAGAGCGGCGGGTTTGCGCCTTATTCCCTCGGAACGAGAGGTGTTTAGGCCGCCGCCACGTCGCCGGTCTGGCGGCGCAGGCGCCAGAAGCGGATCGTGCGCAGGGCCGACTCTCGGGGCAGGGCGGCGTAGAGCTCGCCATAGGTCTTGGCCTTGAGCATGACGTCGTCGGTCGGCTCGAGGATCAGCAGGGCGAAGGTCAGGAACAGCGAGCGGTCGAAATCGGCCGCCTTGCAGATCACCGACAGGGCGTCCATCTCGCGCCGGTCGAGGATGCGGCGGGCGGTGTGGAAGTCGACATCAGCCATATCGGCCAGGGCGACCAGGAACAGGGTGGTCCGCTTGCCGCGCAGCATGTTGGCCAGCATCTGCGGCGAGATCTGCGCCTTGGCGCGGATGGTGCGGAACTCGGCCTCGGCCTCGGCGTGGTCGGCGGGCAGGGCGCCGTCCTCGACCGCGATACGCTTGCGGCCGGCCGACAGGGCCGCCTCCAGCGTGGCGGGATCGACGCCGGCGTTCTTCTCCATGATCCGGTCGCGCAGGCGCGCCTCGACCACGAAATACATCTCGTTCAGCAGGTCGACCGGCAGGCTGTGGCGGTCGACGACGGCGTCGTGCAGGGCCGGGTTGGCGGCGGCGCGATCGACGACGGTCTCGTGGGCGGCACGCGAGAGCACCGCGCCCTCGTTGCGCAGCAGGACGCCCAGGGTGTCGTCGTCACCACGCTCGACGATGGCGTCCGACACGGCGCTGGACACGCTGGAGCGCTGCGAGATGGCCCGCAGATGGTCCTGGCCTTGGGTGCGGGCCACGTGCAGCAGGTCTTCGTCGGTCAGCGCGGTCGAGCTGCGGAGGATCGGCTCGGCCACGGCGATCGAGCCCGAGGCCAGGGTGCGCGACACGCCGCGCGGCGCGGCCGGAGCCTCGCCCAGGCGCTCGGCCAGCTCGATCTGCACGGCTTCTTCCATTTCGCCGGCCAGCTGGCCCAGCACCTGGTCGAACAGGGCCATCTCGACGCCGTTCGCGCCGTCGGCGGCGAACAGCATGTCGGTGACGCCGCGCAGCAGCTCGCGGCGCTTGGCGCTGGAAGGCTCGTTGGCGAGCGCGATCAGGTCTTGAAGCGACTGGCTCACTGGCCGTCCTTGTCGGGTTTTGCCGACCATTCACCGTCTTCGCGCGGCTTGTCCTCGTCGTCCGGCGCACTGGCGGGCGGGGCGATCAGGACCATGCGCGGCGGACCGGCGGCGGGGATGGAATCGGGGGTCATGCCGAACTGGCGGCCGACCGAGTACGAGCGCGCGCCGACCTGGCCGTTCGGCAGGCTGGCCTGCTGCTGGGGCTGGTACAGCGGCGCCTGGGCCACGGGCGCGACCGGGGCCGGCGGGGCGTCATAGATGCTCTGCGGCAGCTCGCGGGCCTGGGGCGCCTGGGGCGCGTAGACCGGGGCCTGCGGCTGGAAGGCCTGTCGGGCTTGCGGAGCCTGCGGCGCCTGCGGGGCGGTGCGCGCCCACCAGGGCTGGGTCTGGGCGGCGGCTTGGGCGGTCGGCGCGACCATCTCGCGCTTGCCGCTCCAGCCTAGGCTGCGGCCGGTATAGGCCTGACCGCTATAGCCGGGGGCGCGGCCGCTGATCGGCTTGGCGGCCCGTTCCGGCGCGGGGCCGTAGCGGCTCTCGCGCGAGCCTTCGGCGTGCGCGGCAGTGGCGCAGGCAAGGACGGCGATGAGGACGGCGGCGCGCATGGGCGGAGTCCGGACGGAAGCTTCGAGCTTCCGTCCTAGGCCGCGCCGCTTAATCTTGCGCTAACGACCGCGCCAAACGGCGAGAAGTCGACGTTCCAACAGTTCCATCAAGGTGTGCAGCACCACGCCCAGAACCGCCAGGGTCACCAGGGCCGCGAACACCTTGGCCGTCTGCAAGCGGTTGTAAGCTTCCAGGATTCTCCAAGCCAGGCCTTGGGCGCCGCCCGAGCCGGCCACGAACTCGGCGACCACGGCGCCGATGACGGCCAGGCCCGCTGCGACCTTATGTCCCTCCAGCAGGGCGGGAACGGCCGAGGGCAGGCGCAGGCGGACCAGGCGCTGCCAGGGGCTGGCGCCATAGAGGTCGAACAGCCGGGCCAGGTCCGGGTCGACGGACTTCAGTCCGGTCAGGGCGCCCGAGAAGATCGGGAAGAAGGCCACGACCGCGGCCAGGCCGATCACCGCCCGTTCGGGATGGTCGATGCCGGCCCAGATGGTGACCAGCGGCGCGATGGCCACCAGCGGGGTGACCTGCAGGGTCACGGCGATTGGCCGGACGGCGTCTTCCAGCAGGCCGTTCAGGCTGACGGCGAGCGCGAGGGCGCAGGCCACCAGGCTGGAGATCATCAGGGCCAGCAGGGCCGTCGACAGCGTCGCCCAGGCCGAGCCCAGCAGCAGCGGCCAGCTGCCCAGGAACGCGGTCCAGATCCCGCTCGGCGCCGGCAGCAGATAGGCCGGGACCGCCAGGACGCGGCAGGCGATCTCCCAGCCGCCCAGCAGGGCGGTGATCAGGATCAGCGGGGCCAGGATGCGCTTCACGCCGCCCGCTCCGTGGCTTGCGCCAGCAGGGTCGACACCGCCTCGGCGGCGGCGCGGAAGGGCTCGGTGCGGAAGCCCAGGGGGCGGACGAGCGGGCCGTCGATGGCCACTTCGCCGGCGATGCGGCCGGGGCCGGGGGTCATGACCACCACGCGGCGGGCCATGTAGACGGCCTCCTCGACATTGTGGGTCACGAAGACGACAGCGGGCTTCAGCTCATTCGCCAAGGCCAGGACGTCGTCGGCCAGGGCGCGACGGGTGATCTCGTCCAGGGCCGCGAAGGGCTCGTCCAGCAGCAGCAGGCGCGGGCGGGTAACGAGCGCGCGGGCCAGCGACGCGCGCATGGCCATGCCGCCCGACAGCTGGGCGGGGCGGGCGGCCAGCGCGGCGGCCAGGCCGACCTTGCGCAGGGCTTCGTCGGCGGCGGCCTGCGCGTCGTGCTTGGACGTCCCAGCCAACTCCAGCGGCAGGGCGACATTGTCCCGCGCCGACAGCCACGGGGCCAGGGTGTGCGACTGGAAGACGACCGAGGTCTCGCCCTTGCCGGCGGCGCGGGTCACGGTCCCGCGTGTGGGCTGCTCCAGGCCCGCCAGCAGCCGCAGTGCCGTGGACTTGCCGCAGCCCGACGGTCCGACCAGGGCGACGATCTCGCCCGAGGCCAGCGACAGGTCGACCGGCCCCAGGGCGCGGCCCCGGGCGTAGTCGACCTCGACGCCATTGAGGCTCGCGATGGCGGTCATTGGCCCTTGGGCAGGAACTGCAGCGTGTAGGCCTTCTTGAAGTCCATGTCCTTGGGGTACACGCCCTGTTCCGAGGCGACCTTGAAGAACTCGGCCCAGCGCGCGTCGCTCATCTGGCCGATCTCGCCATCCTTGCCGACGATGCCGTACGACCGCATCTTCTCGCGGGCCTGGTCCAGGACGTCCTGGGTCATCTCCGGATTGTCCTTGAGGATCGCCGCGTCGCCCGGCTTGGCGTCGCCGTACAGGTAGGACGTCCAGCCCGCCGCCGTGGCCTCGACGAAGGCCTGCACGGCTGCCGGGTTCTTGGCGATCAGGCTGTCGGGGACCAGGGCCATCGAGGCGTAGGCGGGATAGCCGCTGTCCGCTAGCAGGAAGACCGCCGGCTTGATCTTGCCTTCCTTCTCGATGAGGTACGGCTCGCTGGTGGCGTAGCCCTGCTGGATCACCCGCTTGTCGGCCAGGAACGGCGCGGACGAGTAGTTGTACTTGCGCACCTGGGCGTCGGTGAACTGGTACTTGGCTTTCAGCCAGATCCAGAAGGCGGTGATCGAGGCGTCCGACAGCAGGATCGGCCGGTCCTTCATGTCGGCGATGCCGTTGATGCCTTGGTCGGGGTGGGCGATCAGGACCTGCGGGTCCTTCTGCATGAAGGCCGCCACGGCTTTGACCGGCGTGCCTTCCTTGGCCAGGTTCATGACGATGAAACTGTTGGAGCCGACGCCGACATCGACCGCGTTGGTGGCCAGGAGCTGCGGCACGTTCACGGCCGGGCCGCCCTGGATCAGGGTCACGTCCAGGCCGCGCTTCTTGTACTCGCCGGTCGCCAGCGCCTGGTAGTAACCGCCCAGTTCGGCCTCGGCCCGCCAGTCGGTGGCCAGCTTCAGCTTGGTCACGCCGGCGGGGGCGGCGGCCTCTTTCTTGGCCGGAGAACAGGCGGCGAGCAGGGCCATCAGGCTTAAGGCGGCAAAGGCGCGACGCTGCATTGGAAATGGCTCCCCTCGATCTGAGGCCAAGTTAGGGGTGTCGGGAGCCAGTTCCAAGCCATCTCGGCGCGCCAGGTGACAGGAAGCGTCTCCCGTCACCCGGCCGGCCGGCTCAGGCCCCGGACGCCCGCGCGGCCATGGTCGCCTTGGCCCACCAGGCCAGCTCGTCCAAGGCGGCGGTCGCCGACGGGAGCAGATGGCTCTCGATGTCCTCGATGGTCTGCGTGCCGCCGACCGGAGGATAGATGGTCATGAAGTCGGCGCCGCCGATGTGGACGGCGCTGCGCGTCGAGACCATCTGCAGCTCGACGCCGATGCCCCGCAGGTGCTCGACGGCCCGCGCGGCCCCGACGCCGCCGTAGCCGATCGCCGTGAACGGCTTGTGCTCCCACTCCTTGTAGGCCTGATCCAGCGCGTTCTTGAGCACGCCGGTGATCGAATGGTTGTACTCGGCGACCACGAAGATGAAGCCGTCGAAGCGCGCCAGGGTCTCTTGCCAGCGCACCGCCTCGGGGCTCTGGCTGGGCATCCAGCGGTTGGAGGCCATCTCGTCGAACAGCGGCAGCGGATGGTCGCGCAGGTCGACCAGCTCCACGTCCATGTCGCCGCGGGCCTGCGCCTGCTTGAGGATCCACTGGGACGGGGCGTCGGCGAAGCGCGTCGGGCGGGTGGAACCGACGATCACGGCGATGCGGGGTTTGGCGGTCATGATAACTCTGGGTATGCTGGTTTCCGATGGAAACCTGATTACGAAAGTTATCCGCCATCGCGTAAGGAGGCACTTTGTCGGCACTAGATAACCGCGAGGAAACCGCCTGCCACGGTGACCCCGCCCATTGCGAGCACATCAGTCGCCTGCTGGCGCGGATCAGCGACAAGTGGACCCTGCTGGTGGTGCGGACGCTGGGCCCTGGCCCTCGACGCTTCAACGCGCTGCGCCGCGACATCGGTGAGATCAGCCAGAAGGTGCTGGCCTCGACGCTGCGGGATCTGGAGGAGAACGGCTTCGTGTCGCGCACGGTCACGCCCACGACGCCGCCACAGGTCGAGTACGCCCTGACCGACCTCGGTCGTGACCTGCTGACGCCGGTGAAGGCCCTGGCCGAGTGGGTGGTCGCCAACGCGGCCCGCATGGACGCCGCTCGGGTCGACTACGCGGAGCGCCGGGCGGTCGGCTAGGCGGCGCCGCCCCGGTGGTTCAGCCAGCGCTCGACCTTGGCGTACAGCACCTCGCGCTGGATGGGCTTGGCGATGTGGTCGACCATGCCGGCGGCGTAGCAGCGCTCGACCTGGCGGGGCAGGGCGTCGGCGCTCATGGCGATGATCGGCGCCTTGCCGCGCTGGCCGGGCAGGGCCTTGATCGCCCGGGTCGCCTGCAGCCCGTCCATCTGCGGCATGTGGATGTCCATCAGGATGACGTCGTAGTCGCCCATCATGGCCTTCTCGACGGCCTGCTTGCCGTTCTCGGCCACCTCGACCTGGCAGCCGACCAGGGTCAGCAGGGCCTCGCCGATCTCGAGATTGATGGGGTGGTCGTCGACGATCAGGATCCTGGCGGCGCCGGGCGTCGAGACCTTGGGGCGCTCGGGTAGGTCGACCTCCTCGGCGGTCGGGGCCGAGAGCTCGATCCAGAAGCACGAGCCTCGGCCCGGCACGCTGTCGACGCCGATCTTGCCGCCCATCACGTCGACCAGCGCGCGGCAGATGGCCAGGCCCAGGCCCGCCCCGCCGTGCAGCCGGCTCATCGAGCTGTCGGCTTGGCTGAAGCGCTGGAACAGCAGGGCCTGCTTGTCCAACTCGATGCCGACGCCGGTGTCGATGATCTCGAACTTCAGGCGGTCCTCGAGGTCGCCCGGCTCGACGATCAGCCGCGCGTCGATGCGGCCCTCGTCGGTGAACTTCACGGCGTTGTTCAAGAGGTTGATCAGCACCTGGCGCAGGCGGTCGGCGTCCAGGTCGTGCAAGGCCTGGACCCGGTCGATGATCTCCAGCTCCAGCGACAGGCCCTTGGCGCGGGCCTCGGGGGCCATGATCGCCACGGTGTCGCGCAGCAGCTGCGCGGCTGAAGTGGGCTGAGGCAGCAGCTCGATCAGGCCCGCCTCGACCCGCGAGAAGTCCAGGATGTCGTTGACCACGGTCAGCAGGGCCGCGCCGGCGCTGTCGATCAGATTGACCTGGCGGCGCACCTCCGGCGGCAGGTCCTCGCGGGTGGCCAGCAGTTGGGCGAAGCCGAGCACGCTGTTCAGCGGCGTGCGGATCTCGTGGCTCATGGTCGCCAGGAACTCGGTCTTGGCCTCGGTGGCGGCGAGAGCCCGGCTGCGGGCGGCGCGGGTCAGCAGTTCGCGGCGCAGGAGGAGGCGCTTCAGGCGGTCCTGCTGGGCCAGGGCCAGGCCGGCGGCCAGGCTGGTGTAGAACAGCACCGCGATGAAGACCTGGATGGTCCGCGCTTGAGCCACCGGACCGAGGATGGCGTTGAAGCGCGGCGAGGCGCCGGACATGGCGATCGGCAGGGTGATCACGGCCACGATCACGCAGGCCATGGCCGCGCCGCGCGCGCCCAGGCGATAGGCGGCGGCCAGGGCAACTGGGAAGATCAGGAACGGCGGCGCGCCTGAGGCCGGGTGGGCGCACAGCAGGGTGACGACCGCCACGGCGAACATCAGCAGCAGCGTCTCGCGCCAGTCGCGCTGGAACGTGCGGCGGTGCTCGGCGTCGATCAGCACCAGGGCGGCGGGCAGGGCGACGGCCAGGCCCAGGCCGCAGCGCAGGAACCAGTCGGTCACGCCGCGCACGAAGGGCTCGCCATAACCCACGGTCAGGATCCCGGCGACCAGCAGGCTGGCGGCGGCGGCCACCGGGGTGGTGACGGCGGGCATCAGGATCAGCGACCGCAGGGTGCGGATACGCGGCGCGCCCCGCCAAAGGCGTTGGCAGATGGCCCAGATCGCCACGGCCTCGCCGGTGTCGATCGCCACGTACAGCAGGGCGCGCAGCAGGGTGTCGCCGACCAGCAGGCCGATGATCAGGTGGAAGACGACGAAGACCACGCTCAGCGACAGCCCGCGCGAGCCGGTCAGGGTCAGCAGGCCGGCGGCCAGCAGGGCGTTGGCGGGCCAGAAGGCGGCGACACCCAGGGGCGTGCGGGTCAGGTATTCGCTGAAGGCCAGGCTGACGACGGTCGCGACCGACAGGGCCAGCAACATGGCGGCCTGCCGTCTACGTTCCTGCGCGGCCAGCCTGTGCGGCATACCGTTTCCGTCCCCCAAAGCAGCCCGTGTCATTGCACGGGAGTCCAGCGTGGGACGGCCGAACGGTTCGGGAACCACGCGAGACGCACGTCGCACCCGCCGCCTCGCGGATACGACGCTGACATCAATACGCCTGAGCGTGACGGAGTTGCCCGGTTATCGCTTCGTGTGTCGTTTGGCCGCAGGACGCCTCCGACCCGCGCCGACCCCTAAGCGATTGTATTCCCCCAGGCTTGCATTCTCGAACTGACGTTCAGGCGCGCTGACAATGCATGGCCGGCGGCACAATTCAAGAGGGCGGGGCTCCCGGCATGCGTGCGGGTCAGGCCGCCGCCCGGTCTCTGGTCAGCCAGTGGTCGACCACGCGGTACAGGGTCTCACGGTCGATCGGCTTGGCGATGTGGTCGACCATGCCGGCGCGGCGGTAGCGCTCGACCTGCTGGGGCAGGACGTCGGCGGTGACGGCGATGATGGGGGCCTTGCCGTGGTCGCCGGGCAGGGCGCGGATAGCCTCGGACGCCGCCAGCCCGTCCATGCGCGGCATGTGAATGTCCATCAGGATCACGTCGAAGCGCTGCTCGCCGGCCAGGCGCACGGCCTCGTCGCCGTCCTCGGCCACGGTCACGTCGCAGCCGGCCAGCACCAGCATGGCCTGGCCCAGCTCGCGGTTCATCGGGTGGTCGTCGACCAGCAGGATGCGGGCGGCGCAAGGCGGCTCGTCGTTGGCGGTCGGGGCGGGCGCCTCAGCGGGCTGGGCCGGAAGGGTCAGCCAGAAGGTCGAGCCCTGGCCCGGCGCGCTGCGCAGGCCGATCTCGCCGTCCATCAGTCCGACCAGCGCCTTGCAGATGGCCAGGCCCAGGCCCACGCCGCCGAAGGTGCGGCGGATCGAGCCGTCGGCCTGCGAGAAGCGCTGGAACAGCCGGGCTTGCTGCTCGGCCGAGACGCCGATGCCGGTGTCGGTTACCTCGATGCGCAAGGTCCCTTCCGAAGGCGCCGACAGCCGGGCCGTGACCGCGCCGGCGGGGGTGAACTTCACGGCGTTGTTCAACAGGTTCAGTAGCACCTGGCGCAGGCGGCTGCGGTCCAGACCGTACAGCGCCGCCTCGTCGGTCTCGACCTGGACGGTCAGCTCAAGACCCTTGGCGGCGGCGTCGGGGGCGACGATGGCGACGGTCTCGCGCAGCAGGGCGGCGGGCGAGACGGCGGCCAGGTCCAGCTGGATGCGGCCGGCTTCGAGGCGCGAGAAGTCCAGAATGTCGTCGACCAGGGTGACCAGGCTGTCGCCGGCCCCGGCGATCAGGTCCAGCTTGCGACGGCCCTCAGCCGAGAGCGGCTCGGTGGCGCGCAGCAGCTCGGAGAAGCCCAGGATGCTGTTCAGCGGCGTGCGGATCTCGTGGCTCATGGTGGCCAGGAACTCGCTCTTGGCCTGGCTGGCGGCCTGGGCGCGGGCGCGAGCGGCGCGGGCGACGGCGCTGCGGCGGGCCATCAGGATCTTGAGCCGGTCCTCGCGGTGTAGCGACAGGGCCGAGGCCAGGCAGGTCATGAACATCGCCGTGACGAAGACCTGGACCAGGCGAATGCGGTCGGGCTGGGTCCAGCCGACCGTGAAGACGAAGTCGCTGGCGGCCAGCAGGCTCATCGGCGCCGCGATGGCGACGGCGATCACCGCGCTCCAGGCCGCGCCGCGCGGCCCCATCTGGAACGCCGCCAGCATCGCCGCCGGGAAGATCAGGAACGGCATCGCCGGACCGTTGCGGGCGAAGGCCAGGACCGTGCAGGCGGCGACCAGCAGATAGAGGCCGGCCTGGACGTGTTTTGGGCGCAGGCGCGGATCGCCGGCGCGGCGGGGCTCCAGGATCACCAGGGTGGCGGGCAGGGCGATGGCCATGCCCAGCGAGGTGCAGGCCGCCCAGTCTCGGAAGAACGGCCAGAAGGTCAGGTTCAGCACGATGCTGGCGAGGCCCGCGCCGACAAAGGCCGCGCCGACGGTGATGGGCAGTACGGCCCCGATCAGGGTCAGCGCCTGCCGCACGCTGCGCAGGGCGGCGCGGCCTCGGGTGACGCGGTAGGCCACCGTCGCCATCAGCAGCGCCTCGACGGTGTCGACGGCGCCGTAGATGCCCACGAGGGCCCACGGATCGCCGGCCAGGCGGTGGTTGACGATGATGGTGACCAGGCTGGCGGCCCACAGGATCGCCTGGCGGCCGGGCGTGAGGCGCAACAGGCCGGCGGCGACCAGGGCGTTGACCGGCCACAGCGACGGCATGCCGTTGCCGTCGCGGGTCATGTGGTCGCTAAAGATGAACAAGGCGATATAGGCCAGGATCAGGCCCAGCAGAACGCGGTTCTGCCGGCTGTCGTCCCGGTCGGCGACATGCGCCACGCCTATCGTCAAAGCCATGTGCCGCCCGCCCCAAGCGCCCCAAGACTATGAGTCAAAGGCGTTCAGGGCGTTAAGGCAAGCGATCGCAGGTCCGTGTGCGACATTGCGACGCACGCGGAGCGATACTGGGTCACCCGTTGGCCAGGGCTTCCTTCTTTTCTTCCAGCTCCAGCCATTCCAGCTCGGCCTGCTCCAGGTCGGCGCGGGCCTTGTCCAGGGCCTTCATGGTCTTGTCGAAGGCGGCCGGGTCGCGACTGTAGAGGTTCGGGTCGGCCAGGGTCTTTTCGAACGCGGCGATGATCGCCGGGCTCTTGGCGATCAGGGCCTCGCACTCTTCCAGGCGGCGCTGGTCCTTGAAGGTCAGCTTGCCGGCCTTCTTGGGCGGCGTGACCGGCGCCGGAGCGGGGACGGCTGCCTTGGTCGCGCGCCCCACCGGGGTGAACGACGCGCCGACGGACGCGCCGCGGGCGCCCTTGAAGAAGTCGGGGCTCTGGTCGATCAGGTCGGTCCAGCCGCCGGGGGTCTCCAGCACCTTGCCATGACCGTTCATGGCGATGGTCGAGGTGGCCAGGCGGTCGATGAAGTCACGGTCGTGGCTGACCAGGATCAGCGTGCCATCGAAGTCGGCCAGCAGGTCCTCGAGCAGGTCCAGCGTGTCCATGTCCAGGTCGTTGGTCGGTTCGTCCAGCACCATCAGGTTGGTGGGATTGGCCAACGCGCGGGCCAAGAGCAGGCGGTTGCGCTCGCCGCCCGACAGGCTGGTCACCGGCTGGCGCAGCTGGGCCTCGGTAAACAGGAAGTCCTTGGCGTAGCCGGCCACGTGCTTGGGCTGGCCGCGCACCAGGATGGAGTCGCCGCCGCCGGGGGTCAGGAAGTCCCACAGGGTGATCTTGTCCGACAGCGCCATGCGGCCCTGGTCGATGTAGGAAACCTCCAGGTTGGTGCCCAACTGCACCGTGCCGGCGTCCAGTTCCAGCTCACCCAGCAGCAGGCGCACCAACGTGGTCTTGCCCGCGCCGTTGGGGCCGACCAGGGCCACGCGGTCGCCGCGCATGATGCGGGTCGAGAAGTCCTCGACGATCACGCGATCGCCGAACTTCTTGGTCAGGTGCTTGGCCTCGACCACCTTCTTGCCCGAGGTCGCGGCGCTCTCGACGGCCATGTACATCGAGCCGCGCTTGTCGGCCTGCAGGTCCTTCTTCTGGGCGCGCAGGTCCATCAGGGCGCGGCGGCGGCCTTCGTTGCGCGCCCGGCGGCCCTGGACGCCACGCGCCAGCCAGGCGTTCTCGCGCTCCAGCACCTTGTTGAGGCGGCGCTCCTCGTCGGCCTCGGCGGCCAGCACCTGCTCGCTCCAGACCTCGAACTCGCCGAAGCCCTTGTCCAGGCGGCGCACCTTGCGGTGCTCCAGCCAGAAGGTGCGCTGGGTAACGCGGTTCAGGAAGGCGCGATCGTGGCTGACGATCAGGGCGGCGCACTTGGAGTTGGCCAGCTCTTCTTCCAGCGTCTGGATCGCGAAGATGTCCAAGTGGTTGGTCGGCTCGTCCAGCAGCAGCACGTCGGGCTGCTCGGCGAACGCGCGCGACAGGGCGGCCCGGCGCTTCTCGCCGCCCGACAGGCCTTGCGTGCTCTTTTCCGGATCCAGGCCGAAGTCGGCCAGAGCGGCCTGCGCCTCATAGTCCTCGGCGCCGCCGGCGGTGCAGTAGTCCAGCAGGGTCTCGCCGGTGATGTCCGGCTCCTGGCTGACGAAGATGATCTTGGCGCCCGGCTGCACGGCGCGCTCGCCGCTGTCGGCCTCGATGCCCTGGTTGGCCAGGATCTTCAGCAGGGTGGACTTGCCCGCGCCGTTGCGGCCGACCAGGCAGGCGCGCACGCGCGGCTCCAGGGCCAGGTCGACGCCGTCGAACAACGGCTTGGCGCCGTCGGCGAGACGGACATCCTTGAGGGCGAGAACAGGCGCGCGGGTGGGGGAGGCCATGGGGACTTCGAACTTGGTCTTGAAATTGGGAGCGGCGGAATGTCGCGCAGGTGAGGGCCCTATAGCAGGCTCTGCGCCGAGGAAACGCCAAAATCACGGCCCAGTTTGCAGTTGATCCAGGTCAAGGAACGTCGGTCCGCGAATGCGACAAATTGGCCTGTTAACGGGCCGCCAAGCCTGACCTTGCTACGAACCTGGACTTACGGAGCACAAGTATTCGCCTTGACGTTGAACCCGGAGAAGATTGCTGCTTCTGATCTTCCCGGCCTCCTGGGCCTGGGTTTCGATCAACTGCGCCGTCCGATCTGGGTGTTCGACGACGTCAGGAAGCGAAAGGTCTACGCCAACCGCGCGGCGCTGGACCTGTGGGGCGCGGCGACGCTGGACGACCTCTTGGCCCGCGACTTCTCCGACCAGTCCCCGGCAGTGCGCACCCGCATGGAAGACATCGCCGCCCGCATCGAGGGCGGGGCGGCCGTCGAGGAGCGCTGGACCTTCTATCCCAACGGCGCGCCCGTGACGGTGAACACCACCATCTCGCGCATCGCCTTGCCAGGCGGCGGCCACGGCATGCTGCTGGAAGGCGCGACGGCCGAGATCGACGCCGACCAGCAGCGCGCCATCGAGGCCCTGCGGCACACCAGCGCCCTGGTGTCGCTGTACGACGCCGACGGCTTCCGCATCTTCGGCAACCCCGCCTCGCTGGCCAGCTATCCGGGCGCGGGCGTCCGCTTCGCCGAGATCTTCGCCAATGGCGACGCCGGCGGCGCATTGTGGAGCTCGGCCCTGGACGGCGAGGCCGTCGAGGGCGCCTACCGCGTGATCACCGCCCAGGGCGAGCGCTGGCACGGCCTGGCCGCCCGCCGCACGCCCGATCCGGTGACCGGCGAGCTGTGCGTCCTGGTCAACGAGACCGACATCACCGAGGAAGTCGAGGCTCAGTCCGCTCTGGCCGACGCCCGCGAGCTGGCCGAGGCGGCCATGGCCGCGCGCCAGGACTTCCTGGCCAACATGTCCCACGAGCTGCGCACGCCGCTGACCAGCATCCTGGGCTTCACCGACCTTCTGGCCGCCTCGCCCCTGACCGGTGAGCAACAACGCCGCCTGGGCCGGATCCACGACGCCGGCACGGTGCTGCTGGACACGCTGAACGACGTCCTGGACTTCGCCAAGCTGGAGGCCGGCGGCGTCAATCTGGAGAGCCGGCCGTTCGAGCTGCGCGCCCTGCTGAACAAGGTGGCCGGCATCTTCGAGGCCCAGGCCCTGGCAAAAGGGCTGGACCTGGCGCTGCAGGTCGACCCCGCCTGTCCCGACTGGCTGGAGGGCGACGCCGATCGCCTGCGCCAGGTGTTGGTCAATTTCCTGGGCAACGCCATCAAGTTCACGGGCGCGGGCTCGGTGACCCTGAGCGCCAAATATCGGGTCGGAGCCTCGGCAGGGTCGGCCCGCCTTGAACTGGCCGTATCTGACACCGGTGTCGGCGTGCCAGCGGCCATGCTGGAGACGGTCTTCGAGCGCTTCGCCCAGGCGGGACCGGAGGTGGCGCGCAAGTTCGGCGGCACTGGGCTCGGCCTGGCGATCAGCAAGGAGATCGTCCAGCTGATGGGCGGCGAGATCGGCGTCGACAGCATAGCGGGGCAGGGCGCGCGCTTCTGGTGCGTGCTGGACCTGCCCATTGCCGCCGCGCCGCAGCTGCGCGAGACCGAGGCTGCGCAGGACACGATGCGGCCGCTGAACCTGCTGGTCGCCGACGACAACGAGGCCAATCGCGAACTGATCGGCACCCTGGTCCGCGCCATGGGCCACGCGGTCGACGTCGTGGCCGACGGCTGCGCTGCGGTCGAGGCGGCGGCCTCGGGCGGCTATGACCTGATCCTGATGGACGTGCAGATGCCGCGCATGGACGGCCTGACCGCGACGCGCGCCATTCGCGGCCTGGCGGGAGACGCGGCCGCGACGCCGATCATCGCCCTGACCGCTAATGTCCTGCCCGACCAGGTCGCCTTCTACCGGGCCAGCGGCATGGACGACCATGTCGGCAAGCCGATCAATCCTCGGGAACTGCTGCTGAAAATCGCCCTGTGGGGCGAGGCGGCGGTCTCGGCCGGCGGCGCGACGGGCAGCGTCCAGGCCTGAAAACCCTTTTCGGGTGCGCCTTGGCGGCGCCAAGCGTCACTGCGGGGCAAGTTGTCGCAGGCGGGTCTTATCGCGCGTCTACGTCTCGACAGATGACGGCGTTCGATTAATACACCGCACGCGAATTAATCGTTTGCAAAGTTTAAGGAGCCCCTTGCAGATGTCCCGTTTCCGCGCCGCCATGATCACCCTGACCGCCACGGTTAGCCTGACCGCCGCCGGCGCCCATGCCGGGACCCTGCCGGAAGGTCTGCTGCAACTGGCCTCGACCGCCGCCGCCAAGGGCGCGCCGTGTGGTGGCAACGCCGCCATGGGCGCCGCCGTTGGCGCGGGCGCCACCGCCGCCGCCAAGAAGGCTGGCGTCAAGAACGCCGAAGTCGTGGGCCTGGTGATCGGCGCCCTGCTGACCGACAAAATCGCCTGCCTGCTGAACCCGGGTGAGCAGACGGCCGCCGCGACCGCGACCCAGAGCGCCATCACTCAGGGCGTCGGCTCGAACGTGAAGTGGACCTCGACCAGCCGCCCGGACGTCAGCGGCACCTCGTCGGTGCTGAGCGAAACCAAGCGCCCTGACGGCGGCCTGTGCCGCGCTGTCCGTGACGTCGTGATCGTCGGCGGCGAAGAAACCAAGGTCACCAAGACCCTGTGCCGCGCCGCCGGCGCGACCGGCTTCACCCTGGCCCAAGGCTGATATGACGCGCGCCGCCTTCCTGGCTGCCTGCGCCGTCCTGCTGTTCGGCGCGGGCGCTGCCCAAGCCATGCCGATGGACGCCGACAACCCGACCTGTCCGAGCATCCAGAAGGTGTTCGGCCCGCTGTCGGGTCCGGTGCAGGTGCAGTCGGCCAAGGTGAGTGGTCGCCGCGTGGTCAAGTTCAGCGGCGCCATCGTCCCCGGCGCCGCCGACAAGCTTGAAAAGGCCCTGGAGGGCGGCGAGCCGGTCGAGGAGATCTGGATCGGCTCCAGCGGCGGCGACGCGGCCGAGGGGCTGAAGATCGGCAAGCTGATCCGGTCCATGGGCGTGCCCACCCGCGTGCCGTCCGGCTGGGGCTGCGCCAGCGCCTGCAACTTCGCCTTCATGGGCGGGGCGATCCGCATGATCGATCCCAACGCGGCCTTCGCCGTGCACATGTTCACGATCACCAGCAGCGTGGACTACCAAGCGTTTGTCGACGTCACCCGGAAGGGGGGCGACCCGACCATGACCCTGAACAACATCGCTCGCCGCGAGCAGGCCTCGGCCCTGCTGGCGTCCGACGAGAACGACTTCCTGATCCGCATGGGCGTCTCGCGCAAGCTGCTGACCGAGGTGATGTACCAGCAGAAGGCCGACACCTTCCAAGGCGCCGACAAGTCGACCCTGCGCTGCCTGACGCCAGATGAGATGCAGCGCTACAATGTGGTCAACGCGGACTAGCGGGCGCTCTCCGCCCAGAAAAACGGCATCTCACCGCGCAACGTATCCGAGCAGACCGGCTCAGCTTGGCGAACCGGCAGTCGTTGCGGCTTCATCAGGCATCCGCATTCTTGAGAGAGATGCCATGCCTGCTCTTCGTCACGTCGCGCTCGCCGCGACCGTCGTTCTTGCCGGGGCGAACACGGCCCTCGCGCAGTCGTCGCCGGCCTCGCCGCCGCCCGCCGCCTCGCCCGCTCCGGCCCTGAGCCTGGACACGCCCATCGAGGTGCTGGTGGCCACGCCCGCCGCCAAGGCGACGCTGGACGCCGACATCCCGGGCCTGACGACCCATCAGATGTACGAGAAGTTCAAGCACGAGAACCTGCGCACCCTGGCGCCGAAGTTCGGCGGCGCCATCACTGACAAGGATCTGGCCAAGGTGCAGGCCGACCTTGCGGCGCTGCCGCAGGCCAAGGCCGGGGGCTAGAGAAGGGGCGCGCCTGACCTGGGATCCAGCTTGCGGTGTTCCTCGGCCAAAGCCTAGAACTTGCCCCGAGCGTGGTCTTCAGGGTCGAGGCATGGTCAGTTCCATAGGGTTCGGCATCGGGGTCTTGATCGCCGTCGCCATCTACATGCTGCCGACGATCTGCGCCTTCGCGCTGAACCATGGGTCGAAAGTCGGCATCACGATCCTCAATCTGTTCCTGGGCTGGACGCTGATCGGCTGGCTCGTGGCCCTGATCTGGACCTGCTTCGACCGCTCCAGGCCGCGGGTTGTGATCGTCGATCAAGCCAAGGTGCGGATGGATGCCGAAGATCGGGCTGACGAAGCCAGTGGCCTGCTGATGGCGCGCGGGCTTACGGGCAAGATCACCTTCAACGGCCAGGACCTCTGCATTACGCGCCATGGCGGCAAGTCCGGTCTCGCGGGCGAGCGGGTCATCACACTGGGCGCGATCAGCGCGGTGCAGCTGACAGCGGCGCATCTGCAACTAATCGTGACGGGCACGCTGGAATCGGCGCCTGGCATCCTCACCACCGTGCTCGACGAGAACACCGTGGTGTTCAACCCGGCGCAACGGCCGGCGTTCGAACGGCTGGCCACTGCCATCCGGACCGCCATCGCCGAACGAAGCGGAGGCGTGGTGATCGCCGCCGCCAGCGACGCCGACGAACTGGCCAAGTTTGCGGCGCTTCGTGACCGGGGCGTGCTGACGGACGAGGAGTTCGCCTTTCAGAAGGCCAAGATCCTCGACTGATCGTGAGCGATCGACCGCGCCGCCTAGTTCGGCGCGCTGACGTTGAAGCTGGCGTTGTTGCCGATCGCCGTGGACACGCCGGTCACCTGACGGCCGCTGGACGTGATCGTGGTGCTGGACTTGGCGCCGATGTCGGCGCTGTTGGTCTGATTGTTGGTCACGGTCATGCGGCCGCTGCACTTGGCGCAGACATAGCCCGTCACCGCATTGCCCATGGCCGTGGCGGTGGTCACCGCGTCATAGCCGTCGTTGCCTTCGAAGCTGGCCGTCGCCTCGACCCCGCCGCCATTGTTGGTCTGCAGGTTGTCGAGCACCAGCTCGCTGCCGACATTGTTGACCTGCGACGAGTTGCCGGCGGCGTAGGCCTGGGTCTGGGCCGCGCCGAACTGGTACGAGGTGCCCTCGGCCTGACCGCGCACGTACGAGGTGTTCCACTGGTTGGACGTCACGTCCATCAGCGGGCCTTCGTTGGTGGCCGACAGGTTGTTGCCGGTGGCCGTGGCGGTCGTCGCCGTCAGGTAGCTGTTGCCATAGGCGGTGAACTTGCTGGCCTGGGTCACCTCGGCCGTGTTGGCCTGGTCGGTGATCGCTCGCGCGGCCGACTGGTTGCCGCCCTGGATATTGATGTTGTTGCCGGTCGTGGTCGAGGTGACCGCGCTGGTTCCCGAGACGTACTGCACGATGGCCCCGCCGTCGGCGAGCGTGTTGGCGCTGTTGTTCTGGCTGATGCGCAGGCCGGCCGAGCCGTTGTCCAGGTTGACGCCGGCGGTGTTGCCCATGGCCAGGGTCGAGACCGTCAGGTCCTTGGCCTCGGCATTGGCCGCCTCGACCTGGCCGCGCGCGGTGACTTCGCCCGAGTTCACCTGGACCGCGAAGGCCGAGATCGTGCCGTTCGAGGCCGAGAGCGATGCGGAATTGCCGGCCGCGGTGCTGCGCACGGCGCTGGCCGCGCCGGCGTTGGCGCCGACGTCGACGATGGTGTGGGCGTAGATGGCGCCCTGGTTTTCCTGGTTCGAGGTGACCGCCACGTCGGCATTGGTCACGCCGCCGGAAAGGCCCGTACCCTGCGCGACCGTGCTGGCGGTCACGCCGTCCGTCACCGTCTGGACGTTGAGGGTCTGCTCAGAGAAGATCTCGCCCAGGTTCAGCTGGTTGTTGAGAACCGGGCTGGGCGAGCTCTGGGCGTAGGCCGGGCTAGTAACGGCCCCGCTTAGCATCGCGCATATCGGGATCGCGGCGAGCGTTCCAGCGAGACGGGTCATCGCGGGTTTGCGCATTGTTGGTTCCCAGATTGTCGTAGGCCGGCACGAAGGCGCCCGTCTGGCCGACCGTGTCGTCGCCGAACGGGTCGTAGCGCAGGCAGCTTTGCGGGCCGGGCATGCCGTAGAGATTGGCCGACATCTCGACCGTGGCGCGTTCGATCAGGGCGCGCACCGCGAGCTGCATGGGCTCCAGAGCGCCACGGCCGGCCGAGAGGTCAACGAGCGTGCCGCCCAGCAGGTCGAAGATGCCGGCGCTGACTTCGCGGCCGACCACCTGCTTCTGATACGAGACGACGTCCACCACCTCGAGCGTGCGGGTGTTCACCAGCCGCAGGTCCAGGGCGATGTTCATGATGAAGACGCGACGCTTGAAGTTGCCCTTCAGGCCGTCGGTCGCCTTGTCGCCGGCATAGGCGTCCACGCCCGCCGAGCGGATGTTGTAGTTCAGCTCGGTGATGCCGCCGACCACATAGAAGTCCGAGCCCGGCACCTGGCCGGCCAGGATCTTGCGGTAGTCCGCCGGCGCGTCGGGCGCGCTGTTGGGGCGGTCCGAGATCAGCTTGTTGTTGGCGTACTTGAGTTCGAACTCCGACACCGAGGTGTCGAAGCGCTCGACCATGGGCATGCCGGCCTTGGCGAAGGCCGAGAAGGCCATCAGCGAGGCGCCTTGCGTGACCTTGCGGCCCGAGCCGTCGGACTCTTCCTTGCCGGTATAGTCGGCGATGCGGCCGATCGCGACGCGCGGGGCGGCCACGCGGTTGGCGCGGGCATATTGGTTCAGGCAGACCAGGGCCGCCGAATAGTCGGTCGGGTTGGCGGTGACCGGGGCGGTGCCGATCGGCTTGGCGTAGTTGCCGGCCGTCGAGGCCACCGGCACGCTGCCGCAACCGGCCAGGGCCGTCGCGCCCATCAGGGCCAGCACAAGGGCTGTTTTCTTCAGGGAAACGGGGCGCTTCAAGTTCATTGGGCGGTTCCCGCCTTCACCACATTCGAGCCGGCGGTGACGTTGCCGTTGTTCACCTGGCTGGAATTGACGATGACCGTGTTGTTGTTGCCCTGGGTGATGACCGTCAGGTTGTTGCCGATCGCGGTCGAGCCGGCATAGCCGCCCAGGCCGCCGACGCCCGAATAGGCGTCCAGCGAACCGTTGCTGCGGCTCGACGAATAGACGCTCTGGTCCGAGCCGGTCAGCATGACGCCGTCGACGATCACCCGGTTGCCGTTGGCGTCGCGGGTCGAATAGTCGACCATGCGGTTTTCCTGGCCCGAGCTGCGGCCATAGCCGGCGTTGAACGAGGCCGAATTGGTCGACATCGATTGGGCGGCGGCGACGCCGCAACCGCTCAGCGCGACAACGGCAGTGGCCGTCGCGATGCTGATCTTGCTTTTCCGATGCCTGGCCATACGCGGCTCCGCGAACTGTCGACACCGACGGGCAAGCAACCCTCGTGCCAAAAAGATACAGCGTGAGGGATAGCCCCAAGACCGAGAAAAAATGGTTAAGCGCCGGCTCACGATCGCCGGGTGGTTCGAATCGTCGCGGGACGCCCTAGATAGAGAGCCATGAGCGACCCGCAGCCGCGTCCCGAGCCGATGTTCAATGCGCCCTGGCCGGCGCTGCTGGCTGCGGCGGCCGTGATCGTCCCGCATATCCTGCTGCTGAAGGCCGACGACGCGACCATCCAGTCGCTGGCCCTGATCCCGCACGACTTCTGGGAAGGGCGCTGGACCGGCGCGATCACCATGATGTTCGTGCATGGCGGCGGGCTCCACGCGATCATGAATGCCGCCTTCGCCCTGGCCTTTGGCGCGCCCGTCGCGCGCCTACTGGGACTAAATGGCCGGGGAGGGGGCATCTTCTGCCTGTTCTACCTGGCCTGCGGCGCGCTGTCGGGCGTGGGTTACGCGGCGATCCATCCGGACTCGATGAATGCGGTGGTCGGCGCCTCGGGCGCGGTGTCGGGCCTGATGGGTGCTGCTGCCCGGACCATGGACTACCAGGGACGCGTCGGACCGGTCCTGGGGCCGCGTGTCATCTCGCTGGGCCTGGGCTGGCTGGTGGTGAACCTGGTCATGGCCGTCACCGGCAGCCTGCTTACCATGGGCGCCGGCGCGGTCGCCTGGGAGGCGCACCTGGTCGGCTTCGCGGTCGGCGTCCTGTTGATTGGCCCGTTCGCCCGCTGGGCCGGTCCGCAAGCTGAACCTGAAGCGTAAGTCGCTCTTCTTACGACTGTAAGAAATAGAAGCCGCTGATCCCCATTGATCCTGCGCGCTTATTGCGAGACCCTTGTTCCCTAAAGAACATAAGGGAGAAGCGCAGTGCTGGTTTCTCAGATCCTCAAGGACAAGGGTGATCTCGTGTTCACGGCCTCCCCACAGGAGACCGTCGGCGCCGCGGCGGCGTTACTTCATACAAGACGGGTCGGGGCCATGGTGGTGGTCGACGACAAGGAGGCCGTGGTTGGCATCCTCTCCGAACGCGACATCGTTCGGGTGATCGCCAAGGAGGGGGCCAGCGCCCTGACCAAGCCGATCGCCGGCTGCATGAGCTCGAACGTCGTCTTCGCCCAGCCGGACGAGTCGATCGACACCCTGCTCGAGCGCATGACCGACCGCCGCATCCGTCACCTGCCGGTGGTGAAGGGCGATCGCCTGGCCGGCATCATCTCGATCGGCGACCTGGTGAAGTACAAGATCAGCGAGGCCCAGGCCGAGGCCGATGGCCTCAAGGCCTATATCTCTGCCGGCTGAACACACTCTCTATGGGGCGCTCCTATATAGAGAGCGCTCTATATAGAGAGAGGGGAGGGGATCACCCCTCGATCAGCTCGGCGCCGACACCCTTGGCGGCGTCGGCCACGCTATAGCCTTCCAGCACCGCGGCGGTGGCGTCGCGCGCGCGCAGCAACGCCTCGCGCAGGGCGCAGGTCGCCAGGTCGCGGCAATCCTCGCAACGACGGAAAGCCGTGCGGCTGACGCACGGGGTCAGGGCCAGAGGGCCGTCGACCAGGCGGATGATCTCCGCGAAGCTTATCTCTTCAGAGGGGCGGCCCAGCACATAGCCGCCGAACTTGCCGCGCCGGCTGACCACCAGGCCCTCGCGCGAGAGGGACAGGAGAATGGCTTCCAGGAACTTGCGCGGCGCATCGGCGCGTTCGGCCAGCTCACCGGCCGTGACCTGCCCGTCTTCTCGAGCCAGTTCGATCATCGCGCGCAGGGCGTAACGCGCCTTCTGAGACAACATGGACGCCGACTACCTTATATAAGCGCGGCTCACGAAGGCCGCGCTTGCAGAGTGCTCAGCCTTCTGAGGGAGGCGGGGCCCCGACGCAAGTCCCGCGTGACAGCGTTCATGCACAGGGGAATAGGCCGTCTGGGGATGGAATCGCGATTCCCCGCTTGCCGGGTGGGAAATCGACCTCTAGAAGCCGCCCCTCGCTTCGGGGCCACGGCCCGCCGGACGAAACCTAGACCTTCGGGGCTTGCGTTTCTGAAAGTGGATCGCTAAGTTCCGCAGCCTCAATCGAATCTCTTCTGACTTACGGCGCTCCCCAGCGGCGCGCCTCGGTCACCTTTTGCGCTCTGAAGTGGCTCCGGCCTCCAAGAAAACAAAAGTGAAAAGGTTGGTTGACCCGGGAGTTTTGCTTCTGTAGAAGCCGCCCTCCCTGAAGTACTGAAGAGGTTCGCAAGAGCTTCCAAGTATTTCGCCCCAGGAAATGAACTTCTTTTCTTAGAAAAAAGTTCTTGACTGGTTTCGGTGACTTCTTTAGAAGCTGCCGGCTCTGCCGAAGACCTCCG
>NZ_JBXAQO010000004.1:0-1069259 GCF_058807295.1 Caulobacter sp. GW821-FHT12D05
TCTTGCCATGGTCAACGTGACCGATGGTGCCGATGTTGCAGTGCGGCTTATTACGTTCGAACTTTTCCTTGGCCATCTTCTTAGCTCCAGGACCCCAGAGGGGCCTTTATCAAAACAGGTTGGACGTCTGGGGTTAGTCGGAAGGGGCCCATAGAGCCCCTTCCCAATCCGTCGTCTAGGCTTTTCCGCGAGGAAAGGCTTAGGCGTACTTCTTGATCACTTCGTCGGCGACGTGTTGCGGCACCGGATCGTAGTGGTCGTAGACCATGCTGAACTGAGCGCGGCCTTGCGACATGCCCCGCAGGGTGTTCACGTAACCGAACATGTTGGCCAGCGGGACGTAGGCGTTCACGACAGTCGCGTTGCCGCGCATGTCTTGACCCTGGATCATGCCACGGCGGCTGTTCAGATCGCCGATGACCGAACCCAGATACTCTTCCGGGGTCACGACCTCGACCTTCATGATCGGCTCGAGCAGCTTCGGAGCGCCCTTTTCGCGCAGCTCCTTGAAGGCGGCGCGCGAGGCGATTTCGAAGGCCAGGACCGACGAGTCAACGTCGTGGAACTTGCCGTCCGTCAGGGTCGCCTTGAAGTCGATCAGCGGGAAGCCGGCCAGCAGGCCGTTGTCCTTGACCGATTCCAGGCCCTTCTGGACGCCGGGGATGTATTCCTTCGGCACCGCGCCGCCGACGATCGCGTTTTCGAACACGAAGCCCGAACCCGGCTCGCCCGGTTCGAAGGTCAGCATGACGCGGGCGAACTGGCCCGTACCACCGGTTTGCTTCTTGTGCGTGTAGTCGATGTCGACCTTGCGGCCCAGCGATTCACGATAGGCAACCTGCGGCGCGCCGATGTTGGCTTCGACCTTGTAGGTCCGCTTCAGGATGTCGATCTTGATGTCCAGGTGCAGTTCGCCCATGCCCTTCAGGATCGTCTGGCCGCTTTCGAAGTCGGTCGAGACGGTGAAGGACGGATCTTCGGCGGCCAGCTTCTGCAGGGCGACGCCCAGCTTCTCCTGGTCGGCCTTCGACTTGGGTTCGACGGCGATCTCGATAACCGGAGCCGGGAATTCCATGCGCTCCAGGATGACCGGCGACTTCAGGGGATCGCACAGGGTGTCGCCCGTGCGGGTTTCCTTCAGGCCAGCCAGGGCGACGATGTCGCCGGCATAGGCTTCCTTGATGTCTTCGCGATTGTTCGAGTGCATCAGCAGCATGCGGCCGACGCGCTCGCGCTTGTCGCGCGTCGAGTTCAGCAGCGACATGCCGGTTTCCAGCTTGCCCGAATAGATGCGGCAGAAGGTCAGCGAACCGACGAAGGGGTCGTCCATGATCTTGAACGCCAGAACCGACAGCGGCTCTTCGTCCGAGGCCTTACGGACCACTTCTTCTTCGGTCTTGAAGTCGATGCCCTTGGTCGGGGGGATGTCCACCGGCGACGGCAGGTAGTCGACGACGGCGTCCAGCAGCGGCTGCACGCCCTTGTTCTTGAAGGCCGAGCCGCAGAGGATCGGATAGAAGGCGCCCGTCAGCACGGCCTTACGGATGCACTTCTTGATCACTTCTTCCGAGGGCTCTTCGCCGCCCAGGTAAGCTTCCATGGCGTCGTCGTCGAGTTCGACGGCGTTTTCCACCAGGTAGGCGCGGGCTTCCACGGCCTTGTCCAGCAGGTCGGCGGGGATTTCCTCGTCGCGATAGGTCGCGCCCAGGCCATCGTTATCCCAGACCACGGCCTTCATGCGGACCAGGTCGACCAGGCCCTTCAGAGCCGATTCCGAACCGATCGGGAATTGGATCGGCACGGCCTTCGCGCCCAGACGGTCGCGGATCGACTCGACCGACTTGTCGAAGTCGGCGCCGATCTTGTCCATCTTGTTGACGAACACGATCCGCGGAACCTTGTACTTGTCGGCCTGACGCCACACGGTTTCGGTCTGCGGCTCGACGCCGGCGTTACCGTCCAGCACCGTCACGGCGCCGTCGAGGACGCGCAAGCTGCGTTCGACTTCGATGGTGAAGTCAACGTGCCCGGGGGTGTCGATGATGTTGAGGCGCTTTTCGTTCCAGAAAGCGGTCGTCGCGGCCGACGTGATCGTGATGCCGCGCTCCTGCTCCTGCTCCATCCAGTCCATGGTCGCGGCGCCGTCGTGGACTTCGCCGATCTTGTGCGACTTACCGGTGTAATACAGGATCCGCTCGGTCGTCGTCGTCTTGCCCGCGTCGATGTGGGCCATGATGCCGAAGTTGCGGTAGTCTTCGATTTTATGCGTGCGGGGCATAGCGATCGCTCTGCGAAACGGGGCGGCCCTGGACGGACACGACCGGGATTAAACGTGCGGCGCGGGCGGTTTATCTCAAACCGCCCGCGCCTGAAAGAGTGCTGGAAGCGAAAAGCTTACCAGCGGTAGTGCGAGAACGCCCGGTTGGCTTCAGCCATCTTGTGGGTGTCTTCGCGCTTCTTCACGGCGGTGCCGCGGTTGTTCGAAGCGTCGAGCAGCTCACCAGCCAGCTTTTCGGTCATGGTGTTCTCACCACGCTTGCGCGCGGCGGTCACCAGCCAACGGATGGCCAGGGCGCGGCGACGGTCCGGACGGACTTCAACCGGCACTTGGTAGGTGGCGCCGCCAACGCGACGCGACCGGACTTCGATCGCCGGGGCGACGTTGTCCAGAGCGGAGTGGAAGGTCTCAAGCGGACCTTGGTCCTTGCGCTTGTTTTCCAGGATGTCGAAAGCACCATAGATGATGTTTTCGGCGACGGCTTTTTTGCCCTCGTACATCACGTAGTTCATGAACTTCGTGACAATCAGGTCCCCAAACTTGGGATCCGGCAGGACTTGGCGTTTCTCGGCGCGACGGCGGCGGGACATTCTTCTTTTTCCTTACTTCGGACGCTTGGCGCCGTAGAGCGAACGACGCTGCTTACGATCCTTGACACCTTGGGTGTCGAGGACGCCGCGCAGGATGTGATAACGGACGCCGGGCAAATCCTTGACGCGGCCGCCGCGGATGAGCACCACCGAGTGCTCCTGCAGGTTGTGGCCTTCGCCCGGAATGTAGCACACGGCTTCGATGCCGGTGGTCAGACGGACCTTGGCGACCTTACGGAGAGCCGAGTTCGGCTTCTTCGGGGTCGTGGTGTAGACGCGCGTGCAAACGCCGCGACGTTGGGGGCAGCCCTTCAGGGCCGGCACCTTGTTCCGGACCGGCTTCGGAGAGCGCGGCTTACGGATGAGCTGGTTAATGGTAGGCATTAAGTCTCTGCTCTGATGGAAGCGTGTGCCTTTCGGCCGGGGCGCTTCAGGTCCTTGTCTTTGTTGTTCTTGGTTCAAGGCTCCGCTTGGAGACCCGATAAACACGAAACTCGCCGGGGCGCGGGAAGCACACCGGCGGGTTTTTCTCCCCGAGGGGAAAAAGCTCATCAGGACGCACGCGAACGCACGCCTCGAAAAAGAGCGCGGTATGTACTCGCGAAGCCGCCAAAGGTCAACCGCCTGTTCCCGCGTCGGTTAACGCCGGCTTAAGGCTGGGTTTGCGGCCAAGTTTTCGCCACCGCAAGCTGCGCTTGCTCACGGTCCAATGGAGCGACTTGTTTGCGAGCCCGCTCTCTCCATGTGGGGAAGGCGGGGGCCAGCGCCAAGAGGACGGGTGAGCGTTAGCGTGCGGATCAACGGGCAGGACAGGAGGCGGGCGACGATTCTCGCCGGCTCGCTGCTGCTGCACGTGGTCGTGCTGGCCTGGCTGGCCCTGCCCGCGCCGCCGCTGCTGGAAAACCTGATCGCCGACGACCTGCCGACGGTGACGGTCGACCTGATCCGGCCCAGGACCGAGGAGCAGCCCAAACCCCGTCCTGCCGCCGCGACCGAGGCGCAGGCCCCCTCCCCCGTCCTGCCGTTCCAGGTGCGCCAGCCCGCGCGGCCGGCGCCGGCAGGGGTCCCGACGCTGAGCGTTCCGGCGGCCGGCGTCGCGCGGCCCGGCACGGCCATCCGGCCCGCGCCTCTGCCGGGCGATACGGCCGGCGACCTGCGCTCGGCCCTGCGCACCAGCACCGGCTGTATCAGCGCCGACGCCGTCGGCCTGACCCGCCGCGAACGCGAGAAGTGCGACGAGCGCTTCGGCGCCGCCAAGCCCAAGGGCGACCCGCTGTCGGGCATGACCGCCGCCAGGCGCCGCGAGCTGGAAGCCCAGGGCGCGGCCCAGGAGGCCTATCGCCGCTATCTCGACGCGCCCATGGCGCCGGGCGTCGACCATCGCAGCAAGGACCAGCCCGGCACGATGAAGGAGATCCCCTTCGTCCTGGGCGCCGAGCAGGACGGCCTGGGCCGCGCCCGCAAGTCGGTCGTCGACCAGAAGCGCCGCGAGGCCGACAGCGCCGACCGCGCGCGGCGGTTCCTGGAGCTGCAGAAGAAGTAGACCCTAGGCGGCCTTCGCGGCGGCGATGATGGCGTCGACCCGGTGCTCGAAACGATGGGCGGCGACAGCGCGCGCCTGACCGGCCAGGCCGATGCCGTAGGCGATCTCCGGGTTCGCGACGAGCGCGGCCAAGGCGGCCAGATCTGTCTCCAGCCGGGTCCAGTGGTAGGACAGGACTTCGCGGCCCGGCTCGAACTGCTCCGTCCACCAGGCGCCGTCCGTCACCACGGCCGCGCCGGCCAGCATGGCGGTCAGCGGACGCTCGTGCGAGCCGCGGCCGAAATTGGCGTTGGCGTTCAGCACCACCTGCGCCCGGCCCATCAGGGCGACGGTGTCGGTCAGGGTCATCGCCGGACCCAGGCGGAAGCTCTTGTGTCGCTCGATCCAGCCTTCGTAGCCCGCGCCGACGCAGAACACCGGCAGACCGGCCTGGCCCGCCAACTCCAGCAGGGCCTGCCGACGCAGCTGGCGCGTCTGTTCGTGCACCCAGGTGGCGTAGCGGCGCATGCGTTCGTAGCGCGGATGGGCCGGATCCTCGCCAAAATCGCGCAGCGACCTGTCCAGGGCTTCCAGGGCCGGCAGGAACTCGGTGCCCAAGGCCAGGTCCAGGGCGCGATCGAAGATCTGGCGGATGCCCGTCCCCTCCTCGGCCCAAGGGACGGCCCCCACGGGCTGGAACGAGCCGGCGAACAGGATCGGGATCGGCCGCTGCTGGGCGAAGGTCTCGGCGTCCGCATCAGCCTGCGCCGGTTCGCCCACCGCCGCGTGCGGACAGAAGGCGACGTGCGCGAAGTGGTCCGGCCCGAAGGTCCCGTGGATCGCCTCGACGTGGGACGGATCGACCGTGAGGATCACCGTCTCGCGGGCCGTGGCCTCCAGCTGGTTCAGGTGGCTCAGCGGATAGTCGACGTGATGCAACACGTGCGGCGCGGCGAAGATCTCGCCCAGCGACTGGCCGATCAGCGCCTTGGCGTCGCCCAAGATGCCGTAGGTGTGGACGAGGTCGGCGGGCGTGTCCGCCGCCGCACGCAGGGTCGCGGCCAGATCGGCCTGCCCCACGGCGTCGACGACGACCGCCTCGTGCCCGGCGGCCGTGAAGGCGGCGGCCAGCTCATCGGTGAAAAGCCGGGTCGCGTCGTACCGTGACGGACCCTTGATGAAGACGGCGCGCATGGACGGTCCCCGTTACTCTGCGGCAGACCCTGACCAAACGTGGTTAACGAAGCCTTGCCTTAGGCCGCGCGACGCGTGGAAGAAGCAACGGCGCCCACGCGGAAGCGCTGGACCAGCTCGGCCAGGCCACGCACCTCGTCCAGCAGCGACTGGCTGGAGGCCGCCGAGCGGCTGGCCATGGCCGTGGTGTGCTGGGTGCCCTGGTCCATCTGGTTCACGGCCGTGTTGACCTGGCCAAGGCCGGCGGCCTGCTCCTGGGCCGAGGCGGCGATCTCGGTGATCACGCTGCTGATCGCGCCCACCTGGCCGGCGATGCGTTGCAGGGTCTCGCCGGCCGCGCCGACCAGCGACACGCCCGAGGCCACCTGGCGCTCAGAGTCGCCGATATGGACCTTGATCTCCTTGGCGGCGTCGGCCGAACGCTGGGCAAGAGCGCGAACTTCCTGGGCCACGACGGCGAAACCACGACCGGCTTCACCGGCGCGCGCGGCTTCGACGCCGGCATTGAGGGCCAGCAGGTTGGTCTGGAAGGCGATCTCGTCGATGACGCCGATGATCTGGGCGACCTGGCGGGACGAGGCCTCGATGCCGCCGATGGCCTCGACGGCCGAGGCGACGACGTCGCGCGAGCGACCGGCCTCGACCTGGGCCGCGCTGACGGCGCTGTGAGCTTCCTTGGCGCCTTCGGCCGTGCGGCGGACGGTGGCGGTGATCTCGTCCAGGGCGGCGGCGGTTTCTTCCAGGCTGGCGGCCTGCTGTTCGCTACGGCGCGACAGGTCGTCAGCGGCCGAGGCGATGCCGCCGGCCCCGCTGTTCAGGCCCGACACGGCCGAGACCACGGCGGACATGGCGCCTTCCAGGCCCTCGACGGCGCGGTTGAAGTCGGCGCGCAGGCCCTCGTAGTCGTGAGCGAAGGGTTCGGTCAGGCGCACGGTCAGGTCGCCGGCCGACAGGCGGTGCAGGCTCTCGGCCAGGCGCTTGACCACCTGGGCCTGCTCGGCGGCGCGGCGGGCGCTGTCGGCGCCGGCGGCGTCGCGCTCGGCTTCCGAGGCTTCGCGATGGGCGGCCGCGTCGGCGGCGATGCGGTTCTTTTCCAGGGCCTCGTCGCGGAAGCCGTGCACGGCGTCGGCCATCAGGCCGATGTCGTCGGCGCGGCCGGCGAACGGCAGGGTCACGGTCAGGTCACCGCGCATCACGCGGCTCATGGCGTCGCGCAGGGTCGACAGCGGCGACAGCTGGCGGCGGGTCATCAGCACCGAGGCGCAACCGCCGGCCAGACCCAGCAGCAGGCAGGTCAGGGCCAGGATGGTCAGCTGGTGATAGACGGGCTGGAAGTAGTCGGCCTGCGGCACGCCCACATAAAGCACGCCGATCACCGCGCCCGAGGCGTCCTTGATCGGGTCGTAGGCGACGAAGAACGGCTTGCCCAGGATCTTGGCCTCGCCGCGGTAGGGCTCGCCCTTGCCCAGCACGGCGTCATAGACCGGGCCCTTGGCCAGGCTGGTGCCGACGGCGCGCGAGCCATCCGGCTTGGTGACGTTGGTGGTGACCCGCTTGTCGCCCATGAACACGGTGGCGGTGCCGCCGACCAGGGCCTTGACCTGATCCACGCCGGCGAAGTCGCCGTTCACCGGATGGTCGCCGACCAGCAGCGTGTCGCCCTGGCGCGAGAAACTCTTGCCCCGCTCGCCGATCACGTCCCAGGCCACCCGCATGCTCGACTCCTGGGCCTGCGTCGCCTGCTTGCGGGCGAAATCCAGGGAGCTCTTGGCCACGATCCCGAGGACCGCGAGGGTCAGGACCAGGAAGGCCGAGGCGATGGTCAGGCTGACCTTGGTGGAGATGCTGGCGCGCATGGAGGCCCGGAAATTTGAGCGAAATCAAATTCCGGGATGAACGGTATAGTTAAAGCGCTGATTAATAACATTGTTCGGAAAGCGTCATAGTCACGCTGCGCGACGTTAGGACGCAGATTTACCTAAGAACCTGCCCGCCAGGCGGCGCCGGATGGGCTCGTCATAGAGCTTCAGGCAGGCCCAGGCGATCGTCACCGCGCCTACGAACACGCCCACGGCGACCAGCGCGCCCTGCCCGATCGACGGCTTCTGGTCCACGACCCAGGTCGTGTAGATGTAGATCAGCGGATAGTGCGTGATGTAGAGCGGGTACGACAGGTCGCCGAAGAACCGCGCGATGCGCACGCTCGGACCGTCGACATCCTTCTCGCCGGCGCCAATGGCCACGATCAGCGGGAACAGCACGATGATGCAGGCCGCCTCGTAGAGGCCGTTGATCCAGCGCTGCTCTTCGACGCCGAAACGCGGCAGCGACAGGCCGACGATCAGCAGCAGGCTGCACACGGCGAAGGCGTTCTTGACCTTGATCCGCTTGCCCAGCCGCATCAGCAGCACGCCGGCGAAGAACGGGAACATCACGCGGGTCAGGCCGATCTGCACGCCGTTGGCGTCCAGCGCCCAGCCGCCGATCACGTCGCCGCGCGGGCCCAGCACCAGCAGACCGACCAGCGCCAAGGCCGACACCGCGACCAGCGCGCCCAGCCAGCGGACGGGCAGCTTCCGCAGGCCCACGGCGTACAGGATGTTGGCGATGTATTCGTAGAACAGCGACCACTGCGGGCCGTTCAGCGGATAGATCTCGCCCCAGCCGCGGATCTCGGCGGACGGCCGCAGCGGGATCATCACGAAGCTCAGCAGCAGCACGCCCAGGACCTGCCAGGTGGTGACGCTCGCCAGCTTGGGGAACAGCGACCCGTGCTGGAAGGCCAGCAGCGCCGCCCCGATCAGGCCGCCGACGATGATCATCGGCTGCAGGCGCACCAGGCGGCGCTTGTAGAAGTCCCACTGGCTCATCCCTGAGGCCCAGCGGTCGTCATAGGCATAGGCGACCACGAAGCCCGACAGCAGGAAGAAGAAGTCCACCGCCAGGTAGCCGTGGTTGATGATCTGCTTTTCCGGATCACCGCCCGACCAGGCCTCGAACAGGTGGAACACCACCACCATCAGGGCCGCGACGCCGCGCAGGCCGTCCAGGATGACATAGTGGCTCTTGGCGGGCGCGACGGCGCCCGTCGAGGTCGTGGTCATGCGGTCTCTGGGCTCCCCACCCTGTCGTTCTTGGCGACGAACTCAAGGTCGCGTCGCAGGGATGCGAGGTTTGGCGCTCAACCGCAAGAGGGACTTAAGGCGCGTTCTTCCCGAGTCAGCTATGGCCTTGGACTGCTGGGCAGGGACCGACAGATGAAAAAAGACTGGGCGTTCATCGACCTGATGCGCTGCATCGCCGCCTTCTGGGTGATGGCCGCGCACGTCATGATCTGGGGCGGCTGGTACGGCCTGCCGCTGCCGAACGGCGGGATCGCCGTCGATCTGTTCATGATGATCTCGGGCTTCCTGATGTGCCTGGTCGCGCAGGCGCAGGACGCCAAGGGCGATGACCAGAAGGGTCGTTGGAAGACCTTCCTGCTGCGGCGTTATTTCCGCATCGCTCCCGCCTATTACGTCTCCCTGATCATCGCCTTCGTCGCGGGCGGCCTGTTCCTGGCGGGCTACCAGGCGCACCAGGCGATGACGCCGTCGTGGTGGCCGGCGGGCGGCAACAACGATCCGGCGCGCATCCACTACACCCTGTCCAACTTCGCCCTGCACATCTCCTTCCTGTTCGGCCTGCTTCCGAAATACGCGTTCTCGACCTTCCTGCCGGACTGGAGTCTGAGCCTGGAGATGCAGTTCTACGTCGCCTTCCCGCTGCTGTGGCTGGGCGTGCGGCGGTTCGGCTATCTGGCGGTCGGGATCGTCGCCGGCGGCATCGCTCTGGCGTCAACGGCCCTGGTGTTCGCCAAGTGGGGCTATACCGCGCCGTCCTTCCTGCCGCTGAAGCTGCAGTACTTCGTGGCCGGCATGTTCATCTTCCGGCTGCTGAGCCAAGGCGTCGGCAAGGTCGAGCGGATCGCCCTGAT
This sequence comes from Caulobacter sp. GW821-FHT12D05, assembly GCF_058807295.1. Taxonomy (NCBI): domain Bacteria; kingdom Pseudomonadati; phylum Pseudomonadota; class Alphaproteobacteria; order Caulobacterales; family Caulobacteraceae; genus Caulobacter; species Caulobacter sp. GW821-FHT12D05. Next base: position 9,561 of record NZ_JBXAQO010000004.1, read on the forward strand.
CGTCGCGGCCCTGGCGCTGGCCGGCTTCGAGCACCACGCCTCGGACCTGTGGCCGGTGTCGATCGTGGTGTTCCTGGCGATGTTCGGCCTTGGCCAGCTGGAAGCCAGCGGCGTCGCCCCGAGTGTCGTGAAGGCCCTGTGCGCCAACCCGGTCGTGCGGTTCCTGGCCGACGCCTCCTACGGCGTCTACCTGTTCCACGGCTTCTTCATCTCGACGGCCGGGCTGATCATCGCCAAGACCCCGCCCCTGGCGGCGCTGCCGCCGCCCACGCGGGTGGCGGTCATGGCGGCCTTCGTCATGCCGATGGCGGTCCTGTCGGGCTGGCTGAGCTTCCGTTTCATCGAGCGGCCCGCCCAGAAGCTGGGGCCGAGCTCCTTGTCGCACCACCAGCCGGGCTAACCCAGGTCAGCGCGCGGAACGGTCCCCGGCGGGGCGGGTTGTGCAAGCGTCCCAGCGGCGCAGTGCGCCCTCCTCCTGCCTCGAGCCCCATCATGACCGACTATGTCGACAGCCTGACCTCCGACGCCGCCAAGACCGCCGACCGGGCCCGCGCCAAGGTCGAACCCAAGCTGAAGGCGGTCAGCGGCGCCGCCCACGACGCCTATGACAGCCTGCGCGACGTCGCCGCCGAAGCCCTGGGCGAGACCCGGGCCCGTGTGAAGGACATCGCCGCCCAAGCCTCGGACGAGTTCCAGCACCGTTACGGCGACCTGGAAGCCTGGGTGCATGAGAAGCCGGCCCGGGCCGTGGGCATCGCCGCCGGCCTCGGCATCGTCCTGGGCCTGCTGCTGCGCGGCCGCTCGACCAAGACCATCTACGTGCGCGAGCCGCGCTAAGTCGCTCTCGACACCACCGACAAACAAAAAGGCCCGGGAGTGATCCCGGGCCTTTCCGTTAGTCAGTTCAAACCGAAGCTTATTCGCTGTCGGCCAGAGCGATTTCCGCCGGCAGCGGCTCCATCGCTTCTTCGCGCTGCTGGGCCAGCTGCTCGTCGCGCTTGGCGGCGACGCGCTGCAGGCTACGCAGGTAGGAACCCGTACCGGCGGGGATCAGGCGACCCACGATGACGTTTTCCTTCAGGCCTTCCAGGGTGTCGGTCTTGCCGTGCACCGAGGCTTCGGTCAGGACGCGGGTCGTTTCTTGGAACGACGCGGCCGAGATGAAGCTCTTGGTCTGCAGCGAGGCCTTGGTGATGCCCAGCAGCACCGGCTGGGTCACAGCCGGACGACCGCCGCGGGCAACCGCCTTGTCCTGTTCCTTGTCGAACTCGGGCTTATCAAGGTGGTCACCCTTGATGAGGCCCGTGTCGCCCGGTTCCAGGATCTCGACCTTCTGCAGCATCTGACGAACGATCGTCTCGATGTGCTTGTCGTTGATCGGCACGCCTTGCAGTCGATAGACCTCTTGGATCTCGTCGACGAGGAAGTTCGCCAGGGCTTCGACGCCCAGGATGCGCAGGATGTCGTGCGGATCCGGATTGCCGTCGATGATGTATTCGCCCTTGGAGATGTAGTCCCCGTCGTGGACGGCGATGTGCTTGCCCTTCGGGATCAGGAACTCGACCGCTTCGGCTTGGTTGCCATCGGCGTCGACGTCCGGCGTGATCTTGATCCGGCGCTTGTTCTTGTAATCCTTGCCGAATTCGACACGGCCGTCCATTTCCGCGATGACCGCGCAGTCCTTCGGACGGCGGGCTTCGAAGAGTTCGGCGACGCGCGGCAGACCACCGGTGATGTCCCGGGTCTTGGCGCCTTCGGTCGGAATACGGGCGATGACTTCACCCGGCTTCACTTCGTCGCCGTCGGCGACCGACAGAATGGCGCCGGCCGACAGGAGGTAACGGGCCTCACCGCCGTTCGACAGTCGCTTGTACGAGCCGTCCTCGGCCAGCACGCCCATGCCCGGACGCAGGTCCGAACCACGAGCCGACGTCCGCCAGTCGGCGACGACGCGCTGGGCGATACCGGTCGCTTCGTCGACTTCCTCGCGGATGGACAGGCCATCCACCAGGTCTTCGGCGCGGACGCGGCCGGCCACTTCGGTGATGATCGGGGTGGTGTAGGGGTCCCAATCGCCGAGGCGCTGGCCGCGCTTGACGGTGTCGCCGTCCTTGACCTTCAGACGCGCGCCGTACGGCGGCTTGTAGGTCTCGCGTTCCTTGCCATCGACCAGCACGCTCACCGAGGTGTTGCGGCTCATGATGACCAGGGCGCCGTCGGCGCCGACAACGGTCGGGCCGATCACGCGGACCGTACCGTCGTTAGACGCTTCGAAGAACGACTGCTCGGCCACCTGGGCGGTGCCGCCGATGTGGAACGTACGCATGGTCAGCTGCGTGCCGGGCTCACCGATCGACTGGGCGGCGATGACGCCGACCGCTTCGCCGATGTTCACCGGGGTGCCGCGGGCCAGGTCGCGGCCGTAGCAGGCGCCGCAGACGCCGACCTTGGCTTCGCAGGTCAGGACCGAGCGGACCTTCACCGACTGAACGACCGCGGCCTCGATGGCGTCGGCGATGTTCTCGTCGATATAGGTGTCGGCCGGAACGACCAGCTCGCCGGTGCCCGGATCCTTGACGTCCTCGGCCGTGAAGCGGCCCAGGACGCGGGTGCCCAGCGAGACCAGCACGTCGCCGCCCTCGACGACGGCGCGCAGGGTGATGCCCCGCGTGGTGCCGCAGTCTTCCTCGACGATGATGCAGTCCTGTGCGACGTCGACCAGACGACGGGTCAGGTAGCCCGAGTTGGCGGTCTTCAGCGCGGTGTCCGCCAGGCCCTTACGAGCGCCGTGGGTCGAGTTGAAGTACTCCTGAACGGTCAGGCCTTCCTTGAAGTTCGAGACGATCGGGGTCTCGATGATTTCACCGGAGGGCTTGGCCATCAGGCCGCGCATGCCGCCCAGCTGCTTCATCTGGGCTTGCGAACCACGGGCGCCGGAGTGGGCCATCATGTAGATGGCGTTGATTTCCTTCTCGCGGCCGTTCTCGTCCTTATGCTTCATCTGAAGCTCGGCCATCATCTCATCGGCGACGCGATCGGTAGCCTTGGCCCAGGCGTCAACGACCTTGTTGTACTTCTCACCCTTGGTGATCAGGCCGTCGGCGTACTGTTGCTCGTACTCTTCGGCCAGCGAGCGGGTTTCGGCGACGATCGCCTCCTTCCGCTTCGGGATGATGATGTCGTCCTTGCCGAAGGAGATGCCGGCCTTGGCGGCTTCCTTGAAGCCCAGACCCATGACCTTGTCGGCGAAGATGACCGTCGCCTTCTGACCGCAGTGGCGGTAGACGATGTCGATCAGATTGCCGATTTCCTTCTTGGTCAGCGCCTTTTCGATCAGGCGGTGGCCAATCTGCGGGTGGTGCGGCAGCAGGGCGGCGATCTTCATCCGGCCCGGCGTGGTGTCGATCACCTTGCGCAGCAGAACGCCTTCCGGAGTCATCTCGGTGTGGCGCGCCTTGATCTTGGCGTGCAGCGAGATGACGCCCGCGTCCATGGCGGCTTCGATTTCACCCAGGTCGGCGAAGATCTTGCCTTCGCCCGGCTCACCCTCACGGGCGACCGACAGGTAGTACAGGCCCAGGACGATGTCCTGCGACGGCACGATGATCGGGCGACCGTTGGCGGGCGACAGGATGTTGTTGGTCGACATCATCAGGACGCGCGCTTCCAGCTGAGCTTCCAGGCTCAGCGGGACGTGCACGGCCATCTGGTCGCCGTCGAAGTCGGCGTTGAACGCGGCGCAGACCAGCGGGTGCAGCTGGATGGCCTTGCCCTCGATCAGCTTCGGTTCGAACGCCTGGATGCCCAGACGGTGAAGCGTCGGGGCGCGGTTCAGCATGACCGGGTGCTCGCGGATCACCTCTTCGAGGATGTCCCACACCTGCGGCTGCTCGCGTTCGACCATGCGCTTGGACTGCTTGACGGTGCCCGACAGGCCCTTGGCGTCCAGACGCGCATAGATGAACGGCTTGAACAGCTCGAGCGCCATCTTCTTGGGCAGGCCGCACTCGTGCAGCTTCAGCTCGGGACCGACCACGATGACCGAACGGCCCGAATAGTCGACGCGCTTGCCCAGCAGGTTCTGACGGAAGCGACCTTGCTTGCCCTTCAGCATGTCGGCCAGCGACTTCAGCGGACGCTTGTTGGCGCCCGTGATGACGCGACCGCGACGGCCGTTGTCGAACAGGGCGTCGACCGACTCCTGCAGCATCCGCTTTTCGTTGCGGATGATGATGTCGGGCGCGCGCAGCTCGATCAGGCGCTTCAGGCGGTTGTTACGGTTGATGACCCGGCGATACAGGTCGTTCAGGTCCGAGGTCGCGAAGCGGCCGCCGTCCAGCGGCACCAGCGGACGCAGTTCCGGCGGGATGACCGGAACGACCGTCAGCACCATCCACTCGGGACGGTTGCCCGACTCCTGGAAGGCTTCCAGGATCTTCAGGCGCTTCGAAAACTTCTTCTGCTTCATGTCCGAGACGGTGCCGGACAGCTCTTCGCGCAGACGCTCGGCCTCTTTCTCGAGGTCGATGGCCTTGAGCAGGTTCTGGATGGCCTCAGCGCCGATCTCGGCGGTGAAGCTGTCGTCGCCGTACTCTTCCTGGGCGCGCATGTAGTCGTCTTCCGACAGCAGCTGGTGCTGCTTCAGCGGGGTCAGGCCCGGCTCGGTGACGATGTAGTATTCGAAGTACAGGACGCGCTCGATGTCCTTCAGCGGCATGTCGAGCATCATGGCGATACGCGACGGCAGCGACTTCAGGAACCAGATGTGGGCGACCGGCGAGGCCAGTTCGATGTGGCCCATGCGCTCGCGACGGACGCGGGCCAGGGTGACTTCGACACCGCACTTTTCGCAGATGATGCCCTTGTACTTCATGCGCTTGTACTTGCCGCACAGGCATTCGTAGTCCTTGGTCGGGCCAAAGATACGGGCGCAGAACAGGCCGTCACGCTCGGGCTTGAACGTGCGGTAGTTGATGGTTTCCGGCTTCTTGATCTCGCCGAACGACCACGAGCGGATCTTTTCCGGCGAAGCCAGCGAGATACGGATCTGGTCGAAGGTCGGAGCGGCCTGGACCGGATTGAAGATGTTCAGGACTTCCTGGTTCATCTTGGTTCCTTCTGCGGGATTACCCGCGAAAATTCATAGAGTTGGAAAAGCGGCTGATGGGGCCGCTCCCGCCATCAGGCGGGAGCGGAGATCCGGATCAGCTGTTCTCCAGCTCGACGTTCAGGCCGAGCGAGCGCATTTCCTTGACCAGCACGTTGAAGCTTTCCGGGATACCGGCTTCGAACGTGTCGTCGCCGCGGACGATCGACTCGTAGACCTTGGTCCGGCCGGCCACGTCGTCGGACTTCACCGTCAGCATTTCCTGCAGGGTGTAGGCCGCGCCGTAGGCTTCCAGAGCCCACACTTCCATTTCCCCGAAGCGCTGACCGCCGAACTGGGCCTTACCACCCAGCGGCTGTTGCGTGACGAGCGAGTACGGACCGATCGAACGGGCGTGGATCTTGTCGTCGACCAGGTGGTGCAGCTTCAGCATGTAGATGTAGCCGACCGTGACCGGACGCTTGAACTGCTCGCCGGTCAGGCCGTCGAACAGGATCGACTGACCCGACTTGTTCACGCCGGCCATTTCGAGGTGACCCTCGATGTCGTCCATGCGCGCGCCGTCGAACACGGGGGTGGCGATCGGAACGCCCTTGCCCAGGTTCTTGGCCAGCTCGATCAGGCCTTCTTCGGTGTCCGGCAGTTCTTCGTCCGGGCCGTAGATCTCGGTCAGACGCTCGACGAGCGCCTGCTTCTGACCGCCATGCTGCCAGTCTTCCAGCAGGTTGGTGATCTGCTTGCCGAGGTTGGCGCAGGCCCAGCCCAGGTGGGTTTCGAAGATCTGACCGACGTTCATGCGCGAAGGCACGCCCAGCGGGTTCAGAACGACGTCGACGTGCGTCCCGTCGGCGAGGAACGGCATGTCCTCGATCGGCAGGATGCGCGAGATGACGCCCTTGTTGCCGTGACGGCCGGCCATCTTGTCGCCCGGCTGAAGCTTGCGCTTCACGGCCACGAAGACCTTGACCATCTTCATGACGCCCGGAGGCAGTTCGTCGCCGCGCTGCAGCTTGTCGACCTTGTCTTCGAAACGACGGTCGAGGCGCTTGCGGTTCTCGTCGAACAGGCGGCGCAGGCTTTCCAGTTCGCCCATCGCCTTCTCGTCTTCGAGGGCGATCTGCCACCACAGGCCCGAAGCGACCTGAGCCAGGCCTTCCGAGGTGATCTCGCCGCGCGACAGGCCCTTGGGACCCGACAGAGCGACCTTGCCGACCAGCAGCTCGCGCAGACGGCCCGAGATGTTGCGGTTCAGGATCGCGAACTCATCGTCGCGGTCCTTGCCCAGACGGTCGATCTCGGCGCGTTCGATGGCCAGGGCGCGTTCGTCCTTGTCGACGCCGTGACGGTTGAACACACGCACGTCGACGATCGTGCCGGCGACGCCCGGGGGCAGGCGCAGGCTGGTGTCGCGAACGTCCGAGGCCTTTTCACCGAAGATGGCGCGCAGCAGCTTTTCTTCCGGCGTCATCGGGCTTTCGCCCTTCGGCGTGACCTTGCCGACCAGGATGTCGCCCGGCTGGACTTCGGCGCCGATCGCCACGATGCCGGCTTCGTCGAGGTTGCGCAGGGCTTCCTCGCCGACGTTCGGGATGTCGCGGGTGATTTCTTCCGGACCCAGCTTCGTGTCGCGGGCCATGACTTCGAATTCCTCGATGTGGATCGAGGTGAAGACGTCGTCGCGGACGATGCGTTCGGAGATCAGGATCGAGTCTTCGAAGTTGTAGCCGTTCCAGGGCATGAACGCGACGAGCGCGTTGCGACCCAGGGCCAGTTCGCCCAGCTCGGTCGACGGGCCGTCGGCGATGATGTCGCCGGCGCTGATCCGGTCGCCCACCTTCACCAGCGGACGCTGGTTGATGCAGGTCGACTGGTTCGAACGCTGGAACTTCGACATCCGGTAGATGTCGACGCCCGAGCGAGCGGCATCGGTCTCTTCCGTGGCGCGGATGACGATACGCGTACCGTCGATCTGTTCCACGACGCCGGTGCGCTTGGCGATGACGACGGCGCCCGAGTCACGGGCGACGACGGCTTCCATGCCGGTGCCGACCAGCGGCGCGTCCGACTGCACCAGCGGCACGGCCTGACGTTGCATGTTCGAACCCATGAGCGCGCGGTTGGCGTCATCGTTTTCGAGGAACGGGATCAGGGCGGCGGCCACCGACACGACTTGGCGCGGCGACACGTCCATCAGGTCCACCGTCTCCTTTTGCAGGAGGGTCGGTTCGCCGTTGATACGGCCCGGGACCAGGTCGTCGACGATCTCGCCTTCGGACACCGCGATGTTCGATTGGGCGATGACGTGCTTGGATTCCTCCATCGCCGACATGTAGACGACTTCGTCCTGCGGCTTGCCGTCCTTCACGCGACGGTACGGGCTCTCGATGAAGCCGTACTTGTTCACGCGGGCGTGGGTCGCGAGGCTGTTGATCAGACCGATGTTCGGGCCTTCCGGCGTTTCAATCGGGCAGATCCGGCCGTAGTGGGTCGGGTGAACGTCGCGGACTTCGAAGCCGGCGCGCTCACGGGTCAGACCGCCCGGGCCGAGGGCCGAGAGACGACGCTTGTGGGTGATTTCCGACAGCGGGTTCGTCTGGTCCATGAACTGCGACAGCTGCGAGGAGCCGAAGAATTCGCGGACGGCGGCGGCGGCCGGCTTGGCGTTGATCAGGTCGTGCGGCATCACGGTGTCGATGTCGACGGACGACATGCGTTCCTTGATGGCGCGTTCCATGCGCAGCAGGCCGACGCGGTACTGGTTTTCCAGCAGCTCACCGACCGAGCGGACGCGACGGTTGCCCAGGTTGTCGATGTCGTCGATTTCGCCGCGACCGTCGCGCAGGCCCACCAGGACCTTCAGCACGGCCAGGACGTCGTCCTTACGCAGGATGCGGACTTCGTCCGACACGTCCTGCTCCAGACGCATGTTCATCTTCACGCGGCCCACCGACGACAGGTCGTAGCGCTCGGCGTCGAAGAACAGCGACTTGAACATCGCTTCGGCCGCTTCCACGGTCGGCGGCTCGCCCGGACGCATGACGCGATAGATGTCGAACAGCGCGTCTTCACGGACGGCGTTCTTGTCCACGCGCAGGGTGTTGCGCATGTAGGCGCCGACCGTGACGTGGTCGATGTCCAGCACGTCGATGGTGTCGAAGCCTTGGTCGGCCAGGGCCTGGATCGCCGGAACGTCCAGCTCGTCGCCGGCTTCCGAATAGATCTCGCCGGTCGAGAAGTTGACGGCGTCACGGGCCAGGTAGCGGCCGGTCAAGGCTTCCGGCGCCAGCAGCAGGGTCTTCAGACCCGCGTCGGCGAACTTCTTGGCCTGACGCGCGGTGATCTTGGTGCCAGCCGGCGCCACTTCTTCGCCGGTGTCGGCGTCGACCAGCGGGAATTCCGGCTTCACGCCGCGCCAGCGCTCGGGCTTGTACGGAGTGGCCCAGCCGCCCGCGCGCTTTTCGAACGGGACGACGTCGTAGAACGTGGTCAGGATCTCTTCGCCGTCCATGCCCAGGGCATAGAGGAAGGTCGTGGCCGGCAGCTTACGGCGACGGTCGATGCGGACGTAGACGATGTCCTTGGCGTCGAACTCGAAGTCCAGCCACGAGCCGCGGTACGGGATCACGCGAGCGGCGAACAGCAGCTTGCCCGAGGCGTGGGTCTTGCCCTTGTCGTGGTCGAAGAACACGCCCGGCGAGCGGTGCATCTGCGAGACGATGACGCGCTCGGTGCCGTTGACGATGAAGGTGCCCTTGTCCGTCATGAGCGGGATATCGCCCATATAGACGTCCTGCTCCTTGATGTCCTTGACCGAGCGGGCGCCGGTTTCTTCTTCCGTTTCGAACACGATCAGACGCAGCTTGACCTTCAGCGGCGCCGCGAAGGTCATGTCGCGCTGGATGCACTCTTCAACGTCGTACTTGGGCTCTTCGAATTCGTACGAGACGTATTCGAGCACCGCGCGTTCATTGAAGTCCTTGATCGGGAACACCGACTTGAAGACCGCTTCCACGCCCTCGTCGCGGCGCTGGCCCGGACGGACCTCGCGCTGCAGGAACTGTTCGTAGGACGAGCGCTGAACCTCGATGAGGTTCGGCATCTGCACAGCCTCGGGAATGCGGCCGAAAGACTTCCGGATCCGCTTCTTGCCGGTGAAGGATTGCGCCATTTTGTTTCCCTGCGGCGCGGACGGAATCCGCGCGTGAATTCGAATGTGCCTAGCGTCCACCCTCGCCGCTCGCCTCCTAGAGGGAGCTGCGGACGCTGGAATTCCCCTAAAAAGCGACCGGGACCGGAAGCTTTAGGGCGCCCCTTCGCGCTGGTCGGAGGGCGGCTGACCGCGCCTCGGGGCGTAATACGGACGCGCGTAGGCGCTCCGCCGATGTAATCGTGAACGCGGGGATATAGGGGATAGGAGCGGGGAAGAAAAGGGGGATTCGTAAACTGGCGTAAATACGCTCTTGCGGTTTCCCACAACCTTGTGCGGTCAGGCTTTCAGCGAACCCCGTTCCGCTAGGCTTCCTTCTTGAAAGCCTTCATGGCCAGCGAGACGCCCAGGGCGATCAGGCAGACGAAGAATGCGACCTTGGTGATCGCGCCAGCGACGTCGACGACGAAGCCGAGAACGCCGAAGACGATCATGAGGACGAGCAGGACACCGGCGATCTTGAGCATGGCGGGTGAACGTGGGCCCGGCGCGAATGGTTCCGCTAGGCCCTCCAGAGACCGATCGAGCCCCCGGGTCCGCACAGCACCCCGGACTTCTCCGAGGTCAAGCGCACGGTGTTCATCGGCGCGGGCGAGATCCGCTCGAACGCCCCGCCCTTGCGGCTGACGATCGTGCCGGCCAGGCCCGTGGCCATGACCGTCGAGCCGTCGACCGAGACGCTGGACAGATAGCCCGGCGGGGCGTCGACCGCTTCGAAGGTGACCCGGCCAGGATCCAGCCGCGCGAGGTTCACGCCCTTGGCGGTCGGGTTCTTGTAGTCGCCGCCGCAGACCCACAGCGTATTGTGCTTGTCGAAGGCCACGGCGAACGCGCCGTTGGTCCCGGCGTCGGCCAGGATCGGCGTGTCCATGGCCACGAACACCCCGCCCCCGCCGCGCGACAGATAAACCCGCGCCTTGCCGGCCCCGCCGGTGCAGAAGGCCACCTGCCCACGCCTGCCGATCGCGATGCAGCCGTTGCTGGCCGCGAAGGCCCCTTCGTTCGGCGCGGCCGGCGGCACGCCCTCCGGCTTGAGTCGCGTCCAGGTCTCGCCGCCGTCGGCGGTGTAGAGCACGGTAAAGCGCCCCTGCGTCGGGTCGCCCAGGATGAAGCCGCGCCGGCCGTCGACGAAGGCGATCGAGTCCCAGAAGCCGTCCGGGTCCTGGTTGGTGTAGATCCGCTTCCAGGTCTTGCCGCCGTCCTTGGTGCGCCACAGCTGCGACTTCGGGCCGGGGCCAGCGCTCATCGCCAGCAGGTGATTGTCGCCGAAGGCGTGCAGCCCCCGGAAGTCCAGGTCCTCGGCGCCGATAATCCGCATGGGATCCTGCCGCTCGCCCTTGCCTCGGATCAGCCAGCCCTTCGAGCCCGAGGCCCAGTACGACTTGCCGCCCGTGGGCGACAGGCCACGCAGCTCGCTGTCGGTCGGCGAGGCCGGCATGACGATGCCGCCCAGGCCATCGCCCGCCAGGGCCGGTCCGGCCATCAGGGTCGCAACGCCGCCTGCGATCACGCCACGACGATGAATGGGCCGCTGCGCCGCCATGGTGATTCCTCCTGCGCTCGAGCCCAGAACCTTAGGCGCGGGCGCCCAAGCCGCAAGCAGGCGCGCGCATCGCAAATACTTCTCAAATCTGAAGCTTGACCAGATGCTACTTTTACGAGCGAATAAACCCAAGTGCCCGTGCGGCCACGCGTCTGTGCGCTTTCGTCCCTCGCCGCGCTCCAGCTTTCCCAAACACGCTTCACCTCCCTCCTGAAAGGATTGGGCGATGGCCTCCTCACGTCACGGCTCGGCCGTGCGCGGCCTCCTTGGTGTCCCGCAGTCCAGCATCCGGGACGCCCGCTTTGGCCGTATGTTCCGCAACCTCCCGCCGGCGGTGTTCGGCGAGCGAGACGATCAAGCCCGCGCCGCGCTCATCGCCCTCGCGCAGACGATGGTCCAGGGCGAGTTCGACGCCAAGATCGCCGCTGGCGAACCGGTCGACGTCGCGCTCGATGTGCCCGAGCCCGAGGACGAGAACCCGTCCATCCCGGCCGGCTACACCTATCTGGGCCAGTTCATCGACCACGACATCACGTTCGACCCGGTGTCGTCGCTGGACCGTTTCAACGACCCCGACGCCCTGCAGGACTTCCGCACGCCCAGGCTGGACCTCGACTCCGTCTACGGCTCGGGTCCGGACGACCAGCCCTTCCTGTACGAAGAGGACGGCAAGCACCTGCTGCTGGGCGACGACAAGGACTTCGACAAGTCGCGCAACGATCGGCCGGACCTGCCCCGCAACACCGCCGCCGTGCGCCGCGCCCTGATCGGCGACAAGCGCAACGACGAGAACCTGATCGTCTCCCAGCTGCACAGCCTGTTCCTGCGCTTCCACAACCGCGTGCTGGACACCGAGGCCGAAGGCGATTTCCTGGAGGCCCAGAGGATCGTCCGCTGGCACTATCAGTGGATCGTGCTGCACGACTTCCTGCCGCGCATCCTGGGCCCGGAGACCTATGAGGAGATCATCGGCGGCCAGGGCGAGTTCCCGGACCTGGCGGTCTACGACTCCAAGGGCCGTTACGCCTACATGCCGGTCGAGTTCGCGGTGGCGGCCTATCGCTACGGCCACTCGCAGGTGCGCCCCAGCTACTCGCTGAACCACATCGTCACCGGCGCCCAGCCCAACGTCCAGCCCTTCCACGGCAAGGACGCGACGTTCAATCGGATCCCGATCTTCTCGCTGTTCCCCCCTGAGCTGCCACAGCCGCTGGCCAACCTGAACGGCTTCCGGGAGCTGCCGGACTTCTGGTCCATCGACTGGGCGTTCTTCTATCCGGATCTCGAGCCGGACGGCGAGGTTCCGGCAGGCGCCGTGCTGCCGCAGCCCTCCTACAAGCTCGACACCGTGCTGGTCGATCCGCTGGAAAGCCTGCCGGACCACCAGCATCTGCCGATAGAACTGCGGTCCCTGGCGGTTCTGAACCTGTTGCGCGGCTGGCGGATGGAGCTGCCGTCCGGCCAGAGCGTCGCCCGGCGCCTGTCGGTCCCCGAACTGTCCGCCGAAGAGCTCTTCGACAACGAGGACGCCGATCGCAAGACCGCCCGCGCCAAGGTTCTGGCGGACCACCCGGCCCTCGGGACCAACACCCCGCTCTGGTTCTACATCCTGCGCGAGGCCGAACTGACCGACGGCGTCCACCTGGGTCCCGTGGGCGGCACGATCATCGCCGAGGTGCTGGCGGGCCTGATGATCGAGGACCGCCACTCGTTCCTGGCCCAATGGCCGACCTGGCGGCCGACCCTGCCGTCGGCGGTGGAGGGCCACTTCACCATGAGCGACCTGGTGCGCTTCACCGAAGGCAAGCCGCCTCCGGCGCCGGCGGCCTCGGCCGGCTAAGGCCCAAAAGAAAACGGCCTCGGAGGTTTCCCTCCGAGGCCGTTCGGCAGTTCCAAAAGGAACCTGATCCCTGCGAAAGCAGGGGCCAGATTACTTGATTTGGATCTTGGCGCCGGCTTCCGTCAGCTTCTTGGCGACTTCGTCGGCTTGAGCCTTCGAGACGTTTTCGACGACGTTCTGCGGAGCGCCTTCGACCAGGTCCTTGGCTTCCTTCAGGCCGAGGTCCGGACGGACGCCGCGGACTTCCTTGATCACGTTGATCTTCTTGTCGCCGCCGTCGACCAGGACAACGGTGAACTCGGTTTGCTCTTCAGCAGCTTCGGCCGGAGCGGCAGCGCCACCGCCAGCAGCGGCGACGGCGACCGGAGCGGCGGCCGAGACGCCCCACTTTTCTTCCAGCAGCTTCGACAGTTCAGCGGCTTCCAGCACCGACAGGGTGGACAGTTCTTCGACCAGCTTTTCGAGCTTCGACATGTGTCAGTTCCTTAGAGAGATTGGGATAGATTTGCGGGGATGACCGTTACGCGGCGTCTTTGGTCGCGTAGGCATTGAAGACGCGAGCCAGCTGGGCGGCCGGAGCCTGCAGGACGCCAGCGATCTTGGTCGCCGGAGCCTGGATGAGGCCGATAAGCTTGCCACGCAGTTCGTCCAGCGACGGGAGGGTCGCCAGAGCGCGAACGGCGCTCTCGTCCAGCACGTTGGTCTGGTCCAGGACGCCACCGACAATCTTGAGCTTGTCGTTTTCTTTGGCGAACTGCACCGCGATCTTCGCGGCCGAGACAGCGTCCGGGCCATAGGCGATGGCGACCGGGCCGGTGAAGAGCGTGTCGCCCTTTTCACCGAGCGAGCCGTCCAGAGCCTTGAGGGCCAGGGTGTTCTTCACAACCTTGATCGCGGCGCCTTCCTTGCGGAGGCGAAGACGAAGGTCGGTCATTTCCGCAACGGTCAGACCCATGTAGTGGGTCACGACGACAGCGCCGGCATCGGCGAAGACGCTTTTCAGCGACTCGATCGATTCCTGCTTTTGAGCGCGGTCCATTGCGGTCTCCTACTCAATAACAGCGGCCGGACCATTCCGGCAGCCAGATGCGGTCCCATGCGGAATTGCTCCCGCTTGCGAGTCGCATATGCCTGTTTCAAGGAAAGTCGGCCGCGTTCCGGTCTCGGACCTTTAGGTCACGAGCAGGAAGACTTGGCGTCTCTATCCCTGTCTCCCGACGGTGAGGAAGGGCCCTTCCTCGATTACGGCGTTGGTGACCCCACGCCCCGTAGTTCTCAAACAGGTTCTCCAGCGGACCCGAGAGTCCGTCGAAGAGGCGCGCCGTATAGACGAAGATGCGCGGGATATCAACAGGCCGCTTTAGGCGGCTTCACGCGCGCGACCGCCGGCGAAGATCTTCCGTCCGATCGCCCGGGCCCGCTCCAGGTGAGCGACCGGCGGCTCGGAGCCCGTCAGCAGCTCGGACGTGACCACCGGCGCGCCGCAATAGCCGAAGATCCCGTGGTCGATCTGGGTGCGCATGGCCCCGAAATAGCCGTGGCGAGCATAGGTGCGAAGGTCGGCCCCGCCGATCGCGACCAGGTGCACGGCCAGCCGCCCCAGCTTCTTCTCGGTGGTTCCGTCGCCGCGCTCCTCATACGCCCAGCCGTTGGCGAATACGCGGTCGATCCAGCCTTTCAGCAGGCCTGGCATCGACCACCAGTAGACGGGATAGACCAGCACCAGGGCGTCGGCCCGGTCCAGCCGCGCCTGCTCGGTCAGCACCGCCGCCGACGGCGGTCCGCGTCGCAGGTGGGCGTCGATGTCCGAAGCGGCGAAAGCCGCGTCAAAACCCTCGGCCGCCAGGTCGGCGATCTCGAAGCTGTGGTCTTCGCCCGAGGCGACCAGCCCCTCCCCGACCGCCTGGGCGACGGCGTGGGTCAGGGAGCCAGGGACGGGATGGGAGAGAACGACGAGAGCATGCATTGAGCACTCCTCGAAAGGCTTTGGGGAAAGCGTTGGAGAGTCTCGCAGGACCCTATATACTTTTAGTAAGTTACTTTTGGTATATAGCCATGTCAACCGCGCCGCCCCCCTCGCCCCGCCGCCGCCTGACCCGCGAGGACCGCTTGCGGCAACTGCTGGCGACCTCGTGGACCATCATCCGCGAGGACGGGACCGACGCCCTGACCCTGGGTCGGCTGGCCGAGCGCGCGGGCGTGACCAAGCCCGTGGTCTACGACCACTTCGGCACGCGCGACGGCCTGCTGATCGCGCTCTACGAAGCCTATGACGCCGTCCAGAACGCGGCGATGGACACCGCCCTCGCCGGCGCCGAAGCCACGCTGGAAGCCCGCGCTCGACTGATCGCCGGGGCCTATGTCGATTGCGTGCTGAAGCAGGGCCGCGAGATCCCCGGCGTGCTGGCGGCCCTGGCCGGCTCGCCGGCGCTGGAGGCGGCCAAACACGCCTATCTGACGACCTTCCTGGAGACCTGCCGGGCGCTGCTGGCGCCGTTCGCCCCGGACGGCGCGATCTCGACGGCGCGCCTGTGGGCGATGCTGGGCGCGGCCGAGACACTGTCGCGCGTGGCCGCCGCGGGACAGATCACCCCCGACGAGGCCAAGGCCGAGCTCTTCCGCGCCATCGTCGCCGTGGTCTAGGCCTCCAGCCGCGCCTTCATCGCCGCCAGCCCCATTTCCATCATCGGCCCCACGGTCTCCGCCGCCGCGTGAGGCAGGACGTCCGCCGTCCACACCGCCCGCGAGCGGCCTTCACCCGCGTCGAAGACCTGCATGACGCCGTTGTGGTGCGTCAGGCGCTCGCTCTGCGCCGCCCAGACCAGGCGGCGGCGGGCGTCGTCGCTGTCGACGATGACCTCCTTGACCACCATGCCGTTGCCGAAGGTCACCAGGCGGGCCGCACCATCGTCGACCATCTCGGTGTCGGTCACGAAGCCCGGGCACAGCCGCTCGTGGATCTTGCCCACATCGCGCACGGCGTCCCAGACCGAGTCAGGCGCCGCGTCGATGAGGATGTCCTTGTGGATCGAAGCCATGCCGTCCTCCCTTGCTGTTTGGCCTGAGAGATAGCAGCGTCTCCGACCGAGAACTGGCAGGAGGGGCTCCATGACTCGCAAGCTTATCGCCGGGGTCCGCCCCTTGTTCTTGGCAGCCCTGTTCCTGGCCATGGCCGGCCCGGCCTTCGCCGAACCCAAGCTCCCGCCGACGCCCCGCGCCGTGGTCGCCGATCCGGCGCGCGACAAGGACCGCCCGGCCGACATGGCCGCCTTCCAGGTCGACATCGCCGGCTCGAAGGTCAATGCGATCCTCTACACCGCCTCGGGCGCCGGGCCGCATCCGACGATGCTGTTCCTGCACGGCTTTCCCGGCAACGAGACCAATATCGACCTGCTGCAGGCCGTTCGCCGCGCCGGCTGGAACGCCATGCGGATCAACTATCGCGGCTCGTGGGGCAGCCAGGGGACGTTCAGCTTCGCCAACGCCCGCGCCGATGGTGAGGCCGCCGTCGCCTGGCTGCTCGATCCCGCCAATGTCGCCAAGCATCACATCGACCCCAAGCGCATCGTCGTGGCCGGCCACAGCATGGGCGGCTTCATGGCCGCCGACGCCGTCGCCGCCGAGCCTCGCGTAGCCGGGGCGGTGCTGATCGATTCCTGGGACATCGGCTCACGCAGCGAGCGGATCACCTCGGCCGAGGCCCGCAAGGCCGTGATCGAAGCCATGCGCCCCGATACCGCGCCGCTGGCCACGACGCCCGAGGCCCTGGTCGCCGAGATCGAGCGCGACGCCGACAAGCTGGACCTGGAGAAGCTGACCGCCAAGATCGCCGACCGCCCGCTGCTGCTGATCGGCGCCGAGTTCGCCGGCGCGCCGGGCACCCGCAAGCTGGCCGCCGCGGCCAATGCGGCCGGAGCGAAAGCGCTGACCGAGACCTACATGGCCACCGACCACAGCTTCTCGGACGCGCGCATCGCGCTGGAGGGCGAGGTGATCCGCTGGCTGGCGCGGTTCGAGCCCAAGAGCGCCGCGACCGCGCCCTTCCCGCCCCTGAAGGGCGCCTACGATCCGAACAACATCTTCGCCCGCATCATCCGGGGCGAGGCGCCCAGCTACAAGGTCTACGAGGACGCCGACGTCCTGGCCTTCATGGACCGCGCCCCGCTAGAGCCCGGCCACGTGCTGGTGATCTCCAAGACCTCCAAGGCCCGCAACCTGCTGGAGATGGATCCCAAGGACATCGCCAAGGTCATGGCCGTCGCCCAGAAGGTCGGCCAGGCGGAGGTCGACGCCCTGGGCCTGGAAGGCTTCCTGATCCTGCAGAACAACGGCGTCGGCCAGAGCGTGCCGCACCTGCATGTCCACGTGATCCCGCGCGTGGCGGGCAAGCCGGTCTATCTGGTCGAGAACAAGCCGGCCGATCCCAAGGACCTGGAGGCCATGGCCGCGAAGATCCGCGCGGCGATGAAGTAGTCAGACGCCCATGATCCGCTTGGCCGTGGCGTGCCAGAACGGCGTGTCCCACAGGGCGTGGACCGCGATCGTGAACGGCGCGGCAATGGCCAGCCAGACCCAGTAGGCGCGATGGACGCCCCGATTGCGGAGGACGTCCCATAGAAACATGGGAGCGATCGCCAGGAGCACGTAGAGATCCGAAGACAGCGGGCTGGCGGGCATGGTGGTCGGGATCCAGGTGACCCGGTCGAAGGCGGCCGACAGGGCGGTCGCGATGGACAGGATCATCATCCGCTTGTGAAAGCCGGGATCGGTCTTGCGCGCTCCGACGCCGATCAACACCAGGATCGGGAACAGAAACCCGACGCGCAGCTGCAGCAACATGATGTTCTCGATGAACACCAGAAGCTGCGCCATCTGGGCCCTGGCCAGCGGCGGCGCGAGCTGCGTCCCGACGAACACCTGATGGTACATGGTCGGGATCAGAATGAAGCCGACCACCACCAGCGCCGCCGCCAGCACGGCGCCCGCCACGCCCAGCAGACGATGCGAGGCGACACGGCCGGTCGCCACCAGCGTTGTCTGGGTCAGGAGCAAC
This sequence comes from Caulobacter sp. GW821-FHT12D05, assembly GCF_058807295.1. Classification (NCBI taxonomy): domain Bacteria; kingdom Pseudomonadati; phylum Pseudomonadota; class Alphaproteobacteria; order Caulobacterales; family Caulobacteraceae; genus Caulobacter; species Caulobacter sp. GW821-FHT12D05. Next base: position 27,311 of record NZ_JBXAQO010000004.1, read on the forward strand.
AGCAGGTAGCCGCCCATCAAGAGGGCGTGCAGGTGCAACACCAGCGGGAACGGCGGCCGCTGCCCAGCCTGTACCGCCGCGACCTTGTCCAGAGAGTCCGGAACGAAGCCGACAAGCACGATCGCCACGAAGCTGGCGGCCATGAACACATAGATCCAGCGATCGATAAACGCTGTGCGCTCGCCGGACAGCACGTCGGATCGCGCGCCGACGGCGGCGCGCGCTTGATCGATAGTCGTCATGGGATCCCTCCCCCCTTGGGCGGATGCCGAACGATGATCAAATAACGATGTTCGGTCAAGTTCGCGACATAGCGGGCGTGACGCAAAGGTCAGCGAAATTGCCCTATTTCAGGCGCGCTAGGGCCAATTCGCCCGCCGCCACGCCGGTCGCGAAACAGGCCTGCAGCAGATAGCCGCCGGTCGGGGCTTCCCAGTCCAGCATCTCGCCGGCCAGGAGCACCTCGGGGCGGCCCTTCAGGGCCAGGCCGTCCAAGCTCTCGAAGCGCGCGCCGCCGGCCGCCGAGATGGCGCGCTCCAGAGGCTGGACGGCGGTCAGCACGATCGGCGCGGCCTTGATCGCCGCCGCCAGCGCCGCCGGTTCGGCGGGCAAGTCCAGGCCATGCGCCTCGCGCAGGAGATTGACCTCGACCGGCGACAGCTTGACCGCCTTGCGCAGGAAGTTGGCCAGGCTCTGGCCGCCGCGCGACGCTTGCAGGCGGCGCTCCAGGGTCTCGGCCGGGATGTCGGGACGCAGGTCGATGGTCAGCACCGCCCGCCCTTCGGCCTCGATCGCGTCGCGCAGGCCGGCGGCCAGGGCGTAGACCGCCCCGCCCTCCAGGCCATAGCCGGCGACCATGGCGTCGCCCCGCGCGCTGGCCTCGCCGTGGCGCAGCCCCACGTTCTTCAGCGGCTCCCCGGCGAAGCGCTCGCGGAACACGGCGCTCCAGGTGACGTCGAAGCCGCAGTTGGCGGCGCGGAACGGCGCGATGTCGGCCATCTGCGCCAGCGTCGGGACCCAGGCCGCGTCCGAGCCCAGCTTGGCCCAGCTGGCCCCGCCCAAGGCCAACACCACCGCCTTGGCGCGCACGACCTCGCCATTGATCAACAGCCCGCCGTCGCCGCTCCAGCCGGTCCATTCGGCGCGGGTGCGCAGCTGCACGCCCAGCCCCTCCAGCCGCGCCAGCCACGCCCGCAGCAGCGGCGAGGCCTTCATCGCCTTGGGAAACACCCGGCCGCTGGCGCCGACGAAGGTCGGCTGCCCCAGCCCCTCGGCCCAGGCGACCAGGTCCTTGGGCGCGAATGCCTCCAGCATCGGACGCAGAGCCTCCGACCGCGCGCCATAGCGCTGGGCGAACCGCTCGAAGTCTTCGGAATGGGTGAGGTTCAGCCCCCCACGCCCGGCCATCAGGAACTTGCGCCCGAAGGTCGGCATCTTCTCGAACACGGCCACGGACTTCCCGGCCCGCGCCACGGTCTCGGCCGCCATCAGCCCGGCCGGCCCGCCGCCGATCACGGCGACGTCGAGAATGTCGTCTTGGCTCATGCGCCTTGGATCAAAGAAAAAGGGCGGAGCCGCAAGGCCCCGCCCTTCTCATTTCGTGGCTTCAATCAGCGATTAGCCGACCGAGGCGACGTCCACCTTGAAGCCCGGGCCCATCGTCGACGACAGGCCGATACGCTTCACGTAGATGCCCTTGGCGCCCGAGGGCTTCGAGCGGTTCAGGGCTTCGATCAGAGCCTTGACGTTGATGACCAGGGCTTCGTCCGTGAACGAGGCCTTGCCGATGCCGGCGTGGACGATACCAGCCTTCTCGACGCGGAACTCGACGGCGCCGCCCTTGGCGTCCTTGACGGCTTGGCCGACGTTCGGGGTCACGGTGCCGACCTTCGGGTTCGGCATCAGGCCGCGCGGGCCCAGCACCTTACCGAGGCGACCGACCAGGGCCATCATGTCCGGCGACGCGATGACGCGATCGAAGTCCATGAAGCCGCCGGCGATCTTTTCGTACAGGTCTTCGGCGCCGACGTGCTCGGCGCCCGCCGCGGTGGCTTCAGCCGCCTTGGCGTCCTTGGCGAAGACGGCGACGCGGACGTCACGGCCCGTGCCCGACGGCAGGTTCACGACGCCACGGACCTGTTGGTCGGCGTGACGCGGGTCGACGCCGAGGTTGACCGAGATTTCGATCGACTCGTCGAACTTGGCCTTGGCGTTGGCCTTCACCAGGGCGATGGCGGCTTCGACCGTGTGGGTCGCGTCGCGGTCGCCGGTCCAGGCTTGGATGCGCTTGGGTTGCTTAGCCATGTGATTAGGCCTCCACGATCTTCAGGCCCATGGCCTTGGCGGAGCCTTCGATGATCTTGGCCGCGGCCTCGATGTCGTTGGCGTTCAGGTCCTTCATCTTCTTTTCGGCGATCTCGCGCAGCTGGGTGCGCGTGACTTCACCGACGGTCTCACGACCGGTCAGCTTCGCGCCCGACTTCAGGCCGGTGGCCTGCTTCAGGTAGTGCGTCGCCGGGGGCGTCTTGGTGATGAAGGTGAACGACTTGTCTTGGTAGACAGTGATCACGGTCGGCAGGGGGGTGCCCTTTTCGACGTTCTCGGTGCGCGCGTTGAACTCCTTGCAGAAGCCCATGATGTTGACGCCGCGCTGACCCAGAGCCGGGCCGATGGGGGGCGAAGGCGTGGCCGAGCCAGCCTTCACCTGGAGCTTGATGTAGCCCAGGATCTTCTTAGCCATAGTGTCCTCACTTGTGAGCCGTGGTGCGGGCTTGGCGGCCCTTCCACGGATTTGAACCTGTCGCCATAACGACAAGCACGCCCCAGGACGCGAGGTCCGGGAGCGAGGCGGGGCGTGTAGCAGGCGGGGGACACGGAGTCAAAGGTCGCAATGGGGGCAGGGCAGCGCCGCCTGTGATTATGTAACGCGTTCTCAGAGTCGTTCGCAAAAGCTATAGAGCGGCCATGGTCAAGACGACGACATGGCAGCGGAACCTGGGAGGCCTTCTGGTCGCCTGCGTCCTGGCCTTGCTCGTCCTGATCCCGGCCGTCGCCTCGGCCGCTTGCGTCTGCGACGAACGTCCGGCCAGCGCCGAGCAGACGATCCAGGCCGACCAGAAGCACGACAGCGCGCCTTGCAAGGCCGCCTGCTGCCTGGGCGGTCACTGCCATCACGGCGGTTCGCTGATCGACGCGCCGGTCCTGGCCGTCTCCGCGCCAGCGCCCAAGACCGCCGAGCACATCCTGGTCGCCGCCCTGGCCCCGGCCTCGCACAGCCCCTCCCCGCTCGACCACCCGCCTCGCGCCTGACGGCTCGCGCGCCCTCGGCGCGCCGTCGTCCTGTCATTGCGAGGAATCTTCATGTCATCGAACCGGTGGCCGCTGCGTGCGGCCTTGGCGTCCGTCGCCTGCGGCGCGCTCTGGAGCGCGGCCCAGGCCCAGACCGCGCCGCCCCTGGAAACCCTGCTGCGCGAGGCCTCGGCCCCACGCCTGATCGTCGGCGAGGCCGAGACCCGCGCCGCCGAAGGGCGCGCTCTCCAGGCCCGCGCCCGGCCCAACCCCACCCTGGACCTGCAGGTCGAGAACGTCGGGGGCGACGGCCCCTATCGCGACTTCCAGAGCGCCGAGACCACCCTGTCGGTCGGCCAGACCCTGGAACTGGGCGGCAAGCGCGGCGCGCGCGTCGCCGCCGCTAGAGCCGAGCTGGACACGGCCCGCTCGCGCGCCGACCAGAACCGGGTCGCCTTCGCCCGCGACCTTTCCGTGGCCTATGCCACCGCCGAGGCGGCCGGCGAGCGGCTGGTCCTGGCCAAGGACAGCGTCGAGCTGGCCCAGGCCGACGCCCGCGCCGCCCGGCTGTTGGTCGACAACGGCAAGGAAGCCGAGCTGCGCGCCTTGCAGGCCCAAGCAGCGGTGTCGGCGGCGCAGGCCGAGCAGTCCCGCGCCGAGGCCGAAGCCGGCGCCGCCCTCGCGCGGCTGTCGGCCCTGATCGGCGGCGAGCAGACCTATGTCGCCGTGACGCCGGGCGTGCTGGATCGCGGCTGGATCGCCTCCGCCGTCAGCGCCCAGTCCCCGGCAGTCGCCGTCGCCCAGGCCGAACAACAGACCGCCGTGCGCAAGCTGGACCTGGAACGCCGCCGCGCCGCGCCGGACGTCACGCTGAGCTTCGGCGTCCGACGGCTGGCCGGAGACGACGCCACCGCCGCCGTGGCCGGGGTCTCGCTGCCCCTGCCGCTGTTCGACCGCAACCGTGGCGCGGTGAAAGCGGCCCAGGCCGAGGCCGACGCCGCTCGCGCCCGCTTGCTGATCGCCCAAGCCGACGCCACCGCCGATCGGCGCGGCGCCGAGGGCGAAGCCCGCGCGGCCGAACGCTCGACCGCCGCCGCCCGCGAGGGCGAAGCCGCCGCGCGTGAAGCCTATCGCCTGGCCAAGCTGGGCTACGAGGCCGGCAAGCTGCCGCTGCTGGAACTGCTCTCCGCGCGCCGCGACCTGGTCGCCGCCCGTCAACGCCACATCGAAGCGCGCCTGGCGCGCGCCAAGGCCTCGGCGGATCTCGCCCAGGCCAACGGACAGATCGCCTTTGGAGGCGCCCAATGACCAACCGCAATTGGATCCTGGCCGGAACGGCCATCGCCTTGATCGCTGCCGCCGGCCTGGGCTTTGGCCTGGGTCGGATGACCGACAAGGCCCCCGCCGCCGTTGAAGGCCACGCCGAAGAAGAAGCCGCCCATGAGGAAGGCTTCGTCGCCCTCTCCGCCGCCGATGCGACCAAGGCCGGCGTGCTGACCACCACGATCGGACGCGGCGGCGGCTCGGAGCTGGTGCTGCCCGGCCGCGTCGCCCTGGCCGCCAACGCCTCGGCCGCCCTGGGCGCGCCGGTGTCGGGCACGGTCGAGCGCGTCCACGTCGCCGCCGGTGATCGCGTGGCCGCTGGCGCCGCGATCGCCACCCTGCGCAGCGCCGAGGGCGCGGGCGCACGGGCCAGCGTCGACGCCGCCTCGGCTGGCGCCCGCGCCGCCCAGGCCGCCGCCTCCCGCGACCGCCGCCTGTTCGAGGCCGGCGTCGTCGCCCGCCAGGACTGGGAGGCTAGCCAAGCGGCCGCCGACAAGGCTCAGGCCGAGCTGCGCGCCGCCCGCGCCCAGGTCGCCGCCCAAGGCGGGCCCAGCGCCGGCGGCGTCGCCACCTTGCGCGCGCCCATCGCCGGCATCGTCACCCGCATCGACACACGGGTCGGCGGTTTCCTGACTCAAGGCGGCCTGGTCGCCGAGATCGCCGATCAGAGTGCGGTCGAATACGTCTTCGACGCGCCGCCCGCCTCGGCCGATGCGATCAAGGTCGGCGACGAGGTGCTGGTCCGGCGGCCCGACGGCGGCGAGGCCAGCGCGCGTATCATCGCCGTGGCCCCCAGCGCCCTGGGCGCCGGCGCGGCCGTGGTGCGCGCCAAGCCCACCGCGCCTGCCCCGCAGATCGGCTCCATCGTCTCGGCTCGGGTGATCCTGGCCAAGGGCGCAGGCGGCCTGACCGTGCCCGCCGACGCTGTCCAGACCCTGGAGGGCCGCACCGTGGTGTTCGTCGCCGAGCCCAAGGGCTTCCGCGCAACACCGGTGGTCACCGGCCGCATCGCCGCCGGGTCGGTCGAGATCCTGAAAGGCCTGAGCGGCGGCGAGACCCTCGCCGGCAAGGGCGCCTTCCGGCTCAAGGCCGAGCTCGGCAAGGGCGAAGCGGGGCACGAGGACTGATCATGCTCAATCGTCTCATCGACCTTTCGGTCCGCTTCCGCTGGATCGTCGTCCTGCTGGCCGTGGCGCTGTTCGCGTTCGGCCTGCAACAGCTGTCGCGCCTGCCCATCGACGCCGTGCCCGACATCACCAACCGCCAGGTGCAGATCAACACCGTCGCCCCGGCCCTCGGCCCCGAGGAGGTCGAGCGCCAGGTGACCTTCCCGCTCGAAACCGCGCTGGCGGGCGTGCCGGGCCTGGTCGAGACCCGCTCGCTGTCGCGGCACGGCTTCTCGCAGATCACCGCCGTGTTCACCGAGAGCACCGATCTCTATTTCGCCCGCACCCTGGTCAATGAGCGCCTGCAGGCCGCCCGCGCCAGCCTGCCCGACGGGCTGGAGCCCGGCATGGGGCCGCCGGTCACGGGCCTGGGCGAGGTCTATATCTGGACCGTCGAGTTCAAGGGCGCCGCCGCTCGCACCGGCGTTCCCTACGTCACGCCCGAGGGCGAGACCCTGCGGACCGACATCGAGAAGGCCACCTACCTGCGCACCGTCCAGGACTGGATCGTGGCCCCGCAGCTGAAGACCCTGAACGGAGTCGCTGGCGTCGATGTGCTGGGCGGCTACGTCAAGGAATATGCCGTCCACCCAGACCCGGCCAAGTTGGCGGCGCGCGGCATCAGCCTGCCGCAGTTGGTCGAGGCCCTGGAACACTCGAACCGCATCGCCGGGGCCGGCTACGTCCAGCGTGGCGGCGAGGCCTATATCGTCCGCACCGACGCGCGGGTGAAAAGCCTGGCCGAGCTGGCCGACACCCCGATCGGCCGTCGCAACGGCGCGATCGTCAAGGTCTCGGACGTCGCGACGGTCGCCCTGGGCCACGCCCCGCGGCTGGGCTCGGCCAGCGAGAACGGCCGCGAGGTGGTGATCGGCACCGCCCTGATGCTGGTCGGCGAGAACAGCCGCACCGTGGCGGCACGGGTCGACGAGCGCCTCAAGACCATCGCCGCCAGCCTGCCGCCCGACGTGGTGGTCAAGCCGGTGCTGGACCGCACCCGCCTAATCGACGCCACCATCCGCACGGTCGAGCACAATCTTACGGTCGGCGCCCTGCTGGTCATCGCGGTGCTGTTCCTGGCCCTGGGCAACTTCCGCGCCGCCCTGATCACGGCTTTGGTCATCCCGCTGTCCTTCCTGATCGCCGCCATCGCCATGCGACGGTTCGGGATCAGCGGCAACCTGATGAGCCTGGGGGCGCTGGACTTCGGTCTGATCGTCGACGGCGCCGTGGTGGTGATCGAGAACACCCTCGGTCGCCTGGCCCTGCGTCGCCAGACCGAAGGCCGCGACCTGACCGCCGGCGAGCGCCTGTCGGTCGCGGTCGAGGCCGCCAAGGAGATGGCCCGCCCCGCCGCCTTCGGCCAGGCGATCATCCTGTTGGTCTATGCCCCGCTGCTGACCTTCGAGGGCGTCGAGGGCAAGATGTTCACGCCCATGGCCGCCACGGTGATGTTCGCCCTGGCCGGCGCCTTCGTGCTGTCCCTGACCCTGGTCCCGGCCCTGACCGCCCTGGCGGTGCGCGAGCCGACGGGTCACGGCGAAACCAAGGCCATGAAGGCCGTCCGCACACGCTTCGAGCCCGTGCTGCGCGCCGCCGTGGCCCGCCCCAAGGCCGTGGCCGGCGGCGCCGTTCTGGCGCTGATGCTTGGCCTCGTCGCCTTCTTCGCCCTGGGCCGCGAGTTCGCCCCGACGCTGGATGAGGGCGACCTGCTGGTCCAGGCCAGCCGCGTGCCCTCGATCTCGCTGGAAGAAAGCCAGGCCATGCAGTTCGAGGTCGAGAAGGCGCTCTCGGCCCAGCCCGAGGTCGCCCTGGTCTTCACCCGCACCGGCACGGCCGAGATCGCCTCCGACCCCATGCCGCCCAGCGCCTCGGACACCTTCGTGATCCTGAAGCCCCGCAAGGATTGGCCAAATCCCGGCCTCTCCAAGGCCGAGCTGGTCGAGCGCATGGAGGGCGATTTCAGCAAGCTGATCGGCAACGCCTACGAGTTCACCCAGCCGATCCAGATGCGCTTCAACGAGCTGATCGCCGGGGTGCGCTCGGACGTGGCGGTCAAGGTTTATGGCGACGACTTCGCGGCCATGAGCCGGACCGCCGACCAGGTCGCCGCGACCTTGCGCAAGGTCCCCGGCGCGGCGGATGTGAAGGTCGAGCAGATCTCGGGCCAGCCGACGATCACCGCCAGCGTCAACCGCACGGCCGCCGCGGCCTTGGGAGTTCACGCCAGCGACGCCGCCGACGCCCTGGAGATCGGCCTGGGCGGGCGCGAGGCCGGCCACATCCTGGAGGGCGACCGCCGTTTTGACGTGGTCGTGCGCCTGGACGACGCCAAGCGCGCCGATCCGGCGGCCATGGGCCAGCTGCCCGTGGTCTCGGAGAGCGAAGGCGGCAGCGCCGTCCCGCTGTCCAGCATCGCCCGCTTCGACACCGCCGAGGGTCCCAACCAGGTCAGCCGCGAGAACGGCAAGCGCCGCATCGTGGTGCAGGCCAATGTGCGCGGCCGCGACCTGGGCGGCTTCGTCAAGGACGCGCAGGCCGCCGTGGCCAGGGACGTCAAACCGACGCCCGGCTCATGGTTGGACTGGGGCGGTCAGTTCGAGAACCTGGAACGGGCCAGCGCGCGTCTGGCGATCATCGTGCCGGTCGTCTTCCTGGTGATCGCCGTGCTGCTGTTCTTCGCCCTGGGCTCGGCGACCGAGGCGGCGCTGGTCTTCGCCTGCGTGCCCCTGGCCCTGGTCGGCGGGGCGCTGGCCCTGTTGCTGCGGGGGATGCCGTTCTCGATCTCGGCGGCCGTCGGCTTCATCGCCGTCTCGGGCGTGGCGACCTTGAACGGCCTAGTGCTGATGCAGAGCATCAAGCAACGGATCGAGGGCGCGGACGACCTGGCCGCCGCCGTCATCGACGGCACGGTCGGCCGCTTGCGGGCGGTGCTGACCACGGCGCTGGTGGCGATCCTGGGCTTCATCCCGATGGCGCTGGCCATCGGGCCGGGCGCGGAGGTGCAGAAGCCGCTGGCGACGGTGGTGGTCGGCGGCCTGCTGACCTCCACCGTGCTCACGTTGCTCGTGCTGCCCAGCTTCTACGTCTGGCTGGGCAGGCGTAGGAACGTCAGGCCTTAGCGGCCCGACGCAGGTCTTCCTGGGGCAGGACGCCATACTCCCGCCCCAGGCTGATCAGCTGCTCGGCCAGGCCGTCCAGCTGAGCCTCGGAGTGGGCGGCCGAGATGGCGCAGCGCAGCAGGCTCTCGCCCGAGGGCGTGGCCGGCGGCAGGCCGACATTGACGTAGTAGCCGCGGTCCAGCAGCGCCCGCCACATGGCCAGGGTCGTCAGCTCAGAGTCGAGGCACACGGCGACGATCGGGCTGGCGATCGAGCCCAGTTGGAAGCCGGCGTCGGCCAGGGCGCCGTAGAAGCGGTTGACGTTGTTCCACAGCTTCTCGCGCAGCTGCGGACGCTCACGGACGGCCGCCAGGGCCGCGCGCACCGAGGCCACGGTCGCCGGCGGCAGTGAGGCGGTGAACATGTAGGGGCGGCAGGCCACGCGCAGGATGTCGAACTGCTCGAGGTTGGAGACGCAGTAGCCGCCCACCGCGCCCAGGCTCTTGGAGAAGGTGCCGACGATGAAGTCGACATTGTCCAGCACGCCGACGGCCTCGGCCAGGCCGCAGCCGCGCTCGCCCAGCACGCCCATCGAGTGGGCCTCGTCGACCAGGATGTAGGCGCCGTAGCGACGGGCGACCTCGACCATCTCCTTCAGCGGAGCCATGTCGCCCAGCATCGAATAGATGCCCTCGACCACCACCAGCTTGTTGCCCGGCTCGTCCTTCACGCGGCGCAGGCGCGCCTCCAGGCTGGCCGGGTCGTTGTGCTTGAAGCGGATGGCGCTGGCCTGCGTCTGCTTGCAGGCGTCGTAGATCGACGCGTGGCTGTCGGCGTCCAGCAGCAGGAAGTCGCCGGCCCCGACCAGGGTCGAGATGACGCCCAGATTGGCCTGGTAGCCGGTCGAGAAGACCATCGCATGGGCCATGCCGTGGAAGTCGGCGATCTCGCGCTCCAGGGCCACGTGCTCGGAGAACGAGCCGTTGGCGATCCGCGACCCGCAGGTACCGGTACCCTCGCGGCGCACGGCTTCGGCGGCGGCCTCGATACACGCCGGATCGAAGGCCAGGCCCAGATAGTTGTGCGTGCCTACGGTCACGGTTTTTCGACCGTTGATCTCGGCCTCGGTGGCGGACAGCAGCCTGTCCATCACCACGCCCGTGGGCATTTGTCCGGAGGCGCGAGCGGTTTCGTAGCGCGCCATCAGGGCGGAATGGGTGTCGAAGATGCCCAATTCAGTGTTTTCCGAGTCTTGAGACGATGTAGGCGGCCAAGTTCTCGGCGGTGCGGAACTGGGCCAGTCGATTGAGTGGGATCGAGATGTCGAAGTGGTCCTCGATGTCGAGCACCGCGTTCATCACGCTCAGGGAGTCGATGTGCAGGTCGGTCATGATGTCGGTCTTCGGCGTCATGGCCTGGCCCGCCGGGGCATAGGGTTGCAGGGTCTGGAGGACGTAGGCGGCCACCGTGGCGACCACCGGATCGTCGACCATACGGTCATCCGATGACAGCCGCGCGCAGTCGCCTTCGATAACCTCGAGAGGCATCGAAACCACCACGGCATGGCCGTTGTCCCCTGTCTGCGACTTGGTGATAGGCCCCCCCATCGCGCTCGCTCAGCCCCGGACGCTCCAGTTACAGAGTAGTCACATTCGCGTGGACAGCAAGTCGCACGCGGATTCGGGGGCCTCAAGACCTGTTTCGGATTGTGTGCGGAGGCTGCTTTAGGAGGCGCATTTGGCCTTGCCGGCCATCGCCAGCAGGCCCAACAGCGACAGCCCGAACAGGCTGCCGATGGCGCAACCGATCAGGCCATCGGGCAGCGGCAGGCGGTTGGCCAGCGGCAACAGGACCACGCTCAGGGAGACGGGCGCGACCGCCAAGATCACGAGTTTGCGGGGCGCTTTCATCGAGACGATCTCCGGGTTCGGGAGGCGGAAAATGCGCCGAGTTGGCCACTCTGGCAAACCCCGAACCGACGTCCTCGCCCCCGCCTGAAGGGGATTTGGGGCTGAAATATCTGATTTCAAGAATTGGCGAACGGCGATTTATGCGCAGTTTGTAGCGCCCTCGACGCGGGGACCGTCGGGTCTCCATCACAGAAGGGCCATTGATCGATGACCACCACCGTCACACCGGGCGCTGAACCGTTCTATCACGGTACGAAAGCGGACCTGAACCTGGGCGATCTGATCAGCGCCGGCTATGCCTCCAACTACGGCCGGCGCAGGAAGGCGGCCTATGTCTATCTGACCGCGACCCTGGACGCCGCCATCTGGGGCGCGGAACTGGCCCAGGGCGACGGGCCACAGCGGATCTATGTGGTCGAGCCAACCGGCCCGATCGAGGATGATCCCAACCTCACCGACAAGAAGTTCCCCGGCAATCCGACCCGCTCGTATCGCACGTCCTATCCCTTGCGGATCGTCGGCGAGCTGACCCGCTGGACGGGTCACACGCCCGAGCAGCTCAAGACCATGCGCGACCACCTGGCGGAACTGGACCGCCAGGGCGTCGAGGCGATCGAGGACTAAACAGCAAAAAGCCCCGCGTCCTGGGACGCGGGGCTTTTCAAAGACTTCAAGCCAATCGCGATTAAGCGATCTTCTCGACCTGATTGTATTCCAGCTCCACCGGAGTGGCGCGGCCGAAGATCGAGACGGTGACGCGCAGGCGGGCCTTTTCCTCGTCGACGTATTCGACCGAGCCGTTGAAGCTGGCGAACGGGCCGTCGGTGACGCGGACGTTCTCGCCGACTTCGTACAGCACCACGGCCTTCGGGGCGGTGACGCCTTCCTCGATCGCGCCGACGATGCGCTGGACTTCCTTTTCGGAAACCGGCATCGGCTTGGAGCCGCTGCCCAGGAAGCCCGTGACCTTCGGGGTGTTCTTGATCAGGTGGTAGGCTTCGTCCGAGAGGTTCATCTTCACCAGGACGTAGCCCGGGAAGAACTTGCGCTCGGCATTGACCTTACGACCGCGGCGGATCTCGACGACCTCTTCGGTCGGCACCAGAATCTCGGAGAAGTTCTCCTCCAGGCCCTGGTTCTTGGCCTGCTCGCGGATGCTCTCGGCCACCTTCTTCTCGAAGTTCGAGTAGGCGTGGACGATGTACCACTTGTGGTTCGGGTTCGAGGCGGTTTCGGTGCTCATCGCTCTATCTTATCCCGAGGTCGCCAGCTTCAGGAGCTGATTCATCGCGAAGCCCATGCCGCCGTCGACAGCCATGAAGAACAGCGAGGCCATGACCACCATGATGAAGACCATCACCGAGGTGATCCAGGTCTCCTTGCGGGTGGTCCAGGTGATCTTGCGGGCTTCGGCGCGAACTTCGCGGAAGAACTGCACCGGGCTGGTGCGCTTCTTGGGGGCGGCGGGAGCGGCTGCAGCCGTCGTCGCGCCAGCGCCGGCGGGCGCCATCGCCGCTGCCGTCTTAGCGGCGCGGTTCTTGATCGCGGACGGGCTGGATCCCGGTTTCCTGGCCATGCTCTAGAGGCTCACGACTTTCCAAAACTGCGGGCCGTCACGCGGCCCGTCGGAAACATATAGTGGCAGGAGTGGGGGGACTCGAACCCACGACTTTCGGTTTTGGAGACCGACGCTCTACCAGCTGAGCTACACTCCTGCATTCCGACCGCCCTTTCGGGCCGACGGACATCCGGAGACAGACAGCGCGCCGGGAGGCTTTGAAGCCTCGGCGCGCCATGTCCTGTCGCCAGAGCCGCGCCATTTAGCAGGGTCGCATGCGGCGAGCAAGCGCGGCGCAACGGTTTGACGGCTTTAGGTGCCCACAACCCCGCCGTTCGGGGCTTCGAGCCGCGCGAAGAAGACCCCTTTTGGGGATCGGAAGCCCCGACCACGGCGTTATTTCGCCATGCCCAGCATTTCTTCACCCCAACCTCAGCCCTCGAACGACGACCTGCCTTCGAATCGGCCGTCGAACCGAGAAGTCGAGCACGAGAACCAGCGTCCCGCGTCTCGGGAGGGCCAACCGCCTAGGCCGGCCACCGAGCCGCCAGGTGCGGCCGACAGCACCCGTTCGCCGAAGACCCGGACGGATCCGGGCTCCGGCGAGGGCTAGGATTTACGGATCAAGCGCGGCTGGTTTCGATCAGCCGGCTTTTTCCTGCTTGGTCTTGGCGTCCTTGTCGGTAGCGGTCGAAGCGCTGGCCGGCATCGTGGCGCCGCACTGGATGCCCAGGTACGAGAACTTCACGTTCGTCAGCTCGCGCCCGCACTGGGTGTTCTTGCCACTGTCCGTGCCGCGCAGCGAAACCGCCACGCCCTTGGACAGGTCCGGCGCCGGGCTGGCGCTGCTGATGTCGTAATAACCACCGCCTCGGCCCTTCACGACCAGGCAGCTGGTGTTCTCGACGGGCCTGACGCAGCCCGATGCCGTGACAGGCGTACCTTCCACGACGACTTGATTGGCCTGCGCGACTTTCGTCTTCGCGCCGCCGTCACTGCAACCAGCCAAACCAAACGCTAACAGACCGGCCGCCGCGGCGGCCCCTATGAACCTAACCCGCATACGTTCCTCCGTATCGTTGGCTCCGCGAACGAAGCAAAAGGAAGTCTGCGCCTCGTTTCAAAGAGCGGCAATCACATTTTTGACGCTTTCGAAAAACCGGTTCGGCGATTTTGACAGATTGGGAAAAAGATTGTCCTTAACCGGACGACAGACGCACGAAGCTCCGAAGCTTCGTCCAGCCCAGTGCAATCCCATGCCGCGCACAGCTGACAGCCTTTCTCATCTGAACATTTGTTCGCAAACCGAGACGCCGCTTTCTGTGGGCTCGCGAATACTGCGCTGATCTTTCGACTCCCCGACACAGCGCCGCGCCCGCGCCCTGAACGCTGAGTTTTTCCAAAGTCGGCTTTAGACAACCGGCGTTGACATGGAGACGGCCGTGCTCAAATGAGACAGCAGCCGCCTACAGGGCCGTAGCGGCGTCCATCCGCGCCGAGCCGACCGGCGCATCCGCCCTCTTCCGCGCCTCCGCGCGCCAAGGATTCAAAGAGTTCAGATGACGGCCACCGCGACCGCTGCCGCTCCCGTGAAAGAAGCCCCGTACTTCACCGAGAAGGTGCTGTGGGTGAAGCACTGGACCGACCGCCTGTTCAGCTTCGCCATCACCCGTCCGGCCAGCTTCCGCTTTCGCTCGGGCGAGTTCGTGATGATCGGCCTGCCGCCCCGCGAGGACGAGAAGAAGCCGATCCTGCGCGCCTATTCGATCGGCTCGCCGCACTTCGCCGAGGAACTGGAGTTCTTCTCGATCAAGGTGCCGGACGGTCCGCTGACCTCGCGCCTGCAACAGATCCAGGAAGGCGACGACATCCTGCTGGGCAAGAAGCCGACCGGCACCTTGGTGCTGGACGCCGTGCGCCCCGGCAAGCGCCTCTTCCTGTTCGGCACCGGCACGGGCCTGGCGCCCTGGCTGTCGGTGGCCCGCGACCCCGACGCCTACAGCCGCTTCGAGCAGGTGATCGTCGCCCACGGCGTGCGCGAAGTGCAGGAACTGGCCTATCGCGACCTCTTCACCAGCGAGATCCACGAGGACCCGCTGGTCGGCGACGAGGCCAAGGCCCAGCTCGTCTATTATCCGACCGTGACCCGCGAGGCGTTCGAGCGCCAGGGCCGCTTCACCGACCTGATCGAGAGCGGCAAGCTGTTCGCCGACCTGGGCCTGGAGCAGGTCAAGTTCGATCCCGAGCACGACCGCGCCATGCTGTGCGGCTCGATGGCCATGATCAAGGACACCGCCCACCTCCTGGAGGCCCACGGCCTGAAGGAAGGCTCCAACGCCGAGCCGGGCGACTTCGTGATCGAGCGGGCGTTCGTCGGCTAAAGCCTCTCCGCCCCGCCCTCCCGAGAGGCGCGGGGCCTCAGGGCTTGTCGATCCAGCCCTCGGAATCGATCTGGTCCAGATCGTATTGCGGCGCGCCGAACGCCTCGGCGAGGAGGACGCCCCGCAATTGACCTGGAACCCCGACGGTCCAGGAGACCTGCATCCCGTCCCAGCGCCGCTGGCCCACGGACAGGTCGTAGATCGTCGTGGGGCCGTCCGGCCGGGAGTCGTAGTGCCCGTTCTTCAGCCGAACCTCGGCGTCCAGATATCGCGGCGCGTCCCACAGGCAGGGGTCGACTAGGAGCGCGTTCAGACGAGACGCCCCGGCGTCGGACACCTTCACCGGGGTCCAGGGTCCCGGGCTCGTCATCGCCACGTCCGAAGATCGCGCATAGACCTCCCAGCCTCCGGAGGACCGCCTGGCCGCCACCTCCCGTCGCGCGGGGTGCGCGACCATGCCGTCGGTCGTCTCGAAGCGGATCGCGGCATTCGCTCGGTTTGTCCGCCAGGCGAGCCGGGGCCGCTCTTGCGCCCACCGCGCCCAGATCGCGTCGAGGCGCTCACCGCCGGCGTCGCCATTGATACGCGGCGGTGGGACTGTCCGGTCGACATGCGCGAACGCCGGGCAGCGCTGCTCTGAAACCGCTTCGGTGCGCGCACACCCCTGGACGGCGAGCCCGATCACCAGCATCAGGCCGGCAGCGCGGCTGAACTTCGGAACGATACGCAAGGTCCGGCTCATGTCGCGATGCTACAGCTTCGCGTTGAAAGACCAAATCTCGCGCGGGAATGCGCGATGGGTTCGGGCGGGGTGTCTATAGTGGCTGTGGCAATTGTCGAGGCGGACGCGTGACCCATCCCATCCAGCTCAAGAACCTCACCGTCGAGGAAGCGCGCGCCCGGATCCTGGACGGCGCCGCGCGCCTGGGCGTCGAGACCGTTTCCCTGGCCGAAAGCATCGGTCGGGTGCTGGCCCAACCCGTCGTCGCCGATCGCCATCAGCCGCCGTTCGACGCTTCGGCCATGGACGGCTGGGCGATCCAGCGGGCCGACTACGCGCCGGGCAAGGTCTTCGCGGTCGCCGGTGAGAGCGCGGCGGGCAAGGCGTTCGCCCGCACGGTCCAGGCCGGCGAAGCGGTCCGCATCTTCACCGGGGCCCCGATCCCGGCCGGCGCCGATCTCGTCGTCATCCAGGAAGAGGCCGTCCGCGAGTGCGAGACGGTCCGCTTCGAGGCCGGCGCCGATCCTAAGTCCAACACCCGCCCCGCCGGCGGCGACTTCCGGGCTGGCGATGTCCTGCTGGAGGCCGGCGTCGTCATCGATCCCTGGCGGCTGTGCCTGGTCGCCTCGGCGGGCCTGGCCCAGGTCTCGGTCGCCCGTCGGCCGCGCGTGGCGATCCTGGCCACCGGCGACGAGCTGGTCCCGCCCGGCGCCAGCCCCCGTCCGGACCAGATCTTCGAAAGCGGCTCGTTCGCCCTGGCCGCGCTGATCCAGACCTGGGGCGGCGAAGCCTTCCGCCTGACCGCCGCGGCCGACGACGCCGAGGCCATCGCCGAGGCCGTGCGCCCCGTGGAAGCCGACCTGATCGTCACCGTCGGCGGCGCCTCGGTCGGCGATCACGACCTGGTCAAGCCGGCCCTGCGCACGCTGGACCTTGAGCTCGCCGTCGAGACCGTGGCCGTGCGCCCCGGCAAACCCACCTGGAGCGGTCGCCTCGGTGATGGCCGCCGCGTTCTGGGCCTGCCCGGCAACCCGGCCTCGGCCATGGTCTGCGCCGAGCTGTTCCTGCGGCCGCTGCTGGCCGCCCTGGCTGGCGGCGACGCCGAAGTCCGCCTCCTCCCCGCCCGCCTGACCGCCCCGCTGCCCGCCGGCGGCCCCCGTGAACACTGGATGCGCGCGGCCCTGTCGGTCGATCCCGAGGGGCGAACCGTCGCCAGCGTTTTCCCCGATCAGGATTCCTCGCTGGTCGGCGTCTTCGCGCGGGCGGATGCTCTGGTGCGTCGACGCGCTGGCGCGCCCGCTGCTTCGGCGAACGACGTCGTCGAAGTTCTGCCCCTGCATCGCGGCTGAAACCGCGACGGCGACGGATTGCCGTGCTAGTTGCTTGAACGATTCCACCGGGGCCCGCCCCGGCCTTCAGGCTCGAGAGGTTCGTTTCATGGGGCATGTAGGCAAGATCGGAACGCACGTCCTGCTGGCCTTCGTGGCCCTGCTGGTCGGCCGGTATCTCGTCATCGACATGCCCTTCACGACGGACACGCTGGTGCAGGCGGGCCTGTACGCCCTGGCGTCCCTGATTGTCGAACTGCTGTTCCGGGTCGAGCGCGCGCCCTGGCGCTTCGTCTCGGCCAGCGACCACCTGCGCCTGTTCCGCTCGGCCTTCCTGACGGCCGCGACCTTCATGGTCATCACCCGCTTTGCCCATCCGGGCATCGACGGCGGCCTGCGCACCGTGGCCGGCGCGGCCCTGTTCCAGGGCACCTTCCTGTCGGCCCTGCGCGTCATCCGTCGCAGCCTGCACGAGCGCCAGCTGCTGGACTCGGTGCTGCGCCTGGGTCCCGCCTCGATGCACCCGGCCCTGCCGCGCCTGCTGATCGTCGGCTCGGCGGGCGAGGCCGACGCCTTCCTGCGCGCCCCGGCGGGCCTGGGCGAGCGCTACACCCCGATCGGCGTCGTCTCGCCGATGGACCGCGAGACCGGCGACGAGCTGCGCGGCGTCTGCGTGCTGGGCGCCATCGCCGACTTCGACCGCGTGCTGGCCCGCCTGCGCGACAGCGGCCTGTCGCCGTCCGCCATCCTGTTCCTGACCGACAGCGCCATGAGCACCTTCGGGGCCGAGCGCCTGGGCCGGCTGAAGACCGAAGGCGTGCGCCTGCTGCGTCGCCACGGCGTGGTCGAGATGGGCGCCGCCGCCAGCGGTCCGGCCCTGCGCGAGATCAGCCTGGAAGAACTGCTGAGCCGGCCGCCCGTGCGCCTGGATCCCGAGCCCGTCCGCGCCCTGGTCTCGGGCCGCCGCGTGCTGGTCACCGGGGCCGGCGGCAGCATCGGCTCGGAGCTGTGCCGCCAGATCGCCGCCAGCGGCTGCGCCCAGCTGACCATGGTCGACACCTCGGAATACAACCTGTTCCACATCGACCGCGAGATCGCCGACAGCCACCCCGGCCTGCTGCGCCGCGAAGTGCTGTGCGACGTGCGCGACGCCTCGCGCGTCACCCGCGTCTTCGCCGAGATGAAGCCCGACATCATCTTCCACGCCGCGGCGCTGAAGCATGTCACCCTGGTCGAGAACCACCCCTGCGAGGGCGTGCGCACCAACGTCCTGGGCACCCGTAACGTCGCCGCCGCCGCCAAGGCCTGCGGCGCGGCGCACCTCGCTTTGATCTCCACCGACAAGGCCGTGGCCCCGACCAGCGTCATGGGCGCGGCCAAGCGCGTGGCCGAGGCCGTGGCCCGCCAGTACGGCGGCGGCGGCGACATGCGCGTCAGCATCGTGCGCTTCGGCAACGTGCTGGGCTCGGCTGGCTCGGTCGTGCCGATCTTCCAGCAGCAGATCGCCCGCGGCGGCCCGGTCACCCTGACCGACGCGGCGGTCGAGCGCTACTTCATGACCATCCCCGAGGCCGTGCAGCTGGTGCTGCGCGCCGTCGCGCTCTCGATGATCGCCGCCGACGCCGACGAGGCCGGCGTGCTGACCCTGGAGATGGGCGAACCGGTCAAGATCATCGACCTGGCCAAACGCATGATCGAGCTGCAGGGCCTGGTCCCCGGCCGCGACATCGAGATCCAGATCACCGGCCTGCGTCCCGGCGAGAAGCTGACCGAGACCCTGCTGGACGTGAACGAGGTGGCCCGTCCCAAGGCCCCCGGCATCATGGAAGCCCTGCGCCTCTCGGCCGCCCCGATCATCGCCGACGAACGCCTGGAAACCCTGGACGCCCTGGCCGAAGCCGGCGACGAAGCCGCCGTCCGCGCCCAGCTGTTCGACCTGGTCGAAGACCTGCGCCAGGTGGGACCGTCCAAGGTGGTGAAGATCCGGGCGTCGTAGGCCCCCAAAACAGCTCAAAGCTGCAATTGCCAAGATAACATCGTTATGCGTTATGGGCGGCTCATCCTGGGGGGGAGCCATCTATGTCGTCGGACGACCGTCGCTATCTCTATGAGCAATTTCTGCGCTGCATCGATCGCGAAGAGAACCTAATCCACTATCGCCTGTCGTGGGGGCTCCAGTGGAGTGCGGCGATCCTGGCCGCGATGGTGGGGTTGTCGTTACTAAAGCTTCCCAATGAGCTACAGCTGGGCATCAGGCTAGCTCTTAGCTTTTTTGGTGGCTTGGCGGGGTATCTGTCGTTCGTCGGGGTCAACGCCGCCTTCCAACAATCAAACTATCTCATTGACCAAGTCGAAGACAAACTGGGCATCCGCAGCGACATGGACTGGGACCGCAGCGAATTTCTACGCCCCTTCGGTGAACGCGGCACCGTTCACGTTCCCGCACGTAAGGCCGCTATACGGTATCCATGGCTCTTCATGTTTATCTGGGGCGGCTTCTTTCTCTACACCCTCTTCGATTTTACGAACGCGATGATCAAACTCCTGCATCACGCCTAATTCGCTCAAAACTGCTTCCGCAAACTCACCCGCACCCCGCGCCCGCCGGCCGTCTTCACCAGCGCCTCCTGATAGGCCTCCGGCGTGCGGCCCTGGCTGTCGCGCACGTGCATGTAGCTGTCGAAGACGTTCTCCAGGCTGAGGTTCAGCTTGGTCCCCTTCAGCCACGGCCGGTCCTTGGCCAGGGCCTTGTTCGCGCCCAGGTCCACGGTGCTCATCAGGATCAGGACCGGCAGGGTCGAGAACCGCAGGTCCTGGCCCCGCGCGCCGCCATCGACGCGTGTTGGACTGCGCCAGAAGCCCGCCGCGGTGAAGGTGTAGCCCGGCAGGCCCAGATTGACCGACAGGTTGATCTCGTGACGCGGCGAAGCGTTGAACTGGCCCAGCGACGCGCCCTTCAGCTTGTCCAGCGGGGCCATGCCCTCGCGGATCGTCACCGCGTCGCGCAGTCGCCAGCGGTCGTTCAGCGCGATGAACACCGACTTCGGCCCGGTCCCGGGCTTAGGCCCGCCCCAGCGCCGGATATAGGTCACCCGCGAGCGCAGGTCCTCGGTGTCGGCATGGGCGAAGTTGACGGACCGCGTGTCGATGGCCGTCAGCCGACCTTGGGCGTCACGGGTGAAGCGGCTGGGAAAGGCCGCCTCCAGCTCGGCCGAAGCGGCGGGAAACCCGGCAATCGGATCATCTATCCGTGTACGGACGTAGTTGCTCGACAGCCGCAGATCGCGCGTCTCGAACGGCTTGTAGTTGACGCCCAGCTTGACCAGTTGCCGGCTGTCGGACCGCAGGTTCGGGTTGCCGCCCGAGGTCAGGGTGACGAACGCCGTCTGGCCGGTGGCGTAGTCATAGACCGGCGTGGCGGCGGTCTGCTGGACGGGGTCGTTCAGCTGCTGGGGCGTCGGCTCGCCCTCCTCCCAGCCATAGTCGGCCGAGACGTTCAGGCGCTTCATCGGCGTCCAGTTCACCCCGCCGCCGGCCGTCAGCAGGCCGCCGATGTCGGAGAACTGCTCGTACTGGCCGTTGGCGTTCAGTGACAGCTTGCCCAGGAAGGCCAGCGGTCCGGCCTTGTCGACCAGCGGCGTATCGAGACTGGCCTGCAGCGTGGCGCGATCGCGGGTCAGGACCTGGTCGACACGCACGCCCGAGCGAACGCTCTCGGAATCGAACCGGCGATGATCGGCGCCCAGACGGACCGTGGCCCGCATGCGCCCCGCCGGCAGGCCGGCCAGGGTGCCGTTCAGGGTCATGTCCAGCTTGGCGCTGGTGGCCACGGAGTCGGCGGTGTCGCGCGGGGCGTAGCGGATCAGGCCGTCCGGGATCGCTCCGACAGGATCGACCTCGCCCGCCGCCACGGCCGCGCGCAGGGCGCTGGTGTCCAGGCCCCGTCCGATCCGCGAGGCGCTCTCGCTGCGGTCGACGCCGCCATCCAAGTTCCAGCGCCAGTGCGTCTTGCGGCCCGACAGGCCGGCGACCACCCCGACCTTGCGGGTGTCGTTGCGCACCTTAAGGGCCTCGGGCGCGTCGATGTAGCGATAGATGTCGAGGTCGCCAGGCGGATCCAGCGCCACGCCCGGCAAGCCGCGGAACCTGACGCTGCTGCCGATCTGCAAGTCGCCGCCCAGCGTCGCGATGGTTCCGCCACGCAAGGGGCGGGTGTGGGTCACCTCCAGCTTGGCCTGCTCAGTGCGCGGCAGCAGGGTGCGGGCGGCGGTCAGGTCGCCGCCGACGACCTGGTCGGCCAGGGCCTCGGCGCTGCCGGCCACGGGCGTGCGGACCACGCCGCGCTCGTCCTCGAACAATGGCGAGTCACGATGATAACGCGCCGTCGCCAGGGTTCGTCCCTCGCCCTGCACCTTGAACAGGTTGACCAACTGGTCGCTCGACGCCCGGCCGCCCTCGACCAGCCACTGGCCCTCGTTGGTCACGGTGGTGGCGTTGAAGCGCTTCTTCAGGATGACGTTCATGACCAACTGGTCGGCGCGATAGCCGTGGGTCAGGGCCTCTTCCTCGCGCAGCGGCGCGATGCGCAGGATCGCCTCGGTCGGGATATCGCTCATATTGCCGGTCGTGCGCTGGCCGTTGATCAGGATGATCGGCGGCTCGTCGCTGCGTCCCCGGGCATTGGCCAGGACCGGCGCCAGCTTGGCGATCAAATCGCCCAGCGTATTGGCCCCCAGGGTGCGGATGGCCTCCTCGTCCAGTTCCAGCTCCGGTTCCAGCAGGCCTTCGGTGTCGCCGGGCTTGGCGCCTTCGATGGTCAGGGGGTCCAGCTCGTTGCGCTCGCGCCGGCACTTGGCCTTGGCGGCCTCGCCCTCGACCTCGTCGCAAGACACCGGTGTCTCACGCGGCGCTGCCGGGACCGGGTCGGGCGCGGCGTCCAAGGCCATCGCGGCCGCCAGGCCGCCCAGCGCCAACAGGCTCAAGTCCATCGCATCCCCCTAAGCCACCCCCGTGGCCTCAACCCCAAGAGCGCACCCGCAACCAGACATTGATTCGGCTGAATGGTGACGCTTTCACGGCCGGCGCGACACAGCTTGGCCATAAACCCGCAATTCGCGTGGGCGCCGGTCAGCTGCTAAACGGGGCCATGGCTCAGCTCGACGACACCTATGATCCCCTAACGCCCGTGCCGGCAGAGCGTCGCGCCTTTACGGCCCGCGACGCCTTTTCGCTGTGGTTCAGCCTGGGGATCGGCCTGCTGGTCCTGCAGGCCGGCGCCTTCCTGGTGCCGGGGCTCAGCCTGGGCGCGGCCCTGGCGGCGATCGTCACGGGCTCGGTGCTGGGCGCCCTGCTGCTGGCCGCCGCCGGCGTGGTCGGGGCCGATACCGGCCTGTCGTCGATGGGCGCCCTGCGCCTGACCCTGGGCGCGGGCGGCGCGACCGTCCCGACGGTGCTGAACGCCGTGCAGCTGGTTGGCTGGGGCGCGTTCGAGATCATCGCCATGCGCGACGCCGCCGACGCCCTGGCCAAGCAGACCTTCGGCCTGTCCAACCCGATGATCTGGACCCTGGTGTTTGGATTGCTGGCCACCTGGCTGGCCATCGTCGGACCCCTGTCGTTCGTCCGCCGCTTCCTGCGCGCCTATGGCCTGTGGCTGCTGCTGGCCGGCGCGGGCTGGCTGAGCTGGCGCCTCCTGGCCGAGCACGACCTGGCCGCCCTCTTCGCCAAGGCCGGGACCGGCGAGATGAGCTTCGGCGCCGGCGTCGACCTGGTCATCGCCATGCCGCTGTCGTGGCTGCCGCTGATCGCCGACTACACGCGGTTTGGTCGCACGAGCGGCGGCATGTTCAAGGGCAGCGCCCTGGGCTACCTGCTGGCCAATATCTGGTTCATGGGTCTGGGCGCGGCCTATGCCCTGGCGTCAGGCGGCGGCGACGGCCTGCTGCTGACCGCCCTGGCCGCCAGCGGCGGCGGGATCGCGCTGTTCCTGATCGTCATCGACGAGACCGACAACACCTTCGCCGACATCCACTCGGCCGCCATCTCGACCGCCACCCTGGTCCCGGCCAAGCCCGCCAACCTGGCGCTGATCTTCGGCGGCCTGTGCACCACCATCGCCCTGTTCGCGCCGCTGGCCCGCTATGAGGGTTTCCTGCTGCTGATCGGCTCGGTCTTCGCGCCGCTGTTCGGCGTGCTGCTGACCGACCATTTCGTGATCCGCCGCCGCGCGACGATCGTGGCGTCCGGCGGCGTCCGCCTGCCCGCCCTGCTGGCCTGGGCCGCCGGCGTCGCCGCCTACCAGGCCTTGAGCCGCCTGCTCCCCGACCTGGGCGCGACCCTGCCCAGCTTCATCGTGGCGGGGGCGGTGTATTGGGGGCTGCGGCGGGTGTGGCTATCAGTGAAAGTCCCGGCTGCGTAGCAGCCGCCCCGACACCTTCTGGCGCACACGCGGAGCCGGCGCGCCGGGTTCGTCCCTCAGGGTCGACAGGTGCGCCGACAGGTCGGTGAAGCCTTCGGCCACCACGTGGATGACGTTCTCGGCCCGCTGCACCCGGCCGTGGATAACCAGGAACGAGGCGGTCATCACCACATTGCGGTCGGCCTCGAAGCGGTCCTTCCAGACGACCGCATTCGCAACGCCCGTCTCGTCCTCCAGGGTCACGAACACCACGCCCTTGGCCGTGCCCGGCCGCTGGCGGATCAGGACCAGGCCCGCCACCGACACCTTGGTCCCATCCTTCACCGTCAGCAGCTCTTCAGCCGTGACCACCCCGCGCCGCGCCAGCATCGGTCGGTAGAAGCCCACCGGATGGGCCTTCAACGACAGGCTGGTGGTGCGGTAGTCCTCGGCCACCTCCTGCGGGCTGCCCATGGCCGGCAGGGCGACCTTGTCCTCGAACAGCGGCAACCCGGCCAGCAGCGGCGCCTGCACGGGCGCCTTGTGCTCGCCCTTCAGCCCCTTCACGGCCCACAGCGCCTCGCGGCGGGTGAGGCCGACCGAGGCGAAGGCGTCGGCCTCGGCCAAGAGCTCGAGCGCGCGCTGCGGCACGCCGCCCTGGGCGAACTCGGCGGGCGTGCGGGCGCCTTCGGCGCGGGCTTTCAACAGCGGCGCGATGTCGCCCTTCTCCTTCAGCCCCTTGATCTGGCGGAAGCCGAGGCGGACGGCCTTCCAGCGGTGGCTGTTGGCGTAGTCGGCGATCTTGTCTTCGCGGATGCGCGGCGCGCGGAAGCCCGCTGTCATCGGCTCCAACGTACAGTCCCAGACACTGGCCATGATGTCGGGCGGCAGCACCTCGACCCCGTGCTCGCGCGCATCCCGGACCAATTGCGCTGGCTGATAGAACCCCATCGGCTGCGAGTTGATCAGCGCCGCGCAGAACACGTTCGGCCATGCCCATTTGATCCAGGCCGAAATGTAGACCAGCTTGGCGAAGCTGGCAGCGTGGCTCTCCGGAAAGCCGTAGTGGCCAAAGCCCTCGATCTGCTTGAAGCAGCGCTCGGCGAAGTCACGCTCGTAGCCGCGCGAGGTCATGCCATCGATGAACCGCCCCCGGTATTCATCGGGCGTGCCGAGGTTGCGGAAGGTGGCCATGGCCTTGCGCAGGCCGTCGGCCTCATCCGGCGTGAACCTGGCCGCCTCGATCGCCAGGCTCATCGCCTGTTCCTGGAAGAGCGGCACGCCGTAGGTGTTGCCGAGGATCTGCTCCAGCTCGTCCGGCTCACCGTGTTCCGGCGAGGGCGCCGGCATCTCGGCCTTCTCGATCCCGTTCCGCCGCTTCAGATACGGATGCACCATATCACCCTGGATCGGACCGGGCCGGACGATCGCCACCTCGATGACCAGGTCGTAGAAGCGGCGGGGCCTCAGCCTCGGCAGCATCGACATCTGCGCCCGGCTCTCGACCTGGAAGACGCCCACGCTGTCGGCCTTGCACAGCATGTCGTAGACGCCCGGCAGTTCGACAGGAACGTCGGCCAGGTCAACGATCTCCTGGTCATGGTCATTCCGCAGCATGCCGAAGGCCCGCTGGATCGCCGTCAGCATGCCCAGGGCCAGGACGTCGACCTTCATCAGGCCCAGGCTGTCGATGTCGTCCTTGTCCCACTCGATGAAGGTGCGGTCTTCCATGGCCGCATTGCCGATCGGCACGGTCTCGTCCAGGCGACGCTTGGTCAGGACGAAGCCGCCGACGTGTTGCGACAGGTGGCGCGGGAAGCCCATCAGCTCGGTGGCCATGGCCACGGCGCGGGCGATCTCCGGCGCCTCGGGATCCAGGCCCGCATTGCGCAGGTGCTCCTCGGGCAGGCCTGAACCCCAACTGCCCCAGACCGTTCCGGCCAGCAGGTTGGTGACGTCCTCGGTCAAGCCCAAGGCCTTGCCGACATCGCGGATGGCGCTGCGCGGGCGGTAGTGGATCACCGTCCCGCAGATGGCGGCATATTCCCGGCCGTAGCGGCGGTAGACGTACTGCATGACGTCCTCGCGCCGCTCGTGCTCGAAATCGACGTCGATGTCGGGCGGCTCGCCACGGTTCTCGGAGATGAAGCGGGTGAACAGCAGCCGGTGCTCGGTCGGGTCGATCGCGGTCACGCCCAGGCAGAAGCAGACCGAGGAATTGGCCGCCGAGCCCCGCCCCTGGCACAGGATGCCCATGCTGCGCGCCTCGCGCACGATGTCGTGCACGGTGATGAAGTAGTTGGGGTAGTCCATCTTGGCGATCAGCCGCAGCTCTTCCTTGAGCTGGGCGGCCACCTTGTCGGGCACGCCGCTGGGATAGCGCCAAGCGGCGCCGCTCCAGGTGAGGTCGGTCAGGTGCTGCATCGCTGTCTTGCCGGGCGGCACCGGTTCGTCGGGATATTCCTCGTCGAGTTGGCCCAGGTCGAAGCCGATCCGTTCGACGATCTCGATCGTCCGTTCGACCGCGCGCGGCCAGCGCTCGAAGAGGCGCGCCATCTCCGCCGGCGCCTTGATGTGACGCTCGGCATTGGCCTCAAGCCGAAAGCCCGCCTCCTGGATCGTGCAGTGCTCGCGAACACAGGTGATCACGTCCTGCAGCGGTCGTCGCTCGGGGCCGTGATAGAGCACGTCATTGGTGGCGACCATCGGCGCGCCGGTCGCGCGCCCCAGGGCGTCTAGATGTGAGAGACGCTTCAGGTCCTGGGCGGCGTAGGCGCGGGCGCCCGCCAGCCACGACCGTCCCCGCAGATCGCCGGCCATGCGCGCAAGGTCGCGCTTGAAGGCTTCATCCAGCATCTTCGGCGGGATGATCAGGCCCAGCTGGCCATCCGAATGGTCCAGGAAATCCTGCCAGGACAGATGGCACTCGCCCTTCGGAGCCCGGCGTTGGCCAACGGTCAGCAAGCGCGTCAAACGGCCGAAGGCTTCCCGATCCGACGGGTAGCAGAGCAGGCTGGGCGTGCCGTCCATGAAGTCCAGCCGACAGCCCGTCAGGACGCGGAAGTTGCGCTTCTTGGCCGCCGCCCAGCCTCGCACGACGCCCGCCAGGCTGTTGCGATCGGCGATGCCGATGGCGGCGAGGCCCAGGGCTTCGCCCGCGATCGCCAGCTCTTCCGCGTGCGAGGCGCCGCGCAGGAACGAGAAGTTCGTGGTGGCCTGCAGCTCGGCATAGGCGCTCATCCGAACAGCCCATGGATCCACCATTTCGGCGCTTCCGCCTCGCCGAACAGCCCTTGCCGATAGATCCAGAACCGGCCGCCGACGTCGTCCTCGACCCGGTAGTAATCGCGGATCTTGCCAGGGCCGGTGTCTTCCTCGCCGACGCCGGCGCGCCACCATTCCTGGCCGATGCGCTCGGGGCCTTCGGCGCGACGGACGCGGTGGGCGCGGCCGCGCCAGGTGAACTGCATCGGGGGGTCATCGGGCAGCTTGGCGATGGCGGTGATGGCCTCCGGGCGCTTGAACAGGCGCACGGGGCGTGGACGGTCGGGATCCCATTTCGCGCTGGCCGGGGGATCGAGCGGGGCGTTGCGGATCACCGAGCGCTCGGGAACGTGGCTTTCGAATGGGTCGGCGCGCCACACGCGGTTCTCGCCCAGGCGGTTGACCAGGCGGTCGATCAGCGGGGCCAGGGTCTCGTCCAGGGTCGCGTCGGCATCGGCGTCGAGACGCTCCTGGGCGGCGGCCAGGGGCTCGACCGCCCAGGCGTGGACGGTGACGACCTCGATGCCGAAGCCGGGGTCGACCTTGTCCAGCTTGGGAACGATCAGCTTGGTCAGCCGCCGGGCGTCGCGGCCGATCCGGGCCAGGCCCGCGCGCACCGGATAGGCCTTGCCGTCCAGGCGATGGAACACGACCTCGAAACGCTTGGCGCCGCGCCCCTCGGCTTCCAGGCGCTGGCAGATCAGGGCCAGGGCGTCGCCGGCCACGCGAGCCAGGTCCTCGGGCGCGCTGATTGGCTCGAAGAAGGCCAGGCGGTCGGACCAGGGCGTGGCCGGGCGGCGGAAGGTCAGGGCCTCGGCGGCCATGCCTAGCGCCTGGTCGAGACGCAAGGTCGTCGCCAGGCCAAACCGCTTGGCCAGCTGGGCGCGCGGCAGGGCGAAGAGCTGGCCGACGCGGTGCAAACCCAGGCGCGGCAGCTGGGCCTCGGCGGCGTCCTCCAGGCGAAGGGCCGCGACCGGCAGGCCTTCGATCGCGGCGCGTTGCTGCCTCGGCTGGGCGATGGCGAGGTCGTCGCCGTAGCGCGCCAAGGCCCAGGCCGCGCCGGGCGTGTCGGCGATCGCCGCCCGCGCCGGCACGCCCCAGCGCGCCAGCCTGCCGACGAGGTCGACCAGCATGGTCTCCTCGTCGCCCCACAGGTGGTCGGTCCCGGTGATGTCCAGGAACAGGCCGTCGGTCCCGTCGATGGCCACGGCCGGCGAGAACCGCACGCACCAGTCACACAGGGCCTCCAGCGCCACGCGGTCGGCGGCCGGGTCGTGGTCGAAGGTGACCAGGGTCGGGACCAGGGCCATGGCGTCGGCGGCCTTCTGGTCGGCGGACAGGCCCAGGGCGCGCGCCCTGTCGTCTACAGCGGCGAGGCGGCGGGTCCCGTGCTCGGAGACCAGTAGGGCGAAGGGAGGCGCCTCAGCCGACCAGTCGTAGTCCGGGTTCCGTCGGCGCCACGTCGTGATCGGCCAGTTGGGACACCAGACGGAAAGGATGCGGGCCATAGCCGGCCTCCTGTGCTTCCAAGATCCAAGCGCCCGAGCGTCCGCCCCGGCAGCGTTCCAGTTCGACCCGCCAGCGTGGCGGACCCAGGCCGATATCGTCGGCCGGCGGGGTCGGCGAAGGCCCGATCCGCCAGCGGCTGAACGAAGCCGAGCCGGAGGCGGCTGTCTTCCTGGCCCCGCCGTAGGGTCTTCGGTGCAGCAGCACCCCGAAACCACCGCGCTTCTCGCAGGCCAGCTGCAAGCGGCGGCCGGCGGTCAGGTCGGGCGCCTCGGCCTCGCCGACCGCGGCGGCGACGCCCTGGGTGGACAGGGCGTCCTCCAGCACCGACAGGGTCTCGGCCTCGTCGCGGGTGCGGACCTGGATCAGCCGTTCGGCCGGAAAGCCGAGGCCAAACAGGCCCGGCGCGAACAGGTCGCTGCGCCGGGCGACCCAGACAATCGCCCCGGTCTTCACCAGCGGTCGCAGCAAGAGACCGACGAAGGCGGCCGTCGCCGCGCCCGTCTCGTCCTGCAGCCCCGCGCCCGTCACCTCATGCCAGCCCCCCAGCGGCAGGCCACCGCCCGGAAAGCAGCCGTCGATGGCCGGGTCCCCGAACGGCAGAACCGGAGTCGGAGTCCGAGTCCCCGCTTGGATCGCGGCGATCTGGCCTCTCAGGGCCGCAAGACGCGCCTCGCGCGATCCGGCCATTCCCAACTCCTTGTTCTACTTTTGTTCTGATCTTTCGTGCTTGGAGAGTCAAGCGGGTCGGGCGAAGGTGCGTCAAACGGCCGTATGAAGCCCGCTCATTTCGGGGAACCCGCATGCCCTTGTCCCGCGTCCTGATCGCCAACCGTGGCGAGATCGCCGTCCGCATCGCCCGCGCGGCGGCGGAGGCCGGGGTCGAGAGCGTGATGGTCCATGCGCAGGGCGATACGGCCCACGTAGCCGGCCGCGCGGTCGCCCTGCCCGGCGCGGGCGCGCGGGCCTATCTGGACATCGTCGCGATCGTGGACGCGGCCAAGGCGGAGGGCTGCGACGCCCTGCATCCCGGCTACGGCTTCCTGTCGGAGAACCCCGCCCTGGCGCGCGCCTGCGCCGAGGGCGGGATCGTCTTCATCGGTCCGTCGGCGGAGCATCTGGAGACCTTCGGCGACAAGGCTTTGGCGCGGGCGTTAGCCGCGGAGCGCAGCGTTCCGCTAATCCCGGGCACAGGCGCGATCTCGCTGGAGGACGCGCGGGCGTTCCAGGCCGAACACGGCGCGATCATGCTGAAGGCTCGGGCGGGTGGTGGCGGACGTGGCATGCGGGCCGTGCGCGATCCCAGCGAACTGGACGCCGCCTTCGCCGCCTGCCAGCGCGAAGCCGAAGCGGCGTTCGGCGACGGCGGGCTCTATGCCGAAAAGCTGGTCGAACAGGCGCGGCATATCGAGGTGCAGATCGCCGGCGACGGGGCTCGTGTGCTGGCCATCGGCGACCGCGACTGCTCGCTGCAACGCCGGAACCAGAAGCTGGTCGAGATCGCTCCGGCGGTCTTGTCCGAGGCGCTGCGGACGCAGCTGTGGAAGCATGCCGAAGCGCTGTGCGCCGGCTATCGCGGCCTGGCCACGGTCGAGTTCCTGGTCGAGGGCGACCAACCGTACTTTCTGGAGGTCAATCCGCGCCTGCAGGTCGAGCACACGGTGACCGAGGAGGTCACGGGCCTGGACCTGGTGCGGCTGCAGTTCGACCTGGCGGCGGGCAAGCCTCTGGACCTGGAGGCCCCACCGGCCTTCGGCGTCGCCATCCAGGCGCGGATCAATGCCGAGACCCTGACCGCCGACGGCCAGGTGAAGCCGTCCAACGGGACGATCGGCGCCTGGAGCCCGCCGGGCGGCCCGGGGGTGCGGGTCGATGCGGGCGTCGGGGCCGGAACCACGGTCGGGGCGGCCTATGACAGCCTGCTGGCCAAGGTGATCGCGCGCGGGCGGACCTATGCCGAGGCCTCGGCGCGGCTCGACCGGGCGCTGGCGGAGTTCCAGATCACGGGCGTGGCGACCACCGCGCCGCTAATCCGGGCGATCTTGAACACTGCGGTACCAAAAGCCGCAGTGTTTACGACACGCTTCATCGAGGACCATGCGGCCGAACTGGTCGCCGGCCTTCCGACGCAGGACGCGCAGGCGTTTGAGACCCTCGACGGCTCGGTCGCCGTGGTCGCACCGCTGTCGGCCACGGTCGGCTCGATCTCAGTCAATGAAGGCGACCTCGTCCACCCCGGTCAGGCGTTGGCGGTGCTGGAGGCGATGAAGATGGAGCACCTCGTCCACGCCACGTCCGGCGGCCGCGTACTGAAGATCGCCGCCGAGCCCGGCGCCACCGTCGCCGAGGGCCAGCCGCTGGTGTTCCTGGAACCGATGGAGGTCGCCGGCGGCGAGGCCGTCGAAGCGGTCGCCGAGGACCTCGACGCCATCCGTCCCGACCTGGCCGAAGTCATCGCCCGCCACCGCTACACCCTGGACGAGGCCCGCCCCGACGCCGTCGCCAAGCGCCGCAAGACCGGCCATCGCACGGCGCGGGAGAACATCGACGACCTGGTCGATCCCGGCAGCTTCCTGGAATACGGCGCCCTGGCCATCGCGGCCCAGAAGCGGCGGCGCTCGGTCGAGGACCTGATCGCCAGCACCCCGGCCGACGGGCTGATCACGGGCGTCGGCAGCGTCAACGGCGCGCTCTTCCCGCCCGACAAGGCGCGGACGGCGGCCCTGGCCTACGACTTCACGGTCCTGGCCGGCACGCAGGGCGCGATGAACCACCGCAAGTCCGACCGGCTGATGAGCGTCATCGCCGACCAACGCCTGCCCGTCGTATGGTTTGCCGAGGGCGGCGGCGGGCGGCCCGGCGACACCGACACCACGGCGGTGGCGGGGCTGGACGTGCCGACGTTCCGCAGCTTCGCCCAGCTGTCGGGCCTGGTCCCCAAGATCGCCATCGTCGCCGGCCGCTGCTTCGCCGGCAACGCCGCGATCGCCGGCCTGTCGGAGATCATCATCGCCACGCGCGACAGCAATCTGGGCATGGGCGGGCCGGCGATGATCGAGGGCGGCGGCCTGGGCGTCTTCCGGCCCGAGCAGATCGGGCCATCGGCGCATCAGTGGGCCAATGGGGTCATCGACATCCTGGCCGACGACGAGGCGCACGCCACCCGGCTGGCCAAGCAGGCGCTGTCCTATTTCCAGGGCGCGCTCACGACCTGGACCGCGCCGGACCAGCGGCGGCTGCGGAACGCGATCCCGGAAAACCGCCTGCGCGTCTACGATGTCCGTACACTGATCAACCTGCTGGTGGACGAAGGTTCGTTCCTGGAACTGCGCGGCGGCTTCGCGGCAGGGATGGTCACCGGCCTGATCCGCATCGAAGGCCGGCCGATGGGGCTGATCGCCAACGATCCGCGCCACCTGGGCGGGGCGATCGACTGCGACGGGGCCGAGAAGGCCGCGCGGTTCCTGCAACTGTGCGACGCCTTCGCCCTGCCAGTGCTCAGCCTATGCGACACCCCCGGCTTCATGGTCGGCCCCGACAGCGAGGACGCCGCCGCTGTGCGTCGCGTCAGTCGCCAGTTCATCGCCGGAGCCAAGCTGCGCTCGCCCCTCTTCACCGTGGTCACGCGCAAGGGCTACGGCCTCGGGGCCCAGGCCATGGCTGGCGGCAGTTTCCACGCCCCGGCCTTCATCGCGGCCTGGCCGACCGGCGAGTTCGGCGGCATGGGGCTGGAGGGCGCGGTCAAGCTGGGCTACCGCAAGGAGCTGGAGGCCGAGACCGACCCCGTGAAGCAGAAGGCGCTCTACGACCAGCTGGTGGCCCGGCTCTACGCGGCCGGCAAGGCGACCAGCATGGCCGCCGCCCTGGAGATCGACGCCGTCATCGACCCCGCCGACACCCGGCGCTGGATCGTCGGCGGAATGGACGCGGCGGCGGGGATGTCGAGGCCGTGGGAAGTACGAGTGGACAGCTGGTGAAGAGATTTACGCGCGACGAGCTGCCGATCGACACGGAAACTCTCGCCCGCTTTCTGATCGGCAAGATCGTCGTGCGCGAGACGCCAGACGGCGTGCTCAGCGGTCGCATCGTCGAGACCGAGGCCTACATCATCGGCGACGCGGCCAGCCACACCTTCCGGGGGATGACGCCGCGCACGCGCCCGATGTTCCTCGAGCGCGGCCACGCCTATGTCTATCTGAACTATGGCGTGTCCTGGATGCTGAACGTGTCGAGCGAGGTCGAGGGGATCGGGGCCGGTGTCCTGATCAGGGCGCTGGAGCCGCTGGAGGGGATCGCCCTGATGCAGGTTCATCGCCAGACCGAGAAACTGCGCGACCTGGCGCGAGGTCCCGGTCGACTGACCCAAGCGTTACAGATCGGGCCCTGGGCCGACGGCCTCGACCTCTGCGCCGAGGGTGCGCTGTGGCTGGCCCACGACGACCACGAGCCGGCCGACATCGGCGTGGGCGTGCGGATCGGCATCACCAAGGACGCCGACCGGCCGTTGCGGTTCTATTTGCGGGGCAGTCCCTTTCTCAGCGGAACGCGGGCGCTGAATGTCTAAGCCCCTCCCGGACATCGTCGCGCCTGGCCTGTCCGTCGTGTTCTGCGGGCTGAACCCAGGGCTGTCGGCCGCCGCCGAGGGGCATCACTTCGTCGGGCGCAGCAACCGGTTCTGGCGCGTGCTGCACCTGGCCGGCTTCACGCCGCATCAGATCGCCGCCGAGGACGACGCCAGCCTGCTGGACTACGGCCTGGGGATCACCAGCGTGGTCGAGCGGCCGACGGCGGGTGTCGACGACTTGGCGCGTTCGGAATTCGTGGACGCCGCCGCCGGGTTCGAGACCTGGGTCCGCCATTGGCAGCCCGCCTACCTCGCCTTCCTGGGCAAGGCGGCCTACGGCGCCATGATCGGCCGCCGCGATGTCGCCTGGGGCCAGCAGGTGGAGCCCTTCGCCGGCGCGATCGCCTGGGTGCTGCCCAATCCCAGCGGGCGTAACCTGGCCTTCAGCCTGGACGCCCTGGTGGCGGCCTATCGCGAACTGGCCATGGAGACTGCGACATGACCGAAGTCCAACTCGAAACCGACGGCCCGGTCTGGACCGTCACGATCAACCGTCCGGACAAGCGCAACGCCGTCGATCCCGAGACCGCGTTGCAGCTGCGCGCGGCGTTCGACGCCTTCGAGGCCGACGAAGTCGCCGCCGTGGCGATCCTGACCGGCGCGGACGGGACCTTCTGCGCGGGCTTCGACCTTGCCGTCGCCGCATCCGGCGAGGGCGAGCGCTACGACCCCGAAGGCGAAGGGCCGATGGGTCCGACGCGGCGGCTTCTGTCCAAGCCGGTGATCGCCGCCGTCGAGGGCTACGCTGTGGCCGGCGGGCTGGAACTGGCCCTGTGGTGCGACCTGCGGGTGGCGGCCGACGACGCGACGTTCGGGGTGTTCTGCCGGCGCTGGGGCGTGCCGCTGATCGACGGCGGGACGGTGCGGCTGCCACGCATCATTGGGCAGGGCCGGGCGCTGGACATGATCCTGACCGGCCGCGCGGTCGGGGCGGCCGAGGCGCTGTCCTGGGGTCTGGCCGACCGTGTCGTGCCGCGCGGCATGGCCCTGGCGGCGGCGCATGAGCTGGCCCGGCAGATCGCCGCCTTCCCACAGCTGTGCCTGCGCGCCGACCGCGCCTCGGCCTATGCGCAATGGGATGTCGACCTGGCCGAAGCGCTCAAGGTCGAGGGGCGTGGCGGGCTGGAGCCGCTGCGCCGCGAGGCTCGAGCCGGCGCGGCGCGGTTCAAGGACGGCGCCGGACGCGGCGGGACGCCGGCCTAGGCGTCGCGGTTCATCCACTGGGCGACGATGATCGGGCCGAAGTAGAAGCCGATGCCCAGGGTGTCGGCGACGACGTCGAACATGTCGGCGTCACGACCGACGATCGGCAGGTCCTGCAGGATCTCGATGGCGATACCAAAACCCAGCAGCACCACGCCGATCTTCCACGGCCGGCTGCGCGGCAGGGCGATCGAGGCCAGGAAGGTCAGGCCGTAGAAGACGATGAAGTGCTTGGCCTTGTCCCACGGGATCAGACCGGCGGTGTCGTCACCGGGCGCCAGGGCCGCGTACAGCGTGAACACCACTGCGCCGAGGAAGACCAGGAAACCCGGCCAGCTGATCTTGCGGGGAACGAGCAGGGACATTTGGGATCCTAGCTCCTCCCCCGCGATGCGGGGGAGGTGGCCCAGAGGGCCGGAGGGGGCCAGCTCGGCCCAGGCCGCATTAGCCCCCTCAGTCACTCCGTGACAGCTCCCCCGCATCGCGGGGGAGCATCTTTTCCTTAGAACGTCAGCGCGCGCGCTTCCTTCACGTGCGGCAGGGCCTGGATCTTGGCCAGCAGGTCGGCGGCCGGGGCCTGGTCGACGCCGACCAGGGCGATGGCGTCCTCGTCGGCCGAGACGCGGCCCAGGTTGAAGGTGGCGATGTTGACGCCCGCCTCGCCCAGCAGCATGCCCAGCGCGCCGATGAAGCCGGGCTTGTCCAGGTTGTTGATGTAGAGCATGGCCGGCGAGAAGGCCGCGTCCAGCTCCATGCCCTTGACCTCGACGACGCGCGGGGCGCCGGCGATCACCGTGCCGGCGAAGGCGCGCTTGCCCTTCTCGGTGGTGATGGTGACGCGCATCAGGCTGTCATAGGTGGGGCTGATTTCCTGGCGGCTTTCCGAGACGGTAATGCCGCGTTCCTTGGCGATGGCCGGAGCCGAAACCATGTTGATCTCGGCCAGCATCGGCTTGAGCACGCCGGCCAGGGCGGCCGAGGTCATCGGCTTGACGTTCAGGTTGGTGACTTCGCCTTCGTAGGCGATGTCGATGGCCGTGACGCCGAAGTCGACCATCTGGCCGGCCAGGGCGCCGATCTTCTCGGCCAGGGCCACGAACGGCTTCAGCTTCGGCGCTTCTTCGGCCGTGATCGACGGGCTGTTCAGGGCGTTGGTGACCGCGCCGGTCAGCAGGTAGTCGCTGACCTGCTCGGCGACCTGCAGGGCCACGTTTTCCTGGGCTTCGTTGGTGCTGGCGCCCAGGTGCGGGGTGGCCACGACCTTGTCCGAACCGAACAGCGGGTTTTCCTTGGCCGGCTCGACCGTGAACACGTCGAAGGCCGCGCCGCCGACATGACCTTCATCCAGCAGCTTGCGCAGGGCGGCTTCATCGACCAGGCCGCCACGGGCGCAGTTGACGATCAGCACGCCCTTCTTGGTCTTGGCCAGGTTCTCGGCCGACAGGATGTTGCGGGTCTTGTCGGTCAGCGGCGTGTGCAGGGTGATGACGTCGGCGCGGGCCAGCAGCTCTTCCAGCTCGACCTTCTCGACGCCGATCTCGACGGCGCGTTCCGGCGACAGGAAGGGGTCGTAGGCCACGACCTTCATCTTCAGGCCCAGGGCGCGGTCGGCGACGATGCCGCCGATGTTGCCGGCGCCGATCAGGCCCAAGGTCTTGGCGTACAGCTCAACACCCATGAAGCGGTTCTTCTCCCACTTGCCGCCCTGCGTCGAGGCGTCGGCGGCGGGGATCTGGCGGGCCAGGGCGAACATCATGGCGATGGCGTGCTCGGCCGTGGTGATCGAGTTGCCGAAGGGCGTGTTCATCACGACGATGCCCTTGGCCGTGGCGGCCGGGATATCGACATTGTCGACGCCGATGCCGGCGCGGGCGATGACGCGCAGCTTATGGGCGGCGGCGATGACGTCCTTGTCGAGCTTGGCGCCCGAGCGGATGGCGACGCCGTCATAGTCGCCGACCACGGCGATCAGTTCGTCCTTGGACAGGCCGACCTTGATGTCGAAGGCGACGCCGCGGTTCTTGAAGATGTCGACGGCGGCGGGGCTGAGCTTGTCGGCGATGAGAACGCGAGGAGCGGTCATTTGGGATTTCCTTGCGGAGAATTGGGTGCGCGCCCTCGTCCTTCGACAGGCTCAGGATGAGGGCTACTGAGAGGCGGC
Organism: Caulobacter sp. GW821-FHT12D05; assembly: GCF_058807295.1. NCBI lineage: Bacteria > Pseudomonadati > Pseudomonadota > Alphaproteobacteria > Caulobacterales > Caulobacteraceae > Caulobacter > Caulobacter sp. GW821-FHT12D05. Next base: position 63,242 of record NZ_JBXAQO010000004.1, read on the forward strand.
ACTCTGAAATCCTCATCCTGAGCTAGTCGAAGGACGAGGATTTCAGCCGCAATGAGTCAGATTAAGCGGCGGCCAGTTCGGCCGAGACGGTGGCGAAGGCCCAGTCGAGCCAGGGCGTCAGGGCCTCGAGGTCCGAGGCTTCCACCGTGGCGCCGCACCAGATGCGCAGGCCGGCCGGGGCGTCGCGATAGCCGCCGATGTCGAGGGCCGCGCCCTCCTTCTCGAGCAGGCTGGCCAGCTTCTTGGCGAAGTCGGCTTGGGCGTCTTCCGGCAGGGCGGCGATCGTGGGATCGACGACCTTCAGGCACACCGAGGTGTTGGAGCGGATCTCCGGCGCAGCCGCCAAGAAGTCCACCCACGGGGTCTTGGCGACCCAGTCGGCCAGCACGGCCAGGTTCTGGTCGGCGCGGCCCTGCATGGCTTCCAGACCGCCGATCGAGGCGGCCCACTTCAGGGCGTCCAACGCATCCTCGACGCACAGCATCGACGGCGTGTTGATCGTCGCGCCTTCGAAGATGTCGGCGGCGATCTTTCCGCCCTTGGTCATGCGGAACAGCTTCGGCATCGGCCAGGCCGGCGTGTAGCTTTCCAGGCGGGCCACGGCGCGCGGCGACAGGATCAGGATCCCGTGCGCGCCTTCGCCGCCCAGGGCCTTCTGCCAGGAGAAGGTCACGACATCGAGCTTGGCCCAGTCCAGATCCTGGGCGAAGGCCGCCGAGGTGGCGTCGCAGATGGTGATGCCTTCACGGTCGGCCGAGATGAAGTCGGCGTTCGGCACGCGCACGCCCGAGGTCGTGCCGTTCCAGGTGAAGACCAGGTCCTTGGCCGGGTCGACCTTCGAAGTATCCGGCAGCTCGCCATAAGGAGCGCTCAGGACTTCGACGTCGGGCAGCTTCAGTTGCTTGGTGACGTCCGTGACCCAGTCCTTGCCGAAGGACTCGAAGGCCATCAGTTGCACGGGTCGGGCGCCGAGCATCGACCACATGGCCATCTCGACCGCGCCGGTGTCCGAACCGGCGACGATGCCGATCAGGAAGTCGGCCGGCACTTCCAGCACTTCGCGCGTCTGGTCGATGGCGGCCTTCAGGCGCGCCTTGCCCAGCTTCGAGCGGTGCGAACGGCCCAAAACAGCGTTTTGAAGATTTTCGGGGGTCCAGCCGGGGCGCTTGGCGCAGGGGCCGGAAGAGAACTCGGGGCGAGCCGGACGGATTGCCGGCTTGGCGAGGGTCGTCATAGCGATGTCTCCCATCCTTACAGATGGACTGCACCCCGTTGGGGGGGTGTGGCCCGCCGGCGAAGAACCTCGTTTCGCGGCCGATTGCAAGGAGAGATTTTGCGAAAGCCGCGACCAATCGTCCGATCGCGGCAATTATTTTTCGGGCTGGTTCCGCTTGCGCCAGGCCAGGAACGTGCCGACCAGGATGCACACCAGGACGCCCGTGCTGACCAGGTTGTTCACCAGGATGTAGATGTTGTCGTACCGCTTGCCGTCCACGAGATAATAGGCATGGAGGCTGAACTGCACCCCCTGCAGCAGCACGGCGATGCCCAGCCAGCGCGTGGCGTGGCGCAGGGCCAGCAGCAGCAGGCCCAGGGCCATCAAGCCGTCCAACGCCAGATACAGACCCTGGACCAGTTCCTTGCCATGGATGAGGCCCGCGAGGAGGACGGCGACGAAGGTCGACAGCACCAGCATCGCACCGCTGCGCTCCGCTCGACCGCCCCAGCGCCACGCGCACAGGCAGGCCGCGGCAAGCAGCGGCCAATTGATCCAGAATAACAGTTGCAGGAACGCAAACATGCTTTGGGCCTCTAACCCAGATTAGAGGCCCAAAGGTATTAAACTATTGCAATGTATTTTTAGCGAGGACCTTAGACGACCTCGCGCAGGGCCGAGCCGCGGACCTCGTCCTGCGGCTTGATATCGCCGACCATCCGCGTGCGGATGCCGAGGCGCAGGCGCGTCTCGTCCAGTTCGGTATGCGCCTCGACCATCGCGGTGCGCGCGGCCATCAGCGCCTGCATGGCGTCGCCGACCTTGGCGGTGACGCCGTGGCCGAACGTGGCCGACAGGCCCAGATCCTTACGAGCCTGCATCAGCTCAGCCATCATCTCGGCGACTTCGGTCACCGCGGCGTCCACAGCCGTCTCGGTCGAAACCAGCTTGCTGGCCACTCGCTTAGCAACAAAAACCTTTTCCACGCCCGCCTCCGTTAACGAAACACTAATGGAAAAGGTAAATAGATTGTTAAAGCCAAAGCAACGCAAAAATGCGCCCTAGCGTTGTTTTGTCGCGCGACTCTCACTGCCCTTGGAAGCGAAGCGTTAGGAACCTTCAGGCATACTGTCGCGACGATTGAGTTCCTGAACGCTGATGGGCGAAAAGCACAACAACAGCGCGAGCACTGCCGCGACACACGCGCCACTACAGGCGCGAATCGCCGGTGTGGCCTTGGCCACGACCGTTCTCGCCCTCGTGGCTGCTTGCCTGTGCTTCATGCTGCAGCAGTGGAGCGTCGCGCGGCAGGAAGCCCGCGCCAATCACGAGATCCTCGCCCAGATGGCCGCCGCCGGCGCCGCCGCCCCCCTGGCCGACCACAACATGGTCGGCGTCTACCGGGCGCTGGAAGCCGTGGCCAAGGCGCCCAGCGTCGCGGCCGTGCGGATCATGGACACCAAGGGGCGCACCGTCGCCCAGCTGGGCGCGGCCAATCCCACCGACGCCGACACCCTGACGCGGCCGATCAAGCTGTCTTCGCAGACCGTCGGCACCCTGGTGCTGGTGGCCCAACATCCGGGCCTGGGCCAGACCCTGGCGCGTGACCTGGCCCTGACCGGCGCCCTGTTCTTCGGCGCGGCCGGCCTGGCGATCCTGCTGGCCAACAGCCTGGCCCGCCGCCTGGCCCGCCCGATGGAGCGCCTGTCGGAAGCCATGCACGAGACGGCCGTCGGCGGCCGGTTCAAGGCCGTGGAGCAGACCTCGGACGACGACGTCTTCCAGAGCCTGACCGACAGCTTCAACCACTTGGTGACCCGTCTGGAGGCCAACGACCACGACCTGCGCGGCGCCATGGCCGAGCTGGTCAAGGCGCGCGACGACGCCAACGCCGCCAACGTCCTGAAGTCGCACTTCCTGGCCAATATGAGCCACGAGATCCGCACGCCCCTGAACGGCGTGCTGGCCATGGCCGAGGTCATGGCCATGGACGACCTGGGCTCCAAGCAACGCGAGCGCCTGAAGGTGATCCGCGAATCCGGCGCCCTGCTGCTGGGCGTGCTGAACGACGTGCTGGACCTGTCCAAGATCGAGGCCGGCCGCCTGGAAATCACCGACCGCCCGTTCGATATCGCCCAGCTGGCCCAGGCCATCCGCGAGACATACGCCCCACAGGCCCGCGACAAGGGCCTGGCCTTCGAGGTCGCCATCGCCCCCGAGGCGCAGGGCGTCTGGCGCGGCGACAGCGACCGCCTGCGCCAGATCCTGGGCAACCTGATCTCCAACGCCCTGAAGTTCACGCTGGAAGGCGCCGTCGCGGTGCGCTTCGCCTCGGCCGAGGACGGTTCGGGCCTGCGCATCGATGTCGCCGACACCGGCATCGGCATCTCGCCCGAGATCCTGCCGCGCCTGTTCGACAAGTTCGTCCAGGCCGACAGCACCACGACCCGTCGCTTCGGCGGTTCGGGCCTGGGCCTGGCCATCTGCCGCGAACTGGCCGCCCTGATGGACGGCTCGATCAAGGTCCAGAGCCGCGAGGGTCGCGGCTCGACCTTCACCGTCCTGGTCTCGCTGCCGCGCGAAGAAGCGCTGACCGACGTCCACTATATCGACGACGGCCACGCGCCCGCGCCGCCGCCGGAAGTCGAGACCGAAGCGTCCGCCCCGGTCGTCGGATCGAACGCCCTGCGCGTGCTGGCCGCCGATGACAATCCGACCAACCAGAAGGTCGTCGAAGCCGTCCTGGCGCCGCTGAACGCCGAGGTGGTGCTGGTCGCCGACGGCGCGGCCTGCGTCGAGGCCTGGAAGGCCGCCAAGTTCGACATCGTGCTGATGGACATCCACATGCCCGGCATGGACGGCGTCGAGGCCGCCCAGGCGATCCGCACGCTGGAAGCCGCCGAGGGCCGCGTCCGCACCCCCATCGTCGCCGTGACCGCCAACGCCCTGGCTCACCAGGTCGAGGGTTATCTGGCCGCCGGCATGGACGGCCACGTGGCCAAGCCTATCGAAGTCAGCAAGCTCTACGCCGCCATCGAAGCGGCCATGACGGCGGCCCGGTTGGCGCAGGCGGCTTAGGGCGCCCGACTAGGGTCGAGCGCCAGCTTCTCGCGCCGCCCCCACGCCAGCAGATCGATGCCGCGGGCCGCCAGGAAGGCCACGGGAATCCTCATGGTGACCCAGAAGATCGGGCCAAGCGTCGGCGGCAAGGGCGGCCCGTCATGCTGCAGCATCCGATCGACCTCGCCCTCGATCTTCACGACCAGCTCGGTCTCGCCCAGCGCCAGGTCGATGCGGCAGGCCGAGATCACGTGACGACCCGCCACCGAGCCCAGCCAGGTGGCCTCCGTGAGATAGCCGACGCCATCGCCTTTCAATTCAAGGTGTCCCGAGGTCTCTCCGCTCAGGATCTGGGCCAAGGCGTCGTAGCCAAGCCCGAAGAGCCAGAGCCTATAGGTGATCGCCGAATCGGAAGGTGACCGGGTCGCAAAGCCATCCGGCCAGAGCACAGGATGGCCACAGGGCTCCGCCAACAAGCTCTTGTCGTCGATCTGCGCCCGCACATAGGGGCGACCTATTCCTCGCTGAACGGCGAAGCGCCCTTCGAAGAAAGGCATCCCGCCATCTCTCTCGAAGGCGACCCCGGACAGGCCCGGGCGGTTGAAATCAAAAGGCGTGTCACTCGTTTCACCCGAAGTGCGGAACTTGTTTCCATGGCTGGCGAGGTGAGATCCCTGCGTGATCAGAAACGCCCACGGAATGACGATGTCCACGCTGATCCGGCTATCGGCCAATACCGGGACGGGCGACCCAGGCTTCAGGAACGTGCCTGAAGTGACTAGCGGCCCAACCTCGCCGCTGAGGCTCACGCCCAAGCCAGCCTCGGAGACGCAGACCTCGACCCGCAGGGACGGTATCCGCCCCGAAACCCAGCCGAACTCGCTCTCCATCGAGAGCTCCGCCCGTTCCACGTAGCCTGGAGCGCTTTCGCCGGGCGACCCAGCCTGTCTGGCGAGCAAAGCCGCGAAATCAACTGGCAAGCGCAAAGCGAGTCGGTTGCTGGCGCTGGCGCGCGAGAAAAAACCGGGGCGCTCTTCGAACAGTTCACTCAAGTGCAGCCAGGCGCCGAACGAACCGCCCATGAAGAAGGAAATCCGCTCGCGCGCCGACGGCGCGGGATCTCGACCGGGATCGTGAGGCGACTCCAGTAGAAACTGGCCATCAACCACACATCCGGTCATGGCGCCGGAGATGATCCGGACATCGGCCAGCTGCATCAACGCCGCCCACTCTTAACGCTTGGGTTGAGTCCCACGCCGATCCTAGACACGTCCAGCACCCTAAGTCGAACCCTCGACACAAGATGAACAGAACATAACGAGCGGCTCAGAACCGCTTCAGGCTGGGCGTGTTTCTCTTAGCTCAACGTCGCTTCCCCCACTTCCCCAAGCCAAACGGGTGCGACGCAGAGATTTGAAAGGAACCGAACCGATGAAGAAGATCCTGATCCCGATCGTTGCGGTCTCGGCCCTGGCGGCCGCCACCGTTCCCGCCGTGGCTTCGGCCCAGTCGATCAACCAGCGCCAGGACATGCTGGAGCGCCGTATCGACCAGGGCGTGCGTAACCACTCCCTGACCCGCTCGGAAGCCGCCCGCCTGCGCGCCGACCTGCGTCAGACCGCTCGCCTGGAAGCCCAGTACCGCCGCGGCGGCCTGAGCGGCTGGGAACGCGCCGACCTGGATCGTCGCTTCGACCGCATCAGCGCCAAGATCCGCGTCGAGCGCCACGACCGTGACTACGGTTACGGCTACGGCGATCGTGACCGCGACCACCGTGGTCCGGACCGTCGCTGGTAACAGTCTGAGCTTAGGCCGGCTCCACCCGGAGCCGGCTCTCCACCACCGTGAAACCGCGGCCGCGCAACAGAATGCGCGCGCCGCGGTTTTCGCATTCCAGGTCCCCGCCCCGGCCGGGATAGGCCTGGTGGAACTGCAGGACATCCGCGCCCAGCTTGTCGCCATATAGCGGCATCAGGATGCAGTGGGCCGAGCCCGTGGTCGGATCTTCCGGGATGCCGAAACCCGGCGCGAAGAAGCGGCTGACCACAGCGTAGGGCTTGTCGGCGTCGGCTTGGGCCACGACCACTGTCTGGCCCGGACCGCCGGTGGCTTCACCCTCGATCTTGTTCAGCGCCGACAGGTCGGGCTTCAGCCCGCGCACCGTCGCCTCGCTGTCCATCACCGCGATCAGATAGGCCCCGGCCCAGACCTCGACCGGCGTGGCGCCCAGGGCTTCGGCTAGGCCCGCCGGGATATCGGTTTGGCGTGGCGGATCGGCCGGGAAGTCCATCTCCAGCCCCTCGCCTGCTCGCTTGACCGTCAACGGCCCCGACAGGGTGTCGAAGGTCAGCAGCGGGACGTCGACACCGAGCTCTTCGAACAGCATGTGCGCGGCCGCCAAGGTGGCGTGGCCGCACAGCGGGGCCTCCAGGGCCGGCGTGAACCAGCGCAGGCCGTAGCGCGCCGGGTCGGCGGTCTTCAGCAGATAGGCCGTCTCGGCCTGGTTGTTCTCGGCGGCAAGCGCCTGCATCCAAGCATCCGACGGCCAGGCGTCGAAAGGCTCGACCACGCAGGCCGGATTACCCTTGAACGGGCCGCTGGCGAAGGCGTCGATGGTCCACTGGCGCATGGCGATCTCCCAGACTGGACATCGTGGTTATGCGCGGCCGGGACGGCGGGCAAAGCCTTTATTGTCCCGGTGACAATCTAGGCCCTCGATCGAAATCTCAGGCCACCGGGCCTTGGCCGAGCCGGTGGTGCGCTCCCAGCCGCCCGCGCCCTTCACCCGCAGCGGGTTGGGCTTCAGGCGCATGGCGAACAGGTCTTCCAGACCGAACGGCGCCCAGACGCTCAAGCTGTCGTCCTTCTCCAGCCGCACGCCCACGCAGAAGGCGGTGGCCACAAAACGCTTCAGGGCCGCGGCGCTGTCTTCCAGCGGCGGATAGGGCTCGTCGGCGCCGAACTTCTTCTCGAACCACAGGTGCACGCGGGCCTGATTGCGGACCTCGACCAGCTCGCGCAGCGGCGGCTCGAAGGCGGCGGCCACGCGCTGGATGACGACGTCCTCGGCCTCGTACGAGGTGTCGCTGTCGTCGTGGTAGGCGACGTCATAGTCCTTGATGCCATAGGCCAGGTCGCGGCCCGTCAGGTGGTTCCAGACCGGCTGGTAGACCGCGCCCGAGAAGATCATCCAGTCGGGCAAATCAAGGTCGCGGACGGTCTTGAGCACTTCCCAGGTCGTCGGCGTGGCGCGGACGATATCGCGCAGGCGGTCTTCCAGGCTCTGGGTCATGGGCGAAGGGTCCAGCCGTGGTCGAGGGGGCCGTGGCCGGCGCCGAAGCCCGGCGCGCGCAGCATGGCCTCGTGGACGTAGTTCCAGGCGCGGGCGACGGCGGCTTCCAGCGGCAGGCCTTGAGCCAGGCCGGTCGCGCAGGCCGAAGCCAGCGTGCAGCCGGTGCCGTGCGTGTGGCGTGTGTCGATCCGCTCGCCCTCGAAGGTGGTTTCGCCCTCGGTGGTCATCAGCACGTCGACGACGCGGTCTCCGGCAACGTGGCCGCCCTTCATCAGAACGGCCTTGGCGCCCATCATCAGCAAGGCCTCGCCAGCGCGGCGCAGGTCATCGGTGGTCTCAACGACAAGGCCCGTCAGAGCAGCCGCCTCCGGGGCGTTGGGCGTCAGCAGCGCGGCACGGGGGATCATCAGGGACTTCACCGCGCCGATAGCGGCTTCGGCCAGCAAGGGCGCGCCGCCCTTGGCGATCATGACGGGGTCGACGACGGCCGGAACCTTGCCCTCCCCATTCTTATTGGCGTGATCGATCGCGGCCGCCACGGTCTCGACCACGGCGGCGTCGCCCAGCATGCCGGTCTTGATGGCGTCGGCGCCGATGTCGTCCAGCACCGCGCGGGCCTGGGCCGCGATCACATCGAGCGGGATCGGGTGGACGCCCGTGACACCCAGGGTGTTCTGCACCGTCACGGCGGTGATCGCGGTGGCCGCGTAGCCGCCCAGGGCGGTGATGGTCTTGATGTCGGCCTGGATCCCCGCGCCGCCGCCGGAATCCGATCCGGCGATGACGAGGACGCGGCCCTTATGAGCGTCTGACATCCCCGCTGTTTAGGCGGGATTCGGAAGGTCCGCTACGCCGCCTGCAGCGCGTGCTGCCAGGCCCCTGCCAGGATGTTGGGACGGATCGGTTTCTGGACGACGACGCCCTCTTGCTGGCCATCCAGGGCCTTGGCGTGGCCGGTGACATAGACCACCGGGATCGGACCCAGGTGGGCCATGATCATCTTCACGGCCTCGACGCCGGTGCCGTCGACGATGCGGTAGTCAGCGGTGATCAGGTCGGGTTTTCGCTTCAGGGCGCAGTCGAGCGCCTCCAGCGGGCTCTCCGCAATCGCGATGCTGGTGAACCCCTGCTCCTTGAGCAGTTCTTCGATTTCCAGCGCGATCAGGATCTCGTCTTCGATAATCAGGGCATGTCGCGAGCGCATCTTTGCGGGTGCTTTCGATAGGCCGTCCCCAGATATTTAAGCGCGGTGATTCCCCAACCCGCAAGCGAGGCCAGGAGTCGCAATCAACCCAGACTCGCGTGCGCAGGCGCAGAACGCCTACGCTGCAAGGGGTTCCCTAAGCGGGACTTCAAATAGCTTTGATCGCGGCCTGCACGTCCAGAGCTTGCACCGTCTCGCGCACGTCGTGGACGCGCACCGCCGCCACGCCCGCTTCCGCGCCTGCGAGATGCGAGGCCAGCGAGCCGCCCAGGCGGTCAGAGGCTTCGCCGGCCGACGGGTCGATCCCGGCGATGAACCGCTTGCGGCTGGCCCCCAGCAGGATCGGATAGCCCAGGGCAACGAACCGCGGCAGGGCCTTCAGCAAAGCCAGGTTGTGGTCGACCGTCTTGCCAAAGCCGATGCCCGGATCCAGCCAGATCTTCTCCTTGGACACGCCGGCGGCCATGGCCGTGAAGGCGCGCGCCAGCAGGAAGGCCTCGACCTCGGCCACCACGTCGCCATAGCGGGGGTCGTCCTGCATGGTCCCCGGCTCGCCTAGCATGTGCATCAGCACGACCTCGCAACCCAGCTCGGCGGCGACCTCCGGGGCGGTGGGCGAGAACCGCAGGGCGGCCACGTCGTTCCAGATCGTCGCCCCGGCCTTGATCGCCGCGCGGGCGACGCCGGGCTTCATGGTGTCGACCGAGATCGGGATGTCGCTGGCCTTGCGGATCGCCTCGATGATCGGGACCACCCGCAGGATCTCGTCGAACTCCGAGACCGGCGCCGCGCCCGGCCGGGTGCTTTCGCCGCCGATGTCCAGGATATCGGCGCCCTGGGCGATCAGGCGGCGGGCGTGCTCGATCCCGTCGGCGGCGGCGACGAACTTGCCGCCGTCCGAGAAGCTGTCGGGCGTGACGTTGACGATCCCCATGACTTGAGGACGCTGAGCGCTGGTCATCCGCGCCTTCTACGCCTCGCGCAGCATCCGGTCGACCCGGCCGGCCAGGTCGCCGACCGCGAAGGGCTTGGTCAGCACCTCCATGCCGTGCTCGATGTGGCCGTGGTTCAGGACGGCGTTCTCGGCGTAGCCGGTGATGAACAGCACCTTCAATTCGGGCTTCAAGGCGCGGGCCGCGTCGGCGACCTGGCGACCGTTCAAGCCCCCCGGCAGGCCGACATCGGTGATCAGCAAGTCGATCTCGGCGGTCGACTGCAGGATCCGCAGGCCCGCCGAGCCGTCGGCGGCCTCCAGGCAGGCATAGCCCAGCTCCTCCAGCGCATCGACGACCAGCATCCGTACGGTCGGCTCGTCGTCCACGACCAGCACGGTCTTGCCGGCCTTGACCGGGGCCGGACCGGTCGGCTGCTCGACCGCCTCGGCCTCGTCTTCCTCGCCCAGGCGGCGCGGCAGGTAGAGGCAGACCATGGTCCCCTGCCCGACCTCGGAATAGATCCGCACGTGGCCGTTCGACTGACGGGCGAAACCGTAGACCATGGACAGACCCAGGCCCGTGCCCTGGCCGATCGGCTTGGTCGTGAAGAACGGGTCGAACACCCGCTCCAGCGTGGTCTTGTCGATGCCCGTGCCGGTGTCGCTGACACAGACCGAGACGTACTGGCCCGGCTCCAGCCCATGGTCGCGGGCGGTGCGGGCGTCCAGCCAGCGATTGCCGGTCTCGATGGTGATCACCCCGCCGTCCGGCATGGCGTCGCGGGCGTTGATGCACAGGTTGAGAAGCGCGTTCTCCAGCTGGTTGGCGTCGACCAGGGTCGGCCACAGGCCCGAGGCGCCGACATATTCGACCTCGATGCTCGGGCCGACCGTGCGGCGCACCAGCTCGACGAACTCGACCATCAGCCGATTGATGACCACCGGCTTGGGGGCCAGGGTCTGGCGGCGCGAGAAGGCCAGCAGGCGATGGGTCAGGGCCGCCGCCCGCCGCGCCGCGCCCTGGCCGGCGGCCAGATAGCGCTCGACATCGGCCGCGCGGCCCTGGGCCAGCCGCGCGCCGATCATCTCGAACGAGCCCGAAATGCCGGCCAGCAGGTTGTTGAAGTCGTGGGCCAGGCCGCCGGTCAGCTGGCCGACGGCCTCCATCTTCTGGGCCTGGCGCAAGGCTTCCTCGGTCTCGCGCAGGCGCTCCTGCTCCACCACGCGCTGGGTGACGTCATAGACGAACTGATAGGCTCCGATCCGCTCGCCGTTCAGGTCGTACAGCGGATGGAAGCGCATCTCGTAGTGGCGACGCTCACGCTCGGAGTCGCCGAACTCGTCGGTCTCCATGAAGCTCTCGCCCGCCAGGGCGCGCGACCAGACGTCTCGCACCTGGGCCTGATGCTCGGGATAGTCGGCCAGCAGTTCGACCATGTTGTCGCCGACCTTGGGCCGGATGCCGAAGATCCGCTCGAACTCGCCGGCCGAGGCGCTGTTGATGGCCAGCCAAGTCAGGTTCGTATCGACGACCTGAACGAAGACGCTGGCGCCTTCGACGACGTCGGCCAGCAGGCGGCGACCGGCCAGGGCCTCGGCGACGCGGGCCTCCAGGGTTTCGTTGAGCTGACGCAGCTCGGCCTCGACCTGCTTGCGGGCCGTGATGTCCTGGAACAGCACCGCCACCTGGCGCAGCTCGGGCGGCTCGATACGGAACGACGACAGCGACAGATGCCGGCCGGTGGCCACCAGTTCCTGCTCGAACCGGATCGCCCGGCCGGTGCGCAGCACCTCGCCGTAACGCGCCACCCAGGCGTCGGCCTCGGCCGGCACCATCTCGCGCAGCTTCTGGCCGACGACGTTGGGGATGCCCGCGTGCCGCTCATAGGCGGCATTGGCCATGATGTGCACGTAGTCGCTCAGAGGACCGAACGGGCCGTCCAGGAACTCGATGACACAGAAGCCCTCGTCCATCGACTCGAACAGCGCGCGGTAGCGGCGTTCGTCCTCGAGGTGAGCCTGTTCGCGGCGAACGCGCTCGGTGATGTCGTTGCACAGCACGTGGACGCCGGCGACCGTCCCGGTCTCGTCGCGCACCGGGGCGAACATCAGGTTGCACCAGGCCGCCTCGCCGTCGGCGCGGGAGAAGCCGATCGCCTCCTGCACGATGCTCTCGCCCTTCAGGGCGCGCTCCAGCAGGGCCAGGCCGGCGGGCACCGGGAACGCCTCGGCGAACGGCGCGCCCAGGGCGATGTTGTTGGCGGCCAGCAGGCCCCGCGCGGCGTCGTTGTGCAGCAGCAGGGTCTCAGGTCCCCAGGCCAGGAAGGTCGGTATCGGCGAGGCCAGCATCATGCCCGCGGCGACCTTCAGGGCGGGAGACCAGGTCTCGGGCGCGCCTAGCGAGGTATCTGACCAATCGCGCGTGGCCAGGGCGAGAGTCATCTCGCCGCCACCGGTCAGGAAAGCGGGCGCCATGGATGAACTGGAGGGCGAGCCAAGGGGCTCGTCGACGGACGACATGGTTTCCAATAGCAGAGCCCCTCGGCCGCGCCTACGTGGCCAAGCTTTTTCAACGACGTCCCCGCACGACCGGTTCCAGATATCGGGGCAAGAAAAAAGCCGGCCCTTGCGAGCCGGCTTTGATCCTTGAGGCGATCCGCCCTTAGGCGGTGATGCTGGCGCCCGCGCCCGGGGACAGCGGCACCAGGGACGGCGCGGCGACCGTTTCCTTGTTGCTCTCGTCCTCGTCGCGCTTGGGCATCTCGCCCTTCATGACGCCGATGATCTCGTCGCCGCTCAGGGTCTCGAACTCCAGCAGGGCCTTGGCAACCGAGTGCAGGTGGTCCAGTTCCTCGGTCAGGATCCGGCGCGCCTCGTCCTCGCCGCCCTTCACCAGGCGGCGCACTTCGGCGTCGATGGTGATCATGGTTTCGGGCGAGACGTTCTGAGTGCGAGCGACCGAGTGGCCCAGGAACACCTCGTCCTGGTTGTCGCCATAGGCCACGGTGCCCAGCTGGTCCGAGAAGCCCCAGCGGGTGACCATGTTGCGGGCCAGGCTAGTGGCGGCGCTGATGTCGCTGGACGCGCCCGAGGTGATCTTCTCCTTGCCGAAGATCAGCTCCTCGGCGACCCGGCCGGCCATCATGATGGCCAGGCGCGAGGTCATCATGTCGAAGCTCATCGAGTAGCGGTCGCCCTCGGGCAGCTGCATGACCATGCCCAGAGCCCGGCCGCGCGGCACGATCGTGGCCTTGTGGACCGGATCGGCGACGGGGACGCGCAGGGCCACCAGGGCGTGGCCGCCCTCGTGATAGGCGGTCAGCTTCTTCTCGGCGTCGCTCATGGCCATCGAACGGCGCTCGGCGCCCATCATGACCTTGTCCTTGGCATGCTCGAAGTCGTGCATGGTGACCATGCGACGGTTCTTGCGAGCGGCCGTCAGGGCGGCTTCGTTGACCAGGTTGGCCAGGTCCGCGCCCGAGAAGCCCGGCGTGCCGCGCGCCAGCGTCTTGACGTCGACGTCGGCGGCCAGCGGCACGTTCTTCATGTGCACGCGGATGATCTTCTCGCGGCCGGCGACGTCCGGGTTCGGCACCACGACCTGACGGTCGAAGCGGCCCGGACGCAGCAGGGCGGGGTCCAGAACGTCAGGACGGTTGGTGGCGGCGATCAGGATGATGCCTTCATTGGCCTCGAAGCCGTCCATCTCGACCAGCAGCTGGTTGAGGGTCTGCTCGCGCTCGTCATTGCCGCCGCCCAGGCCGGCGCCGCGGTGGCGACCGACGGCGTCGATTTCGTCGATGAAGATGATGCAGGGGGCGTTCTTCTTGGCCTGCTCGAACATGTCGCGCACGCGGCTGGCGCCGACGCCGACGAACATTTCGACGAAGTCCGAACCCGAGATCGTGAAGAACGGCACGCCCGCCTCACCCGCGACGGCGCGGGCGATCAGGGTCTTACCCGTGCCGGGAGGGCCGACCAGCAGCGCGCCCTTGGGGATCTTGCCGCCCAGGCGCTGGAACTTGGCCGGATCCTTCAGGAAGTCGACGACCTCCTGCAGTTCTTCCTTGGCCTCGTCGACGCCCGCGACGTCTTCAAAAGTGATGCGGTTCTTGTTCTCGGTCAGCAGTCGGGCCTTGGACTTGCCGAAGCCCATGGCGCCCTTCGCCCCGCCCTGCATCTGGCGCATGAAGAACAGCCACACACCCACGACCAGCAGGATCGGCAGCAGCTGGACCAGGATGGCCAGGAAGCTGATCGAACCGCTCTTGAACTTCACGTCGGCGTTCTTGGCCACCATGCGGTTGACCAGCTCGTCGGAATTCATCGGCGCGTTGACGGTCAGCTTCTTGTTGTCGGCGGTCGTCGCCAGCACCTGCTGTCCCGCGATCTCCGCCGACTTGATCTTGCCGGCGTCGACGTCCTTGAGCAGCTGCGAGTAGCTGACTTCGCCGCCGCTCTTCGTGCGCGCGTTCTGGCTGACGACGAACACGCCCGCCAGCACCGCCACGATCACCAGCCAGATGGCCAGGTTCCTGAAATTCATACGCGTCGTCTTTCCAACGATAGCTCTTGACCCACCAAGATAGGCGGTTGAACGCGCAAGCGCCATGCACGTGACATCAGGTCACGGATTCTTGGTCGATGCGGCCGACAGCGGCCTCGAAGCGACCCAGAACGAGCAGGCGCGCGCGCCTCCCTCCTTCGGGTGCAAGCTCCGGGCCGTCAAGCGGACTCAGGATTAACGGCAAGGCGGGCCGCGCCGAGGCGGGGATGGCGGCCAGCCTGGCGCGATCGGCGGCGGAGAGGCTGGCGGCCCTGCCCTTCAGAGCGGTGACGGTCAGGGGCGCGGCCCCGGCCGTGACTTCCCAGCGACCATCCCAGACGCCGGTCTGGCCCGGCGCGAGCTCCAGCGGGGCCAGGCCGCCCCGGGCGGTCTCGCCGGCGTCGCGGCAGATCAGGACGTCGTCGCCGGCCTCGATCCGCGCGCCCGACAGGGTGGCGGCGAAGGCCTCGCCGGACCGGATCCGCTGGACCAGACGCTCCAGACGCTCGCCACGCGGCGGTCGTTCGGTCCCGGCCGCGCACAGCAGGGCGGCGGCCAAATGGGCGGCGGCGACGTCGCGAGGCAAACGGATCGTTCCGACGGCGTCGACGGTGAAGCGCGGCGGTGGCGGCGACGCCGTCTCGGACGGAGAAGCCTCCCCTGCTCCGGCGGCGCGAGCCCGCGCCCGGGCGTAGCGCAGGTCGGTATTGGCTGGATCGTCCAGCCAGGTCTCGCCCTGATCGGCCAGGGCCTGGCGGATCTCGTTACGAGACAGCGCCAACAGCGGCCGCAACAGGAAGACACCCCGCCCCTCCGGCCAGACCGGCGACGGCGCCCACTCGCGGGGATCGGAGACGCTGGAGCCCTCGGCCCGCATCGCCGCGCCCTCAGCCAGGTCGCTGGCGGTGTGGCCTAGAAGGAGAACCTTGGCGCCGGCCGCGCGCGCCGCCTCGGCCAGCAGCGCATGACGCGCCCGGCGAGCAGCGGCGGGCAGGCCCGTCTTCGGCTTGTCGCCAGTCCAAACCAGCGCCTGAGCCTCCGCGCCCAGCGCGCGCGCCTTGGCCACGGCCTCGGCCGTCCAGCGGCCGCTGTCGGCTTGCAGCTGATGATCGACGACCAGCGCCAGCACGGGTCGCTTCCCGGCCCAATCCAGGACCGCCTTCAGCAGGAACAGGGAATCGCCGCCGCCCGAAAAGCCGACGGCCAGCGGAGCGGCGGAGGCCGGGTCGAGCCGCCGCTCAAAGGCGGCCCGGACCGTGTCTAGGAGCACTTCGCCGCGACGCGGGTCGAGGCCGCGCGCGAGGTCACCTGGGCCGGGGCCTTGGGATAGCGCTTGGTCAGCTCGTCCAGGGTGCGGCAGGCGTCCGGGGTCTTCTTCAGCGCCACCAGCGACCGGGCCAGCTTCAGGGTGGCGTCCGGCGCCCAGGTCGTCTGCGGCCAGCCGCGGATCGCGCCGATATAGGCCCCGGCCGCGTCGCTATAGGCCTCGCGCACGAACAGGGTCTCGCCCCACCAGTACTTGGCCTCGGCCGAGCGGGTGCTTTCCGGATAGTTGGCCACGAAGGCCGAGAAGGCCTGTTCGGCATTGCCGTAGTCGCCGGCCAGCAGCAGGTCCTTGGCCTGCTTGAAGGCCACGGCCGGATCGGCGGGCGGCGCGGGCGGCGGCGGGGTCGTCCCCAGGGCCGGCGCGGCGACCTGCGCGGCGGCGGCCGTCTGCAGGTCGGCCAGGGTCTTTTCGACGGCCGCCAGGCGCTGCTCCAGCGAGTCGGCGCGCGACTTCTGCTCGGCGGCGGCGCGGTTGGCCTTGGTCAGCTCGAAATTGGCCGTCTCGTTCTGGCCGTTCAGCTTGGTCAGGGTCTGTTCCAGGTCGCCGACGCGCTCGTTCAGGGCGGCGATCTGGGCGTCGGTCTCGGCCGGCTGCACCACGACGGGCTTGCCGGTGTCACGGCCCTGGAAGACGATCGCGCGCAGCTCGCGCACCACCTTCTCCATCCGCTCCACGCGCTTGGCCGAGCGGTCGTCCAGCGGATCGGCGGGCGGCAGCGGGGTCTGAGCCACGGCGACGGCGGCCGATGAGGCGAACAGAACGGCGAGGAGAGCGGTTTTGAGCTTCATGACCGTGATCTACCGATAGGACGCGGACAAAACTAGGGCGGCAACTCCGAAGAGATGCCGCCCCAGCATTTCTTGGCTTAGCGAGCGCCGTCCGTGATGGCCGTGCGGCCGTTACGGTTCTTGGCCCAGGCTTCTTCGCTGGTGCCGGCGTCCAGCGGACGCTCCTTGCCGAACGAGATCGTCTCGATGCGGGCCGCGGCCACGCCTTGAGCGATCAGGAACTCGCGGATGGCGTTGGCGCGACGGGCGCCCAGAGCGAGGTTGTACTCGCGGGTGCCGCGTTCGTCGGCATTGCCTTCGATGCGGACGCGGACCGACTGGTAGCGGTTCAGCCACTGGGCCTGACCGGCCAGGACCGGCTGGGCGTCAGCGCGGACCGAATATTCGTCGGTGTCGAAATAGACGCGGTCGCCGACATTGACGACGAAGTCCTGCACCGAACCCGGCAGCACGCCCGACGAGACCGGCGGCTGGGCCGGCGGGGTGTAGGGTTGGCTCGGCTGGGTCGGGGCCGGCGGCTCGGTCGGCGCGACAGGCTGGGGCTTCGGGCGCGAAGCGCAGGCGGCGAGCGAGGCAGCGGCAACGCCGACGAGCGCCAGTCTAACGGCGCGCTTGGTGTCGAAGCTCATCCAGTTTCTCCTCAGTCTACGAACTCTGGATCTGACCCATACCTAAGCTCAGCTTGGAATGGACCCGGAAAATGTCTGACCAAACCTCACAATGATGTCAGATGGTCGACACACGATGCGGATTCACTTCCGGCGCGAATAGCCCGCGCTCAGAAACCTGAGCCATGAACGCTTACCTTTGGCTCAGGTTGCCGGATTTAGACGTTCTGTGTGTCAATCAGTTGAGCAGCGGCGACCAGGCCGGATCCGAGCCCGAACCCTGATAGGCGGCGGGACGGAGGATGCGGCCGGTGATGTCCACCGTCCACAGGCGCGGATTGCCCGAAGAGCCTTCGCGGAAGAACATCAGCACCCGGCCGTTCGGGGCCCAGGTCGGGCCTTCGTCCAGATAGCTGGTGGTCAGCAGGCGCTCGTCGCTGCCGTCGGGGCGCATCACGCCGATGTGGAACTCGCCGCCCGTCTGCTTGGTGAAGGCGATGAAGTCGCCACGCGGGCTCCAGACCGGGGTCGTGTAGCGGCCGCCGCCATACGAGATCCGGCGCACGCCCGAACCGTCCGTGTTCATCACATACAGCTGCGCCTGGCCGCCGCGGTCGGAGTTGAACGCCACCTTAGTCCCGTCCGGCGAGAACGACGGCGAAGTGTCGATGGCCGGGTCGGTGGTGATGCGGGTCGAGGCGCGGCTGCGCAGGTCCATCATGTAGATGTCGCTGTTGCCGGCCTTCTCGACCGAGAACGCCACCTTGCCGCCGTCGGGCGAGAAGCGCGGGGCGAACACCATGCCGGGGAACTTGCCGATCGTTTCCTGGCGGCTGGTCTCCAGGTTCAGCAGGTAGATCGACGAGCCCGTCGGCCGCAGGGCCATGTAGGTCAGTTCCTGGCTGGTCGACGAGAAGCGCGGCGTCATCACGATGTACGAGCCGTCGGTCAGGTACTGCGGGTTGGCGCCGTCCTGGTCCATGATCGCCAGGCGCTTCACGCGGTTCAGCTTCGGCCCGCTTTCGGCGACGAAGGCCACGCGGGTGTCGAAATAGCCCTTCTCACCGGTCAGGCGCTCATAGACGGCGTCGCTGATCTTGTGGGCCACGCGGCGCCAGTTGTCCGGCGTCGAGGAAAACTGCAGGCCCAGCAGCTGCTGCTGGCTGAAGACGTCCCACAGGCGGAAGTCGACGCGCAGGCCGCCGTCGGGACCGACCGTGACCTGGCCGTTGATCATGGCCTGGGCCCCGGTCGCCTGCCAGTCGGGGAAGCGCGGCTGGACGTTCACGTCGGTCAGCTTGTCGGCGACACCAGAGACGTTCAGCGGCTGGAACAGGCCCGAGCGCTCCAGGTTGCCGGTGATGACCTGGGCGATCTCGGCGCCGCGCGTGGCGCCCGAGAAGGCCGGCACCGCGATCGGTAGCGGCTTGACCGCGCCCGAATTGATGTCGACCTCGATCTGCGCCGCGGCCGGGGTCACAAACGCTGCGCCGCCCAGCAGGACGGCGGCCATGAGCACCAGGGCTTTCAGACGCATCGGGGCTTCCTTCTTCCTTTGTCCCAGCATCAACGCGAACAGGCCTGTTTTGCGTTGAAGTTGAGGGCGATTTTCTGACCGTACAGGTCCTGCGGCAGGTAAGCGAACGGCGAAGCGGCGAACAGCGCGCGCACGGCGCGGTCGGCGGCGGCCTTGACGACGGGATCGGGCGACGAGGTGCCCGGCGACTCCGGCTGGCCGACGACACGACCGCCCGGGCCGATCACGAACACCACCCGCACGCTGACATTGGCGCCGCCCTCGACCTCGCAATTGGGGTTCCAGCGGTCCTGGACCTCACCCTGCAGACGGCCCAGCGCGGCGGCGGAAAGACCCGTGGCCGCGCCCATGGCCGGGCGGGCCGAGACCGAGGTCTCCGCGCGGGCCGGGCCCTTGGGGGCGTTGGCGGTCGGCTTGCCGGTCGCCTTCTTGGACTTGGCGATCGAGGCTTCCAGCGAGGCGAAGAAGTCGTTGTCGTTCTTCTTGGTCTCTTTGGGCTTGGCCGGCGTCGGGGTCGGCGCGGGCTTGGGCGTCGGGGTCGGCTTGGGCGGCGGCGCGGGAGCCGGCGTCGGGGTGGGCGCGGGCGTCGGGGCCGGCGGCTGGGGCGTGGCCTCCGGCACGGGATCGGGCGCCTGGGCCGTCTGCTCTTCCGGGGCTTCCTCGGCCGGGCGGACGTTGGTCGGGCCGTTGGTGACGATGGTCACCGGCACCGACTCGCCGATGGTGATCGGCTTGGACGTCTTCCACGGCAGGCCGAACGCGATCAGCGCCGCCACGGCTCCGTGCAGCGCGATCGAGCCGACTAGGCCCGGAGAGATCTGTTGTTCGCGGCGAGCGCTCATGCAGCGCCTATTGAGCCGGCCGCAGGTCGCCCGCGCCCTCCGGCTGGGCGTCGCGCGGAGCCGCGCCCGTGGAGGGGCCGCCGGTCTCGGTGATCAGGTTGATCTTGTTGAAGCCCGCGTTCGACAGGCCCGCCATCACCTGGGCGACGACCGAATAGGTCGCCCCGCCGTCGGCGCGGACGAAGATCGGCTTGTCGTAGCCGTTGCCGGCGATCGCGGTGAGACGCGGCGCCAGGTTCTCGAACGGGATCTGGGTCTCGCCGACGAAGATGCCGCCGTCCTTGCGGATCGAGACGGTGATCGGCTCTTCTTGGTTCTGCAGGGCGGCCGCTTCGGTCTTGGGCAGCTCCAGCGGCACGCCGGCGGTCAGCAGCGGGGCGCTGATCATGAAGATGATCAGCAGCACCAGCATCACGTCGACCAGGGGCGTGACATTGATCTCGGACAGGGCTCCGCGCGAGCGGCGGCCGCGACGGCGGCGACCACGGCCGCTGTTGGTGGCGAAGGCGTCGCTGGACGACATCGACATGGGCCTAGACCCGTTCCGACAGGCGGCGCTGGATCGCGGTCGACAGGTCGTCGGCGAAGCCTTCCAGGCGGCCGGCATACTTGCCCGCGTCGGTCGAGAACTTGTTGTAGGCGATATAGGCCGGGATGGCGGCGATCAGGCCGACGGCCGTGGCAAAGAGGGCCTCGGCGATCGACGGGGCCACGACGGCCAGCGAGGTGTTCTTCGACAGGGCGATGTTCTGGAAGGCGTGCATGATGCCCCAGACCGTGCCGAACAGGCCGATGAACGGGCTGGCGGTGGCGACGATGGCCAGGCTGCCCAGGCCCTCTTCGACCTTGCTGGTCTCGCGGGCGATCTGGGTGTCCAGGATGCGGTCGATGCGGGCGACCAGGAACGCGGCCTGGTTCTCGCTCATCGCGCCCTTGGTCTTGGCGTCGCGCCATTCCTTCAGGGCCGCCTGCAGCATACGCGGCAGGGCATGACGCGGATTGGCCCCCGCCTCACCGGCGACATCCTCCAACGAACGCCCGCCCGAGACCTGCTCCTCGAAGCGGTCGGCGGCGCGGTTCAGGTTCGTGAAGCGGAACAGCTTGTCCAGGATCACGGCCCAAGAGCCCAGCGACGCCAGGATCAGACCGATCATCACGCCTTTGACGACCCAGTCGGCCTGCATGAAGAGGGCGAAGAACGAGAAATTCGGTGCGGCGGCCGAGGCGTCCATGCGGGTTTGGCTCCGTTGGGGCGTCTGAAAAGTCTTACTACGCGCCGTATGACATGAAGCGACGCTTGGGTGAAACTATGACAATCTTAGAGGGATCCGAAAAAACGCGTTGCTCTCGCCTCAGGCGTCCTGCGCGTCGGCTAGCCAGGGCGCCAGTTGCGCCAGCATCTGCGCCGTCGGTCGGCGCGGACGGCCGTCCAGGGTGATGCAGACCGCCTCGCCCTTGGCCTCGATCAACACCTCGTCGCCGCGCGTGACCCGCTGGGTCACGTAAAGCCGCGCCCCCTTCACCCGGTCATAGGTCGTGCGCACCACCAGGGCGTCGTCGATTCGCGCCGAGCGCTTGAAGTCCAGCGTCATGTGGATGATCGCGAACGCCGTGTCCTGCTGAGCCAACTCGGTGTGCGAGATCCCGACCATCCGAAAGAAATCGCTCCGCCCCCGCTCCAGATAGCGCAGGTAGTTGGCGTGATAGACGATCCCCGAGAAGTCGGTGTCCTCGTAATAGATCCGCACCGGCAGCTGATGCTCGCGGCCGGAGAACACGCCGGCAGTAGGTTCGGGCGGGGTGGTCATGGGGACTGCTTAGCCGGTCCGCTACTCGTCGAACAGTGCGCCCTGCGCCGTGCCTGGCGGGGCGGCGGGCGGGGTCAGGCCCAGGTGGAGGTAGGCCTTGCCACAGGCCATGCGGCCGCGCGGGGTGCGCTGGATGAAGCCCTGCTGCATCAGATAGGGCTCGATGACGTCCTCGACGGCGTCGCGGGCCTCGGCGATGGCGTAGGCGATGGTCTCCACGCCGACGGGGCCGCCGCCGTAATGTTCGATCATGGCGCGCAGGTAACGACGGTCCAGGCTGTCGAGGCCAACCTCGTCGACCTCCAGGCGGGCCAGGGCCAGGCCGGCGGCCTTGCGATCGATGACGCTCGCGCCGTCGGCGGTGGCGAAGTCGCGGACCCGGCGCAGCAGGCGGCCGGCGACGCGGGGCGTGCCGCGGGCGCGCTTGGCGATCTCGTCGGCCCCGTCGTCGGACAGCGGCGCGCCCATCTTGCGGGCCGCGCCCAGCAGCACGTGGCGCAATTCGGCCGGGGTGTAGAATTCGAGGCGGATCGGGATGCCGAAACGGTCGCGCAGGGGCGTCGCCAGCATGCCCGCCCGCGTGGTCGCCGCCACCAGGGTGAAGGGCGCAAGGTCGATGCGGATCGAGCGCGCCGAAGGTCCCTCGCCGATCACGAGGTCCAGCACATGGTCCTCCATGGCCGGATAGAGGATCTCCTCGACGTTCGAGGACAGGCGGTGGATCTCGTCGATGAACAGGACGTCGTTCGGCTCGAGATTGGTCAGGATCGCGGCCAGGTCGCCGGGCTTGTTCAGCACCGGACCCGAGGTGGCGCGGAAGTTCACGCCCAGCTCGCGGGCGACGATCTGGGCCAGGGTGGTCTTGCCCAGGCCGGGGGGGCCGAACAGCAGCACGTGGTCCAGGGACTCGCCCCGGCCCTTGGCGGCCTCGATAAAGATCCGCAGATTGCCCTTGGCCTGCTCCTGCCCAACGAACTCGGCCAGGGTCTGGGGCCGCAGGGCGCGATCGGTCGCCGGGACCTGGTCGCCGTGCTGGGCGTCGCCGGAGATGATGCGGGTCACCGGCCCAGCTCCTGCAGGCCAGCCTTGATCAGGGCCTGGACGGTGGCCTCTTCACCCAGCTGGGCGGCGGCGGCCTCGACGACGCGGCGGGCGTTCACTTCCGCGACGCCCAAGCCCATCAGGGCGGCGACGGCGTCGCCGGTGGGCGCGGGCTTGGCGGGGGCCGACTTGGCCGAGGTCGGGGCGGTCATCAGCACCGGCCCGTCGGTGATCGGCTTGTCCTTCAGCTCGGTGACGATGCGCAGGGCCAGCTTCGGGCCAACGCCGCTGGCGCGGCCGACGGCGGCCTTGTCCTCGCGGGCGACGGCGGAGGCCAGCTCGGCCGGCGACAGCACGTCCAGCACCGCCATGGCGGCCTTGGGGCCAACACCTTGGATCGCCTGCAGCAGCACGAAGGCCTTGCGGTCTTCACGCGTCGCGAAGCCGTAGAGCCGCAGGCCGGCGCTTTCGCTCCACTGGCTCTCGATGTGCAGCAAGGTCTCCTCGCCCAGGGCCGGCAGGCGCTGGAGGGTGCGATGGCCGCAGCGGACGACATAACCGACGCCCATGACGTCGATCAGGGCCTCTTCCTCGCCGACCTCGGCGACGGCGCCGCGCAGACGACCGATCATGCGACTCTCCTCGCCGTGCGGGCGTGGGCGTGGGCGATGGCCACGGCCAGGGCGTCGGCGGCGTCGGCGGTCGGCGAGCCGGCGGTCGGCAGCAGACGGGCGATCATGAAGGCGACCTGGGCCTTGTCGGCGCCGCCGGTCCCGACCACCGCCTTCTTGACCATGGCGTTGGAGTATTCGGCCACCAGCAGGCCGGCGCGGGCCGGGGCGATCATCGCCGCCGCGCGGGCGTGGCCCAGCTTCAGGGTCGACTGGGCGTTGGTGTTGACAAAGGTCTCCTCAACCGCCGCCTCATCAGGCTTGTGCTGCTCGATCACCGCGCAGATCCCCTCAAAGAGATGCAGCAGGCGATCGGAGAAAGCGGCCTTTTCGTCCGGCGCGATCACGCCATGGGCCACGTGCGTCACCCGCGAGCCGAGCACGCTGACGACGCCCCAGCCGGTGCGGCGGAGGCCAGGATCGAGTCCGAGGATGCGAATGGCGTTCATCATGTGTTCTCGCAACATCGTCTGATCCGCGCCTCAGGAAAAGCCCCTGTATTGCTAACGAGCCGTTAAGCACGGCCTCTTGCGCGCGGTCGTCAGGCAAGCTCTCTTCGCCAGCTAAGATCATTGGGGAGAGTACGGATGAAACGGGTGTTGATGACGGCGGGCGCCTTGCTGGCCCTAGCGACCGGAGCGAGCGCACAGACCGCCGAGCCACCCAAGACCGTCCGCCCCGACCAGTTGGCCTTCCGCGACCTCTACAAGGAGCTGGTCGAGATCAACACCACCCTGTCGGTGGGCAGCTGCACCGCCGCCGCCCAGGCCATGGGCGCACGGCTGAAGACGGCCGGTTTCCCCGAGGCCGACGTCAAGGTCGTGGTCGCCGACGGCCATCCCAAGGAGGGCTCCCTGGTGGCGATCCTCCACGGGACCGACGCCAAGTCCAAGCCCATGCTCCTCCTGGCCCACATCGATGTCGTCGAGGCCAAGCGCGAGGACTGGACCCGCGACCCGTTCAAGCTGGTCGAGGAGAACGGCTACTTCTTCGGACGCGGCACCTCGGACGACAAGGCCCAGGCGGCCATCTGGGTCGACAGCCTGGTCCGCCTGAAGCAGTCGGGCTTCAAGCCCAAGCGCGACATCAAGATGGCCCTGACCTGCGGCGAGGAGAGCGAGGCCTATAACGGCATCGAGGACCTGGTGAAGAACCACCGCCCGCTGGTCGATGCCGAGTTCGCCCTGAACGAGGGCGCCGACGGCCTGCTGGACGAGAACGACAAGCCGGTCGTGCTGGAGGTCCAGGGCGGCGAAAAGGTCTATCAGGACTTCACCCTGACCGTGACCAATCCTGGCGGCCACTCCAGCCGTCCGGTGCCGGACAACGCCATCTACCAGCTGTCGGCGGCGCTGGACCGCATCGGGGCCTATGGCTTCCCGCCGCGCTTCAACGACGCCACGCGCGGCTACTTCACCAAGATGCAGGCCCGCGTGAACCCCGCCCAGGCCACGGCGATGAAGGCCCTAGTAGCCGACATTAACGACCCGGCGGCGCTGAAGGCGGTCACGGCCGACCCGATGTGGAACTCGATGCTGCGCACCACCTGCGTGGCGACCATGGTCAATGCCGGCCACGCGCCCAACGCCCTGCCCCAGCGCGCCACCGCCAACGTCAACTGCCGCATCCTGCCCGGCACGCCCGTCGAGGAGGTCCGCGCCAAGCTGGCCGAACTGGCCGCCGCCCCCGTCGCCGTGACCCTGGCCCACGAGCCCAACAGCGTCTCGCCGCCCCCGCCCCTGACGCCAGCGATCATGGGTCCGATCGAGAAGGAAGCCGCCAAGCTTTGGCCCGGCGTGCCGGTCGTGCCGATCCTGCTGACCGGCGCCACCGACGGCGTCCACACCAACGCGGCGGGCATCCCGACCTACGGCGTCTCGGGCCTGTTCGGCAGCTCGGACGGCGACGGCATCCACGGCCTGAACGAGCGCATGCGGGTCAAGTCGCTCTACGAGGGCCGCGACTTCCTCTACGCCCTGATCAAGGACTATGCGGGCGGCAAGTAGGCGCTGGGCAAGTCGGCGCTGGGCGGCGGCCGTCACATCGCGTCGAGATAGGTCCCCGGACCATAGACGGCCACAAGGTTGATGTTGTGCTGGGCCGTGCCGTCGGCGAAGTCGAGGTAGAAGTTCTCGACGGCGCGGGCATAGACGCCGACATTGGCCTTGAGCCCCTCGACGATCAGATAGCCCACCACGCCGGCCTTCATGGCCAGGTCGTGGTCGAAGCCGCCCATGCGCTCGCTGGCCAGGGCGTCGAAATAGCCCTTGGCCGCGACGACGCTGTCGATGGCGGCCTGAACATTGACGCCGGCGGCCAGGGCGAAGCTCTTGCCGATCACCGCGTCATAGGCCTTCTCGACCGCCTGCTGGAACGTCAGCCCGCCATAGGTCGCCGCGAAGGCCGCCTTGCCATCGCCGACCAGCCCGAGATTGGCGGCGAAGTTGATGTAGCGGTTCTCGGTGTTCATCCCCGCGTAGATGCCGGCCTTGTCGTTCAGGTCGCTGGCGTTGTCGGGCGAGTTGACAAGGTAGGCCAGTCCCGCCGCCCCCGGCGTCTTTCCCGTGAAGAACTGGTAGGCCGTGAGCGCGACCGAGGTCGTGCCCAGCACAAGCTTCTCCAGCTGGACGATCGCCGATCGGGTCGTGCTCTCGGGCCGATAGTACGAGACGTTCAGCCACGGATTGTCGTTGGGCAGCGGCGTGACGTTCATCGTCATCGCCTGATAGGCGTCCCGCACCGACGAGATGTAGACGCTGAAGCCTCCCGCATCGTTGTCCACATAGCTGAAGGTGGGCGGCGTGCGCGGGTCGGTCATGAAGCCGGATGTCGGCGACGTGGTCGACGAGAAGAAGAAATAGCCCAGCGCCTTGGCGTCGTCGGGAATCAGGAACGAGATCGTCTTGCTGGTTTCGCCGGGCGCGAAGTGGGCGCTGGCGCTGACCCCGCCCGAACCGGTGGAGTCCGGCGTCAGGTTGAAGTCGATATTGACGTAGTTGCTGACCGCCTTGGGCAAGGTGACCGTGAACTCGACCTTCCCGCCCTCGGCGAAGGTCTGGGTCAGCGGGGTGACCGAGTAGAAGCTGATGTCGGCGACGCTGGGCTTGAAACCCAGCTGAGCGGCCGTGAGGCTGGACGCCTGCACGTTCTTGAGAACGCCCATCGACACCCAGTCGCCGAATTTCCAGTCGCCCTGGATGATGGTGTCGGCGCCCGCCTGAACCAGCCGCAAATCGCCAAAGACCGGGTCGAACGGATCGTTGCCCTCCCTCCAGACCGTCGAGGACTTCAGGGCCGGCAGGAGGTCGAGCTTATCCTCGCTGGAGAAGTCGGCGATCGTGAACGTCAGATTGCCGCTGCCGAAGCCCAAGATGGTGAAGGTGTCGGCTCCGGCGTCACCGTACAGCGTCCCGCCAAACCCGGTCTTGATGACGTCGTTGCCATCGCCGCCGTGAACGGTGACCGCCTGGGCCCCGTAGAGCTCCATCGTAATGACGTCATCGCCACTGCCGCCATCGACCGTGACCACCCGCGCGTCGCGCGAGGCCGTGCCGATGATTGAAATCGTATCGGCCCCGGCGCCGGCCAGAACCTGATAGTCGCCCAGGCCCGGAACCTCGATCTTGTCGTCGCCGTCAGTTCCGATAATCGTCGCCATCACACATACTCATTCGGAGGTTGAGCCCGGTCTACGAGAGGCCGCTTGCCGGGTCAACGGGCCGGGTCAACGGGCCGTCGGGCGGCCTTCGCACATTCGAGCATCTGCATCGACGCGGTTGCGCTCAGCCGTCGGCTCCCTATCTCGGCCTCAACCACAAGGGAGACGCCGATGGTCAGTTCGTCGGACGATGGGATCCTGACCGAGTACATGGTCAGCTACTGGTCGATGAAGCACGAGAAGATCGACCGCCCGACCAAGCTCCTCGAGACCCTCTACATAGCCGAACGATACCGGGCCGGCGAAAGCCTGCGCGAGGCGCGGTCGGTCTATGACCACGCGGTCTGGAACGGCGTGCCGGTGGCCGAGATGGATCGCCGCCTGGCCGATCTGGACCAGTTCATGCGTGATCTGGTCCGCGAACGCGCCGCCCAGTGGGGCCAGCCGCACTAGGCCCAGGCCGCTTCCACCGCGCCCCAGCCGAACAGACCGCCCAGGATCAAGCGCTTGACGGCGGCGACGTCGACGCTGGTGCAGACCTCGGCATTGGGCGCGCCGTCGATGCGGTCGACGCGGCCCAGGCGCTCGCCGTCGACGGTGACCCGCAGGCGAGCCGGTTCGAAGGTGAAGAGCTCGGGCGCGACCAGGCTGGCGGCGGCCACCGCGTCGTGCGGCCGGCAACCCTCGCCGCCCCACACCTGCTGGTGGAAGGCGATATAGGCCTGCGCGGCCTTGGTCAGGCGCTGCGACAGCGGCGAGCCGCAGCAGACCGCGCCTTTGGAGAGATCGTCGGCGGTGACCTCGACCTGGTGGGTGACGTCCAGCGGCATCAGGCGCGGCATGGTCCCGGCCTCCAGCGTGCGCTGCAGGGCCTCGGGGTCGCTCCAGCTGTTGAAGTCCGCGCCGCCCTTGGCCTTGCCCTCGACGGCGAAGGCCCCGGCCACGATCGTCGGGCGCCAGTTGCGGAAGGCCACGGGATCCTCCAGCAAGCCCTTGCCCAGGTTGGTCAGCGGCCCCAGGAACAGGCCGCTGATCTTGCGACGGGCGGCGAAGGCCAGGAAGTTGGTGGAGTGGCCGCGATCCAGTTCCGGCAGCTTCCAGCGCTGGGAAAAGCCCGCGCCGTTCAGACCGTCGACGCCGTGGGCCGGCCGCATGCGCTCGACCCGGCGCTTGGCCAGGCCCGCGCCGGCGCCGATATAGACCTCGGCCCCGCAGCCGGCCAGGCGCAGCACGCCCCGGGCGTTGGCCGCCGCCTGATCCACATAGGTGTTGCCGAACACGGCCGAGATCGAGACCACCTCGACGGCCTGTCGCGAGCGCGCCAGCAAGGCCAGCGCCAGGGCGTCGTCCACGCCGCAATCGGTGTCGATGTGAACCCGCAGAACCATCCGCGCAGTCTAGCGGGCTGGTGTGACGGCGAGAAGATCAGTCCTTACGAGGAAGGATATCGAACTCGACGATCCGAGGGTCTTCGCGCAGCCGATCGGCCACAGCTGACAGCGGAAGCGTGTCCTTGCCTGAGAACATCCCGGACAACTCGAAGATCGTCCCGCCGTCGACCAGCCGCTGATCCAGCCGTGCGCCTTTCAGCTCGAAGGCGCCCAGCAAGTCGCGAAAGTCGCCTTCACGCAGCATCGCCTCGCGGCGCGACCGCACGCGGATCTCGGCGAAGTTCTTCTGTGGCAGGCGGTGATCCAGGAAGCGGGCGGCGCTGAGGACCACCAGGGCGATCACCGTGCCGACCACCGCCAGGCCGTAGAGACCAACGCCGAACAGCGTGCCGATCGCCGAAGTTATCCACAGGGAGGCGGCCGTCGTCAGGCCGTGCACCGAGAAACCCTGCTGGAAGATCACTCCCCCGCACAGGAAGCCGACGCCGGTCAGCACGCCGTGCGCCATCCGCACCGGATCGATGCGCACGACGTCCAGCGGGGTGTCGTTCATCCACCGCACCTGATGCACGGCGGCCATCATCAGCAGGGCCGAGGCCAGGGCGACCAGCACGTGGGTGCGCAGGCCGGCGGGCCGACTGCGATACTCGCGCTCCAGCCCGATCGCCCCGCCGGCGATCACCGCGCCGACGATGGGAAGGTAGTCATAGGGAGACAGCAGCCAGTCCATGCCGGCTGTAACGAGCGGGGAGCTTGAGTGATCCCTTAGCCGGCCAGGTAGCTGTCCAGGTTGCGCCGCACGCGCTCCAGCACCGGCTCGGCCGCATCCGGCTTCACGAAGGTCTGGCCGGTGATGGTCTCGAACGCCTCGATATAGACGTCCGAGGTCTGACGGATCAGCTCTTCGGGGATCTCCGGGATCGGGTCGTTATAGGGATCGCAGCGCTGGGCGACCCAGGCGCGGACGAAGTCCTTGTCGAAGCTGTCGGGACGCTCGCCGGCCTCGAAGCGCGCCTCATAGGTCGCGGCCTTCCAGAAGCGGCTGCTGTCGGGCGTGTGGATCTCGTCGGCCAAGACGATACGGCCGTCGGCGTCGAGGCCGAACTCGTACTTGGTGTCGGCCAGGATCAGCCCGCGCTGGGCCGCCAGCGCTTGGCCGCGCGCGAACAGGGCCAGGGCATAGGCGCTCAGCGTCTCCCACTGCTCAGCCGTCAGCAGGCCCTGCTCCAAGATCTGGGCGGGCGACAGCGGCGCGTCGTGGTCGCCGTCGGCGGCCTTGCTGGTGGGGGTCAGGATCGGCTGCGGCAGGCGCTGGTTGGCGCGCAGGCCGTCGGGCAGGGTCACGCCATACATCTGGCGCTCGCCCTTGTTGTACAGCGTCAGGATCGAGGTCGAGGTGGTCCCGGCCAGATAACCGCGCACCACCAGCTCGACCGGCAGCATCTCCAGCCGTTGGCCGATCAGCACGTTCGGGTCGGGATAGGCCACGACGTGGTTGGGGCAGATGTCGCCCGTGACGTCGAACCAGTAGCGCGCCGTCTGCGTCAGCACCTGGCCCTTGTACGGCACGGCGCACAGGTTGAGGTCGAAGGCGCTGAGGCGGTCCGAGGCGACGATCACCCGGCGACCGTCCGGCAGGTCGTAATTGTCCCGCACCTTGCCGCGATAGTGGTTGGGCAGGCCCGGAAGATCGACGACTTCCAGGGCGTTCAAGGTGCGGGACATGGTCATCAACCCAGCTTGGCCAGGTCTTCGTCGCTGATGTCTTCGTTCGAGTAGACGTTCTGGACGTCGTCATCGTCGTCCAGCAGGTCGAGCAGCTTCATCAGCGTGCCCACCGAGTCGCCGGTGACCGGCACCTGCATCTTCGGACGCCAGGCGATCTTGGTGTTTGACGCCGCGCCGAACTTGGCTTCCAGGGCGGCGGCCACTTCGTTCAGGCTCTCGAAGGCGGTGTAGATGGTGTGGCCTTCGCCTTCCTCGCCCATGTCCGAGGTGACGTCATCGGCGCCGGCCTCGATGGCGGCTTCCATCATGTCGTCTTCCGACGCGGCCTTGGCCGGGTAGGTGATCTGGCCGACGTGATCGAAGTTGAAGGTCACCGAGCCGGTGGCCCCCATGTTGCCGCCGATCTTGGTGAAGTAGGACCGGACGTTGGCGGCGGCGCGGTTCTTGTTGTCGGTCAGCACCTCGACGATGATGCCGACGCCGCCGGCGGCGACGCCCTCGTAGCGGATTTCCGAGTAGTCGGCCGCGTCGCCCATCTGCGACTTCTTGATCGCGCGGTCGATGACGTCCTTGGGCAGGCTTTCGGCCTTGGCGTTGTTCACGGCCAGGCGCAGGCGCGGGTTCATGGCCGGATCGGGCAGGCCGGTCTTGGCCGCGACGGTGATTTCCCGCGACAGCTTGGAGAACAGCTTGGAGCGCGCGGCGTCGGCGCGGCCCTTGCGGTGCATGATGTTCTTGAATTTCGAGTGGCCGGCCATTCGGAGGCTCTGTCTCTGATCTGAAAAGTGGAGTGTGGGCGCTTCTAGCGTCCGAGGGCGGGTTTTGTCACCCCCGAGGGGTATTGCGTAACGCCGATCGTCGATATAGTTAGGCAATAACTTAAGTATCTGGAGCGCCCGATGAGCCTGACGCTGCACGCCCACCCGCTGGCCTCGTTCTGCTGGAAGGTGCTGATCGGCCTCTACGAGAACGACATCGCGTTCGAGAACGTGCTGGTCGATCTGGGCGATCCGGCCGGGCGCGAGGCGTTCCTGAAGCTGTCGCCGATGGGCAAGATGCCGGCCCTGCGCGACGACGCCCGCGACGAGACGGTGATCGAGACCACCGTCATCCTCGACTATCTGGACGCCCACTATCCCGGTCGCGTGCGCTTCACGCCGAGCAATCCGGACTTCGCCTGGCGGATGCGGTTCTGGGACCGGTTCTTCGACAACTACGTCCAGACGCCGATGCAGAAGATCGTCGCCGACCGCCTGCGTCCGCTCGAGGCCAAGGACGGCTTCGGCGTCGACGAGGCCTATGGCCAGCTGGCCCAGGCCTGCGACCACCTGGAAAGCGTGCTGGCCGACGGCCGCGCCTGGATGTGCGGCGACTTCGGCCTGGCCGACTGCGCGGCGCTGCCGGCGCTGTTCTATGCCGACAAGGTCCAGACCTTCGACGGCCGCTGGCCGCTGTGCCTGTCGTACCTGGAGCGGCTGAAGGACCGGCCGTCGGTGCAGCGCGTGCTGACCGAGGCCGAGCCCTTCTTCAAGTTCTTCCCGGAGGGTTAGGCGACCTCGAGCTGCACATCGACATTGCCACGGGTCGCCTTGGAGTACGGGCAGACCTCGTGGGCGGTGTGCAGCAGCTTCAGCGCGGTCTCACGGTCCAGCTCGGGCGCGTTCAGCTTCAGGCGCACGGCGATGTGGAAGCTGGTCTCGTCCTTGATCAGGTCGACTTCGCTGTCCAGGCTGTGCTCGCCCAGCTTGACGCCGGTGTTGCGCGCGACCAGGCCCAGCGCGCCCAGGAAGCAGGCGCCGTAGCCGGCCGCGAACAGTTGCTCCGGGTTGGTGCCGCTGCCGTCACCGCCCAGCGACTTGGGATAGCCCAGCGTCACGTCCAGGTGGCCGTCGTCGGTCTTGGCGGTGCCTTGGCGGCCGCCCACGGCGTGGGCCTTGGCGGTGTAGAGGGCGTCGGTCATGGCGGTGTCTCCGTTAGGATGGAGACACCATCTGAAGCTGGAGTTGCGACAGCCGCAAGCTGAACCGAAGGTTAGACCTCGGGAATGCTCTGCTGCAGACGCCCGCCCACCCGGATCGGCTCGACGCGCGTTGCCAAGCCCGTGCGGTCGTCGGTCTCGACGAACACGCCGCACACCGTCGCCGGACCCGAGGCTGGCTGATAACGCCCGCCGCTGATCTTGGTGGTGAAGCGGCGCAGCGGCTCGTCCTTCTGGTTGCCGATGACGCTGTCATAGTCGGCGCAGGCGCCGGCGTCGGTCTGGTAGGCGGTGCCGCCCGGCAGGACCTGGCAATCGGCGGTCGGGACGTGGGTGTGGGTGCCCACCACCAGCGAAGCGCGGCCATCGCAATAGTGGCCCATGGCCATCTTCTCGGACGTGGCCTCGCAGTGCATGTCGACGATCACCGCGTCGGCCACCTGGCCCAGCGGGGCCTTGTCCAGCTCGCGGTCGGCGGCGGCGAACGGGTCGTCCATGGCGTCCATGTGGACGCGGCCCAGCAGGTTGACGACGAACACGGTCTTGCCGCTGTCCGTCTGGAAGAGGTGGCTGCCGCGGCCCGGAGCGTCCGACAGGATCGGATAGTTGGCCGGACGGATCAGGCGCGGCTCGCGGACGATATAGGTCAGGGCCTCGCGCTGGTCCCAGCTGTGATTGCCCAGGGTCAGGCAGTCGGCGCCGGCCTCGAACAGCTCGCGCGCGGTGTTCTCGGTGATGCCGAAACCGGCCGCCGCGTTCTCGGCGTTGATGATCACGAACTCGAGCCCGAGACGGCGGCGAAGATCGGGCAGATGGTCGGCCAGGCCGTCACGGCCCGACTTGCCGACGACATCACCGAAGAAGGCGAAACGCATCGAAAGTCCTTGGTGCGGGCCGTCAGCGGCCCATGTCTTTGACGGCCATATACTCTTTTTCGGTGAGAATGGCGTCCAGCCTTTGATCATGCGGCTCGTGCGGCAGATTCTCCACCTGCTGGCCGCTATAGGCCAGGCCCAGCACGAAGACGTCGGGCTTGCGGGCCCGCAGGTCCTCCAGCGCCCGGTCGTAGTAGCCGCCGCCCTGCCCCAGCCTCAGCCCATCGCTCTGGAAGGCCAGCAGCGGCGCGACCACCAGGTCGGGCTCGACCACCGGCGCTTCCGGCGGGGGGCCGCGCAGGCCGATGGCGTCATGGACCAGCGGCGTCCCACGATCCCAGCGCCGGAACACCATCTCGCCGTCGTCCTTGTCCAGCACCGCCGGCAGCGCCAGGACCCACCCTGCTTCCGCCATCTGGTCGGCCAGGATGCGCGGCGACACCTCCGAGCCCAGCCCGTGATACAGGGCGGCGATCTTGCCTTCAGGGTTCGGGAACAGCCTGGCCAGCGGCTCGCGCGCCACGTCGGCGATCATCCAGTCGGCTTCGGGATGTTCGAGCGCCAGCTGCTTGCGCTGGTTCCGCAGGAAGACGCGCAGCGCGATCTTGGCCGCGAGGGGGTCGGCGATGGTCATCGACCGCTTATAGGGGAGAAAGGTGGCGGCGCCGCGAAGAACCGTGAAGACGTTTCAATCCACTCGAACCTGTCAGTAACAGGTGGGCCCCGTATTCCCGCAGCCACGGCCACGGGAGGGAACAGGTCCCGATAGAGAGATTAAGGTCCCTGGGATAAGAAATCTTCGACGAGAGCCACAGCATGACCCGCCGTTGATCAAGATAGGGGTTCGGGGGGCGGATTGCTAGCGGCGCGGTGACGCGGACGCGGTATGCAACCTTCATACCGCCTGCTACTGTGGCGACGGAGGCTCTCATGACCACAGTCAGCAAGCGCACTGTCAGTCTGCCCGCCGAGCAGTCTCGTTATATCGATGACCTGGTTGCGGCCGGAACCTATGCGTCCGCCAGCGAGGTCGTGCGCGCTGGTGTTCGCGCTTTGCAGGAACGGGACGCGGCCGTGGAACGTTGGCTGCGTGAGGATGTAGCGCCGGTCTACGACGCGATGCTGGACGATCCTAACCGGGCGATCGACGCCAAGGATGTGATGGCCTCGATCCGCGCCCATCACGCCGAGCGCCTGAAGACCAAACCGTGACCAGAACGGTCGTCTATTCGCCAGAAGCGCTCGACGACCTTCACGACCTGTATGACTACATCGCCGATCGAGGCGCGCCCAACGCAGCCATGGCGTATGTCACACGCCTCGATGACCGATGCGCCAGCCTAGCGAGCTTTCCGGAACAGGGTGTCCGTCGTGACGATATCCGACCGGGACTGAGACTGCTCGGCTTCGAGCGACGCACCGCGATCGCGTTTAGCGTCACGGCAAAGGCGATCGTGATTATCAGGATCTTCCACGGCGGACAAAACGTCGACGCCGCTTTCGCCGACTGACTTACTCCGCCGCCAGCTTCTCGATCTTCTCGGCCGCCGCGTCCAGCGCGCGGATCGCGGCGATCTCGGCCTTTGTGCCTTCCTGGTTCAGGCGGCTGATCTCGGCGTTGGCGTGGGCCAGGCGCAGCTTCATGTCCGACAGCTCGTCGGCCAGCAGCAGGGCGCCCATCAGGAAGAGCCGGGTCTCGCCCAGCTGGCCGACGTCGCTGCTGACCTGGCGGACCTGGCGGTCGAACAGGCGGGCCAGCTCGGTCAGGTGCGGCTCCTGGCCGTCCTCGCAGCCGACCATGTAGGGGCGGCCGTTCACATGGATAGTCACCTGGGCCATCGGTCAGCCCTCCTTCGGATCGTCGAACAGATCCCGGTCCTGGTCGGACGAGACGGCGTCGTGCGGCGCGTCATCATGTTCGTGATCGTCATTGGCCACGGCTTCGTCGCCCAGGGCCGAACGGATCTCGGCGATGGCGCGGCCCAGCGCCGCCGAAGCCTGCTCGCCGGCTTCCTCCAGCGCCTTTTCGCGCTCGCGCGCGGCGTCCAGGTCGGCGATAAGGCGGGCGCGCTCTTGGTCGTCAAACAGGCTCGGCTCGGCCGAGGTCAGCGCCGGCGCGGGCGCGCGGACGGGCTCGGCCGCCTTGGCCGCGAGACGCTGTTCCAGCGCCCCGACCGCACGCTCCAAACGGCGCACGGCGAGGTCGAGGGCCGTACCGTCGGCCGGGATCATCGGCAATTTCCAATCATGCAACGCAACATATAGATCGAGCCCGTCTATGCCAGACGCAGGGGCGAGATTTGGGCGATGCCGAGCCCATAGCAGCATTTACGGAAGGCGTGTCAGTTTCTCGGGCTTGACTTCGCGCCTTTCCCCCGCAAAACGCGCCCTTAAATAGGGAACGCCGATCGCATCAGCTCGGCGGCCATAACAGGAGAAAGACCCATGGCTATTCGCGTCGCCATCAACGGCTTCGGCCGCATCGGACGTCTGGTCCTGCGCTCTATCGCCGAGCATGGCCGCCGCGACATCGAGGTCGTCGCGATCAACGACCTGGGTCCGGTCGAAACCAACGCCCACCTCCTGCGCTACGACAGCGTCCACGGCCGCTTCCCCGGCACGGTCACCTCGGGTGAGGACTGGATCGACGTCGGCATGGGCAAGATCAAGGTCACGGCGATCCGCGACCCGAAGGACCTGCCGCACAAGGAACTCAACGTCGACATCGCGTTCGAGTGCACCGGCATCTTCACCGCCCGCGACAAGGCCGCCCTGCACCTGGAAGCCGGCGCCAAGCGCGTGCTGGTCTCGGCTCCGGCCGACGGCGCCGACAAGACCATCGTCTACAAGGTTAATCACGAGACCCTGACCGCCGACGACATCGTCGTCTCGAACGGTTCGTGCACCACCAACGCCCTGGCCCCCGTGGCCAAGGTCCTGCACGACCTGGTCGGCATCGAGCGTGGCTACATGACCACGATCCACAGCTACACGGGCGACCAGCCGACGCTGGACACCATGCACAAGGACCTCTACCGCGCCCGCGCCGCGGCCCTGAGCATGATCCCGACCTCGACCGGCGCCGCCAAGGCCCTGGGCCTGGTGCTGCCGGCCCTGAAGGGCAAGCTGGACGGCTCGTCGATCCGCGTGCCCACCCCGAACGTCTCGGTCATCGACCTGAAGGTCGTGCCCTCGCGCGACACCACGGTGGACGAAGTCAACGCCGCCCTGAAGGCCGCCGCCGACGGCGACATGAAGGGCGTGCTGTTCACGACGACCGATCCGCTGGTCTCGTCGGACCTGAACCACATCGCCGCCAGCTCGACCGCCGCCCTGCCCCAGACGCAAGTCATCGAGGGCAAGCTGGTCCGCGTGCTCAGCTGGTACGACAACGAGTGGGGCTTCGCGACCCGCATGAGCGACACGGCCCTCGAGATGGCCAAGTTCCTCTAAGGAACCGAGATACCCAGCCCCCGCTCCTTCCGAGGAGCGGGGGTTTTCCTTGCCCGATATCCCCTGCCCAGGACGCCACATGACCTTCCGCACCCTCGACACCGCCGACCTCGCCGGCAAGCGCGCCCTGGTTCGGGTGGACTTCAACGTTCCCGTCGACGGCGGCAAGATCACCGACGACACCCGCCTGCGCGCGGCCCTGCCGACCATCCACTATCTGTCCAAGCAAGGCGCCAAGGTCATCCTGCTGGCCCACTTCGACCGCCCCAAGGGCAAGGTCGTGCCGGCGATGAGCCTGGGCTTCGTGGCCGAGCCGCTCTCCAAGCTGCTGGAACAACCGGTCGCCTTCGCCTCGGACGCCATCGGTCCTGAAGCCGCCAAGGTCGTCGACGGCCTGGAAAACGGCGGCGTCGCGCTGCTGGAGAACGTCCGCTTCCACGCCGGCGAAGAGGCCAACGACGCCGACTTCGCCAAGGCCCTGGCCGCCAACGGCGACATCTATGTCAACGACGCCTTCAGCGCCGCCCACCGCGCCCACGCCTCGACCGAAGGCCTGGCCAAGCTGCTGCCGGCCTATCCGGGCCTGTCGATGCAGCGCGAGCTGGAAGCCCTGGACGCCGCGTTGGGCAATCCGAAGAAGCCGGTGATCGGCATCGTCGGCGGCTCCAAGGTCTCGACCAAGCTGGACCTGCTCAACAACCTGGTCGCCAAGCTGGATCGCCTGGCGATCGGCGGCGGCATGGCCAACACCTTCCTGTTCGCGCAAGGCCACGACGTCGGCGGCTCGCTCTGCGAAAAGGATCTGGCCGACACCGCCCGCGAAATCATCGCCAAGGCCGACGCCGCCGGCTGCGAACTGCTGCTGCCCGTCGACGTGGTCGTGGCCAAGAAGGTCGCCCCGGGCGTCGAGACCGCCGTCCGTGCGCTGAACGAAGTGCAGGCCGACGACCTGATCCTGGACGCCGGTCCGGAAAGCGCCAAGCGCCTGCTGGCCGCCATGGATTCAAGCATCACACTGATCTGGAACGGCCCGTTGGGCGTTTTCGAAGTGCCTCCGTTCGATGAAGCGACGGTTTCGGCGGCAAAACACGCTGCATCGCTGGCGAAATCGGGTAAGCTTGTGGCGGTCGCGGGCGGCGGTGATACTGTCGCTGCACTGAACCACGCGGGCGTGTCGGCCGATTTTACTTTCGTCTCGACCGCCGGCGGCGCGTTCCTCGAGTGGATGGAAGGCAAGACGCTTCCGGGCGTCGCCGCACTCGAGGCCTAAAGAGACTTGTCCTGGCGCGGATCGTGCAGATCCGCGCTGGACTGACGACTGCAGAGCGCATTAGGCGAAAGTGTAGGCGGTTTCGCCGTCCTAATGCGCTCCATTTAAAGACAAGCCTTCTATCGAAGATAGAAGGCGGCCCGGGCAGAGAACGCACAAGCGTCACGGCCCCAATAACAAGAAACGACCTCAACCTACTTCACGCTTGCAGGAGAGAATTACGTGGCTCGCATCACGCTGCGCCAGCTGTTGGATCATGCCGCCGAGCATGAGTACGGCTTGCCCGCTTTCAATATCAACAACATGGAACAGGGCCTGGCGATCATGGAGGCGGCTGAAGCCGTCAACTCGCCGGTCATCATCCAGGCCTCGCGCGGCGCGCGGAACTACGCCAACGACATCATGCTGGCCAAGATGATCGACGCCCTGGTCGACATCTATCCGAACATCCCGGTCTGCATGCACCAGGACCACGGCAACGGCCCGGCGACCTGCGCCACGGCGATCCAGTACGGCTTCACCTCGGTGATGATGGACGGCTCGCTGATGGAAGACGCCAAGACCCCGGCGACCTACGAGTACAATGTCGAGGTCACCCGCAAGGTGGTCCAGATGGCCCACAGCTGCGGCGTCTCGGTCGAGGGTGAGTTGGGCGTGCTGGGCTCGCTGGAAACCGGCATGGGCGAGGCCGAGGATGGCCACGGCTTCGAGGGCAAGCTTTCCCACGACGAGCTGCTGACCGATCCCGACCAGGCGGTCGACTTCGTGCAGGCCACCGGCGTCGACGCCCTGGCCATCGCCATGGGCACCAGCCACGGCGCCTACAAGTTCACGCGCAAGCCGGATGGCGACGTCCTGGCCATGAACGTGATCGAGGAAATCCACCGCCGCCTGCCCAACACCCACCTGGTGATGCACGGCTCGTCCAGCGTTCCGCAGGACCTGCAGGACATCATCAACCAGTACGGCGGCGAGATGCCCCAGACCTGGGGCGTGCCGGTCGAAGAGATCCAGCGCGGCATCAAGCACGGCGTGCGCAAGATCAATGTCGACACCGACAACCGCATGGCCATCACCGGCGCGATCCGCAAGCTGCTGGCCGAGAAGCCGAGCGAGTTCGACCCGCGCGCCTACATGAAGCCGGCCAAGGAAGCCATGCGTAAGGTCTGCCAGGCCCGCTTCGTCGAGTTCGGCTCGGCCGGCCACGCCGACAAGATCAAGGCGCTGTCGACCGCGACCATGGCCAAGCGCTACACGGCCGGCGAACTGGACGCCAAGTTCGGCGCCGGCGCGGCCAAGGCCGCCGCCGAATAAGGCGCTCTAGAGCTTGAACACGAAGGGCCTCCCGGAGCGATCCGGGAGGCCTTTTTCTATTCGGCCGCCAGAAAGCGGCGGCGACGGGCGAGCAGCTTGATCGCGCCGGCCCCGATCCCGCCACTGACCAGCATGGCCAGGGTGAACCAGGGACCGACGAAGGCGTAGGTCCCCTGCCAGCAGTGCAAGCCGTCGACCGTCGCCGCTACGCCCCCGCAAAACAGTCCGCAGGCGAAGCCGGTCGGCGCGGGTCGAAGCAGGTCGACGTCGCGCAGGCCGAAAACGGTCAGCGCCAGCATCGGGGCGGCGATGACCAGGATGTTGCCCAGGCACACCAGCGCGTTGGGCCAATGAAGGGTCAGCAGCGCGGCCGGGCTCATGGCCGCGTTCTGCACGCCGGCGGCGACCAGCATGCCGACCGCGCCCGCGCCAGCCAAGGCCAGCACCGTGACGCCGCCCGGCCGTCCGCGCGCCAGCCAGGTGGCCGCGACCAGGGCGCACAGGGCGACGCCGGCCGGATAGGCGGCCTTGATCCAGAAGAAGGCCTGTCCCGCCGCCTCGGTCAGGTCGGATCGCACGTCCAGCCACAGCAGAATCATCAGCACGCCCGCCAAGGCGCCGGCGCCGCCGATCTCGGCCAGCCGCCAGGGCAGGGTCGCGGTCGACCAGATGGGTGCGCCAAGGCGCTCGCCGCTCGCTCCCGCATCCAGCGGAGCAAGGGTGTCGTCGATCGTCACGCGCCTCTCCCCACAGAGCCGGCTGGCGTTTCAGTGAAGCTTCTCGCGTCTCATTCGCGAAAAGAGGCGGCACTTCATTGGCGGAACGTGGGTTTGTCAATCGACCCTAAGGCGACGATACGAAACGTGATCGTCGCTACTTCTAGGGACATCAGGTCTGCCTACCAACGCAGCGCCCAGCGCCCAATCAGCGCGCCCACGGCGGCCAGCGACAGCACGCCGAGGCTGTACCAGAGGGCCACGAAGGTGAAGGTGTTCTCGGCGCAGTGCAGGCCATAGACGGTGGCCGCGACGCCGCCCGCGAACAGGCCCGTGGCGAAGCCGGCGGCGACCGGCCGGGTCGGGGCCATGCCGCGCACCGCCCACAGGCCCAGGACCAACATCGGCAGGCCCAGCATCAGGATGTTGCGGCTGCAGACGTGCCACGAGTGCCCGCGCAGCATGTGCAGGGCCATCTGGATGTCGGGGCTCATGATCGCCTGGACGACACCGGCCAGGGCAAACAGGCCCAATACCGCCCCGCCCAGCATCCAGCCGCGCCGGCCCGAGCCCTCCGGCCGCGACAGGCGCTCGATCGCCAGATAGCCGGCCAGGCCCAGCGCGCCGGTATAGAGCGCCTTCATCCAGAACATACCGCCACGCATGGCGGGCATCAGGTCATGACGGGTGTGCAGCCAGGCCAGCACTAGAACCAGCGCCGCCAGGGCGCCCAGGCCGGCGACGATCGCCAGGCGCTTGGGCGGCGCGCGGCTGGGGCCCGCGTCCTGGGCCAGGGCGTCGATCAGATCATCCGTCCGCACGGCGCATCCTTTCGGCCAGGGCCTTCAGCGCCCGGTGCAGGGCGACCTTGGCGGCGCCTTCGGAAATGCCGGCTTTCGCACCCGCCTCGGCCAGAGACAGACCCGTCAGCTTGACGTCGGAGACCAGGATCCGCTGCTTCTCGGGCAGGCAGGCCAGGGCGCGATCCAGTTCGAGGCCGACGCCAGGGTCGGGCTCGTCGGCGGCCAGGAACTCGATGTGGTCCTCGATCGGCAGGGTCTGGCGGATCTTCCGCCGCCGCCAATGGTCGATCAGCTTGTAGCGCGCCACCGCATGCGCCCAGGCGGTGAACGACTGGGACGGGTCCCAGGTCGACCGCTTGAGATGCACCGCCAGCAGCGTCTCCTGCACAAGATCCTCCACATCGCCGGGCGCGCCGGACATCCGCCGCGCGAAATAGGCGCGAAGCCGAACGCCGAGACCGGCCAGACACTCGCGATAGGCTGCGGCGTCGCCGTCCAGCCCGCGCAGCATCAGCGCCTTCAAACGGGTTTCGGTATCCGTCACGCAAGCCCCTATTCGCGCGCGAGGGGCGGATGGTTACACGCCCGCGCGCCGCGCCGGAACCTAGGCCGTGAAACCGCGCCGAAATTTTGTTCGCTGAGCGGTGTAACCTCTCGCGGTGTCGCTTCGTACTTCCCATCGACCAGGCGGCCAGCAGAGCCGCCTGGTGTGAAACAACACCCAGGAGAGAACCCCATGAACCGCACCGCTGCCACCGCCGCCCTCGCCGCCGTCCTGGCCCTGTCGGCCGGCG
Organism: Caulobacter sp. GW821-FHT12D05; assembly: GCF_058807295.1. Classification (NCBI taxonomy): domain Bacteria; kingdom Pseudomonadati; phylum Pseudomonadota; class Alphaproteobacteria; order Caulobacterales; family Caulobacteraceae; genus Caulobacter; species Caulobacter sp. GW821-FHT12D05. Next base: position 104,096 of record NZ_JBXAQO010000004.1, read on the forward strand.
TCTCGATCGCCGCCGCCGACGACCACGGCAAGGCCAAGGGCGACCAGGAAAAGTGCTACGGCGTCGCCAAGGCCGGCGAGAACGACTGCAAGGCGGGCGCGGGCACCTCGTGCGCCGGCACCTCGAAGGTCGACTACCAGGGCGACGCCTGGAAGATGGTCAAGAAGGGCACCTGCGTCACGATCAAGACCCCGACCGGCATGGGTTCGCTGACGCCGAAGATGTAATTCCACACGCCGTCTCCCCGGCGAAGGCCGGGGTCCAGATGGAAGGGCGCTGGGGTTGGGTTCTACGACCTCAGCGCTTTTCCAGTCAGCCCAGGCTCTTCGAGATCTGGGTCCCGGCTTTCGCCGGGAAAACGGGTTTGTTTGAGACCTCGAATATGACCCCCACCGCCGGCCTCGGCCTTAAATCCCAGCACTATGCCGACGCGGTCGCGTGCGACGCCGAGGGACTGTGGTTCGAGGTCCATCCCGAGAACTACATGTCGGCTGGCGGTCCGCGCCTCGCCGCGCTGGAGGCCGTCCGCGAACGCCGCCCGCTATCGCTGCACGGCGTGGGCCTGTCCCTGGCCGCCGACGCCGATCCGGACGCCGAGCACCTGGCCGCCCTCAAGCGCCTGGTCGACCGGTTCGAACCGTTCGTGGTGTCCGAGCACCTGGCTTGGTCGACGCATCGCGGCGCCCACCAGCCCGACCTGCTGCCCTTCCCCCGCACGAAAGCCGCCCTCGCCCGCATCGCCGCCAATATCGGCCGCATGCAGGACGCCCTGGGCCGCCGCGTGCTGGTCGAGAACCCTTCGCTCTATCTGCCCCTGACCGGCCACGACCTGAACGAGGTCGAGTTCCTCACCACCTTGGTCGCCAAGACCGGCTGCGGCCTGCTGGTCGACGTCAACAACGTCTTCGTCAGCGCCAGCAATCTTGGCTACAGCGCCGAGGCCTATCTGGACGCCCTGCCCGCCGAGGCGGTGAACGAGATCCACCTGGCCGGCCACGGCGCCGACGCCGGCGGCTCGGCTTTGCTGATCGACACCCACGGCGCGCCGGTGGCCGAGCCCGTCTGGGCGCTCTATCGCCACCTGATCCGCCGCATCGGCCTGCGCCCGACGCTGATCGAGCGCGACGATGACATCCCCGCCTTCCACGTCCTGATGGCCGAGCGCGATCGCGCCGCCGCCGAGCGCGATCGCGCCGCCGCCGAGCTCGCCGCGCTGGAGACCGTCCATGCCTGAGCTCTTGGACTTCCAGGACGCCTTCGTCGCCGCCCTCGCCGGCAGCCCCTCGGCCCTGTCGCCCTGGCTCGCGCCCGGTGAAGGCGCGGCGGGCCTGTCGGTCTACCGCAACACCATCGCCAAGGGCTGCGTCGACGCCCTGGCCGCCAATTTCCCGACCGTGCATTCGATGGTCGGCGAGGACTGGTTCCGCGCCGCCGCCGCCCTGTTCGCCCGCGAGGCCCCGCCGTCCAGCGCCGCCCTGCTCGACTACGGTGAAGGTTTCCCAACCTGGCTGGAACGCTTCCCACCGGCCGACGACACGCCCTACCTGGCCGGGATCGCCCACCTGGACCGCCTGTGGACCGAGTGCCTGTTCGCCGCCGAGGCGGAGGTTCTGACGGCCGAGGCGCTCGCAGCCCTGACGCCCGAGACCCTGGCCGAAACGAACCTGTCCCTGCACCCCAGCGTCCGCTTCGCCAGCTTCGAGGCCGGCCTGCCCGGCCTGTGGATCGCCGCTCGCGAAAGCCGCGAGGACCTTGAGCTGTCGGATCAGGCCCAGACCCTGCTGCTGGTCCGCCAAGGCGGCGCCGTCACCGCCCGCCTCATCGGCGTCCCCGAGGTCGCCTTCCTGCGCGCCTGCCGCGACGGCCTCACCTCGGCGCAGGCCGCTCAGCGCGCCTTCGAGGCCGACCCCGCCGCCAACCTGGCGTCACTGTTTGCCGTCTTGATCTCCGAGGGAGTCTTCACCCCATGACCGCGCTCTCGCTTCGCGCCCCGTTCGACGCCTTCGCCCAGACCGCCCGCAAGCTGCTGACCGAGGACGTCCTGGCCCTGGTCACCCGCTTCGGCGTGGCGGCGATCTTCTTCCAGTCGGGCCGCACCAAGGTCGATGGCTTGCTGCACATCACCGACGGGACCTACGCCCTGTTCGAGAGCGAGTACCACGTGCCCCTGCTGCCGCCGGTCGTGGCGGCGCACGCGGCGACCTATGCCGAGCACCTGTTCTCGGTGCTGCTGGTGCTGGGACTGTTCACGCGTCTGTCCGCCCTGGCCTTCCTGGGCATGACCGCGGTGATCGAGATCTTCGTCTATCCCGACGCCTGGCCGACCCACCTGTCGTGGGCGGGCCTCCTGCTCTTCCTGATCGCGCGCGGCGGTGGGACCTTCAGCCTGGATCGCCTGCTGAAGATCCCCTGAGCCGTCTAGTGGATGGTCGGAACGCGCGGGACCAGCGGGCGCCGCCACAGCTGCGCCGTCAGGGCGTTGGCGATGCCGACCCAGCCGAGGTCCGGGGCCACGCCGCCGCCGACCTTGCGGGCCTCGATCGCATAGGCCGCCGAGGCCGCCAGCGAGGCCGTGGCCGCGCCCAGTTGGCCGCCGACGCGACGCGCGCCCAGGCCCAGCCACAGGGCGTTGAAGCCCTGCACCAGGCTCCAGATGGTCAGGGCGCGGGTGCGGGCCGGGCTGGACGGCGCGTTCCAGGTGCGCAGGCCCGACAGGGTCATGGCGATGAACAGCGGGGGCAGCAGCAGGCTGGTCAGGGGCTTGGGCTGATGGGCCACCGGCTCGTGCATCTCGGCGAACTCGACCGCGTACATCTCGTCGTCCAGCACGGCTTCGTGACGACGGCCCATCATCAGGGCGGCAAAGATCGCGCCGCCGGCCAGGGCCGCGCCGAGCGCGATCTGCGCCGCGGGGTGAACGCCAGCCTCCCGCTGATCGAGCTGGAACGCTTCGCGACCGGCCAGGGCGCGCTCGCGCGACTTTCCGTTGGCGATATGCATGGCGGGACTCCCTCGTGAACTCGCAAGGTCAAACAGCCCAGCTGAGCCTTGGTTCCAGCTTCAGCGGGGCCTGATCCGCATGATGGCCTGATCCTCGCGCGGCGCCACCCGAAAACGCCCTTGGCGTGTCGGGAGGCCGACTCCGAGTGGCACAACCCTGACTCGATCTATCCTAAAGTCTCGTGCGACCGGATGACGCGTTAAGGAAAACGACGAGTTTAGACATGGATATCATGTTACTGTTTTTATTTGTCTTTTCGAGATAACTGATCTTTTGACATTCAACCGAGAGCTTCACCGCGTTAAGGCTCTTTTGAGTTTCGGAGCGCAACTTTTCGCCGAAGCGTGAGATGCAGGCGTCGCCAAGGTGGTGACCTCACGCGACAGGGAAAACGCCGATGTCCTTCTTCCGGGCGCGCCAGGACGACAGCAAGGCCACGAGCCAGATCGCCGAGATGGAGGCGATCATCGCCGCCATTCACCGCAGCCAGGCGGTGATCGAGTTCAATCTCGACGGCACGATCATCACGGCCAACGACAACTTCCTGAAGACGCTGGGTTACGGCCTCTCGGAAATCCAGGGCCGGCACCACAGCCTGTTCGTCGAGGACGACTACGCCAAGAGCGGCGAATATCGCGACTTCTGGCGCCGGCTGAACAGCGGCGAGTTCTTCTCCGACAAGTTCAAGCGCGTGGGCAAGGGCGGCAAGGAGATCTGGATCCAGGCCTCCTACAACCCGCTGTTCGACAAGAACGGCAAGCCGGTGAAGGTCATCAAGTTCGCCTCGGACATCACCGCCGTCGAGCTGGAGCGCGCCGCCGCCGAGGCCGCCCGCAAGAAGGCCGACCAGGACAATACGGTCGTCACCGTGCTGGCCGACGGCCTGGGCCGCCTGGCCCGCGGCGACGTCAGCGAGCACATCGAAGCGGCGATGGATCCGCGCTACCAGCAGGTCAAGGACGATTTCAACACCGCCATCGACTGCCTGCGCGACACGGTCTCGACCATCGTCCAGCGCACCGGCAGCATGCAGGCCGGCATCGACGAGGTGTCCTACGCCTCGGACGACCTGTCGCGCCGCACCGAACAACAGGCCGCCAGCCTGGAAGAGACCGCCGCCGCCCTTGACGAGATCACCGCCACGGTGGTGCGCAGCGCCGAGGGCGCCAAGCGCGCTTCGGCCGCCGCCTCGGCCGCCCGCGTCGACGCCGGCCGCTCCGGCGAGGTCGTCCAGCAGGCCATCACGGCCATGGGCGAGATCGAGAAGTCCTCGGCCCAGATCGGCAACATCATCGGGGTGATCGACGAGATCGCCTTCCAGACCAACCTCTTGGCGCTGAACGCCGGTGTCGAGGCGGCGCGTGCGGGTGAAGCCGGTCGTGGTTTCGCCGTCGTCGCCCAGGAAGTGCGGGCCCTGGCTCAGCGCTCGGCCGACGCCGCGAAAGAGATCAAGACCCTGATCGCCAACTCGACCGCCCAGGTCGATCGCGGCGTGAAGCTGGTCGGCGAAAGCGGCGCCTCGCTCGACGGCATCGTCAGCAAGGTCGGCGAGATCGACGGCTTGATCAGCGAGATCGCCCGCTCGGCCCAGGAACAGGCCACCGGCCTCAACCAGGTCAACAGCGCCGTCAACCAGATGGACCAGGTGACCCAGCAGAACGCGGCCATGGTGGAAGAGACCACCGCCGCCGCCGCCAACCTGCGCACCGAGGCCCACGAGCTGACGCACCTGATGACGCGCTTCAAGACCGGCCAGGCCGCTGCGCCGATCGCCGCCCAACGTCGTCCGGGCGCCCGCGCGGCCTAGACCTTGCCTGCCCGGCGGGCCAGCATGGCGGCGTGACCGTTGCCATCCGCCCTGCCCTGTCCTCCGAGATCGAGGCCGTTCGAGAGATCGAGCGGGCCTCGGCTCAGCGTTTCATCGGGCTGATGGACGCCCTGGCCGCCGACGAGCCTTCGCCAGCGTCGGTGCTGGCCGACCGGATCGCGGCTGGCGGCCTGCTGGTTGCGGATGTCGAGGGCCAGGTCGCCGCCTTCGTGATGTTCCGGCCCGTCGGCGACAGTCTCTATATCGAGCAGATCGACGTCCTGCCGGCCTTCGAACGGCGGCGCATCGGCGCGGCCCTGATCGACGCCGTGGGCGCGCGAACGAGCCGCCTCACCCTGTCGACCTTCCGCGACGTGCCCTGGAACGCGCCCTACTACCGGCGCCTGGGCTTCCTCGAGATCGACGACAAAAAATTAGCGCCGGACCTCCTGGAGATCCGGCGCGAACATCTGGCGCGTGGGCTGGATGAGAGCCTGCGGGTATTCATGGAGCGGCCTGCCTAGCGGAGCCGTCCTCGTCCTTCGACAAGCTCAGGATGAGGACTACTGCTAGGGCCGTTCAGTCGGAAACCTCATCCTGAGCTAGTCGAAGGACGGGGTTTCCGTGGCGCTTACGCCGGCAGTTCGCCCATGGCCGACTGCAGGTAGTTCTGCTCGCCCAGCGACTTGACCAGGCCGATCTGCATTTCCAGGAAGTCGATGTGGTGCTCGGTATCGCTGAGGATCACGCGCAGCAGCTCGCGGCTGACATAGTCGCGGGCCTGTTCGCACTGGACGATGCCCGGGATCAGGGTCTCGCGGCCGCCGATCTCGACCTGCAGGTCGCTGTTCAGGCATTCCGGCACGGTCTCGCCGATCTTGAGCTTGTGCAGGTCCTGCAGGTTGGGCAGGCCTTCCAGGAACAGGATGCGGTTGATCAGCATGTCGGCGTGCTTCATCTCGCCGATCGATTCGTCGTAGGTGATCTTGCCGAGGCGCTTGAAGCCCCAGTTGTCGTACATCCGCGCGTGCAGGAAGTACTGGTTGACCGCCGTCAGCTCGTTGGTGAGCACCGCGTTGAGCAGTCGGATGATGCTGGGATCGCCCTGCATGGCGGCCTCCTTAAGGTTCGGATCTCGGCGGGAACCTGGGGCAAGCCGAAACGGGCTTCAACCTGAATGTGTGCGAGTGTTTCGCGCTCTCACAGAAAAGCGTGCGAGTGCTTCGCGATCGCTGAATTTATTGGCTTTTCGACGATTACTCGGCCGCGAATGCAAGCGCTTCGCGATTGTCCTGGATCATCTGGCGCATTTCGCAGACGCACTTGGCGCACTGAGCCTGGCAACCCTTGGAACGGAAGATGTCGGCCGGCCGGCTGGCGCCAGCGTCGATGGCGGCGCGCACTTCGCGCTCGCGGATGCCGTTACAGTTACAGACGTACAAGGTACGAACGCCCTACCCGGTTTGATTGTCATTCTCATCTAGCCGGTCCCGACGGACTTTGCAACTGACTCTCACTCTGGTTAGCAGCGACCAGGTGTCGCAAGCGTCCTGAAATTGGCATAAAGGCCGCCTCATGACGCTTCCCTGCCGCCTCTATCTGATCACCCCGCCCGCCCTGGACGACCTGGCCGGCTTTGGCCGCCAGCTGGCCAAGGCCCTGGAAGGCGGCGACGTGGCCGCCCTGCAGATCCGCCTGAAGGACGTCCCCGACGACGTGATCAAGGCGGCGGTCGACGTGCTGGGTCCGATCGCCCAGGCCCATGATGTGGCGGTGATCCTGAACGACCGCCCCGACCTGGCCGCCCGCCTGCCGGTCGACGGCGTGCATGTCGGCCAGAGCGACATGGCCTATCGCGACGCCCGCAAGCTGATGGGCGAGCGCATGGTCGGCGTCACCTGTCACGACAGCCGCCACCTGGCCATGGAGGCCGCCGAGGCCGGCGCCGACTACGTCGCCTTCGGGGCCTTCTTCCCGACCTCGACCAAGGACGCCCCGACCACCGCCGAGCCCGACATCCTGACCATCTGGCAGGAGACGATGGAGGTCCCGTGCGTGGCCATCGGCGGCATCACCGCCGCCAATGCCGCGCCCCTGGCCACGGCTGGCGCCGACTTCCTGGCCGTCTCGGCCGGGGTCTGGGCGCATCCGCAGGGCCCCGATGCGGCTGTCGCGGCCTTGAATGCGGCTATCGCCGAGGGTCTCGCCGCGCGCTGAGCTTCGAATAACAGTGATATTGTGACGCACTGCACACAGGCATAGCGTCTTCCCCAGCGAACAACAGGTAAGGGGGAGACGCTGACATGAAGCGACTCGTGGTGTGTTTGCTTAGCGTACCGGTCCTGGCGTTTTCCGGTGCCGCGACCGCTGAGACCTGGAAGCTGGCTCCGGGCGAGACCAAGACCTACTACGACGCGGACTTCACCCGCGTCGACCAGACCAGCGGCCTGATCGTCACCCGCATCGCCGAAGGCAAGGCCAACGGCGCCTATCGGAACTGGCCGGCCAGCAAGGGACCGATCCTGGTCTTCGCGCTGGACTGCGCGGCCGACAAGTGGATGGACCTCGGCATGGACTTCGACGGCACCAAGGGCCTGCCCAAGGGCTGGCGCAAGGAAGCCAAGATCGAGGACATCTCCGGCGCCGTCGGCAAGGCCGGCAAGCTGGCCTGCGAGAGCAAGGACACGCTGCCGAAGGCGGAGTTGCCCTAGGTCAGGCGTCCAGCCCGGAGAGCTTCTCCGGGTTGCGCATCGTATAGACGGCGCTGATGCGGCCGTTCTCGATTTCCAGGCTCATGGTCTGGAAGACGATGCCGCTTGACGCCAGCACCAGGCCCGGCTGGCCGTTGACGCGCGCCAGGCGGACGGTCGTGTCGGCCGGCGGCGGGAACTTGCGCCGGATGCCCTGCAGCATGGCCACCAGCTTGGTCGCGCCATAGATCGGATTGAGATTGGCATTGGCCTTGCCGCCGCCATCGGCGTGCCAGACCACGTCCTCGGTCAGCAGGTCGCGCAGCGCCACCTCGTCGCCGGTCACCAGGGCCTGGAAGAAGGCCGTGGTCAGCTTGCGCTCCTCGTCGGCGCTGGGCGTGTAGCGCGGGCGGTCGCGGCGCACGTGCTCGCGGGCCCGCGAGGCCAGCTGCCGGCAGGCGGTCTCGCTGCGCCCCAGCACGCCGGCGATCTCGGCGAAGGGCGTGTCGAAGACGTCGTGCAGCAGGAAGGCCGCGCGCTCCAGCGGGGTCAGGCGCTCCAGGGCCAGCAGGAAGGCCACCGACAGGTCGGCGTCGCCGCCGGCCTCGAAGTCGGGCTCGACCACCGGCTCGGGCAGCCATTCGCCGACATAGACCTCGCGCCGAGCGCGGGCCGACTTCAGGCGGTCCAGGGCCAGGCGCGTGACCACGCGGTTCAGATAGGCGCCAGGCTCCTCGACTGTCTCAGCGTCGACCTTGCGCCAGCGCAGCCAGGCGTCCTGCACCACGTCCTCGGCCTCGGTCCGCGAGCCCAGCATGCGATAGGCCAGGCCGGTCATGGCCGAGCGGCGCTGCTCGAAGATCGTATCGGCTGCCGTCATGCCCGCACCGCCACCGCCTCTCCTGCTACCTCGACCCGCGAGCACGTCTTGCCGTGTCCCATCGCGTACTTGACCGTGGGATAGACCCGCGCCGAGGCGATGGCGAGGGCGATCGCCGACAGCCCCTTGGGTCCCCAGCGCTCCAGCACGTCATCGCGCAGGGCGTCCGAGCGCTCCAGGTCGCGGGCCAGCGAGGCCTTGGCAAAGCGGTAGGCCAGGCTGGCGTCCGGCCCCATCAGGACGGGGTCGCCGGTCAGGATCCCGCGCAGCACGTCGGCCGCCACGTGGTTCTCCTCGGCGATCTTCACGCCGATCTGCACGCAGGGCCCGCAGTCCTCGCTCATCGTGGCCACCAAGCCAGCCGCCGCCAGGGCCGCCGCCGGTGCGCCCTCGCGATAGCCTGACAGCGTCCGCACGCCCTGGAACGCTCGCGCCGCCTTGGGGCTGGCCTCCAGCAGGTCGCGGATATAGGTGGCGTCGTAGTCGTAGCGCTTCTCGAAACGGCCGATGGCGGCCGCGATGATCGCCTTCATCACGATCAGGCCTCCTTCGACTTGATCGCCGCCACGGCCAGCCAGATCGTCAGCAAGGTCGGCAGGAAGACGCCCGGAAAGTCCCGCGCCAGCAGCGGCCACGGCAGGCTGGTTCCGCAGAAGGGCGTGATCAGGTGGATGATCGCATGCGCGCCCTGGAACGCCGCCGCGACGACCACGGCCCCGGCATGCCGCCGCAGGTCCAGCGCCCCCAGCAGGGTCCCGATCCCGCAGGCCAGATAGGTCGCGCCGATGTCGCGCACGAAGTGGTCGTTGAACGGCCCGGTCTGGATGACGCCAGGAATGGTCAGGTACCAGGGATAAGGGACGGTCAGCATCACCAGGCCATTGCCTAGAAACAGAACCGTCAGTCCGATCGCGATCCAGCGCATGTCGCCCTCTCGAGTTGGTGTCGAGAGCAGGACGAGACAGCCCCCGTCGACGTGACATGGTTCGGCGAAAAAGGCCGTTAAGCCTGTTGAATCAGGCCCATCTTGCCATCGGGCCTGTGGACGATTAGGTTCCGCGCCCGTTCTTTCACACCGTCGACCTACCGCTCCGCCGCCGGACTTTCCGGCGGGCGTCGACGGCAATTCCTTGAGGATATCCGCCCGTGGCCACGCCTTCCGCCCTCCTGAACGTCATGATCGACGCGGCCCGGAAGGCCGCCCGCGGCCTGGCCCGCGACTTCGGCGAAGTCACGGAACTGCAGGTCTCCAAGAAGGGCGCGGCGGACTTCGTCACCAATGCCGACATCAAGGCTGAACAGACCCTGTTCGAGATCCTGACCAAGGCCCGCCCGGGCTACAGCTTCCTGGGCGAAGAGCGCGGCATGATCGAGGGCACCGACAAGACCCACACCTGGATCGTCGACCCGCTGGACGGCACCACCAACTTCATGCACGCCATCCCGCACTTCGCGGTCAACATCGCCCTGCAGCGTGAAGGCGAAGGCGTCGTCGCCGGCGTCACCTACAACCCGATCACCCACGACCTGTTCTGGGTCGAAAAGGGCAAGGGCGCCTTCCTGGGCGCCGAGAAGCGCCTGCGCGTCGCCGCCCGCCGTCACCTGGACGAGAGCATCCTGGCCACCGGCGTGCCGTTCGCCGGCAAGCCGGGCCACGGCCAGTTCCTGAAGGAGCTGCACCAGGTCAGCCAGAAGGTCGCCGGCGTGCGCCGCTTCGGCTCGGCCGCCCTGGACCTGGCCTGGGTCGCCGCCGGCCGCTTCGACGCCTACTGGGAGCGCAACCTCAACCCGTGGGACATCGCCGCCGGCGTGCTGATGATCCAGGAGTCGGGCGGCAAGGTCTCGACGATCGACGAGAACGACCTGGACGTCGTCAACGGCAAGTCGATCCTGGCCAGCAACCAGGACCTCTATCCGCAGATCCTGGAGCGTCTGCGGGCGGCATAGGTTTTTGTGATGGCGAGAGCCTGAAGGCTCTCGCCAAACCGTCACATCCGGGCGCTAAATCCGCGCCCATGACCCTGCTTACCCGTCGCGCCATGACCACCGCCGCGCTCGCCGGCACGCTGCTGCCCGGCTTTGCCTTCGCTCAGACGAAGAAGCCGATCGTCATCGGCCATCGCGGCTGTAGCGGCGAGCGGCCCGAGCACACGGCGCTGTCGTATGAGCGCGCCATCGAGCAGGGCGCCGACTTCATCGAGCCGGACCTGGTGCCGACCAAGGACGGCCACCTCGTCGCCCGCCACGAGAACGAGATCGGCGGCACGACCGACGTCGCCAGCCGTCCGGAATTCGCCGCCCGCAAGGCGACCAAGACCATCGACGGCCAGCAGATCACCGGCTGGTTCACCGAAGACTTCACCCTGGCCGAGATCAAGACCCTGCGCGCCCGCGAGCGGCTGCCGCAGCTGCGTCCGGTCAGCGCTCAGTTCGACGGCCAGGCCCAGATCCTGACCTTCGAGGAGGTCGTGGCCATCGCCCGCGCCGGGACCCAGCGCACGGGCCGCACGATCGGCGTCTATCCCGAGCTGAAGCACCCGACCTATTTCGCCTCGATCGGCCTGCCGACCGAGGACCGTCTGGTCGCCAAGCTGAAGGCCCTGGACCTGAACTCGGCGACCGCGCCGGTGTTCGTGCAGTGCTTCGAGGTCAGTCCGCTGAAGAAGCTGAAGGCCAAGACCGCCGCGCGCCTCGTCCTGCTGGTCGACGGCGAAGGCGGTCCGGCCGACCTGCCGAACGTCAAATATGCCGACCTGATCACCGTCCAGGGCCTGAAGGACGTCGCCGTCTATGCCGACGGCCTGGGTCCGAACTGGAGCCTGGTGGTCCCCAACGACAAGCAGATCCTGCTGCCGGCCACCGACCTGGTGAAAAACGCCCATGCCGCGGGCCTGGCCGTCCACCCCTGGACCGTGCGCGCCGAGAACTACTTCCTGCCGGCGAGCCTGCGTAAGGGCGATCCTAAGGACCCGGCCTTCCTGGCCCTGCACGGCGACGTGACGCCGGTGTTCAAGGCCCTGTACGCGGCCGGCGTCGACGGCGTGTTCAGCGACTTCCCGGCCCTGGCCGTCGCCGCGCGCAGCTAAATCGTTCCTCGATATTGCCGAAGCGGGGCAAGGCGGTGCAGCGTGCCGCCTTTCGACGCTCGCTGGGGAAGTCCATGAAGATCCGCAACGCCGCCGCCGCGCTGGCGGCCCTCGCCGCCGTGTCCCTGGCCGCGCCCGCCCTCGCCGCTCCCGGTTCGGACGCCTTGGGCAAGATCGCCGTCGACTTCGTCCATCTGACCCTGGAGGCTGGCCAGCGCGAGGACGGCTATGTCGACGCCTATTACGGCCCCAAGGAATGGGAGGCCGCCGCCAAGGCCAATCCGCGCCCCGTCTCGGCGCTGCGCAAGGAGGCCGACCGGCTACAGACCGCCCTGGGTAAGATCGCCGACAAGGACCTCGCCCCCGACGAACGCCGCCGAAAGATCTTCCTGAAGGGCCAGCTGCGCGCCGCCCAGACCCGCCTGGCCATGATCGCCGGCGACAAGTTCAGCTTCGAGGACGAGGCCGAGGGCCTGTTCAGCGTCCGCCCGGTGCTCAAGCCGCTGAAGAGCTACGACCCCATCCTGGCGAAGATCGAGAAGCTGGTGCCCGGCAAGGGCGACCTGGCCGCCCGCGTCGACGCCTTCCAGAACCGCTACGTGATCCCGACCAACAAGGTCGAGGCCGTGATGCAGGCCGGCATCGCCGCCTGCAAGGCCAAGACGGAAGCGCACATCAAGCTGCCGGCCGGCGAGCGCTTCGACATGGAGTTCGTCACCAAGAAGCCCTGGAGCGGCTACAACTGGTACAAGGGCAATGCCCACAGCCTGATCCAGATCAACACCGACCTGCCGATCTATATCAGCCGCGCCTTGGACCTGGGCTGCCACGAGGGTTATCCCGGCCACCACGTCCTGAACGCCCTGCTCGAGCAGAAGCTGACCAAGGACAAGGGCTGGGTCGAGTTCAGCGTCTATCCGCTGTTCTCGCCGCAGTCGTTCATCGCCGAAGGCAGCGCCAATTTCGGCATCGAGCTGGCCTTCCCTGGCGACGCCAAGACCCAGTTCGAGCGCGACAAGCTCTATCCGCTGGCGGGCCTGGATCCTGCGACCGCCAAGGCCTATGGCGAGCTGCAAGCAGCCAAAGGCGCCCTGGCCAGCGCCGGCAACACCATCGCGGCCGAATATCTGGCCGGCCGGATGACCAAGGAACAGGCCGTCCAGGCGATGATGAAATACAGCCTGTACTCGCGCGGCGGCGCCGAGAAGCGGGTGTCCTTCGTCGAGACCTACCGCTCGTACGTGATCAACTACAACATCGGCCAGGACATGGTCCGCGACCACGTCTACCGCGCCGGCAAGACCGAGGACGCCCGCTGGAAGGCCATGGAACGCGTGATCAGCGAACCGACGACGCCGGCGGACCTACGGAAGTAGGTCAGCCGTCAGCGGGGGGTCTCAGTCCATGGTCGACGCTCCGGCGCTGATCTTGTCGGCCGCGACGGCCGCGATCGGGTTGTTCGCGGCCGCGCAGCTGGGGCTGCGGCGCGATTGGAAGGAAGCGCCAGCCACGGCTTTGGCGGTGTTTCTGGCCCTGAGCGGGATCTCGGGCGTCGATCTGCTGCTGGACCGCATCGGGGTCTATGGCGCGCATCCGTGGACGACCGGGATCCTGTGGGCGCTGTCGCTGTTCCTGGGGCCGTCGATCCTGGCCTATGTGCTGGCCATGACCGGCGAGCCGGATCGCTGGACCTTCGCCCGCGTCTGGCGGATCGGCTGGCCGGCCGGCGTGGCGGTGCTGATCGCCTCGCCGTTCTTCGTGCTGCCGGCGCGGACGCGGCTGGCGGTCTACGGCCTGGCCGAGACGGACGCCGTGTCGGGCATCCTGCAGCTGCTGTTCGTGGCGCTGTTCCTGCTGGTCACCCTGGGCTATCTGGCCGCCGCCCTGGTGGTGCTGAGCCGGCACGTGCGGCGGGTGCGCGACCTGTTCTCCAACCTCGAGGACCGCACCCTGAGCTGGCTGCGGGCCCTGGTGCTGATCATGCTGGCCGCCTGGGCCTGGGGCGCGGTGAAGTCGGCCCTGTCTATCGGCGCCAACGCCCACTGGCTGGACGTGGCGGCCGCCGCGATCGAGCTGGGCTGGACGGCGGCCATCGGCCTGTTCGGCCTGTCGCAGAAGCCGATCTATACCCAGGAGACCGAGACCCCGAAGGTCCTGCCTTCGCCCGAGAAATACGCCCGCTCGGCCCTGCCGCAGGCGCGCCAGGTCGAGATCGCCGCGCGGCTGGAGCAGGCCATGCAGGCCGACGCCCTCTATCGCGACCCGCTGCTGTCGCTGAGCGCCCTGGCCAGCCGCGTGGCCATCACCCCCAACCACCTGTCCCAGGCCCTGAACGAGCACCTGGGCCAGAGCTTCTTCGACTACGTCAATCGCTGGCGGGTCGAGGAGGCGGTCGCGCGGATCAAGGCCTCGGACGAGCCGATCCTGACCATCGCCTACGACGTCGGCTTCAACTCGCGCTCGACCTTCAACGCCGCGGTGAAGAAACACGCCGGCCAGCCGCCCAGCGCCTTCAGGCCCCAAGCCTGAGCGCTGTCCGGACCCGCAGGCTAGGAAGCGTCCAATGCTTCGAGCCTACCCGTCCGGAAGGCGCCTAGGCGCAAGCTGAGCCAGTTAGACGACTGTTCCTCCCACTGCATGAGAACAGTCATGATCCTTCGTTTTTCCCTGGCCGCCTGCGTCCTGGCCCTAGCTCCTGTCGCCGCCCACGCCCAGGAAACCGAGCAACCCGAGCGCCTCTTCCTGCTGGGCGCCGGCGTCTACGCCACCACCAACCCCTATGCGACCGCCAAGAAGAAGACCCAGACCGGCGTCCTGCCGCTGTTCGTCTACCAGACCGACCGCCTGACGGCCGACCTGTCGGGCCTAGCGGTCAAGGCCTGGGGCAATGACCACTTCAAGCTGGAGGGCCGGGTCGCGCCGCGCTTCCAGCTGGTCGATCCCAAGGACACCCGCGACTTCGCCTTCCTCAAGCGCAGCACCGGCGTCGATGTCGGCGGCCGCTTCAGCGGCACGGCCGGCCCCGCCACCCTGAGCGTCGAATATCTGCGCGACGTCAGCAGCGAGACCAAGGGCCAGGAGGTCAATCTGGACCTCACCCTGTCGGCCCAGCCGCTAGAGAAGCTGTCGGTCGACGTCGTCGCCGGCGTCTCGTGGAAAGACAAGAAGCTGGCCACCTGGCTGTACGGCCTCAGCGTCAAGGAGGCCGGCGTGGCCCGGGCCTTCGAATACGGCCGCACGGCCCGCGCGGCGTCGGGCGGGGTGCTGGTGCCGTCGCTGGGCGTCCAGGCCCGCTACCAGGTCACCGATCGCCTGTACGTGATCGCCGCGGGTGAGGTCGAGCTGTTCGACAAGGACATCACCGACAGCCCGCTGATGGCCAAGGACCACGCGGTCGGGACCTTCGTCAGCCTGGTGCGGCGGTTCTAGCCGTGAGCGCGATCGATCGCTCCCACGCGCTCGTGCCCGTGTTGGTCCCCGCCAAGCCGGCCAGCGGGACGGCGGCCATCCTGCTGATCTGGCTGGCGGCCGCCGCGCCGATGGCGGTGCTGGCCTGGGTCGTCGCGCCTCGGCTGATGACGCCCGGCGATCCGCTGCCGGGCCTGGTCTTCTGGCGGCTGATGGTCGCCGGCATGGCCTGGCAGACCGTGCTGTCGGTGATCGTGCTGCGGCTGGAAGGCGTGCCCTTCCGGCCCGCCGCCCTGGCCCGCCGGCTGTGGCTGGCGACGCCGACCTGGCGCGGACAGCCGGCGATCGCGGCCTTCCTGCTGGTCCCGGTGTTCGCCGCCGTCGGCTTCGTCGGCGACGACATGGCCGGCGCCTGGTTCCAGGGTACGGCCCTGGGCCAGACCCTGGCGGCCCACACCCCGGCCTTCGCCTTCATCGAGCATTTGGCGACACCGGACGCCCGGGGACGCTGGGACATCCTGGTCCTGGCGCTGATCTCCAGCCTTTTCAACTACGGCCTGGGCGAGGCCTTGCTGTTCCACGGCGTGCTGTTGCCGCGCATGGAGAAGGCCTGGGGCCGGTGGGCGTGGCTGGGCAACGGCGTGCTGTTCACCGCCTACCACGCCCACAAGTTCTGGATCATGCCGGGCCTGCTGATCAGCTGCCTCTGCTACAGCCTGCCGGCCCAGATCTTTCGATCCAGCTGGCTGGCGGTGCTGATCCACGCCGTCGAGGGCGTGGTGCTGATCGTGGCCGTGCTGGCGGTGATCCTGGGCGCGGCCGTTTAAGCGGCCGCAACTCCGAACTGCAGGCTGGCCAGGCGGGCGTAGAGGCCGCCCTTGGCGAAGAGCTCGGCGTGCGTGCCTTGCTCGACCACCTTGCCCTCTTCCATCACCACGATCCGGTCGGCCTTCAGCACGGTGGCCAGGCGGTGGGCGATGACCAGGGTGGTGCGGCCTTCCATGGCGGCGGTCAGGGCCTGCTGGACCAGGCGCTCACTCTCGGCGTCCAGGGCGCTGGTGGCCTCGTCCAGCAGCAGGATCGGCGCCTGGCGGACCAGGGCGCGAGCGATGGCCAGACGCTGGCGCTGGCCGCCCGACAGAGTCTTGGCGCGCTCGCCGACCGGGGTGTCGAAGCCCTGCGGCAGGGCCGACAGGAAGCCGGCGGCCTGGGCGGCCTCGGCGGCGGCGTGGATCTCGGCCTCGGTGGCGTCGGCGCGGCCAAAGCGGATGTTGTCCATCGCCGAGCCCGAGAACAGCGGCGAGTCCTGGGCGACGAGGGCCATGCGTTCACGCACCTCGTCCGGCGCGGCGTCGCGCAGGTCGACGCCGTCCAGGCGGATGCCGCCGCTTTGCGGGTCATAGAAGCGCAGGAGCAGCCGCAGGACGGTGCTCTTGCCCGCGCCCGAGGGGCCGACCAGGGCCACGGTCTCGCCGGGCTTTACGCTGAGATCAAAGCCGTTCAGGGCCGGCAGGTCGGGGCGACCAGGATAGGCGAAGACCACGTTCTCAAACGCGATCGCGCCCTGGGCCGGGACCGGCAGGGTCTTGGGCGCCGGCGGGGCGGCGATGTCGGGCTGGGCGTTCAGAAGCTCGGCGATGCGGTCCATGGCCCCGGAGGCCTTCTGGACGTCGCCCCAGACCTCGCCCAGGGCGCCGATCGAGCCGGCCGCCATCACCGCCAGCATGGCGAACTGCGCCAGGGTGCCGCCGGTCATCTCGCCGGCCAGAACCAGGCGCGCGCCGCTCCACAGCAGCAGGGTGACGCCGCCGAAGGCCAGGGTGATGACCATGGCCGTCATGGTGGCCCGGGTGGTGATCCGGCGCACCGAGGCCTTGTAGGCCTCGTCCACCGCGCCACCGAAGCGCACCGACGAGGCGCGTTCACGCCCGAAGGCCTGCACGGTCTCCAGCGCGTCCAGGCTCTCGCCGGCATAGCCCACGGCGTCGGCGAACTTGTCCTGGGCGGTAACGGTCAGCTTGCGCACGCGGCGGCCGACCAAGAACATCGGGGCCAGGATCACCGGCACCATCAGCACGATGAAGCCCGCCAGCTTGGGCGAGACCACCGCCATGTAGCCCAGGCCGCCGACCAGGCTGAGGATGTTGCGCAGGGCGATCGAGGCCGAGGCGCCGACCAGCTGCTCGATCAGGGACACGTCGGTGGTCAGGCGCGACAGCACCTCGCCCGTGCGGGTCTTGAGGAAATACTGCTGGTCCAGGGTCAGGGTGTGGCCATAGAGCGCACGGCGCACATCGGCCACGACCCGCTCGCCCAGGCGGGTGATGAAAAAGAATCGCAGGGCCGTGGCGATCGCCAGCACCATGGCCACCGCGCCCAGGCCCAGGAACGCGCTGTTGATCTCAGCGCCAGCGCCCTTGGCGAATCCGTGGTCGATCACTTCCTTGAAGGCCGCCGTCAGCCCCAGGGTCGCGCCCGTCGAGAACAGCAGGAAGAAGCCCGCGGCGAAGCCGTCGCCCTTGTGGGCGGCGACGAAAGGCAGCAGGTGGGCCAGCGGACGGATGTCCTTGCGGCGGGGCCGGCGGGCCTTGGCTTCGGCCATGCCCTGGACCAGTTCGGCCCCCGCGCCGGGGCGGCCATCGGCCTTTTGCTCGCCGGCGTTCACGTCAGTCATCAACAGTCCCTTGCCAAAATCGCGCGGGTTCTTTATAGCCGCCCGTCTTCGAGGGCCACCCCGCGCGTGCGCAGGATGGCGCTTACCCCAATTCACACTCGCCGGCTTAGTCGGACTGGATCGCCGCCATGAAACAAGACATTCACCCCGACTACCACTTCATCACCGTCACCCTGACGGATGGCTCGAACTATCAAACGCGTTCGACCTACGGCAAGGAAGGCGCCAACCTGGCGCTCGACATCGACCCGCGCACCCACCCGGCGTGGACGGGCGGCAACGCCCAGATGCTGGACCGTGGCGGCCGCGTCTCGCGCTTCAACGCCAAGTTCGCCGGTTTCACCGCGAAGAAGTAAGAAGCTCACCGCTTCTCGCCGTAAGGGCGACGAAAGGCCGGCTCCGCGTTCGCGGGTCGGCCTTTTCCGTATCTGGGGCTTAGGTTTCCTTCTCCCCTTGCGGGAGAAGGTGGCCCGAAGGGCCGGATGAGGGGTCGATAGACCTGTCAGTCCGAGAAACCCCTCACCCGACCGCCTGCGGCGGCCACCCTCTCCCGCAAGGGGAGAGGGACTATTCTTCCTCCGGCTCGTACGGATCATCCCCACGATCGCGCATCAGATCCGTCGCCACGAAGTCCATCGCGTCCTCGGCGTCGACGAAGCTGAGCTCCGACACCGTCTGGTCGCGGATCGAGACGCCGGCCTTGTGGGTGCTGTCCGGATCGCCGGTGACCAGCGGATGCCATTGCGGCAGGTCCTTGCCCTCATGCAGCCGGCGATAGGCGCAGGAGGGCGGCATCCACTCCAGGTCCTCGATATTGTGCGGCGTCAGCTTGATGCAGTCCGGCACCGTTTTCTTGCGGTTCGGATAGTCCTTGCACTGGCAGCGATGTTCGTCGAACAGCTGGCAGTGCACGCGCGTCGGGATGATTTCGCCGGTATCTTCGTCTTCGAAGCGAACGAGGCAGCAAAGTCCGCAGCCGTCGCATAGACTTTCCCACTCGGGGACGGTCATTTCGACGAGCGTCTTCGTCTGCCAGAAATATTTGTGTGGCGTCATGGCGCCGTCCTAAACCCGATTGACCCGGCGACCAAACAGAGCCTGACGCAGACCGTGAACGACTGGACGCTGCCGCCTTACAAGTTCGACGACAAGGATCCGTCCAAGCGTGGGCAGGGACAGAGCCCTGGCGCGCCTGCGCAACCCCATGATCCGTGGGCTTCCGAGCCGCCGCTGAAGGATCCGTTCAAGCTCTCCGACAGCCCGCCGCCGCCTCGGTCACCGACGCCGCCTGCGCCCCCTCCTCCGCCCGAGGAGCCGTTCCGCGCGGATTTGAAGCACCACGCCGCCAAGAAGAAGGCCCGCAAGTGGGGCTGGATCTGGGGCGTGCTGCTGGTCTCGTTCCTGATCGGCGTGCTCGCCGTCGGCGGCGGCGCGGCCTATGTCTGGTTCAAATATCTGAAGGACACGCCGCAGCTGCCCTCGCGCGCGGCGCTGTTCGCGGTCAATCGCGCGCCCGGCATCCGCTTCGAGGACCGCAACGGCCAGGTGATCGCCACGCGCGGCCCGCGCTACGGCCAGCGCATCACGGTCGATTCGGTGCCCAACTACGTCCCCCTGGCCTTCCTGGCGGCCGAGGACCGGCGCTTCTACAAGCACGGGGCCATCGACGCCCAGGGCATCGCCCGGGCCGCCTGGGTCAACTGGCGCGGCGGCCGCACCAAGCAGGGCGCCTCGACCCTGACCCAGCAGCTGGCCAAGGGCCTGTTCCTGACCCCGGACCGGGTGGTGAAGCGCAAGCTGCAGGAAATGCTGCTGGCCTATAAGCTGGAGCAGGTCCTGACCAAGGACGAGATCCTCGAGCTCTATCTGAACCGCATCTATTTCGGGGCCGGCACCTACGGCGTCGACGGCGCGTCCCAGACCTATTTCGGCAAGCCCGCCAGCCAGCTGACCCTGTCGGAATCGGCCCTGCTGGCCAGCCTGCCCAAGGCCCCCTCGCGCCTGGCCCTCACCAACGACATGGAGCGCGCCCTGGCCCGCTCGCGCCTGATCCTGGCCAATATGCGCAAGGAAGGCTGGATCACCGCCGAGCAGGAAAGCCGCGCGCTGGACGACACCCCGCGCCTGTCGCCGATGGCCCTGCAGGACGAGGGCGACTACGGCTGGGTGCTGGACTACGCCACCACAGAGGCCGTGAAGATCGCCGGCCAGAATGCGCCCGACCTGGTGGTGCGCCTGACCATCGACCCACTGCTGCAACACGAGGGCGCCGAGGTCGTGCGCCAGACCATGGCCACCGAGACCACCCGTTCGGGCGCGTCCCAGGCTGCGCTGCTGTCGCTCTCGGCCGACGGCGCCATCCGCGCCATGGTCGGCGGCACCGGCTATGGCGAGAGCCCCTTCAACCGCGCCGTCCAGGCCCGCCGCCAGCCGGGCTCGACCTTCAAGCCGTTCATCTATGCCGCCGCCGTCGAGAAGGGCGTCTTGCCCACCGACATCCGCGTCGACGAGCCGGTGAAGTTCGGCGACTGGAGCCCGGAGAACTACAGCGGCGGCTATCGCGGTCCGATGACCGTCGAGCAGGCCCTGATCACCTCGACCAACACCGTGGCCGTGAAGTTGGGCAAGGAAGCCGGCGGCGCGGCGATCGGCGACCTGGTCCGTCGCTTCGGGATCACGTCCCTGCCGCCCGTGCCGGATCTGTCGGTGTCGCTGGGCTCGTACGAGGTGAACCTGCTGCAGCTGACCTCGGGCTTCCAGGTGTTCCAGCAGGGCGGCGTGCGGCTTGAGCCCTATGTCATCGAGTCGATCATGACCCAGGACGGCCGGGGCCTCTTCCAGCACGCCCCGCCGGCCGCCGAGCGCCGCGTCTACGACATCGGCCATGCCAGCATCATGGTGAAGATGATGAAGAAGGTGGTCTCGGACGGCACGGCCAAACGCGCCGCCTTCGGCCGCCCGGCGGCGGGCAAGACCGGCACCAGCCAGAACTGGCGCGACGCCTGGTTCGTCGGCTTCACGCCCGACTACGTCACGGGCGTCTGGGTCGGCAACGACGACGAAAAGCCGATGAACAAGGTGGTCGGCGGCGACATCCCGGCCAGCATCTGGCGGCGCTTCATGATGACCGCCCACCAGACCCTGGCGGTCCGCGACTTCGCCTGGCTGCTGCCCGACCCCGCGCCCCAGACCGAGCCCGACCCGCGCAACGGCTACTACGAGACGCTGTCGGCCGAGTTCGCGAGAGCGGCGTCTGAGCTGGATGCGGCGGCGAAGGCGGCGGAGACCTTGCAACCGAGCACGCCGGGGCAGCCTCCGCCGGATCAGCTGCCTTACTAGCGGTCCTCGAAGGTCGCGTAGTCTTGGTAGGGACTCTTGACGAACGATACGACCACGATCCCCGACCGGCCGGACCCAGGCGGGTTCGGAAAGACATCGTAGTGGATCTCGTAGCCACCCGAGATGTTGCACTTGCGCCCGCCGGTCGGCTCGAAGACGGGATGCCGCAAAGCGTTGGTGCGCAACCCTTTGATGCCCGCCCAGATTTCTTTGAGTCTTTTGCGCGCTGATTGTCCCGCGCCAGGCTGGCTCAACCATCTCGCGACGCCCTGCAGGTCCGCCTGCGCGTCTGGGGATAGCCTGACCTTCCAGACCAAGGCCCGATCAGGCCTCGTCTGGAGGGATCAAGTTGTCCAGGAAAGCGTCCAGTTCATCATCGTCCAGATAGTCGCCTGCCGCGACCTGGGCCCGACCACGCTGAGCGCGTTCGGCGTCCGACAACAGCGCACGAGACCGCGCCGAAAGGATCGGCGGCGTCACGAAGTCGGCGGTCTTCGTCGGGCGGGTCATGAGAACTCCTACCCAGAACATAACGCCAACTTTGCGCGCTTGTCACTACGCTGAGCGTCGCGCCTATCTGTAACCCGTCATCGACGTCGGCCGATCCGCGATCTTCGTCGCCCAGGTCTTGTTCGGCGTGGCGCTCATCGTGAAGACCAGTTCGCCGCCGGCGATGATCTCCTCGTGGCGCAGGAAGGCGCGGGTCAGGGGTTTGCCGTTCAGGGTGACCTTGGCGACGTAGGGCTTGGC
Organism: Caulobacter sp. GW821-FHT12D05; assembly: GCF_058807295.1. Classification (NCBI taxonomy): domain Bacteria; kingdom Pseudomonadati; phylum Pseudomonadota; class Alphaproteobacteria; order Caulobacterales; family Caulobacteraceae; genus Caulobacter; species Caulobacter sp. GW821-FHT12D05. Next base: position 125,731 of record NZ_JBXAQO010000004.1, read on the forward strand.
GTCCGACATCCCCTCGGCCCGCACTGTGAAGCGCTTGCCGTTGGGCAGGTTCAGCGCCGCCTTGTCCACGAACGGACGGCCAATGGCGTACTCGTTCGAGGCCGGGGTCACGGGATAGAAGCCCAGGCTGGTGAACATCAGCCAGGCCGACATCTGGCCCAGGTCGTCATTGCCCGACAGGCCGTCCGGGGTCGGCTTGTACTGGCTCTTGATGATCTGGGTCAGGCGGCCTTGCGTGCGCCACGGCGCGCCAGCGTAGTTGTACATATAGGCCACGTGGTGGCTGGGCTCGTTGCCGTGGATGTACTGGCCGATCAGGCCGGCGATGTCCTCGGCATGTGAGTAGTCGATCTTCGAGTTGTCGAAGTCGAACATGGCGTCCAGCTTCTTCACCGTCGCCGCGTCGCCGCCCAGCGCCGTGACCACCCCGCCGAGGTCCTGCGGGGCGAACCACGAATATTGCCAGGCGTTGCCTTCCGTATAGTCCGAGCCATAGTTGATGGCGGTCGGGTTGAACGGCTCGCGATAGGTCCCGTCGCTCTTGCGGGCCCGCAGGAAGCCGGTCTTCAGGTCGAAGCTGTTGCGCCAGTAACCAGCGCGCTTCTCGAAGGTCTTGGCGACCGTGTCGTTGTCCAGGGCGCGGGCCATGCGGGCGATGGTCCAGTCGTCATAGGCGTATTCGACCGTCTTGGACGCCGCCTCGGGCTCCTTGTCGATCGGCACGTAACCCAGCTTCATGTAGTCGCCCAGGCCGCCGTACGGGGCGTAGGTCGCGCTCTTGACCATGGCGTCCAGGGCCGCCTTGCCGTCATAGCCGCGGATGCCCTTCATCCAGGCGTCGGCGATGACCGGCACGGCGTGGTAGCCGATCATCGTCCAGGTCTCCTGGCCGTGGAACTGCCAGACCGGCAGGATGCCGTAAGGGCTCTGGCGCTGCGAGGCGATCAGCGAGTTGACCACGTCGTTGGTGTAGTCGGCCGGCTGCACCAGGGTCAGCAGCGGGTGCTCGGCCCGGAAGGTGTCCCACAGCGAGAAGGTCGAGTGGAAGGTGAACTTCCGACCGTCCTGCACGCCCTCGTGCACCTGATCGTCGGGACCCCGGTAGCGGCCGTCGGCATCGGCGAAGACGCTGGGGGCCAGCAGGGTGTGATAGAGCGCCGTGTAGAGGGTCTTCCGCATCAGGGCCGGGGCCTGGATATCGACCGCCCCCAGCGCCTTCTCCCAGGCCGCCTTGGCGCGTCCGCGTTGGGCGTCGAAGTCGAAGCCCGGCTCGTCGCTGGCGAGGTTGGCTATCGCGCCGTCCTCGCTGACCGACGACAGCGCCACCTTGGCGGTCAGCGGGCCGTCGATCTGGCCGAAGTCGAACACGCCGACCAGCGCCCGGCCCTGCACCTGGGCGCGGTCCTCGGGCGTGCGGCCCGGCTGGGCGAAGCCCTTGTAGGGGATGTCGGCTTCCTTGTTGTGGAAAGCCTGTCCGACCAGAGGACGGTCGAACTTGATGGCGAAGAACAGCTTGCGACCCGGCGCCCAGCCGCGCGTCTCGCGATAGCCGGTGATCGTCCCGTCCGGGGCCACGCGCAGTCGCGACCACAGCACCTTGCCCGGATAGTTGTAGATCGAGCTGCGCAGGTCGATCAGCACCTGGGCGCGGTCGCCCTTCTGGAAGGTGTAGCGATGCAGGCCCGTGCGCAGGCCCGCGGTCAGCTCGGCCCGCACGTGGCTGTCCTCGAGGGTGACGGCGTAGTAGCCCGGCTGGGCCACCTCGCTGGCGTGGGTGTAGCGCGAGCGATAGCCCGAGCCCGGCTTGTCGACCGCGCCCGGCTCCAGCCTGGCCTCGCCCGAAACGGGGGTCAGCAGGATGTCGCCCAGATCCGAGTGGCCCGCGCCCGAGAAGTGGGTGTGCGAGAAGCCCAGGATGGTCGGGTCGCCGAACCGATAGCCGGCCGCGCGGGCATAGCTCTGCTTGAACGGCAGGATGTCGGTGTCGGGGCTCAACTGCACCATGCCGAACGGGACGACCGCGCCGGGGAAGGTGTGGCCGTCGCCGCCCGTGCCGATGAAGGGATCGACGGACTCGTACGCCGTCTGGGCCAGGACGGGGCTCGCCGCCAGAATCGAAAGGCTGGCGAGCAGGGCGAGGCGCAGACGCATGGGGGAGACTCCGCAACTAGAGCGAAGCGGCACCCTATCGGCTAGGCGGCGCCTTTCAAGGCGTGGTCGACGGCGGCCATCGCATGCAGGGCCGTGGTGTCGAACACCGGCACGGCGCTGTCCTCTTGGCCGATCAGCAGCATGATCTCGGTGCAGCCCAGGATCACAGCCTGCGCGCCGCGCTCGACCAGCCGCTGGATCACCGCCTTGTAGACCTCGCGCGAGGCGTCCAGCACGCGGCCGGCGACCAGTTCTTCGTAGATGATCTTGTGCACGGCGGCGCGGTCATCGGCGTCGGGGGTCAGGACCGTCAGGCCGTGCTTCTTCTCCAGTCGGCCGCGATAGAACTCGTGCTCCATGGTGAAGGCCGTGCCCAGCAGGCCCACGGTCGTCAGGCTGGCGGCCTTGATCGCTGCCCCGGTCGGGTCGGCGATGTGCAGCAACGGGATCTGCACCGCCGCTTCGATCTCGTCGGCCTCGCGGTGCATGGTGTTGGTGCAAAGGACCAGGAAGTCGGCCCCGCCGGCCTCCAGCGCCCGGGCGGCGTCGGCCAGGCGACGCGACAGCTCGGGCCAGCGGCCGGCGTGTTGCAGGTGCTCGATCTCGGCGAAGTCGAACGACCACATCAGGGTCCGCGCCGAGGCCACGCCGCCCAGCCGCTCGCGCACCGCCTCGTTGATCAGCCGGTAGTACTGGGCCGAGCTTTCCCAGCTCATGCCGCCGATCAATCCGATGAGCTGCTGCTCGGCCATGGGCGCCCCCTGTTCGTCAGGACGGTCCTAGAGAGCCCGAGGCAGCCTTACAACACCTCGCGGCGCGCCAAGTGGACGATGGCCGCCGCCAGGGCGATCAGGCCCAGCCCGCCGCCCAGGGCCAAGGCCGTCTCGACCCGCCAGGCTTCCTTGGCCAGCATGTTGACCGGCATCTGCCAAGGGAAGAACACCCCCTCCTTGGCCGAGGTCGCCACGACCGAGAAGAAGGTCCCGCCGATGCCCAGCGCCAGGGCCGGCACGAAGCTGGCGAAGCGCAGGGCGGTCCACAGCTGGATGGCGATCAGCAGCACGGCGGCCGCCAGCACCTTGGCGTTCAGCACGGCGAAACGCGTCAGGTCAGGGTTCCCCACCGGCGCCACGACGGGCTTGATCGTCCCGGCCAGGTGGACGGCGGCGATCGTGAACACGAGGTTCAACACGGTCATGATCGCCACCACACCGACCACGCAGATCGCCTTGGCCGCATAGAGCCGCCAGCGCGGCACCGGCAGGGCGCGCAGGTGGTCCCAGCTGCGCGGCCCGTGCTCCATGTGCGCGACCAGGGCGGTCAGGGCCGTCACGCTCATCGGCAGCATGAAATAGGCCCAGATGCCGGTCGAGGCCTGCAGCAGCATCTCCCAGGGCGGCGGCTTGTTCCCACGCAGCAGGACGAAGAAGGCGAAGACCGCGATCAGGGCCGGCGCGGCCAGCGCCAGGACGGCGGCCAGCGAGCGGTTCAGCTTGCGCAGTTCGACGGACAGGACGGCCAGCATCAGGCGACCTCGGCTTGGGGTTGGGGAGCGGAAACCTGGCGGTAGATGTCTTCCAGCGAACGATCACGCGGGCCGATGGCGAACACCGGCAGACCGGCCTGGACCAGGGCGCGGTTCAGCGCAGCGGTCGTCTGGTCGGCGTCCTCGCCCGCTCGCAGGGGGATCGCCAGGCCCGCCTCGGTCGTGACCGGTGACAGCTCGTGGCCTGCCAACACCTGGATCGCCTTGGCGTCGTCGCCGGTGCGCAGCAGGATCTCCGGCGCCAGATCGGCCTTCAGCCGCGACAGCTCGCCCTCCAGCACCAGGCGGCCGTCATTGACGACACCGACATGGGTGGCGGTCTGCTCGATCTCGCCCAGCAGGTGGCTGGAGAGGAGCACCGTGGCGCCGGTGCGCTCAGGCAGGCTCTTGAGGAAGCGACGCATGTCGGCGATGCCGTCGGGGTCCAGGCCGTTGGTCGGCTCGTCCAGCACCAACACCGGCGGCGCGCCCAGCATGGCGCGGGCCAGGCCCAGGCGCTGACGCATGCCCAGCGAATAGCCCGCGACCTTGCGGTTCGCGTCGGCCGTCATCTCGACCACCGCCAACACCCGATCGATCTCGCGGGCGGGCAGGCCCAGTAAGGTCGCGGTGAGGGCCAGGTTCTCGCGGCCCGTCAGGTTGCCGTAGAAGCCGTGCGCCTCCAGCAGCGCCCCGATCTTGCGCGCCGCGCCGATGCGGTCGCGGGCGACGTCCAGGCCGCAGACCCTGGCGACGCCGGCGGTCGGGCGGATCAGGCCCAGCACCATCTTCAGCGTCGTGGTCTTGCCCGCGCCGTTGCGGCCCAGGAAGCCGTACACGGCCCGTTCGGGCACGGTCATCGACACCGCGTCGACCGCCAGGCGCGGGCCGAAACGACGGGAAAGGCCTTCGGTCTCGATGGCGGCAGGCATGGCCGTCGCGCTCCGTTCGTTTAAGTTAGATATAAAGTTGCGAAGCGATCGTCTTTAAGTCAAGATTAAAGATGAGACAGGATCGGAGGCTGCCGTGAGCGCGAAGGACGTCGAGAATTTCCGCCGCATGTGCAGCCAGTTCCGCTGGCTGGCGGTGTTCATGGTCGCCAGTGTCGGCCTGCTGTTGGCGGCGATCGCCTGGATCGTCCCGCCTCTGATGGTCCTCGTGCACAAGGCGCCGCTCAGGCTCGACCGGATCGTGGCCTATACGATCTGGAACCTGCCCGCCGCCTGCTACCTGTTCGGCGTCTGGACGATCGGCCAGACCCTGGGCGACCTGTCCAAGGGCCGACTGATCCAGGCCGCCCTGCCCCCGGCCCTGCGCCGTGTCGGCCTGGCCCTGGGCGCGGGCGGGGTGTGCAGCGTCTTCGTGGTCAGCAACCTGATGCGGCTGGTCGGAGCGACCAAGGGTGGCTATTTCCACTTCGACGTGCCCGGCATGACGCTGGGCATGATCGGCGGCGCCCTGTTCCTGCTGGGCCGCGTGATGGACCAGGCCCTGGCGGCGCAGGCCGAGCTGGACGAGATGATCTGATGCCCGTTCGCGTCACCCTGGACGCCCTGATCGTCGCCAAGGGCCTGAAGGCCCGCGACCTGGCGGCCGAGGTGGGCCTCAGCGAGACCCAGCTGTCCCTGTTTCGCTCAGGCAAGGTCAAAGGCATCCGCTTCCGCACCCTGGCCCGCCTGTGCGCGGCCCTGGACTGCCGCCCCGGCGACCTGCTGGACTACGACTTCGACGCCGCCGACCTGGCCGGAGCGGACGAGGAGGACTGAGCCGCTCGCACTAGATTGACACTCTACATAGCCCTATGTAGAGTTTCTACATGAGATCCAATCCCCGCCCTACACCACAAACGCTACAGGTGCTGGACGCACTCTTCACGGCGCGTGAGCAGTCTGGAGCTGAGCTTTCGAAAGCCACCAAACTGGCTAGCGGAACGCTGTACCCCATTCTGCTACGCCTCGAGCAAGCCGGGCTGGTTCGAAGCGAATGGGAAGTGGGCGATCCGAAGGAACTTGGACGCCCACGTCGTCGCTACTATACGATTACCGGCGAAGGTCAGCGTTACGCGCAAAATGCCGCTCAAGCCTTTTCCCCCATGTTCGGGAGGCTCGCGTCATGGAGCTAGGCAAAGCAATTACCACCGTGGCGACCGCAGTTGCGGGTGCCGTTCTCGGGGGGCTGCTGAAATCTGAAGCAGAAGGCTGGCTTCCTCGCTGGGCGGATATGCTGCGCATTATAGCCGTGGAGCGAGCGCCTCCGCACCATCGCGAGCGATTCTCGGAGGAATGGGCAGCTCACCTCGAACAGATGCCGGGCCCACTTTCGAAGTTTTTTGCCGCCTTAGGTTTCGTCCGAGCCGCGATAACGGTTCGCGCCGACCTGCGCTTCATGCTCTTCCAAGCCAAAGTAATCTTAAGAGTCTACGATCTATCCGCCAGCGCGTTCGCACCAGCCCTAGCGCTTCACGGAAAAAGATTGAGGCGAAAAATAAATAACGGGGAAACTAAAGCCGCCCCTCTCGACATACTTGCTGTAGATAGCCTTACACTTTGGAGCAAGTGTAACAGCTATCTGCTCAACAGAGTAAATTTTACCGTCAAAGATATCCAGGATATAATTTCTGCCGGATAGATAGGTTAGTCCTTCAACGACCGCAGCCGGTTCACGTGGCCCATCTTGCGGCCCGGGCGCGCTTCGCCCTTACCGTAGAGGTGGACGCGGGTTTCAGGCTCTGCGGCCAGCTTCTTCCAAGCGTCGACGTCGGCGCCCAGCAGGTTGGTCATCTCGACATGGTGGTGCGGGGCGGTCGGGCCCAGCGGCCAGCCGGCGACGGCGCGGATGTGCTGTTCGAACTGGTCGACCTCGCAGCCGTCCTGGGTCCAATGGCCCGTGTTGTGGACGCGCGGGGCGAACTCGTTGACCAGCAACTTGCCGTCGGCGAGTTCGAACAGCTCAACGCCGATGACGCCGACATAGTCCAGGGCGGTCAGGATCTTGGCGGCGATCTTCTCGGCCTGGTCGCGGGTGGCCTGGGTGATCTTGGCCGGGGCGACGGTGCGGCGCAGGACGCCGCCTTCGTGGTGGTTCTCGGCGACAGGGTAGCAGGCGATCTCGCCGTCTCGGCCGCGCGCGGCGATCACCGACAGTTCGCGGCCGAAGTCGGCGGGCGCTTCCAGGATGGCCGACCGTCTGCCGATCTTCTCGAACGAGGCTTCGGCGTCGGCGGCCTTCTGGATCCAGGCCTGGCCCTTTCCATCGTAGCCTTCGCGGCGGGTCTTCAGCAGCGACGGGGCGCCGATCTTGGCCAACGCGACGGCCAGGCTGTCACTGTCGTGGACGGGGGCGAAGGCCACGGTCGGCACGCCGATCTCGGCCAGAAAGCTCTTTTCGACCACGCGATCCTGGGCGGCAGCCAGGGCCTTGGCGCCGGGCGAGACCACCGCGCCCAGGGCGGCCAGTTCCGACACCGTGTCGGCCGGGACGTTCTCGAATTCGTAGGTGACCACGTCGCAGGCATCGGCCAGGCGCTTCAGGGCCCAGCGGTCGTCATAGGCGGCCACGATCTGCCGCGCGGCGACGCGGCCGGCGGGCGAGTTCTCCTCGGGGTCCTGGATGACGACATCGAAGCCCAGGCGGGCGGCGGCCAGGGCCAGCATGCGGCCCAGCTGTCCCCCGCCGAGGATGCCGATGGTCGAACCGGGAACGAGGGGGAACTCAGCCATCAATTCAGTCCTCGACGCTCTCGGCGACGCTCTCGGTCTGGGCGGCGCGGAAGGCCGATAGGCGCTGGCCCAGGGCCGGATCCGACAGGGCCAGGATCTGGGCGGCCAACAGGCCGGCGTTCTTGGCCCCGGCCTCGCCGATCGCCAGGGTCGCCACCGGAATGCCGCCCGGCATCTGGACGATCGAAAGCAGGGAATCCAGGCCGCTGAGGGCCTTGGACTGCACCGGCACGCCCAGCACCGGCAGGTTGGTCATCGAGGCGGCCATGCCCGGCAGGTGCGCCGCGCCGCCGGCCCCGGCGATGATCACCTTGTAGCCAGCGGCTTCCGCGCCGGTGGCGAACTCGAACAGGCGCTGCGGGGTGCGGTGGGCCGAGACGACCTTGGCCTCGTAGGCCACGCCCAGGCTGTCCAGCGCGTCGGCCGCGCCCTTCATGGTCGGCCAGTCCGAACGACTGCCCATGATGATGGCGACAGGTGGTGTCATCGCGTCGTCCCTCGGCGCGGTGAATGAAGGCCGCCCCGTATGCGCCTCCCCCCGTCCACGCAAGCCCAAAACGACACAGACCGCCTACGGATCACCCTTTCAATCACCCATAGGTCGAGCATGCGACTGTTTGCGCGTGTGACCAATCAGCACCCCCGATTGCGTCGAACGCCGTTCCCGTTAACCATGGCGCAGCTGTGCCATTGCGATTCCCTGTTGAGACATGAAGATCACCGGCGCCCGGACCGAACCTTTCGCCGCTATCCGCAAGCGCGCCCTTGTGCGCGCCGGAAATCAGGTCGTCGCCCGTGAGGTCACCGCGCCTGACAGCGCCGCCTTTCTGGGCCTGACCGAGGCGGACATGTCCCCCAAGGTCATCGAGGCCCTGCAGACCCTGATGACCGAGATCGACGACCTGCGGAACGAGGTCGCCATGCTGAAGCTGCGGCTGAACGAGGCGCAGGGCCTGGCCGACATGGATGCCCTGACCCCGGTGCTGAACCGCCGCGCCTTCCTGCGCGAGACCAAGCGCGTCTCGGCCTTCGCCCAGCGCTACGGCTCGTCGGCCAGCCTGGTGTTCTTCGACCTGGACAACTTCAAGAGCGTCAACGACCGCTTCGGCCACGCCGCCGGCGACGAGGCGCTCAAAGCGGTGGCCAAGCGCCTGCTGGCCAATGTGCGCGAGAGCGATCTGGTGGGCCGCATGGGCGGCGACGAGTTCGCCGTGCTGCTGGCCCAGGCCGACAAGGAAACCGCCATGGCCAAGGCCCAGAGCCTGGCCGAAGCGATCCGCAGCCAGCCGGTGGAGTTCGGCGAGTGGTCGGCTCCCCTGCACGTCTCGTTCGGCGTGCGCGAGATCGAACCCGGCGCCGATCCCGAAGTGTCCCTGGCCGAGGCCGATGCGGCGATGTTCGTCCGGAAGCGTAAGGCGGTCGGTTAGACAACCGTCAGTCATGCGACCTTATCGCACGGCGACTGGAACCCGGTGGGTGCGGTAACACGTTCATAGTCTGTTAAGCATGACTGGGCGGGTTACATGCAGCGAATTCTGGTCGCCGAGGACGATCCGGTTCTCTCGATGATCTACGAGATCACCCTGACGGAAGCGGGGTTTGACGTCCTGCTGTGCCAGGACGGCCAGGAGGCTTTCGAGGCCCTGGACAGCTTCGCGCCCGACCTGGTGATCACCGACCATTCCATGCCGCGCATGAGCGGCGGCGAGCTGGTTAGCGCCGTGCGCAAGACGCGCCCCGGCGCGGTCACCCTGATGGCCTCAGCCTGCGACGCGCGCCTGCTGAAGGCGGACCAGCACGCCGATGCGCGTTTGGAAAAGCCGATCACCCCTGGCCGCCTGCTGCAGACGGTGCGTGACCTGGAAGCCGCCCGCGAAGCGGCCTAGTCCCTAGGCGATGATGTCGGGGGTCAGCTGGTCTTCCAGACGACCGATCTCGTCCTTGAGGCTCAGCTTCTTCTTCTTCAAGCGCGCGATCTGCAGCATGTCGGGCTGGTAGCGTTCTTCCAGCGCCTGGATGGCGTCGTCGAGGTCCTTGTGCTCCTCGCGCAGGTCGGCGAGGCGACGTTCGATCGCGATGTCGGTATCTTCCGACGGATCATCGTCGTTCATGGACGTCATCTCGGTGGGGCCCCTATCAAGGGGTGATAGATAGCAAAGGCTGACAGCCGGTAAAGGCGCTCAGCCCAAAGGTTTAGCAAGGGCCTGCGCGAGCTTTTCGAGCGCGCTGCCACGCGGCGGGTCGCCGGAAGCTTCAGTAGCGGCGATCAGGCCGTCCAGAACCGGCATCGGCGTGCCTGGCGGACCGCTCAGGGCCTCCAGACTTTCCATCAAAACCCGCTCGCCCTTCAGTTCGACGGCCTTCACCGCGTCGCGCAGGGCTTCCTTGGCGGTCTCGTCGACGGGCGGACGCGACGCCTTCAACGCCCGGCGCACGCTGCGCAGCGGCGCGCCGATCTCGATGTCCCAGGCGCGCATCATCCGGGCGGCGTCCTTGAGGTCGGCGGAGCGCCCTTCCCCGGCCATCCAGGCGGCCCAGAGCAGCCACGGCACGTTCTGGCCGTGGGCGTCCTGCAGGCGCAGGCAGGCTTCCGCGACAGGTTGTCGCGCATAGGCTTCCAGAGCCCAGTCCCAGAACCGCACCGGCGTTAACCTTCGCTCTTGCCCGAGATCGTTTCGAGGTCCTCGCCCCAGCGCTTCACGGGCTGCCAGGCCAGGTCGAACAGGTCCAGCGCCCGGCCCACCGACTGGTCGACCATCTCGGCGATCGTCGCGGGCTTGGCGTAGAAGGCCGGCAGCGGCGGGGCGATCACCGCGCCCATCTCGGCCAGCTTGGTCAGGGTGCGCAGGTGGCCCAGGTGCAGCGGCGTCTCGCGCACCATCAGCACCAGGGTGCGGCGCTCCTTCAGGGTGACGTCGGCGGCGCGGGTCAGCAGCGAAGACGTTACGCCGGTGGCGATTTCGCTCATCGTACGGACCGAACAGGGCGCGACGATCATCCCTAAGGTGCGGAACGAGCCGGACGCGATGGCGGCCCCGACATCGGCGGTGCGGTGCACGACGTCGGCCATGGCGTTGACCTCGGCGACGCTGAGATCTGCCTCCTGGGCGAGCGTCAGCGCCGCCGATTTGGACACCACCAGATGGCTCTCGACCCCCAGTTCGCGCAGCGCATCCAGGGTTCGCAGGCCATAAACGACGCCCGAAGCGCCCGTGATCCCGACCACCAGCCTTTGGCGATCAACGGTCTTCGAAGCATCCGTCATGGTGAATTTTCGTCCGTCTTGGGAGCAAACCGCGCCACGTCAAGCGGGGCCGCTTGCAATCATATGTGATCTGACAGCGCCGCGCAGCGGGTGTTCACTTTCTTCTCCAACAGCAATGGAGCCGAGAGCCATGGCCATCGAATCCCGTATCCGCGAGCTTGGGTCCCGTCACGAGAACCTTGATCGCAAGATCCAGGAGGAGACCAGTAGACCCGGTAGCGACGCTACAATGCTTATGGAGCTGAAGCGGCAGAAGCTTCGGCTGAAGGAGGAGATCGAGGGCCTTAGGGCGCGACTTCACTAGCTGCTAGGATAGCAGCCGAAAAACACGAGGCCCCGCTCCGGCAAGGAGCGGGGCCTCTGCTTTTTCTGGCTAAGGAGCCGAGGATCAGTCCTCGTCTTCTTCCTCGTCCACGTAACCCGACGACTTGCCGAACACGTCCTCGGCCTTGATGTCGCCGCGGGGCGCGCGGAAGTCTTCTTCCTCTTCCTCAACCTCGGGCTCGAACTGACCGGCTTCGGCGGCGGGGCGCAGGGTCGGGTCTTCCGGCAGGATGCCCTTCTTCAGGTCGTCCTTGGCCTTCTTCTCGGCGGCCTTCTTGACCAGCGCGTCCAGCTCCAGCTGGCCGACCAGGCCCAGGGTCACCGGGTCGATCGGCTTGATGTTGGCCGCATTCCAGTGGGTGCGGGCGCGGACCTGCTCGATCGTGGCCTTGGTGGTGCCCAGGATCTTCGAGATCTGGGCGTCGGTCACTTCGGGGTGGTGGCGCAGGAACCAGGCGATGGCGTCCGGACGGTCCTGGCGACGCGAGACCGGCGTGTAGCGCGGGGCCTTCTTGGCCGGCTTCAGCAGCTCGGCGTGACGGCTGACCTGGGCCTTCATGCGGTAGTCCGGATTGCCCTGGGCCTTGTCCAGCTCTTCGCGGGTCAGCTGGCCGTTGCCGATCGGGTCGGCGCCGCGGATGTCGCGCGCCACTTCACCGTCGGCGATGCCGCGCACTTCCAGCGGGTGCAGACCGCAGAAATCGGCGATCTGCTCGAAGCTGAGCGAGGTGTTGTCCACCAACCAGACGGCGGTCGCCTTGGGCATCAGGATGTCGGACATCGGTCCTCCAGAAATGACGGCGCCCGGCCTTTCGGCCGGGCGGGATGTTGGAAAAGCTATAATCCGGTTCTCGCGAAAAGGGAACGGGGATCAAGCAAACTTCAACAGCGCCAGAGCTTTCCGCCCCCTCTAGTCTTTCTCTAGACCGTCAACACGACCTTGCCGACATGCTCCCCTGCCTCCAGATGCGCATGCGCCTTGGCGGCGTCCGCCAACGGGAAGGTCGCGTCGATCAGCGGCTTCAGCTTGCCGGCAGCTACCCACGGCCAGGCGACGCGTTCGACCTCGGCGGCCAGGCGGGCTTTTTCGTCGGCCGAGCGAGGGCGCAGGGTCGAGCCGGTGATCACGGCGCGCTTCTGCATGACCTTCATCACCGGCACCTCGAGCACCGCCCCACCCAGGCTGGCGATGTAGACGATGCGGCCACCGACGTTCAGGGCGTCGAGGTTCTTCTCGAAATAGCTGGCTCCGACCATGTCGAGCACCACATCCGCGCCGCCGGCGGCCTTGACCACCTCGGCGAAGTCCTCGGTCTTGGTGTCGATGGCGATGTCGGCGCCCAGCTCGAGCGCCTTGGCCTTCTTGTCGGCGCCGCGGCCCGTGGCGATGACCTTGGCGCCGGCCGCCTTGGCCATGGCGATCGCGGTTGTTCCGATTCCGGACGTTCCACCATGAACCAGCAGCGTCTCGCCGGCCTTCAGGGCGCCGTGCTCGAACACGTTGGCGAAGACGGTGAAGACGGTCTCGGGCAGGGCCGCCGCATGGACCAGATCCAGGTCGCCCGGGATCGGCAAGGCGTGGCGGGCGTCGACCACGACATATTCCGCATAACCGCCGCCGCCCACCAGGGCGCAGACCTTGTCGCCGACGTTCCAGCGCCCTGCAGCCACGACAACCTCACCGGCCACTTCCAGGCCCAGGGTCGCCGGCGCGCCAGGCGGCGGCGGGTAGAAACCCATGCGTTGCAGGAGGTCGGGACGGTTCACGCCCGCCGCGGCGATCTTGATCAGGATCTCGCCCGGTCCCGGCGCGGGACGCTCAAGGTCTACCGGATGGAGGGCCTCGGCAGGGCCTTTGCCGCCTTCGATCGCGATCGCCGTCATCGTCTGCGTCATGGACCTCAAACCTCGTGAAGCTTGCCTTGAGACCTAGGTAGGCGTCAGATATCGGACGGAAAAGGGAGAAAAGCCGATGTTCGAAGAGCCTGCGGAAGCCCGCGCCTTCAGCGGACGTGCTTTGAACGAGACGACCCACGAGGATCTCGAGATCTACGGCGTCGCGGAACTGGAAGAGCGGATCGAGGCCCTGCAGGCCGAAATCGAACGCACCAAGGCCCAGCTGACGAAGAAAAAGGCGGGGCGCGACGCGGCAAATGCGCTGTTTGGTCGCCTGGACTAAAAGCTCTTTTAAGGTTTCGGTGAGGTTACTGGCGTCTTAAGCGTTCATCCGCTTTCGGACGCAACTCTACAGTAAGAGCGTCGTCGGTTCGAAAGGGGGGCGGGTCGCGAAACGGGACGGTTGGTCTTGGCACGGGCGTTGCAGTTCCGTCACCAAGCGAGACGTCCTCGCGGCCTTTCGAAGGGGCATTGAGTAGCTATGACCGAAGTGAACGCGTTCGCGGACACGCCTTGGCGCGCCGGAGTGATCCAGGACTTCGCGCGATCGGAACTGTTCGACCGCACGTTCGAGGAAGGCATGCAGCTGGTCGAAGAGACCGCCGCCTATCTCGATGGCGCCGGCCGGCATGACAGCAAGATCCTCTCGCGCAACGCCGCCTTGGGCTACGCCACCGAGAGCATGCGCCTGACCACCCGCCTGATGCAGGTGGCCTCGTGGCTGCTGGTCCAGCGCGCCGTGCGTGAAGGCGAGATGCCGCCGGAAGCTGCTTGTGCGGAAAGCTATCGCCTGGGCGAGGAAGCCACCGGCGAGGCCCCGGCCATCGAGGAGCTGCCCTTCGGCCTGACGCACCTGCTGACGCGCTCTGAGCGCCTCTACGAGCGTGTCCGCCACCTGGACCGCCGCATGTACGTGGAATCGCCCAACGAAGAGGCTCCGCGCCCCGTCCAGGCCCACTTCGACCGCCTGACGGCCGCCTTCGGGGGCTAAGATATTCTCCTCCCCCGCTGGGGGAGGTGGCCCGTAGGGCCGGAGGGGGCAGCTCGGCATAGGCCGGCGATGCCCCCTCAGTCGGCTCCGCCGACAGCTCCCCCAGGAGGGGAGCAGATTCCAGTCATTTCCCGAAGCGGATCTTGGCCAGGGCCGCGACGACCTCGCTGGCCAGGTCCATGGGCTTCAGGCCCGCCTTCCACTTCTCGAAGGCCATGACGTTGTCGATGCGTGCGTCCAGATGGCTCAGCGCCGAGGTCCGGCCCGAGGCCAGGTCGACGGCCAGGGTCGAGATCAGGATCCCCGACAGGATGGCCCGCTTGGAATAGTGGTTCTCGTCGGTCGCCGCGTCACCGGCCCAGCGCCAGATCATGTCGGCCGATTCCCAGGTCAGGCGCAGGGCCAGCGCCAGGTTGGTCGGGAAGGCCAGGAAGGCGGCCAGCGGACGCATCACGTCAGCGTGTTCCTGGGCGGCGTCCAGGCGGGCGATCACGCCCTCGCGGATTTTCTGGCGAATCTTCAGGGCCGCGACATCGAACGCTTTCAGGCGGACAAGCATCGCCGCGTCATGGCGTCGCGACAGCAGAGCCGCCAGGTCGCGGGGGCCTTCGGGCAGCAGCAGCTGGCCCTCGGCGTCGCTGAGCCCTGCCGCCGCAAGGGCTCGCGAGACCAGACCGGCGTTCCAGCCGGCCTTGGGCGCCAGCCGCACGGCCTCGTCCAGCACGCGCTGTTCGGCGTCGTCGGCCCAGGTCCGACCGGAAGCTTGACCGGCGGCGTCATCAGGGGTCTGAGCGGTTTGGTTCATAAATCCGAGTCTACACCGAGGTTTAGGCCGCGTCGCGCATGGACAGCGGCCCTTCGCTCTGCTATCAGCCCCGCCTCATCGCCTGGGAGCACCCCTCTCAGGTTACCCGGTTTTGTTCGCCCGCCCGGCCCCTCAAGAGGGACTTGGGAATATTGGTCGGGCTGTCGAATGGAGAGATACCCCTGGTCCAGATTTTCGTCCGCGACAACAACGTCGATCAGGCGCTGAAGGCCCTGAAGAAGAAGATGCAACGCGAAGGCTCGTTCCGCGAAATGAAGCGGCACGTGCATTATGAAAAGCCGTCGGAAAAGCGCGCTCGCCAAAAGGCTGAAGCCGTCCGTCGCGCTCGCAAGCTGGCCCGCAAGCGCGCCCAGCGCGAAGGCCTGCTGCCGATGCCGAAGAAGCCGGCCCGGTAGAACCGGACCTCTTCTTCGCTGAAGATTTCGAAAGCCGCGCGGTGCTCCGCGCGGCTTTCGTCGTTTCTGGCGGTCGTTTCTGGCCTAACCGGCCTGCTTCCTGACGATCAGGCCGATCAGGGTCTTCAGGTCGATCTTGCCGGTCGCCAGGGCCCCCACATGGAAGGCGCGGGTCGAGAAGGCGATGATCGCCACGACCGTCACGGCCATCAGCGCCGTGGTGCCGATCACCTGGACCAGCGGCGGATCGCCGGCGATGCGCACCGGCATCAGGAACGGCGTGAACGGCGGGATCCAAGACAGGGCGTTGAGAATCGGCGCCTCGGGCGAGCGGATCGCCTGGCCCATGAAGACGACCGGGATGGTCATCACCATCATGATCGGCCCCAGCAGGGTCTGGGCGTCGCGCTGGCTCTCGCAGAAGGCCCCGACGCCGGCGAACAGGGCCGCGTACATCAGGTAGCCGCCGACCAGATAGGCGCCGAAATAGAACAGCAGGCCCTTGCCCAGCAGCACGGCCACTAGGTCGCCGGCCAGGCCGGGGGCGAAGTTCAGCAGGGCCAGCCAGCCGCCCATGGTCCAGACGCCCAGCACGGTCAGGGTCAGACCCGCCACGCCCAGGATCTTGCCGCCCATGATCTCGGGCACCGAGGCCGAGGACAGCAGCACCTCCAGGATCTTGGACGACTTCTCCTCGATCACGCTGTTGAGCAGGATGCTGGCCCCGGTCAGGATCATCGACCACAGCAGCATGCCGGCCGCGAACCCGACGATGGTCGGCAGGCGGTCGCGCAGACTGACCTTCTCGCCCGAGGCGGCCTTGGGCGACAGGCTGTTGAAGGCGGGGCGCAGGTCGTCGGCGGCCTTCAGCGTCTGGGCCGAGACGCCGGCGCGGGCCAGGGCCCGCTCGCGCATGATCTCACCCACGGCGCTCTTCAGGTCGTTCTCCAGCACCGGGGCGGCCAGGTTGCGGCTCCACAGGTCCATGACGATGGCGTCATCGCGACCGCTGAGGACCAGCACCGAATCGAGCCGCTTCTCGCCCACCTCGCGACGGGCGATGACGCCGGCGGCGCGCGGGTCGGCGGCCTCCTGGGCCTGCGCGGGCGGCGGCAGCACGATGACCTTGGCGCGGGGCGGCTTGTAGCGAGCGGCGGCCGAGGGGTTGTAGCGAGCCAGGACCTCACGGCCCGCCGCGTCGCCGCCGGCGGCCTGGGCCTTGCGGACCTCTTCCTGCGCCTTGGGACCGGCCGCCGACAGGGCCGCCGCGCGCAGGGCCCGTGCGGCGTCGCGGTTCTGGTCCAGGACGATGGCCTTGGCCAGGGCGGGCCCGAAGATCTGGCCGGTCAGGTCGACAATGGCCAGCCGCTCGGGCTTGGCCGATTTCATCATGATCAGCGGCGCTGAGATGCTGATCCCCAGCACGATCGGCAGAGCCACGATCGACAGCCAGAAGCCGACGGTGCGGACATAGGCCAGGTATTCCCGACGCGCGATCTTCAGCAGCCGGCTCATGCCTGGCCTCCCGTCAGGACGATGAAGGCGTCGTGCAGGCTGGGCTCCTTGAGCTCGAACCGTCGCAGCGACAGGTCACGGGCGAAGGCGGCCTTCAGGGCGTCGTGGCCGGCGTCGGTCTCCGACAGCACGGCGACGTGCCGCCAGCCCCCGTCCGGCAGCGGCTCGGAGGTCACGGCCCCCAGGCCCGGCAGAGCCATGACCTGCTCGGCCGAAAGCTCGCCCTCCAGCACCAGGGCGCGCGGGGCGGCGCGACGGGCGGTGGAGACGTTGCCGTCAAAGACTTTGCGGCCCCGCGCCATCAGCACGACCTTGTCGCACAGGCGCTCGGCGTGCTGCATCACGTGGGTCGAGAACAGCACCGTGGCCCCACGCGCGGCGATCTCGCGGATCATCGCCTCCAGGGCCTGCTGATTGACGGGATCCAGGCCCGAGAACGGCTCGTCCAGCACCACCAGCTCGGGCTCATGCGCCAGGGCCGACAGCAGCTGGACCTTCTGGGCCATGCCCTTGGACAGCTCCTTGATCGGCTTCTTCATGGCGTAGCCCAGGCCCTGGGCCTCCAGCATCGCCTTGGCCCGCTTGCGGCCCTCGACCTCCGGCACGCCCTTCAGCCCCGCGAAGAAGGCGATGGCGTCGATCGGGGTCATGCGTTTGTAGAGGCCCCGCTCTTCGGGCAGGAAACCGATCCGCTCGCGCACCTTCTGGGCGTCGTTTTCGCCCAGCACCGTGATCGCGCCCGCGCTGACCGGCAGCAGGCCCAGGATCATGCGGATGGTCGAGGTCTTGCCCGCGCCGTTGGGGCCCAGGAAGCCGGTGATCCGGCCGGCGGGGACCTCGAAACTGACGTCCCGCACGGCGTGGAAGTCGTCATAGGTCTTGCTGACGCCCTCCAGGGTGACCGCGTTGACCATGGAGACCTCCCGAATCGACCTCTCGAAAGTTGTATCAGCCCTTTTTGTAAGCGTCGGCCACGAAGGCGACGGCCCGGACGATGTGGTCGGCGAAGCGGCGGCCGATCAGCAGGGTATGGGTGGCGGCCTCGACATGGTCGACCAGACCGTGCTGCGAGCGGCGCGCCGGCGCGGCCTGCATTTCCTTGCGGTCCTCGCGGCCCGCGACCGGGCCGGCGGTGACCACGGCGACCGGCCACTTGGGATCGAAGTCCGGCTGTTGGGCGGCCTGGTCCGAGGCCTGCTTCCACAGCCCGACCTCCTCGGCCGCGACGCGGTTATGGCGGCCATTGGCGAAGGCCCAGCCCTTCTCGGCCTTGGCGGCCGGCGGCAAGTCGATCTTGTCGCCCAGTCGGGTGTGGACCAGCGGCTTATAGAGCCCCAGCGAGGCCCCGCGCGCCGCCCACTTGGAGGCGTTGGCGAAGGTCTTGATGAAGCCTGCCATCCTCGGGTCCTGGGCGGCCTCGGGCGTGGCGGCGTCGACCAGCACGATGCCCGCCACCTTCTCCGGATTGCGCCCCGCATATTCCCGCAGGCGCAGGCCGGCCATCGAGTGGCCCACCAGGATGTAGGGGCCAGGCTCGCCCGAGGCGGCGACCAGCTTTTCGAAGTCGGTGACGATGGCGACGCCATCGCGAGGGCTGGGTCCCTTGGGCGAGAAGCCCATGCCGGCCCGGTCATAGGCGCACGAGCGCCAGCCGGCGGCGGTCAGGGCTTCCTGCGTGCCGCCCCAGTCAGCGGCGAAGCCGAACGCGCCGGCCTCCAGCCAGACGACGGGACGATCGCTCTTGGGACCTTCGCAGACCAGCCGCAGCGTGCGCCCCGGCTCGATCTCGACCAGCTGGCCGCGCATCTTGGGCGCGCCCACGGCGCTGACCACGCCGCCCACGGCGATGTACGAAACCAACAGCAGGGCCAAGCCCGCGACGCCGCGACCGAGAAACTGGATCATGCCGCTCAATGTAGTGACGCTTTGTGACGCGTCGAGACGCGTTACGACGACAACGGAGCTTTAGGTGGTCGAACCCGCCGAAGCGCTCACCGCTTGCACCGCCGGCGCCGGAACCGTGGCGACCGGAATGGTGGCGCGGACACGACCGTTCTTCAGGCGGGCGACCTTGACGCCGCCGGGCGCGGTTCCGGCCTTCGCCAGAACGCCGGGAGGCCATTTCGAGACCGTGGCCTTGTGCACCTTGCGCGAGACGCGGCCGGCAGCCTTCAGCGGCAGGTCAGAGGCCTCTGCGAAGCTGCGATCCAGGAAGAAGGTCGGGTTCAGGGCCTTGTCGCCCTTGCGGATCTCGAAATGCAGGTGCGAGCCGGTCGAGCGGCCCGAATTGCCGACGAAGGCGACGGTGTCGCCGCGATGCAGATAGGCGCCGCGCTTGACGCCCGCGGCCGGCTTGGCCAGGTGCGCGTAGAGGGTCGTGAGCCCGCCCTTGTGCATGACCAGCACGTAGCGGCCGTAGCTGGGCGACAGGCCCGTGGCCTTGACCACGCCGTCGGCGGCGACCTTCACCGCCGCCCCGCCGGGCGCGGCGATGTCGACGCCCTCATGCAGGCGGCCGTTCTCTTCCCAGGGCAGCTGGCGCAGGCCGAACGGCGAATTGATCACCCGGCCGGGCAGCGGCGCGGCGAACTGGAAGGCGGGCGGCGGCGTCTCGGGCTCGGCCTCTTTGGCCGGGGGCGCGATGGGAACGATGACCGCAGCAGGCTCTATGACCGGCGCAGGTCCGGCAACCCACTCGCCCAGCGCCATCGCGCCGTTCAGGGTCCCTGCCATGGCGGCGACGCCCAGCATGGTGAAGAAGGCGACGCGCAGATGCTGAGGCGGGACAGCCAGGCTCTTGGAGATCAAACCGCTTCCTCTTCGACGTTCGGTCAGGTCGAGAGGACCGCGCGCAGGCGGCTTTACTCTCACACCCGACCTTTCGGCTTGGTGAATGGCGGCGGTCTATGAAGGTCCCATGGGGCGAAAACAGGGCGCAGCTTAACCATTCAATAACTACGCGGCGAAGTTCGGCGCCTATTACAGGAATAGACATCCAACATTACGCCAAGTTCATTTTATTAAACGCGCTTCATTTCTTTAATTACACGTCATGAAGGAGACGTAACGGGACTTCGAGAACTCTGGACAGTATTCAATATTCATCGGCGCACAAGAACAGCGCCCAACCAGAGGGATCTTCGAAATGCGCAAGTTCATCATGAGCCTGACCACCGTCGCCAGCCTGAGCCTGGCCGCCGTTCCGGTCCTGGGCCTGACCCAAGCCGCCAACGCCGCCGAAGCGAGCGACTCGAGCATCACCGTTTCCTTCGCCGACCTGAACCTGGCCAAGCCCGCCGACGCCAAGATCTTCAAGGCCCGCGTCCAGTCCGCCAGCCAAACCGTCTGCCGCGCCAAGATTAACCGCGGCGAGCTGCAATCGACCGTCCGCGCCTGCATGACCGAAGCCCACCAGAACGCCGAACGCCAGCTGTCGCAACGCCAGCGCAACGCCCTGGCCATCGCCCAAGCCACCCCGGTCGAAGTCGCCGCCCAGTGATTGCGAGACTCGCAAACTTCAGTACCGCGTACCCCAAAACTCCCCACCTCCCCACCTCCCCGCACCCCGCGACAGAGGCCCCAGGTAACCCTGGGGCCTCTGTTTCGTTTGGAGCGGCCACGAAAAAGGCCCCGGCGTCACTGCCGGGGCCTTCGTCGTTTCTAGCGATGGGAAGACGCCCTAGAGCCCCTTCACGATGCCTTCGACCATCTTCTTGGCGTCGCCGAACAGCATCATCGTGTTGTCGCGGAAGAACAGTTCGTTCTCGACGCCGGCATAGCCCGAGGCCATGCCGCGCTTGATGAAGAGGACCGTGCGGGCCTTTTCGACGTCCAGGATTGGCATGCCGTAGATGGCGCTGGTGGGGTCGGTCTTGGCGGCCGGGTTGGTGACGTCGTTGGCGCCGATCACGAAGGCCACGTCGGCCGTCGAGAACTCGCTGTTGATGTCCTCCAGTTCGAAGACCTCGTCATAGGGGACGTTGGCTTCGGCCAGCAGCACGTTCATGTGGCCCGGCATCCGGCCCGCGACGGGGTGGATGGCGTACTTCACCTCGACGCCCTCTTCCTTCAGCTTGTCGCACATCTCGCGAAGGATGTGCTGGGCCTGGGAGACGGCCATGCCGTAGCCGGGGACGATGATGACCTTGGACGCGTTCTTCATGATGAAGGCCGCGTCGTCGGCCGAGCCCTGCTTGACCGGACGGCTCTCGACCTTGCCGCCAGGACCGGCCGAAGCCGCCGCGTCGGCGCCGAAGCCACCCAGGATCACCGAGACGAACGAGCGGTTCATGCCCTTGCACATGATGTAGGACAGGATCGCGCCCGACGAACCGACCAGGGCGCCGGTGATGATCAGGGTGGTGTTTTCCAGCGTGAAGCCCAGCGCCGCCGCCGCCCAGCCGGAATAGCTGTTCAGCATCGACACCACGACGGGCATGTCCGCGCCGCCGATCGGGATGATCAGGGTGACGCCGATCAGCAGGCTCAGGGCGAAGATGCCCCAGAAGGCCCAGATGGCCGAACCGCCCGAGATCACCAGCACCACGACCAGGGCCACGATGGCGGCCGCGATCAGGATGTTCAGCAGGTGGCGAGCCGGCAGCAGGATCGGCGCGCCGCCCATGTTGCCGTTCAGCTTGGCGAAGGCGATGACCGAACCGGTGAAGGTGATGGCGCCGATGGCCAGGCCCAGCGACAGCTCGATCAGGCTGTTGAGGTGGATGGCGCCGTCCTCGCCCACGATGCCATAGGCGGCGGGCGTGTAGATGGCGGCCACGGCCACCAGACAGGCGGCCATGCCGACCAGGCTGTGGAAGGCGGCGACCAGCTGCGGCATCGAGGTCATGGCGACCTTGCGGGCGATGATCGCCCCGACCGCGCCCCCAACGGCGACGCCGCCCAGGATCAGGCCCAGGGTCACGACGTCCAGCGCGCCTTGGCTCCACAGGGTGGCCAGGGTGGTGCCGACGGCGATGGCCATGCCGATCATGCCGTTACGGTTGCCCGTCTGGCTGGTCACGGGGCTGGACAGGCCACGCAGCGCGAGGATGAAGAGCACCCCCGAGACGATGTAGAGAATGGCGGCGAGATTGGCGTTCATGATCTTTGCTCCCCCAATCGCCGCTTACTTCGACTTCTTCTTGTACATCGCCAGCATGCGCTGGGTGACAAGGAAGCCGCCGAAGATGTTGACCGCCGCGAAGGCCGCGGCGATCGCGCCGGCCCCCTTGGAGATCCAGGTCGAGCCGGCGATCGCGCCGCCGGCCAGGTCGCTATTGGCGCCATGCGCCGCGGCGGCCAGCAGGGCGCCGACGATGATCACCGACGAAATGGCGTTGGTCACGGCCATCAGCGGCGTGTGCAGCGCGGGCGTCACGCTCCAGACGACGTAGTAACCGACGAAGATGGCGAGCACGAAGATCGCCAGACGGAACACTGTGGGGTCGACGGCTTCCATGGGAGCCTCCCTTCTCTCGATGTGTGTGGCTAGGCGGTCTTCAGGTTCGGATGGACGATCTCGCCACCGCGCGTCACGACGGCGGCCTGCAGGATCTCGTCCTCGAAGTTGGGCTCGAACGCGCCTTCCTTCGTCGTGAACAGGGTCGCCAACGCCATCAGGTTACGCGCGTAGAGCGCGCTGGCGTCGGCGGCGATGCGGCCCGGCAGGTTGGCGTGACCCAGGATCTTGGCGCCATTGGCGGTGACCACGGTCTCGTTCAGCTTGGCGCCTTCGACATTGCCGCCCTGCTCGATGGCCAGGTCGACCAGGATCGAGCCGGGCTTCATCGACGCCACCTGGGCGGCGCTGACCAGCTTGGGCGCGGCGCGCCCCGGGATCAGGGCCGTGGTAATGACGATGTCCTGCTTGGCGATGTGCGCGGAGACCAGCTCGGCCTGCTTGGCCTGGTATTCCTTGGACATTTCCTTGGCGTAGCCGCCGGCGGTCTGGGCGTTCTTGAACTCTTCGTCCTCGACGGCCAGGAACTTGGCGCCCAGCGACTCGACCTGCTCCTTGGTGGCCGGACGCACGTCGGTGGCGGTGACCACCGCGCCCAGGCGGCGAGCGGTCGCGATGGCCTGCAGGCCCGCGACGCCCACGCCCATGATGAACACCTTGGCCGCGGCGACGGTGCCGGCGGCGGTCATCATCATCGGCAGGGCCTTGCCGTAGGCTTCGGCGCCTTCGATCACGGCGCGATAGCCGGCCAGGTTGGCTTGCGAGGACAGCATGTCCATCACCTGCGCGCGGGTGATGCGCGGGATGAATTCCATGGCGATCGCGGTCGCGCCGGCCTTGGCCAGGGCGTCCAGCGTTTCCTTGTCCTGGTATGGATTGAGCGCGGCGGCGACGATCGCGCCTGTCTTGAGGGCCGCGATCTCGGCGGCCTCGGGCGCGCGCACCTTGAACAGGACGTCGGCGTCCTTCAGGGCGTCCTTCGCGGTCTTGGCGATCTTGGCGCCAGCCGCTTCGTAGTCGGCGTCGAGATAGGACGCGGCCGTCCCCGCCCCCGCCTGAACCACCACCGAGAAGCCGGCCGCGCCGAGCTTCTTGACGGTTTCAGGCGTGGCCGCGACCCGCGTTTCGTTCGCGCGGGTCTCTTTTGTGACGGCGATAACGGCCATCGGCATACCCCTCCCCAGAGCGCTGTTTGCTCACCAGCATGAGGCGCTCTGTAGGGGATAGTCTTGCCTCTTGTCGAGGCATGACGTGCAGATCAGGGAAAAAATATGCCGATGTCTACCGGTGTCAGTGGGCCGGAACGGGCTTATCACGCAGGAAGAAAATACCCGCGGCCAGCAGCACCACGGCGGCGATAGCGCTACCAATGAAGCCGGTCGGGGTGCAGAACAGCAGCGTGATGAACAGCAGCAGGACGGCGACGCCCAGCGAGCCCCACTTGGTCATGCCGTTGAACGCGGCGAACGTCGCCGCTTGTTCCGAAATGTCCATCTCACCGCGGTGATAATCGCCGGCCATGTGTCGTCCTTGGAAGCAAAAGGGAAGATACCGAGCCCGCCCGATACAACGGAGGGCCTGAAGGCTCAAGCGGGCGAATTGCCCCAGCCTTCCTTAAGGAAGCGGCTGCGTACGGTTTCGACGGCCTGGTCCGTCGTGATGTCCGCGATTCGACCTTCGCCGCCGTCCAGGCGCGAGAGCCACTTCGAATAGGCTGGCACGGGCGCGGTGCCCATCAGTCCGACACAGGGCGTGCCGACGGCGGCGGCGACGTTCAGTGCCCCTGAGTCGTTGCCCAGGAAGCCCGCCGATAGCGAGATCAGCGCCGCCGACTGGTCCAGCGGCAGGTCGCAGGCCACGACATTGCCCGGCAGGTCACCGATCGCCGTCTTGGCGGTCTCGGCCTCGTGCGGACCGCCGACCCAGAACACCGTGCCGAAGAGGTTGGAAAGCCGCTGGGCGGCTTGCGCGAACCGTTCGGCCGGCCAGGTGCGGGCCGGCTCGCTGGCGCCGATGCCCAGGGCCAGCCACGGACCGGGCTTGTCGGCGTACCTGGCCTTCACCGCCGCGATGGCCTGCGGGTCCAGCTTCAGCTCGGGCTCACGGCTGGTCACGACCAGGCCGTGGACCTTCTCGAAGGCCTCCAGCTTGTCGATCCGGTGAGCGGGCCGCATGGCCTTGGGCAGATAGGGTCCGGTGGTCAGGAAGCTCTCCTGACCGTGACCCAGGCCAAAGCCCCGCCGCTCGGGCACGCCGGCCAGGAAGGCGGCGATGGCGGGGCGGTCGATCTTTTCCAGGATCCAGACAGCGCGCGGCTTTTCGGCCTTGCACAGGCGGTAGAAGTCCAGCGTCTCGCGCACGCCCTTCAGCCTGTCCTTGTAGTGTGGGGCGTGCAGCACGCGCTCGACCGAAGGCTCAACCTTCAGCACCTCGGACGCCCGGCTGGACGGCCGCGCCACCAGCACGACCTTGCTCTCCGGCGTCGTCGCCGCGATCGCCCGGATCGTCGGCAAGTGCCACATCAGGTCGCCGATCCCACGATCGGGGGCGTAGACGAGGACGGGACCGGCCACGACGCTTAGGCCCAGGCCGCCAGCAGTCCGCGAAGCCCGGCCACGAAGGCCAGGGGCTGATCGATCATCACGTGGTGGTCGGCGTCGGGTAGGGGCAAGAGCAGCACGTCCTTGGGCATTTGCTCCAGCATATAGTCCAAGGTGTCGCTGCGCATCAGGTTCGACCGCTCGCCCCACATCAGGGCCGCCGGACAGGCGATCTGCGGCAACAGCAGCCCCAGGTCCGGCATCCGGAAATTGTGCCAGAGGTCGGGGTCGAACTTCCACGTCCAACCGCCGTCGACTTCCTTCAAGGACCGCCGCGCGATGTAGTCAGCGATGTAGAGGTTCTCGCAGGGCTGGGGCGGGGCCAGGCGGAAGCGGTTCAGGCCTTCCTCCAGCGTCGGATAGACCCGCTGCCCCAGGCCCGAGCGCGGTGGCGGGCCTTTCCAGCGCTTCTCTGGCGGCTGGATGCTGCTATCGACCATGATCGCCCCGCGCAGGCGCTCGGGGTGGCGCGCGGCGCAGTACAGGGTCGGGAAACCGCCGAACGAGTGACCGACCACGATCGGCTTCACGCCGCCGGCCTCCAGGCCAGCGGCCTGGACAGCGGAAAAAATCTCACTCGCGAACAGCTCGGCGCTGTAGGCCTCGCGCCAGTCGCTGCCGCCCATGCCCGACCACGAGATCGCCGCCACGCGCCAGTCTTTCGCGAAGAACGGCGCGATGAAGCTCCACCAGTCGGCGTGGGCGCCGTTGCCGTGCAGGAACAGCAGACCCGGCTTGCCGACCTCGCCCCAGGTCAGGAGCTCGATCTGCGCGCCCTCGACCGCGATCCTCGAGCGCTCGGGTTCCTGGGCGATGGCCGCGTCGAACCAAGCCGGCGCGGGAGGCGATTCACCAGCGAACGGGGCCAGCAGCGAAGCGGGCTGGGCCTGGTCGTCAGCCACCGGCGGCCTCCGTATAGGCCAACTCGCCGGGACGCGGCTTGCGGGGGCTCAGCGCCTTGAAGACGCCTGTGCCGGTGATCAGCGTCCGGTCGCCGGCCCAGATGCGGCCGCGCACGGTGAACAGCAGGTCCTCCTCGCCGATCAGCTCGCCCTCGCCTTCCACCCAGTCGCCCAGCTTCGCGCCCGAGAGGAAGTCGCACATCAGCCGCACCGTGACCCAGCTGTAGGACTTCTGCAGCGAGATGATCCGGCCCCAGGCCATGTCGGCGAAGCTCATCAGCATGCCGCCGTGGCAGTTGCCCAGGCCGTTGGTGTGGTGCTCCTCGACCCGGAACGCCAGGCGCGCCTGGCCGGGACCTTCACGGTGCTCGAACAGCGGGCCGATCTGGCGACCGAAGCCTCGGGACCAGTTCAGCTGGTTGAAGCCCTCGGGGATGGCGGCGGTCTGGGCGTCTGTCAGGTCGTCGGACATACGGTCAGGCTAACGAGCGTTTGAAAAAAGAAAAGCCTTCCGTAAGGACGACGCCCTGGCCGGCATCTAACCTTTCGAAACGGGGGACGGATGGGCCGCACTGAAGACGATTTCGCGAACTGGCTGGCGCCGCATCTGCCGATGCTGCACCGGACGGCCCGCGCCTTCGCCGCCCCGGCCGACCAGCACGACCTCCTGCAGGAGCTGTCGCTGGCGCTGTGGAAGGCCCGACCCAGGTTTGACGAAGCGAACGTGGCCGGCGCGTTCGCCTATCGCGTAGCCCACAACGCCGCCCTCACCTGGCGGCGCGGCGAAACCCGCCGACGGCTGCGCGGCGTGGCGATCGAGGCCGAGCTGCTGATGCGAGACGCCGGGACCGATCCGCAGGAGGCCCTGCTGGAACGGCTCTACGCCGCCATCCGCCAGCTGGAGCCGGTGGAGCGGTCGCTGATCCTGCTGTCGCTGGACGGGGTCTCGTACGCCGAGATCGCCCGCCTGCACGGCTTGACCGAAACCAATGTCGGGGCGCGCCTGACCCGTATCCGTCAGCGCGTCTCCAAGCTCGTGGAGGGCTCCGGCGATGGAGTTTGAACACCTGGAAGCCGCCTGGAACTCGCCGGCCAACACGCCGGACGAGAAGGCCAAGGCCTATCTGATGGAGGAAGTGATGAAGTCGCTGAAAGCTCGCCGCCGTGGCGAATTGCTACTGTTCGTCCTGCCTGTGACCGCCATGACGATCTTCACGAGCATCGCGATTCAATCGGTCATCTCGGGCCGCCTGGACCTGGCGCGAGAGTGGGGCGGGATGGCCATGCTGGGTGTCTGCTGGCTGATCGTGGCGGCGGTGCTGGTCGCCACGATCCTGCTGCGCCACCGCCGGTGTTCGGATCGCGGCTCCGTGCGCGACACGCTCTCCGCCATGCTGGCGGCCAACCGCCGGGCGCGGACCAATATGAGGATCTTCTGGATGATGCTGCCCGTGTTCTTCGCGCCGATGATCACCAGCGTCTGGCAACTGCATGACGTCGGCAAGGCCACCGAGCGCGACGCCTGGCAGATGCTGTTCGTCTTCGGCGTCGCCATGGTCGCCAGCGTCGGCTGGAATCTGGGCCGCTACTTCCTGGTGATGAAGCCTGAGCAGCGGCGTCTGGAAGGGCTGCTCAGCGAGTACGAGAACTAGAGCCCGACCGCGCCGAGCGCAGCCCGCTGCCGCTCGGCGACGGCTTCTTCGGAGAACCCTTCCAGCGAGGCCTCGAACAGCTGCTTCCAGTTATGGCTGGCGCCCAGGTGCAGGAAGGCAGCCCCCAGGCCGATCGCCGCCCGGTCCATGAACACGAACTCGCGCGGAATGGTCACCGGCCCCTTGGCCTTCAGGGCCTGACGCACCTTGAAGGCCTCGCGACGGCCGTACTCGCCGGGCGGCACGTCGTCGGCCACGGTGCGGACCCGGTCGTCCAGCAGCGGACCGTAGATGAAGCGGGCCCAGACGTTGAGGGTGTCGACCAGGTCGTCGTTCAGCCCGGTGAAGCCCCAGCTGCGATAGGACTCCATCTGCTCGGCGCGGTCGTCGTTGGACAGCGCCCGATAGAGCCGCACCACCCCGGCCACGAACTTCGGCGGGAACACGCGGATGCAGCCGAAGTCGAGCAAGTTCAGATGCGCCGCCCCCTCGCCCGTGAAGCTGTAATTGCCCAGATGCGGGTCGCCGTGGATGACGCCCAGATGGGTCATCGGGCTCCACCAGGCTTCGAACAGCAGGGCGGCGATGCGGTCGCGGACCTCTTGCGGGGCGGATTTGAAGGCCAGCAGCCCCTGCCCGTCCAGCCAGGTCATCGACAGGAGGCGCCCTGTGGATAACTCCGGAACCGGCGTCGGTGTGCGGATGTCGTCACGGCCGGCGAAGAAGTTGGCGTACACGGCCATCATCTTGGCCTCGCGCTCGTAATCCAGCTCCTCGCGCAGGCGGTCGCCGATCTCGACGATCATCTCGGACGGGTCGATCGAGCCGTCCATGCGCTTGAAGAGGCCAATCAGGGCGCGCAGCTGGCCAAGGTCGCTTTCGACCGCGCTCTGCATGTCGGGGTACTGGAGCTTCACGGCGATGGCGCGGCCGTCGTGGGTCGTGGCGCGATGCACCTGGCCCAGCGAGGCGGCCGCGGCGGCCTCGTGCTCGAAGCTCTTGAACTTGCCCTGCCAGTCCGCCCCCAGCTCAGCCGCCATGCGCCGGCGCACGAACGGCCAGCCCATGGCGGGCGCGTTGGTCTGGAGCTCGGCGAACTCCTTAGCGAACTCTGGCGGCAGGAGGTCAGGCACCGTGGCGAACATTTGGGCCGCCTTCATCAGCGGACCTTTCAATCCACCGAGAGCCGCCTTCAACGCCTTGGCGTTGCGAGCGTTGGCGTCGTCGCCGGCGAAGACCCTGTTCGCGCCATAGCTGACGGCAGCGCCCGACAACCCCGCCCCAACCTTGGCGAAGCGGGAGAGCCGGCCCGACAGCCGATCGCGTTCGGGGTCATCGGCCATCAGGCGAACTGGCTCGGGTCGTAGAAGAACCGCTCGCGAACGATCAGATCGCCCTCCCAGTGCTGGTGGGCCAGCTCCTCGAAGCGCCGCGTCACGCCGTCCTTGCCGGTCATGTGGAAGACCCAGCGGATCACCACCTGGTCGCCGTCGTGGATCACGTCACCGGCCGGCTCGGTCTCCATCTTGGCCAGCCGCGCCAGGGCGGCCGCCTCGTGGGCGACCAGGACGTCACGCCCCACACGCGGCGGGGCGTTGTTCTCCTGCATCGTCGCGTCCGGCGCGTAGAAGCGCTCGATCGCCTCGACATGCTCGTTTCGGACCACGGTGGCGATGAAATCGGCCAGGCGTTCCTGGGTGGGCATGTCGCGTCGCTCCGTCAGACGAGGGCTTCGAACTCGTCCACCAGCCGCTCCAGCTGCGAACAGCCGGCGGCCCAGAACGCCTTGTCCCTGGGGTTCAGGCCGAAAGGGGCCAGGGCCTCGACATAGGTGCGCGTGCCGCCCGCCGCGAGGAGGTCCTCGTACAGCGGCGCGAATTTCGCCGGATCCTCGCGGCGCTTCTCCATCAGGCCGCGCACCAGAAGGTCGCCGAACGCGTAGGCGTAGACGTAGAACGGCGCGTGGCAGAAGTGGCTGACATAGGCCCAGTAGTGCTCGTAGCCCGCGTTCAGCTTCACGGCCGGGCCCAGGCTCTCGCCCATCACCTCCAGCCACAGGCCGCCGATCTGGTCGGGCGACAGCTCGCCTTCGAGGCGGGCCTCGTGGAAACGGCGTTCAAAGCGGTGGAAGGCGATCTGGCGGACCACGGTGTTGAGGCCGTCCTCGATCTTGCCGGCCAGCAGGCCCTTGCGGTCCTCGGGCGTGGCCTCGGCCAGCAGGCGATCGAACACCAGGCCCTCGCCGAAGATCGAGGCCGTCTCGGCCAGGGTCAGGGGCGTGTCGGCGAGAAGCGTGCCCAGCGGCTGACACAGGGTCTGGTGCACGGCGTGGCCCAGCTCATGGGCCAGGGTCAGCACGTCGCGGCGCTCGCCCATATAGTTCATGAACACGAACGGATGGCGGTCGGCCGTCACCGGATGGGCGAAGGCCCCCGACTGCTTGCCGGCGCGCGGGCGGGCGTCGATCCACGGGCGGTCGAAGAACACCCGGGCGGCGTCGGCGAACTTGGGGGCCAGGTCCTGAAAGCTCTCCAGCACCATGCCCTTGGCCTCGTCCCAGGCGTAGGCGCGCGGGGCGGCGGCGGTCAGCGGGGCGTTGCGGTCCCAGTAGTCCAGGACGTCCAGGCCCATGACCTTGGCCTTCAGCGCGTAGTAGCGGTGCGACAGGCGCGGATAGGCCTCGACCACCGCCTGCTCCAGGGCGTCGACGGCGTCGCCATCGACCTCGTTGGCCAGGTGGCGCGACTGGGCGGGGGTCTCGTAGTGGCGCCAGCGATCCTCGACCTGCTTCTCGAAGGCCAGGGTGTTGAGCGCCAGGGCCTGGGTCGAGGCGCGCTCTTCCAGCGCCTTGGCCAAGCCGTCGGCCGCCGCCTTGCGGCGCGCGACGCTGGGGTCGGACAGGCGGTTCAGCGCCTCGGGCAGGGTCAGGGTCTCGTCGTCGGCCTTGGCGGTGAGCTTGGCCAAGGTCTCGTCGTACAGGCGCACCCAGTTGGCGACGGCCGGGGCCTTGTCGACGATGAAGCGCTCCAGCTCCGGCGACAGCTCGTGCGGCCGCGACAGGCGCACGCGGCGCAGCCAAGGCGACCAGCGGGCGGCGTCGGGATGGGCCTTCAGCGCGGCGGTGATTTCGGAGTCTTCCAACTGGTTCAGCTCCAGCGTGAAGAACAGACTCTCGGCGGCGATCTGCGAGGAGCGGGCGCGAAGATCCGCCTCGAACTTGGCCCAGGCGGGGTCGTCGCGGGCGACCGAGGCGGCCAGGCCGGCATAGGCGCCGACAGCCCATAGGCCGTTGGTGGCCTGCTCGTAGAGAGAAATGCCGCGATCCAGCAGCACGCCCAGGCGCTGGGGCTCCTTCCGGGCCTCCAGGAACATCCCCTCCAGCGAGGCCAGCTCGTCATTGGCGGCCTTGGCGGCGGAGAGGTCGGTCTCGATACGCGGATCGTCTCGGCCGACATACAGATCGGCCAGGTTCCATTCGGGCGGGGCTTCGGGCTTGAAGGGGGCGTTCATGCGTCAGGAGATAGGCCTCCCGCCCCCCTCCGCGCAATGCACGAGCCTGTCAGGCCTTTGCTACGGTCGGCTCGGCCATCCAGGCGGCGATGCAGGTGACGAGGTAAGCGACCAGCGGCGAGCCGCCCAGCGACAGCCGGCCTTCACCCAGCGGCGACAGCATCGGCACCACCTGCAGGAACAGCAGGAAGGTCAGGAAGCCCAGGGGCGCTTTCCAGCCCTGCCCCTCCAGACCGCGCCGCCAGCCCCAGGCCGCGCCGGCCAGGGCCAGGAGGCCCATCTCCAGCACCTGCTCGGGCAGCGGATAGTTCCAGAGGCCCAGGCCCACCATCGGCCCGTTCCACAGCAACGGCAGGTCGGGCCGGTGGACCAGGAAGTCGAGCAGCCAGTGCGAGAACACCACCAGGCCCAGGACTAACCCCACACGCCGGGGCAGCTTCAGCAGCAGCATCAGCCCCGCCCCGACCGCGATCGACCACAGCACCGCCGTCGGCAGGCCGTGGGTGTAGGGCATGTAGCTGAGCACCAGGGAGCTGCCGGGCAGGCTGGGATCGACGCCGGCCTTCTCGACGCCGGCCAGGATCAGCCCGCACCAGGCGATGTCGATCGCCTGGCAGCCCAGGACATAGCTCCATAGCGGCGCGCGCGGCTCGGCCGCCCGGGCGGCCAGGGCCGCCGCATAGTGTCCAACGAACATGCCCCTAGACCTCGTACCTTTTGGCGATCGCCTTGGGGGCCACGATCTTCCAGGCCTGCCGCAGGAGTCCAGCCAGTTCGTCGGCCTCGATGTGATCCAGCCGCACCAGGATCGCCGGATAGCCACGATAGTGGTCATCGGTGAAGAACCGTTCGGCGCCGACCTCCAGCAGCAGCTCCTTGGTCTCCATCGTGCAGCGGATGGCGACGACGCCAGGGACCAGCACGCGCTTGGCCTTGGGCTTCTCGCGCGCCAGATAGGCCCAGGCCAGGCCCTTGCCGCCGACCTCGAAGCCGAACTGGCCTTCCGGGCTGACCCCGCCGGTCACCTCGGGCAGGTCCAGGGCCAGCGCCTGCAGTTGCTCCGTGTCGACCATGTCCGCCTCCCCGTAACGCGCTGTTAAGGCTAAAGCTTAAGGTTCTGGGCACGTCTCCGAAAGCCGGTGTTTACCCGGCTACTGTATCACTCTGAACCAACAAGAGCCCTGCTCCATGCGAGCGTGGCCGGTATGGTGGATGTGCCTAATGACCAAAACGGTCCTTGTCGTCGATGACGACCCGACACAACGTCGGCTGATCCAGGCGGTGCTCGAGCGCGAAGGCTTCGCGGTCTCGCACGCCGAGGGCGGCGACGCGGCGATCGCGCACCTGACGTCCGGCGCTCCGGCTGACGTCATCCTGCTCGACCTGGTCATGCCCGGCCTGAACGGCCAGGACACGCTGAAGGAAATGCGCGCCCGCGGCTTCACCCAGCCCGTGATCGTGCTGACCGCCAGCGGCGGCGTCGACACCGTGGTCAAGGCCATGCAGGCCGGGGCCGCCGACTTCTTCATCAAGCCCGCCTCTCCGGAGCGGATCACCGTCTCGATCCGCAACGCCCTGTCGATGGGCGACTTGAAGGGTGAGGTCGAACGCCTGACCAAGCGCGCCGGCGGCAAGACCACCTTCGCGGACCTGATCGGCGGCTCGCCGATCATGTCGATGGTCAAGCGCATGGGCGAACGCGCCGCCAAGAGCGGCATTCCCGTGCTGATCACCGGCGAAAGCGGCGTCGGCAAGGAACTGCTGGCCCGCGCGGTGCACGGCTCGTCCGACCGCGCCGGCAAGCCGTTCGTGGCCGTCAACTGCGGCGCCATCCCCGAGAACCTCGTCGAGTCGATCCTGTTCGGCCACGAGAAGGGCTCGTTCACCGGCGCCTCGGACAAGCACCTGGGCAAGTTCAAGGAAGCCGACGGCGGCACCCTGTTCCTGGACGAGGTCGGCGAACTGCCGCTGGATGTCCAGGTCAAGCTGCTGCGCGCGCTGCAAGAGGGCGAGATCGATCCGATCGGCTCCAAGCGCTCGATCAAGGTCGACGTCCGCATCGTCTCGGCCACCAATCGTGACCTGCAGCAGGCCGTCTCGGCCGGCCGCTTCCGCGAGGACCTGTACTACCGCCTGAACGTCTTCCCGCTGGAGGCTCCCAGCTTGCGCGAGCGCCGCGAGGACATCCCGGCCCTGGTCGAGGCGTTCATCCGTCGCTTCAACGTCGAGGAAGGCAAGCGCGTCATCGGCGCCTCGCCCGAAACGATCGCGCTGCTGACCGCCTTCGACTGGCCGGGCAATGTCCGCCAGCTGGAGAACACGGTCTATCGCGCCATCGTCCTGGCCGACGCCCCGTACCTGCAGCCGTTCGACTTCCCGGCGATTTCGGGCCTGGCCGCGCCGATCGAGGCTGTCTCCGT
Source organism: Caulobacter sp. GW821-FHT12D05 (assembly GCF_058807295.1). Taxonomy (NCBI): domain Bacteria; kingdom Pseudomonadati; phylum Pseudomonadota; class Alphaproteobacteria; order Caulobacterales; family Caulobacteraceae; genus Caulobacter; species Caulobacter sp. GW821-FHT12D05. The sequence goes on from NZ_JBXAQO010000004.1 coordinate 158,880, forward strand.
CGCGCCGAGCCCGCCGCCAGCCGCCCTGCTGCAAGCCGCCCACGCGGCCATGTCCGCCCCGACGACGGCGGCCGAGGCCCCGGTGCGCATCCTCGACGACCGCGGTCACCTGCGGACGCTGGAGGACATCGAGCGCGACCTGATCCAGCACGCGATCGACGTCTATGCCGGTCATATGAGCGAAGTGGCCCGCCGCCTCGGCATCGGCCGCTCGACCCTGTATCGCAAGGTCCGCGAGCAGGGCATCGAAGTCGACATGAAGGAAGCGGGTTGATGGCGAGCTTGATGATCTTCCGACCCATCTCGCGCGAGCAGCGCCTGAAGGCGCTGTTGAAGCCGGCCCGGCCGTCCGTTAAACCGACGGCTCAACGCTAAGCGGGGCCGCCCTCGTCCTTCGACAGGCTCAGGATGAGGGCTACTGGTACGGCCATTCAGTCGAGAACCTCATCCTGAGCTTGTCGAAGGACGAGGTTCTCGCCGGCGCCTGACGAACTAGTGACCAGGAGCGACCAGGCTGAGGCTCGGTCGCTCTTCGTCGTCCTGGACCTGGTCGTCCAGCCGGATCCAGCCAGGACCCGACCGCTTGGCCAGGCCTTCGACTTCCAACTGCTCCAGCTCGCGACCGACCTGGACCGGGGTGACCGGACGGCTCCAGCGGTGATCCAGCTGGCGGGCGATCTCGGCCTCGTTGAGGCCCGGCGCCTGGGCCAGGGTCATCAGGATCATGTCGCGGGTCGTGCGCCCTCGCCGGCCGCGTTTGGCCGGGGTCGGCGCCGGCGCGGGGGCCGCCGCCAGCGGCGGCGCGAACGAGGCCGGCTCGCCCGAAGACAGCCGCTCGGCCATGCCGGCCTGCTTCAGCGCGTCGAGCGCCAGGATGATCGCGCGCAACTCGCTCTCGAATGGGGCCTGAGCCCGCCGCTGCGCCTCGATCATACGGGTTTCCAGCTCCGCCTTGCGGCGCAGCAGATATTGATAGGTCGTCGCCATTGTCCCTATTCCGAAGGGGCCGTGGTGTCCGCTCGGCGGCCGATCCAGGCTTTCGCCCGCGCGCATCGAGACTGAGGTCGCCGTGAGCAGCCGCGACCTAGAACCCCACAACAGGATAACTGTTAACTATTTACAATCATTCACATTTTCCGCCTGGAGCGTTACCAAGACCTTAACAGTGATGGGCGAAGACAGTTTTTGGTAAGCCTTTGGGACAAACTTCAGGCTGTGCTTGTCATCTTTTCTCGTGACGTCGCAATCATGGCGATAGTGAGACCGACCAAGAACAGATGCGCAGCTAGACCATTGATGAAGCTTGACAATACAAACGGTCCGCGGGGTCCGACCTGGGACAAAGGCAGCACCACATAGTTCATCACGACGTATGTAGCTGCACCGTATGCGAGACCCATAATGACGGGTCGGCGCGTTAACACTCTAAGTCGCTGACTGGCCACGACATAGACGGCGACCATCACCGCCATGATCGCGAAATGCAGGGCAAGGCCCAGGGCCGCCGTCTGCGCCCCGCCCTTGAAGGCCGCCTTGCCCAGCAGGCCGCTGGCGATCGACTGGAAGATCCGCTCGGGCGGCACGCCCTTGGTGATCCCCCACCAGAGGCAGGCGTCGGTGATATCGAGGGTCCCGGCCACGATCGTGGCCAGCAGGATGGTCAGCGCGAGATCGCGCCAGGACGACTTGCCGGTTTCCATGTGTTTTCTCCCCAGAAGCTGAGGAGTTAAGCGCGAAACGGTCGCGCGGACGTCCGGCCTGGTCGCGGGAACGTCAGCCTTCGTCGCTTTCCGGCTCGGGTTCCGGACGCCCACGGCGCTGGAAGCCCTTGCCGCGGCTCATGGGCTTCTTCTCGCCCTTCGCTTTGCGGACGATCTCTTTCAGCTTGATGGTCTGGTTGCCCGACAACGCCTGGCCGCGTCCGCCCTTTTCAGGATCGGCGAAGGCCCGGCCATAGGTCTCGACGCGCTGGGCGACGCTGGTCAGGAACTCGCCCTCCCATTCGGAGAGCTCGACGCCCGACTTCTCGGCCGCGCGCTTGGCCCGCTTGAGGGCGTTCAGCGCGGCCTTCTTGGCCTGTTCTTTAGGATCGGGCGGCTTGGCGCGCATGGCGGAGGACTATCCCCGCCCCCGCGCGCCAAAGCACGTAAGAAAAACTTAGATCTCGCCGATGGCCGAGAGGTACAGGTCCAGGATGGCGTCTTCTTCCTGGCGCTTGGCGCGGTCCTGCTTGCGCAGGCGGACCACCTTCTTCAGCACCTTGACGTCGAAGCCGTTACCCTTGGCTTCGTTATAGACTTCCTTGATCTGCTCCATGATCTCGGCCTTTTCGACCTCGAGCCGCTCGACGCGGTCGACGATCGACTTCAGTTGGCCCTGGGCGGTGCTGTTCAGAACGTCGGCGTGGGGAACGGCGTCGTCGGCCATGCGGAGATCTCGCGAGAAGGCTGGAATTGGGAGGCGCGGAACCTAGTTCGAAGCCGCGCCCCTGGGAAGCGGGATTCAGCGACCTTCCACTGTTACCTGCCTTCGATCCTGGCGCGGGCGATCTCCGCCATGGCGGCCAGATCGAGGTTCTTGTCGTCGCCGCTCAGCAGCGACTCCAGGCTGGCTTCGGCCAGGTCCGCCAGCGGCATGGACAGGCCCTTGGCCTCGGCGGCGTCCAGCACCAGGCGCACGTCCTTCAGGCCGAGCTCCGCGGCGAAGCCCGGCGGGGTGTAGCGGCGCTCGGCGATCATCGCGCCATAGATCTTGTAGATCGGGGCGGCGAACAGGGTGGACGACAGCATGTCCAAGAGGTCGGGTGCGGCGACGCCGTAGGCTTCGCCCAGGGCGACGGCCTCGCCCATGCTCTCGATGGCCGAGACGATCATGAAGTTGCCGGCCAGTTTTAGCGCGTTAGCGCGGACGGGATCCTCGCCCAGCGGCCAGACCTTGGCGGCCAACAGGTCCAGCACCGGCTGGGCCTTGGCCACGGCGTCGGCGGAACCGGCCGAGAGGACGTTCAAGCCCCCGGCCTGGGCCACGGGCGGGCGGCCGAACACCGGGGCGGCGACATAGCCCAGACCCAGCTCGGCGTGCAGGGTCGCGAGCTCGGCGGCCAGATCGGTCGAGATGGTGGCGTGATTGACGTGGACCACGCCCTTCTTCGCGCGAGCCAGCACACCGCTGTCGACCAATACCTCGCGCATGGCCGCGTCGTGGGCCAGCATGGAGAGGACGATGTCGGCGGCGAAGGCCTCGTCGGCGGTCGCGGCGGGCGTCGCGCCCTCGGCGGCCAGCTCATCGACGATGGCCCGCGAGCGGTTCCACACCGTCACCGACACGCCCTTGCCCAGCAGGTTGCGCACCATGGCCGCGCCCATGGCGCCCAGGCCGACAAAACCGACGTTCATGCGAGTTCTCCCCAGTTGGGAAATCTAGAGCAGCCCGTGCCGCTCGAACGCGGCGCGCAGCTGCGCCGGATCCGTGAAGTGGTGGGTGTGGAAACCCATGTCCATGGCCGCCTCGATATTGGCGATACTGTCGTCGATGAACAGCAGGTCGGAGGCTTGGAGGCCCGTGCGCTCCAGCACGATCTCGTAGATCCGACGGTCGGGCTTGATGACCTTCTCGTCGCCCGAGACGATGGCGTCGCGGAAATAGCCGAAGTGGCGGGGCGAGATCGCCTGCACCGCCGGCCACTTGCTCTGGGGCATGTTGGTCAGGGCGAACTGAGGCACGTCGCGCTCGGCCAGGGCGTCGATCACCGCGGCCGTCTCAGGGATAGGTCCCGACAGCATCTCGTGGAAGCGCTCATCCCAGGCGCGGATCGCGTCGGCATGCTCCGGGAAGCGCGCGATCAGCGGCGCGGCATTCTCAGGAAAGCCGACGCCCTTGTCGTGCTCGACGTGCCAGGGGATGGTGCAGACATGCGAAAGGAACCGGTCGAGATCGGCCGGTTCCTTGAACATCTTCGCGTACGGTGCGCGGGGATCCCAGCGCACAATGACATTGCCGACATCCCAGAGAACGGCTCTGGGACGCGTCAAGGTCATTAGCCTTGCTTGGCTTTGAAGCGCGGGTCGGTCTTGTTGATGATGTAGATGACGCCCTTGCGGCGAACCATCTTGCAGTCGCGGTGGCGACCCTTCAGCGACTTCAGCGAGCTGCGAACCTTCATGACCGTCTCTGTACTTCGGCGGAGAGGTTCGGGCGCGTACAAGATGACGGCCGGAACATCCGGGGTGTTTCGGAGGCGGTGCGTATAAGTGCGACGCGGCTCGGAGTCAATGCGCTCAAGGGCCTTTCACAATAGAGTCTTCGGGGCTTCAGGGGAACTTCACCCGTCTGGCGCGCTTGTGATTGAAGCTTTTACTCGAACCCCGGTAGCTTCCGCCTCATGGCCATGGATCGTCGCGTCTTTCTCGTCCTCTTGCTCGCCGGCTGCGCGGACACCTCTCCGCAGGGCCCGCTGACCGCCGTCAGCCCGCCGCCGCCGCCCGCGCCGAGGCCCCAGCCCAGCGCGCCGACTCAGGGTCCGGCCACGCCGGTGCCGGCAGGCGAGCTGGCCTTCGACACGTGGCTGCTGGACTTCCGGGGCCGCGCCCTGGCCGCCGGCCTGTCGCCGCAGCTGCTGGACCGCGAGCTGTCGGGCGTCACGCCCGATCCCAAGGTCATCAGCCTGGACAGCCGCCAGCCGGAGTTCTCCAAGCCGGTCGGCGCCTATATCGCCGGGGTGATCAGCGACGATCGTGTCGCCGTGGGCCGCCGCAAGCGCGACGAGCTGGCTTTCCTGCCGACCATCGAGGCTCGCTACGGCGTGCCGCGCGACATCCTGCTGGCTGTCTGGGCGATGGAATCGGCGTTCGGCCAGCTGCAGGGCAATTTCGACGTCGTCCGCTCGATGGTCAGCCTGGCCGCCGACGGCCGCCGCCGCGCCTGGGCCGAGGGCGAGCTGATCGCGGCGCTCAAGATCATCGATTCGGGCGAGGTCACCCGCGCCCAGCTCAAGGGCTCGTGGGCCGGAGCCATGGGCCAGACCCAGTTCATCCCGTCCAGCTATCGCGCGACGGCCGTCGACTTCGACGGCGACGGCAAGCGCGACATCTGGGGCTCGGACGCCGACAGCCTGGCCTCGGCCGCCAACCTGCTGGCCAAGGGCGGCTGGAAGCCCGGCGTGGGCTGGGCCAAGGAAGTGATCCTGCCGGCCGGCTTCGACTATTCGGTCACCGAGGTCGAAAAGCAGATCCCCGCCTGGTGGGAAGCCCGCGGCGTGCGCCGCGCCGACGGCCTGCCCTGGACGGCGGCCGACGCCGCCCAGCCGGCCATGCTGATCCTGCCCTCGGGCGCGGCCGGTCCGGCGTTCCTGGCGCTGCCGAACCACTTCGCGATCCGCACCTATAACAACTCGACATCCTACGCCCTGGGCATCGGCTTGCTGGCCGACCGCTTCGGCGGCGGCGGACCGCTGGTCACCGCCTGGCCGGTCGAGACGCCCCTGGCCCTGGCCGACCGCATGGCCGCCCAGATCGCCCTGGCCCGCGTCGGCTTCAACCCCGGCCCAGCCGACGGCGTCATCGGCGCCGGCACCCGCAAGGCCCTGCGCGCCTGGCAGCAGAGCAACCAGCTGCCGGCCGACGGCTATCTGTCTAACGACATGGTGGCGCGGCTGAAGGCCCAGGCGGGGATTACGCCGTAGCCACTTCCATCCAGATCGAGCGGCTCTCGCCCGGCTGAAGCGTCACCATGCCAGTCTCCCCTTCCCCGAACGGGTTGGGGCGGCTGGCGCAGGGTTCGACGCAGTAGTGGTCCTCGCCCGGCGGCACATAGACGTGCAGCCAGTGGCATTCGGCCGAGGCGGTGACGACCGTGTCCGGCTGGCCGGGCGCGGAGAGCACCGCCCGCTGGTTCCAGCCGGTGTAGCAGTGGTCGATTAGGCCATGGCCCTCGACCGCCGCGCCGGCGGCCCAGTCGGCTTCCCATGGCCCCGCATGGTGGACGGTCGGCAGCACATCGGCGTCGATCATCCAGACGCCATCATTGGCGGCCGTCAGCACCTCGCCGTCGCGGCGCGGGAAGTAGGGGTGGAAGCCCAGGCCGGCCGGCATGGCCGTGTCGCCGACGTTGGTCACGGTCAGCTCTATGCGCAAACCGGTCTCGCTCAGCACGAGGCGCTGCTCGGCGCGATAGGCCCACGGCCAGTCGCCGGGCGCGTGGTCATAAGAGAGCACCGCCTCGCCGCCCTCGGCTTTCTCCACCGTCCAGGCCGCGCGCCAGCCCTGGCCGTGCAGCGTGTGCGGATGGCCCGCCAGGTTCGGCGGCAGCACGACCTCGCGCCCCTCGAAGGTGAAGCGGCCGTTCGGGATGCGATTGCAGAACGGCACCAGCGGGAAGCTCGACGCCAGCAAGGCGTCGGTCGCGCCGTCCGCCATCGGCCGCAGCACGTCGCGGCCGTCGATCGTGAAGGCGGCGATCGCGCCGCCGACCTCGGGCGCGAGCACGAGACGGGCCGAGCCCTTTTCGATCACGGTCATGGACGCTGCTCCCAGATTGTTAGCGGTCTCACTGCCTTGCGCCCCGTCCCGACGCAAGCTCAACTGCCCGCATGGTCGAGACCCTTTCCGCCAAGGACGCGCGGCGCATCGCCCTGGCGGCCCAGGGCTTCGGACGCCCCCGCCCGGCCGCGCCCGGCAAGCGCCACCTGCTCTCCACGATCGAGGCCCTGGGCGTCGTGCAGATCGACTCGGTCAATGTTCTCTCGCGCTCGCACTACCTGCCGTTCTTCTCGCGCCTGGGTTCCTACGACCGGACCCTGCTGGACGACCTGGCCTGGGGGAAGAAGCGCGCGCTGGCTGAGTACTGGGCGCACGAGGCCTCGCTGACGCCGCTGTGGATCCATCCGCACCTGCGCTGGCGCATGGAGGACGCCGCTCAGGGCGTCGGTGTCTGGAAAAACGTCTCGGCCTTCCTGCATAGCCACGCCGACTTCATCGACCAGGCCCTGGCGGCCGTCACCGAGCGCGGTCCGATGGCGGCTTCGGAGCTGGAGCTGGGGGCCAAGGGCGAAGGCGGCTGGTGGGGCTGGAGCGAGGGCAAGCGGGCCATGGAGTGCCTGTTCTGGACCGGCCGCCTGACCACCGCCACGCGCCGCAACAGCTTCGAGCGGGTCTACGGCCTGCCCGAGCGGGTGCTGCCCAAGTCCGTGCTCGACACCGCGACGCCCGACCGCGCCGAGGCCTGCCGTGAGCTCTTGAAGATCTCGGCCCGCGCCATGGGCGTGGCGACCGAGCGCGACCTGCGGGACTATTTCCGCCTGGGCGTGACGGACGCGCGCGACGGCGTCGCGTCCCTGGTCGCCGACGGCACTCTACTGAAGGTCGCAGTAACGAGCTGGGATACTCCGGCCTATCTGTGGCCAGAAACCCGCCGTCCTCGCGCGGTGAAGGCCAACGCCCTGCTCTCGCCCTTCGACAACCTGATCTGGTTCCGCGACCGGACCGAGCGAATGTTTGGCGTCCGCGTGCGGCTGGAAATCTATACCCCGGCCCACAAGCGCACCCACGGCTACTATGTTCTGCCTTTTCTTCAGGACGAGGCGATCACCGCCCGCGTGGACCTGAAAGCCGACCGCAAGGCCGGCAAGCTGCTGGTGCTGGCCGCCCATGCCGAACCGGACGCGAACGCCGATACCGCTACCAGGCTGGCCGGCGAGCTAGCCCTTATGGCGTCCTGGTTGGGGCTTTCCGGCGTGGAAGTTCGCCCCATGGGCGATCTGGCGCCCGCTCTGGGTTCAATCGTCCGTCTCGGGACGTGAAAGAGGGTTCGACTGGACTGTAAAGCATTGTAAAAATGCTGCTCAAAGTCGAGCAACCAAGGGCGGGGCAAGGTAGAGATGGATGGCTGGTCGCCTTCTCGTCGCCCCACCGACAGTGAGCTGACCGCGGCGCGTCTCGCTCCCCCGCGAGGCGCGCCACCTCCCAGCTTAATGGACCAGATGAAAGTCGCCCTGCTCGACGACGATCAAAGCCACAATGCGCTTGTCGCCTCTGTGCTAGATCCCGCTGGTTTCACGTGCACCAGCTTCACCCAGCCATCGCGTTTCCTGGCCGAGCTGCGCAAGCAGACGTTCGACCTGGTGATTCTGGATTGGAACATGCCCGAGCTGTCGGGCGTGGAGACGCTGAAGCTGCTGCGCGAGGATCCGGCCACCGCGCCGCCCGTGCTGCTGCTGACCAGCCGCTCGATCGAGGCCGACCTGGTCGCGGGCCTGAACGCCGGCGCCGACGACTACATCGTCAAGCCGCTGCAACCTCAGGTGCTGCTGGCGCGGGTCAACGCCGTGGTGCGCCGCATCCACCGTCCGCCGGTCCAGCCGCAGACCGAGCAGCACGGCCAATACCGCCTGGACCCCGGCGCCCAGACCGCCAGCTGGAACGGTCACGTCGAGGCGCTAACGCCCAAGGAATTCCAGCTGGCGTCGTTGCTCTTCAACAACCTGTCCCGTCCGCTGTCGCGCGAATATCTGCTGCGCCGGATCTGGGGACAGCGGCCCGATCTCGAGACCCGGACCCTGGACGCCCACGTCTCACGCCTGCGCGCCAAGCTGCACCTGCGGCCCAGCAACGGTTTCCGACTGAGCACGGTCTACGGTTTCGGCTATCGTCTGGAAGCCTGCGATCCCGAGACGGCGGAAGCGAGCGCGGGCGGGGGAGACTGAAGACCATGACCAAGGCTGTGGGGGCGGGTCTGATCCTGGCGGCGATGCTGGGCGGCAGCGCATTTGCGCAAGCAAGGCCGGCCGGCGAGGCGCCGGTGGCCTATGTGGTCAAGCCGGGCGACACCCTGATCGGCCTGGGCCGCGCCTATCTGAACAAGCCGGGCGACTATCGCACGGTGCAGAAGGCCAACCGGGTGCAGCAGCCCACGCGCCTTCGTCCGGGCTCGCAGCTGAACATCGACCCGAACCTGCTGAAGTCGACGCCGATCGCCGCCAGTCTGTCGGCCTTCACCGGCCCGGTGTTCATCGAGACCAATGGCCAGCGCGCGCCGGCCCGCGTGGGCATGGCCCTGACCGAGGGCCAGGTGGTGATCACCGGCGCCAACGCCTTCGCCACCTTCGAGCTAGAGGACGCCTCGCGCGTCACCCTGCCGTCCAACACCCGCGTGCGCATCGCCAAGCTGCGCCAGGTGCTGATCAACAACGCTCCGCAGCGTGTGTTCCAGCTGGACCAGGGCCGCGGCACGATCTCAGCTACCCCGACCACCAATCCGGCCGGCCAGTTCGAGGTCCGCACGCCGGTCTCGGTCTCGGCCGTACGCGGCACCGAGTTCCGCGTCGGCGCCGATGGCGACAAGGCCCAGACCGAAGTCCTGAAGGGCGCCGTGGGCGTCGATCCCGGCGCGGTGGCTTCGGCCAATCCGCCCGTGCCGGCGGGCTTTGGCGTCAGCGCCGCGGCTGGCGGCGTCAGCGCCCCGGTCAAGCTGCTGCCCGCCCCCAAGCTGGGCGACGGCGGCCAGACCCAGGGCGACAAGACCGTCCACTTCACCGTCCAGCCGATCGCCGGCGCGGCGGCCTACCGCCTGCAGCTGTCGCGCGACGCCGGCTTTGTCGACATCTTCGCTGAGGCCACCGTCAAGGAACCCGCGACCGACTTCGGCGAGGTCGCCAACGGCACCTATTTCGTTCGCCTGACGGCCCTGGACGGCGGCGGGCTGGAAGGCTTCCCGGCCGACTACAGCTTCGACCGCGACCTCGACACCCTGGACGCCGGCGCGCCGGGCGACACCCGCGAGGGCAAGCACCGCAAGTTCCTGTTCCGCTGGAGCTCGGCCGGCGACGGCGTGCGGGTCTATCGCTTCCAGCTGTTCAATGAGGGCGGCAAGGTCGCATTGGTCGACCAGCCGGGCCTGTCCGAACCGCAGGTGACCCTGACCGACCTGCCGCCCGGCGCCTATGCCTGGCGCGTCGTCGCCGTCCGCTTCAAGAACGGGACGACGACCGAGAAGGTCGGGGCGCTGCAAACCCTGCAGATCGGCAAGTGACACAGGGCGGCGCCAGGGCCCAGCGCGCCTCCATCATCGGCGGGGGCCGCCTGCTGTCATGGCTGCTGCTGGCGATCGTCTCCAGCCTGGTGTTCGCCGTCTTCGCCGTCTCGCCGCCCAAGCGGGTGGACGACGTGCTGTACGACGTCCTGGCCCGGTCCAATGGCCGCGTACCCGACGCCTCGATCCTGATTGTCGACATCGACGACCGCAGCCTGGCCGAGCTGGGCGCCTGGCCGTGGTCGCGCGACGTGCACGGCGCGATGGTCGACCGGCTGAACGACGCCGGGGCCAAGACCATCGTCTACGACGTGCTGTTCAGCCAGCCCTCGCCCGATGCGTCCCACGACCGCGCCCTGGGCGAGGCGATCGCCCGCTCGGGCAAGGTCTATCTGCCCCAGTTCCTGCAGGACGCCGGGACGAACGCGCCACCGCGCATCGTCGGCTCGACCCAAGAGATCGCCCATGGCGCGGCCGGCGTCGGCCTGGCCCATGTCCGCTTCGACGACGACGGCGTGGTGCGCCGCATGGCCCCGTTCGAGGCCAATGGCCCGGCGCTCAGCCCCGACCTGATGACCGTGGTCCACCGCGCCACCCGCGAGCCCGGCGACCGCGATCCGACCCGCAGCCTGGACCAGACCCTGCTGATCCCGTTCGCCGGCCCGCCGTCGATCTACCGCCATGTCAGCTTCGCCAGCGTGCTGGAAGGCGAAGTGCCGCCGTCGCTGATCGCCGGCCGCACCGTCTTTGTCGGCCTGACCGCGCCGGGCCTGGGCCCCGCCTTCCCGACCCCGGTGACGCCGGACGCCGCCAGCATGACCGGCGTGCAGTTGCAGGCCTCGATCCTGGACGGCCTGCGCAGCGGCCTGATGGTCAAGCCGGCCGGGCCGTGGGGTCGCGTGGCCTTCAGCCTGACCCTGCTGTGGCTGCTGATGGTCGGGTTCCTGGTTCTGCCCCCGCGCGCCAACCTGGTGCTGACCATCGGCCTGTGCCTGCTGGGCCTGGCCTATTCGGCGGCGATGTTCTGGCTAGGCCACTTCTGGCTGTCGCCGATCACCACGGTCATCGGCCTGAAGCTGGTCGCGCTGGTCTGGGGCTGGATGCAGCTGGGCCGGGTCAACGACCTGCTGGGCCGCGAGCTGGCGCGAGTGCGCGGCATCGTCCGCGGTCGCGGCGCGCCTGCCCGCGAGATCGCCAAGGAATTCGAGAGCGACGTCGTCGCCCGCCAGGCGCTGGACCTGGGCGAGGCCATCACCCGCATCGACGACCTGCGCCGCTTCTCGGCCGACGCCCTGTTCAGCCTGCCCGACGCCACCCTGGTCGCCGACGCGCGCGGCCGGGTTATCGCCGCCAACGCCGCCGCCCAGACGCTGTTCCGACCCTCGCAGGCGGTGCTGCACGGCGCGTCCCTGGCCGATCTGATCAACACCCTGGAGCCGCTGGGCCGCCGCTTCGAGCTGGACTGGCCGCAGGAAACCGAGCGTCACGACCCGATCGACCTGCACCTGCCCGACGGTCGCGCCTACCAGCTGCAGACCGTGTTCCGGACCAACGAAGTGGGGGTCGGGGCCGGCTGGATCGTGCGCCTGGCCGACATCTCGATCCTGACGGCCGCCATGCGCCAGCGCGAGCAGGCCCTGCAGCTGCTGACCCACGACATGCGCTCGCCGCAGACCTCGATCCTGGCCCTGCTGGCCACCACGCCCGACGTGCCGCCTGAACTGGCCGAGCGCATGTCGGCCTATGCCAAGCGCACCCTGGCCCTGGCCGACGGCTTCGTGCAGCTGGCGCGGGCCGAGGTGACCCCGGTGTCGCTGGAGCCGGTCGACCTGTCCGATATCGCCATCGAGGCCATCGACGAGGTCTGGCCCCAGTCGGCGCAGCGCAAGATCAAGATCAAGCAGGTCGGCGACGACATGCCCCTGATGGTGCTGGGCGATCGCAGCGTCCTGGCCCGCACCCTGGTCAACCTGCTGGGCAATGCGGTGAAGTACAGCCCCGAGGGCTCGACCATCACCGTCACCCTGTCGGAAGAACCCTCGGCCACCGGCCCCACCGCCAATGTCGCCATCGCCGACCAGGGGCCGGGCTTCTCGCGCGAGGAGGCGGCCACCGCCTTCAGGCCGTTCGAGCGTTTCGAGCGTCCGGGCCATGACTTCGCGACCAATGGTGTGGGTCTGGGCCTGGCTTTCGTGCACGCCGCCGTCGCCCGCCATGGCGGCGAGGTCTCGTGCCGCAGCGAACCGGGCGTGGGCGCGGAGTTCACCGTGCGCCTGCCGCGTCACGGCCTCAGTGTTGAATCCGTCTCAGCCCTTAGCGGGCGTCTGTAGGGCGTAGACGAGCAGGTCGGCGACATCGGCCGGCTCGCCCTTGCGCACGCGGATCGACGACCAGGCCGTGGTCTTGCCGGTCTTGGCGTCGACGACCGCCAGGGTGACCGTGCGGGCCGGACCCTGGTGACCCCAGAACTGCCACCAGCGCCGCTTTTCGGCCTGGCTGCGCCACGCGGTCGTGTCCAGGGCGCCGGCGGCGGAAGAGACCCCCATGGCCGGCGGCGCGACCGCCACCCCGACCTGGACCAGATAGGCGGGCTGGCCGCCGGTCACGCCGCCCAGGCGGTTGATGGCCTGGCCCTGCACGGCCTTGGCGAAGGCGGCGTCGTCGCCGTCGGCCTGGCTAGAGAAGGCGGCGACCGCCGCGCCCTTCACGGCGGACACATCGCCCTGCCCCACCGCGCGCGGCGTGGCGCAGGCGCTCAGCGCCAGGAGCGCCGTCCCGGCCAGGACAAGCATAGGTGCGCGCATGATCTTTTTCGCCCCGAGAACCACGATCGTTCAGAAGATAGCGCGGGTTGAGCTTCCGGTCACGTTTACCAGAAAGTCACGCTAGCCAGGCGCCAACGGCCGCGCCGCCTAGGACGATGACCAACCAGATGAGCGCGGCGAGACCGATGGCGAGGATCAGCGGCGCCAGACGGCGGCGACGCCCCGAGGGCTGCGGCATGGCGCTGATCCGGCTCATTCTTATCGCGCGCTCCCATTCGCGTTGAACAAGGTTAAAGAGCACGTCCGCGCGCGGGACCAGAGGTTGCGGCCTTGATTTTACAATGGATTACATTGTCCAGGTACGCCGAACGCGGACATTTCGCGCCCCACGGCAGCGCTGCGAAAGACGGCGCCGCGCTTCGGCGACCGCCGCGACATTTCGCCACAGAAATATATCGGACGGGCGAGCGCCAGCCTGTCTCGACCGGATGGTTTTCGAAGCTTCGGTAGGAAAAACGCCGCTATTGGACCCGCAAAGCGCCTTTTCGCGGCCCGCGCGGTAGCCTATCCAGCGTCCCGGGGGCGGCGACTGACGGTCGAACAAACGATCGTCTTTCCGCCAAAAAGATGGATAGTGCTGCGCCCTGGGGGCGTCGATTGGCGGATGTGGGTGATCTTTTGAGCGTAGCGGACTCGGACAAGGCCGCACTGCTGGGCCTGTACGAGGAAAAGCGCGCCAATCTGGTGCGCTTCTTCGCCGCGCGCCTGGGCTCGCGCGCCGAGGCCGAGGACCTGATCCAGGATCTGTATCTCAAGATCAGCGCCATGGAGGCCGTGGGTCCGATCGACAATCCGTCGGCCCTGCTGCACCGCATGGGCCAGAACCTGATGCTGGACCGCCTGCGCAGCCAGAAGCGGTCGGGGACGCGCGACAACGAGTGGCGCAGCGTCAACACCACCAACTTCGCCGGTCAGGAGATCGCCGACGAGCCGGCGGCGGACGAGATCGTGGCCGGACGCCAGCGGCTGAAGGCTCTGGTCGAGGCCGTCGAGGACCTGCCGGAGAAGACCCGCCAGGCCTTCCAGCTGCACAAACTGGACGGCCACAGCCATGTCGAAACCGCAAAACGCATGGGCATTAGCGTCAGCACCGTCGAAAAACACATAAGCTCGGCCTTAAAGACCCTGACGAGGCGCCTCCGGTGATTTATGCATTCGCACATGGGGGACGATGCTCATCGGCGCCGTCTACGGTCTGGGGGATGATGGATCCTCGTCGGAGCAACACCGGATGAGCCGGTCAGCGCAACATCTGCAAGAGGCGGCCGATTGGCTGACCCGACTGCAGCGGCCGGAGGTCGAAGAGACCGACTGGCTGGCGTTTGACGCCTGGCTCAGCGAGCCCGGTGCGCAGGAGGCGTATGACGCCATCCAAGCCGTCGACGAGGAGATCTTCCAGCGAGGTTCGGCCGTCCGGGGGGAATTGGCCGTTCCGAAGCGCGCCGTGGCGGCGAAGCGGGCGTTCACGATCGACTGGCGTTGGCTGGGCGGTCTGGGCGCCGCCGCCGCCGCGGCGGCCGTCGCCATCGTCGTCGCGCCGTGGGGCGAACTGCTGCCCCAGCCCGACACGCTGTACACCACCGCCAAGGGCGAGAACCGCGCGGTCCAGCTGGCCGACGGCAGCCACATCGATCTGAACACCGACTCGCACCTGTCGGTCCGCTTCGACAAGGAATCCCGCCGCGTCACCGTGCACGACGGCCAGGCCCTGTTCGACGTGGCCCACGACACGGCCCGCCCCTTCCTGATCACCGCCGGCGACGAGACCGTGCGCGTGGTCGGCACCAAGTTCGACGTCCGCCGCCGTGACGGTCAGCTGACCGTCACCGTGCTGCGCGGCCTGGTCGAGGTCTCGACTGACGGCGAAGACTCGCCCGTGCGCCTGCGCCCCGGCCAGATGCTGGAGCATGTCGAAGGCGCGACCGGCATCATCGTCCGCAACGTCGCGGCCGAGGATCAGGTGGGCTGGCGCTCGGGCCGTCTGGTCTATCGCGACCAGCCGCTGGGCCGCATCGTCAGCGACATGAACCACTACTTCGAGCGTCCGCTTCGCCTCGAAGGTGAAAACACGGCGAATCTCAAGTTCTCCGGCGTATTGATCGTGGATGGGCAGGATGCGATGGTCCGCCGCCTAACCAGCCTCATGCCGATTGCGGCGACGCCGACTGATGATTCGATTGTCCTGCGCGGAAAGACCTCCACGCCGAACTGACGCGCGGGCCCGATCCTGAGACGGGCCTCGCTTCTCCTTGCCGCCAGTCTTCTGGGTATCGGCGCCAGCGCACAAGCAAGCGCCGCGGCGCCGGCGCGCGCGCGTCTGGACATCCGCAAGCCCACCGTCGCCGAGACCCTGATCGAGCTGGGCGTCCGCATGGGCGTCACGATCGGCGGGGTCGAGGCCTGCAAGGGTCCCGGCATTCCGCTGGTAGGGACGTTCGACCTGCGCCAGGCGCTGGACCGCGCCACCGCCGGCAAGGGCTGCGCCTACAGCTTCATCGACAGCCAGACCGTCCGTTTCTCGGCCGCTCGCCCGGCCCCGCCGCCTCGCCCGCTGGTCATCGCCAGGGCGATCATCGCGACGCCGGAACCCGTCGCGCCCCTGGCCCCCCTGATCATCAACGCCGGCAAGCGTCCCGCGCGCCTGGGCAGCCTGCCCGGCGGCGTCAGCGTCATCGGCTCCCCGCAACTGCAGGACACCGGCGTCGGCGAAACCTCGTCGGTGGCCCGCCAGACGGCCGGCTTCATCACCACCAACCTGGGCGCGGGACGCAACAAGATCCTGCTGCGCGGCCTGTCGGACGGCACCTTCACCGGCCGCACCCAGTCGACGGTCGGCACCTATCTCAACGACGTGCCGGTCAACTACAACGCCCCCGACCCCGACCTGCGCCTGATCGACGTCGACCGGGTCGAGGTGCTGCGCGGTCCGCAGGGCGCCCTCTACGGCGGCGGTTCGCTGTCGGGCATCTATCGCATCGTCACCCGCGCGCCGGAGCTTTCGACCTATTCGGCGTCCGTCGGTACGACCATCGCCACCACCGAGTCGGGCTCGAACAGCTATCGCTTCGAAGGCGTGGTCAACGCGCCGATCGGCGAGAAGTCGGCCTTGCGGGCGGTGGCCTATCACGACGTCGACGGCGGCTATCTGGACGACGTCAACCTGCGCCTGTCCAACGTCGACAAGACCACGCGCCGGGGCGGCCGCGCCGCCTGGCGGCTGGATCTGGGCGACTGGCAGGTCAAGCTGGGCGCGACGGTGCAGAGCGTCTCGTCCAAGGACACCCAGTACGTCACCCTGGCCCCCGGCGGTCCGCGCCGCGCCAACCAGGTGCGCGAGACCCACCGCAATCGCCTGGCCGAGACCTCGATGAAGATCTCCGGCTCGGGCGACTGGGGTCAGCTGGAGTCGGTCACCGGCTACGTCACCCACCGCTACGCCAGCCGCTACGACGCCACCCTGGCCCTGACCGAGTTCGCCGAAACGGGCCTGGAGCTGGGTCTGTACGACGAGTCCGCCCGCGTGCGGATGGCCGTGCAGGACCTGATCTACACCGCGCCCGAGATCGGCCGCCTGCGCTTCATGGTCGGCGGCTTCCTGGCGACCAGCATCGAGGAAGGCGACGCCGACCTGCGCGCCCGTGTCGGCAACGTCACCCGCAGCTACTACGATGAGGACCGCAAGGACCGGCTGAACGAATACGCCCTCTATGGCGAGGCGACCTACGACCTGGGCGCCGGCTGGAAAGCGGCCGTGGGCGGGCGGGCGTTCAAGACCTCGGTCCACACCCGCTCGTACGTCACCGCCCCCTATCCCGGCAATTCGCGCGACCTGGACCGCGAGGCCTCTTTCAGCGGCTTCTCGCCCAAGGTCTCGGTGCAGCGCGACCTGTCCGGCGGCGGCCTGATCTATGCCCTCAGCTCGGAAGGCTATCGCGCCGGCGGCTTCAACTCCGGCGGCCTGACCACGCCCAGCGAGACACGGCGGACCTTCCGGCCCGACCACCTGCGCAACTACGAGATCGGCGCGACGCTCAATCCGTTCCGGGGACGGGTGAACCTGCGGGCGGCGCTGTTCTATGACGACTGGCGCGACATCCAGACCGACCAGTACTTCGCCTCGGGCCTGTCCTACACCGCCAATATCGGCGACGGCCGCAACCGGGGGCTGGAGATCGAGGCCGCCTGGCGCGCCACGCCGCACCTGACCATCAGCGGCAATGCGCTGTTCAACGAGCCCAAGCTGACCCGCATCGAGCCCGGCTACGGCATCGCCGACACCGCCAGCCTGCCTGGCGTGCCGGACGTCTCGTTCGGCAGCCTGGTGACCTACCAGCGGCCGCTGACGGCCCTGACCACGCTGATGCTGACGGCCGAGACCGGCTACATCGGCGAGTCGCGCCTGACCTTCGACCCACGCTATTCGCCGTCGATGGGCGGCTACTACACCGGCAAGCTGTCGGCCCAGCTGATGACCGACCGCTGGCGCGCGGCGCTGTTCGTCAGCAATCCCTGGAACAGCTCCAGCGACACCTTCGCCTACGGCAACCCCTTCAGCTTCGGCCAGGTCCGCCAGGTGACGCCGCAGCGTCCCCGCACCTGGAGCCTGGCCCTGACGGCCAACTTCTAGCGCCCTCGCCGGGCCATTTGTTGCAAAGCTTACACATTTATTGACGCGCGAGCGGGGGGCGGCCCCGCGCGGCGACGTCAACTCATCGAGACGGCTGCGGGGGCGTGGCTGTTCGATCGAGGAAAACGCCATGGCCAAGCTCTCGGCCCTGATCTGCGCGCACAACGAAGAACAGCGCTTGCACGCGTGCCTGTCGGCCCTGTCGTTCTGCGACGAGATCGTTGTCGTCGCCGACCGCTGCAGCGACGGCACCGAAGGCGTGGCCCGCCACTACGGCGCCAAGGTCGTGTCCGGCATCTTCCCGATCGAAGGCCCGCGCAAGCACGCCGGCATCGCCCGCTGCACCGGCGACTGGATCCTGGAACTGGACGCCGACGAAGGCGTGACCCCGGCCTTCGCCAAGGAAATCCGCGACACCATCGAAGCCGCCGACGCGGCCGACTGGTACCAGATCCCGGTCGACAACTATGTCGGCGACCAGCTGGTTCGCCATGGCTGGGGCGGCTCGTTCGGCACCTCGTCGGTCGCCCGCCTGTTCCGCCGCGGCCACAAGTCGTGGAAGGCCGAGCGCGTCCATCCCGGCGCCAAGCTGGAAGGCCGTTTCGGCGGTCGCCTGACCCAGCCGATCCAGCACATGGTCGACGAAGACATCGCCGACATGTTCGCGCGCCTGGGCCGCTATACCGCCCTGCGCGCCCAGGACCTGGCCGACAGCGGCAAGATCAAGAGCGTGCCCGACGACGCCTTCCGCGGCGTGCGCCGCTTCTTCAAGTGCTACGTCTCGCGCAAGGGCTACACGGAAGGCGAGCTGGGTTTCCTGATCTCGCTGATGGCCGGCCTGTACCCGATCCTGTCGAACCTGCGGGCCCGCGAGATCCTGCGAAACCGCGCCAAGGCCGGGGCCGAGGAACGTCCGGTCGTGGCGCCGGCGCCCGTGCCGCTGCGCCGCGCCGAAGCCGCTCAGTAAGGGTGCCTTTCGTGTCGGCCCGCCTGCCCTTCGCCTTCCGCCTGGTGCTGGGTTCGGAGCTGCGGCTCTGGACGAAAGCCGGTCATGCGCCGGTGCTGTGGTGGCGCGATGACGACGCCCGTGGCCCGACCGGGGCGCTGGAGCAGCTGCTGAACCTGGCCCGCCGTCACCAGGCCCCGCTGACCCTAGCCGCCATCGCCGGTCCGCACCTGCCGCTGCTGGTCCGCCGCATCGAGCGCCACCCGCACGTCGAGATCGCCGTGCACGGCTTCACCCACCAGAACCGCCAGCCTGAGGGCCGGGGTTTTGGCGAGATCGTCGAGACCGACGAGATCGAGTGGGTCCGCAACCAGCTGCGCGCCACGGTCATGGCCTTCCACCGCGCCGGCGTCAGCCCGTCGCTGTTCGTGCCGCCGTGGAATAATCTTCAGCCGCAGCTGCTGGCGGCCCTGCCCGACTCGCCGCTGCGCGCGGTCTCGGGCTTCGACCAGGACGCCGGCGTCGAGGATGGCGTGGCCCGCCTGGACGCCCACCTGGACGTGCTGCGCTGGAAGGACGGCGCCCGCTTCCGGGGCCAGTGGAAGTTCCTGATCCGTATGCGGCGACTGCTGCAGCAGCGTCGCCTGACCGGCCAATGGGATGAGCCTATCGGCCTCCTGACCCATCACCTGGATCACGATCACGCCACGTGGCTGTTCCTGGAACGCTTCCTGGCGGTCTTCCCGGTCAAGGCGCGCGCCGACCTGATGGGCGACGCGGCGGTCGAGCCGGAAGCGCTCAGAGCTTAGCTAGCTTAAGCCGGCTCGGGGCGGTCGCGCAGGCATTCGCCGATCGCGCGGAAGCAGCCCGGAATGCCCAGCGCGCCCATGAACGACATGGCCACGGCGCAGACCAGCATGATCGGTTGGAAGATGCGCATCGGGACTCTCCGGCCGGCGTTCGTCGAGGGCACTGTGCCGGAGTTGTAAGACGGAACCTTGACGGTTGTTCCGCCGGCGAACGAAAATTTTCAGGGTGCGGCGTTTTTGTCGCCCACCTTTCCCAACGCGTAAGCGGAACGTGCGGCCTCGATCCGGTCCAGCTTGGCATGCAGCGGGGACCAGTCATCCGCTTCGGCGATCGGCGCCCATAGGGCCTCGACCTCCTCGATCAGCATCTCTTCCGGCTCCGGACGCTGGAACACCGGATCGCCCAGGCGCTCGGGCCGGTCGGGCTCGAAGGACGCCAGTTGGCGGCGGAAAGTCTCGAACGTTTCGGTGCGATAGAGCTCGGCGCGCGGGCCATCCATGGCGCGGCCGGTCGACGCCTCGCCGCCGAACCAGTCGAAGAAGAACGGCTCCCAGCGCAGCCCCTCCCCGCCTTCGGCCAGGGCGCGGAAGGCGCTGTTGACCAGCTCGATGTCAGCGTCGGCATCGCGGCTCTTCACGCCCAGCCGGTCCAGGATCGCGCCGCGCAGGGCCAGGCGATAGGCGTCGGAAAAGCCGTTCAGGGCCGCCAGCAGTCCGGCCTGGTCGCCGACCAGGGTCAGGCAGGCGGCCAGCTGCTGCAGGTTCCAGAACATCGCCTCGGGCTGGCGGCCAAAGCTGTAGAGCCCCTGGTGGTCGAAATAGGCGGCCACGAAGTTGGGATCATTGCGCGGCAGGAACCGCCAGGGGCCGTAGTCGAAGCTCTCGCCCGTGACGACCATGTTGTCGGTGTTCAGCACCCCGTGCACGAAGCCCGCCGCCATCCACCGCGCCAGCAGCTTGGCGCTGGCCGCGATCGTCGCCTGCAGCAGCGCCGCCGGGCGGTCGGGCGCGTCGGCCAGGTGCGGGTAGTAGGTCTCGACCACGTGGTCGACCAGCACGCCGATCTGGTCGGGCCGATCGAAATAGGCCTGGCGCTGGAAGGTCCCGAACCGGATGTGGCTGTGCGACAGCCGGGTCAGCACGGCCGAGCGGGTCGGGCTGGGCTCGTCGCCGCGGGTCAGGGCCTCGCCGGTCTCGACCAGCGAGAAGGCGCGCGAGGTCGGCACGCCCAGGGCCTCCAGCATCGAGGCGGCCAGGATCTCGCGCATGCCGCCCTTCAGGGTCAGGCGGCCATCGCCGGCCCGCGACCACGGCGTCTGGCCCGAGCCCTTGGTGGCCAGGTCGAGGAGGCGGTCACGGCCCTGCTCTCGCAGTTGGGCGAACAGGAAGCCGCGCCCATCGCCCAGGTCGGGGTTGTAAACGCGAAACTGGTGGCCGTGATAGCGCATGGCCAGCGGCAGCGGCTGGTTGTCCGGCAAGGGCTGGAAGCGGCCGAAATGGCGGATCCAGTCATCGTCGCTTAACGCCTCGAGGCCCACCGTGGCGGCCGCCCGATCGTTGCGGAACCGCAGGATCGTCTGCGGAAAATCCGCCGCCTCGACCGGATCGGAAAAGTCGCGCCCCAGGGCCTGGAAACGCGGATCGGGACGGTAGGCGGACGAGAGGCTCATGGCCGCCAGATGAGAGCGCCCCGGCGACCGCGCAAGCCCTTTTCGAATTTCGATGACGGCGAACGAACGCTGTCGCTTCCGGGCAACAGAAATCTTCCGAACCTAGCCACGACAAGGGATTTTGCTTGCCGAGCCCGTATGCGGCGCCTAACCCTTGGCCATCCATTCGAACAATCGTTCGACGGACCAACGAAAAACAAGCCGGGGGCGGGCAAGCGCTTTCGGCCAACAAACCGAGGTAGGAAATGCGCTTCACCCAGGTGCTTTGCGGCACTGCGTCCGCTGTTGTCCTCGCCGGTCTTGGCGCTACTAGCGTCGCGCAGGCTCAGGAAGCCGATACCCAGACCATCGACAGTATCATCGTCACCGCCCAGAAGCGGGAACAGAACCTGCAGGACGTGCCGGTGGTGGTCACCGCCGTCGGCGCCAAGCTGCTGCAGGATACCGGCGTCCGGGACATCAAGGACCTGACGATCCTGACTCCGGGCCTCACCGTCACCTCGACCTCGTCGGAAGCCTCGACCACCGCCCGTATTCGCGGCGTCGGCACCGTCGGCGACAACCCCGGCCTGGAAAGCTCGGTCGGCGTGGTGATCGATGGCGTCTATCGCCCCCGTAACGGCGTCGGCTTCGGCGACCTGGGCGAGATGGAGCGCATCGAGGTGCTGAAGGGCCCGCAAGGCACCCTGTTCGGCAAGAACACCTCGGCCGGCGTCATCAACGTGGTCACCAAGGAGCCCGAGTTCAGCTTCGGCGCGAACGGCGAGCTGACCTTCGGCAACTACGACGCCAAGGGCGCTTCGGCTTCGGTCACCGGTCCGCTGTACGAAGACAAGCTGGCCGGCCGCCTGTATGTCGCCGCTCGCAAGCGCGACGGCTTCAACGACGTCGTCACCGGCAAGGGTCCGTCGACGCGCGACCAGGACGCCGACTCCAACTTCTACACCGTGCGCGGCCAGCTGCTGTTCATCCCGGACGATCAGGCCACCTTCCGGGTGATCGCCGACTACAGCCGCCGCGACGAGAACTGCTGCGGCGCCGTGCAGATCCGCACCGGCCCGACGGCCGGCATCCTGGCCCTGGTCTCGGGCCAGGCCGCGCCGATCGCCACGACCGCCGATCCCTATAAGCGCGTGGCCTATTCGAACCGAGGCGCCCCGGCCAAGATCGAGGACATGGGCGTCTCGCTGCAAGGCGACATCGACCTGCCGATCGGCACGCTGACCAGCATCTCGGCCATCCGCAACTGGCGCACCGACAACGGCCAGGACTCCGACTTCAGCCTCGCCGACATCGCCTATCGCAACAAGGACGGCAGCAACTTCTCGGAGTTCCGCACCTACAGCCAGGAACTGCGCCTGGCCGGCAAGAGCGACAAGCTGGACTGGATGTTCGGCGCCTTCCTGGCCGACGAGCGGCTCGAGACCCGCGCCAACTTCCTCTATGGCAACGACTACGAGCAGTATCTGGGCCGTCTGTTGTCGCGCTCGGCCGCCAATCCGGCGGGCGTGGCCAACTTCATCGCGGCCCTGACCGGCCGCGCGCCGAACACGACCTTCACGCCGGGCCAAGGCCTGTATGACCGCTACAACCAGCGGGCCACGACGGTCGCCCTGTTCACCAACGACACCTGGCACGTGACCGACGCGTTCGAGATCACCGCCGGCCTGCGCTACACCTCGGAAGAGAAGAAGCTCGACACCTACCAGACCACCAGCGACGGCGGCGTCGGCTGCGGCACGGTGCTGACCCCGGCCGGCCAGGCCCGCGTCGCCGGCATCGTGGGCGCGGCCAACGCGGCCACGGTCATCGGCAACATGTGCCTGCCCTGGGCCAACCCGCTGTTCAACGGCCGCGGCACCCAGCAGACGCGTACGGACAAGGAGTGGAGCGGCACGGTCAAGGCTTCGTACCGCTTCTCGCCGCAGGTCTTCAGCTACGCCTCGTTCGCACGCGGCTATAAGGGCGGCGGCTACAACCTGGATCGCACCCAGTCGTCGAACGGCCTGCCGACCGGCGGCTCGGGCGTGACCCCGATCCTCGACACCTCGTTCCCGGCCGAGTTCGTCGACAGCTACGAAATCGGCGTCAAGAACACCCTGTTCAATCGCACGGTGCTCTTCAACGTCAGCGGCTTCTATCAGAAGTTCACCGACTTCCAGCTGAACACCTTCCTGGGCACCTCGTTCGCGGTCCGTTCGATCCCGGAAGTGAAGTCCAAGGGTATCGACGCCGACTTCCTGTGGTTCACGCCGATCAAGGGCCTGATGGTCCAGAGCGGCCTGACCTACGCCCTGACCAAGTACGGCAATCAGGCGATCCCGAACGACCCGACGAACGCCCTGGCCCTGCTGCCGGGCAGCCGCATGTCGCTGGCCCCGAAGTACTCGGCTTCGGGCTCGCTGACCTACGAGACCCCGGTCGGCGACAGCCTGAAGGCCCGCTTCAACATCGGCGCGAAGTACTCGTCCTCGTACAACACGGGTTCGGACCTGTTCCCGCCGAAGATGCAGAAGGCCTTCACCGTCGTGAACGGTCGCGTGGGCGTTGGTTCGGCCGACGACCGCTGGACCGCCGAGCTGTGGGCCCAGAACCTGCTGAACGAGAAGTACACGCAAGTGGCCTTCAACGGCTTCCTGCAGGGCTCCTCGGGCCTGGGCGCCACGCAGAACACCTATGTCCCGGCGAACGACACCATCACCTACGATGCGTTCCTGGGCGCGCCGCGCACCTACGGGGTGACCCTGCGCTCCAAGTTCTAGCCGGGAGGGGGAACCGGCGGCGCGCACAAGGCGTCGCCGGCTTTCGGAAGAGGGAAAAGGGCGATCCGGGCGACCGGGTCGCCCTTTTCTTTTTCCGTAGACGAAGGGGTTCCGCATCGGCCCGCATCACCTCAGCATGCCCTGGGGGATTCGTAGACACGCCGGAGCCACGCCCATGAAGACGATCCGCTTCCTCGGGTTCTGGATCTGCCTCGTGATCGGCTTGGGCCTGGGCGCCTGGAGCCAGCGGCCGCCCGCGTCCGTGCCCGCCAGCGCTCCGGCCGCCGCCTTCTCGGCCGACCGCGCCATGACCGATGTGGCCGCCATCGCCCAGAAGCCCCACCCGACCGGCTCGACCGAGATCGCCAAGGTCCGCGACCACCTGCTGGCCCGCATCAACGGCATGGACCTGGAGGTTTCGGTGCGGCCGGGCGAGGGCTTCCTGCCCTATGGCAAGGACGGCCGCGCCCTGGGCGTGGCCGCGGTGCAGAACCTGGTCGGCGTGCTGCCGGGCAAGGACCGCGAGCTGCCGGCCATCCTGGTCATGAGCCACTACGACTCGGTCCACAACTCGCCCGGCGCCGCCGACGACGCCACCGGCACGGCCGCCGCCCTCGAGATCGCCCGCGCCCTCAAGGCCGACGGCCCGCACCTGCGCGACGTGATCTTCCTGTTCACCGACGCCGAGGAAGCCGGTTTGCTGGGCGCCGACGCCTTCTTCGCCCGCGACCCGATGCTGAGCCGCGTGGGCCTTGTCCTGAACATGGAAGCCCGCGGCGACGCCGGCCGCGCAGCCATGTTCCAGACCGGCCCCGGCAATGGCGCGCTGATGAGCCTCTTCGCTCGCGAGGCCAAGGGGCCATCGGCCAATTCGATGGCCTCGACGGTCTACGAGAAGATGCCCAACGACACCGACTTCACCCACGCGGTGAGGAAGGGCCTGCCGGGCCTGAACCTGGCCTTCATCGACGACCAGCTGGCCTATCACACGCCACTGGCCCGCCCCGATCACCTGGAGCGCGGCAGCCTGCAGCACATCGGCGACCAGGCCCTGCCGACGATCCGCGCCCTGGCCGACGCCCCGGCCCTGCCGGCTAAGACCGACAACGCGATCTATTCCGACGTGCTGGGCCTGTTCCTGGTCAGCTATCCGCCGGTGGTCGGCTGGGTGCTGCTGGGCCTGGCCACCGTGCTGATCGCCGTCACCGCCTGGCGCACGATCACCCTGGGCGCCGCCAGCGGCTGGGAGATCGCCCGCGGCGCGGCGGGCCTGCTGATGATCGCCTCCAGCGCCGGCCTCGTCCTGCACCTGGCCGGGCGCGCCCTGATGATCCAGGACGTCCAGCGCTACTACGGCCTGCTGGTCCGTTTCGACCACCTGCTGTGGGGCGCCGGGATCCTGGCGGTGGCCGCCGGTCTGGGCGTCGCCACGGCCCAGGCGCGGGGCGCCAAGCGGGTCATTCCGTGCGTCGTCGCCCTGGCCTTGGGCGGCGCGTGCAGCCTGGCCGGCGGCTTCGATCCGATCGGCCTGGGCCTGGGCGTCGGAACTTGTGTGTTCGCGGCCCTGGCCCTGGGCTTCAAGACCGACGCCCTGGGCGCCTGGATCGGCGGGATGATCGTGCTGCTGGTCCTGGCGACCACCGCCCAGGTCCTGGCCCCCGGCGCCACCGTGATGCTGACCTGGCCGCTGCTGGTCGCCGCCGTCGGCGCGGCCCTGGTCATCGGGGTCGGCGGCACGCGAGACAAGCGGGTGGCCCTGGCCCTGACGCTAGCCCTCTGCGTCCTCGCCACCCTGTCGACCGCCCAGCTCAGCGCCTGGGGCGCCTGGACCTTCGCCGGCGTCGGCCTGCTGGAGCCGGCGATCCTGGCCCTGTTCGCCATGCTGGCCGCGCCCGCCCTGTCGCCCCTGGCCCACGACTTCGCCGCCACCCGCTGGGCCTGGCGCGCCGCCGGCGTCCTGGCCATCGCCGGGATCGCCCTGATCGCCAACGCCGCCCGCCTGGGGGGCGAGCCCGAGCGTCCGGCCATCACCACCGCCCTGCATGTGGCCGACCTCTCGACCGGCAAGGCCTGGCGCGTCGCCGACCAGCCGCGCCTCGACGCCTGGACGAAGCAGACCCTGCCCGACGACGGCGGTTCCGAGCCCAAGAAGCAGGCCCTGGCCCCGTTCTGGCGCGAGCCAGTCTGGATGTCCGAGACCCGCGCCGCGCCGGTCGCCGCGCCGCAGCTGACCGTCGACCGCGCTGAAGACCGTCTGCTGATCCGCCTGATCCCGGCGCCGGGGGCCGAGCTGGTCAGCATCCGCCTGCGCCCCAGCGCCCCGCTCAGCGCGCCGCGCCTGAACGGCCGACCGATCACCCTGAACGCCGAGGCGGGCAAGTGGTCGAACCTGACCTATCACGCCCCCGATCCCAACGGCGTGACCCTGAGCTTCACGACCACGACGACCGGCAAGGTCGAGGTGGCGGCGCTGGAGTATCACGACGGCTGGCCGCAACTGGCCAAGGCCCCGCCCGCCAAGCCGGCCGAGCTGATGGCCTATGGCATGTCGGACAAGACCGCCGTGCTGGTGCGCGGCGGGCTTTCTTGGTGACCTAGCTGGGCTGGTGACCTAGACCGCGAACACGCCTTCGCCCGGGTCCTTGGCGTACAGCGCCTCGACCCGGTCGTTGCGGCGGTCCAGCGTGCAGCGCTGGTTGACGTAGCCCTTGTCAGTGATCTCGCCGGCGTCGATCGAGGGCGGCTCGGTCAGGATGGTGAAGCGGCCGATGCGCCGCGACGAGCCGCCGGCCGCCGCGTTGAAGGCGCCCAGTCGCTCGCGCAGGATCGCCACCAGTTTCTCCAGCGGCGTGCCCGGCCCCGGATCGGCGACCAGCGCCGCCAGCCCGGCCGGCGAGGGCCACAGCATCGCGCCGATGAACGGCTTGTCCTGGCCGGTGATCACCGCGTCGTGGATGTAGGGGCTGCACGCCGCCACGATGTCGGGCCGCAGCACGCCGACGCTGACCCAGGTGCCGCTGTCCAGCTTGAAGTCCTCGGTCACCCGGCCGTCGAACACCAGGCCCTTGGCCGGGTCGTCCGGATCGACGAACCGCGCCGCATCGCCCAGCTTGTAGAAGCCCTCTTCGTCAAAGGCCGCCGCCGTCCGCTCGGGATCCTTGTGATAGCCGGCCGCCACGGTGGGTCCCTTGACCCGAACCTCATACTTGGAGCCGCTGGGCGCCAGCTTCAGCTGGATGCCCGGCAGGGGCAGGCCGACCAGGCCGACGCGCTCGGTGATCCAGTGGGTGACGGTGATGCCTTGGGTCTCGGTCGCGCCGTACATCGTGGTCAGCGGGATGCGCTGGCCGGTCTCGGCCACGGCCAGGGCCTGCATCCGATTGTAGACGTCGTTGCTCAGCGTCGCGCCGCCATAGCCCATGTAGCGCAGGTTCTTGAAGAACGAGCGGCGCAGCGCCGGGTCGTTCTCCATCGCCTCTGCCAGCATCGAGAACGCGATCGGGGCCGAGCCGAACACGATCGGCGAGACCTCGTACAGGTTCTTGATCGTCGTCTCGAACATGCCCGGCAGCGGCTTGCCCTCGTCGATATGCAGGGTCCCGCCGGCCCAAAGCACGCCGTTGAAGCCGATATTGCCGGCCGAGATGTGACTCCAGAGCATCCACTCGAGGCTTTGCGGAACTTCGTCCGGCTCCGGCGTATCGGTGCGGATGCCCTCCTGGCCGGCGATGACGCCGGCCATCATGCCGTGGGTCTGGGGCACGGCCTTGGGCAGGCCGGTCGAGCCGGAGGTGAAGAGGTACTTGGCCACGGTGGACGGGCCGACCGCCTCCAGCGCCGCCGCTACCGCTTCCGTCGGCTCCGTCCCGGCGACCTCGGCGAACGGGATCGCCCCCTCGCCGTCCAGCGTCACGACGGCGATCGTCGGGTCGATGGCCTTCAGCGTCTCCAGCGCCTTGGCGAACAGAGCGCCGTTCTGGGCGAAGACGACGCGGGGCGCGACCTTCTCGAAGCAGTGTTTCAGCTTGGCATGGTCGGTCGAGATCAGGCTGTAGGCCGGACTGATCGGCGCGGCCGGAACGCCGGCGGTGTAGGCGCCCAGGGTCATCAGGGCGTGCTCGATCGAATTGCCCGACAGGATCATGACGCTGTCGTTCGCCCCGAGACCACGGTCGAGCAGCCATTGGGCGATGCCCTCGATCGCCCGCAGCGCCCGGCCATAGGTGACGCCGCGCCAGGGGCCGTGGCCGGGCTCGCGCTGCTTGATGTAGGGCCGGTCTGGATGCTCGGCGGCCTTGGCGGCGATCAGGTGGGCGATCGAGCGCGGCCCGGCGCCCGGCGCATGGTTGGAGGTGATGACGATGGTCCCGTCGGCCCGGCGCTCGACGCTGACGTCGGGGCCTTTCATGGCCAGGGGCTTGAACGGCACGCTGGATACGTCGCGCGAGGGCGACGCGCCGTCTGGCGGCGACATGGTCTCACTCCCTCAGGTTATCATTGTTATCCTGACGGTAGCGGAAACCTGGGGCTCGGCAAGGTTGCCCTTCGGGGAAGCCTTCTAGGCCTTCCGCTTCTTGCGGGCCGCCTTGGCCGCGGCCTCGGCCTGGGTGACCTGGGCGCTGAAGGCCTCGAGGTCGACGCCGAACCGCTCGCCGCAGGCCGGGCAGTCGATCACCGGCAGCATGCGCACGGCCTCGATGGCCGCACGCGCCGGGCTCCCGCACCGAGGGCAGGCAAAGTCTAGTTCAACGCCGCCAACGTCCACGCCCGCCATCCGGTCGCTCCGCCGATCCTCGTCACCGACTCGCGAGGAGATCATGCAAACGATGACAGGGCGATGGCAGGCCGACCCTGCGGCAGGTTGTCTCTCCCTCCTAGGCCACGCCGAGCCCGCGCCAGCACGGCAGCTCGACCTCGGCGAAGTTTCGCGCCTGGGCCTCCAGCGCCGCCCGCACCGCGTCGGGCGACATCGGCGCGCCGCCCGAGACCAGGGTCTGCCCCTGCCCCGCCAGGACGCCGACCGCATGCCGCGCCCAGTCGTCCGGCCCGCCGCCTTCCTGCAGGGCCAGCCAGAACAGCTGGTCGAAGCGCGAGGCGTTCAGCGCCCCGCCCGTCACCGGCGAGGCCAGGACGCCCAGATCTGTCGACTCCGCCGCCCGCCGGGCCAGCTCCAGGTTCAGCGCTCGCGCCGTGCCCGCCGAGCGCGTCGCCGTCTCGGCCGTCTGGACCGGCAGCACCGCCCCCTGGCTCATCAGCGCCACCACCGCCTGGGTCAGGTCCGGCAGCGGCGTCCCCGCCGGCAGCGCCGCCTCCAGCTCGCCCAGCGACCGCGGCTGGTGATCCTTCAGCATGTCGTAGAGAACGTCGTAGACGGGTCCTTCCAGCGTCGTCTCGGCATAGACCCCGGTGGTCTTGGCCGGCCGCTGGCTGACGGGCTTGGCCAGCACCACGCGCTGGTCGCGCAGAGCGCGGCGCTGGTCGGCCGGGTTCAAGCCTTGCGCCCCCCGCAGCCAGTAGTCGCGCCGGAACTGGGCCTGCACCGCCACGTCGCGGAAGGTCTCGCGCAGCGACGGATCGGGCAGCTCGGCCAGAAAGCCCAGCATGTCGGGCGACAGGTTCAGCCCCTCGATATGGTCGGCCATCCAGGCCGAGGCCCCGAACGACAGCTTGGCCGTCGCCAGCCGCTGCTCCAGCTCGGCGAACCACATCGGCTGCCAGTGGCCGCCCAGATATTCGTGGACCAGATAGGTGCGGTCCTGGCGCAGCAGGCCTTCCAGCCGATCGACCACGCCAGGGACGATGCGCGAATAGGCCGGATCCAAGGCGAAGAACCGCTGCATGGTCGACAGGGCCGCGCCCAGATTGGCCTGAGGCCCATGGGCCGGCGCGCCCATCAGGTCGACATGGCGCTTCATCAGGTGGCGCAGCGGCGCCGCCGTCGCCCAGCCCGGCATGGTGTTGTAGGTGATGTAGACGATGCCGCCCGGCTTCAGCTTGCGGCGCAGGAAGGCCACGATCTGACCCCGCGTCTCGTCGCTGACCCAGCTCCAGATGCCGTGCAGCGCCACGAAGTCGAAGTCCGGCAGGTCCGGGCGCGCGGCGAATTCCTCGAACGAGTCGTCGGTGAAACGGGCCGACGCGCCGCTGGCGGCCACGAGATCTCGCGCAAAAACCGCCTGGGCCGGCGCGAAGTCGCAGCCCCACCATTGGATATCCGCCTGCGCCGCCGCATGCACCGCCGCCGAGCAGCCCTGGCCGAAGCCCAGCTCGCAGGCCGTCTCGATCTTGGGCGCCCGCACGCCCTTCAGCAGCAGCGGCAGGGCGGCGCGGACGGGATTCAGCTCCGGATAGGTGTGGTAGGTGTAGCCCGTCTCGACCGCATAGCCGCCGCTCCAGTCCGCGCTCATCAAACCTCTCCGCGAGTCAGTTGCGGGCGACCGTGGGCTGGCGGGGTCACAAGGGCAAGGGTTCTCGGCCTCACGCGGCCAAGCCGCTGAAGGGGTGGAAGGGACCGCGGAGCGCCGGACGACGTCCGGAGTGTGGAAGTTGAATACCGTTTCGACGAAGCCAGGACGCTCCGCGCAGCCGTTATCCGAAAGCCTCCGAGGCGCGGGGTCTTAACCCGCTCCCGAACGCGCCTTCGACGGGCGGAGGGATTGGCTTCCCTCCGGAATGCACAGGCGATTTCAGCCCATGCCTGCTGCGTTCGCCGAACCTTCGCCGCCAGGGCTTCGTCCCGATGTTTCAGGGAACCTGCGCCTGGATCCGTCGCGAAGGGACTTCCCGAAAGAAGCCCGGCGAACGCTTCCCGCACGACCACCCCCGACAGCCGTCACGATCGCCGGCCGGACGTCCCTTCCGCGCTATCGGGTGAGGAAGAGTATGGGGCGGGGCTGAACGCGGATCATTCAGGAGCGTGTAAAATCGACAAGCGGTTGATTTCGCTGAGGTCGATCTCGCGAACGCCGGGGATAGAGCCACGCCAATCCCCGTGGCCGCCCTATGAAACCCTCTCTCATAGAGAGAGGGAGGGGCCCATGCGCAGCATGGGAGGGTGAGAGGTTACACCCTCTCCGGACAAGGCAATGACGAAACAGGCGGCGGGAAGATCCAGGTTTCTCCGGCCAGCGGTGAAACCTCTCACCCTCCCACGCCTAACGGCGCGGGCCCCTCCCTCTCTCTATGAGAGAGGGTTCAAAAAAAGGGACGCAGCCTACCCTAAGCCCTACTCCCCGCGGTCCAGCACGCTGGCTTCAACCCCGCCCTCGACCACCTTCACGCCGAGAAAACACATCACCCCGTCGCGATAGCTGATCGCGTCCAGCGGCAAGTCGGAATCGCGGCGCAGGCGGCGGGAGTCGCCCAGGGTCAGGCGCAGGGTCAGGTCGGCCAGGCCGGCGCCGCCGGTGAGAGCGTCCTGAATCTGGCGCTGGAACAGCACGGCGGGCGGCGGTGCAGGCTTGGGCGGAGCCTTGCTCATGGAAGAAACCTTGTTCACAGCGCCTTGGCCCAGAAGCCGTGCTCGCCGCTGATCCGGATCTGGCAGGGGCGACCGCCGTCCTGCAAGTCACGCGCTCGGCGCGTGGCGGCGGCCTTGGCCACCTCCTTTTCGGAGGATTGGCCGAAATAGGCGCCCTCCTGCTCCACGCTCCAAAAGCCTTCGCGGTGAGCGACGGTGAGAACAATTCGGTCTGTGATTGTGCGCATGAGCTACGATAACACAAAATCGAACGCCCGATCGGATTAATAAAATCCGCCCAGGGCACGCGGTTTTTCTTGCAGGACAAAAATAAAACGCCCGCCCGATTGATCAAAAATACGAACGATTTTCTTTTTCCGGGGCCGGACTCGATTTCAGAAAACCTGCCCTCCGGCCTGCCCGCCAGCGCGAAAGAAAATTCACGCCCGTGTCGGGATGCGCTTTGGCCATTCGTCCTTAGGATGCCCAACAGCGCGGAGACATCGTCATGAGCCCCACCATCACCGCCTTCAAGGCGTCCCCCGACCGCGGCCGAGGCCTGGCGCGCGACATGCAGGTGCGCTGGGCGCTGGAGGAGGTCGGCCAGCCCTATGACGTGCGGCTGGTGACCTTCGCGCAGATGAAGGAAGCCGAGCACGTGGCGCTGCAGCCGTTCGGCCAGATCCCGACCTTTGAGGACGGCAACCTGGTGCTGTTCGAGTCCGCCGCCATCGTCCACCACATCGCCCTGAACCATCCGGGGCTGCTGCCATCGGACGCCGACGGCCGCGCCCGCGCGCTGGCCTGGATGTTCGCCGCCATGAGCACGATGCAGCCGCCGATCGTCGAGTTCGGCATGGCCACGATCCTGGAGCGCGACAAGCCGTGGTTCGAGGCTCGCCAGCCGATGCTGGAGCAGGCCGTCCGTACACGGCTGGACCAGCTGGCCGCCCGCCTGGGCGACGCCGACTGGCTGGACGGGGCGTTCAGCGCCGGCGACCTGATGATGGTCGGCGTGCTGCGGCGGCTGGGGTCATCGGGGGTGCTGGCGGACTATCCGACGCTCACGGCCTATGTGGCGCGCGCGCAGGCGCGGCCGGCGTTCCAGCGGGCCTATGACGATCAGCACCAGGTGTGGGTGGAAGCCTCGAAGACCTAGCGCTTCTTGCCCAGCTCGGCGGCGATGTCCTTGGTCATCTTGCCGACCTTGCGGTGAGCGGCGGTGATCTGGTCGCGGGTCACGCCCCAGCGCTTCATCCAGTATTCGACGGCCTGACGCTCGGAGAGATCCAGGCGCTCCTTGTCGATGAACCCACGCTTGTCCTTCAGGCCGGCCATCAGCGGCTCCCCCACGGTCTGGAATCGCCCGCCGCGTTGCGGTTGGCCTGTTGTCGCTGAAACTTGCCACCCCGCGGCGGTTTCGGCCGCGCGTCGAGAGCGGCCTGCTTCAGGCGCAAGGCGCGCTGGATAGGGGTCTCGTCTGGCGGCGGAGAGTCGGCGGTCATTGAGTGACTATAACCCTCTCTCTGAGAGAGAGGGAGGGGCCCGCCGCGCAGCGGCGGGAGGGTGAGTGGTTACACCGCTGGCCGGCGCACCGGCACATCGCCCGCAACAGCGCCAAGATCCCCCACGGGCTCCGCCTACCCACTCACCCTCCCACGCCTTCGGCGCGGGGCCCCTCCCTCTCTCCATGAGAGAGGGTTTCCGGAGGGCGGTCCTTGACTGACCTGGACAGTCCGGCACGCTGCAGCTTCCAAGGCGTGTAAGGCTAGCACCGACCCGGGAGGTCGGCAGTCAACGAGCAAAATCTATGACACTCGTGTACGGCATTTGTCGGGATGGCGCGGGCATTATGCTCGCCGATACCGCGACCACCATCCCAATGACAGGACAGGTAAATCACCCATTTAGAGAGCCGGTTCTAAAAATCCTCACGATTGGCGAGACCATACTCGGTTACTCAGGAAACACATCTTTCCTTTTGCCATTACTTACAAAAGCTTCCAAAAAATTTTCGGAATTTACCAATCAATTGCTTGAATGTCACAACAATTCGCAGCAAGAGATAGAATTCATCGCACTTCGCCGCGATGGGCAAGAAATGAAAATAGTGATTGATGGATCAATTGGATCTCGCGAGAGATGTTATATTGGCTCTCAAAAGGCCTTTAGAGCCTTTCGACAAACATTTCCCGATCCTTTACCACATAGCTTTCAGGATGAAGCATCATCTGCTCGGCTAGGCTTTAGCCATATTCTCGCAAGCCCCATAGACGGTGTAGCCGGGTTGCCGATCTCCTGCACCGCAGGTCCTGACGCGTTAGGATACGTAACCCACTTCTCAAATACAGCCGGCCCCATAGACCTCGAAAATTGTGAACTTCATGAAGATGGATGGCGCACACTGCCATTGATAGACCGTCTCGGCGGGCAGTTTACCGTCATACTGACCGGAATGGCCTACGCAGGCATATGCATAGGGTTCCCTCAGCCGGGTACTGGTTTTCTTTTTGCTGCAGATAGTCCCGAGCCTATCGTAAAGATGGCCATCCCGAATGTTAGCTACCGAGACCTCGGCGCATATGACCTAGCCAGCATGGCCGATGCGCTGGACGCCGACGGCATTCAGGTGGGAATCCCCGATAGCTACGATGTCGCTAGAACGTTCGCAGCCTTCCTTCGAAAGCTAGACGCAGAAAAGGGCGAAGCCTCGCAGCTCCGCCCTCATCCAACTCAGCAGTTGTAGCCCCCTACTCCGCCGCCGCCTTCGGCGCATAACCCAGGATCGCCTTCGTCTCGAGGAACTCCCCGAACGCGTGATCCCCCCACTCGCGACCGTTGCCGCTCATCTTGTAGCCGCCGAACGGGGCCATCAGGTCGGGGCTGGCGCCGTTCAGGTTCACCTGGCCGGCGCGGAGCTTCGAAGCGACCGCGCGGACGCCCTCCGGGTCCGTGCCCGAGACATAGGCCGCCAGGCCGTACTCGGTGTCGTTGCCGACGGTGACGGCTTCCTCGACCGTGTCGTAGCCCAGGATCGAGATCACCGGGCCGAAGATCTCTTCCTTCGAGATCGTCATGTTGGGCTTCACATTGGCGAAGACGGTCGGCTTGACGTAGTAGCCCTTGTCCAGGCCTTCCGGCCGGCCGACGCCGCCGGTGACCAGGGTGGCGCCCTCGTCGATGCCCTTCTGGATCAGGCCCTGGATCTTGTTCCACTGCACCTCGGAGACCACCGGGCCCATCTTGTGGTTGCCGTTCGGGTCGCCGACCGTGTGGCCCTCGGCGGCGGCCTTGGCGATGGCGATGACCTCGTCCATGCGCTGGCCGGGGACCAGCATGCGGGTCGGGGCGTTGCACGACTGGCCCGAGTTCATCATCACCGAGGCCACGCCGCCGCCCACCGCGCGGGCGAAGTCGGCGTCGTCGAGGATGATGTTGGGGCTCTTGCCGCCCAGCTCCTGGTGCACGCGCTTGACGGTCGCGGCGGCGTTCTTGGCCACCTCGATGCCGGCGCGGGTCGAGCCGGTGAACGAGACCATGTCGACCTGCGGGTGGCTGCTCAGCGCCGCGCCAACCGTGGGGCCGTCGCCATTGACCAGGTTGAAGACGCCGGCCGGGACGCCGGCGGCGTGCAGGATCTCGGTCCAGACATAGCCGCTGAACGGCGCGATTTCCGAGGGCTTCAGCACCATGGTGCAGCCCGTGGCGATGGCCGGCGCGACCTTGCAGGCGATCTGGTTCACCGGCCAGTTCCACGGCGTGATGAAGGCGCAGACGCCGATCGGCTCCTTGACGATCCGGGTCGTGCCCCGGTCTTCCTCGAACTTGTAGCCCTTGAGCACGGCGGCGGCGGTCTGGACGTGGGCGATGCCCATGGCGGCCTGGGCGCGCTGGGCCAGCCAGGCGGGGGCGCCCATCTCCTCGGTGATGGCCTTGGCCATGTCCTCAAAGCGCTTCTGGTATTCGGCGATGATGCGCTCGAGGATGTCGATGCGCTCTTCGCGGCTGGTCTGGCTGAAGGTCTCGAACGCCTTGCGGGCGGCGCGGACGGCCTTGTCGACGTCGGCTTCCGAGCCCAGCGAGATCACGCCGGCGACCGCTTCGGTGGCCGGGTTGATGACGTCCAGCGGCTTGGGCGTCGCGGGATCGACCCAGGCCCCGTCGATGTAGAACTTGGTGTACTCGCGCATGCCGTTCTCCTGCCCTTGGATTGGAGCCCGCTCTAATTGAAGAGGCGGCGGGCGGTTTCAAACAAGCATTTAATGTGATCGGCGTTCAGGTGTGAAGGGGTCACCACATCGGATCGCTGGGAGTCTGACCGAAGATCTCGGCCAGACGACGGCGGGTGCCCGGCGAGACGCCCTCCGGCAGGGCGTGGGGGTCGAACCAGCCCAGCTCATGGATCTCGCCGGCGGCGTCCGAGGCGCAGGGCTCCCAGGCGTCGACGCGATAGACGAGGACGTGGTCGCCGGGGTGGACGACCTCGTTGCTGTGGGCCGAGACCAAGCGCGGGCGCGACAGGGCGCGAACGCCGGCCTCTTCCTCGAGCTCGCGCACGACGGCGGTCTCGGCCGTCTCGCCGCGCTCGACCCCGCCGCCGGGCAGGTACCAGCCGTGGATGTAGGTGTGCTGGAGCAGCAGCACCTGGCCGGCGTCATTGGTGACCACCGCCCGCACGCCCAGGGTCAGGCCGCGCCTGAACCGGAAGAAGGCGTAGACCAGGGGCCGGGTGAACGGTTCGATGCGGCGTCGCCAGAGCATGCGGGTGTTCTATCCTCAATGCAGAGGGACCGAAAACCTCGTCCTTCGACAAGCTCAGGATGAGGTTTCCTACTGTAGCCGCCTCAAAAGTAGCCCTCATCCTGAGCCTGTCGAAGGACGAGGGCGGGCCCCACCGCTTGCGGTCCAGGCCGCACGCCGCTAAAGCCCCAACACCTGTTCTCTCTTCCGGAGCCGCGCCATGCTCGCGATCGGTGTCATCGTTATCTTCCTGGGCGTCGTGCTCGCCCTGAACTACGTCGAGTTCGGCCGCATCGACTAATGGGCACCCGCGGCGCGGCCCTGGTCACCGGCGCGGGGCGCCGGATCGGCAAGGCCCTGGCCCTGGAGGCCGCCCGCGCCGGCTACGACGTCGCCGTCCACTATCGCGCCTCGGCTGACGAAGCCGAGGAGACGGCGCAGGCCGTGCGAGCTCTGGGCCGCCGCGCGGTCCTGGTCCGCGCTGAGTTGTCCGACGAGACCGCCGTGCGCGGCCTCATCGCCGCCTCCGCCGAGATCGGTCCCCTCACCCTGCTGATCAACAGCGCCTCGGCCTTCGAGGACGACCGCGTCGGCGGGCTGTCGCGCGGGACGTGGGACCTGCACCTCGAGACCAACCTGCGCGCCCCGATCGTGCTGGCCGAGGCCTTTGCGGCGGCGCTGCCGGAGGACGTCCAGGGCCTGGTGGTCAATATCGTCGACCAGCGGGTGCTGCGCCCGAACCCGCAGTTCTTCAGCTATTCCCTGGCCAAGGCCGGGCTGTGGTGGGCCACCCAGACCCTGGCGCAAGCCCTGGCGCCGCGCGTGCGGGTCAACGCCATCGGCCCTGGCCCCACCCTGCCCTCGGTGCACCAGGCCCCCGGCGAGTTCGAGGCCGAGGCGGCCGGGGTGCTGTTGCAGCGCCGCGCCACGCCCGATGAGGTCGCCGCCGCCCTGCGCTATCTGATTGACGCAACGTCGGTCACGGGCCAGATGATCGCCGTGGACGGCGGCCAGCACTTGGGCTGGCAAACGCCCGATATCGTATCCCCGTAGGAGGCCACGCTTGGCCGCTTCGCCCCTCGCCGAAAACACCGCGCCACAGGACCTGGCCCGCGTGATCGTCACCAAGGTCTTCGTGCGCGGTCTCAAGGTCGACGCCGGCATCGGCGTCTACGACCACGAGTACGGCCGCACCCAGACCCTGATCGTCGATGTCGAGCTGGACGTGGCCGCCAGCCACTTCGAGCGCCTGGGCGACACCGTCAACTACGAGCGCATCGGCGAGGCCGCTCGCGCCATCGCCGCCGAAGGCCATGTCGGCCTGGTCGAGACCTTCGCCGAGCGCCTGGCCCAGGCCTGCTTCTTCGACCCCCGCGTCACCCGCGCCCGGGTGCGGATCGAAAAGCCCGAGGCCCTGGCCCCGCACGCGGCCGCCGCCGGCGTCGAGATCACCGCCGTCCGGAGCTAAACTTGGAAGTCTCGCACAGCGCCCGGCTCGCCCCCTTCCAGCCCGAAACGGTCTGGACCCTGGACGCCGGCACGCTGACCGAGACGCGCGGCAAGATCGTCCGCCAGTTTCCGCTGTCGACCCTGACCCGCTACCGCTTGGCCGCCGATCGCGAGGGCCGCCGCCGCAGCCTGCTGATCACCTTCGGTCGCCGGCGGCTGATCATCACCTCGCAGAGCTATGTCGGCCCCGGCCGGTTCGAGGACCGGCTGGCCAGCTTCTCGACCCTGGCCCGCGCCCTGGCCGCCGTCGGGGCGGACCTGTCGCCCCGCGCCCGGTTCGGCACGGCCGGGTTCCAGGTGCGCGAGGCCTTCACCTGGGTGATCGGCCTGCTGGCCTTCGGGGCGGCGGCGATGCTGATGTTCTCGCTAACCGCCGGCATGGCCGCCGTCGGCATCGAGATGGCCGCGCGGATGGGCTTTGTCCTGATCCTGCTGCTGGCCGCCCTGCCCTGGCTGAACCGCGGCGCGGCCTTCGACCCGCACGACCCGCCGACGGACCTGCTGCCGTAAGGGGGCGGTTCTTGGGTTACGCCACCTTCATTTGCATCGCACCGCCAACCGCGCGACCATTGAGCCAACGACGTTCTCTTAGGCTCAAACCTTGTCCGACCCCGTTTCAGAACCCGCCGTGCCGCCCCGGCTGCAGGACGACAAGACCCTGCCCGGCGTGGTCTACGCCCTGCACATCGCCGGCGCGCCGACTGGCGGCCTCACCTGCCTGATCGGGGCGATCATCGCCTATATCAGCCGCAAGGACGCGCCCGAGTGGCTGGCCAGCCACTACGAATTCCAGATCCGCACCTTCTGGCTGGCTCTGGCGTTCAGCGTGGTCAGCATCATCCTGACGCCGGTCGGCATCGGCATGGTGGCGCTGGTCGCCACGGGCGTCTGGCTGGTGGTGCGCGGCGTCGTCGGCCTGTCGGTCCTGCTCAAGGGCCAACCCTATCCCACTCCCAAGAACTGGATGCTCTAAGCCATGACCGACACGACCGTCATCGCCCCCCGCGCGGAAGAGGACAAGATCCTGCCCGCCGTGGTCTACGGCCTGTATCTGCTGGGCTTCACCAACGGCCTGACCTTCATCATCGGCCTGATCGTCGCCTATGCGAACCGCGACGGCGCCGGACCGATCAACGAGAGCCACTACACTTTCGCCATCCGCACCTTCTGGCTGTCGATCGCCTGGTTCCTGATCGGCGGCGCGCTGATCCTGTTCGGCATCCCGATGCTGATCGTGCTGGTCGGCCTGCCGATGATCATCGCCGGCGGCCTCATTCTGGGCGCGGTCGGCCTGTGGTTCGTGGTCCGCTGCATCATGGGCATCTATTATCTGGTCCGTGGCGAGGGCTATCCGCGTCCTCGCGCATGGCTGATTTAGAGGCGCCGTCCGCGCCAGGCGCCTACCAACGGGTCAGCGTCGCCGCTAGCTTCCCCTGCCGGTTGAGACGGCTCGACGGGGATAGGGTGGTACGCTGACTTGTGCGCCCTGGCGGTGGGACGCCCTTTTTCTGGGTGACGTTCGGGGGGACGTGATGCTGGCGCGACTGGTTGGGATCATCTTGGGGGTGCTCCTGGCGACATCGGGATACGTGGTGGCGGGCTGGGGCTCGCTGGGGACATGGGCCACGTCTCTCGATCTCGGACCGTTCGAGCCGCATCGCCCCACAGCCGGTGCGGCGGCGGCGATCGTGGGCGGAGGGCTCATCATCGCCGCCCTGCTACCCCGCCGTAAGCGCAAGAAGAAACCCGCGCCGATGGCGTTCGGGATGGAGCTGGAGCCGGCGGCCGTGCAGGCCCAGCCCGTGAGCGCGCCGCCCGTCCACACGCCAGCCCCTGCTCCGCAGCCTCAACCCGTCACGCCGCCGGTCATGCCGGTCGCCGCCCCGGCGCCGCAGCCTGAACCGCAAGCGCCGCCGCCTCCGCCCAAGCCCGAGACCTTCGCCCAGATGCGCGCGCGCCTGGTCGCGCTCAGCCACGACGGCTCGTGGGCCGAGGCCGCCCGTATCCTGCAGTCGATGAAGCGCGTCGCCCACACCGACGAGGAGCTGGCCGTCGTCTATCGCGACCTGGGCGACTTCGCGCGCGGCCAGGGCCAGGCCGACGACGCCGCCGAGGCCTATGAGACCTCGGTCTCCTACGCCCGCACGGTGCGCCAGGCCCGTCCGAACGACGACAGCGCCGAACTGCTGGCCGGCGCGCTCTCGGGCGTCGGCGACGCGGCGGAAGCCGAAGGCCGCCTGGACGCCGCCCTCTCGGCCTTCGAGGAGGCGCTCGCCCTGCGCCGTTCGCGCGGCGGCCGCGAAGCCGGCGACACCCAGGCCCAGCGCGCCCTGTCGGTGAACCTGGAACGCCTGGCGGACCTCCGCGAAGACCGCGGCCACCGCATGCGGGCCCTGGACCTCTACCGCGAAAGCTACGACATCGCCGGCCGCCTCGCCGCCGCCGACCCGGCGCGGTTTGGCCCCGACCTGGCCGCCACGCGGGCGCGGCTGAACGAGCTTGAAGCGAAGATCCAAGGGTGATGTCCCGCTCCCCTTGCGGGAGAGGGTGGCCTGCGAAGCTGGTCCATTGCGGACATCCGAACCAAGCCGGTTCGAGCAGGACGCATCTGCTTTGAGACCTTGCGACCGTGCGTCCTGAACCTTCGCGGAAAATACAGCAGCCCGCCGCCACCCAAGCTTGACAGCGCCTCAGCCGCCACCCCTAGGTTGCTCGGCTTTTTACAGCCTTCAGGGTGAGATGCGGCGATGAGAGTTTTGCTTGGCCAGTTGGGCCTCGCCGTTATTTTTGCCGCTCAACCCGTCCTAGCCCAAGCCCCCGCGTCGCCCGCGCCAGCCAACAAGATCGACGGAGTCGTCATCTCCGCGCCCTCGCAAGCGGGCGTGCAGACCCGGATCGATCGCCGGAGTTACAGCCTCTCCGACGACCTACAGGCCAAGACGAGTTCGATCGGCGATGCGCTGGGCAATCTGCCGTCGGTCGAGGTCGATCCGGAGGGGAACCTTTCGCTGCGCGGCGATCCCAACGTCACCATCTTGGTCGATGGCAAGCCCTCGGGCCTGTTCAAGGGCGCGGGTCGCGCCGCCGCCTTGCAGCAGTTACCCGCCGACCGATACGCGCGGGTGGAGATCATCACCAACCCGTCGGCCGCCTTCGACGCCAACGGCTCGGGCGGGGTTATCAACCTGATCAGCAAGAAGGCCAAGGGGGCCGGAATCACCGGCTCGCTGCAGGCCAATGTCGGCGACCAGGGCCTGGCGAACGGCGCGGGCAACGTCGGCTACAACGCCAGCAAGCTGTCGCTGAACGGTGACCTTTCCGTCCGGCGAAACATCCTCAAGAAAAGGACCCGCGAGCACCGTGACCTGTCTGGCGATGTCGAGAGCGACGGCGTCTATCAGGGGCGCACATCCGCCTATTTCGGCAACCTCCATCTGTCGGCGCAATACGAGGCCGGCGAGCGCACGCAGCTTTCCGCCGACGCCCACCACCTGCGGCTCGACTGGGTCACCCATGAGGCGGACGCCTTCGACATCCGCGCCCCGGGACGCGAGACCTCGTCCACGCGCGTCGGCCGCAAGACCTATCGGGTCTATGACGACGAGATCGAGACTCAGCTGGTGCGCAAGTTCGCCGGCGAGGATCACGACCTGACGCTGGACCTTGATCACAGCGCGACAATCAACAAGGACCGCCAACCCTACGCCTACCTGAGCGGCGCACCGGCGTCGGGCGCCTATCAGGCCATAGACTTCGACCAGCACCAGACCCTGACGCGGCTTTCCGCCGACTACCGCAAACCCTTGCCGAAGGACGCCAAGTTGACGGCCGGCGCCCAGGTCGAAGACGACGGCTATCTCTACGAGAACGGCGGCGCGCGCGGAGCCGACGCGGCGACGGCTCGTCCGGACCCCAGCCTGACGAACCGCTTCCACTACGGCCAGGTGGTCTCCGCGGCCTATGCGACGCTGGAGCGGCCGTTCGGCAAGCTGACCGCACTGATAGGACTGCGCGTGGAGAGCGCGCGCATCAAGACCGAGCAGCTGACCCTGGGCGGGACGCATCGCGACACCGACACCCGCGCCTTTCCGTCACTGCACCTCAGCTACGCCCTCGACGATCAGCGCCAGTTGAAGGGGTCCTACACACAACGCATCGAGCGGCCCGATCCCGACGATCTGAACCCGTTCCCCAACACCGCCGGCGCGCTGACGGTCACGGCCGGCAACCCGGCCCTGAAGCCGGAGGAAACCCTTGGCGTCGAGGCTTCCTACGAGTATCGCGACGGCCCGGCCTATCATCTGGCGACGGTGTTCTACCGGGACATCCGCGATACGGTCACCGACATCGTCACGCCGCTGAACGCCGGGACCTTGCTGTCGACCAAGCAGAACCTGGGCCGCAAGCGCAACGTCGGTCTGGAGCTATCGGTGGGAGGGCGACTGACCTCCAGGCTCACCTACACCGCCAGCACGACGGCGACCTATTCCGAGATCGACGCCGAAGGCTTGACCGGCGCGAAGAGCCGTTCGGCGCTGTTGGTCGGTGGCAAGGGTTCGCTGAACTGCCAGATCACCTCCGCCGATCTTTTCCAGCTGAACGCCCAGCTCCGCGCCAAGCGCCTGACGCCGCAAGGCTACGCGCCGGCCAGCAGCACGCTGAACCTGGGCTTTCGCCACAAGATCGACGAACGCCTGTCGCTGGTCGCCACTGCGCGCGACGTGCTCAACACCAGCCAGGCCCGGGAATACGTCACCCAGCCTGGCCTGAGACAGAGCGTGGACTACGACAACAATTCGCGCCGTTTCACGCTGGGTCTAAGCTACGCCTTCGGTGGCAAGTCGAAGAAGCCGTCCAACTTCGATTACGGCGGCTGACCTAGGCGACATGGCTCTCCCCCAACGGGGGGAGGAGCGCTCATCCGCCTCCACGGCCAAGCTTTCCCACAAGTTTTTATGACCGCGCCTTACGCACGACCCGCCCAAAAACCGTACTCGACATTCGATAATTCATCATCCGACCAACCCGGCCGGCCGTCAAACCCCGGACCCATCTCGCTTTTGCGAGATTGATAGATCCACTCTATCGTCAGAACTAGTTTTATCAATTTGATTAATCTGAAACCCGTTCGCTACAAGGGCGCATCGTTTTTCAACCGGAGCGTCTCATGTCGCTGATCAACACCGAGATCAAACCCTTCACCGCCACCTCGTACAAGGAAGGCAAGTTCGTCGACGTCAGCGACGCCGACCTGAAGGGCAAGTGGTCGGTGGTCTTCTTCTACCCGGCCGACTTCACCTTCGTCTGCCCGACGGAGCTGGAAGACCTGGCTGACAACTACGACGTCTTCACCCGCCTGGGCGTCGAGATCTACGCCGTGTCGACCGACACGCACTTCTCGCACAAGGCCTGGCACGACAGCTCGCCGGCCATCGGCAAGATCAAGTACCACATGGTCGGCGACCCCTCGGGCACGATCACCAACAACTTCGAAGTGATGCGTCCGGGCGTCGGCCTGGCCGACCGCGGCACCTTCCTGATCGACCCGGAAGGCGTGATCCAGTTCACGGAAACCACCGCCGAAGGCATCGGCCGCAACGCCATCGAACTGCTGCGCAAGATCAAGGCCGCCCAGTACGTGGCTTCGCACCCGGGCGAAGTCTGCCCGGCGAAGTGGGAAGAGGGTGAAAAGACCCTGGCCCCGTCGCTCGACCTGGTCGGCAAGATCTAAGACTACGGACTACCGCGCAGGCCGCCCGCTGGACGGGCGGCCGCGCAACCCTCTGATCGTACGCCGCGTTCGATCCTCCCCCCGAAAATCGAACGCCTACCTTTCCTCCCCCTCAGCTTTTTGGGAGCGCCTCATGCTGGACGCTGGTCTGAAGACTCAACTGACTGCCTATCTGCAGAACCTGCGCCAGCCGATCGAACTGGTCGCCTCCCTGGCCGATGACGCGGGGTCCAAGGAGATGCTGGCGCTGCTGGAAGACGTCGCGTCGACGTCGGACAAGGTCAGCCTGAACCTGGCCGGCGACAATGCGCGCAAGCCGTCGTTCGCCATCACCCGCGCCGCTGGGGACGCCGATGTGCGCTTCGCGGGCCTGCCGCTGGGCCACGAATTCACCTCGCTGGTGCTGGCCCTGCTGCACGTCGGCGGCCACCCGCCGCGCATCGACGCCGAGGTCATCGAGCGGATCAAGGCGCTGGACGGCGACTACCGCTTCGAGACCTATTTCTCGCAGTCCTGCCAGAACTGCCCCGACGTGGTGCAGGCGCTGAACACCATGAGCGCCCTGAACCCGCGCATCACCCACGTCGCCATCGACGGCGCCCTGTTCAAGGCCGAGGTCGAGGAACGCCAGGTCATGGCCGTGCCGACCATCCTGTTGAACGGCGCGCCGTTCGGCCAGGGC
Organism: Caulobacter sp. GW821-FHT12D05; assembly: GCF_058807295.1. NCBI lineage: Bacteria > Pseudomonadati > Pseudomonadota > Alphaproteobacteria > Caulobacterales > Caulobacteraceae > Caulobacter > Caulobacter sp. GW821-FHT12D05. The sequence continues at coordinate 202,663 of NZ_JBXAQO010000004.1, forward strand.
CGCATGGACGTCGAGCAGATCCTGGCCAAGCTGGACACCGGCGCCGCCGATCGCATGGCCGAGAAGATCAAGACCAAGGACGCCTTCGAGGTTCTGGTCATCGGCGGCGGTCCGGCCGGCGCGGCCGCGGCGATCTACGCCGCCCGCAAGGGGATCCGGACTGGGGTCGCGGCCGAACGTTTCGGCGGCCAGGTGCTGGACACCATGGCCATCGAGAACTTCATCTCGGTCACGCATACCGAGGGTCCTAAGCTGGCCACGGCGCTGGAGCAGCACGTCAAGGAATACGACGTCGACGTGATGAACCTGCAGAAGGCCGTCGGTCTGGTGCCGGCCAAGGCGCCGGGCGGCCTGCACGAGATCAAGCTGGAGAACGGCGCGTCCCTGAAGGCTCGCACCGTCATCCTGTCGACCGGCGCCCGCTGGCGGAACGTCAACGTCCCCGGTGAAGCCGAGTACCGCAACAAGGGCGTGGCCTACTGCCCGCACTGCGATGGCCCGCTGTTCAAGGGCAAGCGCGTGGCGGTGATCGGCGGCGGCAACAGCGGCGTCGAGGCGGCCATCGACCTGGCCGGCATCGTCGCCCACGTGACGCTGATCGAGTTCGACAGCCAGCTGCGCGCCGACGCCGTCCTGCAACGCAAGCTGGCCAGCCTGCCCAACGTCAAGATCGTCACCTCGGCCATGACCACCGAGATCCACGGCGAGAACGGCAAGGTGTCGGGCCTGAGCTACAAGGACCGCAACCACGACAGCGTCCACCGCGTCGACCTGGAAGGCGTGTTCGTGCAGATCGGCCTGGTCCCCAACACCGAGTGGCTGAAGGACTCGGGCGTGGCGCTGAGCAACCGTGGCGAGATCGAGGTCGACTATCGCGGCGAGACGTCGATCCCCGGCGTCTTCGGCGCGGGCGACGCGACCACCACGCCGTACAAGCAGATCATCATCGCCATGGGCGAAGGCTCCAAGGCCTCGCTGTCGGCTTTCGACTATCTCATTCGCCAGGTGCCGGCGAACGAGGAGCAGGAGGCGGCGTAAGGCCTCTCGGTCAGGCCTCTTCCCGTTCGATCATCGGCGGGAAGAGGTCGGCCAGGGCCTCGACGATCTCGACGCCGAAGGTCTCGCCATTGATCGACGCCAACCATTTGCCGGTGCGGAGGTCGTGGAGCGCGTACGACGACGTCTCGATATCCTCACCCTTGGTCGCGATGTGCTCGCGCGGAACCGTCCACCGGAGACGACCGAAGCGATAGTAGGCCAGGCTGTCGTTCGTGAGCTCCAGGCGCTCGCCAAAATGGACGGCGGGCCCGGCCACCGTGATCAGGCCGACAAAGCCTGCAATACCCCAACGCGCCCATGGATCGCGGTCCCAGGTCAGCCAGACCGTGAGAGCGACCATGAACACGCCCCCCAGGCTCGCCTTGATCCAGGCCGGCTTCTTCGCGTGATAGACCCCTGGCGCGAGGGTCGAACGCGCCGCTGGCGGAATATTCGACTGTCTTTCCAGCCACGCCAGCCACCGCTGCCAGCCGCGCCGTTTTCGCGGGTCGCGGAGGAAGCCCAAGACCTCGCGAGCGTCGGCGATCTGGTCTTCGATCTGGGCCGGGGAAAGCCGCGCCATGCGCCGCGGCGCCTCCGGCGTCGCGCGCTTGCGCCTGAAGGGCAAGGACAAGAACGATAAGGCCAGGTTGAAAGCCAGGAGGCCAAGGACAAGGGCGATGATCCCGCCGCAGAACAGCAGACCCTTGAAGGCCCATCGCCCCCAGGCGTAGTCCCCGAACGGCGCCTGGCTGAGGATCAGCAGAAGTCCGACCACGCCCACCGGCCAGGCCAGCAGCCAGAACCACGCTCGCGTATAGACGCCCGCGATCTCCCACCCGGTGCGGTGATCCGGCGGAAACGGCGGCTGTTCGTCGTCTTCGGTCGGCTTCATGCTCGCCCAAGCTCTACCCTGGGAGGCAGAAACCCAAGAACCCCGCCGCGATCAAGCCGAGTCGCCTGCCCCGCGATCCGCGCCTGACGTCAAAGCTTCACAAAGCGCCGATAACTGCGACGCTCTGGTTCCCGGAGTTCGCCCATGCTGCCCCTGCTCGCCGCCCTCGCGGTCGCCGCCACGCCCTGCCCCGCCGGCGACGAGAGCGCGCCTTGCGTCCGCGCCCGCATGGACGCCCTGGGCATGAACGACCTGATGGCCGTGGGCACGCACAATTCCTACAAGCTGCTGCCGCCCGCCGACGAGATGGCGGCCATGGTCGCCGCGAAGGGCCAGCCGGCCCTGGGCATCGACTACGGCCACCGTCCGCTGGCCGAGCAGCTGAACGCCGGCGCCCGCCAGCTGGAGATCGACATCGTCGCCGACCCCGAGGGCGGCCGCTACGCCAAGCCCCTGACGGTGTTCGGACGCGGCACGGTAATGACCCCCGAGGTCGCCGCCGCCATGGCCAAGCCGGGCTTCAAGACCATCCACATGCCCGACGTCGACTTCCGCAGCTCGTGCGTGACCTTCGTGGCCTGCTTGAAGGAGGTCCGCGCCTGGTCGGACACCCACCGCGACCACGCGCCGATCCTGATCATGATGAACGCCAAGGAAGGCGCGGCGACCATCCCCGGCGGCGTGGTCCCGCTGGTCTTCACCGAAAAGCTCTATGACGACCTGGACGCCGAGATCCGCTCGGTGTTCGGCGACGACCGCCTGATCACCCCCGACCAGGTGCAGGGCAAGGCCAAGACCCTGCGCGAGGGCGTCCTGGCCGGCGGCTGGCCCAAGCTGGGCGCGGCGCGCGGCAAGGTGTTCTTCGCCCTCGACGAGTCCCCTGAGAAGGTCGCGATCTATCGCGGCAAGCGCGCCTCGCTGGAAGGCCGGGCGGTGTTCATCAACACCGATGAGGCCTCGCCCGCCGCCGCCTACCTGACCCTGAACGACCCGATCGGCCAGAAGGACCGCATCGCCGCCGCCGTGAAGGCCGGCTTCATCGTCCGCACCCGCGCCGACGCCGACACCTGGGCCGCGCGGACCAATGACGTCCGCCAGCGCACCGCCGCCCTGACCAGCGGCGCGCAGTATGTCTCGACCGACTACATGTGGGCCGATCCGCGCCTGCCGGGCGGCTACACGGTGCGCCTGGCCGGCGGCGATGTGGCGGTCTGCAACCCCGTCCGCGCCGCCAAGGCCTGCAACGGCCTGGCGATCGAGGCCCTGCCCGGCGCGCCGGCGCGCGGCTACCTGCAACCCGCCGCCCGTCCGGACCTGACCAAGATCCTGCCGCAGCCGCCCGAGCCCGGCTCGCCCCGCGCCCTGGCCGACGCGGCGATCTTCGACCAGACCCGCTCCCTGAAGGACACCCCGCGCTGGAAGCAGGCGACCGACGACGTCACCGGCACGGCATTGCACCACTTCGAAGCGGCCTTGGGCGTGACCCTGACCCCCGCCAACGCCCCGATCCTCAACGCCCTCTTGGAACGCGCCGGCGACGACCGCTCAGTGGTCGGCCTGGCCAAGACCCACTGGGGCACGCAGCGGCCTTATGTGGGCAAGGACGCCGCCCCGGTCTGCGAGCCCAAGCGCCCCGACCTGACGGCCAATCCCGACTATCCGTCGGGCCACTCGGCCTTTGGCGAGCACGTGGCCATGATCCTGGCCGAGGTCGTCCCCGCGCGCGCCGACGCCCTCTATGCCCGCGGCCGCGACTACGCTCAGAGCCGCTGGATCTGCGGCAGCCACACCGTCAGCGCCACCGAGGCCGGGGTGATGTCCGGCGCGGTGATCTATGGCGCCGAGCACGCCTCGGAAGCGTTCGAACGCGACATCGCCATGGCGCGGGCCGAGGTGGCGGCGGCCATGGCGGCGGCGGGGAAATAACCCTCTCATAGAGAGAGGGGCCCATTGCGGACGTTTGATCGGAGGCTAGGGACAGCAATAAGCGTCACCGTTGCTCGCAAGCTCCAGCTCGCTGTATGGTCGTGCTTTTGACGCTGCATTCGTCAAAGGAGATCGCGTGGCGTACCCTGTCATCAGCGCTGAGATGCACCGAGTATTTCGCATTCGCTATTCGGGAGGAACAGGGACGGCGTTCCTTCACCGCGCGAGCGGCGGCGTTTGTCTAGTCACCGCGGCTCACGTAGTGAGGGGTGCCAAGGTTGGCGACAATGTCTACATCCAAAACAACGGAGGCTGGAGTCAGCTCAAAATATCCGAGATCAAGCTGCACGACACAATGGACGTTTGTGCGTTCGTCGCAGAGAATTTCTCCGTGAGTGACGACCTTCCACTTCCGGAACAATCTCAAATGCCGATCGGCGGAGAGCTTTTGTTTCTGGGCTTCCCTCACGACCTAGTAAACACTTATCCGGGCGAATATCCGACACCACTTGCGCGAGGCGCATTGTTTAGCGGCGTTATTAGCGGACCCGCTGGATCAATCGCGATTCTTGACGGCTTTAATAATCCAGGTTTCTCGGGTGCCCCCGTATACGGGAGGGGGGCACACGGAGGTGCCGCGCTATTCGGCGTGATATCGGGCTACCGGCAGGAGCGGCCAAGTCACGGTAAAATATTCCGCCGACTGCCCGACGGCACTGAAGAGGAGTTACCGGATCTATACACGAAGCCGAACAGCGGCATGATTCAGTGTATAAATGTTTTTGCGTTAAACGAAGTAACCGACCAACTCACAACCTTTGTGCCTTTTGGCTCCCCCTCCAAACCATAGGGCCTGCTTGCAGCTGAGGGTGGACTGCACAGTCACGGCTCAGCGAAAGGCGAGCGGGCGTCAATTAGCTGAACCGGCTTGGTTGAAAGCGCCGCTTAGCTGGACTGAAGGTCTGAAGTTTCCTCTGAGCTTTTTTCTGCCTTCCCCGTGGCGGACAGACGAAAAACGCCGCCCGGGTCTCCCCGGGCGGCGTCATCATTTCTAGCGACGGACGCTTGCGCCCTAGGCCGGCTGCAGTTCCTCGTTCCGCACCAGGGCGGCATAGGTGTCCATCAGGTCCAGCGACAGCTTGCCGGGCGTGAACTTGAACTCGCCGATCTCCGAGACCGGGGTCACCTCGGCGGCGGTGCCGACGATGAAGCACTCGGTGAAGGTCGAGAGCTCTTCCTTCTGGATGTGGCGCTCGATGACCTCGACGCCCTTGCCCTTGGCGATGTCGATCACCGTGCGGCGGGTGATGCCGTCCAGGAAGCAGTCCGGCTTGGGCGTGTGCAGCGCGCCGTCCTTGACGAAAAACACATTCGCGCCCGTGGCTTCCGCCACATAGCCGCGATAGTCCAGCATCATCGCGTCGGCGTAACCGTCCTTCTCGGCGGCGTGCTTGGAGATGGTGCAGATCATGTAGAGGCCGGCGGCCTTGGCCGCGACCGGAGCGGTCTTGGGGTCCGGACGCTGGTACTTGGCCCAGGTCAGGCGGATGCCCTTGGCCTTGGTGGCCGGATCGAAGTAGCTGGGCCAGTCCCACACGGCGATGGCGACGTGGATCTTGGTCTGTTGCGCCGAAACACCGATCATTTCGCTGCCGCGCCAGGCGATCGGACGAACATAACAATCTGTGAGATTGTTCTTGGCCGCCGTCGCCTTGCAGGCCTCGTCGATCTCGGCCACGCTATAAGGGATCTTGAAATCGAGGATCTCTGCGGACTTGAACAGGCGTTCGGTATGCTCGGTCAGCTTGAAAATCTCGCCGCCGTACATGCGCTCGCCCTCGAAGACCGACGAAGCGTAGTGAAGGCCATGGGTCAAAATATGCACCTTCGCGTCGCGCCAGGGTACAAATTGCCCGTCCAGCCAGATCCAGCCGTCACGATCGTCGAAGGGAACCAGAGACATCGGCCCAAGACCTCCTTATGGGAAACCCGGCCCTTAGACGCCCCGAGGGCCAACGCGTCAAATAAAATGGACTCTTGGTGATGATAGCCCCGCTACAGCCCGGTTCGGACGATCCCCGTCTGATCCTCCGCGAGGAGGAACTGGATGGCGGGCTGGAACTGATCCTGCTAGCCGAAGCCGCCCTGTGGGCCGCCGTCGACGCGGCGCTGGAGAGCGAGACCCTGGGGCTGGGTCGCTCGCACTGGCGCGCGGCCTTCCTGCTGCGCCGCCGGCCGGGCATCGGGGTGCAGGACCTGTCCAAGCTGACCAGCCTGTCGAAACAAGCGGCCAGCCGCACCCTGGCCGACCTGCAGAAGGCCGGCCTGGTCGAGCGCGGCTCGGGCGACCTGGATGGCCGCCGCCGCCCCGCGACCCTGACCCCCGAAGGCGTGGCCTTCGAACAGCGTACGGCCGAGCGCCTGCGGGCGCTGCTGGCGCGGGCCTATCGCACCGGCGGGCTGGACGGCGTGGCGGGCGCGCGGCGGATCCTGGCCGCCCTCGCCGGTCCCCGCCAGGGCATCGGCGCCCCGCGACGGACGACTCCATGACTCCGGAAGAGCGCCGCGAGCGCCACATCCTGGTGGTCGACGACGACGATCGCCTGCGCAAGCTGATCAAGGAATTCCTCAGCCGGGCCGGCTTCCGGGTCACCGCCGCCGCCGACGCGGCCGGGGCCGACCGCCTGTTCGGCGCGCTGGACTTCGACCTGATGGTGCTGGACGTGATGATGCCGGGCGAGGACGGCTACGCCTTCACCAAACGCCTGCGGTCCAAGGGCGGCGAGAGCGGCCGCACGCCGATCCTGATGCTGACCGCCCGCGACCAGACCGCCGACCGCATCGAGGGCCTGTCCAGCGGCGTTGACGACTATCTGGGCAAGCCGTTCGAGCCGCAGGAACTGCTGCTGCGCATCGAGGCCATCCTGCGCCGCTCGCAGGCCCGGCCCACCGGCAGCAAGGCGCTGAGCCTGGGCAACTGCGCCTTCGACAGCGACCGCGGCGAGCTGACCTGCGACGGCGAGGCCGTGCGCCTGACCGAGGCCGAGGTGACGCTGCTGCGCCGCCTGGCCCGCTCGGCCCACGAGCCGGTCGACCGCCTGGAACTGGCCCGCGACACCGCCGACGCCACCGGCCGCGCCGTCGACGTCCAGGTCACCCGCCTGCGCCGCAAGATCGAGCCCGACCCGAAGAACCCGCGCTATCTCCAGACCGTGCGGGGGGTTGGGTATCGGTTGGCGCCGGATTGATGCCGCTCAGCGCCCGCTTCAACATCCCTCGACCGCTCAAGCGCCTGCTGCCCACCACCCTGTTCGGGCGCAGCCTGCTGATCATCATCCTGCCGGTGGCGGTGATGCAGATCGCCGTGACCTGGGCGTTCTTCGACGCCCACTGGCAGGCGGTGACCTCGCGCCTGTCCGAGGGCCTGGCCGGCGACATCGCCTGGGCCGTGCAGTCCTATGAGGACGATCCAAGTCCCGCCGCCGTCGACAAGCTGGCCAAGCGGGCCGAGGACTCGATGTCGCTGTCCCTGGCCTTCCAGCCGGGCAAGAAGCTGCCGACCGGCCACCGGCCCTCGCTGTTCGCGGCCCTGGACCGCTCGCTGGACCGGGCGCTGGAGGACCGGCTCGACAACCCGTTCTGGTTCGATACCACCCGCTACACGGCCTATATCGACATCCGCGTGCAGGTGCCGGGGGGCGTGCTGCAGATCTACGCCCTGCGCGACCGGGCCTATGCCACCCAGGGCCACATCTTCATCCTGTGGATGGTGGTGGCGACCATGCTGCTGACGGCGATCGCCATCCTGTTCATCCGCAACCAGGTGCGGGCCATCGAGCGCCTGGCCGACGCCGCCGACGCCTTCGGCCGGGGCGAGGACCCCGACTTCAAGCCGCATGGCGCGCGCGAGGTGCGAAAAGCCGCCTACGCCTTCATCGCCATGAAGGCCCGTATCGTCCGCCACATCGAGCAGCGCACCGCCCTCTTGGCCAGCGTCAGCCACGACCTGCGCACGCCCCTGACCCGGCTGAAGCTGGAAATGGCCATGTCCGAGCCCAGCGAGCAGCTGGAGGCCATGAAGGGCGACCTCTCCGAAATGGAGCACATGATCGACGAGTACCTGGCCTTCGCCCGCGGCGAGGGCGGGGAGGACGCGCGGGTCGTGGACCTGTCGGAACTGGTCGAGGGGGTGGTCGCCGACGCCGAGCGAGGCGGGGCGATGATCGAGACCGAGATCACCCGGGGGCTGGAGGCGCGGCTGCGGCCGCTGGCCTTCCGCCGGGCGCTGGCCAACCTGATCGACAACGGCGTGGCCCATGCGGATCGGGTGAAGGTCACGGCCACGGCGCGGCTCACCGGCGGCGTCGAGATCGCCGTCGACGATGACGGGCCGGGGATCCCCGAGGACAAGTACGAAGAGGCCTTCAAGCCATTCTCGCGCCTGGACGAAAGCCGGAACCAGAACGAGAAGGGCGTGGGCTTGGGGTTGGCCATCGCGCGGGACATGGCGCGAGGGCTGGGCGGCGACCTGGTGCTGTCGCGGTCGATGATGGGGGGCTTGCGGGCCCTGATCCGGCTGCCGGGCTAGCCCCGCTCCTCCCAGCCGAAGTCGTAGAACACCCGCAGGTGGTTTCCGTCCGGATCCTGGGCGAAGAACTCGTAGAGCTTCCAGGGCTGGGCCTGCGGCGGCTCGGCGACCAGCGCCCCGGCCGCGGCCCAGCGGGCGTGGATGGCGTCGACTTCGGCGCGATCGTTGGCGTTCAGCCACAGCATGATCGGCCCGCGCGCGCCCAGCGGTTCACGATAAGCCGCGTCGGCCATGAAGATGCGGCTGTCGCCCTGCGAGAGACCGGCCAGGCCGAGCTCGGCCTCGGACCAGTCGACCGTGAAGCCCAGCTTGTCGCGCCAATAGGCGACGCCCTCGGCGAGGTTGGCGACGGGGACTTCGGGGCAGGCGACGGGGAAGTGACTCATGCGTAACCCGCGCCGATCTGCTTCAGACGGTCGGCCATGTGCTTAAGTCGTTTGTCCAGCTCGGCCATGGTGCGGTTCAGGGCGCCTTCGTCATCGCGCCAGACCTGGACGACGCGGGCCCAGACGGCGGTCATGGCGATGAGACGCGGCGGGGTGGCGGGGACGCCGGCGGCTTCCAGAATGGCGCGGGCGATGCGGGGGAAGCGGGCGGCCGAGGCCAACGGGCCTTCGGCCCCGGCGATGGCCAGCAGGGCGGCGCGGTGGGGCTCCATGGCTTCCAGGCGGGCCATGGCGGCGTCGAACAGGCGGTCGTGGGGTTCGGAGTTTTCCGGATAGTCGACGGCCAGGGCGGCGTGGTCGAAGCGGGCGGAGAGGTGGGCCAGGACGGCGGGCTTGCTGGTCGCGGCCGCGTACAGGTCCGGGAACGGGAGGTCGGCCTTGGCGGCGATGTCTCGGAGGGTGACGGCGGGCCAGGCCTTGTCGGCGGCGAGGGCCAGGGCGGCGTCGGCGGCGCGGTCTAGGGTTTCGGCGGTCATGGATGGAGAAATGGGGGTAGGAAGGCTGACTCAGCAAGACCCCCCACCTGACCTCGCTACGCGAGGTCTGTCCGCCCCCAAAGGGGTGGCGGAGGAAGACCACCGCCCTCTCCTCCCCCTTTTGGGGGAGGGGGACCGCCGTAGGCGGTGGAGGGGTCAGCTCAGCCGCCCAGTTCTTTCGAGCGGTTGACCGCCGCGTCCAACGCCTTGGGCAGCAGGTCGCCGAACCCGCCCTCGCCCATCAGCACGCTCAGCGCCGCCGCCGTGGTGCCGCCCGGCGAGGTCACCTGCTTGCGCAACTCGGCTGGCTCCTCGCCGCCGCGCGCCATCAGGGCCGCCGCGCCGATGATCGTGGCGCGGGCGAGCTTGGCGCTGTCTTCAGCGTTCAGGCCTTGAGCCGCGCCAGCCGCCTCGAGCGCCTCCACGAACGCATAAAGATAAGCCGGCGCCGAACCCGACACGGCCGTCGCCGCGTGCATCAGGTCTTCGCTGGGCAGGTCGACCACGGTCGCCACCGGCGCGAACAACGCGTGAGCCGCCGCGCGAGCATCCGCATCCTCGGCGAAGATGCTCGCCGTGCCCCGACCGATCGCCACCGCCGTGGTCGGCATCACCCGCGCCACGCGACGACCACCAAAGGCCTCGGAAATATCCGCCGCCCGCACCCCGGCGGCAATCGACACCACCACCGCGTCCGCCGCCAGGTGCGGGACCACGTCCTTGACCGCCTCGCGCCAGATCTGCGGCTTCACGGCCAGCAGCACGGTCTTGGCCGCGCCCAGCGCCTCCAGCGCCGGATTGACTGCCGCGCCCTCGAACGCAGCGGCGTCGACGTTCGGATCCCGGATGATCAGGTCGGCGGCCGAGAAGGCGCCGGCGTCGCGCCAGCCTTCGGCCAGAGCCCCGCCCATGCGTCCAGCGCCGAGAAGAAGGATGGGGGTCATGGAAAAGGCTCCGACGATGTCTCGCCGGAGCCCTTAAGCTTCGAAACCGTCTCGGCCAAGGGCCAAGCGGCAGATCAGGCCTGGCCCACCGTCTCAAACATGCAGGCGGCCATGGCCTGGTCCGGGGTCTTGGCGCCCTGGAGCAGGAATTCGAAGGCCGGGAAGAAGCGGTCGGCGGCTTCCACCGCCGCGTCGATCATCGAGGCGGCCTGGGCCATGGTCGGACGCTCGCCGGCCGGCAGGGCCAGGGCGTGGCGGAACACGACTTCGCCATCCTCGGTCCAGACCTCGAAGTGGCCCAGCCAGACGCGCTGGTTGATGAGGGCCAGCAGCTCATAGGCGTTGGCGCGTTTAGACTTCGGCGCGCGCAGGTCCAGCGACAGGCACAGCTGCAGGCAGTCGGCCTCGGGCCGCCAGGCGAACCACAGCTCGTAGTCCTTCCAGTCGCCCTTCAGCGCGAACGCCAGGTCACCGTCTTCGGTGCGATCAAAGGTGAGATTTTCGGCCGACAGCACATGTTCGACCACCTCGAGGGGATCGAGAGCCATCAGGACGTCGTCGTCTTCCGGTTGGGTGTCCATGAAAAACCTACGTCCCCGCCCGCGACGGCGGGGGTTGCCCTCGCCATGAATCGCTCACGTACCAGGGGACACTAATCTGCTTCGTTGCGTTCGTCTCAACTCGCTTCACGTCGCGAGCGAGCGGTGATTCGGCTACTCGCCTGAACCCGCGGTTTTTTTGGCGGGCGCCTTCTTGGCCGCCTTCAGGCTGGCGACCTCTTCGCGCAGGGCGGCGACCTCGGCCTTCAGGGCCTCGAAATCGTCGCGACGGATCAGGTCGAACTCGGCCGCCAGACGGTCGGCCTGGGCCCGCATCGCGGTCTTCGCCTCCTCGCCGGCCGTCTGGGCGATGCCCATGGCCGCCTGGGTCAGTTTGGCGAATTCGTCGAGGAAGGGGTTCTGGCTGTGCATCGTGGTTCCGAGAGGCCCGAGGGTGGGCGACCGTCCTTATATGGGAAACGGTGGATGAAAGCGAAGACCCAAGGCTATAGGAGTGCGACCAACTGTCTCGCACGGAGCCTCGCCGCGTGCCTTTCCCCGATATCGACCCGATCGTTCACATCGGTCCCTGGGCGCTGCAATGGGGGCCGCTGGCCCTGCGCTGGTACGCCCTGGCCTATGTGGCGGGGATCCTGCTGGGCTGGCGCTTCGCCATCCGCATGACCCGCACGCCCAGCCTGTGGGGCGGTCGCACGCCGACGGCCACGGCGTTGCAGATCGACGACCTGGTGCTGTGGATCACGCTGGGCATCATCCTGGGCGGGCGGCTGGGCTACATCTTCTTCTACATGCTGTTGAACCAGGACCAGCGGATCTGGCTGGCGGCGCATCCGCTGGACGTCTTCAAGGTCTGGGAAGGCGGCATGTCGTTCCACGGCGGCTTCCTGGGCGTGTGCGCGGCGATCTGGTTCTTCGCCCGCCAGCAGAAGATCGACGTACTGAAGCTGGGCGACCTGATCGCGCCGGTCGCGCCGATCGGCATCTTCTTTGGCCGCATCGCCAACTTCATCAACGGCGAGCTGTGGGGCCGTCCGACCGACAGCCCGTTCGGCATGATCTTCTGCAACGCCACCATCCAGGCCAGCCACCCGCAGCACATCTGCCCGGCCGGCCCACTGCCGCGCCATCCCAGCCAGCTGTACGAAGCCGGGCTGGAAGGCCTGCTGCTGTTCGCGATCCTGGCCTTCGCCGTCTATCGCCTGAAGTGGCTGCAACGGCGCGGGGCGATCGTCGCGACCTTCCTGATCGCCTATGGCCTGTTCCGCCTGTCGCTGGAGAATGTCCGCAACCCCGACCTGGGCATGCCCGACTTCCCGCTGGGCCTGACCATGGGGATGCTGCTGTCGACCCCGATGATCCTGGTCGGCGGCTGGCTGATGTGGAAGGCGTTCAAGGAACCGGTGGTCGAAGAGGCCCATGAGCCTGCTTGATCGCCTGAAGGCGCAGATCGCCCAGGACGGGCCGATCGGCGTCCCCGAGTTCTTCACCCGCTGCCTGCACGACCCGCGCGACGGCTACTACGCCATGCGCCCTGATCTGGGGGCCGGCGGCGACTTCATCACCGCGCCGCTGGTCAGCCAGATGTTCGGCGAGCTGATCGGCCTGTGGGCCATCGAGACCTGGACGCGGATGGGCCGGCCGGCGCCGTTCCGCCTGATCGAGATGGGTCCGGGCGACGGCACGCTGATGAGCGACCTGCTGCGGGCGGGACGGCTGGAGCCTGACTTTCTCGCCGCCGCCGAGATGTGGCTGGTCGAGGTGTCGGCGCCGTTGCGGGCTCGGCAGGCGGCCAAGCTGGGCGATGCGCCCCGCTGGGTCGGCCGCCTGGACGAAGTGCCGGCCGGCGCGCCAATGATCCTGGTCGCCAACGAGCTTCTGGACTGCCTGCCCGCCCGCCAGTTCGTGCGGACCAGGGACGGCTGGGCCGAGCGGGTCATCGGGCTGGGCGAGGACGGCGCGTTGGCGTTCGGGCTTCGAAATCTAGGGAAGACCTCCCTCCCCCTTGATGGGGGAGGGGCAGGGGTGGGGGTGACTGCTGCGCACGATGAAGCGCGCCGCCGCCAAGCCGCCACCGCCGAAGTCACCCCCATCCCCAACCCTTCCCCCATCGAGGGGGAAGGGAGCATTGGCCAGATCTGGGAATCCTCCCCCGCCCAGGCGGCCCTCGCCTCCGACATCGCCCATCGCCTCGCGGCCGACGGCGGCGCGGCGTTGCTGATCGACTACGGCCGGGCCACGCCCGAGGCCGGCGATACGCTGCAGGCGATCCAGGGCCACCAGAAGGTCGATCCGCTGAAGACCGCCGGCCTGGCCGACCTGACCGTCTGGGCCGACTTCCCCGCCGTGGTCGCCGCCGCCCGTGAGACCGGCGCCAAGGCCGGCCCCGTCATCACGCAAGCCGAGTTCCTGACCGCCCTGGGCATCGAAGCCCGCGCCCAGGCGTTGGCTACGGCTCGCCCCGATCGCGCCGATCAGGTCGCAAGACAGCTTGATCGCCTGATCGGAGAGGCGCAGATGGGCGCTCTGTTCAAGGTCGCGTGCCTGACCGCGCCCGACCTTTCGCCCCCCCTCTTCGAGGACGCGACATGACCGTCAAGAAGCCCGACCTGCCGACCATCCAGTCGCCCCTGCTCTCCAGCCTGCCGGGGGTGAAGCACGCCTTCTTCACGCGCAAGGGCGGGACCTCGACGGGGATCTATGACAGCCTGAACGTCGGGCGGGGCAGCAAGGACGATCCGGCCGACGTGGTCGAGAACCGCGCCCGCGCCGCGCGCTGGTTCGGCGGCGATCCGGAAGACCTGAACACCTGCTACCAGATCCATTCGACCATCGCGATCAAGGCCGACGGCTCGTGGGGCGACGTCCGTCCCGAGGGTGACGCGGTGGTGACCAAGACGCCGGGCGTGATCTGCGGCGCCCTGGCCGCCGACTGCGCGCCGGTGCTGCTGGTCGATCCCGAGGCTCGCATCGTCGCCGCCGCCCACGCCGGCTGGCGTGGAGCGCTGGACGGCGTGGTGCAGGCCGCCGTCGACTGCATGGTCGAGCTGGGCGCCAAACCCGAGCGCATCACCGGCGTCGTCGGCCCCTGCATTGGTCCCAGGTCCTACGAGGTGGGCCTGGATTTCCTGCACCGCTTCGAGGCCGACTGCCCCGGCTCGGGCCGGTTCTTCAAGCCGGGCGTCGCCGAGGACAAGCGCTTCTTCGATCTGCCGTCGTTCGTGCTGGACCGCCTGAAGACCGCCGGCGTCGAGCGCCGCGAATGGGTCGGCCGCGACACGCGGGCGGAGGAAGAGTGGTTCTTCTCCAACCGCCGCGCCTTCCTGAACAACGAGGGCGACTACGGCCGCCTGCTGTCGGCGATCAGCCTGGAAGCCTAGGGAATCATGAGGCGCCGAAGCCACGCGGCCGATGCTCCGCGTACGGAAGCGAAAAAGTCTGGCCGTTAACACTTGTGCCCGGGGCGATCACTGCTAGAAGGCCCCGCATCGGCCGCCCCCCACCCCCGAGATATCCCCATGAAGCTGCTGTCCGGCAACTCCAACCGCCCGCTGTCCCAGGCGATCGCGGAATATCTCGACATGCCGCTGACCCGCGCCCAGGTGCGCCGGTTCGCCGACCTCGAGGTGTTCGTCACCATCGACGAGAACGTGCGGGGCGAGGACGTCTTCGTCATCCAGTCGACCAGCTACCCGGCCAACGACAACCTGATGGAGCTGCTGATCTGCATCGACGCCCTGAAGCGCGCGTCGGGCAAGCGGATCACCGCCGTGCTGCCGTACTTCGGCTATGCCCGCCAGGACCGTAAGACCGGCGGCCGCACGCCGATCTCGGCCAAGCTGGTCGCCAACCTGATCACCCGCTCGGGCGCCGACCGCGTCCTGACCATGGATCTGCACGCCGGCCAGATCCAAGGCTTCTTCGACATCCCGACCGACAACCTGCTGCCCTCGCGCCTGATGGCCGAGGACATCCGCCGCAACTATCCGATGGGCGAGGACCTGATGGTCGTGTCGCCGGACGTCGGCGGCGTGGTGCGCGCCCGCGCCCTGGCCAAGCGCCTGGAAGACGCCGACCTGGCCATCGTCGACAAGCGCCGCTCGGGACCGGGCCAATCGGAAGTCATGAACATCATCGGCGACGTCAAGGATCGCCGCTGCATCCTGTTCGACGACATCGCCGACTCGGCCGGCACCCTGTGCAACGCCGCCCAGGCTCTGATGAGCCACGGCGCCAAGTCGGTCAGCGCCTACATCACCCACGGCGTGCTGTCGGGCGCGGCGGTGGATCGCGTGGCCAATTCGGTGCTGACCGAGCTGGTGGTCACCGACTCGATCGAAGCCTCGGACCCCGCCAAGGCCTGCCCCAAGATCCGCTACGTCTCGTGCGCCCCGCTGATCGGCGAAGCCATCCGCCGGATCGCGAACGAAGAGTCGGTGTCGAAGCTGTTCGACTAAGGGCGGCTCTAAAAATACGTGTCATCCCGGAAGCCTCGCAGAGGCTATCCGGGACCCAGGGGCAGCCGCATTGCCATGGCTCCTGGGTCCCGGCTCTCCGCTTCGCTGCGGCCGGGATGACACGCTTTTTTCTGCTTGTGGGGGCGGAGCAGTCTCTAAACTCGCCTCTCGCACGGTCACGCTTGTAAAAGTCTGGTTAACGGGGCGACAGTCACAATCTCGCCGGCCCGGGCTGCTATGCGCCGCCTCGGGGACCTGCCGGCCGCCAAGACTTGATGGGGAAGTTTCGAGAATGCGTTCCATTTCGCGTACGCGCGTCGTCCTGACGACGACCGTGGTGGCGCTGGCCGCCCTGGTGGCCGCCTGTAGCTCGCCGCCGCCCCCCGCCCCGCCGCCGGTCGTCCAGGCGCCGCCGCCTCCGCCGCCGATCACCCTGTCAGCCAGCCTGGTCGAGCGCGCCAGCGCCTTCCGCGGCTATATGGCGCGGGCCGGCCAGGTGTCGTCCAGCTTCCAGAACGGCGACCAGATCCAGGCCTCGCTGAAGGTCGGCGCCGCCTATGAAAGCAAGTCGTTCCTGAACGGCGCGGTGGCCTATGCCGCCGTCCTGGCCCTGCAGGACCCGACCTTCGTCGCCTCGGTGCGCGAAGTGGCGGCCAATCCGACCCAGCGCCAGGAGATGATCGCCAACATCACCTCCAACCCATCCTACGCGGCCGTGTTCAAGGGCGCCGACAGCGCCGCGGGCCTGATCATCGACCAGATCGGCGGCGACGGCCTGAAGGTCTACATGGCCGGCAAGGCCGTGAAGCAGTCGGCCTATGACGTGCAGAAGGCCTCGTGGTCCAAGGCCTCGGTCGTCGATCGCGACGGTCGCCTGGCCTCGGCCAAGACCCTGTCGGCCACCCCGGCCCTGGCCGAGAGCGCCGACGTGGCCGTGCTGCAGCAGGCCTCGACCGGCGGCCAGCCGCTGGGCCTGACCCCGCGCGCGGCTCCCGCCCCCTACCAGCCGATCGTCATCCGCGGCCTGGCCGTGGCGGCCCTGGCGGCCCTGGGCGCGGCCGGCGACAACAACCTGCCGACCATCGACGCGCTCAGCACCGACTGGGCCACGGCCAACTGCCTGAACATGGCCAAGCTGAACCTCTACCAGTGCCTGGCCGTGTCCAAGCCGCACTACGAGGACATCTTCTGCCTGGGTCAGCACATCCTGATCGATACGGGCGCCTGCGTGGTCAAGGGCGCCGGCGCCAGCCTGCCGCCCGAGCCGCCGCGCGCCCTGCCGGTCAAGGAGTCGATCGCCGTGAAGGGCGCCGGTTCCAACTCGCGCAAGGCCAAGACGGCGGCCAAGAAGAAGGGCTGATTTCAGCCCTCAAAATCTAGCGAAAGGGCCGGGCGTTGCGTCGCCCGGCCCTTTTGTGTATGTAGCGCGACCCTAAAAAGACGCTGGCGAGCGTGGCAATACAGCCATAGGCGCTGGGTCGCAGCAGAGAGCGTTCGGCTCTCTAGAAAGACATGACCATGGTCGAGATCATTCTGAACGTTGAAGTCCGTGAAGGCGCCGGCACCGGCAACGCGCGCGCCGTGCGCCGCGAGGGCAAGGTCCCCGGCACCCTGTACGGCGGCGGCAAGGCTCCGGTGAACATCGCCGTGAAGGTCAACGAATTCCGCAAGTCGCTGTACACCGGCAAGCTGCTGGGCCACCTGGTGACCCTGCAACACGGCGACGAAAAGCAAGCCGTCATCGCCAAGAGCGTCCAGTTCCACCCGGTCACCGACGAGCCGATCCACTTCGACCTGTTCCGCGTCAGCGAGCACCAGCTGATCAAGATCGAAGTGCCGGTCCACTTCAAGAACCACGACATCTCGGTCGGCATGAAGAAGGGCGGCTCGCTGGAAGTGATCCGTCACACCGTCGAACTGGCCTGCCCGGCCGACAAGATCCCGGAAGAGCTGGTCATCGACCTGGCCTCGCACGACATCGGCGACACCATCCGCATCTCGGAAGTGAAGCTGCCGGAAGGCGTGAAGCCGGCCGTGGACCGCGACTTCGTGATCGCGACTCTGAAGGCCTCGTCGGCCGCCCAGTCGGACGCCGGCGACACCACCACCGAAGGCTAATCGCCTCTCGGTCTGGTTTCCGAACCGATCTAAGAAGCGGGCGGGCCTTCGGGTCCGCCCGTTTTTCTTTGTCCTCTTGAGATCCAAGCGATGCTGATCCTCGCCGGCCTGGGCAATCCCGAGCCCAAGTACGAGAAGAACCGCCACAACGTCGGCTTCATGGCCGTCGACGCCCTGGCGCGGAAGTGGGGCACGGCCCCGTGGCGCGCGCGCTTCCAGGGCCTGGCCTGCGAGGGGCAGGTCTCGACGCCCGACGGCGTGGTCAAGCTGCTGCTGCTCAAGCCCAAGACCTATTACAACGAGAGCGGCCGCGCCGTGGGCGAGGCGATGAAGTTCTTCAAGCTGGCGCCGTCGGACGTCATCGTCTTCCACGACGAGATCGACATGGCGCCGGGCCGCTTTCGCATGAAGGCCGGCGGCGGGGCTGCGGGGAATAACGGCATCCGCTCGGTGACCAGCCAGGTCGGCGACGCCTTCCGCCGGGGCCGCATTGGCGTGGGCCATCCGGGTCACAAGGACGCGGTCATGCACTATGTGCTGGGCGACTTCCAAAAGGTCGAGCACCAGTGGCTGGACCCGATGCTGGACGCCCTGGCCGACGCCCTGCCCTTCGCCGCCGTGGGCGACGACGAGCGCTACCAGGCCGAGGTGATGCGCCTGGCGCCCGCCCCGAAGGCGGATCCCAGGAAGCCCGCCAAGGACGATTGACGACCGGCCCAGGTCGAGAGAAACAGCCAAGCATGCTCTCGCTCCCGCTGCCCCTGCTGGGCCTGTCGATGCTGTTCTCGATCGCGCTGTGCGTGCACGCCGTGCGCACGGGCCAGCAGATGTATTGGCTGTGGATCATCCTGGCGTTCCAGCCCGTGGGCGGGGCCGTCTATCTGGTCGCCGTGCTGGGTCCGCAGTTCTGGGGCGGCAAGACCGCGCGCAATGTCGGCGCGGCGGCCCGCAAGGCCCTGGATCCGCAGCGCGAATATCGTGAAGCCGCCCAGGCCGTCGATGACGCCCCCACGGTCGCCAACCGCGTCCGCATGGCCGTGGCCGCGACCGAGCTTGGCAAGCATGCCGAGGCCGAACGCCTCTATGCCGACAGCCTGACGGGCATGTACGCCGACGACGCCCAGCTGTTGCTGGGCCGCGCCAACGCCCTGATCGAGCTGAACCGCCCGGCCGAGGCCCTGCCGTTGCTGGAAAAGCTGGGCGAGCAGCCCAATGCCGGCCGCACGCCCCACACCATGCTGGCCCTGGGCCGCGTCTACCACGCCCTGGGCCGCGAGGAGCAGGCCGAGACGGCGCTGAGCTGGGCCGCCGACCACTATCCGGGCTTCGAGGGGATCGCCCGCTACACCGTCTTCCTGGCCCGCATGGGCCGCAAGGACGAGGCCCGCGCCAAGCTGGCCGAGATCGACAAGCGCCTGTCCAAGACCCACAGCCACTTCCGCAAGGAAGCCAAGGGCTGGCGCGACCTGGCGGCCCAAGCGGTGGGATAAGGCGGTGGGCTAGGCGACTTTCGCCTTGTCGCGCAGCGCCAGGCAGTAGCCCAGCGTCACGGCGATCCCGACAATGATCGCGCCGCTGCCGCCGACGACCGCGGTCTGCATCGGCGCGAACGCCCACAGGCCGGCATAGACCAGCCCGCTCAGCACCAGCGACCAGCCCGCGATCCGCCGGGCTTGCCTGGCCCAGGCTTCCGGCACGAAGGTCTTGGGCATGCGATTGCCGTACCAGGCGATCATCAGGCCATTGGCGCCAATGACCATCCGCATGACGGTCTCTTGATCCACATAGCCCAGCTTGCGCGCCAGGGTGGCGGCCAGCGCCAGGGCGACGATGCCACCGCCCCAGGCGAAGCTGCCGACCAGTTCCTTGTTCATCGCACGATCTCCGGCTCTTGGGGTTCCGGCGCTTCCAACGGATCGCCGAAGGAGTTGACGAAGCCCAGCAGCGCCTCTTCCAGCACCGAGAGCTTCAGATGGTAGAGGACGGACTTGCCCGACTTCTCGGCATGGACCAGGTCGGCTTCCTTCAGCACCGCGAAGTGGGCCGACATGGTCGGCTTGGAGAATTCGAAATGGTCGCAAAGCTCCCCTGCGCTCAATGGTCCGCGCTGCAGCAGCTGCAGCACGCGCCGGCGGGTGGGATCGGAAAGGGCTTTGAAGACCTGGCTCATAATTAGTCATTTAGCTAAATGTAGAATTGTTGGCAAGCCTGCATCGGAGGCGCTTGCCAGATCAGGGCGCGCGGGCCGAAAAGACTGTCGAGCTTCCCGAGGATGACATGACGGCTTTTCAAGACCTCTCGCGACGTGGCGTTCTCGCGGGCGTCGGCGCCCTCGCCGCCGCTCCGGCCTGGGCCAAGCAGGACAAGAAGCTGACCGACGGCATCGCCCTGATCGGCCCCGCCGAGCGCGCCTCGCGCCTGGCCCGCGCCCAGGCGCTGATGGTCCAGCTGGGCCTGTCGGCGATCGTCACCGAGGCCGGCTCGTCGCTGGACTATTTCACCGGCGTGCAGTGGAGCCGCAGCGAGCGCCCCTGCCTGGCGATCATCCCGCGCGAAGGCCAGGTCGGCATGGTGATGCCCAAGTTCGAGGAGCCCTCGATCCGCCAGAGCCTGGGCGTGCCGGCCGAGATCCGCCCCTGGGAGGAGGACGAAAACCCCTATGCCATCGCCGCCGGCCTGCTGGCCGACCGCAAGCTGGCCTCGGGCAAGATCGGCGTCGAGGAGACGACGCGCCTGTTCATCGTCGACGGCCTGAAGGCGGCGCTGCCGGGGGCCGAGGTCGCCTCGGGCGCGGCGGTGTTCCGCGGCTGCCGGATGATCAAGTCGCCGGCCGAGATCGCCCTGATGCAGGTCGCCGCCGACATCACCGTCGCGGCCCTCAAGCACACCCACGCCAATGTCCGCCCCGGCATGGGCCCCAAGGACATCGCCGCCCTGATGGCCGCCTACACCACGGGCCAGGGCGCGCGGGTCAGCTTCAACCTGATCCTGATCGGCGAGGCGTCCGCCTATCCGCACGGCTCGCGCCAGCCCCAGGTGCTGAGCGAAGGCCAGGTCGTCTTGATGGATTGCGGCTGCAATGTCGGCGGCTACGAGTCGGACATCTCGCGCACCTTCGTGTTCGGCGAGCCCACCGCCCGCCAGCGCAAGGTCTGGAACGACGTGGCCAAAGGCCAGCAGGTGGCGTTCGAGGCCGCCAAGATCGGCGTCGAGGCCGGTTCGGTCGATCGCGCCGTCCGCGCCTATTACGACAGCCTGGGCTGGGGTCCGCGCTACAAGCTGCCGGGCCTGTCGCACCGCACCGGCCATGGCATCGGCATGGACGGCCACGAGCCGGTGAACTTCGTGATGTCCGAGACCACGAAACTGGCCCCCGGCATGTGCTTCTCGGACGAGCCCGGCATCTACATCCCCGGCGAGTTCGGCGTGCGGCTGGAGGACTGCATCCACCTGACGCCGGACGGCCCGCGCTGGTTCAGCCAACCGCCCAAGTCGCTCGACAAGCCAATGGGCTGACGCTCACTCAATATCGATTGACAGAAACTTTTTTAGAATCGACTGTGACGTCATGGAGGACGCCATGGCCACGGTTCTGCATCTGAAGCCGCTGCACCGCGCCCCGGCCACGCCCGAGGAAAGCCCGGCCCAGCGCCGCGTGCGCCTGGGCAGCCGCGCGGCGGTCTGGCTGTTCACCGGCCTGTTCGCCCTGGCGGCGGCGATCCTCGTGACGGCCATCGCGACCATGCTGTTCTACAAGGGCGAGCTGGTCCGGATCGGGCCGGACAACTGCTACATCGGCGAGGGCCCGCCCAATTCGGTGGCGTTCGGCTCGCTGCCACTGGTCCACCGCCTGGTTTATGTCGGCGTCGGCATCGCGCGCGCTACGCCGATCCTGATGATGTTCTGGAGCCTGCGCGCGCTGTTCGCCGGCTATGCTCGAGGCGAGGTGTTCTCAGGCGAGGCCGCCCGCCGCTTCGGCCGTGTCGGGGCTTGGCTGTGCGCCTACGCCGTCTCGCCGTTCCTGTGCCACCTGGTCCTGGCCGCCACCGGCTACGAGATCGACAGGAACTGGGCGCACATGGCCAGCCTGCAGGCCTTCATCCTGGGCCTGCTGGTCTTCGTCATTGGCCAGGTCATGCAGGTGGGCCGCGAGATCGAGCAGGACCGGGAGGCCTTCGTCTGATGCCGATCGTCCTGCGCCTCGACGTCATGCTGGCCAAACGCAAGGTGCGCTCCAACGTGCTGGCCCGCGCCATCGGGATCACCGACGCCAACCTCTCCCTGCTCAAGTCCGGCAAGGTGAAGGGCGTCAAGTTCGAGACCCTGGAAGCCATCTGCGACTTCCTGGACTGCCAGCCGGGCGACATCCTGGAATACCAGCCCGAGCAGCCGCCCGACGTCGAAACCGAGACCGTCCAACGCGCCGGCTGACGGCGCCCTTTTCCCGGAGACACGCCATGAAACTTTCAACGCCCGCTCGGGCGATCGCGGCCAGCTGCCTGTTGTTCTGGGCCGGCATCGCTCACGCCCAGACCTTCGCCGAGGCGGAGGGCGGCAAGGTCGCCTATGAGACCTGTGGATCCGGCGACAGGGCCATCGTGCTGCTGCACGACGGCATTCTCCACTCGGCCGCCTATGATGACGTCTGGCCGCTGCTGTGCCAGCGCTTCAAGGTCGTGCGCTACGACCGGCGCGGCTATGGCCAGACTCCGGCGGCGACCACGCCCTTCGCCTCGGGGGATGACCTGGCGGCGGTGATGAAGGCGGCCGGCGTCACCCACGCGACCCTGGTCGGCTCCTCGGCCGGCGGCGGCATCGCCGTGGACTTCGCCATGGCCCACCCGGAGGCCGTCGATGGCCTCGTTTTGGCCGGCCCCTGGATCAGCGGCTTCAAGCCCTCGGCCGGTTTCATCGCCCGCAGCCTGAAGCTGGCCGTGCAGATCAAGACCGGCAATCTCGAGGGCGCGGTGAAGGACCCCTACATCCTCTCGCCCACCGCCGACGCCGAACGCGCCCGCGTCTTGGCCCTGCTCAAGGCCAATCCGCAGAACCTGGCCAACCCCAGCGGCAAGGTCGAACGCGCCGGCCCCGACGCCAAGGACCGCCTGGCCCAGATCCGCGTCCCCACCCTGGTGCTGGTCGGTGAGGTAGACATCGGCGACGTCTTCGACCAGGCCCGCGCGGTCGCCGCCGCCGTCCCCGGCGCCAAGTTAGAGACCGTCCCGGCGACGGGACACTTCATGTATCTGGAAAAGCCGCGGGACTTCGCCGAGCGGGTGACGGCGTTCGTGGTCTCACCCTGACGCGACCGCCCTCGCCGCGCTCCGATAGGCGCGCGGCGAGCTGCCGGTCACCCGTTTGAAGGCGTTGCTGAAGGCGCTCTCCGAGGCATAGCCCAGGGCCAGGCCGATCCGGGCCACGGCGGTCGCCTCCTCGCGCAGGGTCCGCTCGGCCAGGCGCATCCGCCACTCGGTCAGGTAGGTCAGGGGCGCCTTGCCCGAGACCGTCTTGAAGTGCTCGGCAAACGAAGTCCGCGACATGGCGCAGGCCCGGGCCAGCTCGTCCAGGCGCCAGTCCCGGCCAGGATCGCCATGCATCAGCCGCAGGGCCGGCGCTGTGCGGGCGTCCGCCAGGGCCCGCAGCCAGCCGGCGGGCAGCGGACCGCCCGCGCCCAGATGCGAGCGCAGGATCTCTGTGAACAGCAGCTGGGCCAGATGCGACGAGGCCAGCTGGGCGCCTGGCAGATCGCCTCGCGCCTCCTCGACCAGCCGACCCAGCAGCCAGCCGAAGGCGGCGGCTTGCGGCGACCCGCCCTCGATATGCAGCCAGGGCGGCAGGACATCCGCCAGCAGCCCGCCATTGAGCGGGTTGAGCAGGATGTGCCCGCCGATGAAGCCGAAGTCCGCGCCATCGCCCAGCACGGCCGAGGCCAGGCCCTCTCGGGCGAACAGGCTGGTCGCCTCAACCGGCTCGACGCCCGGGTCGCTGGCCATGATGTAGTTCCGCTGGGCGGTCAGCAGGCCGATGTCGCCGGCCTCCAGCCGCACCTTGGTCTCGGGCTCGTCCTCGAACCAGAACCAGCACCCGCCGTGCAGCACGGCCGACATCTTGATCCGGTGGCGCGACCGGAAGCGGATCGCCCACGGCCCGCCCGCCTCGAAGCCGCCGGCATGGACGGCCTGGGCCTGGGTCAGGCTCAGGATCTCGGAGAAGGGATCGACGACCATTTCCGGACTTTTGCGCAAGTATCGCGAACCCACAAGCATTCTACGTCCGACACCTGCTCGATAGGGTCCCGCCATCGATCAGGAGACATCCATGCGAGACGATTTGGTTCTGGTGACGGGCGGCACGGGCTTCATCGCCCAGCACTGCATCCTGGCGCTGCTGGCGCAGGGCTATCGGGTGCGGACCACGCTGCGGACGCCCGGCCGCGAGGCCGAGGTTCGCGCCTATCTGAAGGTCGGCGGGGCCGAGCCCGGCGATCGGCTGAGTTTCGTCACGGCCGACCTGAGCGACGACGCCGGCTGGGCTCAGGCCGCCGAGGGCTGCGCCTATGTGATGCACGGCGCCTCGCCCACCCCGTCCGGCGACTATGCCACCGAGGAAGAGTGGATCATCCCCGCGGTCGAGGGCAATTTCCGGGTCCTGCGCGCGGCGCGGGACGCGGGCGTCAAGCGGGTGGTGCTGACCTCGGCCTTCGGTGCGGTCGGCATGGGCCATAAGCCCATGAAGCGGCCGTTCGACGAGACCGACTGGACGCAGCTGAACGACAAGGTCGCGCCGTACCAGAAGTCCAAGACCCTGTCCGAACGCGCGGCCTGGAACTTCATCGCCGCCGAAGGGCGCGGTCTGGAGTTGGCGGCCGTCAACCCGACCGCCGTGATGGGCCCGGCGCTGGGGGCCGACTATTCGCACTCCATCCGGCTGATCAAGCAGATGCTGGAGGGCATCCCCGGCTGCCCAAAGGTCAATTCCGGCTTCGTCGACGTGCGCGACGTCGCCGACCTGCACCTGCGCGCCATGACCCATCCGGCGGCCAAGGGCCAGCGCTTCCTGGCCAGCGCCGGCGAGAGCCTGTGGATGCGCGACGTGGCGGCGATCCTGCGGCGACGGTTAGGCCCCGCCGCGACCAAAGTCCCGACCAAGGAGATCCCCAACACCGTCGTGCGCATCGGCGCGGCCGCGGGCAATCCGGCGCTGAAAGCGCTGGTCCCGTTCCTGGGCGTGACCATGAACGCCACCAGCGAAAAGGCCATCCGCCTGCTGGGCTGGTCGCCCCGCTCGGCCGAGGACTCCATCGTCGCCGCCGCTGAGAGCCTGCTGCGGCTGGGCCTGATTGAGGGGGCCTAGAACATCTCGCCCCGTCGCGCGTTAACACTTGGTCTCATCCCAAGAGCGGGCCAATAACGCGGGACGTCGCCATGACTCTGACCCAGCGGATTGTCATCCCTACCGACGGCGGCCGCGGCGTCATGGCCGTGGCGCTGGCGGCCCTGCTGCTGTTCGCCGCGATCACCGTCCTTGTTCTCGTGGGACTGCGCCCCGCGCCCGCCGAGGCCTCGGCGCACCAGCCTGCTACCGCCGCCTCGCCGCTCACCAAGGCCGATGAACCTGCGTGCAAGGCGGCCCTGGCTCGGGCCCGCGACACGCGCGGCCTGCCCGCCGAAGAGGCCGTCGCCGCCTCCACGGCCATGCTTCGCGCCTGCGGCGTCCGCTAAACTTAAGGCTAAGCCTTTGGAACGTTTAGGCGATTCCGGGCCTTGTCTTTGCGGAAGCAACAGGGAGGCCGCCATGGCTTTGCAAACCGACACCCCGTCCAAGTCCAAGCGTGGCTTCGCCGCCATGTCGCCCGAGAAGCGGCGCGAGATCGCCGCCAAGGGCGGCGCCTCGGTGCCCGCCGAAAAGCGCAGCTTCTCGCAGAACCGCGACCTGGCCACCCGCGCCGGACGCGTGGGCGGTTCGGCGTCGCCCCGTCAGCGCGGCGACGCCTGAAGCGCGCGGGCGCGTGGAACCGACCACGCCCTGACGATTTATCCTAGCGTCCGGACAGCCCATCGTGGCCGCGGACGCCAGCGGCCCGGCAACACGCCCCCCCGACGAACGCCGGGCCGCGCCTTTCTCCACAGCTTTCGCTGCACCCCGCAGCGCGGTTCGCGCGTTGTATGCGTATGGCAAGACAACCCAAGCCGCCGCACACCGGCGCAGGCGAACTGACGATCGCGCGTCAGGTCCATCCCGTGACCTTCTCGCTGCACTATATGGACAACCGAGGCTTGCGTTCGGCCAAGGGCGGCCTGACCGGCGCCCCAGAGGCCATGCGCGAAGCTTTCCGGCAGGGCCGCGTCCACCTGGCGCTGGACGACGGCAAGGGCTTCGACATCTCGATCGTCGCCCATGCCGAAGGCAGCGCCACGGCCTATTTCGAGAGCGCGGTCGACATTCGCTAGAACCTAGAACCGCCCGCGCTGGAAGTCTTCGAACGCCTGCACGATCTCCTCGCGGGAGTTCATGACGAACGGGCCGTGCCAGAAGACCGGCTCCTGGATCGGGCGGCCGGCCAGCAGCAGCACGCGCGCGTCGGTGACGGCCTCGACCCGGACGGTGTCGCCTGTTCCCAGGAACACGCCCGACAAGGCGTCGACCGTGTCGTGGGCGACGCGGACCTGGCCTTCATAGACGGCCAGCATGGCGCTGCGGTCGTCGCCGACCGGCTCCTCGAACACGGTCCCGGCCGGCAGCACGACGTCGAAATAGAGGGCGTCCACCGCGCCGCCGCCGATCGGACCCGTCGTGCCGCCATCGGTCACGCCCGAGATCACCTTCACGGTGACGCCGCCGTCGCGCGCCTCGACCGGAATCGCGTCGCTCTCGAATTCAGAATAGCCCGGCTCGCTCATCTTCAGCTTGGCCGGCAGGTTCACCCACAGCTGGAAGCCGCGCATGCGGCCCTCGGCCTGCTCGGGCATCTCGGAGTGGACGATGCCCTTGCCGGCCCGCATCCACTGGATCCCGCCCGGCCCGATCACGCCCTCGCGGCCGGTGTTGTCCTTGTGACGCATCCGGCCTTCCAGCATGTAGGTCACGGTCTCGAAGCCGCGATGCGGGTGGTCGGGGAAGCCGCCCATGTAGTCGGACGCCTGGTCGTTGTCGAAACAGTCCAGCATCAGGAACGGGTCGAACATCTGGGCCTCGGCGGTGCCCAGCATGCGGGTCAGCCGCACGCCGTCGCCATCCGAGGCGGGCTGGCCTTTCACGATCTTCAGGACGGGACGAACGCTCATGGGGAGGCTCCTTTCGCGCATTGATATCAGGTCTGGTTGCAGTTCTTGCAAGTCCTCAACCGCCGCGATCACCCAGGGTTGAGAAACCGCTTTACAGATCGCGATAGCGGTAACACTGTTCCGCCAACAACCTTGGGAGGGTACGCCGTGATCCGCTTTCGCGCGCTGACCGTGATCGCCGCCTTTGGTCTTATAGGGGTCGGTCTCCTGGGGAGCGCCTGCACGGCGACCGAGACCCGCACCCCGGCCCGGATCGTCATGAAAGGCCCGGCCGACAAGGTCGTGGCCCAGGCCGTTCCGGCGACCCAGGCCATGAAGGCCCAGTTGAACATCGCCCCGCGCGACGCCCAGGGCATGGTCGAGGCGACCCTGACCCTCCCGGCCCATGGCGGGGCTGACAAGGCGTTCGTGGCGATGAAAGGCTGCATCGACGCCAAGCTCAGCTGCGCCTTCCACGGCGAGACGGTCGCGCGCGTCGCGCGCCTGGGCTGATCTTCCGGCCAGCCTCTCGGGACCGGCGCGTTCGCCTTTCACGGCCATCCGTGCTAAGCGCGCGCCAACGAAATTCACGAGAGTTCCATGGCCCTTAAAGTCGCCATCGTCGGCCTGCCCAACGTCGGCAAGTCCACCCTGTTCAACGCCCTGACCCAGACGGCGTCGGCCCAGGCCGCGAACTATCCGTTCTGCACGATCGAGCCCAACACCGGCGAAGTCGCCGTGCCCGAGCCGCGCCTGGACGCCCTGGCCAAGATCGCCGGCTCCAAGGAAATCATCCCGGCCCGGATCACCTTCGTCGACATCGCCGGCCTGGTGCGCGGCGCGAGCAAGGGCGAAGGCCTGGGCAACCAGTTCCTGGCCAACATCCGCGACTGCGACGCCGTGGCCTTCGTGGCCCGCTGCTTCGAGGACGGCGACATCGTCCACGTCGAAGGCCGCATCGACCCGCTCAGCGATCTCGAGATCATCGAGATGGAGCTGATGCTGGCCGACCTGGAAAGCCTGGAAAAGCGCGTCCCCGCCCTTGAGAAGCGCGCCAAGGTCGGCGCCGACAAGGAAAGCGCCAACACGCTGCGCCTGGCCAATATCGCCCTGGCCCTGCTGCGCGAAGGCCGCCCGGCCCGCGCCGCCAAGATCGACGCCGATGACGAGAAGGCGTGGCACATGCTGCAACTGCTGACCTCGCTGCCGGCGCTGTATGTCTGCAATGTCGACGAAGGCAGCGCCGACAAGGGCAACAAGTACAGCGACCAGGTCGCCGAACGCGCCGCCAAGGACAATGCCAAGAGCGTGGTCATCTCGGCCCAGATCGAGAGCGAGATCGCCCTGCTGGACGCCGAGGAACGCGCCGAGTTCCTCGAGACCCTGGGCCTGGAAGAGCCGGGCCTGAACCGCCTGATCCGTGAAGCCTACACGCTGCTAAACCTGCAGACCTACTTCACGGTCGGCCCCAAGGAAGCCCGCGCCTGGACCATCCACGTCGGCGACACCGGCCCGCAGGCGGCCGGCGTCATCCACACCGACTTCGAGAAGGGCTACATCCGCGCCGAAACCATCGCCTTCGACGACTTCGTCAAGCTGGGCGGCGAAGGCCCGGCCAAGGAAGCCGGCAAGATGCGCGCCGAAGGCAAGGAATATGTCGTCAAGGACGGCGACGTGATGCACTTCCGCTTCAACGTCTAAGACCATGCGGCGCCTCGGCCTGATCGGGGCGCTGCTGCTGACGGCCTGCGGTTCGCCGCAGGCCGCTACGCCTGCTGGCCCGGACGCCAGCGTCGACCGCATCGTGGTCGAGAAGGCCGCCCACCGCATGACGCTGTACGCCGGCGAGCGCGCGGTGCGGATCTACAAGATCGCGCTGGGACGCGGCGGCCTGGCGCCCAAGACCCGCTCCGGCGACCGCCGCACGCCCGAGGGCGACTACCGCATCACCGGCCGCAATCCCGGCAGCGCCTATCACCGATCCTTGCGGATCGGCTATCCAACGCCAGCTCAGATCCAGGCCGCCCGCGCCCGAGGCCTGGACCCCGGCGGCGACATCATGATCCACGGTCTGCCCAACGGCCGAGGCCATCTGGCCGCCGCGTTCAAGGGCCAGGACTGGACCGACGGCTGCATCGCCGTTACCGATCCCGAGATCGAGGAGATCTGGCGCCTGGTCCGCGACGGCGCGAGCGTGAGGATCAACCCGTGAGCGCCGACGCGCCGGTCGTTGTTCGGCCCTCGCGGCTGAAGGAAGCGAGCTGGCTCGCCATCTTCGTTCTGGTGATGGTCGGTTTCGGCGCCTTCGGCGATCCCACGAGCTGGAGGATCGGCCTCGTCTCGGCGGCGATCGTTTCCCTGCTGTCTCTCCCAGTCTTCTTCGACACCACCCCGCGCCTGATCATCGCCGCCGACGGCCTGAGCTGGCGCGAGAAGAAGAAGGATACTCTGTTCTTCCTGGCCTGGAGCGAGATCGTCACCGCCGATATCGAAGGCGGCGGCGAGGATGACCCCCGTCGCCTGCGCCTGAAGCTGGAGCGGCCATCCGCCCTGGAGCAGGTCGCGTCCGCCCTCAAGGGCAGTCGCAAGGTCGACATCCCGATCGAGCGCCTGGACCTCTCCGAACGCCAGTTGATGGTGGCCATCCACCGGCGGGCATCGCACCTCTTCACGCGCGTATCGTATCGGGCGACTTGACCCGAGCGGCCATGCGCCCCTTGGATGCCGCCAGTTTCCGAGGGAGTCGCCGCCATGGCCGAGACCATCACCCTGACCGCCGCCGTCGACGGCTTTGCCTTCACCGCCCTGCACGCCCAGCCGGAAGGCGCGCGAAAGGGCGGGGTGGTCGTGATCCAGGAGATCTTCGGCCTCGACCAGTACGTCCAGGCCGACGTGGCGCGTTGGGCCGCCCGGGGCTTCGAGGTGCTGGCCCCGTCGATCTTCGATCGCGCCGAGCCTGGCTTCACCGCCGAGCACGATCCGCAAGGCTTCCAGACCGGCGTCAGCTACGTGCAGAAGGTCGGGATCGACGCCATGCTGTCGGACATCCAGGCCTGCATCGATGAGCTGGCCTCGCGTGGTCCGGTGTTCGCGGTCGGCTATTGCCTGGGCGGCTCGCTGGTGTGGCTGTCGGCCGCCCGGCTGAAGGGCCTGGCGGCGGGCTCGGCCTATTACGGCAGCATGATCGCCGCCAATGCCGCGCAGACGCTGAACACGCCCGTGATCGTGCACCTGGGCCGCAAGGACGGCCACATCCCCGCCGAGGACGTCAAGGCCGCCGTCTGGGCCGCCCATCCCGAGGTTCCGATCCACGTCTACGAAAACAGCGGCCACGGCTTCAACAATGACGGCCGGCCCGACAGCGATCTCGCCGACGCCGAGCTGGCCCGCCAGCGCACGATCGAGTTCTTCGCCGAGTACTCTGCGTCGAAAGAGGGGGCCGGCGGCCATGGGTGAACGCATCGCCCTGGCGTGCCGTGAAACCGGCGCGCCGTTCGCCGCCTACCACGCCCCGCCCCGTGAAGCCCGGCGTGGCGGCATTGTCATGCTGCACGCCATCTGGGGCGTCACCCCGCACCTGCGCGCGCTGGCCGACAGCCTGGCCGAGCAGGGTTATGAGGTCATACTCCCCAGCCTGATGGACGCCGCCGACGCCGACTTCCCGCTCGAGGACACCACGCCGGCGATCCTCGACGCCCGCATGGCCATGGGCAAGGCGACAGGCTGGGGCGTCTCGACCCTGCCCCGCGTCCAGGCCTGCATCGACGCCCTGGAGGGGCCTGTGTTCGCCATGGGCTTCTGCTACGGCGGCACCACGGCCTGGCTGGCGGCCTGCCGCTGCGAGGGGCTCAGCGCGGTCTCGGCCTTCTACGGCGGCGACATCGTCGCCTATCGGGACGAGACGCCCAAGGTCCCGACCATCCTGCACTTTGGCAAGACCGACAGCATGATCCCGCTGGCCGATGTCGAGGCGATCCGCGAGACGCACCCCGAGCTGCCGATCCATCTGTACGAGGCCGGCCACGCCTTCGTCGCGCCCAACGGCCACCATCCCGACAGCGCCCGCCTGTCGCTGCTGCGCACTTTGCAGCTGTTCCAGCGCTCAAGCGGCAGCAAGGCCGAAGCCTGACGCCGCGCATCTGTTGACCAGGCGCCGATAGCGGATCAATCTTCTCAACCTTAAGCATCGAGGGGGAGCAGACTCATGCGTCGGATTTTGTCTGGGATTGTTCTGAGCGTCGTCGCGGTTCTGGCGATCGGGGTCGCGCCCGCCATGGCGCAGTTCGGCGGTTACATGCCGCCGCCTCCGCCGCCGCGACAGGACATGAAGAACATCGACTTCCTGCGGACCCAGAAGTCGGGCCCGCGCATCAAGCCGCGCGAGTCGGGCAATCCTATGCAGGTGAAGATGGCTCGGGAGCTGGCGACCCAGCTGAAGATCCCGTGCGACGTGACCGACGCCGCCGAGCTGTCGGACAAGCCGTCCAAGGTCCCCAGCTACGAGCTGGTGTGCCGCGACGCCATGGGCTGGATCATCAACCGCAAGTCCGCCGAGGACGTCCAGCCCCTGGACTGCCTGGCCGTGCAGGACTCGGCCGAAGCCGCCGGCAAGGCCTGGCCGCGCGGGCTGTACTGCCTGATGCGCGGCAACTTCCAGCCGGCCATGGGCCTGGCGCCGATCGCCGCCAAGATCGCGCCCGACTGCGAGGTCGCCGACGGCGCCTATCTGGGCTCGGGCGGCACGCCGCCGATCACCCGCTACGAGCTGAGCTGCAAGAACGGCAAGGGTTATGTCGTCGACAATCCCGCGCCCGGCTCGGCCGCGACGCTCAGCTCCATGACCTGCGCCGAGGCCGCCCAGGCCGGCGCACCGTGCAAGCTGCGCGATCGCAAGCAGGCGGGCTGACGCGGGCCCTTAGACGGGACGTCCGCGCCGCAGCAGGCGTCCCATCGGCGCGCGCAGGCCGATGACCAGCGGGATCAGCCAGTAGGCGAAGCCCGGCAGCCACGGCGCCCTGGCCATAGGACCGAAGGTCAGGGCCGCCGAGATCAGACCCGTGGCCGCCGCCAGGGCCCAGATCTCAAAGCTGAAGCGGATCTGGGTCAGGTTCGCAGGGTCCACGCCCAGGCGCTGGGGATGGCGCATGGCCCGCCAGTACAGGACCGTGAACAGCCCGGCCAGGATCGCGAAACCCGCGCCGTAGATGCGGAAGAGATCGCGCAGGTCCGACAGGGTGCGGATGATCTTCTCGCCCGACAGCAGGCCGCGCGAGGCCCAGACGAAGCCGGACTCGACCAGCATCCGCAGCGGGAAGACATAGACCAGCACCGTGAACACGATGGCCAGGGCGTTCAGGGTCGACAGGGTGTCGCGACGCGGGACCAGGCGCCCGTACTCGCGATAGGCCAGCCAGAACATGGCGATCAGGGCGAAGGCCCCCAACGAGGCGGGGATGCGGCCCAAGGCCTGCCACAGGGCGGCGATATTGGCCGCCGGCTCGGCGCTGGCGATGATCAGCAGGGTGACGGCGAAGGCGAAGGCCGCGTCGACGAAGGCGTCCAGCCGCCGGCCCGACTCGCGCTCCGGATCGTGCTCTTCCGACATGTTCACGCTCCGCTGCCCGGCGGTATGATGAACGCCGTTCGGTGAAGCTGTCGAGATCGTCGCGCAACCGTCACGGCTAGGCTAGGCTGCGTCGCATGCGTTGCCGCGTTTCCGTCCTGGCCCTGTCGCTCATGCTCGTCGCCAGTACGGTGCGCGCCGGCGAGACGGCGTGCTGGTTCGAGAACGGGGCCGTGATCGCACCAGCGGTGATCGGCGACATGGCCGGCGACTACGTCATCGACCTGTCGGCCCCGCGCACCCTGCTGCACGAGACCAAGGCCCAGATGGCCGGGATCACCGAGCCAGAGCTGCCGCTGTCCGTCGAGGTCGCCGGGCTGAAGACGCCGGCCGTCCCGATCCGGGTCGCCGACCTGGACGCGCGGGGCGCGGGCTTCGTCACCCCGATCGCCGGGGTGATCGGCATGGACGTCCTGGCCGGCCACAGCGTCGAGATCGACTTCGCCGACTGTCGGGTGCGCATCGACAAGCCCTGGCGCGCGCGCCGCCAGGTCGTCCTGCCGGTCGAAGTGGTCGAGGGCCTGCCGACCATCGTCGCCAGAGTCAGCGACGGTCCCGTAGCCCTGCAGGGAGCCTTCGCGATCGACACGGCCTCCAAAGCCATGGCGCGGCTGTCGACGCGCGAGGCGGCCGCGACGGGCAAGCTGGACATGACCGCCCGCCACAAGGCTCCGGCCCGCCTGCGCGCCCTGTCGATCGGCGGGGTGCTGGCAGAGAACGTGCCCGCCAGCCTGGCCGACGACCTGCCCGAGGGCGTGACCGGGACCCTGGGCACGGGCCTATGGGGCCGCCACCGCCTCCGCCTGGCCGCCGACGCCCGCACCCTGTCGGTCGCGCCCTAGATCTCCCGAGACCTGAAGATGTTGATCGAAGCCAAGACCGAAGACTTCGCCGCCCTGCTGCGCGGCGAGGCGCCAGCGCCCTATCGCCTATGCGACAGCCCCCTGGCCCCGCCGGAAGTGCTGGCCATGCTGGCCAAACTCGCCGACGGCATCCGCCTGGTGTTCAGCCCGGCTGCCTGGATGATCGTCGAGGACGCCGAGATCGTCGGCCTGATCTCACCGACCCGGCCGCTGGACGCTTCCGACCGGAGCTTGCGCATCGGCTACGGCGTCGCGCCCACCCGCTGGGGCCAAGGCGTGGCCACCCGCGCAGTGGCCGACCTGGCCGCCTGGGCGCGAGCGGATGATCGTGTGCTGGCGCTCACCGCCGAAACCTCGGTCGACAACCTGGCCTCGCAGGCGGTGCTCTCCCGCAATGGCTTCCAGGTCGTGGGCAAGCGGGTGGACGACGAGGACGGGCCGCTGATCTGCTGGCGGTTGGAGGTCTAGGGACAAAGAAAAAGGCCCGGTGTTTCCACCGGGCCTTTCCGTATCTCAGAGCCGGGAAACGGGTCAGTGCGACTCGTTCTTCCAGACCGTCTTGTAGCTCGCATACAGCAGGCCCGAGAGCAGGACGAGGTAGATCAGAACGGCGAAGCCGGTCTGCTTGCGCTCTTCCAGCTTGGGCTCGGCGGCCCACATCAGGAACGCCGAGACGTCCTTGGCTTGCTGGTCCAGGGTCGACTTGGTGCCGTCGTCGAACGTCACCAGGCCGGCCTTCAGCGGCGGGGCCATGGCGATGAAGCCGCCCGGCGGGACGTGCTTGTGGTCGCCGTGCCAGGCCGAGCTGAGGTCGCCCGGGAAGTACGGGTTGTAGTGACCGCCGGTCGGGACCGTCAGGCCCTTCGGCGGATCGACGTAGCTGGTCACGACCGAATAGATGTGGTCCGGACCTTCTTCGCGAGCCTTGGCCAGCAGCGACATGTCCGGCGGCAGGGCGCCGCCGTTCGAGGCGCGGGCCGCGGCTTCGTTGGCGAAGGGCGACGGGAAGTGGTCGGCGCTGGTGGCCGGACGCTTGATGGCGTCACCGGTTTCCGAGTCGATGTCGGCGACCTCGTAGTCCTTGGCGATCGCCTTGACCCACGGGTTGTCGTTCGAGTTCGGATACTTCTCGCTGTAGAACGGGCCGCCCTTGTCGCCGAGGTTGCGGAACGACACCAGCTTCAGCGAGTGGCAGGCCGAGCAGACTTCGCGATAGACCTTGAAGCCGCGCTGCAGCTGGCCTTGGTCGAACTTGCCGAAGGGGCCTTCGAACGACCAGTGCACTTCCTTGGCCGGCAGGGCCCCGCCGTTGGCGAGGGCCGGACCGGCGAGGCCGACGACCAGGAGACCCGCCGCCGCCGCGATAACCGAGAGTTTGCGGAGCATCGGGATCAACCCTTGTGAGCGTCGGCCGAGAGGGCCGGCGAAGCGATCGAGTCCGGAACCGGCAGGGTCTTTTCGACCAGACCCAGGACCGGGAGAACGACCAGGAAGAAAGCGAAGTAGTAGAGCGAGGCCACGCGGCTGAGCCACACGAAGCTGTTCAGGTCCGAACCGCCCAGCTGGAACGTGGTCAGGTGCGGGATCACCGGATCGTCCGGCAGCTTGGCGCCGCAGAAGCCCAGGATGATGCAGGCCACCAGGAAGAACACGAAGTAGATCTTCGCGGTCGGGCGGTAGCGCATCGAGCGCACCTTCGAGGTGTCCAGCCACGGCAGGGCGAACAGGCAGGCGATGGCGCCGAACATGGCCAGCACGCCCATCAGCTTGTCCGGCACGGCGCGCAGGATCGCGTAGAACGGCAGGAAGTACCATTCCGGAACGATGTGCGACGGCGTCACCAGCGGGTTGGCCTCGACATAGTTGTCGGCGTGGCCAAGGGCGTTGGGCATGTAGAAAACGAAGAAGGCGAAGAGGATCAGGAAGACGCTCATCGC
Organism: Caulobacter sp. GW821-FHT12D05; assembly: GCF_058807295.1. Taxonomy (NCBI): domain Bacteria; kingdom Pseudomonadati; phylum Pseudomonadota; class Alphaproteobacteria; order Caulobacterales; family Caulobacteraceae; genus Caulobacter; species Caulobacter sp. GW821-FHT12D05. The sequence goes on from NZ_JBXAQO010000004.1 coordinate 237,794, forward strand.
GAAGCCGTCCTTCACCGTCGCATACGGCGTGAAGGGAACGGTGTCGGCCTTCGACTTGGGGTCCACGCCGGTCGGGTTGTTCTGGCCAACCACGTGCAGGGCCCAGATGTGCAGGATCACGACGCCCGCGATCATGAAGGGCAGCAGGTAGTGCAGCGAGAAGAAGCGGTTCAGGGTCGGGTTGTCGACCGCGAAGCCGCCCCACAGCCAGGTGGTGATGCTTTCGCCAACCAGCGGCAGGGCGCCGAACAGGTTGGTGATGACGACGGCGCCGTGGAACGACATCTGGCCCCAGGGCAGGACGTAGCCCATGAAGGCGGTGGCCATCATCAGCAGATAGATCACGCAGCCCAGCAGCCACAGCACTTCACGCGGCGCCTTGTAGGAGCCGTAGTACAGGCCGCGCAGCATGTGGATGTAGACGGCGATGAAGAACATCGACGCGCCGTTGGCGTGCATGTAGCGGATCAGCCAGCCGTAGTTCACGTCGCGCATGATGTGCTCGACGGAAGCGAAGGCGCCCTGAGCGCTCGGATTGTAGTGCATCACCAGGATGATGCCGGTGATCAGCTGGGAGGCCAGGCACAGCGACAGGATGCCGCCGAAGGTCCACCAGTAGTTCAGGTTGCGCGGGGTGGGGTAGTCGACGAACGAGTCGTAGCCCAGACGCACGATCGGCAGACGGGCGTCGAGCCAGCGCTCGATACCGGTCTTCGGTTGATAGGTCGAATGTCCGCTCATCTCGCTTAGCCGATCTTGACCTTGGTGTCGGTGAGGAAGGCGTATTCCGGAACCACCAGGTTCAGGGGCGCGGGGCCCTTACGGATACGACCCGAGGTGTCATAGACCGAGCCGTGGCACGGGCAGAACCAGCCGCCATACTCGCCACCGCCGAAGGTCGGCACGCAGCCCAGGTGGGTGCAGTTGCCGCCAACGATCAGCCAGTTGGACTTGCCCGGCTTCACGCGCGAGGCGTCCGTCGCCGGATCCTTCATCGACGCGCCGTCGTCGGCCACGGCCTTGGCGATTTCCGCCTTGGTGCGGTTACGCACGAAGAGCGGCTTGCCGCGCCACTTGATCGTGACCTGCTGGCCCTCGGCGACCTTGGTCAGGTCGAACTCGGTCGAGGCCAGGGCCCGCGTGTCGGCGGACGGGTTCATCTGGTCGATGAACGGCCACACCAGGGTCGCGGCGCCGCCAGCGGCGGCCGCGAGCGCGGCGATGTGAATAAAGTCGCGCCGGGAGGGATCGCTCCCGTGTTCCGGCTCGGTCGTTGCGCCCACGGCGGTGTCGGCCACCTAGTCACCCCTTAATTCCGCAGGTCGCGGAAGCGACCGGCTTGGAGAAGCGCCTTTCGACGCCATATCTTGCTCGACCCGCATGCGGATCTCCGCCACAAGGCAGCGGTCGGATCGTCGTATCGGACGCGCGGACGAAGTCCGCAAGCCCTTTCGATTCCCGGCAAAGCCCCTGCTGCCCTTGTGGTTGGTTCGCTTATTATGCGTATCGCACTTTTTCAACCAGGCATTCCCCAAAACGTCGGGGCGGCCATCCGGCTCTCCGCATGTTTCGACGTCGGTCTGGACGTCATCGAGCCTTGCAGTTTTCCCTTGGACGACAAGAGTTTGAAGCGCGCGGCCCTGGATTACGGGCCTTTGGCGCACCTTCAGCGCCATGACAGCTGGGAAGCTTTCCTCGCCGCCCCGGAACGGGCGCAGGGCCGCCTGCTGCTTTTCACGACTCGCGGCGCGACGCCTTTCCACCGATTTTCGTTCGAACCCGGAGACACCCTGCTGTTCGGCAACGAGAGCAAGGGCGCCCCGGAAGAGGTCCACGCCGCCGTCCAGGGCCGCATCGTCATCCCGATCCGGCCCGAAACCCGCTCGATGAATCTGGCGACCACCGCCGCCATGGCTCTGGGCGAAGCCTTGAGGCAGACAGGCGGCTTCCCGGACGCCTGATCTTTTCTAAGATCAACCCATGATCGATTCTGAGCGCATCGGCGCCGACATCGCTTATCTGAGGTCGCGGCCGGACTGGATGCTGCTGGCGCCCGTGCGCATCGAGGCCATGCTGGACCCGATGCGCTTCCAGCTGCTGATGCAGGCCGCGCGGGATTTCTACTTCCAGCGCTTCCAGCGCATGAGCGAGACGGCCGCGGCCGCCCGGCGCGTGTTCGGGATTGAGGGCGACCAGGGCGTGACCCTGTCGATGGCCGGCCTGGCCGCCGCGGGCTCAGGCGACCTGACCGCGGCCTTCGACGCCTTCAAGCAGGCCCGTGACCAGCAGCCCGAGGTCGCCGAGCACCACTACAACTGCGGCGTCATGCTGCTGAAATACAGCCAGGACCTGGCCGTGGCCGAAGGCCTGTTCCGGAGCGGATTGGAGCGTTACGCCCACGGCCCGTCATGGCTGGCCCTGGCGGTGATCCGGCTGGAGCGCGGCGACTTCGCGGGCTGCGCCGACGCCGCCCGCTGCGCCCTGGCCCTGGAGGCAGAATCAGACGGCGTCGCCGCGCTGTGCCTGGCGGCCGCGCTCGAGCGCCTGGGCCAGCCGGTCGAGTGGCCTCAGCAACGTCCGGACGCACGATTCTCCACGCCCGAGGCGTTCGACATCGTCGTGACCAAGGCCGCTAGGACCGTGGTCAGCGTCGCCCTGGGCGATCGCGAGGCGGTGGCGGCGGTGCGGCTGGCGCGATCGCTGGCGGGCGTCGCCCCGGACTGGAACGTCCACCTGCACCTGTGCAACGCCTCCGCCGACGTCACGCGCGCCATCACAGACTGGGTCGACGCGCGCGCCGATCGTGTGCGCGTCTCGACCGAGACCCTGGTCACCGACCCGGCCGACAGCCTGGCCGATCGTTTCGGCGTCGTCCGCCTGCGGACCTTCGCGGCGGCGGGCGCGGCGATCGGCGGCGACCTTATCCTGGCCCATCCTCGGACGTTGTTCTCGGCCGATCCCGCCGCCCTGCTGCCCGAGGCGGACCAGGGCGTGTCGCTGGCCCTCCGCGACGGCCTGCTGTGGAACCAGGTCGGCCAGGACCTGATCGGCCTGCGCGCTGGTCCGGCCGCCAGCGCCTTCCTAGACACGATCCGCATGGCCGCCCTGCCCTGGTCGTGGCGCAGGAGCCCGATGACCGCTGGCGTCAGCCTGTGGCGCGCTCGCGCGGCCTGCCCGGACGCCAGGATCCTCAGCCCGGACGACCTGGCCCTGGCGACCCTGCCCGACGCGCCGCCCGAACCGACCGCGCCGCCGCCGCGCGCCGAGTTCAACGAGGTCATACCCTCGCGCTACGGGCCGATGCTGCTCAATCGCAACGACCTCTACATCTTCAGCGGCATCCAGGAGACCGGCGTCTGGTCGGGCGACGAGCTGGACCTGCTGGGCCAGCTGATCTCACCAGGCCAGACGGTGCTGGACGTCGGCGCCAACATGGGCACCCACACCCTGGCCTTCTGCAATTTCGTGGGGCCGACCGGCCGGGTCTACGCCTTCGAGCCGCAGCGGATCATGTTCCAGGCCATGGTCGCCAGCGTGGCCCTGAACAGCTGGGCCAATGTCCACACCTACATGACCCTGGTCGGGGCCAAGAAGGGCGCCATGCGCCTGCCCGGCATCCACTACGAAGAGCCCGGCAATTTCGGGATGATGACCCTGGCGCCCGACCGCGGCCGCGCCGAGAGCCTCGTCTATCGCGACGACGAGGACGGCGAGGAGGTGGCGATGATCACCATCGACAGCCTGAATCTCTCCGCCTGCCACCTGATCAAGATCGACGTCGAGGGCATGGAGATCGACGTGCTGCGTGGCGCGGCCAAGACCATCAAGGCCCACCGCCCGCTGATCTACATGGAGTGCCAGCCCGACGAGCGCAGCAAGTCGGCGCTGAAACTGCTCAAGTCGCTAGGCTACGCCACCTGGTGGCACGGCGACATCGGCTCGCCCAACATCCTGGGTGCGCCACCGGAGCGGCCCCTGTCGGCGATGGGGCTGAAGCTGGCCTAGTGGTCGCCGAAATCGACGTCGCGGCGGGCCGCCACGATCGTCACGATGAAGCCCGCCAGCACGTCCAGCAGCACCATCAGGGTGATCAGGAAGAAGGTCGAGGTCGCGAAGGCCGGGAACAGCAGGAACTCGACCAGGCACAGGATGAACAGCACCATCGACAGCGAGTGGTTGATGATGGCGATCCGGCGGCTGGTCGTGGACTTCAGCAGCTCGACGAACAGCACCACCAGCGAGGCGGCCAGCAGCAGGTCGCCCAGGCTGACGCCCCACTCGGCCCGCGAGGTCATGTGGATCGTGAACAGCTTGTCGCTCATGCGCACGCCGGCGTCGGCGGCCTTGAAGCCTCCGGCCAGGGTCAACGCGACCAGATTGTAGATGATGACCGGCAGCGCCAGCAGCGGTATGGCTGCGAACATCGAGCTTCCCCCTTTGGCGCGAGCATTCAGTCTCATGCCATGGTTAAGGCCTAGCGGGAATTTTCGTTGCGGTGAAGGTGTCTCGCCCGTCAGGCGTTACGCTTCGTCCACGCCTTGGGGATTGCGCGACCGCGATTGCAGCCACATCACGCCCAGCAGGTCCGAAACCGAGGCCTTCAGGCGGCCGAAGTTGGTATATTTCGACACGCCGCTCTCGCGGTGGCGATGGTTCACCGGCTCGAACGCCACCTCATACCCTTCGCGCAACATCAGCGCCGGGATGTAGCGGTGGATGTGATCGAAGTACGGCAGGCGCAGGAACGCCTCGCGGCGGAAGGCCTTCAGCCCGCAACCGGTGTCGTTGGCGGTGTCCTTCAGCAGGCGCTTGCGCACCCCGTTACCGAACTTGGAGGCGAAGCGCTTGGCGCTGCTGTCCTGGCGCTTGACGCGCTCGCCGCCGACCAGGGCCAGCACGGCGGGGCCGGCCTGCAGGGTCTTGGCCAGGCGCGGAGCGTCGGCCGGGTCGTTCTGGCCATCGCCGTCCAGGGTGACGATGATCGGCCCGCGCGCGGCCAGGATGCCGGTGCGCACGGCGCGGCTCTGGCCTGAGTTCTTGCGGTGGCCCAGCACGCGCAGCTGCGGGATCTCGGCCTTCAGGGCGATCAGGCGGGCCTTGGTGTCGTCGCGGCTGGCGTCGTCGACGAAGATCATCTCGTAATTGTCGCCGGCGAAGGCGGTCGCGATCTCGCGCGCCAGCTTGGGAGCGGCTTCGCCTTCGTCAAAGACGGGGACGACGACGGAAAAGTCGGGGGTGGCGTTCATCGGCTTCTAATAGCCGAAAAATTCCCACACGAAAGGATCGTGCTAAACGTGGCCGCATGACGCTTGAATCTCGCCTCGATGATTGGAGCCGCGGTTGGCGCGGCCCTCTGTTCGCCGCGCTCGTCGCCTTGATCGCCGGCCTGCCCGGCCTGTTCGCCATGCCGCCGCTGGACCGCGATGAGTCGCGTTTCGCTCAAGCCACGTCGCAGATGCTGGAGACCGGCGACTACGTCGTCATCAAGTTCCAGGACCAGCCGCGCTTCAAGAAGCCGGTCGGCATCCACTGGCTGCAGGCCATGAGCGTCAAGGCGTTCTCCGACGCCGAGGACCGCCGGATCTGGGCCTATCGCATCCCGTCTCTGCTGGGCGCGATGCTGGCGGCGGCGGCCTGCGCCTGGGGCGCGGCGGCGCTGCTGGATCCGCGCACCGGCCTGCTGGCCGGCTCGATCCTGGGCGCGACCTTCCTGCTGTCGACCGAAGCCTTCATCGCCAAGACCGACGCGGCCCTGTGCGGCGGCACGACCCTGGCCATGGCGGCCCTCGCCCGCATCTACGCCGCCCACCTGAAGGGCGAGACCGTCAACAAATGGACCAAGCTGGCCTTTTGGCTCGGCCTGTCGGTCGCCGCCCTGATCAAGGGTCCCGTCGGCCTGCTGGTCGCCTTCTTCGCCCTGGCCGCCCTGGCGATCTGGGACCGCAAGGCCGCGTGGATGAAGGACCTGGGCTGGACCTGGGGCCTGATCCTGTTCTGCGCCATCTGCCTGCCCTGGGCGATGATGATCACCGTGGCCACCGACGGCGCCTTCTGGGGCGCGGCCGTGGGCGGAGACCTGGCGCCCAAGCTGGCCGGCGGCCAGGAGGGTCACGCCGGGCCGTTCGGCTATCACACCTTGCTGGCCCCGCTGCTGGCGTTCCCGGCCACCCTGCTGCTGCCGGCGGGTCTGGTCCTGGGCTGGACCCGGCGCAAGGATCCCGGCGTGCGGTTCGCCCTCTGCTGGCTGATCCCGACCTGGCTGATGTTCGAGATCCTGCCGACCAAGCTGGTGCACTACGAGCTGCCGGCCTATGGCGCCCTGGCCATGCTGATGGCGGCGGCCGTGCGGGAGCCGCTGGCCAAATGGCCGCGCTGGATCGGCGCGGGTCTGTCGGTGCTGATGGCCGCTCTGTTGGCCGCCGTCGCCATCTATGGCCAGGTGAAGTTCGGCGCGAAGAACGACCTGGTCTGGACCGTCCTGGCCGCCGGCCTCGCCCTCGCCGCCGGCATCGCCGGGGCCTTCCTGCTGCTGCGCCACCACTCGGTGCGGGCCCTGGTCACGGCCGGGGTGCTGGGCGTCGGCGCCCACATCGCCCTGACCGCCGGCCTGATCCCGCGCCTGGAGCCCCTGTTCCTGTCCAAGGACATCGCCGACGCCCTGGACACGGCCCGCCTGTCGCCGCGCTCCGGCGCCGCCGGCCCCGTGGCCCTGACCGGCTATTCCGAGCCCAGCCTGATCTTCCAGCTGGGCACCGCCACCGAGCTGACCACGGGCGAAGGCGCGGCCGACGCGGTCTCGGAAGGCCGTCCGGCCGTGGTCGAAGGGCGCGAGGAGAAGCCCTTCCGCGAGGCCCTCACCGCCCTGGGCCTGACGCCGCGTCCGGTAGCCGTGATCCAGGGCCTGAACTATTCCGACGGCGACGACGAGAAGCTGACGATCTATCGCGGCGAGCCTCAGATCGAAGAAGAGGAGCCCGCCCGATGAGCCGCTTCATCCAGATCGTCGAGGTCGGGCCGCGCGACGGCCTGCAGAACGAAAAGACCATCCTGTCGGTCGCCGACAAGCTGGACCTGATCCGCCGCCTGGAAGCCGCCGGCGCCAAGCGCACCGAGGTCGTGTCGTTCGTGAATCCCAACCGCGTGCCGCAGATGGCCGGCGCGGAAGAGATCATGGACGCCCTGCCGCACGACCGCGTCCACTCCCGCATCGGCCTCGTCCTCAACATGCGCGGCTGGGAGCGTTGCGTGTCGACCGGCTGCGACGAGGCCAATGTCGTGGTCTGCGCCTCGGACGGCTTCGGCGTCGCCAACCAGGGCGCCACGGTGCGCCAGCAGATCGACACCCTGGCGGCCATCGCCGAGCGCCAGGCCATCGACGGCGGCCCACCGATCACCGCGACCATCTCGGTCGCCTTCGGCTGCCCGTTCGACGGCGAGGTCAGCGAAGACCAGGTCGTGGCCATCGCCCGCGAGGCAGCCAGCCTGGGCGTCCCGGAGATCGCCATCGCCGACACCATCGGCGTCGCCGATCCGTGGGTCGTGACCAAACGCATCGAGGCCGTCCGAGCCGCCGCGCCGGACGCCCGCCTGCGCATGCACTTCCATGACACCCGCAACACGGGCCTGGCCAACGCCTATGCCAGCGTCGTAGCGGGCGTCGACGTGCTGGACGCCTCGGTCGGCGGCCTGGGCGGCTGCCCGTTCGCGCCGAACGCCACCGGCAATATCGGCACCGAGGATCTGGTCTACATGCTGGAACGGGCCGGCTTCGAGACGGGTTACGATCTGGCGGCCCTGATCGAGATCGGCCGCGATGTCAGCGCCAAGCTGGGCAAGGCCCCCGCCTCGTCCCTGGCCCGCGCCGGAGGTTTCCCCGCATGAGCCGCCTGCCTGTCCTGCTGCTGCCCCTGGCCGTGACCGCCTGCGCGACCGCGCCGATGGCGGAGACTCCCGCCGGGCGCTGCGACGTCACTATCAAGTTCGCCAGCTACGGCGCGGGCATCGATCGCGAGCTGTCGGAGAAGGTGGCTGCGGCCGTGAAGTCCGACCGCGACATCGCCAGCTCGCAGCGCCAGCCCTGGGGCCGCGAAGGCGAATACGACCTGTGCCTGACCGCCAAGGCCGGCAAGGGCGTAGCGGTCTACGAACGCTACAAGGCGATGCTGCCGGCCAAGAGCCTGAAGGCCCCGACCTCGATCGTCGGTCCGAACGGCGAGCGGTTCGAGTCGATCGGACCGATGTAGCCTGCCCTACTGGGCCAGCAGCTTGGCCAGGTCCGCCTTCCAGAACTTCGCCGAGGTGTGGGTGCCGTGGCCGCGCGTCTGGGTCGAGGCCGGGATCAGCACGAAGCGCGCCTTGGGCATGCGCTTGACCATCTGCTCGGCCAGGCCCAGCTCGGGCGGGTTGATGAAGTCGTCGGCCGAGTTCACCCACAGCACCGGCACGGTGATCTTCTCCAGGTTCGGCGAGGGGTCGTAGTTGCGCGAGGCGTCCAGCCAGTAGAGGGCGTTATTGGCCTCGTAGTTGGCGGTCATGCGCGCGTAGGCCTGGTCCAGCGCCTTCTCGGTCGCCTCGCGGGTCGGGAACTGGTCCTGCAGCGCCATCGGATTGGCGCCGGCGATGATCTGCAGGTCGGCGGCGGCGCGGATCCCCGCCATCGGCTGGGTCGTGTAATTGCCGCCCATCCAAGCCGGGTCGGCCTTGATCGCGTCGATCGCCATCTTGCGCCACATGCGGTTGCGGCCGGCCAGGGCGACGGTGTTGCAGGCAAACGGCGCCAGGCGCTGCGCGAAGCCCGGATAGGTCTCGCCCCAGACGAACGCGTGCATGCAGCCCATCGACGTGCCCAGGATCAGCTGCAGCTTGCTCACGCCCATGCCGTCGACCAGCAACTTGTGCTGCAAGGCGACCATGTCGTCGTAGTCGTAATGCGGGAAGGCCATGCGCAGGCCGTCGCTGGGCTTGGACGAGGCGCCGTGGCCGATATTGTCGGGCAGGATCACGAAGGTCTTGGTTATGTCCAGCGGCTGGCCGGGGCCGTACAGCTCGTCGGCGAAGACCGGGACCAGGAAGTTCTTCCCCGAACCGCCGGTGCCGTGCAGCACCATCACCGCATTGTCGATCTGGCCCTTGGCGTCGCGGTGCGGCGTGCCCAGGGTGGTGTAGTGCAGCCGGACCTCGGCCAGTTTCTCGCCCGACTTGAACGTGACGTCGCGGGCGATGAAGTCGCTCTCCTGGGTCGGCCACTCCGCCGCGTGAGCCGCGAAAGGGATCGTCAGGGCGAGCGCCAGCACGGCGAGGATCGAGCGTTTCATGACAGGGGAGCCTAGGCGCGGCTCCGGGCCGGTCAAGCTAGATCGGCCGTCCGGTCAGCTTCCACAGCAGCGGGCGCGAAACGCTCATCAGCATGATGGCCGGCGCGAGCAAAACGGCGGCGGCGAACAGCTGCAGGCTGTCGGCGCGCTTGATGAAGTAGCGGGTCAGGCCCACGCCCTTGTGGAACTCGACCTTCAGCGGGTGTTCCTGGCTGGTGTGGCCCAGATGGACGACCTCGGCCTTCGGCTGGAACAGCACCTGGCCGCCGGCGCGGCGGGCCCGCCAGCACAGGTCGATGTCCTCGACGTGCAGGAAATAACCCTCGTCGAAGCCGCTGAGGGCCTCGAAGTCGCGGCGGCGCATGGCGAAACAGGCGCCGGAGATGGTCGGCATCGGCACGGGCTTGCCCGGCAGCGGCTCGTTCTCGCGATGGATCTCGAAGCTGGCCAGGTTCGGGTGGCGACGGGTGAACTGGCCGAAGCTGAGCACCGTGCTCATCGGCGTGACGTCGCCGCGACGACCGCCGCGCTGCTCGGTGCCGTCGATGTTCATGACCCGCGCGCCGACGATGGTCGGAGTCGGCTGGCCCTTGAAGGCCGTGACCAGCGAGGCCACGCAATTGGTCTGCAGATTGGCGTCGGGATTGAGGAAGACGATGTACTCGCCGCCCGCCGTCGAGGCGCCCAGATTGGCGCCGCGCGCGAAGCCGATATTGCCGTGGCCCTGCTTGAGCACGACGCGCGGCTCGGTCAGGGCCAGCGAGCGCAGCATGTCCTCGTCGCGGCCGTCGGAGCCGTTGTCGACGATGACGAACTCGTCGACCAGCGGCTCGGCCAGCACATGCTTGATGCTCTCGGCCAGCGCCTCTCCCGTCCGATAGACGACCATGACCACGGACACGTTCGGACGAGCCGGACGTGCGCCCACGGCGAGGGTCGAGGCGGACGGGAGGATGCTGTTCATCAGGCGGTCGCGGCCTCCGAAGCGAGTTCCGGCACAACACCCAGAGCGCGTTTGACGTCCGGCGGCGTGGCGTCGTTCTTCAGAACGCGCAGCGCCTCTTCCAGCGAGAGCACGCTTTGGCCCTCGCCGCCGAAACGACGCAGGGCCAATTGCCCCGTTTCCGCTTCCTTACGTCCGACCACCGCGATCACAGGCACCTTTGCGAGGCTGTGCTCGCGAATCTTGTAGTTGATCTTCTCATTACGCAGATCCACTTCCGCGCGCATCCCCATCTTCGTCAACTTCTCGACGACCTCCAGGGCGTACGGGTCGGCGTCGGACGTGATCGTGGCCACGACCACCTGCGTGGGCGCCAGCCAGACCGGCAGCGCGCCCGCGTAGTTTTCCAACAGGATGCCGATGAAACGCTCGAAGGACCCCAAGATCGCCCGGTGAAGCATCACCGGACGCTTCTTCGAACCATCCTCCGAAACGTACTCGGCGTCCAATCGTTCCGGCAAAACGAAATCAAGTTGCAGCGTGCCGCACTGCCAAACTCGACCAATGGCGTCTTTCAGCGAGAACTCTAGCTTCGGGCCGTAGAAGGCGCCTTCACCTTCCTGCAGCACCAAGGTCTCGCCGGCTGCCTCGGCAGCGGCGGAGAGAGCCGATTCTGCTTTATCCCAGACCTCATCCGTGCCGGCGCGCAAGTCCGGACGCGTGGAGAACTTGGTGTCGGCCAGCGTCATGCCCAGATCGCTATAGACGCTCCGCAACAGTTCGATGAACCGGGCGCTTTCCTCCGTGACCTGCTCTTCGCGGCAGAAGATGTGGGCGTCATCCTGCGTGAACGCGCGCACCCGCATGATGCCGTGCATGGCGCCCGAGGGCTCGTAACGGTGGCAGGCGCCGAACTCGGCCATGCGCAGCGGCAGCTCGCGATAGCTCTTCTGGCCGACATTGAAGATCTGGATGTGGCCGGGGCAGTTCATCGGCTTGACGGCCAGGACCTCGCCCTCGGCGCTCTCGCACATGAACATGGCGTGGCCGAACTTCTCGGCGTGGCCCGACTTCTCCCACAGGCTCTTGTCGAGGATCTGCGGCGTCTTCACTTCCTTGTAGCCGGCCGCGTCCAGGCGACGGCGCATATAGTCCTCGAGCACGCGGTACAGCGCCCAGCCCTTGGCGTGCCAGAACACCATGCCCTTGCCCTCTTCCTGGATGTGGAAGAGGTCCATCGTCTTGCCCAGCTTGCGGTGATCGCGACGCTCGGCCTCCTCGATGCGCTTCAGATGCGCTTCCAGGTCGGCGTCCGAGGCCCAGCTCGTACCGTAGATGCGCTGCAGCTGCGCGTTGTTCTGGTCGCCGCGCCAGTAGGCGCCGGCCAGCTTCGTCAGCTTGAAGGCCTTGCCGACATGCTTGGTCGACGGCAGGTGGGGCCCGCGGCACAGGTCCTTCCAATTGCCCTGGCGATAGACCGTGATCGTGTCCGTGCCCGGCAGGTCACGGATGATCTGGGCCTTGTACTGCTCGCCGATGCCGTCGAAGTGGGCGATGGCCTCTTCACGGTCCCAGACCTCGCGCGTGATCTTCTCGTCGCGGTCGACGATCTCCTTCATGCGCTTTTCGATCGTTTCCAGATCGTCCAGGCTGAAGGGCTCCTCGCGGGCGAAGTCGTAATAGAAGCCGTCCTCGACGTTCGGGCCGATCGTGACCTGCGTGCCGGGGAACAGCTCCTGCACGGCTTCGGCCAGCACGTGAGCCGTGTCGTGGCGGATGGTCTCTAGGGCTTCCGGGGCTTCACGCGTCAGGATCTCGAACTTGCGCTCGCCGGCCAGCAGGTCGGGCGTCAGGGCGCGGTCCAGGTCCAGCACCTGGCCGTCCAGCTTGATCAGCAGCGCCTTCTTTTCCAGCGACTTGGAGATGGCCGCGGCGACGTCGCGCCCCGTCGAGCCATCAGGATACTGACGGACGGAACCGTCGGGGAAAACCAGATCGATCATTCTTCACATATCCACTTGCGTGGCTGGCTTGCCGGCGGTGGGGGGTCGTAACCCGATCCACCTAACGGATTGCAGCGGCAAATCCGTCGCAACGCCAACCAAGAACCCTTGAGCGGGCCATGATCCTTGAGGGCGGCCGCCGCGTACTCCGAACAGCTCGGCGCGAAGCGGCACTGCCGCCCGATGAGGGGCGAGAGCGTCAACTTGTAGGCCCGAAGGCCCAAATCGACGGTGCGTTCGTAGAAGGTCATGCCTGCGCGCGACGCCTGTTAGTCCAGTAAAGTACTAACCCCCTTGGAGGGGCGATCAAGCCGCGCCGGCGGTGCTAGTTCGCGTTTCGCCGACGCCTGTGGCCTTACGGACAGCCTCCACCGTCGCCTCGAACGCCAGAAGCGTCGAGGCGTGACGGGCGGGATAGTCCTTGACCGGCTCCAGCACGGCGAGCTCCGCAAAGCGGCCCGCGGGAGGCGAACCGTTCGCCTTCAGCATAGCGCGCAGAGAGTCCCGCGCCAACTCGATGTCGGAAAGTTCCGCCCCGACCACGTTGGCGCCCAGGATCGCGGCGGCCGCCTGGCCCAGGGCGCAGGCCGAAACCTCCTGGGCGTAGTCGACGACCTTGCCGCCCTCGACCTTCACATCGACGACGATCCGGCTGCCGCACAGCTTGGCGGTCTTCTCGCTGCTGGCGTCTGGCGCAGGCAAGCGCCCGGCGCGCGGCATGTTGGCCACGAGCGTCAGGATCTTGGCGCTGTAGAGGTCGTCGATCATCCCAAACCTAAAACAGGGCGAGACTTAAGATGGGGTCTTCTGGCGTTCCGACCAGATGGCCTCGGCCCGATCACGCACCGCCTCGCCCATCTCGGTGAAGGCGGCCTTCAGTTTGCGGCGCTCGTCGCGGCTAACGAACCGCAGCAGCATGCCCATGAACAGCTCGCCGTTCGAGAAGGTCGAGTTGTTGGGGCCCATGCTCTCGATCTCGAGATAACGGATCGCCGTGACGAAGCCGCCCAGACGCGACGAGCGCCAGTGCAACTGCTCGTATGGCACCCAGTCCTGGACGATCGGCGTGATCACCGTGGCCGGCGCGCCGGGCAGGTGCTGCTCCAGCGTCAGGGCCGTGCCGATCTTCAGCTGGCCCTCGGCCTTGCGGTACAGCGGATTCCAGTCCTTCCAGGTCTCGAAGTCCGACACCAGGTCCCAGACGATCTCGGCGGGGGCCTGGACCCCGATACGGTGCTCGACGGCGCGTTTCATGCGCGGGCTTTATCACTACCGCTCACGACCGCTCAACTTCGCTCATTCCCTTATCCGCACATCCCCGCGAAAGCGGGGACCCAAGCGGCGCTTCCGCACCACTAACGTTCGCTATATGTTCCACAAGTGGACCAGATGTTTGCAGCTTACATTCTGGCGAGCAGGCCCTATGGCACGCTCTATTGCGGCCATACGGACGACCTTGCCCGCCGCATCTGGGAGCACAAGGAGAAGCTGCGCAAAGGCTTCACCTCCAAGTACGGAGTCGACCGGCTGGTTTGGTACGAGATGATCGAAACACGCGAAGGCGCTCTCATCCGCGAACGTCAGATCAAGAAATGGAACCGCGCCTGGAAGATTCAGCTGATCGAGGCGCTGAACCCGACCTGGGCTGATCTGTACGACACCCTGAACTGCTGACTCAGCTTGGGTCCCCGCTTTCGCGGGGATAGTCGGAATTTGGGGATTTTAGAGCGCCCGAGCTCTAGTCGCGCACCAAACCCCCATCCACCACCAGATTCTGGCCGGTCACAGCGCGGCTCCAGGGCGAGGCGAAGAACAGGACCGCGTCGGCGAACTGCGCCGGGGTCGTGACCTGGCGCAGCGGCGTGCTCTGGGCGATCAGGTCGAAGATCGCCTCCGGCGTCGCGGCGCTGGCGTCGGTCGTGCGCAGCAGGCCGCCGGAGACCATGTTGACCGTGATCCCGCTCGGCCCCAGGTCACCGGCCGCCGTGCGGGTCAGCGACAGCAGCGCGGCCTTGGCGGCGGTGTAGTCGTGATACGGCACCACCGGGTTCTGGAAGAGGTTGGTGCCGACATTGATGATCCGGCCGAACCCCGCCAGTTCCATGGCCGGCGCCGTGGCCTGGATCAGGTTCAGCGAGCCCCGCAGCGCGACGTCCAGCTGGCCCTGAAAATCCTCCCAGGGAATCGTCTGCAGCGTGTGGCGGCCATCGCCGTTGAAGCTGAAGTCGCCCAAGGCGTTGTTGACCACCGTGGTCACGTGGTCGCCGAAGTGCTCGGCGGCCTCATTGACCATGCGACGGGTCTCGTCGCGGTCGCTGACGTCGGCCTGGATCGCCACGGCGCGGTCACCGAGCTCTTCAGCGAGCGCGAGGGCGGCGGCTTCGCTGCGGCGATAGTTGATCACCACGGACGCGCCCTGACCGGCGAAGGCGCGGGCGATCGCGGCCCCCAGTCCCCGGCCCGCGCCGGAGACCAGGACCACCTGCTTTTCGAACGTCACGGCGTTTAGTCCTTCATGCGCCAGGTGGCGCCCGAAGGCCCGTCCATCACCACCACGCCCAGGGCGTCGAGTTCTGCGCGGATGGCGTCGGCGGCGGTCCAGTCCTTGGCGCTGCGGGCGGCCAGGCGCTTGGCCAGCAGGTCCTCGACCTGGGCCTTCAGCTCGTCGGAGGCGTCGCCTTCGAACCAGCTGTCGGGATCGGCCTGCAGGAAGCCCAGCAGGGCGCCGGCCTCGATCAGGCGGGCCTTGTTGGCGGCAATGGCGACGGTGTCGCCGGCCGTCACGGCCTTCTCGATCAGGCTCGACACCTCGAACAGGGTCGAGGCGGCCAGGGGCGTGTTGAGGTCGTCCATCAGAGCCGCGACCGTGTCGGCCGGAGCCTCCATGGCCTGGTCCATCGGCACATCCTTGGCGCGACGCAGGGCGCCGTACAGGCGGTCCAGCGACTTGCGCGACTGCTCGATCAGCTCGGGCGTCCAGTCCAGCGGCTGACGGTAGTGGGCCGACAACAGCGCCCAGCGGATCACCTCGCCCGGCGTGGTCTCCAAGAGCTCGTGCGGGATAATGACGTTGCCCAGGCTCTTGGACATCTTCTCCCCGGACATATCCAGGAAGCCGTTGTGCATCCAGTAGTTGGCCAGGACCGGCAGGTCATGGGCGCAGCGGCTCTGGGCCACTTCGTTCTCGTGGTGCGGGAAGGTCAGGTCGATGCCGCCGGCATGGATGTCGATGGTCTTGCCCAGCGACTTGTCGATCATGGCCGAGCACTCGATGTGCCAGCCCGGACGGCCCGCGCCCCAGGGGCTGTCCCACTCGGGCTCGTTTTCCTTCGAAGGCTTCCACAGCACGAAGTCGGCCGCGTGGCGCTTGTAGGGAGCGACCTCGACGCGGGCGCCGGCGATCATCTCGTCCAAAGGCCGACCGGAGAGCTGGCCGTAGTCGGCGAAGCTCTGGGTGTCGAACAGCACGTGGCCCTCGGCGGCGTAGGCGCTGCCGTTCTCGACCAGCTTGCCGATCATCTCGACGATCGCGCCGATGTGGTCCGTAGCCTTGGGCTCGAGCGTCGGGCGCAGCGCGCCCAGAGCGTCGGCGTCCTCGTGATAGGCGGCGAGATAGCGGTCGGTGATGACCTTGATCTCGACGCCCTCGTCTGTGGCCTTCTTGTTGATCTTGTCGTCGACGTCCGTGACGTTGCGGGCATAGACCACCGCGTCCTCGCCATAGAGGTGGCGCAGCACTCGGAACAGGACGTCAAACGCCACCACCGGCCGGAAATTGCCGATGTGGGCGTAGTTGTAGACCGTCGGACCGCAGACATACATCGTCACCCGCTGGGGATCGGCGGGAACGAAGTCGCGCTTCTCGCGCGCCATGGTGTCGTGGATCTTCAGGGTCATTGGGTCGCGGCAACCTAACGTAACGGAGGTGTTGCCCCGCGAAGGGGCCGGCCCCATATAGCTAGGACGCGCTCCGATCACCACGTCTGTTTGGTGTGGGAGACGCGACGGGTGGCACGCGTAATTCCGGAGCGACAGGCGCTTCGGCGCAACTCAGCCCGGGAAGAACCCCTTCAAAACATGGACGCACTGACCCGCGAGCGAACCCTGATCGGCTCTGAGACCGGTCTTGATCTTGAACCCGCCCAGCGCCCCACCCGAGACGAGGCCATGGCCGCCGTCCGGACCCTGCTGGCCTGGGCCGGCGATAATCCCGACCGCGAAGGCCTGCTCGACACGCCCCAGCGCGTGGTCGACGCCTATGGCGAGTGGTTCGCCGGCTACAACGGCGACCCGGCCAAGGAGCTTAGCCGTACGTTCGAGGACGTGCAGGGCTATGACGACATGGTCATGCTGCGCGGCATCGACGTGCAGAGCCACTGCGAGCACCACATGGCGCCGTTCCTGGGCAAGGCCTGGATCGCCTACATGCCGACCGGCAAGGTCGTCGGCCTGTCCAAGCTGGCCCGCCTGACCGAGATCTTCGCCAAGCGTCTGCAGACGCAAGAAACCATGACCATGCAGATCGCCGACGCCATCGAGGACCACCTCTCGGCCGCCGGCGTCGCCGTGCTGATCGACGCCGAGCACCAATGCATGAGCACCCGCGGCGTCCACCACCACGACGTCTCAACGATCACCACCCAGTTCCGCGGCGTGTTCAAGACCGACAAGGTCCTGCAGCAGCGGTTCATGGATCTGGTGCGGAAGTAAGGTCTGAGAATCTCCTCCCCCTCTGGGGGAGGTGGCCCAGAGGGCCGGAGGGGGCAGCTCGGCCTATGCCGGCGATGCCCCCTCAGTCGGCTTCGCCGACAGCTCCCCCAGCGGGGGAGCAGATTTAACACTAAGCCGCCGCCCGGATCCCCTCACGGATCCGCGCCACGCACGCATCCACCGGCCGGTGCACCAGCGTCACCAGCACAAAGCTGATCAGCATCAGCAGATACCAGGCGCCCATCTTCTCGAACGGCACCATGTGCCAGCCCTTGGCCTGGCTGGGATAGATCCAGGCCCCGGCGAAGGTGCCCAGGTTCTCGGCGAACCAGATGAACAGCGACACCAGCACCGCGCCCATCAGCATCGGCATGCGGCGCGCTGTCTGGTCGGGCGTGAACACGAACCAGGTCCGGCCGAACAGGATCGCCGACAGCGCGAACAGCCCGATCCGGAAGTCCATCATGTAGTGGTGGGTGAAGAAGTTGGCGTAGATCAGCACCGCCAGGATGTGCGTCGTCCAGAACGGCGGATATCGCACGAAGGTGATGTCGAACAGCCGCCAGATGCGGGCGATATAGCTGCCGACGCAGGCGTACATGAAGCCGGTGAACAGCGGCACGCCGCCGATCCGTAAGATGCTGGGCTCGGGATAGATCCACGAGCCGTGGGCCGTCTTGAACAGCTCCATCACCGTGCCGACGGCGTGGAACATGAAGATGACCAGCGCCTCGTCCCAGCGCTCCAGCTTCAGGGCCAGCAGCATGGCCTGGATGGCGACGGCGGCGATCACCAGAAAGTCGTAGCGCGCCAGCGGCGCGCCAGCCGGCCACAGCAAATGCGTACCGACTAGCAGGACCAGCATCAGGCCGCCAAACAGGCAGGCCCAGGCTTGCTTCAGCCCGAACAGCAGGAACTCGTAGGCATAGCCGTTCCAGCGCGACTGGCGCGCCCACGGTCTTGCCCTCTCGTCCAGCGCCGCCACGCCGGCCTTGATGCGGTCTTTCAGAGTCATCGCTTCCCCTAAAGCGGGCGGGAAACTAGCGCAGGCTCGAACCCTGCGCCATATGTGGCGCCATGAGCACCGACCTGTTCCCCCAAGCCCACACCAAGCACGATCTGGAGCGCGGAAACGCCCTGGCTCCCCGCTTCAACGCCGACGGCCTGGTCGTGGCGGTGGCCCAGCATGCCGACACCGGCGAGATCCTGATGCTGGCCTGGATGAACGACCAAGCCCTCAAGCTCACCGTCGAGACCAGTATCGCCCACTATTTCAGCCGCTCGCGCAATGAGCTCTGGAAGAAGGGCGAGACCAGCGGGCAGTTGCAGGACGTGGTCGAGCTGCGGGTCGACTGCGACCAGGACGCGGTGCTGCTGAAAGTGCGCCCGCGCGGCGACGGCGGGGCCTGCCACGTCGGCTTCCGTTCGTGTTTCTACCGCGTGCTGGAAGACGGGGCGCTGGTCGAAAAGCCCTGAGGTTTCCGGCGCAGCAGCGCCGCGGCCCAGGGCTCGAACCACCGGTGCGCGGCCCAGGCCGCCGCCAGGGCCAGCGGGATCGCCAGCAGCTTCAAGCTTCCGGGCGCGAACGCCGTCAGGATCGGGATGTGCAGGGCGTAAAGCGCGTAGGACATCCCCGCCAGGCCGTCCAGGATCGGCTGCAACCGGCTAGCCTTGGCCCGCGCCGCCGAGGCGACCAGCAGTGGCATCAACGCCAGGGCGGCGACCAGGTCGAACGCCCCACGCGCGGCCTCCGGGACCGGCGCCGCCAGGACCAGCGCCACCGCCGCCAATAGCGCGCCGATCGGCAGGGCCGGTATCTTCAGCTGTCCCGCCATCGCCAGCCGCGCCAGCAGCACGCCGGCGAAGAAGCCGAACACCACGCGCGGCGCGCCCGCCCACCAGTTGAAGCCGTAAGGTCCCAGCGAGCCCGTGCCATAGACCAGGGTCAGGGCCGCGTGAGCCACCCCGCCTAGAACGACCACCGCCACCAGCCGCCGCGTCGTCAGCCAAGGCGCGATCAGGGCGTAGACCAGGTTGGCGAGCAGCTCCCACATCAACGACCATTGCGGACCGTTCAGCGGGAAGACGTCGTGGCCGGTCGGAAACGGAACGAAGACCGCGGCCAGCCCCGCCAGCAGCAGCGCCACGCCGGGATCCTTGCCCTGGACCAGCCAGATCACGGCGCCCAGCAGCAGACCCAGCAGCGCCATCGGATAGAGCCGTTTGAGCCGCCGAACCATGAACGCCCGCCCTTCGCCGGCCGCCAGGCCGTCGTCATAGGCACGGGCCAGCACGAAGCCGCTGATCACGAAAAACAGGTCGACCGCCAGATAGCCGTGGCCCAGCACGGCGCCCGCCGGGAACAGCATCCGGGCGTGAAAGGCCAGCACCAGCAGGGCGGCGAGGCCTCGCAGGGCGTCCAGGCCGGGGATGCGGCTTGCGGTCATGCGCCCAGCAGACCATGGATTGGTTGAAGAAACCGGAAGCCGCCGATGACCTCATCCGAAGCCCTGATCGCCTTCACCCTGGCCGCCGGCCTGCTGACCCTGACGCCAGGCCTGGACACGGCGCTGGTCATCCGCACCGCGGCCGCCGAGGGCCCGAAGCGCGCCGTCGGCGCGGCGATCGGCATCGGCCTAGGCTGCCTGGTCTGGGGCGCGGCCGCCTCGTTCGGGGTCGGGGCGCTGCTGACGGCGTCCGAGTTGGCCTACACGGTGCTGAAGTGGGCCGGCGCGATCTACCTGGCCTGGACCGGGATCCGCATGATCCTGAAACCCCGCGACACCTTCGAGCCGGGCGAGATGAGGCCCGTCGACGCCGGCCCGATCGCGGCGCTGCGCCGGGGCCTCCTGACCAACCTGCTCAATCCCAAGGTCGGGATCTTCTACGTCTCGTTCCTGCCCCAGTTCATGCCGGCCGGCGTCGATCCGGCGCGGTTCGGCCTGCTGCTGACCAGCATCCACGTGGTCGAGGGCCTGCTGTGGTTCGCCGCCCTGATCGCGGCGACGGTGCCGATCGCGGGGCTGCTGCGCGTGCCGGTGGTGGTCCAATGGCTGGATCGCATCACCGGCAGCGTCTTCGTGGCGTTCGGACTGCGGCTGGCGCTGGAGCGGCGCTAGCCCTCCTTCAGCGCCTCGACCCCACCACCGCTCGCCGGCGTCACGACAAACCGCTTCAGCACGCTGGTCTCATACTTGGTGTCCACGATCGTCGACACCGCGATCAGTTCGCCGGTCGCCTTGCCGTGCTCCAGGGTCAGCAGCAGGTAGCCCTTGGCGCTGGGGTGGGCGTATTTCACTTCCTTGTTGCGCTGGGCGAAGGCCTCGCCCAGCGGCACGCCGGGCAGGATGTCGCCATAGCCGGGCGAGGTCACCGACGTGGCGCCGAACTCGGCCGCCACCCGCTTGTCGCCGGCGTCGTTCCACAGCTCGTTGACCCAGAACATGTGGCTGTCGCCGGCCAGCACGATCGGCCGGGCCTTGGCGGCGGTCAGGATGTCGTAGACCCGCTGGCGATCGGCCGGATAGCCGTCCCAGGCGTCCAGGTTCGAGGGGATGTCGTAGGCCGACATGGCGTCCGACAGGGCCACGCGCTTCTTGGCGTAGTCGGGCAGCTTGGCCAGCAGGCCCTGGAACTGCTCCTGCCCCATGGTCTTGGACAGGCTGGGCGGCGAGACGCGGGCCATGACCACCTGGTTGCCCAGCACCTGCCAGGCCGTGCCGGCCTTGGTCGAGGCGCCGACCTGGCTGGCCAGCCACTGCTCCTGCTTCTCGCCCATCATCCGGTGGGCGGGATCCTTCCACTTTTTGACGAAGGCGGCGACGTCCGGCTTGCCGTCGACCATCGGCATGTCGACGTCGTAGTCCAGCTGGTGGGTGCGGGCCGTCAGGCGGGTCTCGACCATCAAAAGGCTGGCGACGTCGCCGAACTGGAAGTCGCGCCAGGCGGCCTCGGGCAGCGTGCCGTGCGCGTCGCGGATCGGCATCCATTCGTAATAGGCCTTCAGCGCCGCGGCCTTGCGCGCGGCCCAGTCGCCTTCGGTCTTGGGATCGTGGTTCTCGGCCCCGCCGATCCAGCTGTCATTGGCTGTCTCGTGGTCGTCCCAGACCACGATCCACGGCGCGCGGGCGTGAGCCGCCTGCAGGGCCGGGTCGGTCTTGTACTGGGCGTGACGGGCCCGGTAGTCGGCCAAGCTGACGATCTCGTGCGCCGGCTGCGGCATGCGCGTCTTGGCCACCGGCGAGTTCATGCCGTAGTCCTTGGGACCACCGCCATATTCGTAGATGTAGTCGCCCAGGTGCAGCACCGCGTCGACGCGATCCAGCTTGGCGATGGCGTCATAGGCGTTGAAGTAGCCGTTCGGGTGCAGGCTGCACGAGGTCACGGCCAGGACGACGTCCTGGGTCTTGCCGGCCGGCAGGGTCCGCGTGCGGCCGACCGGCGAGGTGACGCCATTGGCCTTGAAGCGATAGTAGTACTCGGTCGCCGGCTTCAGCCCCTGGCCGTCCAGGTCGTGCTTGACGGTCCAGTCGCGGCTGGCGCGGGCGCGCAGGCCGCTGGACTTGGTGACCATGGTCTTGAAGTCGGGATCGGCGGCGACCTCCAGGTCGACATTGATGTCGCCGGTCGTCGTGTCCTTGGGCGTCACGCGGGTCCAGAAGATCGCGTAGGTCGTTCCGGGATCGCCGCTGGCCACCCCGTGCTCGAAGGCCACCGCGCCCTTGTAGTAGTTGATGGGCTGAGCGACGGCCTCGCCAGCGGCGGCGCCCGACAGGCCCAGCAGGCCCAGAACCTTACGACGATCGATCTTCATGAGGCGGCCCTCCGGTAAGCGTACGAGACAACAGAACAAGGTCGCCGTCATCCCGCGAATGCTCGCGGGATGACGGTTGAGGGATCTATCGGCGGAACGTGACGCCCACGCCCATGAAGCGCGGCTTGCCGGCGATGAAGGTCGGGATGCCGAAGCTGTCGCCGGTGTTGCCGGCGTCCTTCAGGTAGCGCTCATCAGCCAGGTTCTCGACGAAGGCCTCGATCTTCCAGCGGTCGTCCACGGCGCCGAAGCCGATGCGGACATTGGCCAGACCGTAGGCCGACTGGAACTCGTCGACCTTCGTATCCGGGAACAGGCCGGCCGACTGCAGGTCCGAGCGATCGTTGTCGTCGTCGAAGAACATCTTCGAACGCCAGGTGTAGGTCGGGGTGAAGGTCAGCTTGCCGCCCAGGGCTTCACGGCTGAACGCGGCGCCGACCGAGAAGGTCTGGTCGGGCGACAGGCGGAAGTGGTTGCCCTCGCGCAGGCCGCTTTCCAGGCGGGCGTGGTTGTAGGCGTAGGTGCCGAACAGGGTCCAGAAGTCGCCGGCCTGGACGCGGGCCTCGCCCTCGAAGCCGTAGGCCTTGGCCTTGCCGGCGTTCAGGGTCACGACCTGCGCGCCCTGGCGGAAGCTGGTGGCGAAGTTGTCGTAGTCGTAGCGGAACACCGAACCCGACAGGAACAGGCGGCCGTCCAGCAGCTTGCCCTTGGCGCCGGCCTCGTAGCTGTTGACCTCCTCGGCGTCGACGACGTTGAAGCGGGCCGGGCCCATCGACGTCGCCGGGGCGCTGGTCGAGATCACGTCCGGACGGCGGCCGCGGGCATACGACGCGTAGAAGCTGAGATCTTCCGAGGCCGCGTAACGACCGACCAAGCGCCAGGTCAGGCCGCTGTCGTCGATCTTCTTGCGGTAGGTGTCGCCGTTGTTGGCGGTCGGCTGGGCGATCAGGCCGACCTTCGGCGTGGCCGCGTTGTTCACGGCGTTTGGCTGGGCGGCCAGGAACAGGTTGGTCGGGGTCGGGGCGTTGATCAGGATGCCCAGGATCGAGCCGCCGTTGTCGACGCTCGAGCGATAGGCCGCTTCACGGTCCTCGCTGGTGTAGCGCAGGCCGGCGGTGATCTCGAACTTGTCGGTCAGCTTGAACGTGCCGTCGGCATAGACGTCGTAGGCGGTGTTCTCGCTGGAGTTGGCGAAGGTCTCGCGGTGGATCGGCTTCAGGTTGGCGACCAGGCCCGGCGCCAGGCTGGACGGGATGCCAAAGCCCAGCTGCAGCACGGTGGCCAGATAGGCCGGGTTGGTCAACACAGCCAGCGGCTGCGGGTTCGGACGGCTGATGCCCAGCGGCGTGTTGCCGGCCAGCAGCGCGAGAACGAGGCGCTCGTCGAACTGGCCCGGGATGCGCCACGAGCCGGTCTCGTGGAAATAGTTGGCGCCGACGAAGCCCGAGAAGCGGCCGCCGTTGTCATAGCGCAGGCGCAGTTCCTGGCTCTGCTGGCGACCTTGGGCGTCCTCGGCGAAGGTCAGGATCGGCAGGCTCGTGCCGTCCGGATCGAACACTTCCACCGAGTGGAAGGCGCGCGTGGCGGTGATCGACGACAGGGTCAGGCTGTCGTTCAGACGCCAGTCGACCAGGGCCGTGACGCCGTAAACCTTGCGGTCCAGACCCAGCGGCGTACCGCCTTCGAAGCCCGCGCCCGGCGACAGGGTCGCGGCCGAGCCGACGTCGGTATTGCCCAGCACCGCGCCCGTCACCGGGTTGGTCGGGTTGAAGGTGTGGCTCTTGAACGAGGTGCCGCTGGTGTCGTCTTCCTGATAGTTGCCGATCAGGTCGATCTTCAGCGGGCCCGGCTCCAGGTGATAGGCCAGGCGCACGGCCTGGGTGTCGGTCGAGTTGAAGGCGTCACCGCCGGCCGCGTCCTTGACGTAGCCGTCGTTCTGGCGCGTGCGGGCGGCGATGCGCAGGGCGCTGCCATTGCCGAACGCGAAGTTCACCATGGCCTCGCCGACCGCGTAGCCGCCGGTGCCGCCCTCGGCCTTGGCGGCCCAGTCGAAGCTGGCCGGATTGGCCTTGTTCTGCACCAGGTTCACCGCGCCGATCAGGGCGCCGCGGCCGAACAGGGTCGATTGCGGACCCTTGGCGATTTCGACGCGCTCCATGTCGAACAGCTCGACATACGAACCGCGCGAGCGCGAGATCGGCACGCCGTCCTGGAAGATCGAGACGCGGGTCTCGTCGGTGGCCGAGCCGCTATCCGAGGTGATGCCGCGCATCACGAAGCCGGAATTGTTGTTCGACTGGTTCTGGACCAGGAAGCCGGGGGTGAAGGCCGACAGCTCGTCGAACGCCTTGACGCCGATGGCCTCCAGGAACTTGCCCGAATAGGCGGTGACCGCGATCGGCACCTCGACCGGGTCCTGGGCGTGCTTCTGGGCCGTGATGACCAGTTCGCCGAGGTTGGTGGCCTGTTCGTTGTTGGCGGCCGGCGTCTCATCGGCCGCGAAGGCCGGAGCGGCGGCGACCAGGGCCAGAAGGCTGGCGGTCAACAGGGCGGTGGTACGGAACGTGCGCATGGACTATCCCCCCAAAAACAAGAATGCGTACAAAAACTCGACCTCGGCCGTAGGCATGGCCGATGTCGACGACGCGACGAGAGTATGACGGAGCGATGAAACCCCCGGTGGATGGCGTGGACGACACACTGGATGACGAGGTCCTGGACGATGGCGCCTCGCCCGTAGGCGATGGACAGAGCCTGACCGCCGACCTGCCCGACGCCCTGGCCGGCCAGCGCCTGGACAAGGTTCTGGCCCCGCTGTTCCCCGACATCTCGCGCGCCCGCCTGCAGGCCCTGATCGGCGAAGGCCGCCTCAGCCTGGACGGCCAGCCGGTGACCGACGCCTCGCGCAAGGCCAAGGCCGGGACCTATGTCCTCTCGGTGCCGCCGCCCGTTCCGGCCGATCCGGAACCCCAGGCCCTGCCGCTGACCATCCTCTACGAGGACGCGCACCTGATCGTGGTCGACAAGGCCGCCGGCATGGCCGTCCATCCCGGTCCCGGCACCCCGGACGGCACCCTGGTCAACGCCCTGCTGCACCACTGCGGCGACAGCCTGTCAGGCGTGGGCGGGGTGGCGCGGCCGGGCATCGTCCACCGCCTGGACAAGGACACCTCGGGCGTCATGGTCGCGGCCAAGAGCGACGTGGCCCACCAGGGCCTGTCCAAGCTGTTCTCGACCCACGACATCGACCGCCTGTACGTCGCCCTGACGCGCGGCGCGCCCTCGCCGTCCTCGGACACCATCGAGACCCAGATCGGCCGCTCGCCCGGCGATCGCAAGAAGATGGCCGTGCTGCGCTCGGGCGGCCGCACCGCGATCACCCACTACCGCGTCGAGGCGGTGTTCGGACCGCCGGACAAGCCGCTGGCCGCTCGCGTGGCCTGCCGGCTGGAGACCGGCCGCACCCACCAGATCCGCGTCCACATGGCCAGCAAGGGCGCGCCGTGCCTGGCCGACCCCGTCTACGGCGCCAGCCAGCCGGCCCAGGCGGTGCGCGAGATGATCGCGGCGGCGGGCCTCAAGCGCCAGGCGCTGCATGCGGCGGTGCTGGGCTTCGTCCATCCGGTGACCGGCGAGACCCTGCGGTTCGAGACCCCCCTGCCGGCCGACATGGCGGCGTTGGAAGCCAGCCTCTCCGAACTCTAGACGCCGTGCGTGGTCCTCGTCCTTCGACAGGCTCAGGATGAGGACCATGGTCGGATCAGTAGAAACCTCATCCTGAGCTTGTCGAAGGACGAGGTTTCGGTTCCTCCGAATACGCCCCATATCCTCAAGACGGGCCAAGCTTGCCAAGGCGGCAACAAAAGCGCCCTAATTGCGCTGGCTTGGCGCTCTAGAGTGCCAGCCTCGTCATCGTTGGAGCGTACCATGCGGCCCTATCTCGCGATCATCGCTCTTGGCGCCGCCCTCGCTGGTCCCGCGTTGGCGGCCACGCCGGACGACGAAGTCATCGCCACCGCCCAGGCCAAGCCCAGCGCCGAAGCCCTGGCCGCCCAGGCCCCGCCGGCTCCGGTCGCGACCGCCACGCCGGCCCCGCTGACCACCCAGCAGCAGATCGACAACTTCATCTATCACTCGCCCCCGATGGACGACGAGCACCGCGGCATCCTGCCCGCCGGCTTCTCGGATGACCGCGACGCGGACGGCAAGCGCAAGGTCCACGGCTCGATGGGCGTGTCGGTCGGCACCGGCGGCTATCGCAGCGTCTACGCCTCGGGCCTGTTCCCGGTCGGCGAGAACACCACGGTCGGCATCGCCGTCTCCAAGACCGACTTCGGCAAGCACGGCGGCGGCTACTATGCCGATCCGTACTACGGCGGCGGTGGCTACGGCGGCGGTTATTATGGCGGCGGCTTTGGTACCGGATATGGGTACGGCCCGGGCTATGGCCGCGTGCGTGGCGGCTCGCAGCAGTCGGTCGCCCTGTCGGTGATGACGGGCAACGCCGGCCGGTCTGGCGACGCCCCGGACGGCTGCGCCCCTGGATTCCGCGACGGCGGCCGCTATGTCGAGCCCCTTTGGGTCGAAGGCATGCGCGAAGGCGCCCATCCGTGCTCGGCCGCCGGGACCCGTTGATCAAGCCTCAGATCAGGCGCAAATTCATCAAAAGCTACGCCGCTGTTCGCGGATGTTTAACAGCTTGGCGGCCATGTTGCCGGCCTTGGGCGTCCGAGGCTTTTTGATGCAGCCGGAAATCACCGCATACCGCCATCCCGCGACCGGGACGGTGACCTATCTGATCGTCGATCCGGCCACCTTCCTCTGCGCCATCGTCGACCCCGTGCTGGATTTCGATCCGACGACGGAAGCCGTCGACACCAGCTTCGTGGACGGCATCATCGCCGACATCCGCGCCAAGGACTTAGGGCCGACCTGGATCCTCGAGACCGGCCTGCACGCCAATCACGTCTCGGCCGCCGGCCACCTGAAATATGAGACCGGCGCCTCGGTCTGCATCGGCGCCAACGTCGTCGAGAGCCTCAAGCGCCTGGCCCCCAAGTTCAACGAACCCATGGTCGATGTCGAAGGCTGGGACTTCGACAAGCTGGCCCAGGACGGCGACAGCTTCCCGATGGGCGGCGTCGAGTTCACCCCGATCCTGCTCACCGGCCGCCTGCCCGGCGCCGTCGCCTATCGCATGGGCGACGTGCTGTTCACCGGCGACGTGATGCTCGCCCCCGGCGAAGGCGCGGGCCGCTGCGACATCCCCGGCGCCGACCCCGGCAAGGTCTGGGACGACGCCCGCAAGTTCCTCAAGCTGCCGCCCCAGACCCGCGTGCTGCCGGGCGTCTGCGCCGGCGAGACCTGCGAGTCGACCATCGCCGAGGAAAAGACCGCCAACATCCAGCTGAACGAGACGATCGACCGGCTGGACTTCATCGCTCTGCGCACCGCGGCCGACGCCTTCCTGCCCGACCCGGTGCTGGCCTCGGCCGCCCTGCGGGTAGCGATCCGCTCGGGCAAGCTGCCGTCCGAGCCCGAGAGCGGTCCCCGCTTCCCCGTCGTCGACATCACCAAACTCTAAATCTCGTTTTCTTTAGAAACGGACTAGGCGCCGCCGCGCTCGCCGCATAAGTTTCGCATGCGAACTTAGTGGAGATGACGCGTGGCCGAGGATTTCAGCGAAGCCCTGACCGCCGGCCAGGCCGGCTCCCTGCCCGACCTCCTGGGCCTGCAGTGGCTGGAAGCCACACACGGCCTGGTCAAAGGCCGCTTCGACGTCGGCCCGCGACACATGGCCCCCAACGGCTTCCTGCACGCCGCCAGCGTCATCGCCCTGGCCGACTCGGCCTGCGGCTATGGCTGCGTGGTCTCCCTGCCCGAGGGCGGGACCAGCTTCACCACCATCGAGCTGAAGTCGAACTTCTTAGGGACCGCCCGCGAAGGCGGCGTGGCCGTCGAGGCCAAGCTGGTCCACGGCGGTCGCAACACCCAGGTCTGGGACGCCGTGGTGACCAACGAAACCACCGGCAAGACCATCGCCCTTTTCCGCTGCACCCAGATGATTCTGCGACCAAAAGGCTGATCGGAAAAAAGCACGACGGAAGGGCTTGCGTCCCGGCGGCGACGCCGTTAGACATCGCGCCCTCGACCTCGGGAGGCTCAAAAGCCTCCTGGACCGGCGGCCTGGAGAGGTGGCAGAGTGGTCGAATGTACCGCACTCGAAATGCGGCGTGCCTGGAAGGGCACCGTGGGTTCGAATCCCACCCTCTCCGCCACCACCCTTTACCTTTGAACATCGCCGACCGGCCCCACACACGGGACCGCGCATGACGTTGGCCGCTGTCCCGTCGATCCTGAAATGGACCGGCAGCAAGCGCAGCCAGGCTGGCGAGATCGCTCGGCTGGTTCCGCCGCATGAGCGCTATTTCGAGCCGTTCGTGGGCGGCGGGGCGGTGCTCTATCACCTGGCCCGCGAAGGCGCGGCGGCCAGCGATCTCTACGCCCCGCTGATCGGCTTCTGGACGATGGTGCGCGACGCGCCGGAGGCCCTGATCGCCGACTATGCCGACCAGTGGCGGCGGCTGCAGGACGACCTGCCCGGCTACTTCTACGCGGTGCGGACCCGGTTCAACGCCGAGCAGCGGCCGACCGACCTGAACTTCCTGATGCGCACCTGCGTCAACGGCATCGTCCGCTTCAGCCAGGCCGGCGAGTTCAACAACTCGTTCCACCTGTCGCGCAAGGGCATGCTGCCGGTGCGGTTCGAGAAGGCCGTGCGGACCTGGTCGACGCGGATCCAGGGCGTGGACTTCGTGGTGCGGGATTATCGCGAGGCGCTGGCGCAAGCGCGCGCCGGCGACTTCGTCTATCTGGACCCGCCCTATGCCGGGAACCACCAGCGTTATATCGGCGGCATCGACGAGGCGGCCCTGTTCGCGGCGCTGGAGGACCTGAACCGGCGCGGCGTGACGTGGGCCCTGTCGTTCGACGGCCAGCGCGGCGAGACGGTCTATCGCGCGGCCGTGCCGACGGAGCTCTATCGGCGCAAGCTGTCGCTGGTCAGCGGCAATTCCGCTGTCGCCAAGGTGCTGAACGGGCCGATCGAAAAGGTGTCCGAGGCGCTTTACCTCAGCTGGTGATCAGTCCAGCTGGACGATCTGGCTGTCGTCGCCCTTGGGCGGGCTGCGGAACTTCTCGGGGTTCAGCATGGCCTCGACCCGCTTGAGCAGGTCCTGCGGGCCGAACGGCTTGACCAGATAGCCGTCGGCGCCCTGGCTCATCGCCTCGCGCACCGTGGCCACGTCGCCGCGCGCGGTCATCATCATCACCGCCGCCTTGACCTTCTGGTACTTGCGCAGCAGGCGCAGCACCTCCAGCCCCGTCATGTCGGGCATGTTGATGTCCAGCAAAACCAGATCCCAGCGGGCGGTCTGCAGGGCCTTGATGCCCAGCTCGGCGGTCGCCACGGACGAGACGCTGTAGCCGGCCTGGGCCAGCACCAGCTCGACGAACTGGCGCACCACGGCGTCGTCATCGATCACCAGGACAGCGGCGGACGCGGGCACGGCGAAACTCCCTTAGTGCATCATCTGGCGCCGAGGCGCGGCGTCGGCGACGGCGAGCTCGGCTTCCCAACGTCGGGCGACGCCGATCGTTCGCGAGACGAGGCCCAGTGTCAAATCCAGAGCGGCGGCATGGTCGCGACCGGCCTCGATCAGCGCCTCCAGCTCACGGCAGGTCTGGGACAGGTCCAGAAAGCCCATCATGCCCGACGAGCCGGCCAGGGCGTGGGCGTCCTCGCGTACGGTCTGAGCATCGCGCTGGGCGAAGCGGTTCTCCAGCTGCGCCACCAGGATGGCCAGCAGCGAGCGCACGGAAGCCGCGCCCATCGACTCGACGAGATAGCGGCGGGCTTCCTCGCCGGCGTCGGTTTCCGGTTTTGCCAGGACGGGCTGCGGAGACGCCCTGAAAACCATATCCAGCACCCGCTCCAGCGCCGCCAGGTTCAGCGGCTTGGTCAGGTGATCGTTCATACCGGCCGCCTCGCAGCGGGCCAGGTGCTCGGGCTGGGCGCTGGCGGTCAGGGCCACGATCGGGATGTCGGCGAACCTCTCGCCCGAAGCGCGGATCGCCTGGGTGGCCGCGAAGCCATCCATGACCGGCATCTGGCAGTCCATCAGCACCAGCTCGAACGGCAGCGCGCGCAGGGCCTCGATGGCCTGGGCGCCGTCCTCGGCCAGCCCGACCTCGCAGCCGTACTTGCTGAGCAGGGCCAGCATCAGCTCGCGGTTCAGCTCGACGTCGTCGACCACCAGGATGCGGCGGCCGGGCAGGCGCAGCGGTTCGGGGGCCGAGGCGGCCTTAGTCCCGGTCTGGACGTCGCCGGCCGGCAGGGCCAGCTCGAACCAGAAGGTCGAGCCATGACCCGCCGCGCTACGCAGGCCGATCTCGCCGCCCATCAGCTGGACCAGCTGGCGCGAGATGGCCAGGCCCAGGCCGGTGCCGCCGTAGTGGGCCGAGACCGACGAGCCGGCCTGGACGAAACGATTGAAGACGCCGTCCTGCTTGGCGGTGTCGATACCCGAGCCGGTGTCGACGATCTCGACCCGCAGGCGCGGTGCGGCCGCATCCCCGCCCAGGCAGGTGAGGGTCGCGGTGACCCCGCCCTTGGACGTGAACTTCACGGCGTTGGACAGCAGGTTCAACAGCACCTGGCGCACGCGGCCGGCGTCGCCGATCACGCAGGCCGGCGTGTCGGTGTCGATCATGGTCTTCAGACGCAGGTCCTTGGCGGCCGCCTGCGGCTCCAGCATGGCCACGGTCTGGCGCAGCAGCTCGGCCGGGTCGAACGGAGCCTTGTGCAGCTCCAGGGCGGCGGCTTCCAGCTTGGAGAAGTCCAGCACGTTGTCGATCACCGCGTGCAGGGCCTGGCCGGCGCCGTGGGCCAGCGCGACCCGCCGCTGGTCCTCGGCAGACAGGTCGCGGCTTTCGGTCAGCAGGCGCGTGAAGCCGATGATACTGTTGAGCGGCGTGCGCAGCTCGTGGGACATGTTGGCCAGGAAGTCGGCCTTGGAGCGCATGGCCGTCTCGGCGTTCAGGCGCGCCTGAGCCAGGGCGTCTTCCTGGGCCTTCTGGGCGGTGACGTCGCGCAGCACGTCCAGATAACCGGTCGGCCGGCGCGTGGTGTCATCGCGGATCAGGACCGGGTTGCTCTCCAGCCAGATCCACTCGCCCGTCAGCTTGTGGAGCACGCGCCAGCGCACCCGGTCGATCGGCTGGCCGGCGATCAAGCGGCCGAAGGCGTTGCTGACCAGGACCTGGTCGTCGGGATGGGTGATCTGCAGGGAAGAGCGGCCGACGATGTCCTCGGGCGCGTAGCCGGTCACCGCCTCGCAGGCCGGCGAGACGAAGGTCGCCAGGCCCTGCATGTCGCTGGTGACGATGATGTCGGTCGCGTTCTGGGCCATCAGCCGGTAGCGGTTCTCGATGGCCCGCGCCTCGGTCAGGTCCTGGATCTGGGCGATGAAGTGCTTGGGCGCGCCGTCATTCTCGCGCACCAGCGACACCGACAGCCGCACGGGGATGATCGCCCCGTCCTGGCGGATGTAGCGTTTCTCCATCTGGTAGCCGGGGATCTGGTCGGCCAGCAGCTGGTTCAGCAGCGCCAGGTCGGCATTCAGGTCGTCGGGGTGGGTGATGGCCTGGAAGTCCAGCGCCAGGGCCCGGGCGACATCGTAGCCGATGATGTCGCAATAGTGGGTGTTCAGCTTCAGGAAGCGGCCGTCCAGCCCGACCAAGGCCATGCCGATCGGGGCATGGTGGAAGGCGGTCTCGAATAGCTCTTCTTGCGCGGTCTTCTCGGCCAGCAGGCGCTGGTTCTGCTCGAAGGCCAGCTGGCGCGACATGGCCGCGCCCAGCAGCGAGGCCAGCACGCGCAGGATCTCGATATCGTCGTCGTCGAAGGCGCTCTTGTGCTCGGAGAACACCTTCAGCACGCCCAGCGCTTCGGCGGCGTGCATCAGCGGGGCGCAGACCATCGAGCCGACGCCGACCCGCACGCAGGCTTCGCGGTCGACGCGGCCGTCGGTCAGGGCGTCGGCACAGATCAGCACCTCGGCGGCGGCCACGCACAGGCCGGAGAAGCTGCCGTCCTGCTTCAGGCGCATGCCGATCAGGCTCTTGTCGGTGGCGGCGCGGTAGACGAGGTCGCCGCCGTCGACCAGCTCGACGATCGCACCCTTGGCGCCCGTCAGTTCGGCCAGATGCTCGACGATGGCCTGCATGAAGGCGTCGAGGTCGAGACCGGCTTCGGCCAGGGCCGTCTGGGCCGTGGCCAGGCGGGTCATGCGGTCGAGGCGCGCGCGCAGGGTCGCGACCTCGATCTCGTCGTTTTCAACGGCCATCACGGACTTTCTGTCCCGCCCAAACGTGGGCTCAAGCCTTATCCGTCGCGCAAAAGCATGAAGGGCGGGTTAGTCACGATGCAACCTGCGGCCCCTTGATCCCGTCGCGGGGCGCGGCAAGGCTGGAGTCGCGCTGCGTTCGAGCGCCCAGGACAGGATGACCCATGCCGTCAGTCGCCGTCGCGCCTACGATCTTCGTCGTCGATGACGACCCGTTGATCCTGGCGTTTCTCCAGACCGCGCTGGCCCCGCAAGGCTATTCCGTCGAGCTGTTCGAGACCGGGGAACGCATGCTGGGCAAGGTCCAGAGCGCCCCGCCAGCCCTGTTCGTGCTCGACGTCCGCCTGCCCACCACCGA
This sequence comes from Caulobacter sp. GW821-FHT12D05, assembly GCF_058807295.1. NCBI lineage: Bacteria > Pseudomonadati > Pseudomonadota > Alphaproteobacteria > Caulobacterales > Caulobacteraceae > Caulobacter > Caulobacter sp. GW821-FHT12D05. Next base: position 270,341 of record NZ_JBXAQO010000004.1, read on the forward strand.
CGGCATCGAGCTCGTCCGAACCCTGCGGTCGATCGCCGCATGCGCCGACATCCCGATCCTGATGTTGACCGGCGAAGGCCGCCTGGACCGCATCGTCATGGCCATGCAGGCCGGGGCCAACGGCTACCTGATGAAGCCGTTCGCGCCCGAGCAGTTGAACGCCAAGATCCGGGATCTGCTGGCCGGCTAGAGCAGGCAGCGCATCGCTTCGCCGACGCGTTCGGCGGAGGGCCCCAGCACCACATGCACCGCGCGCTCGCCGACGCGGACGACGCCACGGACGCCGGCGGCGTTGAGGGCGGTCTCGTCGATGGCGGCGGGGTCGCTGACCACCACCCGCAGGCGACTGGAGCACGTACCGACGACCTTGAGGTTCGCCGCGCCGCCGAGGGCGGCGGCGAGTACCTGGGCCTTCTGGTCGTCCTCGACGGTGGGCAGCACCGACGGCGCGGCCTTGGCGGTCGTGACAGGCTTCACGGGAGCCGGAGCCCCCATGGCCTCGCGGATCTCGCCGGCGACGGTGTCGGCGATCGGGCCGAGCACGACTTGCAGCGCCTTGTCGGAGGGGCGCACGACACCGCGCGCGCCCAACGCCTTCAGCGCCGGCTCATTGACCGCGCCCTGGTCGGCGACGATCAGACGAAGACGCGTGGTGCAGGCGTCGACACTGGTCAGGTTGCCCGCGCCGCCCAGGGCCTGGACGAAGTCCGCGCCGCGTCCGCTGCCCGTGGAGACGATCTCGACGGCGACGGTCTCTTCGTCTTCGCGGCCCGGAGTCTTGAGGTTGAAGCGCTGAATGACGAAGCGGAACACTCCGTAGTAGAGCGCGCCATAGGCCAGGCCGACCGGGATCAGCAGAACCGGGTTGGTGGCCTTGCCGAAGTTCAGCACATAGTCGAACAGGCCCGCCGAGAAGGTGAAGCCCAGCTTGATGTTCAGGACGTTCATCACCGCCATGGCCACGCCCGTCAGCACCGCGTGCACGGCGTAGAGGGCCGGGGCCAGGAACATGAAGCTGAACTCGATCGGCTCGGTCACGCCGGTCAGGAACGAGGTCAGGGCCAGCGAGAACAGCATGCCGCCGACGGCCTTTTTCTTCTCCGGCTTGGCGGTGTGGTACATGGCCAGGCAGGCGGCCGGCAGGCCGAACATCATGACCGGGAAGAAGCCGCTCATGAACGCCCCGGCGCTGGGGTCGTCGGCGAAGAAGCGGCGCAGGTCGCCGGTCGCGCCGTGATAGTCGCCGACCACGAACCAGGCGATGTTGTTCAGCACATGGTGCAGGCCGGTGACGATCAGGATCCGGTTCAGGAAGCCGAAGACCAGCAAACCGAGCTCGCCCGAGCCGACGATGGCCCGGCTGGCGGTATCGACCGCGCCATTGATGCCGTCGTAGCCGACGCCGATAAGCAGAGCCATGATCAGGCCCGCCAGGCCGGCGATCATCGGCACGAAACGGCGACCGCTGAAGAAGGCCAGATATTCCGGCAGCTTGAAGGTCGAGAAGCGGTTGTAGAACAGCCCGCCGATCACGCCGGAAATGATGCCGATCGGCGCGCTCAGCTTGGCCAGGGCTTTCGCCTTGTAGGCCGCGCCCGCCAGGTCGGCGTGAGCCGTGACCAGGCCCGCCGTCACGTCCGCCGGGACGTGCAGCAGGGTCTTGGCGCCTTCGGTGGCGATCAGGAAGCAGACCACCCCTGCAAGACCGGCCGCGCCGTTGTTTTCCTTGGCCAGGCCCACGGCGACGCCGATGGCGAACAGCAGGCCGAGGTTCGAGAAGATGGCGTCGCCGGCCGCGGCCATGAAGCCGATGTTCAGCAGGTCGGGCTGGCCCAGGCGCAGCAGCAGGCCGGCCACCGGCAGCACCGCGATCGGCAGCATCAGGGCCCGGCCCAGGGGCTGGAGGATCTCGAGCGGAGACTTCATCGGAGACTTCATGGGGGATCAGGCTCCGAAGCTTTTGACCAAGGCGCGGACGGCCTCGGGAGAAGTCTGATTGAGCGCCTGAGTCGCAAGCGCGCGACAGGCGTCCAGGGACAGGGCGCGCACCTTGGCCTTCACCTCGGGCGCGATCGACGCCGTGGTGGAGAGTTCGGTGACACCCAGGCCCAGCAGGATGGCGGTGGCGGCGACGTCGGAGGCCAGGCCGCCGCAGACGCCGACCCAGCGATGGTGCTTGGCCGCGCCCTGACAGGTCTGGTCGATCATCCGCAGCACGGCGGGGTGCAGGGCGTCGATGCGGGCGGCCAGCTCGGGATTGCCCCGGTCCATGGCCAGCACATATTGGGTCAGGTCGTTGGTGCCGATCGACAGGAAGTCGGCTTCGGCGGCGATCAGGTCGGCGGTGACGGCGGCGGCGGGCGTCTCGATCATCACGCCCAGTTCGATGCGCTCGACCACGCCCATCTCGCGCTTGGCCTCGTCCAGCACGGCGCGGACGGCGCGCAGCTCGTCCAGGCTGGCGATCATCGGGACCATGATCTTGCACTGGCCCAGCGGCTTCACCCGCAGGATGGCGCGCAGCTGGGTCTTGAGCAGGTGCGGCCGCCACAGCGACACGCGCACGCCGCGCAGGCCCAGGGCCGGGTTCTCCTCAGCCGGGATCGGCAGGTACGGCGCGGCCTTGTCGCCGCCGACGTCCAGCGTGCGGATGATCAGCGGCTTGCCGTCCAGGGCCGAGGCGATGGCCTGGTACTGGCGGGCCTGCTCGTCCTCGTCCGGCGGGGTCTCGCGGTCCAGGAACAGGAACTCGGTGCGCAGCAGGCCCGAGCCCTCGGCGCCATTGGCCACGGCGGCCAGGGCGTCATTGACCGAGCCGGTATTGGCGAAGACCTCGATGCGGACGCCGTCCTTGGTCACGCACGGATCGTGGGCGGCGGCCTTGGCGGCGGCGCGGCGTTCCTGGCGCTGGGCCAGGGCGGTCTGGGCCGCTTCCAGCGCGGGAGCGTCCGGCGCCACACGCAGCGTGCCGCTGTCGGCGTCCAGGATCAGGGCCGCGCCGTCCTTGACGCTGAGCAGCGCGCCACCCAGGGCGACGAGCGCCGGGATGCCCATGGCGGCGGCCAGGATGGCCACGTGCGAGGTCGGGCCGCCCCGCGCGGTGGCGAAACCGGCCACGGCGCTGGGATCCACGCCCATCAGCTGCGAAGGCAGCAGTTCGTCGGCCAGCAGGATCGAGCCCGGCGGCAGCACCGTGGCGTCGTCTTCCTCGCCAGCCAGGGCCTTCAGCACCTGGCGCTCCAGGTCGACCAGGTCGTCGACGCGCTCGGCCAGGCGGCGATCGCCCAGACCGCGCAGGGCGTCGACATAGCCGCCGACGGCCGTGCGCCAGGCGTAGCCCGCGCTCTTGCCCTCGCCGATCAGGCGGCGGGCGCCGGCGGCGAGTTCCGGATCCTCCAGGAAGGCCAGGTGAGCGCCCAGGATCGCCTTGCGGGCCTTGTCGCCCTTGGCGGCGTTGGCCTCGATCTTGGCGCGGACCTTGTCGAGGGCGGCGGCGAGCGCGGCCTCTTCGTGAGCGACGCCCTCGCCGGCTTCACGCACGACGATGTCCGACGAGGCCAGGCGCACGGCCTTGCCGATCGCCAGGCCCGGCGCGGCCAGTACGCCCTTCAGCACGCCGTCGCGCGGCAGTTCGGCGGGACCGGTCGGTTCGGGCGTCACGACGGCCGGCGCGGCGCTCTTGGCGGCGACCGGAGCGCCCTCCCCCATGCCGCCTTCGATCAGTTCGGCGATCGCCTCGATAGCCGCCTCGGCGTCCATGCCGGACGCCACCACCTGGATCGCATCGCCATGGCGGATGGCCAGGGACATCACGCCCACGGGGCTCTTGGCGCTGGCCCGGCGGTTGACGGCCACCAGCGCGACCTCGGCCACGAACTTGCGGGCGGTCTCGGCGATCCGCGCGGCCGGACGGGCGTGGATGCCGTGCATCAGCGGCACGACCACGTCACGGGCAACCTCGCCTGCGGCCACCTGGCTCGCGGCCACGGCGCCGCCCACCGGCGACAGCTCCATCAGGAAGTCGCCGACCGAGATCGCCCGATCCTGGTCGCGGCGCACGATCTCGAAGGCGTCCAGATTGGTGATCACCACCGGGGTGATCAGGCTGCGAGCGCGCTGGGCCAGCAGGTCCAGGTCAAAGCCCAGCAGCTTATCGCCGGCCTTCACGCTCTGGCCTTCCTTGACGAAGACGGTGAAGCCCTCGCCGTTCAGGGCCACGGTCTCCAGGCCCACATGCATCAGGATCTCGACGCCGTTGGCGGCCCGCAGGGTCACGGCGTGGCGGGCGCGGTGCACGGTGGTGACCACCGCGTCGCACGGCGCGTGCAGGGTCGAGTCCAGCGGGTCGATCGCCAGGCCGTCGCCCAGCATCCGCTCGGCGAACACCGCGTCCGGCGTCTCGTCCAACGCCGCGAGCCAGCCCTTCATCGGGGCGGAAAGAACCAGATTGGACACGGTAGCTACTCTCAGTTCGCGGGCTTCACGGTCACGCGCTCGAGGACCCAGAACGGATCGAGCGTCTTGCTCGTGAAGCTGAGGCAAAGATCGACCTTACCGGCCTGCGCCGGCAAGCGGCCGCTGACCGTCGACAGGGCCGGATTTTTCGCGGAGTCGCCCAGCGGGATGGCGGCGATGCGCTCGCCCGTGCAGCCCAGGCGCACTTCCAGCTCGCCGCCCGGCGTGGCGGGCGCGTGCAGCGGGATCTTCGCGCGGTCCTTGCCGACCTGGAAGTTGAACGGGATCTGGCCGATGCGGGCGGTCAGCAGCGCGCCCTTGGGCAGCTCCGCGCCTTCCCAGATCCAGCACGGGTTGAAGATGTCGACATCGAACATCGCCCGCTTGTCGAAGGCGGCCGGCGCGTCGTCGATCATCAGCAGCGGCACCTGGCTGGTGCAGCGCTTCAGCTGGCCGCTGACGCGGGTCTGCAAGCTGGCCGGGTCGACCTTGTAGACACGCTCGCGGCCGAGGGCCTGGCCGTCCACGAAGGTGCGGGCCTTGACCGTCGTGCCCGCCGCCAGTTCCAGGGCGCCGGCATAGGCTGTCGAGGCCGTGGTCGGGGTCTTGCCATCGGTGGTGTAGCGCACCTCGCCCACGCCCAGCGGCGCGGAGATGTCGAGCTTGGTCTTGCCGCCCTCGCCGGCCGACAGCTTGGGGCTGGGCTCGAACGGGATGGTGTTGGCGGTGACGCCCAGCACCTTCAGCCGCGCCATCTCGGCGGGCAGGCGGCGGGCGAAGTCGTCCCAGTTGATTTCCGCCTCATGCGTCCAGCCGCGCTCGGCCAGGGCGATGGCGCGCGGGAAGGCCATCTGCTGCATGCGGACGTCGGTCTGCATGTGCTCGGTCCAGACATTGGCCTGGACGCCCAAGATGTGCTTGCGCTCGTCCGGCGTCAGCTGGGCCGGAGCCGGGTCGAAGGCGTAAACGTCCTTCAGGGTGATGATCTTGCCCCGCCCGGTCGGCTCTTCCCACGAGCCGCTCTGGCGGTGATCGAGATAGAGGGTCGGATGCGGCGACAGCACGGTGTCGTGGCCGGCCTTGGCGGCCGCGATGGCGCCGTCGATGCCGCGCCAGGACATGACCGTGGCGTTGGGGGCCAGGCCCCCTTCGAGGATCTCGTCCCAGCCGATCAGGCGGCGACCGCGCTTGTCCAGGCTCTTGCCGACCCGCTGGATGAACCAGCTCTGCAGCTCGTGCTCGTCCTTGAGACCCAGTTCCTTGATCTTGGCCTGGATCTTGGGGCTGGCCTGCCACTGCTCCTTGGTGGCCTCGTCGCCGCCCACGTGAATGAAGGGCGACGGGAAGATGTCCATCACCTCGGTCAGCACGTCGTCCAGGAAGGCGAAGGTGGCGTCGTCGGTGTTGTACAGCCAAGGGAACACACCCCAGTCGCCCATGTGGCTGGCGTCCGGCGCGGCCGTGCCCAACTCCGGATAGGCCACGATCGGCGCCAGGGCGTGGCCCGGGGTCTCGATCTCGGGCACCACGGTGATGTTGCGGGCGGCGGCGTAGGCGACCAACTCGCGGGCCTGGTCCTGGGTGTAGAAGCCGCCGTACTTGGGATCTTTCACGGCCGCGCCGGGGTCGTGGCGCCAGCCGGCGACCTGCGTCAGCTTCGGGTACTTCTTGATCTCCAGCCGCCAGCCCTGGTCGTCGACCAGGTGCCAGTGGAAGGTGTTCATCTTGTGCGCCGCCATGGTGTCGATGACCGCCTTCAGCGTGTCCAGCGACTGGAAGTGACGGGCGCTGTCGATCATCAGGCCGCGCCAGGCGAAGCGTGGGGCGTCCTCGATCGACGCGGCGGGGATGGCGACCGGGCCCTTGGCCGCGTCTGGCGTCGCCAGCTGCCACAACGACATGGCGCCGTAGAACAGGCCCGCGCGCTTGGCGGCGGCGATAGTCACGCCGCTCGGGGCGATGTCGAGCTTGTAGGCCTCGCCGGCCGGTCCTTCGCGGGTCAGGACGATGGCGCCGGCAGCGGGTCCTTCGACCACCACGGGACGGAAACCGCGCGAGCGCTGGATCAGGTCGGCCAGCTGGTTGGCCACGCCTTTGGCCTCGACATCGCCCTTGGCGACGGAGATCCGGGTCGTGGCGGAAAGCTTGAAGGTCCCCTCGGCGCGGACGGCCTTGGCTGGCGCGGGGGTCAGGGTGAGGCCTGCGGACTCGGCGCTAGCGGCGGTGGCGCAAAAGGCTGCGGCCAAGGCGATCGCCGAAACGGCGACAGTGCGGAGCGAAGTCATGTCACGCGGCCTCAAAACTAAGGTCAGTCGACAGCCGGCAAAAAGCGGGCGGGACAGCCCAGAGCGTGGCAAACGCCACGCTCCGTCTCCTTGGAAAAGAGGCTCTTGATCCGCTTTCGCGGATCAAGAGCCTCGGCCGTCCCGCCCCAGCTCCATGCTTGCAGTCAGGAGGGGATCGATCGCGTGGGGAGCCGGGTCGGTCATGGGCTGATCCTGACCAAGCTCCCCGCGCGAAGCAATTGCGCTGCGGTCGGAGGCTCCGGACGAGCCGGAACCTCCGCCGCCGAACATCAGAAGCTGACGTTCAGCGTGGCCTGCAGCTTGCGGCCCGTGCGGTAGACGCCGCGCGCGAGGGCCGTGGTGTTGGCATAGGCGTAGTACTCGGTGTCCAGCAGGTTCTGGCCCGAGACCGACAGCGTGATGTTCTGGTTCACGGCGTAACCGACCGTGGCGTCCAGGCTCTTCTGGGCGCGGACGAACATGTTGTCGCCGCGGTCCACGCCGGTGAAGTACTTCGAGCGCCAGTTGAACGTCGCCCGGGCCGAGAACGGACCCATTTCATAGAAGGGGCTGATGTTGATCTGGTTCTTCGAGCTGTACGGCAGCGGCGCGCCGGCCTTACCGGAAGCGTCAGCATAGGTGTAGTTGGCCAGCAGGCCGAAGCCGTGGGCGAAGTTCTGCTGGTAGGCGACCGCCAGACCCTTCACCTCGGCCGAACCCGCATTGAACGGACGGCTGATCTGATAGGTCGTGACCCGGTTCTGCGACTGGTTGAAGTACGATTCCGGCTGGGTCTGCGTCAGGATGTAGTTGTTGATATCCTTGTAGAAGACTTCGGCCGACAGGATGGCTTGCGGCTGGAAGTACCACTCGGCCGAGGCGTTGAAGTTGCTCGACTTGTAGGGATCCAGGTTCGGGTTGCCGCCGCCGCCGGTCAGGATGCCGTCCGACAGCCAGAAGTAGTTGGTCATGTCGGCATAGTTCGGGCGGGCGATCACCTGGGCGGCCGCGAAGCGGAACACCAGGTCCTCACGCGCGTCGACGATGATGTTCACGCTGGGCAGGACGTTGTCGTAGCTCTTCTTGGTCGTCTGCCAGGTCCAGTCGGCGGCGGCGTTGCAGGCCGCGCCGGGCTTGCAGACGTAGCCGGCGCTGTTGACCGAGGTCTTCACGTAGCGGACGCCGAAGTTACCGCGAATGTTGTCGGCCTTGAAATTGGCCTGGGCATAGGCGGCGTCGATGTTTTCTTCGATGTTCCAGTTGCCAGCCGTGAACTCGGCGGCGGCGAAGATCGAGGGCTTGGGCATCGAAGCGCCGGCCGCCAGCCACTTGCCGCTCTGGACGTAGTCGACCATCGACTGGCCGCTGATCCGGAAGCGATCCTGCATCTGGCTGTTAACGCCGTCGAAGCCCTTCAGGTAGTTGCCCGGGACCTGGCTGGCGGCGAACAGCGAAGCCGGGGCGGCGACGCCGGTGATGGCGATGCCGGCATATTGCTGGCCGGTCTCGTGCTCACGACGCTTGTAGCCGACCTGGACGCGCTGGATCACGCCGTCGAAGTCCTTGCCCAGGTCGATCTGGGCGTACTTCTCTTCGTCGGTCGTCGGCTTGGAAACGAGGTTGCCGCTCCAGCCCGGATCGGTCGCGAAGGCGGCCGGGTTGCCCAGCACGTTGGTCGTGTAGGACAGGTTGCCCGGGGTCTTCGGCGCGCCCGACAGGTCGACGGTGTAGTCGGCCCAGTTCAGGAACTCGAGGAAGACCTGACGCTTGGTGCCGCCGTCGGCGGTGGACTTGCCGATCTCGCCGTTCAGGTCCCAGCTGTCGCCCTTGTACCCGCCCTTCAGGTGGTAGGTGTCGGAGGTCAGGCCGGCTTCGCGGTACTGCACGTCCAGGACGCTGAGGGCGTTCTTGAACGAGGCCTTGGTCACGACGCCGTCCTTGACGGTCAGGTCGGTCAGGGCGCCCAGGCTGTTCCAGGTGTTGCCCTGGAAGGCGTACATCGACTGGTTGGTGTTGTCGTAGGTGGCGTCGATCTTCAGCCAGTTGAACTCGAACGACAGGGCGTCGGTCGGCTTCCACTGCAGGGCCGTGGTGTAGGTGGTGCGCTTGCGGCCTTGCTCGAAGTACGAGGCGCCGAAGGCGTTCGGGCTGCGGGCGTTCAGGTTGGACGTCAGGGTCGTGGCGCACGAACCGGTGCAGCCGCGGGTCCGCGAGTCCACCGGGTTGTCCGGGTTGCCGCCGGCCCACTGGTTTGCGGCGATGGTGCCGTAGCTTTCGACGCCGTCACGACGCAGCTGGTCTTCGGCGCGCTGCACCGAGAAGCTGGCGCCGAAGGTCTGGGCTTCGTTCTTCCAGCTGACCAGCAGCGAGCCCTGGGCGTCGCCCTTCTTGGAGCGGTCGTTGTACAGATAGCTCACCGCGCCGGCGATCAGACCCGACTTCAGGTCCAGCGGCTTGCGGGTGTTGACGATGACCGTACCGCCGATGCTGCCTTCGTCGATGCGCGGCTCGGGCGACTTGAACACCTCGACCTTGCCGACGATCTGCGGGGCCAGCAGGGCGTAGTTGAAGGTGCGGCCCGGCGAGTCGAGAATGAACCAGTCGGCGGACGCGACGGTCTGGCCGTTCAGCAGAGTGCGGTTCAGCGCCGGGTCGGTGCCCAGGATGCTGACCTTTTCACCTTGGCCAAAGGCGCGGTCGACGGTGACGCCCGGGACGATGGTCAGGGCTTCGGCGACGTTGGTGCTCGGGAACTTGCCGACATCTTCGGCGGTGACGACGTCGACAATGGCGTCGGCGCGGCGCTTGGACTCGATGGATTGCAGAAGCGAGGCGCGGATGCCGGTGACGACCACTTCCTCGACGTTGTTGTCCTGGGCCAGGGCCGGCGCGGCGGCGAGGACCGCCATGGCGCTAGCGGAGGCGGCCAGGACGGCCTTGTGGAAATACTTCATCGTTCAATTCTCCCCATTTGCTCGGCTGCTCGGACCGCAAGCCAAACCCCAAAGACCAATTCGATACCAATCAACCCCGGAAACCCCGTGGAACCTGGTACTTCTCAAGCCTCGGACGCTGACTGTGACGGATTTTTTGCATCTGACAAGGCCAAAAAGAAACCAATTGCAGACCACGTTCTTATTGGTATGAAAATGGTCATATGCTATCGAAGCAGGCGTGAGGCGCTGCTGGATGCGCGCCGATCGCGCATCCGACTTGGGCGGCGCCTTGGGGGTGAAGGGAGGGCTGTGAATGACGTTTGCTGAACGGATCGGCCGGCTCGACGCCGCCGGCGACCATGCTCCGCTCTACAAGCAGCTGCAGCGCGCGCTGCGTGAGGCCATCCAGAAGAAGGTGCTGTCGCCCGACGACGCCCTGCCCGCCGAGCGGGACCTGGCCGAGGAATTCAGCATCTCGCGCATCACCGTCCGCAAGGCGCTGGACGGCCTGGTCAGCGAGGGCCTGCTGACGCGCCGCCAGGGCGCGGGCACGTTCGTCGCCGCGCGCGTGGAAAAGAGCTTCTCCAAGCTGTCGTCCTTCACCGAGGACATGATCTCGCGCGGTCGCGTGCCGCGCAGCGAATGGATCAGCCGCAGCGAAGGCCAGGTGAACCCGGAAGAGTCGCTGACCCTGGGCCTGTCGCCCGGCACGTCGGTCTTCCGCTTCGCCCGCATCCGTTATGCCGACGGCGCGCCAATGGCCGTGGAATACACCACCATCGCCGCCTTCGCCCTGCCCTCGACCGAAGCCGTGGGCACGTCGCTGTACGAAGCCCTCGAGGCCACCGGCCATCGCCCCGTGCGCGCCCTGCAGCGGCTGCGCGCGGTGCTGTTCCAGGCCGAACAGGCCGACCTGCTGGGCGTTCCCGTCAAGGACGCCGGCCTGCTGATCGAGCGCCGCGGCTTCCTGCGCGACGGCCGGGCGGTGGAAGTCACACAATCCTATTATCGCGGCGATGCGTACGATTTCGTCGCCGAATTGAACTCTCTGTCCTGAGTTAGGAGTTGAGCTTGGAGGCGACTGTCATGACCCGTCCTGAGAGCCCCGCACAGCGGTTGTCGCCGGAATCGACGCGCATGTTCCTGGAGGCCGGCGAAGCCGCCTCGGTCGCCGCGACCCAGCTGACCGCCAATGCCCGCAAGATCGAGGCCCTGGCCCAGCGCCTGCGCGCCAACCCGCCGCGCGTGGTCGTCACCATCGCCCGCGGCAGCAGCGACCATGCCGCTACCTTCGCCCGCTACCTGATCGAGACCAAGGCCGGGGTCCTGACCTCGTCGGCCGGCCTGTCGGTCAGCTCGGTCTATGACGCCTCGCCCAATCTGGAAGGCGCCGTCGTCCTGGCCATCTCGCAGTCGGGCAAGAGCCCCGACCTGCTGGCGTCGGTGAAAGCCGCCAAGGCCGCCGGCGCCTATGCCGTGGCCCTGGTCAACGTCACGGACTCGCCGCTCGCCGAACTGGCCGACGAGGTCATCCCGCTGCACGCCGGTCCCGAGCTGTCGGTGGCGGCCACCAAGTCGTACATCGCCGCCCTGGTCGCCATCACCCAGCTGATCGCCGCCTGGACCGAGGACGCCGAGCTCACCTCGGCCCTGTCGAGCCTGCCCAAGGCCCTGGCGGAAGCCTGGACCCTGGACTGGAACCCGGCCGTCGAGAGCCTGAAGCTGGCCCGCAACCTCTATGTGCTGGGGCGCGGCGTCGGTTTCGGCGTGGCCCTGGAAGCGGCCCTGAAGTTCAAGGAGACCTGCGGCCTGCACGCCGAGGCCTTCAGCGCCGCCGAGGTGCTGCATGGCCCGATGGCCCTGGTGAAGGACGGTTTCCCGGCCCTGGTCTTCGCCCAGAACGACGAGAGCCGCGCCAGCGTCGACGACATGGCCAAGGGCCTGCGCGCGCGCGGCGCCACGGTGCTGATCGCCGCGCCGGGCGAAGCCGGTGACGGCGTGCTGCCGACCGTCTCGGCCCATCCGGTGCTGGAGCCGATCCTGATGATCCAGAGCTTCTACCGCATGGCCAACGCCCTGTCGGTCGCGCGCGGCTATAATCCCGACAGCCCGCCCCACCTCAACAAGGTCACTGAAACCGTCTGATGCTGGCTGCTCTCGTCAATGGCCGCGTCCTGACGGCCACCGGTGTCGAAACCGGCAAGGCCGTACTGATCCAAGACGGCAAGATCACCGGCGTCGTCGCCGCGTCCGAGGTTCCGGCCGACGCCGCGCGCACCGACCTGGACGGCGGCCTGCTGGTCCCCGGCTATATCGACACCCAGGTCAATGGCGGCGGCGGGGTGCTGTTCAACGACTCGCCTACGCCCGAAGCCATCGCCGCGATCGGCGCGGCCCACCGCGCCTATGGCACGACGGGCTTCCTGCCGACCCTGATCAGCGACGACCTCTCGGTCGTCGACCAGGCAATGCGCGCCACCGAGCAGGCCATCGAGCAGGGCGTGCCCGGCGTGCTGGGCGTCCATATCGAGGGCCCGTTCCTCAATCCCAAGCGCAAGGGCATTCACGACGAGGGCAAGTTCCGGGTCATCGACGAGGAAGCGCTGGCGCTGCTGTCGTCGCTGAAGGTCGGCAAGACCCTGGTAACCCTGGCCCCCGAGCGCACCACGCCGGACATGATCCAGCGGCTGGCCGACGCCGGGGTGCACGTGGCCGCCGGCCACACCAACGCCCTCTACGGCACGATGCGCCAGGCGCTGGACCACGGCCTGACCGGCTTCACGCACCTGTTCAACGCCATGTCGCCGCTGACCAGCCGCGAGCCCGGCGCGGTCGGCGCGGCCCTGGAAAGCCTGACCGCCTGGTGCGGCCTGATCGTCGATGGCCGCCACGTCGATCCGGTCACCCTGAAGCTGGCCCTGCGCACCCGGCCGTTGGACCGCTTCATGCTGGTGACCGACGCCATGCCGACCGTGGGCATGGCCGACAAGCGCTTCACCCTGCAGGGCCGCCAGATCGTGGTCCGGGACGGCGTCTGCGTCGGCGACGACGGCACCCTGGCCGGCTCGGATCTCGACATGGCCGGGGCTGTTCGCAACACGGTCCGGATGCTGGACGTGCGCCTGGAAGACGCGGTGATGATGGCCTCGGCCGCCCCCGCGGCGTTCCTGGGCCTGGAAGGCCAGCGCGGCCGGATCGCGCCGGGCTGTGCGGCGGACTTCTGCCTGCTGAACGAGGATCTGTCGGTCCGACGAACCTGGATCGACGGCGTTTCGGCCTAGCAAAAAGGGCGCTGACCGCGAGGTCAGCGCCCTTCTCGTTTCAGGTTAGGCCCAGTGGAAGCTTAGTACTTCCACTTGAAGCCCAGATAGAATTGACGACCGTAGTGCACGTACTCTTCCGAGATCATGCGGGTCGAGTCGTCGACCTTGCTGTCTTCCTGGTCGGTCAGGTTGATGCCTTCCAGGGTGATGGTGAAGTTGCCGATGTTGTAGCTGACCTGGGTATCGATGTTCATGGTCTTTTCCTTGATCCGAACATCGTTGTTGTTGGTGGCCGACGGGGCCACCTGGATCAGGTACGGGTCGCGATACGAGGCCGAGACGCGGGCCTTGAACGGACCCTTTTCGTAATAGAGCGTCGCGTTGTAGGCCTCGGGCGACAGGTTCAGCAGCGGCTGGGTGATCAGCAGCGCGGGCGAGGTCATGACCTTGGCCGCGTTGTAGACCGGGTTGCGGATCACGTAGTCGATGTCGCTCTTGACGTGCGTGTAGTTCACGATGCCGCCGAAACCGTCGAACGGCGCCGGCAGGAACGTGAACGGACGCTGCAGCGAGATCTCGTAGCCCTTCAGCTTGCCGCCGGGGCTGTTGATCTGGGTCGTGACCGTGAATTCCGTGCTGGCGGTGTTGCCGTTCGACAGCAGGTTGTCCGGCAGGCCGGTCTCGGTCCACGGCATGTTGATCGCCGAGGTCTGGATGTAGGACTTGATGTCCTTCTGGAAGAGCCCGATCGAGAACAGGGTTTCCTTGTCCGGATACCACTCGAAGCCGAGGTCCAGATTGTTGGACAGCATCGGGTTCAGGTCCGGATTGCCCCGGGTGATCGTCTGGGCCTGCTGGTTGATCGCCGTGTAGCCCGGCGTCAGGTTCTGCAGCTGCGGACGCGTCATCGTCTTGGCGGCGGCGAAGCGGACATAGAAGTTGTCGAACGGCTGGGCCGAGACGTTCAGGGACGGCAGCGTGTTGTGGTACTGGCGCGAAGTCGACTGAACGGCGTCGATCGGGGTGCGCTGCGAGAAGGTCCCGCCCAGGGTCGTCACCGTCAGCGGGGTGTTACCCGTGCTGTAGTGGCCCGTGGCGGCCTGCTCGGTCTTCACATACCGCACGCCGATATTGCCGCGCACCGGGATGTTGAAGATGTCGTAGTCGAAGTCGCCTTGCAGATAGAGGGCCGTGTCCTTCTCGCTGATGCTGCGCACCGCGCCCAGCTGGTTCAGGACGCTCAGGCGGAAGTCGCCGTTGGCGTTGACGCAGTCACAGTCGTAACCGAGCTTTTGCTTCAGCTTCTCGAGGTCCGGCGCCAGCCACGACGTCGGCACGCCCGACGGCAGGTCCAGACCGCGACCGAAGCCGGAGATCACGCGCGAGACGTCGGCGACCGACACGCCCGCGGGCAGGCCGAAGGCGGCTTCGTTGGTGAAGGTGGTGGCCGTGTTGCCCGCCAGGACGCGCGAGTTGAGGCGCTTTTCCCACGAGCTGAAGCCGTACTCCTTGTAGGCGCCGCCGTAGCGCAGCTTGAAGCCGTCCAGGATCTGGTAGTCGATGTCGGCCCGGATGGTCTTGAAGGTGTTGACCGCCTTGCTGGGACGCAGGCGCAGCAGCGAGGCGTCGCCCAGGGCGTTGCTGGCGCTGTACTGGTAGTTGGCGGGATTGGTCGGATCGAAGCCGTAGTTGAAGTTCGGCAGCTTGTCGTTCTGCGAATAGTCGTAGCTGTAGCCGTCGCTGTCGTAGCGATCGAACGAGAAGGTCGTCTGGACCGGGTTGTCCTGGATCGAGCGCGACTGGCCGTAGGTCACCTTCAGATTGCCGGCTTCGCCGAACTTGGTGTCGTAGGTCAGGACGAGCTGGTTGAACTCGGTCTTCAGGTCGTCGTGGCGATATTCGACCCGGGCGTCGACGTCGTCGAACGTGCCCTTGATCAGGGTGCCCTTGCTGTCGGCCGTGAAGTTCACGACGTCCGTCTGGGGCAAGCCCGCGCCGCTGCGGCTGAACGAGATGATTTCCAGATAGGTCTCGTCGCGGTTGTTGGTGAACTTGGCCAGCATCCCGTCGAGGGTCAGGGTCGAGCGATCGTTCGGACGCCATTGCAGCGAACCAGTCACCCCCAGACGCTTCTGGTCGTAGTCCAGGCGGCCGTAGCGCGGGATCCGCGGGTGCCAGAGGGCGTTGGCGGCGCCGGCTTTGGCGGGCGTCGTGCCGGTGACCGGCACGCGGGCGCCGGTGACCGGGTCATAGCCGTAGCCGATGCTGCTGTCGGCGCAGGCCGCCGAGTTCGAGAAGGTCGTGCCGCCGGGCGTATAGCCTGCGGTCTGCGGATTGTAGGCCGCGCCGAAGCACGGGAAGGCCGTCGACGAATTGTTGGCGACCGACGGGTTTTCCCAGCGGCCGGTCGAGGAGCCCTCTTCGCGCTGGGCGCGGGTGGCGTAGGCGACCGACAGCAGCGCGCCGAATTCACCGATCCCGGTGTCCCACCGGTCGCTGATCAGGAAGGTGTAGCGCGGGTCGCTCTTTCGCGAGAGATCGTTCCAGCCGATCTTGCCCGACGCGCTCATCGTGAACTTGCTGAAGTCGAACGGGCGCGAGGCCTGCAGGTCGACGATCGCGCCCAGCGAGCCTTCTTCGTTGCTGGCCGAGGTCGACTTGCGCACGGTGACGCTGTTGAACAGCTCCGAGGCGAAGATCGAGAAGTCGAACTGACGGCTGCGGTTGGCGCCGCCCGAACCGTCCTTGCCGCCGGTGGTGGCCAGGGCTTCCAGGCCGTTCAGGCGCACGACGGTGAAGTCGGCGTTCAGACCGCGGACGGTGATGGTGCGGCCTTCGCCGCCGTCACGGTCGATCGACACGCCCGGCACGCGCTGCAGCGATTCCGCCAGGTTCAGGTCGGGGAAATCGGCGATGTCCTGGGCTTTGATGACGTCGACGAGGTCGTTTTCACGACGCTTCACGTCCAGGGCGTTGGCCAGCGAGGCGCGGAAGCCCGTAACGACGACGGCTTCGACTTCTTCGCTTGCGGCGGCTGGGGCTGGTGCGGTTTGAGCGGCTGCGGCGCCGGCGTACATCGCCAGGGCCAGCGCGCCAACGGACACGCCGTAGTGCAGGACGCGCACGCGTCCCGTGAACTTCTTGGACATAGAACCTCCTCCCGTGTCGACCATTTGGTCGGTGCGAGGCGACGTCACCGCCGCCTTCGGCCTTCTTTCCGGCCTCGCGTCCTTCCCACGAGACCGGCGTCCAGCCTTATTTGATCTTCATTTTTGCCACCGGTGTCAGAACCGAACTATGGTTTTTGACACCGGTATCAGACTGCTAACAAAGCCCGATGCGGCCGACAAGGCCACAAAGCGGTCACAACCTGCGGAGTTTGTAACTCCGTTGCGGTTTCGACACATAGCGGCGTTCTGTCACACGGCCGCTGGAGAGGGCTTCAGCCCTCTTCCGGCTTGTAGTGGCTGACCTGGTACAGGCCCTGCAACATGGCGTCGCGATGCTCGACCGGCAGCTCGGCGCCGTGGGCCCGCAGCAGCTTCATGGCGTTGAGGTGCACGTCCACGGCGTCCCAGCGCCAGGCGCCGGCGGAGGCGCAGCTATCGGCCAGGCCGCACAGCGACATCGCCGCCTTGTCGATCCCGGCGTCCGCGACGAACAGGCTGACGTCGATGACGCGCGAGGCCAGCAGGTACAGCACCTCGGCGTTCTCGCTCGCGCGATCGGGCGCGGCCTTGCCGAAACGGCGCTCGATCTCGCCCAGAGCCTCATCCAGCGCGGCCATCGACGACTCGCGCAGGGTCTCGACCCCGGCCTCGGCGGCGGCGACGGCGTCCTTGGCCAGGATGCCGCCCTTGTCCTTGATCAGCGAGGCGAGGCGGTTGGGGGGACGGAACTTGCGGACGGTCATATCTGCACCTTGGCTGGGCGCATCAGGTTGGCGATTTCGTCGTCCGACATGTTGGGCGTCTGCGCATCGCCCACCTCTGCCGGGAGGTCATCCTTCCGCCGTCCGTCCGTCCCCGGCGGGGGTCCCTCGTGCTTGAATCGCCTGTCTGGCCCAATGAAACTATCACATTCGATAAATTGTCGCTCCTCGCGCGCCACCCAGAAGATGCGCTCCAGCAGCACCTTGGGCGTGATCGGCTTGGCCACGACGTAGTTGGAGCCCGCGTCGCGCAGCTTGAAGATCTGCGAGGTGCGGGTGTGACCGGTGACCAGGATCACCGGGATGTAGCGATTGGTCTCGCCGCCCTCGCGGCGCAGCCACTCGATGAATTCGATGCCGTCGGTGACGGGCATCTGCACGTCGCTGATGATCAGGTCGAAGGTCTTGGTACGGATCAGCGCCTGAGCGTCGGCGACGGTCTCGGCGCGATACAGCTGCTTGACGCCGAAGCCCGAGACGACCTGCGACAAAATGTCCAGCGAGGCGCCGTTGTCGTCCAGTACGAGCACCGTGGCTCGTTCGAGATTGATCCGTGCCGAGGGGAGGAGCGCTTCCGGCATCGGCCGCTAGAAGAAGTCCAGCTCGCCGGCCTCGGCGCGTTCGCCCAGTTCCTCGGCGCGCAGGCGCATGGCCATGTCGGACAGGCCCAGGCCGTTCAGGACCGGCGCGATCGACATCGCCCATTCACCGGAGGCGTGCAGGCCGACGCGCTCGAGCACCTCGGACAGGCCGTGCAGGCGCTGGCTCAGCTCGTCCAGGGCCTGCAGGCGCGCGAGGTTCTCGACCGTGGCCCCGCCCTCCTTGGCCAGGTCGCCGACCAGATGCTCGCAGTCGCGGCAGATGGCGGCGGCCGAGGCCAGCTCCGCCGCCAGACGACGCGACAACTCCTGGACCGGGAGGTGATCCTCGGTCGGGGCGATCGGCGTCAACGGCAGCGGCGATGAGCTCATGGGCGCTAGAACAGATCCACATCGCCGCTGGAAGCGGCAGGCATCGGGGCGGGCGCGGGACGACGAACGTCCTGCGGAGCGTTGTCGACGGCCACCAGGCGCTGGCGGACGCGGCCCGAGGTCGGCCAGAACTCGACGCGACGGGCAGAAACCCCGCCGGTGCTGGACGAGACGATCGGGATGCCTTCGTCGCGCAGGAAACGTTCCGCAAACGCGGAGTTGCTGGCGCCGACGTCCGACAGGCCGTCGAACAGCTTGGCGCCGCCGAAGATCTTGGCTTCCAGCCGCTCGCGGCGCGCGCCGCGCTTCAGCAGGTCGTTGATCAGCAGTTCCATGGCGTAGGCGCCGTAGCGGACGGCGTCGCCGCCCCCGCGTCCGTCGCCTTCCGGCAGCAGGAAGTGGTTCATGCCGCCGACGCCGGCTTGCGGGTCGCGGATGCAGGCGGCGATGCACGAGCCCAGCACGGTGGTCATGACGACCTGCGGGTCGGTCGTCACATGGCTTTCGCCTTGGGTCACGTGAACCTTGATCGCCCGTTCCGGGTCGTCGTTGTGTGCGAACTGCATCAGGTCAATGCTCCGAAGACCTGTTCGATCTTCTCTCGCAACCCCTGCACCGTGAACGGCTTGACGCAGTAGTTGTTGACGCCGAACTGCACGGCGCGCTGGACCAGTTCACGGTCGGCGCGGCCCGTCAGCATGACGAAGGCCGTTTGGCGGATCGGCGGGTGCGAGCGCACCGCGCGCAGCAGGGCCAGGCCATCCATCTTCGGCATGTTGAAGTCCGAGATGACGAGGTTGGCCGGCTTGGCCAGGAGGTTCTTGAGAGCCTCCTCGCCATCGGGCGCCTCACGGATGTCCTTGAAGCCGATCTGCTGCAACGCATTGCGGATCAGAGCCCGCATGGTGAGCTGGTCGTCGACCACGAGTACGGAGATGGAGCTAGCTTGCGGCATGGTTCATCGCCTCGCGGAGGCCAGATCGAGAATGGATTGGCCCATGTGGGACAGGGAAACCTGCTTTTCCACAGCGCCAAGTTCGAAAGCAGAGCGCGGCATGCCGTAGACGACGCACGAGGCCTCGTCCTGGCCCAGCGTCTTGGCGCCGGCCTTGCGCATGGCCAGAAGGCCTTGAGCGCCGTCGCGGCCCATGCCGGTCAGGATGGCCCCGACCGCCTTGTCGCCGACAGCGGCGGCCACCGAGTTGAACAGCACGTCCACCGACGGGCGGTGGCCGCTGACCGGGTCGCCCTGGACCAGGCGGCAACGCAGACCGGCCGAGCGGACGACCTCCAGGTGCGTGGCGCCGCCGGGAGCGACATAGACCTTGCCGGGCTCCAGCAGCGCGCCGTCCGTGGCTTCCTGCACCTTGGCCCCGCTGGCGCGATCCAGGCGCGCGGCGAAGCTGGCGGTGAAGGTGGCCGGCATGTGCTGGGTGATGACCGTCGGCGGGCAGGTCTCGGGGAACAGGGTCAGGATCGACAGAAGGGCTTCCACCCCGCCGGTCGACGACCCGATCGCCACGATGTCGCCCGAGGGCATGAAGTCCTTGCGGCGCGTCGGCGCGGACGCCGGCGCGGCGCCGGCGTTGGTGCGGACCGAGGCGCGCGCCGCGATCTTCACCTTGGCGACGATCTCGGACAGGGCTTCCTGGGTGCCGGTGGCGTCGGCGGGCTTGCCCACGCAATCCACCGCGCCCAGTTCCAGGGCCCGCAGCGTCATTTCGGCGCCGGCCTGGGTCAGGGTCGAGACCATGACCACCGGCATCGGCCGCAGGCGCATGATCTTCTCGAGGAACTCGATGCCGTTCATGTTCGGCATCTCGATGTCGAGGGTGACGACGTCGGGGTTCAGGGCCTTGATCATGCCGCGAGCCTCGAACGGGTCGCCGGCGCCGCCGACCACCTCGATGTCCGGGTCACGATTGAGGGCCGCCGTGATCAGGCTCCGCATGGTGGCGGAGTCGTCGACGACCAGAACGCGAATCTTAGGCATCAGCGACCCACCTTTCGATAGGCGGTCAGGCCGCAGCTCTCGAACGCGGTGACCGAAGCCCCGACGCGCTCGGAGTGGCCGACATACAGACGGCCGCCGGGCGCGATGAGCGGGGCGAACCGGCTCCAAACACGTTCCTGGGTGGGTTCATCGAAATAGATCACGACATTCCGGCAGAAGATTGCGTCGAACGGGCCCTTCATAGGCCAGGACGGACCGTTGAGATTTAGTTCCCGGAACGCGACCAGGCTGCGAGCAGCCTCGCTGACGCGCCAGCTGCGGCGGTCGGCGTCACGCTCGAAGTACTGACCGCGCACATTGGCGGGGATGCCTTCCAGCAGGCTCTCGTCGTAGACGGCCTCACGACCGGTCGCGAGCACGTTGGTGTCGATGTCCGTGCCCAGGATCCGGATGTCCAGATCCGCGGCGTTCGGCCAGACCGACAGCACC
Source organism: Caulobacter sp. GW821-FHT12D05 (assembly GCF_058807295.1). Lineage (NCBI taxonomy): Bacteria > Pseudomonadati > Pseudomonadota > Alphaproteobacteria > Caulobacterales > Caulobacteraceae > Caulobacter > Caulobacter sp. GW821-FHT12D05. Next base: position 290,625 of record NZ_JBXAQO010000004.1, read on the forward strand.
GTGAAGGCCATCGAATAGGGCTCCTGGCCCGACGAGCTGGCGGCCGACCACAGGCGCAGGCGGCCCCCGGCGCGGACCTTGTCGGCGACCGGCTCCAGGATGTTGGCGCGCAGGTCGTCGAAGTGGTGCGGCTCGCGGAAGAAGCGCGTGACGTTGGTGGTCAGAGCCCGGAGCATTTCCTGGCTCTCGTCGCCGCCCTTGTCGCTGGAGACGAAGGCGCAGTAGTCGGTGAAGGTGCGCAGGCCCAGGGTGCGCAGGCGCTTGGCCAGGCGCGAATAGACCAGCGTCGCCTTGCTGTCGGGCAGGCTGATGCCGGCCAGGTCGTACAGCAGCGCGGCGATGCGCTTGAAGTCGGCGGTCGTGAACGCGAACTCGCCATCGACGAGGGCTTCACGGGTAGAGGCGGAAGCAGTGCTCATCAGGCGGCCAGAGCCTCGCGTTCGGGAAGGATGCGGTCCAGCGAGATCTCGCTGATCATGCGGCCTTCGATCGAGATGATGCCGCGCACGAAGTTGCGGACGGTGTCGCAGGCCATGTCCGGCGTCGGCTGCACCATGTCGTCGTTGATCGACAGGATGTCCGAGACCGCGTCGACCAGCAGGCCGACGGTGCGGTCGCCCGCCTTGACCACGATGAAGACGCTGCGGACGGTCGGCTCGATCACCGGCATGCCCAGGCGGCAGGCCAGGTCCATGATCGGCAGGACCGCGCCGCGCAGGTTGATGACGCCGCGCATGAAGCCGGGCGACTGCGGGAGCACGGTGGCCGGGCTCCAGCCGCGGATCTCGCGAACCGCCATGATGTCGACGCAGTATTCCTGGTCGCCGACACGGAAGGAAATCAGTTCCCGGCGGTCAGCGCCGGAGGCGGTGGCAAGGTCGGTCATGACTTACTCCGCGGCGATGAGGGTGGGTTCGGTGGGACGCGGCGTACCGCCTTCCCGGCGGCGCATCGCGATGGTGGCGTCGACGTCGAGGATCAGCGCGACGCGGCCGTCGCCCAGGATGGTCGCGGCGGCGACGCCCTCGACCTGCTGGTAGTTCTGTTCCAGCGACTTGATGACGACCTGGCGCTGACCATGGATGGCGTCGGCCACCAGGGCGGCGCGCGAGCCGTCTTCACCTTCGACCAGCAGCACGACGCCGTCTGTCGGGGCGGGCGAGTGGTCGCGGTAGCCCAGGGCCTGGCCGACGTCGATCAGCGGCACGAAGCTGTCGCGGACGGCCAGCACCGAGCCGACGGGGCCCAGCGGGCGAACTTCTTCCGGCTTGGGACGCAGGCTCTCGACGATGGCGGCCAGCGGCACGACCAGGGTCTCGCCGGCGACGTCGACCACCATGCCGTCCAGGACGGCCAGGGTCAGCGGCAGGCTGAGCGTGAAGGTCGAGCCCAGACCGGGACGCGAGGTGATCGAGATGCGGCCGCCCAGGGCCTGGACCGAGCGCTTGACCACGTCCATGCCGACGCCGCGGCCCGAGACGTCTGAGATCTTCTCGGCGGTCGAGAAGCCCGGCAGGAAGATCAGGTTGTCGATCTCTTCGTCGGTCAGGGTCAGGTCGGGAGCGATCAGCCCCTTCTTGACCGCGATGCCGAAGACGCGCTCGCGGTTGATGCCCTTGCCGTCGTCCGAGACCTCGATGACGATCCGGCCGCTGCGGTGCAGGGCGGCCAGGCGCACGACGCCTTCGGGATTCTTGCCGGCCGCCTTGCGCTCCTCGGGGCTTTCCAGCCCGTGGTCGATGGCGTTGCGCAGCATGTGGGTGATCGGGTCGGACAGACGCTCGATGACCGTCTTGTCGACCTCGGTGTTCTCGCCTTCCATCACCAGGCGAGCCTGCTTGCTCGTCATGTTGGCGACTTCGCGGACCAGGCGCGGCATGCGCTGGAACACCGACTTCACCGGCTGGGCGCGGATGGCCATGACGCTGTCCTGGATCTCGCGGGTGAGCTGTTCCAGCTCATCCAGACCCATGGCCAGGTTCGAGGACGGGGCGATGCCATATTCGCCGACGCGCTGCGCCAGCATGGCCTGATTGATGACCAGCTCGCCGACCAGGTCGATCAGGCGATCGATGCGTTCCGGGTCGACCCGGATGACCGATTGGCCGGGACCCGGGACTTCGACCGGGGTGGCCTTGGGCGTGGCGGCGGCCGGCGCGGCAGCGGCGGGCTTGGCGGCCTCGACGACCGGCGCGGGGGCCGGGGCGACGGGCTCGACAACCTCGGCGACGGGCGCCGGGGCAATGATTTCGATGGGCTCGGGAGCCGGAGCGAACTCGACGGCTTCGACGACAGCCGGGGCTTCAGCGACCGTCAGCAGCGCGGCCATGGCGTCTTGGACGCCGCCTTCGCCACGGGTGATTTCCAGGTCGCAGTCGCCGTCGACGAATTCGAAGACTTCGCGGATCGCGCTTTCGTCTTCCTCGGTCTCCAGGCGCACGCTCCAGGTGACGAACGCGGCTTCCGGATCCAGGTCTTCCAGGGCCGGCAGGGCGCTGTCGTCCAGGGTCGCCTTGATCGGACCCAGGCGGTTCAGCTCGCGCAGCAGCAGCGCCGTCTCGTTGGCCTTGCGATACAGGTCCGACTTCGGACGGATCGACACCGTCCAGACATTGCTGGGCTCGGAATCGGCGGCCTGCGCCTCGACCGTGATGGTCTGGGGCACGAAGACGAAGCCGAGGTCGTCGTCATCCATCGCGTCGTCGTCAGCGGCGGCGGTAACGCTAACGGCGGCCGGAGCGACCTCTTCGACCACGGGGGCGTGAGCCGGGGCCGCGTTCGGATCGGTCCAGGTTTCCAGCTCGGCGGCCATGGCGGCCGAAGCCCCCATGTCGACATCGCCCAGGCCGCGAGCGGCGCTGACGTGGTCGGCCAGGATGTCGGAGGCGCGCAGCAGGACCGCGGCCAGCTCAACCGTGTTGGGCACGGAGCCCGAGCGCACGGCGTCCAGCAGGGTCTCGAACACGTGGGCGAAACGCACCAGCGGCTCGAGGCCGAAAGCGCCCGCGCCACCCTTGATCGAGTGGACGGCGCGGAACACGGCGTTGACCGTTTCGAGGTCGCCGGCCCCTTCCTGCATAGCCAGGAGACCGCCCTCGAGGTCGGCGAGGAGCTCCTCGCATTCCTGGAAGAAGGTGACCTTGATGGCCTCTAGCTCGTCCATATCCCGTACGTCCTAATTCGCGTCTAGCAACGGGTACTCAGTGAAACTCGGTACTGTCGTCTGGCCGGTTAGGCGGCGACGCGACGGATCGCGTCGACCAGCTTTTCCGGGTTGAAAGGCTTTACGATCCAGCCCGTCGCGCCGGCTTCGCGAGCCCGCTGCTTCTTGGCCGGGTCGCTTTCCGTGGTCAGCACCAGGATCGGGATGGCGCGATAGTCGTCGTCGACCCGCACCGCCTCGATGAAGCCGAAGCCGTCCAGCTTGGGCATGTTGATGTCCGTGATGATGATGTCGGGGCGATGGGCGGAGAGAACCTCCAGGCCATGCTCGCCGTCGACAGCCTCGACCACGTTGAAACCGGCGCCGACCAGAGCCATGCGCAGCATGTCCCTCATGGTGCGGGAATCATCGACCGTGAGAACCGTACGCGTCACGATTCAGCTCCTTGGAATTCCGCCGAGAGGAGCGCCCTTTCGGCGCCGAAAAGACGGGTGGTTTCGACAAAGGCCTCGGAAGGCCCCTTGATGGAAAAGACTTGGCCGTCCTGGTCCCACGCCTTGCGGGCGGCCAGCAGAACCTGCAGGCACAGACCGCCGAGGCGACGGACCTGATCGGCTTCGACCGTGATCGCCGCGCCGCGGCGTTCCAGGAAGGCGGCCTTGAGAGGGGCCGCGGCCTTCAGGTCCAGGGTTTCAGGCAGCGCGATCGCAGCGGCCATTCTTAGAACTCCTCCCAACCGTCCGTGGCGGGGGCCTGGGCGACAGCCGCCGAACCACTGCTCCGGCCCGGACGGGCGAAGGTGTTCAGGCGAGCCTGCTGCTCGGCCACCGGGTTGCGCGCCGGGGCGTGCTGAGCCGTGTCGGCCACAGCCGGACGGCTGTAGGTCGAGGCGCCGTTGCCCACTTGGAAGCGGGCCATCAGGCGCACCAGTTCACCGGTTTCACCCTTCAGCGAGTGCGTCGCGGCGGTCGATTCCTCGACCATGGCGGCGTTCTGCTGGGTCACCTGATCCATCTGGTTCACGGCGGTGTTGACTTCGTTCAGACCAGTCGCCTGCTCCGCGGCCGAGGCCGCGATCTCGGTGACCAGCGCGTCGATCTCGCCGACCTTCGCCACGATCCGTTGCAGCGCCTCGCCCGTCTGGCCGACCAGGCTGACGCCTTGGCTGACCTGCTGGGTCGAGCTGGAGATCAGAGCCTTGATCTCCTTGGCCGCTTCGGCCGAACGCTGGGCCAGGGCGCGAACTTCCTGGGCGACGACCGCGAAGCCGCGGCCCGCTTCACCCGCACGCGCGGCTTCGACGCCGGCGTTCAGGGCCAGGAGGTTGGTCTGGAAGGCGATTTCGTCGATCACGCCGATAATCTGGCTGATCTGCTTGGACGAGTTTTCGATCTCGCCCATGGCCGACACTGCCTGATGCACGACCTGGCCGCTATGCGTCGCTTCGCCACGCGTCGTCGAGACCACGTCCGAGGCTTGGCGAGCGCCCGAGGCCGTGCGACGCACGGTGGCGGTCAGCTCGTCCAGGGCGGCGGCGGTTTCTTCCAGGCTGGCGGCTTGTTGCTCCGTACGGCGCGACAGGTCGTCCGAGGCATGAGCGATCTCGTCGGCGCCGGTGCGCAGGCCGTCGGTCGAGGCGGCGATGACCTTCATCGTCTCCTGCAGCGAGCCCATGGCGCCGTTGAAGTCGGTCTTCAGCTTGGCGTAGTCGCCCGGGAAGTCGGCGGTGACGCGGAACGTCAGGTCGCCCTGGGCCAGCTTCTCCAGGCCTTCGGCCAGGCTGCTGACCACGGTCGAAGCTTCCTTGGCGGCCGAGGCGGCTGCGGCTTCCTTGGCGCGGCGTTCGTCGGCCGTGAGGGCGGCTGACTTTTCCTGCTCGGCGCGCAGCGTATCCAGGTGCAGCTGATTGTCGCGGAAGACCTTCAGAGCCGAGACGATGGCGCCCAGCTCGTCGCCGCGCGTCAGCTTCTCGAGGTCAATCGTGTTGTCGCCCTTCGACAGCTTGTCGGTGGCGCCGGCGATGTCGGCGATCGACTTGCGGGTCGTCATGACCGTGAACCAGGCCAGGGCGGCGACGGCAGCCAGGGTGACCAGCGACATGATGATGGTGATCGTCATCGCGGCCTTGGCTTCAGCCTCGCGCTTGACGGTCTCGGCCTTGATGCGGGCGTTGGCGGCGGCGACCACCTGGTCCAGCTGCCCGCTCATCTTGGCGTATTGTTCTTCGAACGGCGCGACGAAGCCGACGGCCATGCCGAAGTCGACGCCGATCATGCCCGACACGGTGTCGATGGCGCTGCGGCATTCTTCGAGCGACTTGATCAGCTCGGCGATCTTGGCCTGTTCGCTGACCGGCAGATGGCTCTTCAGGGCCGTCAGGTCCTTCTTGACCGCGTCCGTTTCCTTGAGCACGGCGGCCATGCGCGCGTCGTTCTTGTCGACGTCGATGTTGCCGGCCTTGTGCGTGAGAACGGTGTAGAGCTCACCGTTGATGTTGGAGATGCGCTTGGACAGCGCCTGAATCTCCATGTTCTCGCGCATGTCGGTCTGCACGACGTCTTGCAGAGCAGCCGACTGGCTTTTCTGAACGACGATCGCTCCGGCGGCCATCAGGGCCAGCATGAGCAGTGCGAAAGCCGGCGCGATGCCGATCTTGATGATCAACGGCAGATCGACGAGACGAATTCGTTTCATCGCTAGGTTCCCTCCAACCAGCGATCCGTGCCCACGGCTCGCCAACATGAGAGGGGATAATCCCCATAGATTCCTAACAACCTCTGACTTGGTAAACGCCAATTCGACATAATAATTCGAGGTCGTGTGCGAATGGGCAGTTTGTCGCAGGCGCCCACGCGGGGAATCTATAAAGCGAAGACGCCCACGCGGGAGTCGCGTGGCGATTCCGGGATGGTTACCCGACAGTAAACCTTCAATATTCTTCGCCGACTCAGATTCTCTTAACTTGAACCTGCGACAAGGCTCCTGCGTCCGATTGGCGCGTCGTCCGTCGGACGTGACACTTTTACTAGGAGCAGCGGGATGAAATATCCGATCGCTATTGCCGCGGGAATCGCTGGCAGCTTTTTCGTCGCTCAGGCCGCTTCGGCCGCCGGCGGTTTCGAAGACCAAATGGGCCGTTGCCTGCAGCAGTTCGCGAACACCCGCGACGCCGCGCAAGTGATGCTCGAGTGCAACGCCGCTGACGGCAAGCTGTCGGACTGCAAGGTCGTCGACAACAGCGCCGCCGGTAAGGGCTTCGACAAGGCCGCGATGTGCATCGCCGAAAAGCTCCCGATGGGCGCCAAGACCGGCACCGTGAAGGTTCCGTTCCGCTTCCCGGGCGGCGCGTAAGCTACGCGCCCTCCTTTCGGGGGAAACAAAACGCCCTCGCCGACTGGTTCGGCGGGGGCGTTCTGCTGTTTGGGCGCTACAGAACACGTCGGCGCTCTAATCTATGCCTCAGAACTCTTCCCACTCGTCCTTGATCGCCACGGCGGCATTGCCACGAGCGACCGGGGCCGAGGCGCCCGGACGAACAGCGGGACGGGCGACAGGACGCGCAGGCAGCGGCGCGGCGCGCGTGGGCTCGGGCTTGCTCACGGCGACCGGCGTCGAGGCGCCAGACACACGGAAAGTGGCCACCTGCTTGATCAGTTCGGCGGTCTGACCCTTGAGGGAATGGGTCGCGGCCGTCGTCTGCTCCACCATGGCGGCGTTCTGTTGGGTGACCTGGTCCATCTGATTGACGGCCGTGTTCACCTCGTTCAGGCCTTGGGCCTGTTCCTGAGCCGAGGACGAGATCTGGACGATCAGGTCGTCGATCTCGGCCACCTTGGCGACGATCCCGCGCAGGGCCTCGCCGGTCTGGCCCACCAGCCCCACGCCGCGATCGACCTGGGCGGTCGAGTTGGCGATCAGGGTCTTGATCTCCTTGGCCGCGTCGGCCGAACGCTGGGCGAGAGCCCGCACTTCCTGCGCCACGACCGCGAAGCCGCGACCAGCTTCACCCGCGCGCGCGGCTTCAACGCCGGCGTTCAGGGCCAGAAGGTTGGTCTGGAAGGCGATCTCGTCGATCACCCCGATGATGTTGCCGATCGAGCGCGAGCTGGTTTCGATCTCACCCATGGCCGAGACGGCCTGGTCGACGACGGCGCCCGACTTCTCGGCCTCGGCCTTGGCGCCGGCGACCACGTCCTGGGCCTGCTTGGCGCCCGACGCGGTGCGGCGGACGGTCGAGGTGATCTCGTCCAAGGCGGCGGCGGTCTCTTCCAGGCTGGCGGCCTGCTGCTCGGTGCGGCGCGACAGGTCGTCGGCGGCGGCGCCGATCTCGTCCGTGCCCGAGCGGATGCCGTTGGTGGCTTCCGAGACGCGGCTCATCGCGCCCTCAAGAATGCCGACGGCGTTGTTGAAGTCATCCTTCAGCTTCTGGAATTCGGGCGTGACCTCGGTGTTGAGGCGACCGACCAGATCGCCGTGAGCCAGACGGTCGAGGGCCTCACCCAGCGCCTGGACGACGGCCTTCTGGCTGGCCTCGTTGGCCAGGCGCACGCTTTCCAGGCGCACGCGCTCGGCCTCGATGGTCTCCAGATAGATCGAGATGGCGAAATCCATGTCCAACATGACCGCCTTCATCAGGGCGCTGACGGCGTCGCCGGCCTTGGCGGGATCGCCCTTGGCCATGAAGCCCTTGGGCCATTGCTCGTCGATCACGGCGCGGATCAGGTGCTCGCTGACCACCGCGTAGCCGCCGATGTACCAGCGCGGCTCCAGGCCGATGCGGGCGTGGGTCTGGCCGATGGTGCGCACGGCGTTGACATAGGTGTCGTCGAACTCGGCGCGCGAGATCACGTCCCAGTGGGTCTGCTGGCGGCCCGAGGCGGCCTGCATGTGCTTTTCGTCGCCGAAGAACTTGCGGGTCTCGGGGGTCGAGCGGACCTTGGCGTAGAAGGCGTCCAGCGCCGGGCCGATATTCTTGCGGATGACGGGCTGCAGATCACGCAGGGCGCCGCGCGCCTTGGCGTCCAGGCCCATGAACGCCACTCGTTCGTTGATCGCGTGATCCTGGCTCAAAGCCGCCCCCGTTTCAAAATGCGGGAGCAGGCTCGTCTGGCATGCTTAATGCCAACTTAAATATTCGCGCCGGCCGGGCGGCAAGGTGACGCACACCGCGCAACCGAGAGTGCGCACAACCGGATAGCGATGTTCTTGAAAACCTTTGCAGGGACTGAGGAATTCACCCCCCATGCGGCATGCGCGCACGGCTAGACTTGCGACATCCTGCCGCAGTTTCGAGGCCCCCTAGCCTCCCCGTTTCAGGGTTTCGCGGGCGATGACCAGCTGCTGGATCTGGCTGGTGCCCTCGTAGATGCGGAAGATCCGCACGTCGCGGTACAGCCGCTCGATTCCATAGTCGGCGACATAGCCGGCCCCGCCAAACACTTGCACGGCCCGATCGGCGACCCGCCCGACCATCTCCGAGGCGAACAGCTTGGACGCCGCCGCCTCCAGGGTGACGCCCACGCCGGCGTCGCGCTTGCGGGCGGTGTCGAGCACCAGGGCTTTCGCGGCCAGGGCCTCGGTCTTGCTGTCGGCGATCATCGCCTGGATCAGCTGGAAGCTGGCGATCGGCTGGCCGAACTGCTTGCGCTCGGACGCATAGGCCACGCAGTCGGCGATCAGCCGCTCGGCCACGCCCACGCAGACGGCGGCGATGTGCAGGCGGCCGCGATCCAGCACCTGCATGGCGACCTTGAAGCCCTCGCCCTCCTCGCCCAGGCGATTCTCGACCGGCACGCGGACATTGTCGAAGGTGACGTCGTGGATGTGGGCGCCCTGCTGGCCCATCTTCTTCTCGGGCTTGCTGACCGACAGGCCGGGCAGGCCGCTCGGCACCAGGAAGGCCGAGACCCCGCCCCCGCCCTTCACGTCAGGGTTGGTGCGGGCCATCACCGTGAACAGCGAGGCCTTGCCGGCATTGGTGATGAAGCGCTTGCCGCCGTTCAGGACGTAGTGGTCGCCGTCCAGCGTAGCGCGGGTCTGCACGGCGGCGCTGTCGGAGCCGGCTTCCGGCTCGGTCAGGGCGAAAGAGGTGATGGTCTCGCCCGACGCGATGCCCTCCAGCCACTTGGCCTTCTGGGCGTCGTTGCCGAACATCACCAGCCCCTGGCTGCCGATGCCGACATTGGTGCCGAACACCGAGCGGAAGGCCGGCGAAGCGCGGCCCAGCTCGATGGCCACCAGCGCCTCTTCCTCCATGTTGAGGCCGAGGCCACCGTATTCCTCGGGGATGGAGAGGCCGAAGAGGCCGAGGGCCTTCATCTCCTCGATCACGTCGGCCGGGACGGCGTCGTCCTCGGCGACCTTGGCCTCGATGGGGCGCAGGCGCTCGGCCACGAAACGCGCCACCGTCTCGAGCAGCTGCTCGCGGGTTTCCAGATCGAGGGCCATGCGCTTCTTCTCCCGACTTCAAACGCTTGTTTTGAAGCCGACTGTAGCGATGGCCCCCGAGAATGGAAGCCTAGGCTTTCTCCTGCTGAGCCAGCACGCTCTTGCGCATGCCGTAGGCGACATAGACCACCGCCCCGATGATGTGGGCGAACAGGAAGTAGATCTGGGTCTTGGCCGGCAGGCTGTAGAACAGATAGAGGCACCCCAGGATGCCGGCCGGGGCCACGATCTGCCACGCGGGGGTCGAGAAGACCCGGGGACGGTTCGGCTCGCGCCGGCGCAGCACGATCACCGAGGCGCCCACGGCGATGAACGCCGCCAGCGTGCCGGCATTGGCCAGCTCGGCGATGTCCTTCAACGACAGGAAGCCCGACAGCACCGCCGACAGGGCGCCGGTCAGCAGGGTCATGACCACCGGCGTGCCGGTCTTGGCGTTCACCCGCGACAGGGCGCGCGGCAGCAGGCCGTCGCGGGCCATGACGAAGAAGATCCGGCTCTGGCCATACATGAAGGCCAGGATCACGGTCGGCAGGGCGATGACGGCGGCCAGGGCCACCAGCTGGGCGACGCGGGGCTGCTGCAGGCTTTCCAGAATGAAGACCAGCGGTGCCTCGCTCTTGGAGAACACCTCGGCGCGCGAGGCCCCGATCGCGACGGCGGCGACGATCATATAGATCGCCGTGCAGGCGGCCATCGAGCCGACGATGCCGATGGTCAGGTCGCGCTTGGGGTTCTTGGTCTCCTCGGCGGCGGTCGACACCGCGTCGAAGCCGTAGAAGGCGAAGAAGATCAGGCTGGCGGCGGCCATGACGCCGATCTTGGCGGCGTCCGGGCCGGCGCCGGCGGGGGTATGGGCCTGGAAGCCGTTGGGCATGAACGGCGTGAAGTGGCTGGCGTCGAAGGCCGGCAGGCACAGGGCCACGAACACGGCCAGGGCGATGATCTTCACGAACACCAGGATCATGTTGACCGTGGCGCTCTCGCGGGTGCCCAGGGCCAGGAGGCCCGCCACCGCCATCGAGATGATCACGGCCGGCAGGTTGACCACGCCGCCCTGGTGCGGGCCGGCCAGCAGATAGTCGGGGAAGCCGGCGGCCGCGAACAGGCCATGGGCGTGGGCCGACCAGCCCACCGCCACGGCCGCGCAGACCAGCGTGTATTCCAGGATCAGGCTCCAGCCGACGAACCAGGCGACCGGCTCGCCCATGGCCGCGTAGCTGTAGGTGTAGGCGCTGCCCGCCGCCGGCATCATGGTCGACAGCTCGGCGTAGCAGAGCGCGGCGCAGGCGCAGACCGCGCCGGCGATCAGGAACGACAGGATCACGCCGGGCCCGGCCAGGCCCGCGCCCACGCCGGTCAGGGTGTAGATGCCGGTGCCGACGATGGCCCCGACACCCAGCGCGACCAGATGGTACCAGCTCAGGGTCTTTTTCAGTTGATGGCTGTCCGCGTGTCCGGCGGTGATGGTGTCGATCGCCTTGCGGCGCGTCCAGAAGCTCACTTTAGGGTCCCTCCGACTCGTGTCGGGACCATGAAGCGGGTTTCGTGCCCAGCCAAGCCTTGAATGTTAGAAGAAAATTCTCGTCAGGGCGTAGGCCAGCACGGCGACGGCGACTGTGACCGTTCCCAGCATCAGGGCCAGCTTCGGCTTGACCTCCAGCAGGGCCTTGGGACCGAGCTTGGCCGAGATCGCGCCAACGCCGGCCAGCAGCAGGAAGCTGGAGCAGGCCATCAGGGTGGAGACCATGGCGGCGGGGATCAGGTTCAGCGCCCGCGCCCCGGCCAGGGCGAAGAAGCCCAGCACGAACAGCGGCGGAGCCTTGATGCCCGAGACGACGCCGCCGCCCTCCTTGCTGCGCATCAGCATGAAGCCGATCAGCATCACCGCCGGGCCCAGCCAGACGATGCGGGCCAGCTTGGCCAGCGCCGCCGTGCTGGCGGTCTCGGGCGACACCGAGGCCCCCGCGCCCGCCACCTGGGCGACGTCATGGATCGAAAGACCGAAGAACACCCCGGCCTGGTGGGCGGTCAGGCCCAGGGCGTGGGCCAGCGGCGGATAGGCCAGCATGGCCACGGTCGAGAGCAGATTGACGCCGACAATGACCAGGGCCGTCGTGCGCTGGTTGGCGGGGCTGGCCGGTGCGGCCTGCGATGCGGCGAGCGCAGCGGAGGCCCCGCAGATCGAACAGGCGGCGGCCGCGATCAAGGCCTCGGCGAACGGCAGGCCCAAGGCCACGCCGGCAGCCGCGCCGATGGCCAGGCCGCCCAGCACCACGACGCCGCTGGCCAGAATGGCCGGACCGCCTAGGGCGGCGAATTCGGCCCAGCTGATCTGGGCGCCCATCATGGCCACGCCCAGGCGCAGACCCGGCTTGGCGAAGATATCGAGACCCGCGCCCAGCTGCGCCTGCAGGCCCAGCGCGCCCAGCATCATGCCCAGCACCACCGCGATCAGCGGGGCGGGCGCGTGCAGGCTCGTGGCCAGCAGCTTGGCCAGCACCGCCAGCAGCACGCCGGCCACCAGGCCGGGGCCGAGACGGCCAGCACTCAGCTTGAGCGTGGCGGCGGTCATCCCCGGACGGTTTCGCCGCGGGGGAAGTGGGCGTCGGCCGAATGGGAATCGGCCTGCGCGCAGCGGTTCGACAGGCGCTCGTTCAGGCGGCGGACCGTCTGGCTGCCGGTGCGCTCGAAGGCGAAGGGCAGGATGCCGTGGACGATGCAGGCCAGGCCCGCGCCCAGCAGGGTGAAGCCAAAGCTCCAAGCCACGCCCATGTGCTCGCCGTAGCTTTCGCCGACCGACTTGGGATGACGGGTGAACGACAGGTCCATGGACGCCTCGCGCGGTTACCGAGGCTCCCTAGGATGGCGAGGATTCGAAGAAAGGCATTACTGGATTGCGCGCTGATCGCGGCGTAGAGAGAATTCCATTCTTCGATTGCGGGGTTCTGGAGATGATCGATCTCGACCAAATCGACCGGCGCATCCTGGCCATTCTCCAGGAGGACGCCACGGTCGCGATCGCCGACATCGCTGAGCGGGTCGGCCTGACCCAGACGCCGTGCTGGAAACGGGTCAAACGCCTGCAGGACGCCGGGGTGATCACCGCTCGTGTCGCGCTGCTCGATCGCGAGGCGCTGGATCTGGGCCTGACCGTCTTCGTGGCGGTGAAGACCGGCCGTCACGACGAGGACTGGCTGACGACCTTCGCGGCCGGCGCCAAGGCCCTGCCGGAGGTGGTCGAGTTCTACCGGATGAGCGGCGACGTCGACTACCTGCTCAAGGTCGTGGTCCGCGACATCGCCGCCTATGACCGCTTCTACAAGCGCCTAATCGCTACCGCCCCGCTCACCGACGTCTCGTCCAGCTTCGCGATGGAGCAGATCAAGTTCACGACGGCCCTGCCAATCTGTCCGACCTGACGCCGTCGCGCGGATGTCACGGTCGCGCTTCACTTAGGCTCCGATTTCGAGTGGAGCGTGACCCATGGATGCGACCCGGCGTGGACTTCTGATCGGCGGCGCGGCCCTCGCGCCCTCTTTGGCCCCCTCCTTGGTTTTAGGGGCCGAGACCTCGGTCGATCCGACCGCCCCGCCGGCCATCCGCGCCCATCTGGGCGTCACCGAGAACCCGTTCGGCCCCGCCCCGGCCGCCCGCAAGGCCGCCGCCGACGCCCTGCTGGAAACGCCCTACTACGCCTGGGCGCTGGAACCGCCGCTGGTCAAGCTGATCGCCCAGCGCGACGCCCTCAAGCCCGAGCAGGTCGGCCTGTGCAACGGCTCGCTAGAGGCCCTGTCGCTGCTGTCGACGGCGTTCGGCAAGACTGGTCCCGTGGTCTCGGCCCAGCCCAGCTACGCCACGCCGCTGCTCTATGCCGAGCGTCAGGGCGCCAAGCTGGAATGGGTCCCGCTGGCCGCCGACCAGCAGATCGACCTGCCGGCCCTGGCCGCCCGCGCCCAGGCGACCAACGCCGGCGCGGTCTATGTCTGCAATCCCAACAATCCGACCGGCCTGCTGCTGGACACCGACGCCTTGCGGGCCTTCTGCATCGAGGTCGCCAAGACCCGGCCGGTGATCGTCGACGAGGCCTATATCGAGATCAGCCCCGATCCCGTGCGCAACTCGATGATGGACCTGGTCCGCGCCGGCCACGACGTGATCGTCGCCCGCACCTTCTCCAAGGTCTACGGCATGGCCGGCCTCCGCGTCGGCTTCATCGCCGCGCGCCCCGACCGGGTGAAGACGCTGAAGAGCATGATCCCGACCCACAAGGGCCGCCCGGGTCTGGCGGCTGCGGCGGCCTGCTATGGCGACCAGCCCTATCTGGCCGGCGCGAAGGCCTATCTCGAAGGCTGCCGCAAGAAGATCTACGCCATCTGCCAGGCCAATGGCCTGAAGTACCTGCCCTCGCACGGCACCTATGTCTTCGTCGATTGCGGCAAGCCGAACCTGGCCTTCCAGAAGACGCTAGCGGCGATGGGCGTCGAGGTGCGGGTGTTCGACAGCCCGGCCCACTCGACCTGGATCCGCGTCGGCACCGCCAGCCCGGCCGAGCTGGACTACTTCGCGACCGTGCTGCCCAAAGCCCTCAAGGCCTAGGCGGGCTGGCGGGAACGCCCTATTGGTCAGACCTCGTCTGATCAGTGACCTGTCATGCCTGTAGTCGAAATGAACGCGATCGACGCCGATCGCTTCCACGCGGAGATCGTCCCGGCCGCCCGGCCGGTCGTGTTCCGGGGCCTGGTGTCCCACTGGCCAGCCGTCGCCGCCGCGCGCCAGAGCGACGAGGCCCTGTTCGACTACCTGGCTCGCTTCGACCGCCAGGAGCCGGTCGGCACGTTGGTCGTCCCGCCCGAGGTCGGCGGCCGGTTCTTCTACAATGACGACCTGTCGGGCTTTAACTTCCAGGGCGGCCGCGCGCGCCTCTCCAAGAGCTTCGAGTTCCTGCTGGCCAATCGCGAGGTCGAGAACCCGGCGACCCTGGCGGCCCAATCGATCTCGACCCGCGCCCATCTGCCCGGCTTCGCCGCCGAGAACGTCTCGCCGCTGCTGGCGCCCGAGGTCGAGCCGCTACTGTGGCTGGGCAACCGGGTGATCGTCGCCGCCCACCAGGATCCGTACGAGAACCTGGCCTGCGTGGTCGCCGGCCGCCGCCGTTTCACCCTGTTCCCGCCAGAGGCCGTCGCCGACCTCTATATCGGCCCGTTCGAAAAGACCCCCGGCGGTCCGCCGATCAGCATGGTCTCGTTCGATGAACCGGACCTGGAGCGCTACCCCAACTTCGCCCGAGCGCTGGAGGTCTCCGAGGTCGTCGAGCTGGAGCCCGGCGACGCGCTCTACATCCCGTACCTGTGGTGGCACCACGTGCGCTCGCTGGAGCCGGTGAACCTGCTGACCAACTACTGGTGGGCCAACGCGCCCGCCGGACGCGGCCAGGCCATGGACGCCTTCCTGCACGCGGTGCTGGCGCTGCGCGCCTTGCCGCCGCATCAGCGGGCGGCCTGGAAGAGCACGTTCGACCACTATGTGTTCGGCGATCCCGACACGGCGACGGCGCACCTGCCAGAGGGCGTCCGCGGCATGCTAGGCGAGCTCTCCGAGGAAGACGCCAAACGCATCCGCCAGGTGCTGGGTAAGAAGCTCTCCGGTTGACGGCGAGCCGGCGTCGTGGCTCAACTTTCGGTTATGAAAACCGATCGTCGCACGCTGTCACTCCTGGGCGCCGCCATCGCCGTGGCGGCGGTGGGCGTCCTCCAGCTGAACCACGTCCGCGCCGCCGCCACGACGGTCGCGGCCGACTATTACAGCCCGCTGGAAGCGTTCGGCGACGTCTGCATCAAGTCGGCCGATCATGGCGAGATGCTGCGCAAGGTCCGGATCGAGGGCTGGGAGCGCCTGCAGGGCGACGCGATCCCGACGCTGCTTCGCGGCAAGGAACTGATCCAATACGCCGATGTGCGTCGCGGCCAGATCGCCGGCCAATCGGTCATACTGGCGGTCGGGGATTATACGGGCACGTCGTTCTGCCGGGTCTATTTCCAGTCGGTCGATCAGGCCGCGATGGAAAAGCAGCTGCGCTATGTGAAGGTGCTGGGCTCGCCGCTCAGCCTGCCCGACTTCCGGGGTCCGCTGAACTTCCCGGAAGGCTGGAGCGCCGTCGGCTGGCATCGCGTGGTCGGCCAGGACTGGCGCGCCGTGCACTACAGCTTCGATCCCGACGGCCAAGGCCCCAATGCGGCCTGGCAGGCGATCGAGATCACCCGGAAGAGCTGAGACCTATTCCGGCCAGAGGTCCTGAATGTCGCCCTTGCGGTTCAGCATGTGGGTGGCGCGCTTGATGACCTGCAGCAGGCGCTCCTTCCGGCCGTCCTTGTCGTAGGTCAGGGTCGAGCGCGCCAGGCCTTCCAGCATGAACCGGGCCAGATCGCGGCTGGCCTGGAAGCGCGGGCCGGCGCCGGCGTGCAGGATCTTAACCAGGTCGTCGCCCGCCTGGGCGCGGTCAAACTCGGCCTGGGCCGGGGCCAGCAGGGCGTGGATGGCCGGGTCGGTGCGACCGGCGGCCTCCAGCTCGGCGAACGCCACGAACGGCGCCGAGTGCAGCAGGTCCCAATAGCTGTCGATCGCGTGCTCGGTGACGTCGGCGCCGCTGGGCAGGCTGCCGGCGGCGGTGCGGAACAGGGTCGAGCGCTCGGCCTGGATATGGGCCACGGCGGCCTCGACGAGGGCCTCGCGGGTCGGGAAGTGATAGAGCATCGCCCCGCGCGTCAGGCCGGCCGCGTCGGCGATCGCCGGGTTGGTGGCGGCGTGATAGCCGATCTCGGCGATCAGACGCATGGCCTGGTCCAGAATCCGCGCACGGGTCTTCTGCGACTTGGGGGTATCCTTGGCGAGGCGGGCGGCGTCCATCGGGGTGACTTAGTGCGATGGATGTTGCACCGCAACAGCTAGCCCAACCCCAAGCGGCAAAAGGGGTTGCTATTGCGTCCAGTTTTTTGACGACTGCGCTGAAATTGAGCAGTTCACGGGCAGACGCAACAGAAGCTTCGCCGCGACAACGGCAAATCGGCCGCACGCCCATTTCATTAAAGCGACACGCAATCAGCTTAATCGCCAGCCGTTGGCCGCTATCTTCCGATCCGGGGACGGAACGATCTGACGGCATCTCAACGGGGGTTCGACCATGAGCGCCGACGTCGCCGTTCGCCGCTACCGTTCCGTCTTCATCAGCGACCTGCACCTGGGCACGCGCGGCTGCCAGGCCGAGCTGCTGCTGGACTTCATCCGGCATATCGAGTGCGAAAAGCTGTATCTGGTCGGCGATATCATCGACGGCTGGAAACTGCGCAGCGGCTGGTTCTGGCCCCAGGCCCACAACGACGTGGTCCAGAAGATCCTGCGCATGGCCCGCAAGGGCACCGAGGTGATCTACGTCCCCGGCAACCACGACGACCGCATCCGTGACTTCTGCGGCGTCCACTTCGGCGGCGTCATCGTCGCCCGCGACGTGATCCACGAGACCGCCGACGGCAAGCGCTACCTGGTTGTCCACGGCGACGAGTTCGACGGCGTCGTCCAGCACGCCAAGTGGCTCGCCTTCCTCGGGGATTGGTCCTATAGAACCATCCTCATGCTGAACACTGTGGTGAACCGCCTGCGGCGTCGCCTGGGGTTCGGCTACTGGAGTCTGTCGGCCTATCTGAAGGTCAAGGTGAAGAACGCGTTGCATTTCATCGAGAACTTCGAGGCCGCCGTGGCCGACGAAGCTCGGCGTCGGGGGGTGGACGGCGTGATCTGTGGTCACATCCACAAGGCCGAGATGCGTGACATCGACGGCATCCGCTACATCAACGACGGCGACTGGGTCGAAAGCTGCACGGCCCTGGCCGAGCACGCCGACGGCCATCTCGAGATCCTGGAATGGGCCAAGCTGCGGTCATGGTCGGTGATCGACCGCGCGCGTTCAACCACCGCTTCAACCGCTGACGGGATCGAAGAGCCGTTGCCGGAGCCCGCCGCCGCCTGATGCGAATTCTGCTTGCTACCGACGCCTGGGAACCTCAAGTCAACGGGGTGGTGCGCACCCTGAGCCGCGTGACGCAGGAACTGCGCGCGATGGGCCATGTCGTCGACATCGTCAGCCCGGAACAGTTTCCGACCTTCCCGCTGCCAACCTATCCCGAGATCAAGCTGGCCATCGGCGCCTATGAGCCGGTGCAGGAGCGCTTCAAGCTGTTCGAGCCCGAGGCGATCCACATCGCCACTGAAGGTCCGATCGGCCTGGCCGCGCGTCGGATCTGCCTGGAGTGGAAGCTGCCGTTCACGACCAGCTACCACACCAAGTTCCCCGAATACGTCTCGGCCCGCCTGCCGCTGCCGCTAGCGGCCGGCTACACCTACATGCGCTGGTTCCACAAGCCGTCGGGCCGCCTGATGGTGGCCACGCCGACCATGCGCGACGAGCTGGCCAAGCATGGCTTCCGCAACCTGTCGCCCTGGTCGCGCGGCGTCGACACCGACATCTTCAAGCCGCGCGAAGAAGGCGCCCCCGACCCGTTCGAGGGCTTGGCCCGTCCGATCTTCCTCAATGTCGGCCGCGTGGCCGTCGAGAAGAACATCGAGGCCTTCGCCAGCCTGGACCTGCCGGGCACCAAGGTGGTGATCGGCGCCGGCCCCCAGCTTGAAGAGCTGGCCGAGAAATATCCCGAAGTGAAGTTCCTGGGCGCCAAGTTCGGCGACGAGCTGGCCCGTTACTTCGGCGGCGCGGACGTCTTCTGCTTCCCGTCGCTGACCGACACCTTCGGCCTCGTGATCCTGGAGGCCATGGCCGCCGGCGTGCCCGTGGCGGCGTTCTCGGCTCCAGGTCCGGTGGACATCATCCCCGGCTCCAACGCCGGCGTCCTGGCCCCCGGCCAGACCGATGGCCTCAAGGAAGCCTGCCTGGCGTGCCTGGACCTGGACCGCGTCGTGGTCCGCAAGTTCGCCGAGAAGTTCTCCTGGCGCTCCTGCGCCGAGGAATTCTACCGCAACCTCCAGCCCTATCCGGAGCCGGAGAAGACGCGCTTCTGGCGTCGCCTGCGCCGCCTGGCGCGCCTGCGGAAGAAGACGGCGGCCTAAGCTCGCCGCCTCAGCAGGCGCACCCAGCACGGCAGGTGGAACACCGCCATCAGCAGGTACATCGGGACCATGCCCGTCAGCGGCGCGGGCGCGACCACGGAGCAGATCATCCGTGGCGCGCCCGCTTCGGCGATGACGGTCCAGAGCGCCATCGCCGTGAAGGTCGGCGTCGCCGCCAAGGCCAGCCAGCGCGACAGCCGGACAAGACGGCGCGCCATGATCAGTCTTCCTTCCAGGTCTGGCCGGCGTCGGAGATCTCGACCCAGCGCTGGTCGGGCGCCGCGCCCTCGACGTAGCTGTCGTGCCAGTTCCACCACTGGTACGGCGCGGTCTGGGGATAGCCCTCGGGCGAGTCCTCCCAGATCTCCTGGCGGCCCAGCGGAGTGATGTCGAGATAGCTCCAGACCGTGCCCAGCGCCTCGTCGCCGCGGACATTCACGAAGTAGGTGCGGAAGATCCGATCGCCGTCGCGGATGAAGACGTTGTGGCCGTGCCATTCGTCGACCCCGAAATCGGCGTCGAAGCTGTCGGTCAGGGCGTACCAAGGCATCTTCCAGCCCATCCGGGCCTTCAGCGCCGCGATGTCGGCCTGGGGCGCGCGCGAGACATAGGCCAGGGTCGTGTCGCGGGCGTCGAGGTGAGCCAGGTGGCTGACCTGATCGGCGCCCAGCGAGCAGCCTCGGCAGGCATGCTCGGGCCAGCCGTGCACACCCGGCTCGAAGAAGGCGCGGTAGACGATCAGCTGGCGACGGCCCTCGAACAGGTCCAGCAGACTGACCTTGCCGTTCGGGCCGTCGAACACATAGTCCTTCTCCACCGCCATCCACGGCATGCGGCGGCGCTCGGCAGCCAAGGCGTCGCGGGCGCGAGTCTGGGCCTTCTCCTTGACCAGCATGGCCGTCCAGGCCGCCTCCCAGTCCTTGGGCGAGACGATGGCCGGCTTATGTATCGCCGACGCGCCGGTCTTGTGGTCGTCTTGGGTCGATGTCGTCATGGCTTCTGCAATCCCTGTGCTGCACGCGAACGCGGACGAGTCCGACAAGGACGGTCCTGCCCTCGCCGATCCGACAGGCTTGGCGTGGGATCGTGTTGCGGTGGGAGTGACAAGTGTGACGGGATTTCGATGGACTCGCTGATCACGGCCGCCGCGCGAGCTCTGGCGGCCGGCGATCCGCTGGGCGCGCTCAAGCGCGTGGCCCTGCGCGATGATCCTCCCGCCCTGGCCCTGCGCGGCATCGCCATGGCCCAACTGGGCGACTTCCCGCGCGCCAAGATCCTGCTGCGCGACGCCGAGCGCGCCTTCTCGCCCGCCGAGACCGTAGCCCGCGCCCGCTGCGTCGTGGCCCGCGCGGAGATCGCCCTGGCCTCGCGCGACCTGGCCTGGCCGGCGAAGGCGCTGGAGGCCGCGGCGGGCGCTCTAGCGGCGCACGGCGACCGGGCCAATGCGGCGCACGCCCGTTATCTCGACATCCGTCGCCTAGTGCTGATCGGCCGGTTCGACGAGGCCGAGCAACGGCTGGCGACGCAAGATCCCGACGCCCTGCCGCCGGCGCTGCGGGCCATCCATGCCCTCACCCAAGCCGGGATCGCGATGCGTCGCCAGCAAGCCGGCGTCGCGCGGGCGACACTGGACCGGGCGGAGGCCAGCGCGTGGCGGGCCGGCATCCCCGACCTGATGGCCGAGGTCGCCGCCGCCCGCCGGATGCTGGACGCCCCAGCCGCCCGGCTGATCGAAGCTGGCGCGGAACGATCGCTGTCTTTAGCCGAGGTCGAGGCGCTGTACGCCGCCGACGCTCTGCTGGTCGATGCGCGCCGCAGCGTGTTGCGTGCGCCAGGCGGCGAGGTCTCGCTGGCCCGCCGCCCGGTGCTGTTCGCCTTGGCCCGCGCTCTGGCTGAAGCCTGGCCCGGCGACGTCTCGCGCGAGCTCCTCGCCGCTCGCGCCTTCGGCGCACGGCAAGTCGACGAGAGCCATCGCGCCCGACTGCGGGTCGAGATCGGCCGGCTGCGGGCGACGGCGCGCGGCCTGCTGGGCCTGTCGGCCACCCCGCGCGGCTTCGTCCTGAAACCGGAAGCCTCCACGCGGGTCGTGGTGCTGGCCAGCCCCGTCGATGAACGGCACGCGGCCGTCCTGGCCCTGTTGTCCGATGGCGAGGCCTGGTCCAGCTCGGCCCTGGCCCTGGCGCTCGACACCGGCCAGCGCACGGTGCAGCGGGCCCTGGACGCCCTGGCGGCCGCCGACAAGGCCCGCGCGGTCGGCCACGGACGCGCCCGGCGCTGGACGATCCCGCCCTTGCCCGGAATCACGACGCCCTTGTTACTCCCCACCGGTCTCGCCGGCCCCTAGGGTGACGACATGCAAAATTCAGCCGCCCAGATCATTCGCGAATACGGCCCCTTCCCCGGCGTCGACCACGTCCATGGCGTGACCTTCGATGGTCGCCACGTGTGGGTGGCCGCCGGCGACAGCCTGAAGGCCGTGGACCCCGACACGGGCGAGGTCGTGCGCACGATCGACATCGCCGCCCACGCCGGCTCGGCCTTCGACGGCCGCCACCTGTTCCAGCTGTCCGAGGACCGGATCGTCAAGATCGACCCGACGAACGGGGAGGTGCTCGCCTCGATCCCCGCGCCCGGCGGCGGCAAGGACTCAGGGCTGGCGTGGGCCGAGGGCTCGCTGTGGGTGGGCCAGTATCGCGACCGCAAGATCTATCAGGTCGATCCCGAGACCGGAGCCATCCAGCGCACCATCCAGTCCAACCGGTTCGTGACCGGCGTCACCTGGACGGGCAACGCGCTATGGCACGGCGCGCACGAAGAGGACGCCATGGACGTGCGGCGGGTCGATCCCGCGACCGGCGAGGTGCTGGAAACCCTGGACATGCCGCAAGGCGTCTTCGTCTCTGGCCTGGAGGCCGACGGCGAAGGCGGGTTCTTCTGTGGCGGCGGCTCCAGCGGCCGGCTGCGGCGGGTGCGTCGGGCCTAGCCCTCGGCCTCGCCCTTGCCGCGCTTGCAGTGCTTGAGGATGACCTTGTCGATCCGCGAGCCGTCCATGTCGACGATCTCCAGATCGAAGGCGCCGATGGAGACGTGTTCGCCTTCGGAGGGGATACGGCCCAGGCGGTCCAGGATCAGGCCGGCCACCGTGTGGTAGCCGCCGTCGGCCTCGAAGTTCTCGCCCAGGTGATCGTTCAGTTCCTGGATGTCGAGGCGGGCGTCGATCAGCCAGCTGCCGTCCTCGCGACGGATGAAGCGCTTTTCGTCGTCGTCGTGATCCTCGGGGAAGTCGCCGGCGATCATTTCCAGCAGGTCCAGGGGCGTGATCGCGCCCTGCAGCGAGCCGAATTCGTCGACGACCAGGGCCATGTGCAGACTAGTCTGCTTGAAGACCGCCAGGGCCTTCAGCAACGACATGGTCTCGGGGATGGCCACGGGCTGCTGCACGTGGGCCTTCAGGTCCAGGGGCTGGTCCGACAGGCAGGCGTCCAGCAGGTCCTTCTTGAGGACGACGCCGATGTCGCCGTCCAGGTCGTCCTCGGTGGCCACCAGGATGCGCGAATGGGCGCTAGCGCGGATTTCGGACAGGACCGTCTCGGGACTGTCGGCCAGCGACACCCAGAAGAGGTCGCGGCGCGGGGTCATGGCCACGCGCACCGGGCGATCGCCCAGGCGCAGCACCTCGTTGATCATCGCCCGCTCCTCGGGCTCGATCAGGCCGGCGTCGGCCCCTTCGGCCAGGACGGCTTCCATCTCTTCGGTGGTGACGCCGTTGTTGCGCTCGTCGCGCACGCCCAGCAGCTTCAGCACGGCGGCCGTGGAGACGGTCAGCAGGGTCACGAACGGGCGCAGCACCATGGCGACGATCGCCAGGAACGGGGCCATCCTGCGGGCGATGACGTCCGGGAACATCAGGGCCAGGCGCTTGGGCACCAGCTCGCCCAGGATCACCGAGACATAGGTCAGGCCGACGACGACCACGCCGGTGGCGATGGCTTCGGAATATTTGGCCAGGGCCGGGACACTGGCTTCCAGCCACGCATCCAGCGCCGCGGCGATGGTGGCCTGGCCGTAGGCGCCGGCGAAGATGCCGATCAGGGTGATGCCCACCTGCACGGCCGACAGGAACCGCGTCGGATGCTCGGCCATGTCGAGGGCGAGCTTGGCCCCCTTGTCCCCCCGCTCGGCGAAGCCTTGCAGGCGAGCCTTGCGGGCCGAGACGACGGCCAGTTCGGACATGGAGAAAACCCCGTTCAGAAGAACGAGGAGGAAGACGACGGCGAGCGCGACGAGAATCATGGCCCTGCAGGGTCAAGGACGCGGGCCCGGACGGCGACCGCGGCGCGGGCATGGGGGAGGCCCGGCCCTGCCACTATACAAAGAAAAACGCCGTGGCCCATAGGACCACGGCGTTCGTCATATTTTGAGACGCTTCAGATCGCCGAGCCTGCCCGTTTCGGATGTCCGAAACGGACAAGCAGGCTCGGTTCTAAGCATTGGAGCTTGGCGGGCGCCGAAACCGCTTACACTTTCGGCTGCCAAGCTCCAGTTAGGCGGCCGGACGCGGCATCGTGGTCTTCTTGGCGACCACGTCCTTCTGGGCGGCGTGCTGACCGGGGGGCAGCGGGATCAGGCCACGGCCTTGCAGGTAACCACCGCGGCCCGTCGCGGCGTCCGAGGTGAATTCCTTCAGGAAATCTTCCAGGCCCGGGGTCACGCCGATGTTGGCCTTCTTCACGTAGATGAAGAGGGTGCGCGACAGCGGGTAGGAACCGTCCGAGATCGTCTGGGCCGACGGCTTCACGCCGTTGACCGAGGCGCCCTTGATCTTGTCCATGTTCTCTTCGAGGTACGACCAGCCGAAGACGCCGACCGAACCCGGGGTCTTGGTCAGGGTGCCGACGATGGCGTTGTCGTTTTCACCGGCGTCGATCCAGCCGTCGCCGCGCAGCGGGTCGACCAGGCCCTTGAACTTCTTTTCGTTGTCCGAGCGGATGGCGTCCAGGGTCGGATACTTGCGGGCGCCGGCCTCGATGGCCAGTTCCACGAAGGCGTCGCGGGTGCCCGACGTGGGCGGCGGGCCGTACACTTGGATGCGGTTGCCCGGCAGGCCGCCGGCGACGTCGTCCCAGTTCTTGTTCGGGTTGGCGATGAACTGGCCACCCTTCAGGACCGTCTTCGAGAGACCCATGTACAGGTTCTCGGTCTTGAAGTTGTAGTCGGCGCCGTCCTTGTCGGTGGCGATGACGATGCCGTCGAAGCCGATGCGAATGGCGATGATGTCCTTGATGCCCTTCGACGCGCAGGCGTCGAACTCGGCCTTCTTCATCGGACGCGAGGCGTTGGCGATGTCGGGGAAGCCTTCGCCATTACCCGAGCAGAACAGCTTGATGCCGCCGCCGGTGCCGAGGCTTTCGACCTTCGGAGCCTTCTTGCCCGACTTCTTGGCGTAGTTTTCGGCGGTGCGGGTGGCGAACGGGAACACGGTCGAGGAGCCGGCGGCCCAGACATAGTCACGGGCGGCGTGGGCGGGGACGGCGGCCAGGCCCGACAGGGCGACGGCGGCGGCCGCGCAGGACAGGAGCTTCTTCATGGTCAGTTCCTAAGGACAAAAGAGGGATCGGGCGGGCCGTGATCGGCCCGCCCGAAGAACTTGGCGTGTCTTAGAAGTCCAGCTGGGCGCGCAGCTGGAACTGCTTGATGTCGTAGTCCTGGTTCAGGCCGATATTGTCCGACTTGCCGTCGGTATAGTTGGCCTGGAAGCGGACATACGAGACCGGGTAGTAGTTCAGGCCCAGGGTCCAGCCGGTGTACTTGCCAGCCTGCGAGGTCGCCGGCTTGACGTTCAGGGTGTCGTAGGCGTCGCCCAGGTCGACATAGTCGTAGCGGAGGGCCAGCTCGACGCCGCCCATGCCGCCGGCCGTGACCGGGTTCAGGATCTTGGGACGCTTGATCTCGCCGGCGGCGGGATCGTAGTTGCGCATCTCGCCGGTCGGCCAGAACGACACGAAGGCGTAGCCCACCTTGACCTTCGGATCCTTGCCGGTGGCGGCGCCGCCGACCCGGGTCACGTCGATGTTCGAGTATTCGCCTTGGACCGAGAACGGACCGTGGATGTACATGGCCTCGGCGGCCAGGGTCTTGTCACGGTTGCCGATGGCGCCCGTGGTGTAGAACGTGGTGCCGTTCGTATAGGCGGTCGTCGTGCGGCCGGTATAGGCGAAGGCGCTTTCGTCACCGCGGTTGCGGTAGCGGTACGACAGGGCGACGTGCAGCTTGTCGGTGTCGGTGTTGATCGGGGCGAAGTGGCCGCGCGCGGTCAGGCCGAAGCGCTCCTTGCTGTCGGCGCCGGCATTGGCGACGTCAGCGGTGTTGATGCTGTTGCCCTGGACGGCGAACGTGGCCGAGTAGTTGAAGCCCTGATACTTGGCGACCGCGCTGACCAGATAGCTGTCGACGCCGAAGTCACCGTACGGACCACGGTCCATGAAGGTGATGAAGCGGGTCGAGGTCAGGTTTTCCAGGCCGGCGGCCTTGATGTTCCCGAACAGCAGCGAGACTTGTTCGTTCGGCTTGTACTCGATGACGACGTCGTCCCACGAGGCCGCGCCGCCGTTCACCCAGCCGCCTTCGGCCTTATAGGCGAAGTAGTTGTTCAGCTTGCCTTCGACGCCCAGGAACACCTGGCGACCGCGCCAGTTGCTGGTCTTGAAATCGCCGCCGGGGCCATCGCGGGTCACGTCCTGATTGACGTAGTCCACGAGAATCCGTCCACGGAACTTGAACATGACGTCGTCGTTGCTGAACTGCGGCGCGCCGGCCCAGCGATAAGACATGTCCTGGGCTTGGGCCGCGACGCCCAGGCCAAGGGCCAGCGCAACGCCCAGCGCCGAACCGGCGACCAGCGAGGTCTTGCTGCTCATTTGAGTATCCCCTTGAGTGCCCCTGCCTCTCTCACCCGTGCTGGGCGGGATCAGGATGTTTGCGGGATAACGGCGGTACGTGACGGTTCAGCCACCAATTTATGACAGCCAAACGACAAGTGTTTTCAGCCGGTTAATCTGTGTCGTTCCAGCAACAAGACCATTGCCAAACGTCACAAAGAAAATCCGTCTACCGACGAGTGCCGGACGCTTTACTCAAGGGTCGGAAGGGCGGCTCACCGAGCCGCCCTTCGTCAGGTATCCTAGTACTTCACGCGCAGTTCGATGCCGTACGTGCGCGGCGGGTTGAAGTTCGCATAGTCACCGATCGTGCCGCGGTTGGCGGCCGAGATGCGGTAGATGTGCGACTCGTTCAGCAGGTTGCGAGCCCACAGCGACAGGCTGGCCGAACCGGCGTCGCCCATGGCGATGTCGCCCAAGGTCAGGTTGCCGTTGACGATGAAGCTGCTGTCGCCCTTCACGGCCACGTTCTGGACCAGCTTGCCGGTCGGCGAGACGTCGGCGAACTCGGTCTGGAACGAGTACTGGGCGTCGGCGTAGTTGGCGTCCAGGTGAGCCTTGAACGTCATCGAGCCGACCGGCTGCTTGAAGTCGATATAGGCCGAGGCGGCGTTCGGCGGCGTGTAGACCACGTTGACCGGGAACGGCGTGCCTTGCGGGACGTCGGCGTTGCCGGTGAACGGGAACGGCGCGGCCGGCACCTTCACGTCGGTGTAGGCGTACGAGACGCCGACCACGATCTGGTCGGTCACCTGGGCGGTCAGGTCCGCTTCGAAGCCCTTGATCTTCGACGTACCCGGCGCGTTGCGGGTTTCCTCGGTGTGCGCGCCTTGCGTCGGGCTGCCGGGGGTGGTGTCGACGTTGTCGAAGTCGATCTGGGTGCCGGTGCGATCCATGGCGTAGGCCGCCAGGTTCAGACGGACGCGGTTCTGCAGGAAGTCCATCTTGGCGCCGACTTCGTACGCCTTGACCTTTTCGGCGTCGAACGCCTGGAAGGTCTGCGAGCGGTCGTTGGCGCCGCCGGCGCGGTAGCCGGTCGAGAACTTGGCGTACAGGTTGACGCCTTCAGCCGCGTCGTAGGCCAGGTTCACCAGCGGGTCGAAGCGGCCCTTGTCGTAGGTGAAGGTGAAGTTCGTGGCCTTGCCGTTGACGATGTAGAGCGTGCCGTCGCGCTTGTCCTTGGTGTAGCGACCGCCGACCGTCAGGTGCAGCTTTTCCATCGTCGCCGGGGTGTAGGTGCCCTGGCCGTAGATGGCGTAGCTCTCGGCGTCGGCTTGCGAGGCGCGAGTCAGGAAGCGCGTGCCGCGTTCCCAGCCGGCGGTGCCGGCGGCGGCCTTCGAGGTGCCGGCCGACGAACGGATCGTGTAGGCGGTGCCGTCGGCGTTCCACTGGTTGGTGAACGGCGTGGCGGCCGATTCCTTGGCGTGTTCCTTGAAGTAGTACAGGCCCGCGACGTACTCGAAGGTGTCGCCGAAGTCGCCGACAGCCTGGAATTCCTGGCTGTACTGGTTCTGATACAGGTCCGACAGGCTGTAGCGGCCGAAGGTGGCGTTCGGGGCGAAGACGTTACGCGCTTCGACGCCCGAGTTGTCCCACTGGTTCGTCGCGACGGCGCGGGCCGCCGTGATCGAGCGCAGCTGCAGGTTCGGGGCGACGTTGTACTTCAGCGTCATCATGGCGCCGCCCGTCTCGTCGACGCTGGGCTGCTGCACGGTGCCGATGTCCGAGACCTTCTGGCGGTCGGTGTGGATCTTCACCAGCGGGGCCAGCGGGTTGATCGTGCCGGCCGGAGCGCTGGCCGTGGCCGTGACTTCAGCCAGGGTGCGGACGCGCTTGCCGTAGGGGTTGTAGTTGATCAGCTGGCTGAAGAACGGGGTGTTCTCGTCCTTGGCGTAGTCGACGGCGATCAGGGCGCTGAACTTGTCGTTCGGCTTGTACTGGGCCTGGATGCGGCCGCCCTTGCGGTCGTACTGGTTCCAGCCGGCTTGGCCCGCCATCGGGTTCTTGATGGTCGGATCCTGGTGTTGCAGCAGGCCGTCGACCTTGAACGACAGGCCGTTGAACTCCTGGAAGTCCTGGTGCAGCTCGGCGGTGTAGGCGCCGTAGTTGCCGACGCCGGCGACGATGCGGCCACCGGCCACGCCCGACGGGCCCTTCGAGACGATGCTGACCGCGCCGCCTTCGGTGTTACGGCCGAACAGCGTGCCTTGCGGGCCGCGCAGCACTTCGACGCGCTCCAGGTCCAGCAGGGCGACGTTCAGGCCTTGTTGGCGGCCCAGATAGACGCCGTCGATATAGACGCCGACGCCTTGGTCGCGGGCGGTCTGGTTGGCGTCGAACGGCACGATGCCGCGGATGCCGACCGTCAGGGCCGACTGGCGCGCTTCGAAGGTGGCGACGCGCAGCGACGGGATAGCGCCGTCCATCAGGCTGATCAGGCTTTCGGCGTGGCGGTCGGCCATGGCCGTGGCGCTCAGCACCGAGACGGCGATCGGCGTGTTTTGAAGGTTGGTCTCACGCTTGGTGGCGGTGATGACGACCTGCTCGAGGGACGTGCCGTCATCGGCCGGCGTCGCGTCGGCGGCATAGGCGCTCTGGGCCATCGCCATCATGAGAACGGCGGTCGCCGCTCCACCGAAATAGTTCCGCATAGGAAACACCCCTGTTTTGGTTGGCCGGGGGGATAGTCCCTATGCAGTGATGGTTCAGTGACGCGGATGTGTACGTTTTAAGACGTGATAAATATGCGGCATTTGCGGCTATCGACGAATATCCGGAATGAGTTCGCCCATGGCGCGAGCAGCCGCCGAAAATGTTTCCAGGCTGAAACGCCGACGCAACTCCCAATTAGACTCCAGCATCGCGATAACATCGTTACCAGATACACGTAAGAACATGGAATTCATGCACTTATCATCGATAACATTGTTCGATGACTACGGTCGGGAGTGACACTTTTTCGCCCCATTTGCGGAACGAAGCACACCTGAGACGAGAAGGGCGCGCCGACGGTTGGTCGGCGCGCCCTGGATATTTCGGACGGTTCCGGACGTTTGCGGCGTCCCCATTGCGTGGCGTCTACAGCAGTCGGGTCCGGATGATCTGCGACAGCAGGTCGATCAGCGACACGGCCACCACGATGACCAGCACGATGCAGCCGGTCTGGTCGTACTGGAACGCGTTGACGCTATCGAGCAGCACCTGGCCGACGCCGCCGGCCCCGATCAGGCCCAGCACCGTCGCGGCGCGGCTGGACGATTCGAAGCGGTACAGCGCGTAACTGGTCCACAGCGGGGCCACCTGCGGGATCACGCCCCAGACGATCTCCTGCAGCTTGACCGCTCCGGTGGCGCGCACGCCCTCGACCGGGCCCTTGTCGATCGACTCGACGGCTTCGGCGAACAGCTTGGCCAGCACGCCGCCGGTGTTGAACATCAGCGCCATGACGCCGGCGAACGGCCCCAGGCCCACGGCGGTGATGAAGATCAGCGCCACCACCAGGTCGGGGATCGAGCGGATCAGGTCCAGCACACGGCGCACCGGCTGCTGGATCCACACCGGCGTGATGTTGCCCGCGCCCAGCAGGCCCAGCGGGATGGCGACGATGATGGCCAGGAATGTGCCCCACAGCGCCATCTGGATCGTCTGCCACATCTTGCCGACGTACAGGCCCCAGTCGGCGGCCATGAACGCCTTGGGATCGGTGAACGGCGAGAAGAAGCCCCGCGCGAACTCCTGCATCCTTCCGGCTTCGGTGAACAGCTGCGGGAACTTGTCGATCTCGGCCGGCTTGAAGCTGATGATCAGCAGCATGGCCACGCCGCCCCAGATCAGGGCGTCGAAGGCCATGGCCGTCGTCGAGCGTTTAGGCGGAGCCAGAGAGGGCGGGGCCGGAATGGTCTCGCGCATGAAAAGGCTCAGTTAGCCGGCGGCGCGGCCGGAACCGCGCCGGCCTTGCCTTCGGCGGCGACGCGCTCGGCCTTGATGCCGTCCAGGTTCTTCTGGGCCGCGGCGATCTTGGCCTGATCGCCGGTTTCCTTGGCCAGGCCCAGCTGCTCCAGGGCTTCCATCTCACGCACCACCAGCAGGTGGCTGTCGTCGGCCGGCTTGAAGCCGCCCATCGACAGCTTGGCCAGGTTGGCGCGCTGGGTGGCGGCCTCGGGCGTGTCGCCCTGGCCATAGGTCAGGAAGAACTGGCGCAGCTTTTCCTTCACGACCGGATCCAGGTCCTTGCGCCAGACGATCGGGTCTTCCGGCAGGGTCGGCGACTCCCAGATCACCTTGACCTTGCCGGTCTTGTTGTCCGAGCGGACGGCGTTCAGGCGCAGGGCCGTGGTGTTGTTGGTCGAGGCGTCCAGCTTGTGGTTGGCCACGGCCGCCAGGTTGGCGTCATGGCTGGCGCTGAGCACGGTCTTGAAGCAGTTCTCGGGCTTCACGCCGGCCGGGATGAACACGTAGGTCATCGGGGCCAGGGTGCCCGAGGTCGACTTCTTGTCGCCGATGCCGAAGTTCAGCGTCTTGTCGCACTTCAGAAGGTCCTGAAGGGTCAGCTTGCTGTCGGCCGGGACGATGATCACCGACTTGTAGCCGTCGGTGCCCGACGGATCGAAGGTGCGGGCGAAGACTTCACCGCCCGAGCGGCGCACGGCTTCCAGGCCCGACTGGTTCGAGAACCAGCCCAGGTCGGTCTGCTTGGCGCCCATGGCGACGATCAGCGACGAGTAGTTGGACGAGAAGAACGGCTTCACCTTGAGGCCGGTCTGCTTTTCCATGTCGGCCAGGATGGGCTTCCAGTAGCCCTCCATGTTCTGGGCCGACTCGGTCGACAGGATCGAGAAAGTGACCGTGTCCTTGGCGCCCGCGGCGGCCTCGGGCTTCTTGCCGCACGAGGCGAGGGCCAGGGCAGACAGGCTGGCGGCGATTACGATGGCCGAGCGACGGCTGATCATTGCGGGGCTCCTTCCCAGAACACGTCCTCGAATTCCGGGCCGTAGATATCGATGAGTTTGTCGCGCTTCAGGCCGGCGGCGGGGCCGTCATAGACCTTCTGGCCGGCCTTCAGGGCCACGACCCGGTCGCAGTAGCGCAGGGCGTAGTCGACCTGGTGCAGGGTGACGACGACCGTCAGGCCGTCGGTCTTGTTCAGGTCGCGCAGGATTTCCATGACCTTGCGGGCCGAGACCGGGTCCAGCGAGGCCACCGGCTCGTCGGCCAGGATGATCTTGGCTTTCTGGACCAGCGCGCGGGCGATCGCGCCGCGCTGCTGCTGGCCGCCCGACAGGGTGTTGGCGCGCTGGGCGGCGTAGTCGGCCACGCCGACGCGGGCCAGGGCCGCCATGGCCGCCTCGCGGGTTTCCTTCGGCCAGCGGCCGAACAGCCCAGACAAGAAAGGAATCCGGCCCAGCGAACCGAGCGCCACGTTGCTGAACAACGACAGACGACCGACCAGGTTGAACTGTTGAGCGATGAAGCCGATGCGGATGCGCGCCTTGCGCACATCGCTGGACACCTTGCCCTTGGCCTGCACCGGTCCGCCGAAGGCGGTGATCACACCGGCGCCCTCATCGATGGTCTGCAGACCGTCGATCGAGCGCAGAAGCGTGGATTTCCCGGAGCCCGAAGGGCCAATGAGCGCGATCATCTCGCCCCGCGCAACGTCGAGGGAGACTTGGTCCAGCGCGCGCCTAGACCCGAAAGTCTTGGATGCGGCGCGGATCGAGAGAACTGGGTCCGACGTCATGGTCGGGGCGAATCCTTAACGTGGTTTCGGTGCTTGGGAAATGCGATCTCCGGTTTGGGGAAGGTTCGCAATGGATTTGTGACGACCAGTGGATCAATTCGCCCCAAACCGGGGCTGCAAAAGGGTCTTTACATCCCGGAACAATGACCCTATTTCGCTCGCTCCGGCGGACCCGAAGTCCTCTAAAACGCTGCTAACGCCGGCCTGGGTTTAACTTCCAACAGGGGGTTACGTGAATTGCGCACGTACCAATCTCCCCTGGACCTGGTCCGTGAGCGGTCACCGGAACGTCCCGTCGCACTCGTGCGGCCTGACGCGGTTTCCGTAGCTGCGCGCTGGTTCCAGTCCGAATTTAAAGGCGACGTCTTTTATGCGGTGAAGGCCAATCCTTCGCCGTGGGTGATCCGTGAGCTGGCGGAAGCTGGTGTCCGGTCCTTCGACGTCGCGTCGCTGAACGAGATCGAACTCGTGGCCGAACACGCCGCGGGCTCGCGCATGGCCTTCATGCATCCGGTCAAGAGCCGCGTCGCCATCTCGGCCGCGTACTTCGACCATGGCGTGAAGACCTTCTCGTTCGACACCCACGAAGAACTGGCCAAGATCCTGGACGCCACCGGCCAGGCCAAGGACCTCAACCTGATCGTCCGCATGGGCGTGCAGGCCGAGGGCGCGGCCTACAGCCTGTCGGGCAAGTTCGGCGTCGAGCCCCACAACGCCCCCGCCCTGCTGCTGGCCGCCCGTCGCGCCACCCAGGACCTGATGGGCGTGTCCTTCCACGTCGGCAGCCAGTGCATGCGCCCGACGGCGTACCAGGCGGCGATGGCCCAGGCCTCGCGCGCGCTCGTCCGCGCCGGCGTGCTGGCCGATGTCGTCGACGTCGGCGGCGGCTTCCCGTCGATCTATCCGGGCATGGTCCCGCCGGATCTCTCCGAGTATCTGGCCGCCATCGACCGCGGCTTCGCCGAGATGATGGTCCACGAGACCACCGAGCTCTGGTGCGAGCCGGGCCGCGCCCTGGTCGCCGAGGCCTCGTCGCTGCTGGTCAAGGTCGAGCTGAAGAAGGGCGACGCGCTGTATCTGAACGACGGGTCGTACGGCTCGCTGTTCGACGCCGCGCACATGAAGTGGCCCTTCCCGGTGAAGCTGTTCCGCAAGAACGGCGAAGTCGTGGAAGAAGGCCTCAAGCCCTTCCGCTTCTACGGCCCGACCTGCGACAGCGTCGACCACATGCCCGGCCCGTTCTACCTGCCGGAAAGCGTCGACGAGGGCGACTACATCGAGATCGGCATGCTGGGCGCTTACGGCGTCGCCATGTCGACCCGCTTCAACGGCTTCGGCGAGACCGACACCGCGCAGGTGCAGGACGCCCCGATGGCCTCGATGTACGGCCTGGCCAAGCGCTCGATCCCGGCGGTCCGCCAGGAAAACGAAGAGCGCAAGATCGTCCGCTTCTCGCGTCCGAAGGGCGCGGCGGGCAAGCGCAAGCGCCGTCGCTAAGACGACCGAAATGACGAAGGCGGGGTCTGATGGCCTCGCCTTTTTTCGAGTAGCCCGATGTCGAACCTGACGCTGCGCTGGCCGGTCGTCCTGCTGGTCCTGGCCTTCCAGAGCTTCTGCCTGCTGCGTCACGACCTGGGCCACGGCGCGGGCTTCACCCACAGTTACGTGTTCAACGCCGTCTGGGTGCAGGAATTCAACAACACCCTGGCCCAGGGCCACTTCCCGCCGCGCTGGCTGCACGGGGCCTGGGACGGCATGGGCGCGTCGTCGTTCTATTTCTATCCGCCCTTGGCCTTCTACGTCGCCGCCTTCGTCCGCTACGCCTTCGGGACCATCGACCACCCGATGATCCTGGCCTGGACCAGCTACCTGATGATGCTGGGCTCGGGCGCGGCGATGTACGCCTGGCTGCGATCGCGGGCCGGCGACGCCTGGGCGCTGGTCGGCGCGCTGGTCTATGTCGCCGCGCCCTATCACCTGGTCAGCGTCTATGTCCGAGGCTCGATCGGCGAGACGATGGCCTACGCCACCTTGCCCCTGTTGGCCCTATGCCTGGAGCGCGCGGCGCGGTCGTGGGCCTGGGTCCCCGGCGCGGCCCTGGCCTTCGCCGCCCTGGTCATGTCGCACCTGGCCATCGCCATGCTGATCTGCGTGACCGTGCTGCCGGCCTATGTCGTCCACCAGCTGCTGGACGCACCGAAGGACCAGCGCCGCGCCGTCCTGCTGCGCTGCGCCGCCGCCGGCCTGCTGGGCCTGGCCGCCGCCGCCAGCTATCTGGGCCCGGCCCTCGCGATGCAGAAGCTGGCCCTGATGCGGACGATGTGGACCGGCACCGATCCCTATGACTGGGCGCTGATCACCCCGCATCGCTGGCCTCAGCAGCCATTCTCGACGTCGATGGCCTGGCTGGCCTACGGCGTCGCGGGCGCGGCCCTGGCGGCGATCGTCGCCGCAGCCGGCCGCAAGCTCTCCTCGCCCCGGCGCGAGGCCCTGGCCTGGGGCGCCGGTGTGCTGATCGCCTTCACCCTCTACGCCCTGCCCTGGCCCTGGCACGGCCTGACCGGTCAGGTCCTGGCCAAGGCCCAGTTCCCCTACCGCCTGCTGCTGGGCATGGAGTTCGCCGCCGTCACCGCGATCGTCCTGGCCGCCGCGCACGGCAGCCGGCGCTGGCTGCTGGTTGTGCTGCTGATCGCGGCCGCCGCGCCGACCGCGCGCGGCTTTTCGATGCAGAAGGAGGCCATCGCCTTCCACCTGCTGCAGGTCGGCGATAAGGCCACGCCCCAGACCACGCGCGAGATCGCCTGCCACCGCGCGCCCGAGGAACACCTGCCAGCGACCTTCGGCGGCGGCCCCCGCTACATGGCCGATCCGTTCTGCATGAGCGGTTTCGCCAACCTGCCGCTGGCCGCCGCCGAGACCGACGGCGCCAGGGTCACGGCTGCCAATCTGTTCCCGGACGGCAGTCTCGCTGTCGCCGTCGAGGCCGCCCGCCCGACCCGCATCGTGCTGCGCCGCTACCACTTCCCGACCTGGCAGGTCACCCGCGTCGAGGCGGGCCGCGATCCGGTCGTCGAGGCCCTGCCCAGCCCGGGCGAGAGCCTGCTGTCTTTCGTCGCCGAACCCGGCGTCCATACCTACCGGGCCCGGATCATCCGCTCGCCGCTGGAAGTCGCCTGCGACGCCCTGACCCTGGCCGCCCTGGCGCTGATCGCGGCCTGGCTGGGCCTGTCGCTGTACCGCCGCCTCGACGCCGCCGGGCTCCAGACTTCAATCCGTGCGTTTATGCGGATCAGGACTCGATAATCGTCACAAAGGCTCTATATAGCGCCACCTTCAGTCCCCTCGCCGGTCGCTCCGTCCCGGCGACTTAAGCGGGGTCACGACGGGCGCTCACCTTCAGAGGAACCTCTGTCATGAACGCTCCCGTTCCGAACAATCAAAAAGCCGAACTGCTGCAGAAGGTCGTCGAGCACGTCGACATCGCCAGCTATGACGCCCGCCCGATCATCGACTCGATGCGCAAGATGTCGTTCAGCTCGCGCGACACCGCCCGCGCCGCCGACATCTTCAACATGGCCCTGGCCGACAAGGGCTGCTCGACCTGGCTGATCCTGGCTGGTTCGACCTCGGCCGGCGGCTGCATGCACGTGTACCGCGACATGGTGAAGAACGGCATGATCGACGCCGTGGTCGCCACCGGCGCCAGCATCGTC
Source organism: Caulobacter sp. GW821-FHT12D05 (assembly GCF_058807295.1). NCBI lineage: Bacteria > Pseudomonadati > Pseudomonadota > Alphaproteobacteria > Caulobacterales > Caulobacteraceae > Caulobacter > Caulobacter sp. GW821-FHT12D05. The sequence goes on from NZ_JBXAQO010000004.1 coordinate 325,737, forward strand.
GACATGGACTTCTTCGAAGCCCTGGGCTTCAAGCACTATCAGGCCGCCGGTCCGGTCGACGACAACGTCCTGCGCGACAACTACATCGACCGCATCTACGACACCTATATCGACGAAGAAGAGCTGCAGGCCTGCGATCACACGATCCTGGAGCTGTGCAACCAGCTGGAGCCGCGCGGCTATTCCTCGCGCGAGTTCATCTGGGAGATGGGCAAGTGGCTGGCTGAAGGCAACGCCAAGAAGCAAGGCTCGCTGATCCAGACCTGCTACGAGGAAGGCGTGCCGATCTTCTGCCCGGCCTTCGTCGACAGCTCGGCCGGCTTCGGTCTGGTCAAGCACCAGAAGGAAAAGATCGCCGAGAAGAAGCCCTACCTGATGATCGACGCGGTCGCCGACTTCCGTGAACTGACGGACGTCAAGATCGCGGCCGGCACCACGGGCCTGTTTATGGTCGGCGGCGGCGTTCCCAAGAACTTCGCCCAGGACACCGTCGTCTGCGCCGAGATCCTCGGCGTCGAGGCCGACATGCACAAGTACGCCATCCAGATCACGGTCGCCGACGTGCGCGACGGCGCCTGCTCGTCGTCGACGCTGAAGGAAGCCGCCTCGTGGGGCAAGGTCTCGACCACCTACGAACAGATGGTCTTCGCCGAAGCCACCACGGTCGTTCCGCTGATCGCCTCGGACGCCTACTGGCGCAAGGCCTGGGAAGGCCGTGAAAAGCCGCGCTGGAACAAGCTGTTCGGCAAGTAAGCTTGATCCGACTCTACTGAAAATGCAGGGTCCCCGGAGTTTTCTCCGGGGGCCCTTTTTCTATGCGTGTTCTGGCCCTTGCCGCCCTCCTGACCCTGACGGGCTGCGCCACGCTGAGCGGCGACGCCGCCAGCCCAAACCGCTATCTGGCCAAGGGCGCTTTCGACGCCCGCGACCACCTCGCCCCGCCGCCGGCCAAGGGCTCTCCGGAAGCCGAGAAGGACCGCCAGATCTTCCGCGCCACCCGCGCCTTGCAGGGCACGCCGCGCTGGACCCTGGCCCAGGCCGACAATGTCGAGGAGAACGTCATGGACGGCTTCTCCTGCGCCCTCGGCTTCACCCCGACGAAAGACAGCAACCCGAAGCTGGCCGCCATGCTGCTGCGGGTCAGCGGCGACGTGCGCTCGGCGGTGTCGGGACCGAAGATGAAGTACATGCGCGCCCGTCCGTTCCGATCGGAAAAGGGCCCCCTGTGCATCAAGCCGGGCCTGGGCTTCTCGATGTCGCCCGACTACCCCTCTGGCCATTCCACCTGGGGCTGGACCGTAGGGCTGATCCTGGCCGAGGCCGCGCCCGACCGCGCCGAGGCCATCCTGGCCCGCGCCCGGGGCTTTGGCGAAAGCCGCATCGTCTGCGGCGTGCACAACGCCAGCTCAGTCGAGGCCGGCAAACGCAACGCCGAGAACCTGTTCGCCGCCCTGTGGGCCTCGGACGCCTTCAAGGCCGACCTGGCCGGCGTCCGCGCCGAGCTGGACGCGGCGCGCGCCAAGGCGACCCCGCCCGATCCGGCCCGCTGCACGGCCCAGGCCAACCTGCTCGGCGCGCCCCTGCTCTAACCTGTCTTGCGGGCGCCACATCGCGGAGGCAGGTTGCCCGCTCGACTTTCGGGGATCGTCTTCATGCGTATCAAGCTCGCTTTGGCCGCCGGCGCGGCCATTGTCCTGACCGCCTCGGGCCTGGCCTTCGCCCGCCAGGACGCCCCCGCCCAGAAGGGCTACCTGCCCGCCGGCGCCATCGACACCGCCCAGGTCCTGCCGCCCGCGCCCAAGGAAGGCGAGCCGCGCTACGAGGCCGACCGCAAGGTGTTCCTGGCGACCCGCGCCCTGAAGGACACCCCGCGCTGGAGCCTGGCCCAGAACGACGTCGACGAGCGCAAGATCGTCGCCGACTTCAGCTGCGCCATGGGCTTCACGCCCGATCCGCAGAAGTTGCCCAAGCTGACCGCCCTCCTGATGAAGATCCGCTTCGACGTCGGCGACGCGGTCAACAAGCCCAAGGACCTCTACCAGCGCAAGCGCCCCTACCTGATCGACGAGGGTCCGATCTGCGTCGACAAGACCGACGGCCTGGCCAAGAGCCCGGACTACCCCTCGGGCCACACCACCTGGGGCTGGACCGTGGGCCTGATCCTGGCCGAGGCCGATCCGGCCCACGCCACCGCCATCCTGACCCGCGCCCGCGCCTTCGGCGAAAGCCGCGTGGTCTGCGGCGTGCACAACGCCAGCGCCATCGAGGCCGGCCGCACCAACGCCTCGGCCCTGGTCGCGGCGCTGCATGGCTCCAAGGCCTTCCGCGACGACGTCGACGCCGTGCGCGCCGAGCTGGCCGAGGTCCGCAAGAGCGCTGCCGCGGCCCCCGCCGCCCAGTGCTCGGTCGAGCAAGCCCTTACCGCCAAAACCCCCTGGTAGTTGCGAACATGTGCGCGGCCCTCTACCTCTAGGCCATGGCTCACGGCGCGACCTCCTGCGGACACGATCATCACAATCACGGCGTCGGCGGCGCCGCGCTCGCCGCTGAGCTGGACGCGGCCGAGGCCCGCTGTTCGGCCGCCGAGCAACGCCTGACCGCCCCGCGCCGCCGGGTGCTGGAGCTGCTGCTGCAAGCCGGCCAGCCGGTGAAGGCCTATGACCTGATCTCGACCTTCGGGGGCGACGGCCCGCCGGCCAAGCCGCCGACCGTCTATCGCGCCCTCGACTTCCTGGAGAAGCAGGGCTTCGCCCACCGGATCGAGAGCCTCAACGCCTATGTCGCCTGCCGCAAGGAGGCCGACGGCCACGCCGCCGCCTTCCTGATCTGCGACTGCTGCGGCGCGACCCGCGAGATCGAGCCCAGGGCCAGCGCCGAGATCATCGCCGCCGGCGCCGCGGCCGGCTACGCCCTGACCGCCGTCACCATCGAGGCCCACGGCCTCTGCGCCGATTGCCGAAGCTGAGCGAACACCGTTAGGCTCGAACGACCGTTCCACCTCGTTCGAGAGACGCCATGACGACCGCTGAGCCGCTCCCTGGCGTCGAGATCTGGCGGGGAGGCGTCAACACCTGGGACTGCGACGAGATGGGGCACATGAACGTGCGCCACTATGTCGTGCGGGCCATGGAAGGCCTGATCGGCATGGCCGCCGAGCTGGGCCTGGCCAACGCCTTCTCGCCCCACGCCAACGCCACCCTGCTGGTCAAGGAACACCACATCCGCTTCCTGCGCGAGGCTCATGCCGGCGCGCCACTCACCATGCTGGGCGGGGTGATCGAGATGGGCGAGACGGATGCGAAGATCCTGCAGCTGCTGATCCACCCCGCCTCGGGCGAACTGGCGGCGACCTTCCAGACCACCGTGGTCCACGCCACCCCGCGCGAAGGCCAGCCGTTCCCCTGGCCCCAGGTCGCCCGCGAGCGTGCCGAGGCGCTGAAGGTCGAGGTTCCCGAGAAGGCCCGGGCGCGCAGCATCGGCCTGTCGCCCTTCGAACCGACCGCCAGCCTGGACCGCGCCGACCAGCTGAGCCTGCCCCGCATCGGCCTGGGCGGCCTCTTGCCGTCCGATTGCGACGTGTACGGACGGATGCGCGCAGAGCAGTTCATCGGCCGGGTCTCCGACGGCATCGGCGCCTTCATCCATCCATTCCGCGACGTCGTGGTCGAGCACGCCGAACACAAGCCGGCCCGCATGGGCGGCGCGGTCCTCGAATACCGCATCGCCTACCTGGCCTGGCCCCGCGCCGGCGACCGCGTCGACATCCGCTCGGGCCTGATGGGCACGGACGCCCGCACCATGCGCGTCGTCCACTGGATGCTCGACCCCGCCACCGGCCAGCCCTGGGGCACGTCTGAGGCGGTGGCCATCACCTTCGACCTGGACGCACGCAAGGTGGTGCCGGTGACCGACGCGGCGCGCGCGGCGCTGGCGAAGCACGAGGTAGAAGGGCTGGCGCTCTAGCCCGTCGCCATATCGAACAAGGCGTCGCGCACCACATCCGGCCGCTCCATCGGCAGGAAGTGGCTCGTGCCATCCACCACCTCGATCCGCACATCCTTGCCGCGTCGCGCGAAGCCGTCGCCCGCGTGGCAGGTCGAGTGCTTCTCGGCTTTCAGGATCCGCAGCGGCGCCTTGACCTGGCGCACGGCGCGCCACGGGTCGTGGGCCTGGGCGGCGTAGTTGGAGGCTTCCCAGGCGGGCGCGCAGGCCAGCTCGACCTTGCCGTCGTCGCGCGCGTGGAAACCGCCGGCGACATAGTCGGCCAGCATGGTCTCGGGCCAGGTCTTGAAGGCCCCGCGGCCCTTGTAGCCGGCAAACACCTGCTCGCGGGTGTCGAACACCGCCCGGCGGCGCAGGGCCGACTGGACCAGGGGCATGTGCTTCCACAGCCGGCCCGAGGTCCACGGCGCCTTGGCGTACAGGGTCGCCAGCCACGGCATGATCACCGGGTCCAGCAGCACGAGGCCCTTCACGCGGTCGGGGCGTTCGGCGGCGGCCAGCAGGCTGACCGTGCCGCCCATCGAGTGGCCGGCCAGGACCAGCGGCGGACCGTCCAGGGCGTCCAGCAGGCCGACCAGGTCGTCCTTCAGGTCACGCCACGAGCGGCGACCGTCGGGATTGGCCGGCAGGGTGGTCTCGCCGTGACCGCGCTGGTCGATGGCCAGGATCCGCAGCCCCGCCGCCAGGGGCGAGAGCAGCACGCGGTAGGTCTGGGCGTTGAAGCCGTTGGCGTGGACGAAGACGACGTCGATCGGCCGATCCGTCGGCCCGAACTCCAGGGCCGCGATCTCGCCCCCGGCCACAGCCACGGCGCGCTTGCGAGGTTCGCGAAAGACGGCCGCGTCCATTGGCGTGGCTCCCAAAGAGTTATCAGGCTTAAGGTAGGCTTCCCGACCCGCGCCGTCCATGGAGCCTCTCGTGAATAAGCTCGCCACCATCGGCTACGAGACCGACACGCAGGGCGGCATGATCGATCGGCTGAAGGCGGCCGACGTGGAGCTGGTCGTCGACGTCCGCGCCGTGGCCAGCTCGCGCAAGGCCGGGTTCTCCAAGACGCTCTTGGGAAACAGCCTCAAGGACCAGGGCATCGACTATCTGCACCTGAGGCCCCTGGGCACGCCCAAGCCCGGTCGTGAGGCCGCGCGCGCCGGCCGCACCGACGAGATGCGCCAGATCTTCAACGCTCACCTGGAAGAGCCCGACGCGGTGCTGGCGCTGGCCCAGGCGACGGAGCTGGCCAAAACAAAAAGGGTCGCCCTCCTTTGCTACGAGGACGACCCCAATTGCTGTCACCGCAGGATCGTGGCGGACCGCATCCGCCAGACCCTGAAGTGCGAGGTGGTGGACCTCTGACCCGGCCTTAGGCCTGGGTCACCTGCCACTCACCACGGTTGTCCTTGCAGGCGCTGTAGCGCTGGCTGGACGCACCCTGGCCGCCACCGGCGACCGAGGCGGTGATCACGCGGCAGCTGGCGACCTGCTGGCCGGTCGGACGGATCAGCGACGAGGCGGCGTAGCCGACGCCGTAGCCGCTGCGGCCCACCAGAACCCACTTGCCCGTCGGGACCACGCCCAACACGTCGAAGGTCTCGCCCGTCGTGACCTTGCCGACCACCTTGGCGCTGGTCGACGGACCGGCGCGCAGGTTGGCGTTCGCGTTCGAAACATAGGCGCCGCCCGAGGCTTCATAGCTGGGCAGGCTCTGCACGCCTTGGGCGTAGCGCAGGTTACGGCCGTCGATCGGCGGGCCGTAGCTGGACGAGACCACGTCGATGCGGCCCGAATTGCCGGTGCGGCTGTTGGACCAGGTCTGGGCGACGCCGGTTTCCAGGGCCTTCTTGGTGGCCTGCTCGGCCATGTTGGCGTCGGTCGACTGCATGCGGCAGCCGATATAGCCGCCCGCCGCCGCGCCGGCGGCCGCGCCGACCAGGGTGCCGATGGTCTTGTTCTTCTTCGAGACCTTGTTGCCCAGCAGGGCGCCGGCGGCCGCGCCGATCAGGGCGCCGCCTTCCTGCTTGCCGCCCGAGCCTTCACAGGCGAACAGGCCGCCCAGGCCACGCGACTGGGCCAGCGCCGGAGCGGGCGCGGCGGCCAGCCCACCAACCGTGGCGGCAATCGCGAGAGCGGCGGAGATTTTGCGGGTGGTCATGGCGGAGTTCCTCTTCCGTCAGGTCAATGTTGTCCCCGCCCTCGCCCCGGTCGATAGTCCGTTATCAATGATAAGGGAGCGCCAGGACATGAGCGGTCAAGATCAGGCGGACTATAGCTGTTTCAAGGTCGAGATCGAAGCCGGTGTCGCGCATATCCAGTTGAAACGGCCCGACGCCATGAACACCATGACACGGCCGTTCTGGAACGAGCTTCCCGCAATTGTAAAACATATTGACGACAACGCCCTGGCCCGCTGCATCGTGATCTCCTCGACCGGCAAGCACTTCAGCGCCGGCATGGATCTTTCGGTGTTCACCGACGACGAGGGCGTTACCGCCAACCGAGACGGCGACCGCCACGTGGCCGGCGAGAGCTTCCGCCGCTTCGTCCACGTGCTGCAGGACAGCTTCAGCTGCCTGGACAAGGCCCGCATGCCAGTGATCATCGCCATCCAGGGCGGCTGCATCGGCGGGGCCGTCGACTTCATCAGCGCCTGCGACATCCGCTACGCCAGCGCCGACGCCTTCTTTCAGATCCAGGAGATCAATATCGGCATGACCGCCGATGTCGGCACCTTCCCGCGCCTGTGCAAGCTGATCCCGGAGGGCTGGGTGCGCGAACTGGCCTATACCGGCCGCCGCCTGCCGGCCCAGCGCGCCAAGGAGATCGGCCTGGTCAACGAGGTGTTCGACACCCACGAGGCCCTGGTCGACCACGCCCTGGCGACCGCCCGCGAGATCGCCCAGAAGTCGCCCCTGGCCGTGGCCGGCAGCAAGGTGATGATCAACTACGCCCGCGACCACACGATCGCCGACGCCCTGGACTACATCGCCACCTGGCAGACCGGCATGTTCTCAGGCCCGCACATGGCGGAGGCCTTCACGGCCAAGGCCCAGAAGCGCGACGCGGTGTATCCCGACCTGCTGCCGCTGAAGAAGAAGATGTGAGGACTCAGGCGGTCTCGTAGCCCAGGCCGGCCGGCAGGGGCAGCGAGATCGCCGGCGCGCTGGACGACGCCAGGCTGGCCACCGTGGCGGCCGAGCGCAGCTTCAGCGCGCGGTCCAGCAGGCGCGGCGGCCGGCGGGTCTCGGGCGTCTCCAGCAGGATGAGGTCGTCGGCGTCCTCGGCGGTCCAGGCCGACAGCAGGAAGGCGAAGGTCAGGGCCAGGGCCGGGATCGCGATCCAGATGAAAGCCTCGGGCGCGAAGATCAGGCCGACCAGCACCAGGATCAGGCCGAACACCGCCTCCTGGCGATGGGCGCGGAAGGTGTCCGACAAGGTCACGCGGTCCATGTCGCGGCGCTGGGTCGCCCAGCCGCAGTCGCGGCCGGTCAGGATCTCGATCACCGAGCGGGTCTGGGCGAAGAGGACGATCGGCGCGATCATTGTCGAGACGGCGGTCTCGAAACAGACGCTGAAGAAGGCTCGCGTCCCGCCGCCGAAGCCCGAGGCCTGGCCGGTGCGCAAGAGCAGCGCCCAGGCCATCAGCTTGGGGGCCAGCAGCAGGGCCAGCGACACCGTCAGCACCAGCCCCGTCGGCGTGCGCTCGAACGCCGAGACGGCGGCTTCCTCCGCCCCCGCCAGCGACGGGAAGGCCGAGAGCAACAGGCCCACGATCAGCAGGCCCAGCCACAGCGGCGCGGTCAGGTAGGTCGAGAAGCCACGCAGCAGGTGGAAGCGGCTCAAGGGGTGCAGACCCCGCGCGGCGATGACGGCGATGTGCTGCAGGTTGCCCTGGCACCAGCGGCGATCGCGGACGATCTGGTCGATCAGGCTGGGCGGGCTCTCCTCGTAGCTGCCGCCCAGGCGCGAGGCCAGACGCACTTCCCAGCCGGCGCGGCGCATCAGGGCGGCCTCGACGAAGTCGTGGCTCATGATCGCCCCGCCGAACGGACGCGGGCCGCGCAGATGCGGCAGGCCGGCCTGCTCGGCGAAGGCCTTCACCCGGATGATGGCGTTGTGACCCCAATAGCTGGACTCCGCCCCGCTCCACCACTCCAGGCCGCGTGCGAACATCGGGCCGTACAGGCGGCTGGCGAACTGCTCGAGGCGCGCGAACAGGGTGCGGGCGTTGATGATCATCGGCACGGTCTGCAGCAGGCCTAGATCCGGCTCGGCCTCCATGGCCCCGGCCAGGCGCACCAGGGTGTCGCCGGTCATCAGGCTGTCGGCGTCCAGCACCACCATGTGGTCATAGGCGCCGCCCCAGCGGCGGACCCACTCGGCGATGTTGCCGGCCTTGCGGTCGGTGTTCTCGACGCGGCGGCGATAGTGGATGCGGGCCTGGCCGGCGAAGCGGGCGTACAGCTGGTCGTAGGCCTCGCGCTCCTCGATCGCGACCGCGTGCTGACGGGTATCGCTGAGCACGAAGACGTCGAAGTTCTCGAGTGCGCCGGCCGTGCGCAGCGATTCCAGCATGGCGGCCAGGCGGGCGAAGACCGGCCCGGGGGCCTCGTTATAGACCGGCAGCAGCACCGCGTTGCGGCTGGTCAGGCGCGGCGCGGCGCCCTCACGGGTCGTATCCTCGCGCCACATCGCCACGAAGCCGGCCACGGCCGAGGCGCAGGAGAAGGCGGTCCAGGCGAACAGGCTGGCAAATAGCGGCAGGGCCACCAGCTCCAGCAGCGTGAAGCGGTCGGCCGCGAAGGCCATGGCCATGACCACGCTGGCGGCCAGGCTCAGCACGATGGTGAAGGCCAGCAACGCCACGCGGCGACGCCGCAGATCCAACGCCTGGATCGGACGCTGCTCGGGGGCCGCGCTCAGGCACTGGGTGGGCATGGCCAGGGGCGCTTCCGTCGGAACCGCGTCGGCCGGCCAAATTACGCTTTGCATCAACAGAAAGCCCGTTCACTCGATGGCCCCCCGGCCCCGGCTTCCCTGCAATCAACGCGGCGGAAGCGAGGCCGAAAGGTTTCAGGCGGCGTTTAGTTCCCGGCCGGGGCCGGAAAAACCAAGGCGGTCCAGGTTTCGCTCAGGGCGCGACCATTCTGCCGCAGCACCACCCGGACATCGGCCGGTTCCGCGCCATCGGGCGCGACGTCGAACACCACCCGCCACAAAGCGTCGGTCTCGTCCTCGCGGCGGTCGGCCGGATAGTGCGACAGCAGGCGGATCTGCCCGCCCCGCGCGGTGACATCGGCCTGGATGTCGATCGCCGTGCGCAGGGCCAGCAGGTTCTCGCCCCGGAACTCGACGGCGATCTTGCGGCCTTGCGCCTCGCCATCCTTGCCGGGCTCGCCAGGCCGACCCGTGCGGGTGGCCACGACGCGGGCCAGGTCGGTCAGAGCCGGGACATCGCCCGTCCAATGCAGGCGGTAGGCCAGGTTGATCCGGCTCTTGGCCTTCACCGGCGCCTCGGGCGTCCAGAAGGCGACGATGTTGTCGTTGGTCTCGTTGTCGGTCGGGATCTCGACCAGGCGGACCGTGCCCCGGCTCCACTTGCCGATCGGCTCAACCCAGACGCTGGGCCGGCGCTCAGAGCGGGCCTGGTCGTCATGATAATGCTCGAAGTCACGGTCGCGCTGGATCAGGCCGAAACCCCTGGGGTTCTCGTCGCTGAAGGTGCTGGTGACCACGCGCGTAGGGTTGGACAGCGGCCGCCAGATGCGCTCGCCCGACCCGGTCCAGATCGCCAGGCCGTCGCTGTCGTGGATCTCGGGCCGCCAGTCGGGACCGCCGCGATCCTCGCCGAACCAGAACATGCTGGTCAGCGGGGCCACGCCCATCTGGTCGAAGGCGCGGCGGAAATGGACACTGGCCTCGACCGTCTGGGTCAGGGCCAGGCCGTTGCGGTCGTTGACGAACCGATAGGCCCCGACCATGCCGGGGCTCTCCATCAGGGCGTGGATGACCAGACGGCCTTGCGCGTCCTTTTCCAGCCAGACCTCGCGCCAGTCGGGGAATTCCTCGGGCTGGACGGCGTAGGTGTCGGCGGCGATGGCGCGGGCCGACAGGCCGTATTGGCCGAACGGCGCGGGCGAACGGAAATAGGACGCGCCGTGGAACACCAGCCACTCGCCCCGGTCGTCGCGGCTCATGGCCCGGAAGCCGGCGAAGCCCGCCGTAGCCGGCAGCGCGCGGAACGGGCTGTCGTCGCGCGACGAGAACATCGCCGGGTCATAGGCCAGCGGTCGGGCGCGGCCGTTCTCGACTAGGTTGATGGCCACGGTCTTGGAGACGCCGCGGCTCAGAGGGAACAGCTCGATCCCCCAGTCGCCGCCCCACAGCGGGATCTTCTCGCGATAGAAGCCGACGCCTTGCGCGGCGTCGTAGTCCATCGCTTGGACTTCTGGAGGCGGCGCGGGCGGCGGCACATAGGGCTTGGCCGCCAGGGCCTTGGCGCGGGCCTTCACCCGGTCGAACGAGAAAGGCGCGGCGGCGGACGCCAGCCCCGGCGCCAGGGCGCCGCTGGCCAGCAACGCCAGGGCGGCGCGGCGATCAAGCGTCGTCGTCAAGAAGTCCTCACAGCGGCGTCGGCGGAGCGCGGCGCTGCTAAAAGGGATTCAAGGCGAAAATGGTTCGGCTTTGTTTCTGGAAGCCTACTCGTACGTAAAGCTCATCGGCGTATCGGCCGCCGGCAGGCAGCTGCGATCGACCGGCTTGGTCGGGTTCTGGAAGAAGTTCCGGATCGCCTTGCGGGCGCACGGGCTGTTGCGCGACACGCCGTGGGTGGCGTTGGTGACGATCACCACCTGCGAGCCCTGATAGCCCTTGGACGCGGCCTTGGTCAGCTCGGGCGGGCAGCCCGGATCGATCTCGGCGGCCAGGAACAGGGTCGGGATGGCGGTCTTCACCGGCTGCTGCTCGACCGGCGAGATCGTACCGACGTCGATCGCCTTGCAGACATCGTGGATGCGCTGCATCGACACCACCATCAGGCGGGCGACCGGGTCGTTCTCGGTCCCTTTGGCGACGTCCGCGCGGGCCTCGAACGGGATCTCTTCCTTGCACAGGTGGGTCATGAACTGGCCCTCGCTGTAGTAGTCGCGGCTCTCGACGAAGCCCTCGACCGGCGAGACGTCGCCCTGGATGATCTTCCACAGGTCGCGCGGCAGCACCCCGGCGGTGAAGTAGCTGGCGTCCATCAGATAGCCGCCCAGATCGTCGGCGTTATAGGTCTTGCCGTCGATGGTCTGCGGGCCGGCCAGCCAGCGCTCGGCGACCACGGCCAGCTTGGCCTTCAGGTCGGGATAACGCTTGGCGCACTCGGCCACGACCGCGCACTTGGCCATGACGATGTCGATCGAGCTGGAGACCATGGCCGGGCCGCCGACGGTCCAGTCGGCCTCGGGCGGCCAGGGCGAGTCCTGGACCACCGCCCGCACGCCCTGCGGCGCGTGGGTCTGGATCGCCGCCTCGATGCGGGTGCCGTACGAACCGCCATAGAGGTCGATCAGCGGCAGCTTCAGCACCTGGCGCAGGTCCTGGACGTCCTTGGCCACCTCGACGGCGTTGTAGCGCGACAGGTTCACGCCCTTGGCCTGGAAGGCCTTGAGGCAGGCGACGATGCCGTCGGCGTCTTTTTGCGAGGGCGGACCGGCGTCCGTCAGGTTCGTGCCGGGGCAGTCCAGGTTCGGGACCGACACGCCGCCGCCGCGCTGGTCGATGAAGATCCAGTCCTGGTCGGCCGCCACGAACTCGCGCGAGGTCTTGCTCTTGAGCATGCGCGGCACGCCCTTCAGGGCCGAACCGCCCGGACCGCCGTGCAGATAGACCACCGGCGGCAGGCCGGCCTTGGGCTGGGCCGCCTTGACGATGGCGACGGCCACCTTGATGCGGCGGCTCTTGGGATCGCCACGCGTCTCGTCGACGACCAGGTTGCCGCACTGGACCTTGAGATCGACGTCCTTGTAGTCGCCGACGCAGGCCGTCTTCTCGAAGCGCGGCGCGGCCGCCTGAGCGCTCCCGGCCAAGGCGGTGAGGGTCAGCGCGCCAGCGGCGGCGGCGATCCAGGACAGACGCGACATCGAAGACTCCAGTGGTTCGCGTGCATCAACACCAAGGTTAACGCCCACCGCAAGGCTTGATCGTCACCCCTTCCTAGAACCGGTAGGTCATTGAGACGACGCCAGAGGTCTGGGTCCGATCCCGGACGATGGGGCTGTCCTTGACCTCGCCGACCATGTTGGCCAGCGCCCCGGTGGCGATCAGGCTGATCCGATCGTTGACGCGGTAGACGGCCGCCAGACTGGCCGTCACGTCCTTGACCCCGCCGCCCGGATGGAAGACCGGCAGGCCCGAGGCCGCGGACTGGACCCCGGTCACGCCGAAATAGCGGTCATTGTAGCGGCGATCGGCCCAGATCGCCGAGACGCCCGGCATCAAGGCCAGGCGCCGGGAGAGCGGGACGGAGACCGAGACGCCGCCATCGACCAGGGCGCCGTCGACGCCGCCGGACAGGATCTTGGTCGTCCCCAGGGTGAGGCGCACGCCGTGGGTCTTGTAGTCGACGGTCAGCCGCGCGCCCGCGCCGCTGGCCAGGCGCCCGATCCCGACCGGCGCATCCGCCTGGCGATAGCCGCGCACATAGGTCGCGGCCGCCGACACGGTCAGCTTGTGGGTCTTGACCAGCTGATAGCCGACCCCCTTGCGCGGATTGGCGAAGAAACGGCCGTACCGCAGCTCGATCACCGGCACGGCGACGAGGCGATAGCGGTCCGATCCCTGGTAGCGGGGCGCGCTGAGCACCGCCACGCCGACCACCGTCCGATCCTGGGTCAGGGGCGGAGCTGTGAACGCCGGCGTCGCCGATGCGGCGCTCGCCGCGAGCATAAGGATCATGTCTTGTCTCCTCGCCCAATGACGCCACCGCGGGCGTCATCCCCCATCGGGCAGCGTGGCGAGGTCAGTTGTCGGGAGCGTGTCACTCCGCACACGGCGGGATGACGAAAAACTCAGGCGCCGCGGGCGGGCATCTCGGCGCCGGTCAGGTCGGCGCCGTCCAGCTTGGCGCTGGAGAGGTCCGCCTCGATGAAGCGGGCGCGCGGGGCGCTGACGCCCCGCATATTAGCGCCGCGCAGCACGGCGCGGGTCAAGTCGGTGCGGATCACCCGGTCCTCGGCGATCTTCAGCGGACCCAGCTTGGCGTTGGTCAGGTCGGCGCGCGACATCTGCGCGTCCATCAGGCGGGCGCCCCGCAGGTCGGCCCCCTTCAGCTTGGCGCCGCGCAAATCGGCCCCGGCCAGGTTCGCGCCTTGCAGCTGGGCGTTTTCCAGGTCCATGCCGAAGAACACGGCCTTGGGCGCGTAGAGGCCGCTAAGCTTGCGGTCCTTCAGGCGCTTGAGCGGGCGGAAGTCGACGTCGGTCAGCACCCCGACCTTGCCCTCGCGGCCGTCGGTCTTGCAGAACAGCTCGTGGGCCTCCAGCACCTCGTGCAGGGGCTGGTCGTCGACATAGATGATCGGCGGCGGCGCGCGCAGCACCTCGGTCAGGTCGGCGTCGCGCAGGTCCGCGCCGCTGACGTCGACGCCCACCATCACCGCGCGGCGCAGCGACACCTGGGACATCTCGGCATTGTGCAGGTTGGCGCCCGACAGGTTCGCCCCGTCCATGCAGGCCTTGGTCAGCTTGGCGCCTTGCAGGGTGACGTTCGACAGGTCGGCGTCGGTGAAGTCGGCCTGGCGCGCGAACGCCCCCGACATCTGCGCGCCGTTCAGGTTGGCGCCCTGCAGCATGGCGTAGTCCAGCTCGCCGGGCCGCGTGGAGTGCTGCAGGATCCGCAGGCCCTTCTCGTCGTCCTGCACGGCGGTGACGCCTTCGCGCAGGTCGCAATTGGCCAGGTTCGCCCCGCCCAGATTGGCGCCGCGCAGACAGGCCCCGCGCATATCGCAGCGGGAAAGGTCGGCGTCGCGCAGGTCAGAGTCGCGAAGATCCGTGCCATACAGCGTGGCCCGCGCCAGCTTGGCCCCGCGCAGCGAGGCTCCGCCCAGCAGGGCGCCGGTCAGGTCGGCTTCGGAAAGATCGACCCCGTCCAGCTCGTAATTGTTGAGGTTCACATACTGCAGAACCGCACGGCGGCCCTTGGGCAGCCCCTTGATGTAGCGCCCATGCGCCTCCAGCACCTCGCGCACCACGGAAGCGTGGAGGTTGCGGATCAAGCTGGGGCGTGAGGACGCGGCGGTCGACATCGTGCGGTCTGGGAACGCTCGGATAAGGCTGATGGGATACGCGGGAAACGGCGTCCAACGTGTCACATCGTCTTTAAGCAATGGTTCAGAGCGCGACGGAAAGTCGCGGTTTTCGCGCCACACTCGGGTTAGGCTCGAGTCATGTCGTCACGCCCTTCCCAGCCTGGGTCCGATCCAGCCACCGAGCGTACGTTCGCGGAGATCGCGCGGCCCTATCAAGTGCGAACGAAGGGACGACGGACTTTCGAGACCATCCATAGTCGCGACAACGGCCCCAACGATGGCGACACCCTTCTGCACAAGGCGGCGGGAAGCGGCGCGATCGATGATGTCCGGGACCTTCTGGGGTTAGGGGCGAAGATCAACGCGGTTGGCGATATGGGCGACATGCCGCTGCACGCCGCCGCCCGTGGCGGCCACGCTCACGTTGCCGAGATCCTGCTGAAGGCCGGCGCGGACGGTACGATGCTCAATGCGTTTGGCGAGACGCCGATCGAGACGGCCGAAAGAAATGGCCATGAAGACTTGGCCCGCGAAATGCGCCGGCTCATCAAGCTGGGCGGCCGACGCCTCTAGAGCCAGCCCTTCTTGCGGAAATAGAGCACCGGCGCGGCGGCGGCCATGATCATCATGCCCAGCGCCATGGGATAGCCCTCCAGCCACTGCAGCTCGGGCATGTGCACGAAGTTCATGCCGTAGATCCCGGCGATCAGGGTCGGGGGCATCAGGACCACCGAGAACACCGAGAACACCTTGAAGATCGAATTCTGCTCGATGTTGATCAGGCCCAGGGCCGCGTCGAGCAGGAAAGTGATGTTGCCGGCCAGGTAGCTGGAGTGGTCGGTGATCGACTGGACGTCGCGTTGCAGCGACTTGAGGTGATCGCGCAGGTCCTTGGAGCCGTCGAACTGCTCGGCCAGGGCCGCGAAGCTGATCAGGCGGGCCAGGCTGACCAGGCTGTCACGGGCCTTGGAGTTGATGTTCTGGGCCTTGCCCAGGCGGTTGAGGATCTGCTCGAAGGCCGCGCCGCGCGGGCGGCCGAAGATGGCGCGCGACTGCACCTCGACCTCGGCGGCGGTGCGCTCGAGGATGTCGGCGGTGCGGTCGACGATGGCGTCCAGCAGACCCAGGAAGGTTTGAAGGCCGTTGGGGCACAGGCTGGGCTGGCGCTCGGCCTGGGCGGCGAACACCGAGAAGGCGCGCGGCTCGACATAGCGGATGGTGACCAGGCGGTTGCCGGCCAGGACGAAGGTCACGGGCGCGGCGGTCGGCAGGTCACCGTCGGCATTGACCAGCACCGTGGCGGTCATGAACGTGCCGCCGTCCTCCTGGTACAGGCGCGACGAGGCCTCGATCTCGGCCATCTCTTCACGGGTGGGCAGCAAAAGGCCGATCGACTGCTCGACGGCGACTTCCTCGGCGCGGGTGGGGTCGACCAGCTCGATCCAGACGGCGTCGGCCGGCACGCGCCAGTCAGGCGACAAGCCGCCGGCTTCGAAGCCCGGAGCGCCGTGACGGAGGATTCTGAGCATGGTCGCGCGTCCTAGCTACAGGCCGGGTGTGCCCCGGCCCGTGCTTAAGGTCAACGCGCTCAAATTAGCGAGGAGCGTTCTGCTTGTTGCTGCTGTCGTTGGACGACGAACCACCATTGGCGGCGGCGTCCAGCAGGGCGGCGATACGATCGGTCGAGTCGGCGGCCTGGCCGATGATGTCCAGCGGCGAGGAACGGACCGAGTTGGCGACCTGGTTGGCGGCCGACTTGGCGGCCGAGACCACGGCGTTCTGGGCCATGGCGATCTTGCTGGTCGCGACGGCGATCTTGGTCGCCTGGGCGTCCTGATAGATGAAGCCGTTGGTCGGATAGACGCTGGTGCCCAGATCGCGGATCGGGTCGTACCAGACCTTGACCTGCGTCCAGTCGCCGGCGGGCGAGACGTCGACGACGGTGACGTCCTTTTCGATCTGGCCGCGATCGCCTTCGATGATCGACCAGTTGGCGTGCGTAACTTGGATGACCCGGTCGGTCAGCACCTGGCTGACGAAGGCCACGTGACCAAGGTTCATGCGGGCGGTAGGCTTGAACGAGAGAACGGAGCCGATCTTCGGGGTCGAACCGGTGTCGTACTTGCCGGCGGCCTGGGTCCACCAGGTGCGAGCGTCGCCAAAGATCTGGATGCCCGACATCAGACGGGCAAACGGCACGCACTGCCAATAGCCGTCAGCATTGGCCGTCACCGGCGCAAAGCTGATCATGGCGGCAGCGGCCAGGGAACCCAGCAGGGCCCTTGTCCGTTTCGTCATGCTGTGGGTACTCCCCCGCGTCACTGGGTTAAGGGATAACCTTCCCAGGAAGACGTGAAAAGAGTGTTTATGCCGCACCTGCGAGCGCCAAGCGGCGCTGTTTCCAGCCAACGGCCCAGGTCTTCATGCGCTCGCGGCACGGATTTTCTATGAAATGATAGGAGATCGCTGATAGCGGGACCAGCGCGGCGACAATCGCGACCCAGACCAGCAGCGGCAACTTGTCGCCCTCGATATTGAGAAGCTTGGTCGCGGCATTGATGGCCAGGATCTTCCACGGGATACAGATCATGTAGGTCGAGTAGCTGATCTCGCCGAGATAGACGAAGACTGGCTGTCCAGCAAACTCGAAACCGTCCTTGGCGAGGCTCGCGAGGGTGAAAATCAGGCCGCCCAAAAGCATCACGATCACCAGATCGGGGGCGGAAAACTGAACGGCGCCAAGCGTGGCCATGCCCAATAAAGCGGCGCCGTAGCCGCTGAGTCGGGTCGGGAATCGGTCCGAGCGCCACAGGGCGTGCAGGGCGCAGCCGAAGGCGAAGCACGGCACGATGCGCAGCGCGCCCCACTGGATGGTGGCCTCGGTCAGCGGGAAACCGGCCAGCGCCTGGAAGGTCGGGTAGATCACGGCGATGAAGGCCAGCGCGCCCAGCACGGCGGCGATCGGGCGCGCGCGCAGCTTCCAGGCGGCGAAGGCAAAGGCCGGGAAGGTCAGGTAGGCGAACCACTCGGCCGAGATCGACCACGAGGCGTGGTTCCAGCCCGCCACGGGCGCGAAGCCCCAGGCATGGACTAGCAGCAGGTTCGACGGCAGCGCCTTCCACGACAGGATGTTGGGATCGACGTTCAGGCCCGCGATCGTGCCGGCGAACGCCATGGCCCCGACGCCGACCAGGGTGGCCAGGTGCAGCGGATAGACCCGCGCCAGCCGGTTCCACAGGAAGTCGCCGTAGCGGAAGCGCCCTTCCCCGAACCCGCTCAGATAGACGTGGCACAGGATGAAGCCCGACAGCACGAAGAAGGCCTCGACGCCCAGATAGCCCTTCGCGGCGATCGCCGGCGTGAAGCCGACGTCCAGCTTGGGCCAGTAGTGGAACAGCACCACCCAGAAGGCGGCGAAGAACCGGAGGGCGGTCAGGGGCTTGATATGCGCGCCGTCTTGCATTGACGTCGGTCCTTAAGGGTCCGCCTTCCCATCCCCCACGGTGGAAAGATCAACGTTACCCGCCTATCTCGCTGTGTTACATGTACGCATACGCGAACGACGGCTTAGCCGATAACCATAGAGAGGACCGATGAACGAACTCCTTAGCCTGGCCACAGACCCGGCCGCCTGGGCCGCCCTGGTGACCCTGGTGGTGATGGAAGTGGTCCTGGGGATCGACAACCTGGTCTTCATTTCGATCCTGTCGAACAAGCTGCCGCCCGAACACCGCCAACGGGTGCGCCGCATCGGCATCTCGTTGGCGCTGATCATGCGCCTGGTCCTTTTGTCGACCATCGCCTTCATCGTCGGCATGACCGCGCCGGTCTTCAACCTGGGCATCACCGGCCCGGTGGGCGCGCATGGCGAGCCGGGCTTCGAGACCGCCTTCTCGTGGCGCGACCTGATCCTGATCGCCGGCGGCGTCTTCCTGATCTGGAAGGCGACCAAGGAGATCCACCACACGGTCGACCCGGGCAAGAGCGACGACGTGCTGGAGAAGGACAAGGCCACCCAGGTCATCTCCAACGTCGGCGCGGCGATCTTCCAGATCATCCTGCTGGACCTGGTGTTCTCGATCGACTCGATCCTGACCGCCGTCGGCATGACCGATCACCTGCCGATCATGGTCATCGCCGTGATCGTCGCCGTCACCGTGATGCTGCTGGCCGCCGACCCGCTGGCCAACTTCATCAACAACAACCCGACCGTGGTGATGCTGGCCCTGGGCTTCCTGCTGATGATCGGCACCGTGCTGATCGCCGAGGGTTTCGGCGCCCATGTGCCCAAGGGCTACATCTATACGGCCATGGCCTTCTCGGCCGGCGTCGAGGGCCTGAACATGCTGGCGCGCAAGCGCGGGACGAAGAAAGAGCACTAACCCCTACATCCCGCCTTGGGGGCGTGATAGGTCGGCGACCCCGGCTTATCACGCTCCCAAGGCCCTGATGACCTCCCAGACCTCCACCGGCCAGACCTTCACCGACGCCGAGCGCCGCCTGACCCTGACGGCGCTGATGATCGTGTTCCTGCTCAGCGCGCTCGATCAGACCATCGTCTCCACGGCGATGCCGCGGATCATCTCCGAGCTGAACGGCCTCAATCTCTATTCGTGGGTGACCACGGCCTATCTGCTGACCTCGACGGTGATGGTGCCGATCTGGGGCAAGCTAGGCGACATCTTCGGGCGCAAGCCCGTGCTGATCACCGGCATCTCGATCTTCCTGGCGGGCTCCTGGCTGTCGGGTCTGGCCGGCGAGTTCGGCGCGGTGCTGGGCATGCCGGGCATGGTCCAGCTGATCGTCTTCCGCGCCTTGCAGGGCATCGGCGGCGGGGCGCTGTTCACCACCGCCTTCGCCATCATCGCCGACCTCTATCCGCCGCGTGAGCGGGGCAAGTTCGCCGGCATCTTCGGCTCGGTGTTCGGCCTGGCCAGCGTCCTGGGCCCCATCATCGGCGGCTATTTCACCGACCACGGCACGGTGCAGATCGGCACCCACCTGGTCGCCGGCTGGCGCTGGGTGTTCTACGTCAACCTGCCGCTGTCCTTGCTCTCGCTGTTCATGGTCATCGTGAAGATGCCCAAGCTGGAGCACCGCCGCTCGGGCAAGATCGACTTCCTGGGCGCGGGCCTGCTGATCGCCGCCTTCGTGCCGCTGCTGCTGGCGCTGAGCCTGGGCGGCCACAACTTCGCCTGGCGCTCGCCGCAGAGCCTTGGCCTGTTCGCCCTGGCCGCGGTGTCGCTGGCCGCCTTCGTCTTCGTCGAGATGAAGGTCAGCAACCCGATCCTCCCCATGCACCTCTTCCAGAACAAGGTGTTCACCACGGCCAATACGGCGGGCTTCCTGATCTCCATGGCCTTCATGGGCGTGGTGATGTTCCTGCCGCTGTTCCTGCAACTGGGCCGGGGCGTGCCGGCCACGATCAGCGGCATGACCATGCTGCCGCTGATGGCCGGCCTGATCATCAGCAGCACGGTCGCCGGCCAACTCGTCTCCAAGACCGGGAAGTACAAACCCTACATGATCGGCGGCGCGGTGATCCTGCTGGTGGCGGTGTTCCTTCTGCACGACCTGTCCAAGATCCACAGCCTCACCTTGCTCTGCGCCCTGCTGGCCTTCGTCGGCCTGGGCCTCGGCCCCGGCCAGAGCCTGTTCAACATCGCCACCCAGAACGCCGTCGATCCGCGCGACATCGGGGTGGCGACCAGCTCCAATCAGTTCTTCCGCCAGATCGGCTCGACCGTCGGCGCGGCCCTGGCCGGCACCATGCTGACCGCGCGCCTGGCCAGCCTGCCCGGCGGCGGGCTCGACCTGGGCAAGCTGGAAGGCATGGCCGTCCAGGCCGCCGCGCAAGGCAAGGCCGCCCACGCCGATCCGGTGCTGCAAGGCGCGCTGATCAACGCCGTCAGCGGCGTGATGGTCGCGGCCCTGTTCGTGATCGCCGCGGGCCTGGCGGTGATCCTGATGATCCCCGCCCTGCCCCTGCGCTCGCACCAGCCCGCCGCCGGCGCGCCGGTGCTGGACAAGGACGAGCCGACGAACTGAGAGCGTGGCAGCCGAAAGTGGACGCCGGTTTCGGCGCCCGCCACGCTCCAACTAAAGAGACTACTTCCAGCGGGCCTGGACGGCGGCCTTCACCGAGGCCGGCACCGGCGCGTAGCCCAGGGCGGTGATGTCGGCGTCGCCGCTCGTATAGCCCCAGGTGAAGAAGTCGCGCACCCGCTTGGCGC
The DNA here is from genome assembly GCF_058807295.1 of Caulobacter sp. GW821-FHT12D05. Taxonomy (NCBI): domain Bacteria; kingdom Pseudomonadati; phylum Pseudomonadota; class Alphaproteobacteria; order Caulobacterales; family Caulobacteraceae; genus Caulobacter; species Caulobacter sp. GW821-FHT12D05. The sequence goes on from NZ_JBXAQO010000004.1 coordinate 346,255, forward strand.
GGTCGGGCGCGGCGTCGTCGCGCAGCAGGCCGTAGCTGACCAAAACGAGCGGCCAGGTCGCCTTGCCCGGCCGGTCCAGGGTCTGGACGCCGAAGCCCTTGCTGGCCGTCCACGGCGCGCCGCTGGCGAAGGACAAGAAGGCGGCCGGCGAGGGCGTGACGAACGCCCCGTCATGGTTCTTGAGCGCCACCAGGTCCAGCTTGTGGTCCAGGGCGTAGGCGTATTCGACATAGCTGATCGTGCCCATGGTGCCGGACATGATCTCGCTGATCCCGGCATTGCCCTTGCCGCCCAGGCCGACCGGCCAGTTCACCGTCTCGCCGGCGCCGGGCCCGGCCTTCCACTCGGGACTGACCGACGACAGGTAGCTGGTCAGCAGCAGGCTCATGCTGGCCGGGTCGGTGCGGTGGGCCACGGTGATCGGCCAGTCGGGCAGGTCTAGGCCCGGATTGAGGGCCTTCAGCGCCGGGTCGTTCCACTTGGTGATCTTGCCGAGGAAGATCGCGGCCACAGCCGGGGCGTCCAGCTTCAGCTTGCCGCTCTCCAGGCCGGGGACGTTGGTGACCAGCACCGTGCCGCTGATCACGAACGGGAATTGTGAGAGGCCCTTGGCCTTGAGGTCAGCGTCGGACAGCGGCATGGCCGTGACGCCGAAGTCGGCGGCCTTGCTCTCGATCTGGCTGATGCCGAAGGCCGAGTTCTGGCCGGTATAGGCGATCGGCTCGCCGCCGGCCTTCTGGTAGTCGGCGATCCAGGCCTTGAAGAGCGGGGATTGAATAGAACCGCCAGAACCCGTCAGCGGCGCCGTCTGGGCGGATGCGGAGCCGACAACGGCCAAACTCAACGCGAACGCCACTGACGCAAGAACCGACTTCATGGGCTTTCCTCCGACCGCGACGGGTTCATCCCATCGTCAGGGGGCGGACAGTGGGCGCATGGCGCAGCTCAGGGGAATGTGGCGTGGGGCCGCATGATCTAGAGGAAGCTGTAAGGGTCCACGTCAATCACAACGCGAACCGAGTTCGGGACCTTGGCCCGCGCCCGCCAGGCGGCCATGAAACCCTGCAGGTCGACATTGCGCTCGGCCCTAACGAGGAACCGTTTGCGACGGCGGCCGCGCACCAGGGCCTGCGGCGCATCGGCGGGGCCGAACACCTCGACCCCCTCGGCATTGGGGATCACGGCGGCCAGCGCCTCGACATAGGCGTCCAGCGCCGCGCTGTCGGGTCCCGAGGCGATCACCGCCGCCAGGCGGCCGAACGGCGGCAGGCCTGCGTCCTGGCGCATGCCCATCTCGGCCTCGATGAAGGCGTCGCGGTCCTGGGCGGCCAGGGCCTGCATCACCGCGTGGTCGGGGGAATAGGTCTGCAGCAGCGCCCGGCCCGGCTTCTCGTGACGCCCCGCGCGGCCGGCGGCCTGGGCCAGCAGCTGGAAGGTCCGCTCCCCGGCGCGCAGGTCGCCGCCACGCAAGGACAGGTCGGCGTCGACCACGCCCACCAGGGTCAGGTTCGGGAAGTTGTGGCCCTTGGCCGCCGCCTGGGTGGCGACGAGGATATCGATCTCGCCGGCCGCCATGGTCGCCACCAGCGTCTTGGCCGCTTCCGCGTCCATCACCGTGTCGGACGAGAACACCGCCACCCGCGCGTCGGGGAAGATGTGCCGCGCCTCCTCCTCCACCCGCTCCACGCCGGGACCGATCGAGACCAGCGAGTCCTTGGCCCCGCAGTGCGGACAGGCATCGGGCTTCTTCATCGAGAAGCCGGTCAGGTGACAGACCAGGCGGCCGGTATAGCGGTGCTCGACCAGCCAGCTGTCAGTGTCGGGCGACTTCATCTTCTCGCCGCAGGCCTTGCAGAGGACCAGCGGCGCATAGCCCCGGCGATTCAGGAACAGCATGGCCTGTTCGCCGCGCTGCAGGGTCACGGCCATGGCCTTGATCAGCGGCGGCGACAGCCAGCGGCCGGGCTCGGGCGGGGTCTGGCGCATGTCGACCAGGCCGATGTCAGGCAGTTGCGCCGCGCCGTGGCGAGCCGACAGGCGCAGCCAGCGATAACGGCCGATCTGAGCGTTGTAGAGGCTCTCCAGCGACGGCGTGGCCGAGGCCAGCAGCACCGTCGCCCCTTCGATCTTGGCGCGGGCTACGGCCAGATCGCGGGCCTGGTAGATGAAGCCCTCTTCCTGCTTGAACGAGCTGTCATGCTCCTCGTCGACCACGATCAGCCGCAGTTTCTTGAACGGCAGGAACAAAGCCGAGCGGGCGCCGACCACGATGCGGGCATTGCCGCTGGCAACGGCCTCCCAGACCTGCCGACGACGCGGCGGCGAGACGCCGGAATGCCACTCGGCCGGCAAGGCGCCGAAGCGCTGCTCGAAGCGGGCCAGCACCGCTTGGGTCAGGGCGATCTCGGGCAGCAGGATCAGGACCTGGGCTTCGGGATCCTGGAGCGCCGCCGCGACGCTCTCCAGATAGACCTCGGTCTTGCCAGAGCCGGTCACCCCGTCCAGCAGCGCCGCCTGGAAGCCACCGGCGTCCAGCATCTCGGTGAGCACGTCGACGCAGGCCGCCTGGCCGGGGTTCAGGGTGCGCGGCGGCAAGGAGAGGTCGGGCTGCGGCAGGCCGCGATCGGGCTCCACGAAGTCGGCGGCCAGCACACCCTCGTCGACCAGGCCCTTCACGACGCCGGCCGAGACGCCGGCGGCCGAGGCCAGGGCGGCGCCCGACAGCTTCACGCCCTCGGCGGCGGCCAGCACCTTCAGGCGCGCGGGAGTCATGCGGGCGGGCTGGGTTCCGGTCAGGACCAGCACCTTGTCGGGCTTGGGCGGCGGATGGCGCAGGCCGCGCAGGGCCATGGCCAGCGGCCAGCCCGGCAGGTCGACGGAATAGCGCGCCGCCCACTCGACGAAGGCCAGCACGCCCGGCGGCAGGGGCGGGTCGTCGACCTTTTCCAGGATGACTTTGAGCGGCCGGTTGCCGCCGGTCCCGTCACGCAGAGCGGTGACCACCCCGCGAATCACGCGCGGCCCCAGGGGCACGGTCACGTGGTCGCCGAGGCTAAGCTCCAGGCCCTCCGGCTCGGCGTAGTCGAAAGCCTCCGGCAACGGCATCGGCAGCAGGACGGAGGCGATACGTGGCATGGCGGGATGCTTTTGCCGTCAAACCGTCCCCAGGTCGAGAGGACGTTCGAACTCGTCATCAAGCGGACATTAACCGTCTTGCCCGCTTCATCCGGAGGGAGTGCTTTTTACCGTGGGGACGACGATGAGCGACGCGACGAACGCGAACAGGAAATCCGTCGACGCCGAGAGCGTGCGCGACTTCCTGCGCGTCCAGCCGGAATTCCTGCGCCAGGACGAGAACCTGCTGGGTGAGCTGGGCCTGCGGGTCGACGCCGCCAATGTCGTCGACTTCGGCCCCCGGGCCCTGGCCCGCGCCGCCGCCGCCCACAAGCGCGAGGCCAGCGTCCGCCAGACCATCGAGGCCAACGCCCGCGCCAACTATTCGGCCCAGGCCCAGACCCATGCGGCGGTCATCGACCTGCTGGACGCCCGCAACCACTCGGATCTCGCCCGCCGCGTCGACGAGATGGCCCGGGGCCGCTTCGGCCTGGCCGCCGGCGTCGTCGCCCTGGAAGGCCCCACCCGCGTGCCGGCCGGCTGGTACATTCTCGCCGAAGGCCAGGTCGACATGATCCTGGGCGAGGCGCCGATCGCCCGCATGGGCTTTTTCGCCCCCGCCCTGCCGCTGTTTGGCGAACAGGCCGAGACCATCCGCAGCATGGCCCTGGTCCGCATGGCCATCTGGGAGCCGCGCCGCGAAGCCCTGATCGCCTTCGGCTCCACCGATCCCGAAGGCTTCACGCCCGACATGGGCACCGAGCTGGTCAACTTCCTGGCCCGCGTGGTCGAGCGCACCGCCGAACGCTGGCCAGTGCTATGAGCGCTCGCCAGGCTTACGCCGCCTGGCTGGACTACCTGACGCTGGAGCGCCGGGCCTCGCCGCGCACGGTGCGGGCCTATGGCGACAAGGTCCTGGCCTATCTGAACTTCCTGGAACGCCATCGCGGCGAGACCGTCAGCCTCTCCGCCATGGGCGAGGTCTCGGCCGCCGACCTGCGAGGCTACCTGGCCTTTCGCCGCCAAGGCGAGGACGCCCTGGCCCCGCGCTCGATCAGCCAGGCGCTGTCGTCGATCCGCGCCTTTCACAAATACCTCGATCAGCGCCACGACGTGGCCAACGCCGCCGTCGAGCTGGTGCGCGGTCCGCGCCTGAAGATCGGCCTGCCGCGTCCCGTCTCCGAGGACCAGGCCCGCGACCTGATCACCGAGGCCTCGGGCGACACCGAGCGCGATCCCTGGGAAACCGCCCGCGACGAAGCCGTGCTGACCCTGCTGTGGGGCTGTGGCCTGCGGATCAGCGAGGCCCTGTCCCTGACCTGGTCGGACGCGCCGCTGGGCGCCTCGATGCGCATCACCGGCAAGGGCGGCAAGACCCGCATCGTGCCGGTGCTGGACGCCGTGCGCGACGCGGTCGCCGTCTATGTCGACGAGCTGCCGTTCGTGCTCACTGCCGACGAGCCCTTGTTCCGCGCCAAGCGCGGCGGGCCGCTGTCGCCGCGTCACGTCCAGGGCCTGGTGCAGCTGCTGCGCGGACGCCTGGGGCTCTCGGACCGGGTGACGCCGCACGCCTTCCGCCACGCCTTCGCTACCCACCTGCTGGGCGCCGGCGCCGACCTGCGCGCGATCCAGGACCTGTTGGGCCACGCCTCGTTGTCGACGACCCAGCGCTACACCCAGGTCGACGCGGCGGGTCTGCTGGCCGCCTACCAGGCCGCCCACCCAAAGGCCTGACCCGGTATCGACTAAAGGATGCGGCGGAACGTCGCGATGCTTAACGCAAGCCTGAGCATTAACCGCGATTTCACTGCCTTCGCGTCTACTGGCTCCGAAACGTGTGTTTTTGCCGGGCGACCTCCCCTCGTCCGCGCCGCATGAGGCTCCGATGAAGTTCGACGACCTGAAGATTTCGACCAAGGTGATGATGCCGGCGATCGTCCTCGCCGTCGTGGCCCTGGCCTGCGTTGGCGCGGGCGTGTGGCAGGTGAAGAAGGTGGAGAAAGCCGCCCAGGTCCTGGTCGACCAGCGCGCGCCCACCGAGCTGAACGCCGCCCGCTTCAACCGCCAGGTCGCCACCGTCGGCTACGCCGCCTATCGCACCGTCGCCAATGACGGGACGTCGGAAGCCGCCAAGTCGGGCTCGGAAGACATCGAAAAGGCCTTCACGGCCGGCAACGCGTTCCTGGACAAGGCCGCCAAGGCCGACCCGGCCGCGGTCAAGGACATCGAAGGCTTCCGCAAGCGCTTCAAGTCCGTGCACGACAACGCCCGCGCGGGCGCCGACATGGGTCTGCAGAACCTCAACGAAGCCGCCGTTATGATGATGGGCGGCATCGACGCCGACATCGCCAAGCTGACCAAGGACACGGCGACCTGGATCGACCACCATAGCGAAGAAACCCAGGCCATGGTGGCCAAGGCCAAGAAGGACGCCGCTGCTGGCGCGATCGTCCTGCTGCTGTTCGGCCTGGCCTCGGCCGGCGCGGCCCTGGCCTACGCCATGTGGGTCGGGTCTTCCAAGATCGCCAAGCCGCTGATCAACCTGTCCAAGACCATGGAAGTCCTCGCTCAAGGCAGCGTCGACGTCGAGGTCAAGGGCGCGGAACGCAAGGACGAGGTCGGCGCCATGGCCCGCTCGGTCCAGGTGTTCAAGGATAACGCCCTGGCCCTGCGCACCGCCGAAGCCGCCCAGCAGCGCGCCAGCGCCGAGACGGAAGCCGAGCGTCGCCGCAACCAGGAAATCTCCGAGGCCGCCGCCAAGGAACAGGCTTTCGTCATGGAAGCCATCGCCACCGGCCTGACCCGCCTGTCGGACGGCGACCTGACCTATCGCCTGGATCAACAGTTCCCGGCCGCCTACCAGCGCGTCCAGAACGACTTCAACGGCGCCATCGCCCAGCTGGAAGAGGCCATGGGCACCATCGTCCACGCCGCCAGCAGCATCGGCGCCGGCTCGGACGAGATCGCCTCGGCCGCCGACGACCTGTCGCGCCGCAGCGAGCAGCAGGCCGCCAGCCTGGAAGAAACCGCCGCCGCCCTGGACGAGATCACCGCCACCGTGCGTCGTTCGTCGTCGGGCGCGCAAGAAGCCTCGCGCGTGGTCGGCTCGACCCGTGGCGACGCCGAACGCTCCAGCGTCGTGGTCCGCAACGCCGTCGACGCCATGAACCAGATCGAGAAGTCGTCGCAGTCGATCAGCCAGATCATCGGCGTCATCGACGAGATCGCCTTCCAGACCAACCTCCTGGCCCTGAACGCCGGCGTCGAAGCCGCGCGTGCGGGTGAAGCCGGCCGCGGCTTCGCCGTCGTCGCCCAGGAAGTCCGGGCTCTCGCCCAGCGCTCGGCCGACGCCGCCAAGGAGATCAAGACCCTGATCTCGACCTCGTCGCAGCAGGTCAACCAAGGCGTCAGCATGGTCGGCCAGACCGGCGAGGCTCTGGAGGCCATCGTCAACAAGGTCGGCGAGATCGACGCCCTGGTCAGCGAGATCGCGGCCTCGGGCCAGGAGCAGGCCACCGGCCTCAACCAGGTCAACGCCGCCGTCAACCAGATGGACCAGACCGTCCAGCAGAACGCCGCCATGGTCGAGCAATCGACCGCCGCCTCGCACGCCCTGAAGGGCGAGGCCGGCAATCTGATGCAGATGATCTCGAAGTTCCGCGTCGGCGCGTCCAGCGGTGCGGCCAGTGCCTCGGCGCCCCGCCGCTCGGCCCCGCGTCCGTCGGCTCCGGCCCCGTCGCGCCCGGCCGCCTCGACCAGCAAGGCTCCGTCGCTGGCCACCCAGGCCCACCGTCCGGGCGCCAATCCCGTCGCCGCCGCCCAGGCCAAACTGGCCAAGGCCGTCGGCGCGAGCGACGACTGGGAAGAATTCTGAGTTTTAGTGCGCGTACCGCCCCGCATTTAGGGGCGTTCCTCCCCTCGAAAGCGTCTGGCCCCGTCCCTCTAGGCGGGGCCTTTTTCGTGGGCGGTTTTTCGGAACCGGCAGCGCTTGGCGACGCTGCACCTTACGCAGCTCACTGACGGACCAAGCCGTGCCCCGCCTCGCCAAAGCCCTTGCCGTCCCTTCGCGCTCGGCCCTGTCGTTCGGCTCGAGCGTGGTCGACTGGCTGACCCTGGGCGTCCTGGGCGCGGCGACCGTCGCCCTGGCGATCACCTCGCGGCGCGCCAAGTCCGACCAGGTCGAGCGCCTGGAGCCCGGCAGCCAGGCCAGCCGATCGGCCGATCCGGACGAGGCCGTCCGCGAACCCGATCGTGGCCGTCACGCCGACACGCCGCGCGAGATTCCCGTGCGCGGCTGGAAGGACATCCTCCACCGCACCGTCAAGGAGTTTCGCGACGACAATGTCGCGCTGGTCGCGGCGGGCATGACCTTCTACGCCGTGCTCGCTTTCTTCCCGGGCCTCACCACCTTCGTCGCGCTGTACGGCCTGTTCGCCAACGTGGCCGACGCCCGTCAGCAGCTGGACGCCCTGGCCGGGGTGCTGCCGGCCGACACCGTGCGGTTCATCGGCGACGAGATGATCCGGGTCGCCGGGGCCCAGTCCAGCGGCCTGACCTGGACCGCCGTGGTCAGCCTGCTGGTCGCCCTGTGGAGCGCCAACGGCGCGGCCAAGGCCTGCTTCCTGGGCCTCAACATCGCCTATGAGGAAACCGAGAAGCGCAACTTCCTGCGCCTGACCGCCACGACCCTGGCCTTCACCCTGGGCCTGCTGGCCGTGGTGGTGCTGAGCCTGGCGGTAAACCTCGCGCCGGAGCTGGGCTGGACGCGCTGGCCGGCGCTGGTCGCCTCCGTCGCCGTCGGCGTGGCCCTGCTCTATCGCTACGGCCCCAGCCGCGACCCGGCCAAATGGCGGTGGGTCAGCTGGGGCGCGGGCCTGACGACGTTGGTCTGGATCCTGGGCTCGATCGGCTTTTCGCTCTACCTGTCGCGCTTCGCACATTACGATCGCGCCTATGGCCCCCTGGGCGCGGTGATCGGCTTCATGATGTGGACCTATGTGTCATCGCTGATCCTCCTGGCCGGGGCCGAGCTCAACGCCGAGCTGGAGCACCAGACCGTCCGCGACACGACGACCGGCGCGGATCTGCCGATGGGCGCGCGCGGCGCCCAGATGGCCGACACGGTCGGCGCGGCGCAGTAGAGTGCAGCCGGACCTCTTCGCGCCGCAGCCGCCGCCCGACCTGCCCGAAGGCCTGCGCTACCGGGCGGACCTGATCACGGCGGATGAAGAACGCGACCTGGTCGCCCGGTTCGGGACCTTGCCGTTCAAGCCGTTCGAGTTCCGGGGCTATACCGGCCATCGCCAGGTCGTGTCGTTCGGCTGGCGCTACGACTTCGGCCGCCGCAGCCTGGATCCCGCCACGCAGATCCCGGACTTCCTGCTGCCGCTGAGGGAGACGGTCGCCGCCTTCACCGGCCATGCGCCGGAGGCCTTCGGCCAGGCGCTGGTCTCACTGTACGAGCCCGGCGCGGCGATCGGCTGGCATCGCGATCGGCCGGAGTTCGACGCGGTGGCGGGCGTGTCGCTGCTGACGCCCTGCAAGTTCCGCTTTCGCCGTCAGGCCGGCCCGGGCTGGGACCGTCGCGCGTTCGAGGCCGCGCCCCGCTCGGCCTATCTGCTGTCTGGCCCGTCGCGGACCGATTGGGAGCACAGCATCCCGCCGCTGGAGGCGCGGCGCTATTCGGTGACGTTCAGAACACTGGTTTAGCGGGCCGAAAAGGGCTGGTCAGCGGCCGACGTTGAAGCGGACGGTCGAGGAGACCGGACAGCCATTCTCAAGACGCAGCACGGTCAGCGTATGGTTGGCCATCGGCAGGTCGCCCAGGCGCTTGGCCTCCTGTTGCTCGACCTTGGCGACGCGTTCGTAGCCCGCACCGTCGCACCACGGAGCGCCCTTGTTGGGCGCCGACGCTTTTCGCGTCTCAATGAGCCGCTCCTTGGCCAGGCGCCGCTGCTCGGCGACCATCGACGGGGTCTTCACGGGCGGCATACGCAGCGCTCCAACGGACTGAGCCGTATCGGCCGGTGACGTCGCCATGAGGGCGGAGGCAAAGGCAAGGGCTGACAAAAGCATGGCGGGGCTCCGGAGGAACCCCGCCACTCTACGTCCGATTGCGTGGGCGCCAAGATTAACTTTTGGACAGAATGCCGGTGCTTACGCCTGCATCGTCCAGCCTTCGACGCCCATCGACGCCTGACGGAAGGCTTCCGAGCGGGTCGGGTGCGGGTGGCAGGTGCGGGCGACGTCTTCCGACGAACCGCCAAACTCCATGGCCACGCAGATCTCAGCGATCATGTCGCCGACGTTCGGACCCACGGCGTGGGCGCCCAGGATGCGGTCGGTCTTGGCGTCGGCCAGCACCTTCACGAAGCCGTCGGTCTCGTGGTTGATCTTGGCGCGGCTGTTGGCCAGGAACGGGAACTTGCCGACCTTGTAGGCGACGCCCGCGGCCTTCAGTTCGTCCTCGGTCTTACCGACCGTGGCGACTTCCGGCTTGGTGTAGATGACGCCCGGAATGATGTCGTAGTTCATGTGGCCGGCCTTGCCCGCGATCAGCTCGATGCAGGCCACGGCCTCGTCCTCGGCCTTGTGGGCCAGCATCGGACCCGAGGTCACGTCGCCGATCACCCAGATGCTGTCCACGCCGGTCTTGTAGTGGTCGTTGGCGATGACGCCGCGCTTGTCCGGCGTGATGCCGACCGATTCCAGGCCCAGGCCTTGGGTGAACGGACGACGGCCGATGGCGACCAGCACGTAGTCGGCTTCGATCGTCGTGGCTTCGCCGCCGGCGACCGGCTCGTGGGTCAGCTTCACGCCCTTGGCCGAGGCCACGGCGCCGGTGACCTTGGCGCCCAGCGAGAACTTGAAGCCCTGCTTGGTCAGGATCTTCTGGAAGGCGGTGGCGACCTCGGTGTCGGTGCCCGGGACGATGCGGTCCAGATATTCGACGACGGTGACTTCAGCGCCCAGGCGCTTCCACACCGAGCCCAGCTCCAGGCCGATGACGCCGGCGCCGACGACGATCAGCGACTTGGGCACTTCCGGCAGCGACAGGGCGCCGGTCGAGTCGACGATGCGGTTGTTGTCGATCGTCACGCCCGGCAGCGGGGTCGGCTCCGAGCCGGTGGCGATGACGATGTTCTTGGTCTCGAGCACGGTTTCCGAACCGTCCTCGGCCTTCACGACCACCTTGCCCGGACCGTCGATGCGGCCCCAGCCCTTGATGTACTCGACCTTGTTTTTCTTCATCAGGAACTCGACGCCCTTGGTCAGGGCTTCGACGCTCTCGGCCTTCTGGGCCATCATCTGCGCGAGGTTCAGCTTCGGCTTGACCTCGATGCCCAGCTTGGCGAACTCGCCGCCGGCGGCGGCTTCATAATATTCCGAGGCGTGCAGCAGGGCCTTCGACGGCATGCAGCCGACGTTCAGGCAGGTGCCGCCCAGCTTGCCGCGGCCTTCGACGATCGCGGTCTTCAGACCCAGCTGACCGGCGCGCGTGGCCGCGTTGTAGCCACCGGGACCGCCACCGATGATGACGACGTCGTACTGAGCCATGGGTCTTCGCCTTCAGGACGCGCCGGAAGCGGCGCCGGACAAAATATGGGGCCTCGCCGGCCATATTGTCAGACCTCTGGAGGCGGGAGTTCCTTAGAGGGAAGCAGGCCAAAACGGAACCCGCTTTCGACGCACCGGCCCTTGAAAATCAAGGAGAATGGCTGGTTCGTTCAAACGGCTTCCCCCGCGCGCGCGACGCAGCCTAACCTCCGCCCGTTCCCGGGGGAGACCATAGCGCCGTGTTGAAGTTCGCCGTCCTGGCCCTGGCGCTCGCCAGCGCCCCCCTCGCCGCGTCCGCCCAGGCCCCGGAAGGGACGCCGATCGTCATCGGCCAGTCGCTGACTATGGAGTCGAAGATCCTGGGCCAGACCCGGCGGATCAACGTCCACCTGCCGGCCAGCTACGCCAAGTCGGGCAAGACCTATCCGGTGCTGTACCTGATGGACGGCGGCGAGAAGGAGGACTTCCCGCACATCGCCGGCCTGGCCCAGCTGGGCGAGCTGTCCTGGACCTATCGCGGGATGATCGTGGTCGGCATCGAGGGCATCGACCGCCGCCACGACCTGACCCACCCGACCAGCGTGGCCAAGGAGAAGGCCGACTATCCCACCACCGGCGGCTCGGACGCCTATCGCCGGTTCCTCGCCGAGGAGCTCAAGCCCTGGGTCGCCGCCCGCTATCGGGTCAGCGGCGAGAGCGCCATCATCGGCGAGAGCCTGGCCGGGCTGTTCGTGGTCGAGACCCTGCTCAAGCAGCCGACTTTGTTCGACGCCTATATCGCCGCCAGCCCCAGCCTGTGGTGGAGCGACCAGGCCCTGGCGCGCGGCGCGGCGGCCGACATCGCCAAGTGGCCCGCGCTAGGTCAGCGCAAGCTGTACCTGACCATCGGCGACGAAGGCACGACCATGCAGGAAGGCGTCGACAAGGTGGTCGCCGCTATCGGCGCGGCCAAGCCGGCGGGCCTGACCCTGGTCTACGACCCGATGCACCAGGAGCACCACAGCACGGTCTATCATCCGGCGGCCCTGAAGGCTTTCCGCAGCGTCTGGCCGGGGCCACGCCCCGAAGGAAACTAAGCTTCGCCACAAGACGGCCACCGGTCCGCCTGGAGAGCGCCACGCGGTTGTGACGTCATATCAGCATGACCTCGCGTGTCCGCCTTTTCGCCGCCTTCGCCGCCCTGGCCCTGACCATCGGCGTCCCGCTCGCCGCCCCGGCCAAGAGCCACGAAATCCCGATCGCCAGCGACAAGGCGGGCGACACCCTGGCGGTGCTCTATTCGGGCGACGGCGGCTGGGGCGCGCTGGACCAGAAGGTCGCCCGCCACCTGGCCGACAACGGCGTGCCGACGATCGGCGTCAACTCGCTGACCTATTTCCGCACCCGGCGCTCGCCCGACGGCGCGGCCCAGGACCTGGCCGACGCGCTGCGCGCCTATGAAGGCCAATGGGGCCGCCAGAAGGTGGTGCTGATCGGCTACTCGTTCGGCGCCGACGCCCTGCCGGCCATCCTGCCCCAGCTGCCCGCCGAACTGCGCGCCCAGATCAGCCACATCGTGCTGATCGGCACGGGGCCCAGCGGCGACCTGCAGTTCCACCCCGTGAGCTGGCTGAACCTGGCCACGCGCGACTCCTTCCCCGTCCGCCCGGCCATCGCCGCGATCCGGGACGTGAAGATCACTTGCGTCTACGGCGACAAGGAACGCGCCGACATCTGCCCCACCCTGCCCGACACCGAAGTCGCCAAGGTCCGCCTGCCCGGCGGCCACCACTTCAACGGCGACTACGCGGCGCTCGGCGAGGCGGTGCTGCGGGCCAGCCGCTAGAGCGGCGCGGGTAGGTCGTACTCGGCCGCCAGCCACCGCGTGATCGGGCGGGCGTCGCTGAGGAAGCTCAGGCCATTGGCCGACAGGATCTCGCCATGCGGGCCAGCGTCGGGCGCGGCCTCTCCGAGGATCAGGGTCGGGGCGTTCTGATGGTCTTCGCCCAGGCGCTCGACCAGGGCCGGCCGCGGGCGGGGATAGTCGACGCGGACGATGTCGAGCACGTCGCGCAGCTGCGGATAGGCGGCCAGATAGCCTTCCATCATCGCGCAGTCGGGGCAGAAGCGCTGCTGGCCTTCTTTGTCGAAGCCCATGGGCAGCAGGTAGAGCGTGTGCTTGGTCACGACGGCCTCCAGAAGCGAAGAAGCCCGCCGGTGAGGGCGGGCTTCTCGTTGGTTCTTAGAAGGGGGGCTCTTAGAGGTCCAGCAGCAGGCGCTGCGGGTCTTCCAGGGCTTCCTTGACCTTGACCAGGAAGGTCACGGCGCCGGCGCCGTCGACGACGCGGTGATCGTAGGACAGGGCCAGGTACATCATCGGGCGGATCTCGATCTTGCCGTTGACGACCATGGCGCGTTCCTTGATCGCGTGCATGCCCAGGATGCCCGACTGCGGCGCGTTCAGGATCGGGGTCGACATCAGCGAGCCGTAGATGCCGCCGTTGGTGATCGTGAAGGTGCCGCCCTGCATGTCCTCGATGGACAGCTGGCCGTCGCGGGCCTTCTTGCCCAGAGCGCCGATGGCCTTTTCGATCTCGGCCAGGTTCAGCGCGTCGGCGTCACGGACGACCGGAACCACCAGGCCCTTGTCGGTGCCGACGGCGACGCCGATGTCGTAGTGGTTCTTGTAGACCACGTCCGTGCCGTCGATCTCGGCGTTGAGGTCCGGGATCGCCTTCAGCGCGGCCACGACGGCCTTGGTGAAGAACGACATGAAGCCCAGCTTCACGCCGTGACGCTTTTCGAACACGTCCTTGTACTGGCTGCGCAGAGCCATCACGGCGCTCATGTCGACCTCGTTGAAGGTCGTCAGCATGGCGGCGGTGTTCTGGGCTTCCTTCAGGCGGCGGGCGATCGTCTGACGCAGGCGCGTCATCTTCACGCGCTCTTCGCGCTCGTGCAGGGCGCGCGGCGCCGAAGCCGTCGGGGCCGGAGCCGGGGCGGCGGCGCGAGCTTCCAGGGCGGCGAGCGCGTCGCCCTTGGTCACGCGACCGTCCTTGCCGGTGCCGGCGACCTTCGACAGGTCGAGGTTGTTCTCGGCGGCGATGCGGGCCGGGGCCGGGCTGACCGGCGCGGCGGTCGGAGCCGCAGCGGCGACCGGGGCCGGCGCGGGAGCCGGGGCGGCGGCGGGAGCCGGAGCGGCAGCCTTCGGCGCGGCGGCGGCCGGAGCGGCCGACGCGGTCGCGCCTTCGGTCACGATACCCAGGACCGTGCCCGGAACCACGGTCGCGCCTTCTTCGGCGCCGATGGCCGACAGCACGCCGTCGGCGGGCGAAGCCACTTCCAGCGAAACCTTGTCGGTTTCCAGCTCGACGAGGATCTCGTCCTTCTTCACGGCCTCCCCGACCTTCTTGGTCCAACGGGCGACCGTCGCTTCGGTGACGGATTCGCCGAGGGCGGGGGTGTTGATGTCGGCCATGGGGCTTTCCAGGTCTCTCTTGTTCGGTCCGGCGGGTTTTTAGTCGTACGAGATGTCGCTTACGCGAACGCCTCGTTGAGGAAGGTCTCGAGTTCTTTCAGGTGGCGGCTCATCAGACCCGCGGCGGTGGACGCCGAGGCCGGACGACCCACATAGCGGGCGCGCTTGGCCTTGATGTCCAGCTTGTCGAGCGTCAGTTCGAGCCACGGATCGACGAAGGTCCAGCCACCCATGTTCTTGGGCTCTTCCTGGCACCAGACCAGGTCGGCGTTCTTGAAGCGGCCCAGCACGCCCATCAGCGACTTCAGCGGCCACGGATAGAACTGCTCCAGACGCAGCAGATAGACGTCGTCGCGGCCGGTCTTGGCGCGCTGGTCGACCAGGTCGAAGTAGACCTTGCCCGAGCAGACAATGACGCGCTTGATCTGATCATCGCTCTTCAGCGTGATCCCGCCCACGTCGCAACCGGCCTCGGCGCCGTCCACCATCACGCGGTGGAAGGTCGAGCCTTCGGCGAAGTCGGCGATGTTCGAGACGGCGCGCTTGTGGCGCAGCAGGCTCTTGGGGGCCATCACGATCAGCGGCTTGCGGAACTCGCGGTTCATCTGGCGACGCAGGGCGTGGAAGTAGTTCGCCGGCGTCGTGCAGTTGACGACCTGCATGTTGTCTTCCGCGCACGACTGCAGGAAGCGCTCCAGGCGGGCCGAGCTGTGCTCGGGGCCTTGGCCTTCGTAGCCGTGCGGCAGCAGCATCACCAGGCCGCTCATCCGCAGCCACTTGCGCTCGCCCGAGCTGATGAACTGGTCGATGACGACCTGGGCGCCGTTCACGAAGTCGCCGAACTGGCCTTCCCACAGGGTCAGGGTGTTCGGATCGGCCAGCGAGAAGCCGTATTCGAAGCCCAGCACCGCCTCTTCCGACAGGGCCGAGTCGATCACTTCATAGTGGGCCTGGCCGGGGCGGATGTTGTTCAGCGGCGTGTAGTGCTCTTCCGTCGTCTGGTCGATGACGTCCGAGTGGCGCTGGGTGAAGGTGCCGCGCACCGAGTCCTGACCCGACAGGCGGACGGGGAAGCCTTCGTCGAGCAGGGTGGCGAAGGCCAGGTGCTCGCCGGTGCCCCAGTCGATGCCCTCGCCCTTTTCGATCGCCTCGCGGCGGTTGTCGATGGCGCGCTTGACGGTCTTGTGGGCGTTGATGCGGTCCGGGATCGTGGTGATCTGACGGCCCAGCTCCAGCAGGCGGGTCTTGGGGAAGGCGGTCTTGCCGCGACGCTCTTCGTCGCCCGGCAGGGCCAGGCCCTTCCACTTGCCGTCCAGCCAGTCGGCCTTGTTGGCCTTGTAGCTCTTGCCGGCGTCGAACTCGACGTCGAGGAACTTCTCGAACTCGCCGACCCAGGCGTCGGACTCTTCCTGGGTGATCACGCCCTCGCCGATCAGGCGGTTGGCGTACAGCTCGCGGGTCGGCGGGTGACCCTTGATCTTGGCGTACATGATCGGCGACGTCATGGTCGGATCATCGCCTTCGTTGTGACCGAAGCGGCGATAGCAGACCATGTCGATGACCACGTCCTTGCCGAACTTCTGGCGGTACTCGGTCGCGACCTTGGCGGCGAAGACGACGGCTTCCGGGTCGTCGCCGTTCACGTGGAAGATCGGAGCTTCGACCATCAGCGCCATGTCGCTGGGATACGGCGAGCTGCGCGAGTAGCGCGGGCTGGTCGTGAAGCCGATCTGGTTGTTGACGATGAAGTGGATGGTGCCGCCCGTACGGTAGCCCTTCAGGCCCGACAGGGTGAAGCACTCGGCCACCACGCCTTGGCCGGCGAAGGCCGCGTCGCCGTGCAGCAGCAGCGGCAGCACGTGGCCGCGGCCGGCGTCCGGCTGTTCGCGCAGGGTGAAGGCTTGCTTCGCGCGGGCCTTGCCGATCACGACCGGGTTGACGATTTCCAGGTGCGACGGGTTGGCCGTCAGCGACAGGTGGACCTTGTTGTCGTCGAACTCACGGTCCGACGAAGCGCCCATGTGGTACTTCACGTCGCCCGAACCCTCGACGTCCGAGGGCACCGACGAGCCGCCTTGGAACTCGTGGAAGATGACGTGGTAGGGCTTGCCCATCACGGCGGCCAGCACGTTCAGGCGGCCACGGTGCGGCATGCCCAAGACGATGTCCTTCACGCCCAGCGCGCCGCCGCGCTTGATGATCTGCTCCATGGCCGGGACCATGGATTCGCCGCCGTCCAGGCCGAAGCGCTTGGTGCCGGGGAAGCGCTTGTGCAGGAACTTCTCGAAGCCCTCGGTCTCGATCAGCTTCTTCAGGATGGCGACCTTGCCCTCCTTGGAGAACACGATCTCCTTGTCCCGGCCCTCGATGCGCTCCTGCAGCCAGGCCTTCTCGTTCGGATCCGAGATGTGCATGTACTGCACGCCGACGTTGTCGCAGTAGGTGCGGCGGACGATCGACAGGATCTCGCGGATCGAGGCCGTCTCCAGGCCCAGCACGAAGTCGAGGAAGATCGGACGGTCGTAGTCGGCTTCCGAGAAGCCGTAGGTGGCCGGATCCAGTTCCGGGGCCGGCTTCGGCGGCTCAAGACCCAGCGGGTCGAGGTTGGCGGCCAGGTGACCGCGCATCCGGTAGGCGCGGATCATCATGATGGCGCGCAGGCTGTCCAGCGTGGCGGCGCGGACAGCTTCAGCCGAAGAACCGGGGGCCTTGCCCTCGACGGCCTTGGCGATCTTGGCTTCGACGGCGGGGGCGACGCTGGCCCACTGGCCGTCCAGGGCCGACAGCCAGTCGGGGCGAACCGACGGCACTTTCTTGGGGGTCCAGGCCGGGTCCTGCGCGGCGCGCTTAACCTGCTCGGCCTGCTCCTGCAGGCTGGCGAAGAAGGCGTTCCACGAGGGATCGACCGATCCAGGGCTCTCCGCCCACTGGGCGTAGAGGTCTTCCACGAACGCCGCATTGGCGCCGTAGAGGAAGCTGGTCTCGGTCAAGACCTGGTTGATGATGCCTGCGTCGTCCGCCATCGTTCTGTGCCTTCGGATCCGGTGCTCTACGGGAGCGCTACCGCACTGCCCGTAAATATAGTCTCTCAATCACCCGAGCGCCCGTCCGCTTGGCGGGGCCCAGGTGATTTTTTCGGATCGTCGACTGGCGGTCGCAAAAAACCTGGGCCCCGCGCGAGGCGGGGTTTCGGTATCTTCTTTTAGCCCTTCAGGACTTCAAGCAGGGTCTCGCCCAGCTTGGCCGGCGAAGGCGAGACGCGGATACCCGCCTCTTCCATCGCCGCGATCTTGTCCTCGGCGCCGCCCTTGCCGCCCGAAACGATGGCGCCGGCGTGGCCCATGTGACGACCGGGAGGCGCCGTGCGGCCGGCGATGAAGCCGACCATGGGCTTCTTGCGACCACGCTTGGCTTCGTCCTTCAGGAACTGAGCCGCTTCTTCTTCGGCCGAGCCGCCGATTTCACCGATCATGACGATCGACTTGGTGGCTTCGTCGGCCAGGAACAGTTCCAGGACGTCGATGAACTCGGTGCCCTTGACCGGGTCGCCGCCGATGCCGACGGCCGTCGTCTGGCCCAGGCCAGCGTTGGTCGTTTGGAACACGGCTTCATAGGTCAGGGTGCCCGAACGCGACACGACGCCGACCGAGCCTTCCGAGAAGATGCCGCCCGGCATGATGCCGATCTTGCACTGGTTGGGCGTCAGGACGCCCGGGCAGTTCGGGCCGATCAGGCGCGACTTGCTGCCGGCCAGGGCCTTCTTCACCTTGACCATGTCCAGCACCGGGATGCCTTCGGTGATGCAGATGATCAGCGGAATCTCGGCGTCGATGGCTTCCAGGATCGAGTCGGCCGCGAAGGGCGGCGGGACGTAGATCACCGAGGCGTCGGCGCCGGTGCGGTCCTTGGCTTCGGCGACGGTGTTGAACACCGGCAGGCCGATGTGGGTCTGGCCGCCCTTACCGGGGGTGACGCCGCCGACCATCTTGGTGCCGTAGGCGATGGCCTGCTCGCTGTGGAACGTGCCTTGAGCGCCGGTGATGCCCTGGCAGATGACCTTGGTGTGCGAACCGATCAGAACCGACATTTAGCGGGCGCCCTTCACAGCGGCGACGATCTTCTCGGCGCCGTCAGACAGATCGTTGGCGGCGATGACGTTCAGGCCGCTTTCCGAGATGATTTTCTTGCCGAGTTCGACGTTGGTGCCTTCCAGACGGACGACCAGCGGAACCTGGAGACCGACTTCCTTCACGGCGGCGATGACGCCTTCCGCGATGATGTCGCAGCGCATGATGCCGCCGAAGATGTTGACCAGGATGCCCTTCACGGCCGGATCGGCGGTGATGATCTTGAAGGCCGCGGTGACCTTCTCCTTAGAAGCGCCGCCGCCGACATCCAGGAAGTTGGCCGGCTCGGCGCCGTACAGCTTGATGATGTCCATGGTGGCCATGGCCAGGCCGGCGCCGTTGACCATGCAGCCGATTTCGCCGTCGAGGGCGATATAGGCCAGGTCGTACTTCGAGGCTTCGATTTCCTTGGGGTCTTCTTCGCTCTCGTCGCGCAGCGCCTTGATGTCCGGGTGACGGAACAGGCTGTTGCCGTCGAACGACAGCTTGGCGTCCAGAACCTTCAGGTGATCATCCGCCGTCACGATCAGCGGGTTGATCTCCAGCATGGCCATGTCCTTGGCCATGAACGCCGTATACAGCTGGTTCAGCAGCGAGGCGGCTTCCTTGGCCAGACCGCCGGTCAGGCCCAGAGCATTGGCCAGGGCGCGCGCGTGGGTCGGCCACACGCCGGTCGCCGGGTCGATGGTGAAGGTGTGGATCTTCTCGGGCGTCGAGTGGGCGACGTCTTCGATGTCCATGCCGCCTTCGGTCGAAGCGACCACCGAGACCTTGCTCGAAGCGCGGTCAACCAGCAGCGACAGGTAGAATTCCTTGGCGATCGCCGCGCCTTCTTCGATGTAGAGGCGGTTGACCTGCTTGCCCTTGGGGCCCGTCTGGTGGGTCACCAGCACGCGGCCGAGCATTTCCTCGGCGTTGGTGCGGACCTCTTCGACCGACTTGACGACGCGGACGCCGCCCTTGGCGTCGGGGCCCAGCCCCTCGAACTTGCCCTTGCCACGGCCACCGGCGTGGATCTGGCTCTTCACGACGAAGACCGACGTGCCCAGCTTTTCGGCGGCGGCGGCGGCTTCATCAGGCGTGAAGGCGGCGAAGCCGCGCGGCACGGGAGCGCCGAACTCGGCGAGTACGGCTTTGGCTTGATGTTCGTGGATGTTCATGAGGGCCCGGTCTCGACGACGGCTTTCTGAAATGTGGCCGGGTTATAGGAGCGCTATTTCGCAGGCGCAACCGCGTGACGACGATAAGGTGAAGGCTTGCGTGCTTATCTTGTCCGAAAGGACAGGGTCGCCACGGGTTTCGACGCGCCTGGCAAGGGAAACCCTTGACCCGGCGGAACTGTTACCGGTCACACCATTTTTGTCCGTGAACGGCTGTCCACCGGTGTCAGAGCGGCTTTTCCATATGTCGCGCCGGATGTCAGCGTTGTCGGCCCGGGTCCTTGAAGAAGATCAGGATCAAAGACAGCACCGCGACCGCGTCCCGATCCTTCGAACCCTTGGGCGGCAGGTAGGCGGTCGGCTGCATGGCGGCCAGGTCCACGCCCCCGACGTCGACGCCGTCGCGACTGAAGACGTAGCCGATGGTCGCGCCGCCGCCGATCGGCATGCCGCCGACCTGCTCGGTGCGCGCCCGGATGCTTAGGCCACCAAAGCGCAGCTCGGCCGCGCGCTGGGGCTGCTGCAAGTTCTTCAGCAAGCCGCCGCCCTTGGAGCTCGCCAAGGCGAACGAGGCGTCCGACCCCGCGCCGGGACCAGTGAGCGTGCAGAAGAACTGCAGCTTGTCGCGGTCGAAGGTGATCCAGCCCAAACCCAGGCGGCTCTGGCCGCCGCCGCAGGCCACCTCGACCGGACCCAAGCCCGGCCCGTTGACCGTCATCTCGACGCTGGCCTTGCCGCCTTCGAAGATGCCGGTGACCGAGCTCTTGCTGCTCTTGACCGTGGCGTTGCCGTCGTACTCGCCGAGCTGGAAGCCGGGGCGGAACAGGCTGGGACCCTTCTTGCCCGACAGCTTGACCTTCTCGGTCCCGGCGGGCGCGGCGGCCTGGGCGGGCGCGACCAGGGTCATGCCCATGGCCAGAGACAGGGCGATGGCGACGGTCTTCATGGCAAGCTCCCCCGAGCGTCGGCTAGACGACGCGGCGGAGCTTGCCACAGATCGGCGTTATCTCAACCTTTCGGTGAGACCGAGGCCGAGGCGCGGCGCTCCAGCTTGCCCCAGCCGACCCGGCCGCCGCGGATGGCGGTGACCACCGACTTGACCACCACGTAGTACATCAGCTGGCGGTAGCCGAACCGCTGCACGGGCAGGAACGGCAGGTCGGCCCACGGCGCGCGCTTCTCCAGGGCCATCCCCAGAGCCCCGGCCGACAGGTCCACGGCGATGAAGATCGCCCAGTAGGCCAGGCCCAGCAGCATGTCGTCGGGACGCCACTCCACCGGGTGGGCGACGGCGGCGTAGAGACCGCTGATCAGGCTCCAGACCACCGCCAGGTCGACCAGCGGCGCGGCCACGGCCAGGATGATCTGGAACAGCCAGATCTGCGGCAGGGCCACGAAGCCCAGCACCGGGGTCTTGGTGTTGAACATCGCCTTGCGGTGCTTCCACACGCACTGCAGCGTGCCGAACGACCAGCGGAAGCGCTGCTTGAGCAGGCCGCCCACGGTGTCGGGGGCCTCGGTATAGGCGCGGGCCTCGGGGTCGAAGGCCACCTTCCAGCCGGCGCGCTGGCAGGCGATGGTCAGGTCCTGGTCCTCGGCCAGGGTGTCGGCCGGATAGCCGCCCAGATCGTCCAGCACGCTCTTGCGCCAGGCCCCGACGGCGCCCGGCACCACGGTCACCGCGCCCAGGGCCGACAGCGCGCGGCGCTCCAGGTTCTGGGCGGTGACGTACTCAAGCGCTTGCCAGCGGGTGACGATGTTCAGGCGGTTGCCGACGATGGCGTTGCCGGCCACGGCGCCGACGTCCGGATCCTGGAACCAACGGGCCAAGCGGCCGATGGTCGAGGGCGGGAACAGGGTGTCGGCGTCCAGGGCCACGACGAACTCGCCCTTGGCCACGGCCAAACCTCGGTTCACGGCCCGCGCCTTGCCGCCGTTCTCGAAGCTCAGCAGCGTGACGCGCGGATCACCCGCGAAGTGGTCGCGAACCTCGTCGGCCGTGCGGTCCTTGGAGCCGTCGTCCAGAACGAGGACCTCCAGGTTCTTCCAGTCGCTCTCCAGGATCCGCGCGATCGAGGCGGCGATCACCTTCTCTTCGTTGAAGCAGGGGATCAGCACCGAGACCAGCGGACCGTTCTCGCTGTCCAGGTCGGCCGGCTCCTCGTGCGTCCAGAAGCGGTGGACCAAAGCGAGGCTGGCCAGGAACACCAAGCGCGCCACGCCCAGGAAGATGGCCGACAGGAACAGGAAGGTCATCGCCGCCTGCGTCCAGCGGAAGAAGTCGAAACCCAGCCGGTCGACGGCCAGATCAAGGCCCGTGCGCGAGGTCGGTGGCATCACCTGCTGCGGGCTCATGCCGGCCAGCTCGCCGACCGTGACCAGGCGATAGCCGCGCGCGCGGATCTGGTCGATCAACTCGGGCAAGGCCGCCACGGTGCGGCTGCGATCGCCGCCGGCGTCGTGCAGCAGCACCACCTGACCGGGATTGTTCCCGGGATTGTCCAGGCGATCCAGGACCCGGTCGATGATCTGCTGCTTGGTCGGCTTCTGCCAGTCGTCGGGATCGATGCGCAGGCCCACGGTCATGTAGCCCAGGGTCTGAGCGATCACGAGCGGCGCCACCTCGTGCGGGGTCGACGGCTCGGCGTCGCCGAAGAACGGCGGGCGGAACAGGCGCATCGAGCGGCCGGTGATCACCTCGAACAGGCGCTGGGTGGCGTTCAGCTCGACCTGCACCTGCGGCAGCGGCGTCTCGGCGATGTTGGGATGGGTCCAACTGTGACCGCCGACGTCGTGACCCTCGTCGACCTCACGCTGCACCAGGTCGGGGCGGCGCTGCATGTTCTGGCCGATGACGAAGAAGGTGGCCGAGGCTTTCTTGGCTTTCAGGATGTCCAGGATCTTGGGCGTCCAGCGGCCGTCGGGACCGTCGTCGAAGGTCAGGGCGACCAAGCCCTTCTTCTGGCCATAGCGTTCGATCACGTAGCTGGACGGAATGACGTCATAGGTCTGGCCCGAGACCAGGCCGGTGTCGGGATCGAACTCCAGACTGCGCTTGCCCGGCGTGGGCAGCTGGGCGATCCGCAGCACCTCGCCGCCGCCGTCGAAGTCGACGCCCTGGCCATTGGCCAGCGTGGTCAGCCCCGCCGCCGAGACCTGGCCATAGGGCTTGCCCAGCACCGACCAGACGCCCGGATCCTCCATGCCCATCCGCCACAGGCCATAGCCGCGCGGCTTCCAGGGGTCGGAGACCTTGACCTCGTTGAACAGGGTGACCGCGTCCATGAACCAGACGACGTGGTCGTCGCCGTTGTCGTCCGTGTACTGGTAGGTCGGGTTCAGGGCGTCGTCGTCCATGCGGATGGTCGCCCCGGCGTCCTGGGCGTTACGCATGGCCTCGTGGAAGGTGGTGGGAGCTCCCGAGGCGCGGCTGCCGTCCTTGTTCAGCGTCCAGTCGTAGCCATAGGCGCCCAGGGCCAACACGGTGCGGCTGGGATCCAGATGGGCGAAGCGCTTTTCCAGCTCGCTCTCGTACCAGTCCTGGCCAGCGTTGGGGCCGGGGTCGCCCAGGGCGTAGTGCTGGTCATAGGCCATCAGCACCAGGGTGTCGGACGAGGCCTGCAGGCGCTTGAGCGGCCAGCCTTCCTCGTCGAACGGCGCGGTGACCCAGACCTCGCGGCCAGCCTCCTTCAGGGCCGCGCGGGCCTCGTCCAGGAACTTCGGATAGGCGTTCAGACCCTTGGCCGACAGCGCCTCGAAGTCGAAGACATAACCGCCATAGCCGCGCTGGGCGGCCAGGGTGACGAGGTTGCTGATCAGCTTGCCGCGCGCCAGCGGATTGGCCAGCAGGGCGTCGGCCATCGGCCCGTCGAAGGCGGCGTTGGCCGAGTTGTGGACCAGCGGCAGCACGGCCGGCTTGTTGGCGGCGGCGGCGATGCGCGCGGTCCCCTCGGCGTCGTCGGTGACGTCGATGTCGCCCTTGGCGCCCCGGATCGCCACCCACTGCGGCGAGACCACATCCAGCTTGTCGATGTTGCGGCGCAAGGACTCGCGGCTGTCCTCGTCCCACGAGACGTAGAAGCCGACCGACAGCGGCCGCGCGGCGGCGTCGTTGGCGGCCCCGCCCTTGGGCCTGGGCACCCGGCGCCAGGTCTTGGCCGAGGGCTTGAGCTTGTGCGCCGTCTCCTGGTGCAGGGACGTCAGGATGTGCGGATCCTTCAGCGGCGCGTCGGGCAGGCGCGGCGCGAAGGCCAGGGTGGCGACGAAGCCGGCCACCACCGCGGCGATGGCCGAGGCGACGATCCCGAGGACCAGCTTGGCCCGCCGCTCACGCTTGCCCGTGGGATCGTGAAAGATGTGGCGGTCGTCTGGGGTCATCGCTTAGCGCTCGCGTTATGCGCGCCCTTTGATACCCGAAATTGACCGAACCGTGGCCGTTGTATCCCTGCGACCTTCCGTCGCCGGTTAGTCCACCCAATCCCGGTTGAGACGACGCGAGGCCAGGATCAGCAGGGCCGCCGCGCCGATGTAGAAGGCCAGGCCCCAATAGATGGCGTAGCGCATCGACTCCGCGCCGTAGACGGGAGCCAGCTTGTCGGAGACGAAACCGAAGAACCAGTAGCCGACGGCGATGCCCAGCAGGTTGTTGATCAGCAGGAACAAGGCCGAAGTGGTGCTGCGCATGGCGGCCGGGGCCAGATGCTGGACGGCGGTGACCACCGGACCCAGCCAGGCCAGGTTCAGGCCCGTCGGGATCAGGAACAGTACGAAGGCCAACGGCAGGGCCTTGGCGTTCATGGCCGCGAAGAAGCACGGCAGGGCGATCAGGAAACAGATGGCCGGGGCCAGGGCGTAGGCGCCCTTGGACTTGCCGCCGAACCGGTCGCCCAGCCAGCCGCCCAGCCAGATGCCGGCCACCCCGCCGAAGAAGGCGATGGCGCTGTAGTAGATCGAGGTCTCGACCAGGGTCAGGTGCAGGCTGCGGATGAAGAACGACGGCAGCCAGAACGCCACGCCATAGCCGCAGACCGAAGAGCAGGCCGCGCCGAAGGCCAGCAGCCAGAATGACGGCTTGGGCAGCACGGTCTTCAGCACGGCGCCGAAAGCCGGAGGCTTCGCAGCCTCGGCGGGGACCGTATCAAAACCACCACGCGGCGGATCCTTGACCACCAGCTTGAACAGCGGGGCCAGCAGCACGCCGGCCAGGCCCACGGCGATGAAGGCCATGCGCCAGTCGATATAGGCCGCGATCAGCCCGCCGAAGAGCACGCCGAGCGCCGAGCCCAGAGGGATGCCGAACGAATAGGCCGCCAGGGCGCGAGCCCGTTGGTTCTTGGGGAAATAGTCCGAGATCAGCGAATAGGCGGGCGGCACGCCGCCGGCCTCGCCGACGCCCACGCCCATGCGGAACAGGAACAGCGACCAGAACCCGCCGGCGAAACCGCAGGCCATGGTGAAGCCGCTCCAGACGGTCAGTGCGGCGGTCATGATCCAGGTGCGGCTGAAGCGGTCGGCCAGCCAGGCGATCGGCACGCCCAGGGTCGTGTACAGCGCCGCGAACGCCAGCCCGCCCATCAGGCCCAGCTGGGTGTCGGTCAGGTGCAGCTCGTTCTTGATCGGCTCCTTGAGGATGCCGAGGATCTGCCGGTCCAGGAAATTGAAGGTGTAGGCCAGGATCAGCATGGCCAGGACCACATAGCGATAGCTCGCCGGCTTCTCCGCCGTCTGGTTCGCGTTGTCGCTCATGTCCTGCCCCCGTTACGCTACAGCTACATAAAGAGAGGGCGGGGCCTGTTGCAGCAAGCCCCGCCCTAGCTATTCGCCTAGATAATTTAGAACGCCACCTCGACCGAGGCGGCCACCGTGCGCGGCGGGCCGTAGAAGCCGATCACCGAGTTGTTGTAGGTGGCCCCGGCGAAGTTGTAGCCGCCGGTACGGTACTTCTCGTTCGTCAGGTTCTTGCCGGTCAGGGCCAGCTTGTAGTTGCCGCCCGGGGCGGTCCAGATCGCCGTCAGGTCCACCAGGGTGAAGGCCTTCTGGTCCAGGGCCGGCAGCGGCTGCTCGAACTGCTGGTAGGCGTCGCGGTAGCTGACCATCGGGGTGATGGCCAGGCTGCCGCCGGCCACGTCGCCGCGCCAGGTCAGGCTGACATTGCCCGTCCATTCCGGGGTGTTCTGGAAGCCGTACAGGTCGGCGACGTTGATCACCTGGCCGGTGGCCAGAGTCGTCGACGGGTTCAGCGGGTTGGGCGCGCCGGCCGGCACGAAGCGGCTGAAGGTGTCGTACTTGGCGTGGATGTAGCCCAGGGCGACATTGGCCGAGAGGCTCTGGCTCAGGCGCGCATTGGCCTCGAACTCGGCGCCGTACAGGGTGGACGAGCCGGCGTTGTCGACCGAGCTGGCGATGCCCGAGGGCACCACGACCTGGGTCGTGACCTGCTGGTCGGTGTACTTGGACAGGAAGATCGCCGACGAGAACGAGACCTTGCGGTCCAGGGCGAAGCCCTTCAGGCCCGCTTCGTAGGTCTTCACGACTTCCGGCTTGTAGCCGTTCGTGGTCTGCGGGGTGATGAAGGCGTCGCCGCGCATGTCCCAGCCGCCCGACTTGTAGCCCTTCGAGAACGAGGCGTAGGTCGTCAGGTCGTCGTTCAGCTCGTACGAGGCCGAGATGCGCGGGGTGAACTGCGAGAAGGTCTTGTGGGCGTCGTAGTTGGTGCGCACCTGCAGGATCGGACGGTTGACGCCGCCCTGATACGGCGACGGCGTGGCGCCCAGATAGAAGAAGCGGAAGACGTTGGCGCGCTTTGCGTCGCGCGTGGCGCGCGCGCCCAGCGAGACCTTGAAGCGGTCGGTCAGGTTGGCGCTGAAGTCGAAGAACGCCGCGAAGCTCTGGGTGTTGACCTTGCCGCCGTCGGCGATCGAGACGCCCAGATTGCCGGCGATGGTGTCGAACTCGCCCGAGGCCTGGCTGTTCATGTAGTACAGGCCAAAGACGCCCTGGACGTTGTCGTCCGCATAGACCGCCTGCAGTTCCTGCGAGAACGAGCTGTCGTCATAGGTGGCCGGCACGTCCAGCGTCGGCAGCGGCGTGCCGTCGAAGTCGATCAGGGTCTGGGTGTGACCCTTGCGGCTGGCGGTGATCGACTTCAGCGTGATCGCGTCGGTGACGTTGTACTCACCGGTCAGCGACAGGCCCTTGGTGGTGACGTGGTTCTTGTCACCGAGGCCGGCTTGCGTGTCGTAGATGTCCTGGATCGGATAGTTGCCGGCCGTCGGCAGGGTCTCGCGGTGACCGTGGCGCGGGTTCGAGTCGTCGGTGACGTGGTCGTAGGCCAGGCGGAAGAACAGGTCCTGGGTCGGCTTCCACTCGGCGCTCAGGCGATAGGCCTGGACGTCCTTGTCGTAGTGCTCGGCGCCGGTGGTCAGGTTCTTGCCGTAGCCGTCGCGCTTGTAGAGGGCGTACGAGCCGCCCACCGACAGGCCGCCGCCGACCGGGGTCTGGCCCGAGACCAGCAGGTCGGTCTGGTTGTAGCTGCCGTAGGTGCCGCGGACCTTGGCCATGGCCTCGTCGCCCAGCTTCTTGGTCACGTACTTGATGGCGCCGCCGATGGTGTTGCGGCCGTACAGCGTGCCTTGCGGGCCGCGCAGCACTTCGATGCGCTCGATGTCGAAGATGTCCAGCACCGCGCCTTGCGGGCGGTAGATGTAGACGTCGTCGACATACAGGCCGACGCCGGGCTCGTAGCCCCACAGCGGATCCTGCTGGCCCACGCCGCGGATGTAGCTGATCAGGGTCGAGTTCGAACCGCGGGCGGTCTGCACCGTGATGTTCGGGGTGGTCTGGGACAGGACGGTGATGTCCGTGCCGCCCGAGCGCTCCAGCTTCTCGGCCGAGAAGGCCGAGACGGCGACCGGGACGTCCTTGAGGCTTTCCTCGCGACGACGGGCGGTGACGACCACCTCCTCGACCGAGGCCGAATTGTCGGCGACCGGAGCTTCCTGAGCCGCCGCGACGCCCGCGATCGTGCTCCACGCCGCGCCAGCCAGCAGCGCAGCCTTCCACATCGAAGTCATGGGTTTCCCCTCCCTTACGTTCCGCCCTTCCCGAACCGAATCCGTCTTGTGCGGACGCGTGCGCGGGACCCTCGCCAATTCATCGAACAGCGAATTGCAAGCACCATCACCCGAACCGACGGCAAGCGCCAGCTATTTTTCATCAAGTGATGAAAAAGGGTCGAGGACGGATGGTCTGGGTTTGGGACTAGGCCTTTTGGGCCTTGGCGATGACCGCTTCAAAGCCGGCCGCGCAGTACGAGAACAGCCGCTGGCGGACCGCTTCCAGGTCACTGGAATGGCACTCGCCTTCCGACAGGCTGTCGATCCGTCCGGTCTCGGACAAGGACAGCATCATCGATCCGGTCAGGAACTGATAGCACCAGTAGAGGTCGCGGTACTCGGCGTGGGGACGCAAGCCCTTCAGGGTCTCGACCAGCTGGTGGACCACGGGGTCGAAGAACCGGGCCATGGTCTCGCCGCCCCAGGCGGGCGTGTTGTTCACCTGGGCGACCAGGGCGAAATAGCTCTTCCAGCCCGCGCCGCCGTCCTGGCTGATGCGCAGCAGCGGATCGATGAAGGCCTCGATCACGCCCTCGACGGTCATCGTGGCCGCGTCGTGGGCCTCGACATAGGCGTTCATCGAGGCCTCGCGGGCCTGGTTCAGGATCTCGGCCCGGCGCAGGAACACCGCGTCGAACAGCTCGCGCTTGGCCCCGAAGTAGTAGTGGATCAGGGCGGTGTCGACGCCGGCCTCGGCCGCCACCTGGCGCGTCGTGACCCCGTGGAAGCCGTGGCGCGCGAACAGGCCCTCGGCCGCGTCGAGGATGGTTTCCTTCAGGTCCAGGCCCTTGGCCTTGGACGGTCGGCCCCGCCCGCCGGCGCGGGCGCCGGCCTTGGGTGAGGGCTTGGCTGCGGTCATGAAGTGGGGTCCGCCCTGAATTGCGCTCCGTCCTCGGATAGGCGCAACGCAGCGGCGCTGGCAAGACCGGCGTTTTATCAACCCAGAAAGACCGACCACATCAGGCGGCCCGGGATGAAGGTGAACAGGCCCGCCAGCAGCAGTCCGCCGACGAACATGGCGGTCATGGCGCGGCGGTGGGCCGAGACCTTGCCGCGCCGGATGGCGTAGACCGCGCCGGGCAGCGCCACGATCGTCCAGCCCGACAGCAGATGGATGAAGCTGAAGTGGCCGTGGTTCATGCCGCGGATGAACAGAGAGCTGACCGCCGTGATCCCCATGGCGATCACCCAGGTCCAGCCCAGGATCTTGTGCAGCCTCGTGCCCTTCACCCGCATCATCAGCACGATGCCGATGGCCAGAGCGGTCAGGGCGGCCGTCAGGTGAACCTGGATCACCGTCGGGGCCGCGACGATGAGGGACACGTTCGGCGCATGCGGCTTCAGCGAAACCACGGCGGCGATGGCGACAGCCGCGCCCACGCCCATCGCCGCTTGCGAAATTGACTTGCCGTACGCCGCCATCTGCCTTCACTCCGGATCGTGGCGGGGCCGAAGCGCCTCGCCGTTGGGAACCTGAGTGGAGTGGGCGGGTCCGTGTCTCAATCGACGTTGCGCCAGTCGCCGGCTTCGTTTCGCCAATGGCTGGCCGGCGCCGTTCACGCTTCGCGAACGGCGATCACCGCCAGGGAGAGCCTGCGCGGTTTCGCGGTGTCGGCGGCGGCCGGCGTGTTCCTGGCGCTGCTGGGCGCGTTCGGCACCGACGAGATCCCGTTCGGGATTCGGGTCGCCTATTGGTCCGGCCTGTGCTTTTCCGGCGCGATCGTCGGCACCACGGTCAGCCACCTGATCGGCGGTGGCGGCCGGGCGGATGAGAAGCCCTGGCTCTACGCGACGCTGACCGTGATCGGCGTCACCCTGCCCTTCACCCTGGTGGTCTGGCTGGTCAGCGACCTGACCTTCTACGGCCAGCTGAAGGCGGGCGGTTTCCTGAACTACCTGCTGCCGGTGTTCATCGTCACGGTGGCGATGACGGGCCTGAACTTCCTGGTCCAGCGCACACCGCCCGAGACCCACGCCGCGCCCGCCGGCGCGCCGCCGGCCCGGTTCCTGGACCGCCTGCCGCCCAAGCTGCGCGGCGGCGAGCTGTGGGCGGTCGAAGCTCAGGACCATTATCTGCGCCTGCACACCTCGCGCGGCCAGGACCTGATCCTGATGCGGCTGTCCGACGCCGTGGCCGAGCTGGAGGGCATCGAAGGCGCCCAGACCCACCGCTCGTGGTGGGTGGCCAAGGCCGCGGTCGAAGACGCCCAGCGCGGCGACGGCCGGGCGACCCTGCAGCTGAAGGGCGGCGCCCTTGCCCCCGTCAGCCGCGCCTATTCGAAAGCCCTGCGCGAAGCGGGCTGGTACTAGGCGGCTCGCGCACCCGGACGGCTGCGGCCCATGCTCTGCTGACCAACGCTGAACTGGCCCATCAGCTGGGTCAGGTTGTCGGCCTCGCGCGACAGGGCGTGGCTAGCGGCGGTGCTCTCTTCGACCATGGCGGCGTTCTGCTGGGTGGCCTGGTCCATCTGGCTGACGGCGCTGTTGACCTGTTCCAGGCCGGTGGCCTGCTCCTGGGCCGAGGCGGCGATCTCGGCGACCACGCCGTTGATCTGGGCCACCTGGGCGACGATGCGTTGCAGGGCCTCGCCGGTCTTGCCGACCAGCTGGACGCCGGCGTCGACCTGTTCGGTCGAGGCGTTGATCAGCGCCTTGATCTCCTTGGCCGCATCGGCCGAGCGCTGGGCCAGGGCCCGCACTTCCTGGGCGACGACCGCGAAGCCGCGACCGGCCTCGCCAGCGCGCGCCGCTTCAACACCCGCATTCAGCGCCAGCAGGTTGGTCTGGAAGGCGATCTCGTCGATCACCCCGATGATGTTGCCGATCTGGGCCGAGGACTTTTCGATCTCGCCCATGGCGTCGACGGCGTCGGAGACGACCTGGCCGCCGGTCTCGGCGTCGGACTTGGCGGCCCCGACCACGCGGCGCGCCTCCTTGGCGCCCTCGGCCGTGCGCTTGACGGTCGAGGTGATCTCCTCCAGCGCCGCGGCGGTCTCTTCCAGGCTGGCGGCCTGCTGCTCGGTGCGGCGGGCCATGTCGTCCGAAGCGTTGGTGATCTCGCGGCTGCCGGCGCGGATGCCGTCGGCATTGCCGACGATCACCGTCATGGCGTCCTGCAGCTTGCCCGCCGCGCCGTTGAAGTCGGCGCGCAGCTTCTCGTACTCGACCGGCAGGGCGTCGTTGACGCGATAGGTCAGGTCGCCCTTGGCCAGATGCGACAGGCCGACCCCGAACGACTCGACCACCAGCTGCTGCTGCTCGGCGATAGCCTTGGCGGCGGCGGCCTGGCGCTCGGCTTCCGAGCGTTCCTTGGCCTGAGCGATCTCGGCGTCTGCGCGCAGCTTGGCGATGGCGTTTTCCTTGAACACCTGGACCGCGCCGGCCATCTGGCCCAGCTCGTCCTTCTGGCCCACGGCCGGCACCACGATCCCGTGGTCGCCGTCGGCCAGACGGCGCATGGCGGCGGTCATGGCTTGCAGCGGATTGCTGACCTTGCCGATCACGACATGGGTGGCGAAGGCCATCAGGCCCGCCGCGACCAGGGCGATCACGGCCATGATGCCGGTGGCGATATTGCCCGCCGTCTTGGCGGCCGCGCCATCGTCATGGGCGACCCGGGTCTGCAGATCGACCAGCGCGCCGACATTGGCAGTGACGGGGTCGATCGCCGGATAGAGCTTGCCGTCGACAAAGGCCTGGAGGCTGGCGGCATCCCCCGACTTCAGCAGGCCTTGCAGGGTCTCGACCGTGCTGTCGGCGGCCGGCAGGGCGGCGGTGACCTTGTCGGCCAGCGCCTTCTCCTCGTCGGTCATCTGGGTGGCGGCGTAGGCCTGCCAGTTCTGGCTGATGGTCGACTTGGCGGCGGCGACGTTCTCGGCGGCCTTGGCCATCGACAGCTCGCCCGACCGCGCCTTGTGCGCGCTGTCGACAATGTTGACCGCGTACATGTCGCTGACGGCCTTGAGCTGCTGCATCGGCTCGACGCGGTCGGTGATCACCGACTGCATGCGCTGGTTGGCGACGCCGTTGGCGACGAAGCCCGAAAGGCCCATCGCCGCCATGCCCACGCCCAGCGCGGCCAGGCAGCCCAACAGTCTCGTCTTGATGGTCCAGGTCATCGCAGGCTCCCCGCTTTGACGCGAAGAAAGCCTCCGATCGTTAACCAAAACCTTCGCCGCAACCGGGCGTAGGCTGCGCGTTTTGGGCGTGTTTCGCCGGCGCCCGAAGTTTGAGCAGGGTTAAGGAATGAACCGGTCGCGACCATGGCCGGCCGGGCGATGAATTGTCGACCAGCCGCCACTGGCGGGGGAAATATCACCGCCTAACGGCGATATCTCCCCACCATGCGGCAGAACGTCGCGGCTTAGCCAAAGTGAATGTCGACACTGGCCGAGCCGGTTCCGACCGTCAGGCTCGTCACGGCCACCAGCCGGATCAGGCCATCGCCGGCATTGACCCCGACCGTGCCGTCCTGGTGGTAGATGTAGGTGTCGCCATTGTACTCGAACACCGACGTGGCGTTGACCGGCGTCAGGGTCGAGGCGTTGATCAGCGCCTGCTCCAGGGTCGTGGCCGAACCGACGCTGACGCCCGTGACCACCGAAGGGATCGCGATCCCCAGGTCGATATGGTCCACGCCCTTGGCGAAGTCGGTGATGGTGGCGTAGGTCGTCACCTTGCCGTTCTCGACGCCCAGGTTCGAGAAGCCCGGCGACGCGAAGCCGTCCTGATAGATCTTGAAGGTGTCCGAGCCGGCCCCGAGGGTATAGGTCGACGTCGACTGACCGCGCAGATAGGCGGCCACGCTGTCGTTGAAGCCCGACAGCACGACGGTGGTCACCGAGCCCGAGTTGCCGGCGTGGCCGATCTCGGTGATGTCGATCCCGGCCGAGGCCGAAGCGTCCAGATTGGTCGTCTGGCTCATGGCGCCGACGACGTGGCTGTTGAAGCCGGCGGTCAGGCGGCCGGTCCCGGTGACGACGATCGGGCTGGAGCCCCCTTCAGCGGTCAGCGAAGTGATGGTCCCCAGCACGCTGTCGCTCTGCACATGCAGGGTCAGGGCGCGGTCATTGCCCGTGACGTACAGGTTGGTCGGGTTGGCGTTGCTGCTGGTGACGCCGTTCAGATAGGCGTGCACGCCGTCGGCGCCGTCTCGGACCGAGGACGGACCGGTGAACACCAGCCGCGCATAGTAGTTGGCGTTCAGCGTACCGCCGCTGACCCCGTCCAGCTTCAACGCCACACCTTCGGCGATGTCATCGATCTTCGTCGAGATCGCCGAGCGCAGGGTGATGTCTTGCAGACCGGTATAGCCGTTGACGTTGAAGGGCACGATCGTGGTGACGCCCGTGGACGGCAGGGTGAACGACAGCTTGAAGTTCTCGAGCACCAGATGCTCGACATTGGTGATCTTGGCCTTGTCGAAGGCCTCGGCGTCAGCGCCCACCACCAGGGTGTCGTCGCCCGCGCCGCCGTCGACGATCGCGCCGTTGATCATCTTGGTCACGGTGATCCGGTCGTTGCCCGCGCCGCCGCTGATCTTGCCGTTCGGGGCGCCGCCCAGGACCTCGACCGCCGCGTTCAGCTGGCCGACCGAGATGGTGTCGTTGCCGTCGCCGCCGTCGATATAGCCGCCGACCGTTCCGGAGAAGGTCACGGTGTCATGGCCGCCGGCCGTGGCGACCGAGACGTTGCCGTCGGTCCCCGTCACGGTGTCGTTGTTGGCCGTCGACTGCAGGGCCGGCGTGGCCGAGTCGGGAGCGACGACCTGGTTGGCGCCTGCCGTGATCGTCGCGCCGGCGGCATAGGTCGGCTGCTGACCGTACGTGCCCAGGAGGTCGGTGAAGAACACCGCCTGGCCATCGTTGGCCAGGTCGGCCAGGAAGGCGTCATTGGCCTTGGCGTAGGCGCCGAGGTCGGCCTTGGCCGCCTCGCTCAGCAGCCAGCCGACCATGGCGGCCTTGGTCCCCTGCCCGTTTAGACCATCGCGCCCATAGGCAGCGAAGTAGTCGGCGCGGCTGTAGGTGCCGCCCTGGCCGTTGGGCACCTGGCCATTGAGGATGTCGGCGATCCGGCCGTCCGGCGGCGCGAAGCCGAAGATCTCGGTATAGGCCTTGGTGGCCGCCGCGGTCAGGTCCAGCGCGCCATAGGCGGTCGTGAACTTGGTCGCGCCCTCGCCCGTCTTGCCCAGATTGACCGCGAAGTTGATGTAGCGGTTCTCGGCCGTGAACGCGGTGTAGTAGGCCGAGTTGAGGTTATTGGCGTTGCCGCCGGTCGGCGAGACCAGATAGTCGAGGCCGGCCATCACGGGCGTCGCGCCGGTGAAGAAGGCGTAGGCCAGGTTCGCGACCGAGGTCGACGCGATCACCATCTTGCCGATCTCGGCGCGGGCCTGGGTCAAGGTGATCGTCGAGGCGTCCACCTGCGAGGCCAGGGTCTGCAGCTTGGCCACATCCGCCGTCGAGATGCTCGAGAACTTGATCCGTGCGACGTCGCTATAGGCGGTTTCCAAAACTTGAAGCGTGGCCATCACTCAACCTCCGGCAATGTTCGACGGCATGGGTATTGGATTTGCTGTACACACGCAAGCGTAGCCGCGGAAAAAATAAAACCCGGCCGCGAGAACGGCCGGGTTTCATCAACGCCCGAAGGAGGTCGTGGTTCGGGTCTAGGCCTTCCAGCCGCCGCCCAGAGCCTTGTAGATCGCCACGACGTCGGTGTTCACCCCGGTCTCGGCGACGCTGAGGGCGTCCTCCGCGGCCAGCAGGGTCCGCTCGGCGTCCAGCAGCACCAGGAAGTCGATGCCGCCTTCCTTGTACTGGATCCGGGCCAGCTCGGCCGCGCGGCGCGAGGCGGCCGCCTGGTCGGTCAGGCTCTTCAGCTGGGCCTGCTGCTGGCTGTAGGAGACGAGCGCATTCTCCAGGTCCTCCAGCGCGCGCAGCACCGTCTGGTCGTAGTTGGCCAGGGCCGCCTCGTCGCGGAACTTGGCCGCCCGCAGGCGAGCATGGGCGCTGCCCAGGTCGAGCGCCGGCCAGCTGACGCTGGGGGCCACCGACCAGGCCTGGCTGGCGGCGTTGCCGAAGCCCGTCGAGGTCCCCGACAGGAAGCCGACGAAGCCGGTCACCGACACACGCGGGAAGAGGTCGGCTGTGGCCACCCCCACCCGAGCGGTCGAGGCCGCCAGGCGACGCTCGGCCGCCTGCACGTCCGGGCGACGACGCAGCAGGTCGCCGGCCTGGCCGATCGGCAGGGCCGCGACCAGCGGACGAGTGTCCTCCGCCTGCGGAACCAGCAAGGCGTCCAGCGCGCCGGGGCGCTGGCCGGTCAGCACGGCCAAGCGATGGTTGGCGCGCTTCTCGGCGGTGATCAGGCCCGGGATCGCCGCCTCGGTGGCGTTCAGACGCGCTTGAGCCGAGGCGACGTCGATCGGGCTGCCCGCCCCGGCGTCGAACCGAACCTTGGTCAGGCGCACGGTCTCGCGCTGGGTCTCGAGGTTGCGGTTGGCGACCTTCAGGCGGGCCTGAGCGCCGCGCAGTTCGAGGTAGTTGCGGGCCACCTCAGCCGCGACCGTGACCTGGGCGTCGCGCAGCTCGGCCTGGGCCGCGCCGGCTTCAGCGCCAGCCGCCTCGACGCCGCGACGGACGCGGCCGAAGAGGTCGATCTCCCAGCCGGCGTCGAAGCCGGCCTGGTAGCTCTGGTTCTCGACGCGGTCGGTCGTGAAGCCCGGCTGCTGCTGCTTGCTCTTGGTATAGGTCCCGTCGGCCGTGACGTGGGGCAGCAGGTCCAGCTTCTGTTCGGTGAACAGGGCCCGGGCCTCGCCGACCCGGGCGACGGCGATCTTCAGGTCGAGGTTGGCGCCCAGGGCCTGGCCGACCAGCTGGTCCAGCACCGGGTCGCCAAAGGCCTTCCACCAGTCGGCTTCCGGATTGGCGGCGGTGAAGACGGCCGGGTCGGCGTTCTGGAAGGCCGCCGGCGGGGTCGCCGGCGCCTTGTAGTTGGGCCCCACCGCGCAGGCGGCGGCCGTCAGGGAGACGCCGGCGATCAGCGCGGCGCGCAGGGTGAGTTTAACGAAGGACATCAGTGCGCCTCCACGGGCGAGGTCAGCGCCGCCTTCTTCGCGGCCTTGCGGGCCGTGGAGCGACGGATGACGTAGTAGAAGACAGGCGTCAGGATCAGGCCGAACAGGGTCACGCCCAGCATCCCCGAGAACACCGCCACGCCCATGGCGCGGCGCATCTCGGCCCCGGCCCCGTGCGACACCACCAGGGGGTAGACCCCCATGATGAAGGCGATCGAGGTCATCAGGATCGGACGCAGACGCAGGCGGCAGGCCTCCAGAACCGCCTGGAGCGGGCTGTCGCCATGCTCCTCGCGTTCCTTGGCGAACTCCACGATTAGGATGGCGTTCTTACACGCCAGCCCCACCAGCACGATCAGGCCGATCTGGGTGAAGATGTTGTTGTCGCCCTTGCTGATCCACACGCCGGCCAGGGCCGACAGCAGGGTCATCGGAACGATCAGGATGACGACCAGCGGCAGGCTCCAGCTTTCGTACTGGGCGACCAGCACCAGGAAGGCCAGCAGCACGCACAGCGGGAAGATGAAGATCGCCGTGTTGCCCGCCAGGATCTGCTGGTAGGTCAGCTCGGTCCACTCCGAGCCCATGCCGTTGGGCAGCTCGGACTTGATGATGTCCTCCAGGGCCTTCTGGGCCTGGCCGGTCGAGTAGCCGGGCGCCGGGCCGCCGTTGATCTCGGCGGTCAGGTAGCCGTTGTAGTGGCTCTCGCGGTCGGGACCGGTCGTTTCCTTGAAGGAGACGAAGGCGCCCAGCGGGATCATCTGGCCTTGGCCGTTGCGGGTCTGCAGGCGCAGCATCTGCTCGGGTTGCAGGCGGAAGCTCTGATCGGCCTGGACGTTGACCTGGTAGGTGTGGCCGAAGCGGTTGAAGTCGTTGACGTACAACGAGCCCAGATAGATCTGCATCGTCTCGAACAGATCGGTCAGGGACACGCCCTGGGCCCGGGCCTTTTCACGATCGATGTCGGCCTGCACCTTGGGCACGCTGACCTGGTAGCTGGAGAAGATCCCCGCCAGGGCCGGGTCCTTCTGGGCCTTGGCGATGATGTTCTGGGTGGCGTTGTACAGCTCCTGCGAACCCAGGCCCGCCTTGTCGACGATCTGCATCCGGAAGCCGCCGATGGTGCCCAGGCCCTGCACGGACGGCGGCGGGAACACCGCGATCTGGGCGTCGGGAATGCCGGCGAACTTCTGGTTCAGCTCACCCACGATGGCGTTGGCCGAGAGCTCGTGGCTGCGACGGTTCTTGAAGTCGTCCAGCGGGAAGAACACCGCGCCGGAGTTGGGGCTGTTGATGAAGCCGTTGGCCGACAGACCGGGGAAGGCCACCGAGTGCTTGATGCCCGGGGTCTTCATGGCGATGTCGCCCATCTGGCGGATGACCGTCTCCGTACGATCCAGCGAGGCCGCGTCGGGCAGCTGGACCACGGCCACGACATAGGCCTTGTCCTGCTGAGGCACGAAGCCGCCGGGGGTCTTGGAGAAGGCGAAGATCGTCAGGATCAGCAGGCCGCCGTACAGGGCCAGGGCGGCTGAAGAGCGGCCCAGGGTCTTGGCGACGCCGGCGACATAGCCGTTCGAGGCCTTGGCGAAGAAGCGGTTGAACGGGTTGAACAGCCAGCTCAGCGAGGCGTCGATCAGCTTCTGGAAGCGGTCCTTGGGCGCGTCATGCGACTTCAGGAGCACCGCGGCCAGGGCCGGCGACAGGGTCAGGGAGTTGATGGCCGAGATCACCGTCGAGATGGCGATGGTCAGGGCGAACTGGCGGTAGAACTGGCCCGACAGGCCGCTGATGAAGGCGGTCGGGATGAACACCGCGCACAGCACCAGGGCCGTGGAGATGATCGGACCGGTCACCTCGGTCATGGCCTTGCGCGTCGCCGCGGCGGGCTCGAGACCGTCGGTGATGTTGCGCTCGACGTTCTCGACCACGACGATGGCGTCGTCGACGACGATGCCGATGGCCAGGACGAGGCCGAACAGTGTCAGGGCGTTGAGGCCAAAGCCCAACATCAGGAGCAGCGCGAAGGTGCCGACCAGCGAGACGGGCACGGCGATCAGCGGAATGATCGAGGCGCGCCAGCCCTGCAGGAAGATCACCACCACCAGCACGACCAGGATGATGGCCTCGATCAGGGTGTGGATCACCGAGTCGATGCTTTCCTGCACGAAGGCCGTGGTGTCGTAGATGATCTCGTAGTCGACGCCTTCCGGGAACTCCTTCTTGAGCTCCTGCATGGTCTTCTTGACGTTGGCGGCCATCTCCAGGGCGTTGGAGCCCGGACGCTGGAACACCGGCACGGCGACGGCCGACTTGTTGTCGAGCAAGCTGCGCAGGGCGTAGTTGTCGGCGCCCAGTTCCACGCGGGCCACGTCGCCCAGGCGGGTGATCTGGCCGTCGGCGCCCGAGCGGACGATGACATTGCGGAACTGCTCTTCGTCCGTCAGACGCCCGGGAGCGTTGACCGACAGCTGGAATTCAGCGCCCGAACCGGCATTGGGCGGCGCGCCCAGCTGGCCGGCGGCGACCTGGACGTTCTGCTCGCGCAGGGCCCCGACCACATCGCCCGCCGTCATCGACAGGGCGGCCAGCTTTTCAGGATCCAGCCACACGCGCATCGAGTAAGCGCCCGCGCCGAAGATCTGCACGTCGCCGACGCCGTCGATCCGCTTGAGGCGGTCACGAACGTTCAGCTGCGCGTAGTTGCTCAGATAGAGCATGTCGTAGCGGTTGTTCGGCGAGATCATGTGCACGACCAGGGTCAGGTCGGGCGAGGCCTTGTTGGTCGTCACGCCGATGCGCTGGACCTCCTGCGGCAGCTTGGGCAGGGCCTGGGCCACCCGGTTCTGCACCTGCACCTGGGCCTTATCCAGGTCGGTGCCGAGCGCGAAGGTGACGGTCAGGATCATCGCCCCGTCGGAAGCCGACTGGGACGACTGGTAGATCATCCCCTCGACGCCGTTGATGGCCTGTTCCAGGGGGGCGGCCACCGTCTCGCCGATGACGGACGGGTTGGCGCCCGGATAGGCCGCGCGCACCACCACGGTGGGCGGCACGACCTCGGGATATTCGCTGATCGGCAGGTTCGGGAGCGAAACCAGGCCGGCGATAAAGATGATGATCGAGAGCACGGCCGCGAAGCGCGGTCGGCTGACGAAGAACTTCGAGAAATTCATGGCGGAGCGCCTTCAGCGGGCGAACTTGGGGAGGAGCGGATACGCGTATGCTCGGGCGCAAGAGGCCTCTCCCCCGCCAGACAGCGGGCGACAGACACCTCTCGAAACCCGAAAAAGACGCCCGGCTCAGACACGCGAGCCGGGCGCACGCTTCAGTTAGTTCTGGCCTGCGGACCGGGTCGGCTGGACGACCGGACGACCGCCGACCTCCAGCTGCGACAGGTCGGCCAGGTCGGTCTTGACCTTGACCGGGGCGACAGTGTCGCCCGGCTTGACCTTCTGCAGGCCGCCGACGACCACCCGGTCGCCCGGCTTCAGGCCGGTGCGGATGATGCGCAGGCCGCCGGCCAGCGGACCGATCTCGACCGTGCGGTACTCGGCCTTGTTGCTGCCGTTGACGACGACGACGTAGCGCTTTCCCAGGTCGGTCGCGATGGCGCGGTCGGGGGCCAGCGCCACCGTTTGCGTCTCGGCGCTGACCAGGCGGATGCGGGCGAACAGGCCGGGCGTGAAACGACCGTCGGCATTGGCGAAGATCGCCCGGCCGTTGATCGTGCCGCTCTTGGCGTCCAGGGCGTTGTCGATGAAGGACAGCTTGCCGACATGCGGGTAACCGTCCTCGGTCATCAGGCCCATATAGACCGGGCCGTTCTTGCCGCGTTCGGCCGAGGCGTACTTCAGGAAGGTCTGCTCGTCGGCGTTGAACTCGGCGTAGATCGGGGTGTCGGACACCACGGTCGTCAGCAGGCTCGTCTGGGTGACCAGGTTGCCGCGGGTGATGATGGTCTTGGAGACTCGGCCGTCGATCGGCGAGGTCACCCGGGTCCATTCCAGGTTCAGGCGGGCGGTCTGGTAGGCGGCTTGCGACGCCGCCAGATTGGCTTGAGCGGCCTTCTCTTCAGCCGAGAGGCGATCGAATTCGCTCTGGGCCAGGGCGTTCTGCTCGATCAGGCGACGGCCGCGTTCGCGGTTCACGACGGCCAGGTCCAGCTGGGCCTTGGCGCGGGCCACCTCGGCCTGGGCGCGGTTGGCTTCGGCCTGGTACGGGCGCGGGTCGATCTGGAAGAGCACCTGGCCCTTGGAGACGCGCGCGCCCTCGGCGAACTGGGCGCCGTCGATATAGCCCGAGACGCGCGGACGGATCTCGACGGTGTCGACCGGCTCGAGGCGGCCGGTGAAGTCGTCCCATTGGCGCAGGGACTTGAAGGCGACGTCGGCGACGGTGACCTGCACCGGCGGCGGGGCGGCGGCCTCCTGCTTGGCCTGGGCCGAGCAAGCGGCCAGCACGGCCACGGCGGCCAGGCCGGCGAAGGACGTGATGACGGGTTGAATACGCATGGGGAAAAGCCCTGTCGGACGGTGAAGCGGGGAGGTGGTGTCGGTGGTTCTTGTCATTCCCAGACGGGCCGCCGAGCGGCGCGTCGGGTGCTGTGGCCGAGGGTCCGAACCGTGGACCAGCCCTTGGCGGGCTCGGCCTGGGATTTGAAAAAGCTCAAGAAACCCTTGGCCTGCTTGGCCTTGGGAGCGTCGTCGTAAACGTTTGTTTGCGGTGGCATTGGCGCGCGCTCCTTTTTTGGGGTTTAAGAGAGGAAATGTCGCAGCGGCTGTTACTTGACCCGAGCGACCGGAAGGACGATTTAGGATGTGACGAGACCGTTCGGTATCATCTCCATGGCGGAGAGATACTGACCGGTAACTCCCACGTCAAGGAGAGCACTGCCAAAATGGCGACAAGAAATTCTGGGGACGCTGTCGGGGGCGACACGGAAACGGCCGAGGGGGTGACCCCTGGAGCGCCCGTATCCAAGCGCCCCGCGCGGGACCGGATCTTCGAGACCGCCCGTGAGCTGTTCTATCAGCACGGCATCCGCGCCGTCGGCGTCGAGACCATCGCGTCCGAGGCCGAAGCCACCAAGATGACGCTGTATCGAAACTTCCCGTCCAAGGACGAGCTGGTCGCCGAGGTCCTGCGCGAGCAGGAGCGCGAGTACTGGGCCTGGTGGGAAAGCGTGACGGCCTGCTGCTGCGCCGAACCCCGCGCCCAGCTGGAAGCGATCTTCGACGCCTTCGAGACCAAGGCCTGCAACGCCGATGTTCTGGGCTGTCCGCTGTCGAACGCCGCCATCGAGCTGCACGAGGAGACCCACCCGGCTCAGGTGGTCTCGGTCAACTACAAGAAAGAGCTGTACCGTCGAATCAACGCCCTGACCCGCGCCGCCGGCGCCAAGGACGACGACCTGGCCGACTCCCTGATGCTGCTGATGGAAGGCGCCTCGGGGGCCCGCGTGACGCTGGGCGCAGGCGGTCCGGTCAAGGCCGTGGCGCGCTCAGCCAAGGCGCTGATCAGGTTCCACCTGGACGGCTGTAACTAAGGCGCCGCTCCGATATAGCCCAGGCCCGCCGCACGGTGGATGGCCTGGGCTCTGCCGGCCACCCGTAGCTTCAGCGCCGCGTTCTGGACGTGGAAGCGTACGGTCGGGCCTGAGATTCCGATGATCTGGGCGATGTCGGCGTCGGTCTTGCCGGCCGCCGCCCACTTCAGGCACTGGACCTCGCGCTTGGTCAGCCGCACCGGCGGCGCGTCATCGTCCTGGCCGTCGCGATAGGCGCAGACCAGGCGCAGGGCCGCGCCGTGCAGGTCGTCGGCCCGCGACGCGTACAGCGCCGGCAGGTCGGCCACAGGCTCCGAAGCCGCCCAGACCACCGCCCCGATCACCCCGCCGGTCAGATAGGTCGGCGCGATGATCGCCGCTTCGATGCCGAAGGCCCGGGCCGCCTCGCGCACCTCGATCGCCTCCAGCCTCGGCAAGGGTCGCCAGCTGGAGAACCGGCCCTGGTGGTAGAAGAACGGCTCGGCCGAATAGCGGGCCGCCAGGATGAACGGGGCCCGCAGGGCGAAGGCCCGATCGCGCCAGTAGCGCACGGCGTTGTCCAGCCATTCGAAGGTCGTCTCGGCCAGCGGCTTGCCATCCTGGCCCAGCATCGGCTCGGGGCTGGAGATGTCGGCGCTGGCGGCGACGTAGGGCAGGCCGATCTCGCGGCCCAGGGCCGACACCCGCTCGGCAAGGACCGTGACCCGCGCCAGGCGCTCGCCGTCATCGACCTTGGTCAACATGGAGCCGCCTTCCCTATCGGTTCCGATAGCTTGCGCGCCGCCCCTGCCAATTCGCAAGTTTCCCCGACGATGCCGAGGGAAGGAAAATCGGGTGGATCTGGAGCTGTCGCCTGACGACCTGGCCTTTCGCGACGAGGTCCGCGCGTTCCTGGACGCCAACCTGGCGCCCGAACTCCGGGAAGCGGGCCGGCGCATGACCTCCGTCTTCTGCGACAAGGCCCACAGCCTGGCCTGGCAGAAGATCCTTCACGCCAAGGGCTGGGTCGCGCCCAGCTGGCCGGTCGAATACGGCGGTCCGGGGTGGAGCGAGATCCAGCGCCACGTGTTCCAGGCCGAGTGTGCTCGCGCCGGCGCGCCGAACCTGGCGCCGATGGGCCTTCGGATGGTCGCGCCGGCGATCATGGCGTTCGGCAGTCCCGAGCAGAAGGCCCGCTACCTGCCGCGCATCCTGTCGGGCGAGGACTACTGGTGCCAGGGCTATTCAGAACCGGGCTCGGGCTCGGATCTCGCGTCCTTGCAGATGCGCGCCGTGGCCGACGGCGACGACTACGTCCTGAACGGCTCGAAGATCTGGACCACCCACGCCCACTGGGCCAGCCACATGTTCTGCCTCGTCCGTACGTCGACCGAAGGCAAACCGCAGGCCGGCATCACCTTCCTGCTGATCGAGATGAGCCGGCCGGGCATCAAAGTCGACCCGATCGTCACCCTGGCCGGCGAGCACGAGGTCAACCAGGTATATTTCGACGACGTCCGCACGCCCCAGGCCGACCGCCTGGGCGCGGAGAACCAGGGCTGGACCGTCGCCAAGCACCTCTTGGAATTCGAACGCGGCGGCGGCTACGCGGCCGGGCTGCACGCCGGCCTCGAGCGGCTGCGGAACATGGCCGACGCCGAGGACATCCTTGATGATCCCCACTACCGCCGCCGCCTGGCCGAAGCCGAGATCGGGGCGCTAGCCATCGACATGACCGAGCGCCGGGTGCTCAGCGCCCTGGCCACCGGCGGCAAGCCCGGCCCCGCCTCGTCAATCCTGAAGCTCCAAGGCTCCGAGCAACTCCAGCGACTGGATGAGCTGGGCGTCGACGCGCTTGCGACCTACGTCGCTCCGCACCAGCCCAAGGCCCGCGAAGCCGGCTCGAACGAGACCCCCGTCGGCCCCGAGCACGGCCTGACGACCATGGCCCGCTATCTCAACAACCGCGCCGCCTCGATCTATGGCGGCTCCAACGAGATCCAGCGCGACATCATCGCCAAGCTGGTGCTCGGGTTGTAATCGCGCCTCACCTATCGATTCCGATAGCTTGTTACGCGAGTTGGCGAACCGCACGCTCCTTTCAAAGCCAGGCCCGATGCAGGCATGGCCAGAGGGAGGTAAGACGGATGCCAGGACCTACGCGCCTGACCATGAGCGTGTCGGCGCTCGCCCTGCTGATGGCGGTCCCCGCCATGGCCCAGACCACGCCGCCGAAACAGGAAGAAAGCCTGACGATCGACACCCTGGTGGTCACGGCCCAGCGTCGCGAGGAGACCGCCAACAGCGTCGGCATGCCGATCCAGGCGTTCAGCGGCGCGGCCCTGCAGCAGCTGCGGGTCACCGACCCCAAGGACCTGACCACCGTCGCCCCCAGCTTCACGGTCAGCCAGAGCTACCAGGGCGTGCCGACCTACACGCTGCGCGGCATCGGCTTTAACACCATCAACCTGTCGGCCACCTCGACCGTCGGCACCTACTGGGACGAGGTCGCCTACGCCTATCCGTTCATGAACACCGGCCCGGTCTTCGACCTGGAGCGCGTCGAGGTGCTGAAGGGCCCGCAGGGCACCCTCTACGGCCGCAACACCACCGCCGGCCTGATCGACTTCGTCACCGCCAAGCCGACTGACCAGTTCGAGGGCTCGCTGACCGCCGAGGCCGGCAACTACAAGACCTACAACCTCGAAGGCTATGTCAGCGGCGGCCTGGGCGACCGCGTCCAGGGCCGGGCCGCGTTCCGCTCCGAGCGCAGCGACAAGGGCTGGCAGATCAGCAACAGCCGCGGCGAGCGCCTGGGCAAGGTGCGCCGCGACGGCTGGCGCCTGTCCCTGGCCATGCAGCCCACCGACAAGGTCGAGGTCGAGGCCAGCTACTCCGGCTGGCGCAACAAGTCCGACACCGTCGCGGCCCAAGGCATCGGCTTCACCCCCGCCACCGCCGCCAGCCCGTTCAACGCGCCGGGCCTTGTCAGCTACATCGCCGCCAACAAGCCGACCAAGGCCAGCCAGGCCGACTGGGCCCCGCTGGCCGTGCGCGGCGCCGACATCGGCGTCGGCCTGGGCATCAAGGATCCGCTGCGCGAGAACGACCAGTTCCATGCCGGCAAGCTGAAGGTCTCGTGGGACGTCGCCGACAAGGCCCGCCTCGTATCGCTGACCAGCTTCAACCGCCTGGAGCGCAAGGCCGTCTTCGACTGGAGCGGCGCGCCCTACGAGGTGCTGATCCAGAAGGCCCACGGCGACATCAAGTCGTTCGCCGAGGAGCTGCACCTGGAGGGCGTCACCGACAAGGGCTCGTGGTTGGTCGGCGGCTATATCGCCCGCGACAAGATCTATGACAGCAACCGCACCCTGCTGGGCCAGAACGCCAATGTCGGCACGATCCGCTATGTCGGCTCGACCCTGCTGGCCACGCCGTTCAACAGCTTCGGCTACACCGCCCTGCAGATGAGCCAGGCGTTCCGCACCTATGAGGACGTCGGCAATATCGAGACCAAGACCTGGAGCCTGTTCGCCAACGCCGACCAC
Organism: Caulobacter sp. GW821-FHT12D05; assembly: GCF_058807295.1. Lineage (NCBI taxonomy): Bacteria > Pseudomonadati > Pseudomonadota > Alphaproteobacteria > Caulobacterales > Caulobacteraceae > Caulobacter > Caulobacter sp. GW821-FHT12D05. The sequence continues at coordinate 390,936 of NZ_JBXAQO010000004.1, forward strand.
CGCCTGGCGGATAATCTGAAGCTGACCCTGGGCATCCGCTACAGCCAGGACAAGCAGGACTATATCGGCTGCTCGCGCGACGTCGGCGGCTCGATGCTGGTGAACGTCAATGTCGTGAACCGCGCGCTGTTCGCCGCCGCCTACGGCCTGGTGGCGCCGATCACCCAAGGCGGCTGCAACACCTTCGACCCGGCGACCAAGAGCTTCGGCTTCGTGAAGTCCAAGCTGGACGAGGACAACATCGCCTGGCGCGCGGCGCTGGACTGGCAGGCGGCCGAGGACGTGCTGGTCTACGGCTCGATCTCGCGTGGGGCCAAGGCCGGGGCGACCCCAATCAACGCCGCCAACATCTCGACCCAGAACGCCCCGGCGACGCAGGAACTGCTGACCGCCTACGAGGTGGGGGTGAAGGCCGGGCTGCTGGACCGCCGGGTGCAGGCCAACCTGTCGGCCTTCTATTACGATTACACCGACAAGCAGCTGTCGGTGTACTTCGCCGACCCGATCTATACGGCCCTGTCGCGCCTGGCCAACGTGCCCAATGGCGAAGCCTATGGCTTCGACGGCGACATCACCTGGCGCGCCAGCCGGGCCCTGACCCTGATCGCCTCGGCGACCCTGCTGCACACCGAGGTGAAGGGCTACACCGGCATCAACGCCGCCGGTCAGTCTCAGAGCTTCGACGGCCGGCCGTTCCTGTACAGCCCCAAGTTCCAGGGCGGTCTGACGGCGCTGTTCAAGCAGCCGGTCGGCGACGGCCTGGAGCTGAACGCGGCCCTGAACGGCCGCTGGCAGGACAAGTCCTACGCCGATCTGGAGGGCAATCCGCTGTTCGTGATCGACAGCTACGGCATGCTGAACGCCAGCCTCGGCATCGGCGCGCCGGACAAGGGCTGGGACCTGTCGATCTGGGGCCGCAACATCACCAACGAATATTATTGGAGCGCCGTCAGCAGCAACGCCAACGTGGTGGTCCGCTTCCCCGGCAAGCCCACGACCTATGGTGCGTCGCTCACCTGGAAGTTCTGAGCACCTTCCTAATCTCGGTTACCTCGAGCGCGGCGTTCCCCAACGTCGCGCTCGCTCTTTTAGGTCCGGGTGCGCAGCAGGATCTTCGAGCGGGCCTCCAGACCCAGCAGGGTGAACAGCACCACGAAGGCGAAGGCCAGCAGCAGCAGCGACAGGCGGTGCGCCTCGCCCCACTCCAGCCCCTCGACCAGGCGGTAGATCTCGGTCGACAGCACCGTGGTCTCGCCCGGGATATTGCCGCCCAGCATCATGACCACGCCGAACTCGCCGACCGTATGGGCGAAGACCAGGATTGCGGCGGCGACATAGCCGGGGATGGCCAGCGGCAGGGCCACACGCCAGAAGCGCTGCCACGGCGAGGCGCCCAGGCAGGCGGCGGCCTCCAGCGGCTCATCGCCAATGGCCAGAAAGGCGTTGCGCAACGGCTGCACGGCGAACGGCAGGGAATAGATCAACGAGCCGATGACGAGGCCCTCGAAGGTGAAGGCCAGGGTCCGGATGCCGAACGGCTGGAAGAGCACCATCAGTGGGCTCTTCGGCCCCAGGGCGATCAGCAGGTAGAAGCCCAGCACCGTCGGCGGCAGCACGATCGGCAGGGCGACCAGGGCGGTCACCGGCGTGCGTAGGGCCGAGCGCCCGCGCGCCAGCCACCAGGACAGCGGCGTGGCGACGAGCAGCAGCAGGATCGTGGTGATCCCCGCCAGCTTGCCCGTCAGCCACAGGACCTCCGTCATGCCCTGATCCATTTGGCCTAGCGGACCTCGTAGCCGTAGCGCTTGATGATCGCCTTGGCGTCGCCGCTCTTCAGGAACGCCACGAAGGCCTTGGCGGCCTCGCTGTTGGCGCCCGTCTTCAGCAGCACGGCCTGCTGCTCGATCGGGGTGTGGTTGGCCGCCGGCACGACCCAGCGCGAGCCGCCCTGCTCGGTGATCACCTGCGACAGGGCTACGAAGCCCAGCTCGGCCGCGCCGGTCTGGACGTACTGGAAGGCCTGGGTGATCGACGAGCCCTGCACGATCTTGGGCTTCAGCGTGTCGTACAGCTTCAGCTTGGTCAAGGTCTCGATCGCCGCCTGGCCATAGGGCGCGGCCTTGGGATCGGCGATCGACAGCTTCTCGAACTTGCCGGTGGTGAGCACCTTGCCCTTCCCGTCAACGAGACCCGGCGTCTTGCTATAGAGCACCAGTCGGCCGGTGGCGTAGGTGAAGCGCGAACCGGGAACCGCCAGGCCCTCGGCCTCGGCCTTCTGCGGGCGCTCGACGTCGGCCGACAGGAAGACCTCGAACGGCGCGCCGTTGGCGATCTGGGTGTAGAATTGGCCCGAGGAGCCGAAGCTCAAGGTCGCGTCATGGCCGGTCTTGGCCTTGAACTTCGCCGCGATCTCCTTGGCCGCTTCCGTGAAGTTGGCGGCCACGGCCACCTTGGTCTCGCCGGCGAAGGCAGTCCCGCCCAGCGTCAGGGACAGAAGCGCGGCGATCAGCATCGGACGGCGGGCGATCATCTGGTAATCCTATTGGGGCGCTGCGGTTATGTAGCTCCCATGCATAACGGTGAAACAGTGGCTCGCGAAGACGATTTCAGCGCCTCCCTGATCCTCAAGCGCGGCGGCTTGGCCCGCGTGGGGCTGGAGCGCATCGCCCTGTTGGAAGCCGTCGCGGCCCTGGGCTCGATCAGCGCCGCCGCTAAACAGGTCGATCTTTCGTACAAGGGCGCCTGGGACGGGGTGCAGGCCCTGAACAACCTGTTCGACGCGCCGCTGGTCAGCGCCGCGCCGGGCGGCAAGAGCGGCGGGATGGCCGAGGTCACCCCGCGCGGCCAAGCCGTGATCCGCGCCTTCCGCGCCGCCGAGCGCGAGGTCGGCGCGGCCTTCGCAAGGTTGGAGGCGGATCTCTCGGGCGACGCTGAACTGCTCTGGAGTCTGGGCCTGCGCACCAGCGCCCGCAACGCTCTGCGCGGTGTGGTCACGGCGGTCGAGGGCGATGGCGTCACGGCGGTCGTGACCCTGTCGCTGGGCGAAGACCTGTCGCTGCGTTCGTCGATCACGCGCCGCAGCGTCGAGGATCTGGACCTCGCGCCCGGCCGTCAGGCCATCGCCCTGATCAAGTCCAGCTTCGTACGGATCGGCGAAGGCGACGGCGACAACCGTCTGGCCGGCGAGATCGTCGATCGCGAAGCCGGCGAGGCATCGGCCGAGGTGACGATCGCTCTGGCGGCGGGAAAGACTCTGACCGCGACCTTGAAACCGGACGATGCTGCCTGGGCGCTGCCCGTCGGCGCGAAGGTCGAGGCGCGCATCGCCGCGTCGGACGTGATCCTGGCCGTCGACTGAGGGCCCGAAACCTCGTCCTTCGACAAGCTCAGGATGAGGTTTCTAATGCGACGCTCAAAATAGTCCTCATCCTGAGCCTGTCGAAGGACGAGGGCGGGCCCACTAGGCCTTCAACGCCTCGTTCGCGCCGTCGACGAACTTGCGCAGCAGCCGCGCCAGGTCCTTGAGCTCCTGGTCGCTCCAACTGGCCATCATCGGACCGACCAGCCGCTGGCGCGCGGCGTCAAGCCGCTCGACCAACTCGGCGCCCTTCTCCGTCACCACCGCTTCGCGCACTCGCTTGTCGGCCGCGCCGGGGCGGCGCTCGACCAGGCCCAGGCTCTCCAGCTTGGCGACCTGACGACTGACGACCGAGTGGTCGCGGCCGGCCAGATCGGCCAGCTCGACCACGCCGATCGGTCCCTTCTTCCCGATCCGCCCCAGCAAGGGGAACAGCGCCCGGTCCAGCGACACGCCGGCCTCGCGCAGCAGCATGTCGTCGGCCTGGGGGCGATTGAGGAAGCCGGCGAGGTCCATCATCGCCGCGTGAATGTCGCGAAGTTCGGATTTCATCCGTGCATTTTGCACATTCTTTCTTGACGTCGTCCAGCCTCAGATTTATGTGCCTTTTGCACACAAAATGTGTGCACAACGCACACAAAGGAAATCCGGATGACCCAAGCTTTCACGCCCCAAGAGACGACCGGCGTACTGATCGCCGGCGCCGGTCCGGCCGGCCTGACCCTGGCCATCGACCTGGCCCGCCGGGGCGTCGCCTTCCGCCTGATCGACAAGGCGCCGCATCCGTTCCAAGGCTCACGCGGCAAGGGCCTCCAGCCTCGCAGCCTGGAGGTGTTCGAGGACCTGGGCGTCCTGGCGCCGATGCTGGCGACGGGCGGCCCCTATCCGCCGGTGCGCAACTACGCCCCCGACGGCGGCTTCGAGGAGACGGCCATCGGCGAGGGCGCGACGCCCACCCCGGCCGAGCCCTACGCCGCGCCGCTGATGCTGCCGCAGTTCCTGACCGAGACCATCCTGCGCCAGCGCCTGGCCGACCTTGGCCATACGCCGGAGTACGGCGCCGAGCTGACCGGCATCGACCAGGACGCCGAGGGCGTCACCGCGACCCTGGCCGACGGCCGGACTATCCGCGCCCGCTGGTTGGTCGGGGCCGATGGCGGCCGCAGCTTCGTGCGCCACGCCCTGGACATCGGCCTCCCTGGCAAGACCATGCCGGGCCTGGCCATGGTCGCCGACACACGGCTGACCGGCCTGACGCGCGAGGCCTGGCACGTTTTCGGGACGCGCGAGACGGCCCAGGTGTCGTTCTGCCCGCTGGCCGGAACCGACCTCTTCCAGATCCAGGGCCATGCTCCGGCGCAAGGCGAGGCGGGCCTGACCGTCGAAGGCCTCAACGCCTTGATCCGTGAACGGACGGGTCACGACGACATCGTCGTCCACGAGGTGTTCTGGGCCTCGGTCTATGGCCTCAACGCCCGCCTCGCCGACCGTTATCGGGTCGGCCGCGTGCTGCTGGCCGGCGATGCGGCCCACATCCATCCGCCAACCGGCGGCCAGGGCCTGAACACCAGCATCCAGGACGCCTACAATCTGGGTTGGAAGCTCTCCGCCGTATTGGCCGGCGCGCCCGAAAGCCTGATCGATACCTACGAAGCCGAGCGTCGCCCGATCGCCGCCGGGGTGCTGGGCCTGTCCACGGAGCTCCTGGCCAAGGCCATGACCAAGCAAGGCATGAAGCGCGGCCGCGAGGCCCGGCAGCTGGATCTCGGCTACGAGGGCTCGACCCTGTCGCTGGACCTGGGCGTCGAGGCCAAGGTCGCGCCGGGCGACCGCGCGCCGGATGCGCCGTGCGGCGATCAGCGGGTGTTCGAGGTTCTGGCCGGTCCGCACTGGACGGTGCTGGGCGAAAGCCCGATCGCCTCGCGCCCCGGCCTCGTCTTCGCGGATCTGACGGACACGGAGGGCTGGCTCGCTGACGCCTACGGCCTGCCGCCCGGCGGCTTCGTGCTGGTGCGTCCCGACGGTTACATCGCGACGGTCGGCCAGGCTGGCGACGAGGCCAAGGTCGAGGCCTATCTCAAGACCATCGGGCTCTAGGCCAGCTTCCTCAGGCCATCGCGCAGGACGCCACTGCCCCCGGCCAGCTCCTCGTCGAGCTGGCCGTGCTCGCGCGTCCAGATCGGCACGGCCTGGGCCAGCACCGCCCGCCCGGCGCCGGTCAGGCTGAGCACGCGGCCACGGCGGTCCTTTGGATCCGGCTCGACGATCAGCAGCCCCCGCCGCAACAACGGCTTCAGCGCCGCCGTCAGGGTGGTGCGGTCCATGGCCAGCAGGCTCGCAACGCCGCCCATGCCCGCCGGCTCGGGCCGGTTCAGCGACATCAAGAGCGAGAACTGGCCATTGGTCAGGCCCACCGGCCGCAGGGCGTCGTCGAAGCGGCGGGCCAGGGCGCGGGCGGCGCGCTGCACGTGCAGGCACAGGCAGGTGTCGCGGACGTGGATCGTGGTCGCGTACGAGACGCTCGAGTCAGCGGGAATCACTGCCGGCTTTGACATGCGAAATTTATGTTGATATCAACGTTATTAGTCAAGCCAAAACCGTTCAGCTTACGGAGGACGCGATGCCGCACGCGGTCGTTTCTCAAGAAGAGTGGCTGCAAGCGCGCCGCGCCCTGCTGGCCAAGGAGAAGGCCCACACCCGCGCGCTGGACGCCCTGAACCGCGAGCGCCTAGCCCTGCCCTGGGTCAAGCTGACCAAGAACTATGTCTTCGACACCGACGCCGGTCAGAAGACCCTGGCCCAGCTGTTCGACGGCCGCAGCCAGTTGATGGTCTACCACTTCATGTTCGGGCCGGACTGGGAGGCGGGCTGTCCCGGCTGCTCGTTCCTGGCCGATCACCTGGACGGGACCCTGCCGCACCTCAACAATCACGACGTCACCCTGATCGCCGCCTCGCGCGCGCCGCTGGACAAGATCACGGCCTACAAGCACCGCATGGGCTGGCGCTTTCCGTGGGTGTCGGCGGCCGGCAGCGACTTCAACCACGACTTCCGCGTCTCGTTCACGCCGGACGAACTGGCCGGCGAGACGGTGAACTACGGCTATGTCGACATCCCCGTCGCCCAGGCCAATGACGAGCTGCCGGGCCTGTCGGCCTTCTATCGCGACGAGGCCGGCCAGGTGTTCCACACCTATTCGACCTATGCCCGCGGGGCCGAGGACCTGCTGGGCACGATGATGATCCTCGACCGCGCCCCGCTGGGCCGCAACGAGGAGGGCGACATGGACTTCATCCGTCGCCACGACGAGTACGAGAGCGCGCCGAAGTCCGGCTGCTGTAGCGCCGCATGATCCGATCCTGGAGCGCCTTCGTCGAAGCACTGCCCTCCCCATTGAGAGAAACCCCCATGGCCAACGACTTCTGCTGGTTTGAGCTGGTCACGACCGACACCAAGGCGGCCGGCGACTTCTATCAAAAGGTCATCGGCTGGACGTCCGAGATGTCGTCTGGGCCGGCCGGTCCGTACACGATCTTCAAGGCCCCGGGCGACATCCACGTCGGCGGCATGCTGGAGATGCAGGGCGTACCGCCCGGCTGGCTGGGCTATATCGCCGTCGATGACGTGGACGCCTTCGCCAAGAAGGTCGAGGCCGCCGGCGGCCAAGTCCACAAGGCCCCGCAGGACATCCCCGATGTCGGCCGCTTCGCGGTCGTCGCCGACCCGCAGGGCGCGATGTTCGTGCTGTTCAAGGGCGCGCCGACCACGCCGCCGCCGCGTCCCGAGCCGATGTCGCCCGGCTCGCTGGCCTGGGCCGAATTGCACGCGACCGACTGGGAAAAGGCCTTCGACGTCTATGCCGGCCTGTTCGGCTGGAAGAAGCACGACGCCGTCGACATGGGCGAGATGGGAACCTACCAGACCGTCGGCCTGGACCAGGCGTTCGCCGGCTTGTTCAACAATCCCGACCTGCCGAACGGTCCCTACTGGCTCTATTACTTCGGCGTCGATGGCGTGGACTCGGCGATCGAGCGGGTGAAAGCCAACGGCGGCGAAATCCTGATGGGCCCGATGGAGGTCCCCGGCGGCGCTTTCGTGGTCAACGCCAAGGACCCGCAGGGCGGCTACTTCGCCTTCCTAGGCATGCGCGGCTAACGCCGACGCGGGCCTGGGCATGCGCGGCTAGCCCACGCACTCGGCCAGGCCCGTGCGGCGCACCGCGCCCGAGGCCTTGCCGATCTTCTGGGTGCGCCGCGCCACGTACTTGCCGGGCTTGATCACCTTCCACTTCAGCGGACTGGGCAGGATGGCCGCCAGGCGCGAGGCCTGGGCCTGGGTCAGCTGGTCGGCGTCAACGCCGAAATAGCGCTGGGCGGCGGCCTGGGCGCCATAGATGCCCGAGCCGAACTCGATGGAGTTCAGATAGACCTCCATGATCCGCTCCTTGCCCCACAGCACCTCGATCAGCACCGTGAACCAAGCCTCCAGGCCCTTGCGGATGTAGCTGCGGCCCGGCCACAGGAAGACGTTCTTGGCCGTCTGCTGGCTGATGGTTGAGCCGCCGCGGATCTTCTTGCCGGCCTCGTTATTGGCATAGGCCTTCTGCAGGGCGTTGAAGTCGAAGCCGTGGTGCTCGCAGAAGCGCGAATCCTCGGCCGCGATCAGGGCGCGCGGCAGGGCCGGGGCGACCTTGTCGATCCCGCGCCAGCGATGGTCCAGGCCCCGCCCCTCGACCGCCCGGATCACCATCAGCGGCGTCACCGGCGGCGGGACGAAACGATAGAGAATCACCGTCACCACCGGTCCGGCCACCAGCACGATGAACAGAGCCAGCGCGATATTTCGCAGAAGCCGCCGCACGAAACGCCCCTTGAGAGTCCTACTTGTCTTTACCCGACGGACGGATGCTAACCGTCGCTGTCACGATAGATAGATACACGGGTTTAAGGGAGCCTTCGATGGACGTGATCGACGCCGTCAACCGCCGCATGTCGGTGCGCGCCTTCAAGCCCGATCCGGTCGACGGCGCGCTGGTCCGCGAGCTCCTGGAAGCCGCCGCCCGCGCCCCGTCCGGCGGCAATCTTCAGCCTTGGCGGGTGCAAGCCATCTCGGGCGAGCCGCTGGCAAAGCTGAAGGCCACCATGCTGGCCCGCGTCGCCGCGCCCGACCCCACCGAATACGACGTCTATCCAGCCAACCTGTGGGAGCCGCTGCGCAGCCGCCGCTTCCAGGTCGGCGAGGACATGTACGGCGCGCTGGGCATCCCGCGCGAGGACAAGCTGCAGCGCCTGCAGTGGTTCTCGACCAACGGCCAGGGTTTCGGCGCGCCGGTGCAGCTGTTCTTCTCGATCGATCGCCGCTGCGGCCCGCCGCAATGGAGCGACGTCGGCATGCTGATGCAGACCTTCATGCTGCTGGCGATCGAGCGCGGCCTGGACACCTGCCCGCAGGAGTTCTGGTCGCACTACAACAAGATCGTCGACGACCATGTCGGCCTGCCCGAGGGCCACATGCTGTTCTCCGGCATGGCCCTGGGCTATCGCGACGAGGCCGCGCCGGTGAACAACTTCCGCTCCCAGCGGGCCCCGTTCGAGGAATGGGCCGAGCTGAAGGGCTTTTAGCCCGCGAACTCGCGCGGGCCGCTGATGTCCGGGATGGCGATGACGCCGGCTTCGCCGTCTTCGTCGCCCCAGGCCAGCCACTTGCCGTCGGCGCTGGTCGACAGGGCGCTGATGGAGGCGCCCTTCTCGGCCTTCACCGTCTCGATGCGGCCGTTGCGCATGTGGGCGGCCCAGATCTTGCCGTTGTCCTGGGCGGCGAAGCACACCGGATGCTGGTCGATGCCCGCCACCCGGACGACCATCGAATCACGCGAGAAACCGATCTCGGCGGCTTCCTTGCCCATCGGGCCATTGGCGCCGGCGAACGGCCAGATGACCGCGCCCGAGGCGCCGGCCGTGGTCAAGAGGTTGCCCTTATCGAAGAAGGCCACGCTCTTGATCTTGGACGGATAGCCGCCCATCCGCATGTCCTTGCCGTCCGACAGACGCCAGCCGTGCAGCTGGTTTTCCTGCATCGACGAGATCAGGAACTTGCCGTCCGGGCTGAAGGTCGTGGCGATGTGGCTGCCGGCCCACTTCAAGAGAGTCGGCTTCTGGTCGGCGATGCGGGCGTACCAGAGATAGGCGCCGCCATAGGAAGCGGAGGCCAGGCGGCGGCCCTTGGGCTCGAAGGCCAGGCCCGACACCGTCTTCTCGTGGGTGAAGGTGCGCGTGAAGGCCGGGTCGGCGGCGTCGCGGACATGGACCTCCTTGCCGGCCGTGAAGGCGATCAGGCCAGAGGCGGCGCTGGTCGCCACGTGCTCGATCCAGCGGTTCTTCACCTCGGCGATCAGCGAGGCGACGACCTCACCGCCCTCGATTCGGCTCCAGACGACCTTGCCGTCGTCGCCGCCGGTGACGACGCCATTGCCGCTGGGGTGCACAGCGGCGGCCAGAACGGCCCCGCCGTGAGCCTCGACCGTGACGAATCCGTCCTCGGTCTGGAGGCGGACTGTGCCGTCGCCCAGGGCGAACATGGCCCGGCCGGAGCGGTCGAACAGGGCGTCGGTGACGAAGGCGTCGAAAGAAAAGATCATGCGCGCGAGATAAGACACGCAGGCCCCGACGACCAGACTCTTTCAGAAAGCCCGCCTTGCCGGTGCGTTTCGCGCCGCACGCGAAGCCAAACCCTGCAAGGCGCCTGTTCGAACGGCGTTCGACAAAAAAGACTCGAAAAGGGGTTGCCATTGCGGCGCGTCGTCGGGCTTTACTTCCGCGCCCGTCTGCGCCAGACGTGGCTAGGTAACGACATTTCAGGCGCGCCCCGAGCGGCGCGACCTTCTGGGAGACAGTCAGGCTATGGCGGCTAAACTTGCTGGCGGCGGCGGTGGCCGTTATTCGCTGGGCCAGAATTCCGAAATCAACGTCACGCCCTTCGTGGACATCCTGCTGGTGCTGCTGATCATCTTCATGGTCGCCGTGCCGATGGCCGTGACTTCGATCAAGATCGACCTGCCGCCGGCAGTTCCGAACCTGACGAACGAGAAGCCGAAGGAACCGGTCTTCATCTCGATCCAAAAGTCGGGCGCGATCTTCATCGCCGACAAGCAGACCAGCCTCGACGGCCTGGAAGCCGATCTGAACGCCAAGTTCGCCGCGACCGGCCAAGCCGGCCCGAAGGACGATCAGCGCGTCATGATCCGCGCCGACGCCGACGTGCTGTACGCCGACTTCATGGGCGTGCTGAACCAACTGCAGACCGCGGGCTGGTTCAAGGTCGGCCTGATCAACGAAGACCTGCACTAAGCAGCTTCGGCGACAGCCAAAAACACGAAAGCCCCGGAACGCAAGTTCCGGGGCTTTTTCGTATGTCCGGATCCTCCCCCCGTGGGGGAGGCGGCCGAAGGCCGGAGGGGGAACAGCGGGCGATCCGGCCTCTTCCCCCTCCGTCGACTTCGTCGACACCTCCCCCGCTAGGGGGAGGATCTTCCTTTCCCTAAGCCGCCGTCGCCTCGAAGCCGGCTTTCAACTCGGCTTCGTCCAGGTCACGGCCGATGAAGACCATGCGGCTGTAGCGCTTGTCCTTGTCGGTCCATTCGCGCTGGAAGTCGCCTTCCAGGATCATGTGCACGGCCTGGAAGACGAGACGCTTGTTCTCGCCCTTCACGTCGATGATGCCCTTGGCGCGCAGGATGTCCGGGCCGCGCTTGGCCAGCAGCTCGTTGAGCCAGGCGGTGATCTTTTGGCCGTCGACCGGCTTGTCCAGGGTCAGGGAGATGCCCTTCACGCCGTCGTCGTGGATCGCGCTGGCGTGGCCATGATCATGATCGTGGTGATGGTGGTCATGACCGCAGTGTTCGTCATGCACATGGTCGTGGTCATGATGATGGTGGCCGTGATCGTGGCCGCAGTGCTCGTCGTGCACATGGCCGGCCTCGCCGTGGGCCGGGTTCAGGAACGACGGCTCCAGCTCGGTGATCCGCTCCAGGTCGAAGCTGTGCTTGCCCAGGATGGCGTCCAGCGGAACGTTGGAGCGCTGGGCGCGGTGGATCGGGGCCAGCGGGTTGATGCGGCGGATGCGCGACTCGACGTGGCGCAGGTCGTCTTCCGAGACGAGATCCGTCTTGTTCAGCACGATCTGGTCGGCGAAGGCGATCTGCTCGACCGCTTCCTTGCTGTCGGAGAGGCGCAGCATGATGTGCTTGGCGTCGACCACGGCGGTGACCGAATCCAGCGCCGTGCGGGCCTTCACGTCATCGTCGACGAAGAAGGTCTGAGCCACCGGGCCGGGGTCAGCCAGACCCGTCGTCTCGACGATGATGGCGTCGAAGCCGCCCTTGCGCTTCATCAGGCCTTGCAGGACGCGGATCAGGTCGCCGCGCACCGTGCAGCAGACGCAGCCGTTGTTCATCTCGAACACTTCCTCGTCCGCGCCGACCACCAGGTCATTGTCGATGCCGACCTCGCCGAACTCGTTGACGATCACGGCGTACTTCTTGCCGTGCTCCTCGGTGAGGATGCGGTTGAGCAGCGTGGTCTTGCCGGCGCCGAGATAGCCGGTCAGCACGGTGACGGGGATTTTCGAGGAGGCTTGGGTCATGGCCGCTATTTAGGAGGCCGTGACGCAGAGTGAAAGCCGCTTACGTCTTGAAGAATGCCACCGCCAGGCCGACCACGACCAGGGCCCCGCCCAGGATGGTCTCCTCGTACCGCTCGACCCACTGCAGGCCCAGGCGCTTGAAGCCGGCCAGCGACAGGCTGGTGAAGATCAGCATGCCGGCCGAGGTGGCGGCCATCAGCACCGCGCTCAGCACCAGGAAGGCCTGCCAGCCGTGCTGCATGCCGGCCAGATAGTAGGGCAGGAAGGCCTCGCAGGGCGACAGCGTCAGCAGGGTGACCAGGGCGATGATCGCCGCGCGGTCCGAGCCGTAGGTCCGCCGGCTGGCTTCCGGCAGCGCGTGGTTGTGGCGCCCTCGCGCTATATAGAAGAGACCCACGGCGACCATCAGGCCGCCGACCACCCAGTGGAACAGGCCGCCCAGCTTGGGCTCCAGCGCCAGGCCCGCGACGACCAGGGCCAGGCCCAGGGCGATGGTCAGGCCCACATGGCCCAGACCCGCCAGCAGCGTGACGCCCAGGGTGCGGCCCGTGGACCATTTCTGGGCGCGACCAACCAGCACGAACGGCAGCCAGTGCGTCGGCAGGGCCGCATGCAGGAAGGCCACCGCGAAGCCGGTGACGGCGATGGAAGTGAAGAAGGTCGAGTTCACGTCACGGCATATAGCGCGTTATAAAGTAACAACCCAGGGGGTTCCGACGATCTTGTCGTGTTTCCTTCGCAACGGCCGGTGAATCCTCGGGGACGGCGTTGACTCTCCGCCCTGCGGCTGTATAAGTCGCGCCCTCTTCGCCCGCCGGGTTTCCGAGCGGGCGATCCCTATTTTGCGAACGCACGTTTTTAAGGCGCTAACCTATGTACGCGGTGATCAAAACCGGCGGCAAGCAGTACCGGGTTCAAGCCGGCGACCTGCTGGTTGTCGAAAAGCTCGAAGGTGAACCCGGCGCTGCCGTGGCCTTCGGTGAAGTCCTGATGCTTGGCGAAGGCGAGGCCGTGACGGTCGGCGCCCCTACCGTGGACGGCGCTGTCGTCTCCGGGACCCTGCTCGAAACCCGCAAGGGTGAGAAGGTGAAGATCTTCAAGAAGATCCGTCGCCAGGGCTATCGCCGCACCCGCGGTCACCGCCAATTCGAATCCGTCGTGCGCGTCACGTCGGTCGTCGGCGCTGGCCTGGAAGCCAAGTGGGAAGGCGCTATCGACCTGACCCCGAAGGTCATCCTGAACGCTCGCGCTCGTGGCCTCGGCGACGCCGCCGTTCCGGCGACGATCCCGACCGCTTCGGAAGCTGCTCCGGCCGCTCCGAAGAAGGCCGCCAAGGCTCCGAAGGCTGCTGACGTCGCCGCCGAGCCGGCCGCCGAAGCCGCCCCGAAGAAGAAGGCCGCCCCTAAGAAGGCCGCCGCCACCACGGAGGAAGGCGAAGCCTAAGGGCGACGCCTTCTAAAGGTAGGAGAGCAAGATGGCTCACAAGAAATCAGGCGGCTCGTCCAGCAACGGTCGCGACTCAGAGTCGAAGCGCCTTGGCGTGAAGAAGTTCGGCGGCGAGAAGGTTCTCGCCGGCAACATCCTCGTGCGTCAACGCGGTACGAAGTTCTATCCGGGCGCCAACGTCGGCATCGGCAAGGACCACACCCTCTTTGCCCTCGTGCAAGGCGCTGTGGGCTTCGTGACCAAGAAGCATGACCGCACGTACGTGACGGTGACTCCGGCCGCTCAACCGGCCGAGTAAGCACGAACCAGAGTTCATTCGGGTCGTGCTTCTTACTCAGAAGACGATCCGGACAGACGATCTCTAGCGGGGAGTCCGGAACGCCGGGCTCCCCGCTTTTGTTTTGTCTCGCCGCCTTCTGAAACAAACTTTGCCATGGCGGCGTCACGGTTCCCGAGCAAGAGGAGCCGAAGAACTCTGGGAGGCGCCGATGTGCGTCATCGAAGAAAGACCCGTCATCGACACCCAGCGGTTGACGCTGCGCGTGCCGGCCAAGCCCGACGTCGAACGCGTGGCGGCTTTCTGCCTCGATCGTGACGTCGCGCGCATGACCACGCGCATGCCCTCGCCCTATACCCGCGATCACGCCGAGGATTTCGTGGCCCGTTGCGGCACGCAGGATCGCTCGCGCGACAACACCTTCGCCATCGCGCTGGAGGGCGAAGGCCTGATCGGGGTGATCGGGCTGTTCACGACCGCCGAGGGCCAGGTCGAGCTGGGCTACTGGATCGGCCGGCCCTACTGGGGCCAAGGCTATGCCACCGAGGCGACCCGGGGCGCCCTGAGCTGGGCCCGCGAACGCTGGAAAAAGCGCTACGTCACCGCCGGCCACTTCGCCGACAACGACGCCTCGGGCCGGGTGCTGGTCAAGGCCGGCTTCCTGTATACCGGCGTCGTCGAGCACAAGCCGTCGATCGCTCGCGGCGAACCGGCGGCGACGCGGATGATGGTGTGGTTGGCCTGAACCGGGCTTAAGCCGCCCGGTGCGTGTGGATCACCTTCTGCGGACCTTCGCGGAAGCGCTTTTCGGCGACGACGATCCGCTCGCACAGGGCGTCCAGGTCGCTCAGCAGCGAGTAGGTGGCGTAGATGGGGATCTCCATCAGCGCGACCTGCGCTCGCGGCATGAACTCGGTGTACTTCTTCCAGGACACGTGGCCGTCACGGGCGGCCATGGCCCGCTGGCCCAGCGGATTCCACAGGTCCAGGTCCATCAGCTCGTCGCGGCACTGCTTCATGACCGGCAGGGCGATGTAGAGGAACAAGAAGGTCGGGGTGGCGGCGCGGCCGAACTGCGGCTGCACCTGCAGGTGCCAGATGCGGTAGGCCTCGAAGAAGCCGGCCTTGCGGGCCGGATCCGGCGGCAGCCAGGTGGCCTGGTCGTTGATCAGCTCGTTGACGACGGCCGAACGTTTGACCAGCTCGTCGGCGCTGGTGCCGGCCGGCATGGTCTTGGACAGGGCCGCGACCGGAATGGCCAGCTTCTTGGCGACGTCGGTGAAGGCCACGTGCTTGCCGGCCATCGGCGTGAACTGGCCAAACGACGGCGCATTCGGAGCGCTGGCGCGCTTGGTGGCGGCGGCCTGGTGCATCAGCAGCTGTTCTTCACGCTGCTTTTCCGCGCGCAGGCGGTCGAATTCGATCTCGTGAGCGGCCTGTTCCTCGGCGGTCATCCAGCGGGCTCGGCCCGGACCGTAGGTGCGCTCGTAGCGATTCAGCAGGACCAGGGTGTGTTCGCTGGACGGCTTGACCCCGACCTCGGCGACGAACGTCTTGAAGTCGCGCCACTGCGGCGCGATGCCCGTTCCCCGCGCGATCAACATGTTGCGGTGGACGGACGCCTCAGCGCTATACTTACGGTGAAGCTCCTGCGTCGACAAATCGCGCAGATCCCCCGCCAGTATCGCCTTGCTGTCTTCTGCCGTAGCCAAGGTCAGCCTCCCACTCCGTCGAGAGAAACGACGGTTACGCTGCCAAGACACTTTGTCGCACTCTGTGTTTTAACATTTCGTCACGACGACGAACAGCGGTCACGCTTTTATTCGCGGCCAAGCGTCACAGTTCGAAAGATCGGTGTGCTTGCCGTAACGTAAGGATGCGAGGCCGTTTTGGCTCGACGCGCGGGACGCCTTGGGACTAAAGAGCGCCATGAAATTCTTGGACCAATGCAAGATCTACATCCGCTCGGGTAACGGCGGCGGCGGGTCGGTGTCGTTCCGCCGCGAGAAGTACATCGAGTACGGCGGCCCGGACGGCGGCGACGGCGGTCGCGGCGGCGACGTGTGGATCGAGGCCGTCGAAGGCCTTAACACTCTGATCGACTACCGCTACCAGCAGCACTTCAAGGCCGGCACGGGCGTGCACGGCATGGGCCGCGCGCGTCACGGCGCCGCCGGCGACGACGTGCTGCTGAAGGTTCCGGTGGGCACCGAGATCCTCGAAGAGGACAAGGAAACCCTGATCGCCGACCTGGACCACGCGGGCGCGCGCCTGCTGCTGGCCAAGGGCGGCAATGGCGGCTGGGGCAACCTGCACTTCAAGGGCCCCGTGAACCAGGCGCCAAAATACGCCAATCCCGGCCAGGAAGGCGAAGAGCGCTGGATCTGGATGCGGCTGAAGCTGATCGCCGACGTCGGCCTGGTCGGCCTGCCCAATGCGGGCAAGTCGACCTTCCTGGCCGCCGCCAGCGCCGCCAAGCCCAAGATCGCCGACTATCCCTTCACCACCCTTACCCCGAACCTGGGCGTCGTGGACCTGTCCAGCAGCGAGCGTTTCGTGCTGGCCGACATCCCCGGCCTGATCGAGGGCGCGTCGGAAGGCGCGGGGCTCGGCACCCGCTTCCTGGGCCACGTCGAGCGCTCGGCGGTGCTGATCCATCTGGTCGACGCCACGCAGGACGACATCGCCGGCGCCTGGACCACCATCCGGGGCGAGCTGGAAGCCTATGGCGACGAGCTGGCCGACAAGTCCGAGATCCTGGCGTTGAATAAGATCGACGCCCTGGACGAAGAGACCCTCGCCGAGAAGATCGCCGAGCTGGAAGCCGTCGCTGGCGTCAAGCCGCGCCTGGTGTCGGGCGTCTCGGGCCAGGGCGTCACCGAACTGCTGCGCGCCGCCTATCGCCAGGTGCGCATCCGCCGTGGCGACCTCGAGGAAGAGATCGCCGAGGACGAGGACCATATCGACGAGACCCCCGGGGGCTGGACGCCGTGAGCCAGGCCGCCGGGGCGTTTGGTAACGCCCGCCGTATCGTCTTCAAGGTCGGTTCGGCCTTGCTGGTCGACGCCGAAACGGGCCGCGCCAATCGCGCCTGGCTGGAGGCCTTCTGCGCCGACGCCGCCGCCTTGCGCGCCGCTGGCAAGCAGGTGCTGGTGGTCTCGTCGGGCGCCGTCGCCCTGGGCCGCCGCCGCCTGGGCCTGGTCGGCCGCAAGACCACCCTGCCCGAAAAGCAGGCCGCCGCGGCCGCCGGCCAGAGCCTGCTCATGCATGCCTGGGAAGAGGCCTTCGAGCCGCATGGCGTCGGCGTCGCCCAGATCCTGCTGACCCGCGACGACACCGAGATGCGCCGTCGCTGGCTGAACGCCCGCGCCACCACCGAGACCCTGATGGGCCTGGGCGTGGTGCCGGTGGTCAACGAGAACGACACCGTCGTCACCGAAGAGATCCGCTACGGCGACAACGATCGCCTGGCCGCGCGCGTGGCCCAGATGGCCGGCGCTGACCTCTTGGTGCTGCTGTCGGACATCGACGGCCTCTACACCGCCGACCCGCGAAAGAACCCCAAGGCCGAGCACATCCCGCTGGTGACCGAGATCACCGCCGAGATCGCCGGCATGGCCGAGGGCGCCAATGCCGCGGCCGGGGTCGGCACCGGCGGCATGGCGACCAAGATCGCCGCCGCCCGCATCGCCCGCGCCGCCGGCTGCGCCACGCTGATCACCCTGGGCTCGCGCCCGCGCCCGCTGGCCGCCATCGCCGACGGCGAGAAGGCCACGCTGATCGAGGCCAACGCCTCACCCGCCGCCGCCTACAAGGCCTGGATCGCCGGCTCTCTGGCCCCGCAGGGCTGGGTCACGATCGACGCCGGCGCCGCCGCCGCGCTGGCCGCCGGCAAGAGCCTGCTGTCGGCCGGCGTCCGCGCCATCGAAGGCCCGTTCGAGAAGGGCGACGCCGTCCGTGTGCGCGACGAGACCGGCCAGGAAGTCGCCCGGGGCCTCGTCCGCTACGACAGCGCCGACGCCCAGCGCATCGCCGGCCTGCGCTCCGACGCCATTGAGGCCGAGCTCGGCTTCACCGAAGGCCCGATGATCCACGCCGACGACCTGGCCGTCGCGAACTAGACGAGTACCCCATGGCCTACCGTTCCCTCCGTGAGTTCATCGACGTCCTGGAGGCCAAGGGCGAGCTGGTGCGCGTCACCGAGCCGGTCTCCAGCGTGCTGGAGATGACCGAGATCCAGACCCGCCTGCTGGCCACCGGCGGTCCGGCGGTGCTGTTCGAGCACGTCCTGCTGCCCGACGGTTCGCGCTCTTCGATGCCGGCCCTGGCCAACCTGTTCGGCACGGTAAAGCGCGTGGCCATGGGCGTGACCCTGGGCGGCGAGCCGCGCGAGACGGCGGGCGAGCTGCGCGAGGTCGGCGAACTGCTGGCCTTCCTGCGCCAGCCCCAGCCGCCCAAGGGCCTGAAGGACGCGATCGACATGCTGCCCCTGGCCAAGACGGTCATGAGCATGCGCCCCGGGACGGTGAAGAAGGCCCCGGTGCAGGAGGTCGTGCTCACGGGCGACGACATCGACCTCACCAAGCTGCCGGTCCAGACCTGCTGGCCGGGCGAGCCGGCTCCGCTGATCACCTGGCCCCTCGTCGTGACCAAGGGTCCGGGCAAGGACCGTGAGGACGACTTCAACCTCGGCATCTACCGCATGCAGGTGCTGGGCAAGGACAAGTGCATCATGCGCTGGCTGGCCCATCGCGGCGGGGCCCAGCACTACGCTCGCCACAAGAAGGCGGGGAACAAGGATCCCCTGCCCGCTTGCGCCGTGCTGGGAGCCGATCCCGGCACCATCCTGGCCGCCGTGACGCCGGTGCCCGACACCCTGTCGGAATACCAGTTCGCCGGCCTGCTGCGCGGCGCCAAGGTCGATCTGGTGCCGGCCAAGACCGTGCCGCTGATGGTCCCGGCCCACGCCGAGATCGTCATCGAAGGCCACGTCCTGCTCGACGAGTTCGAGGACGAAGGCCCCTACGGCGACCACACCGGCTATTACAACAGCGTCGAGAAATTCCCGGTCTTCCAGGTGACGGCGATCACCATGCGCAAGGACCCGATCTATCTGACCACCTTCACCGGCCGGCCGCCGGATGAGCCCTCGGTGCTGGGCGAGGCGCTGAACGAGGTGTTCATCCCGCTGATCCGCCAGCAGTTCCCCGAGATCGTCGACTTCTGGCTGCCGCCCGAGGGCTGCAGCTACCGCATCGCCGTGGTCTCGATGAAGAAGGCCTATCCCGGCCACGCCAAGCGCGTGATGCTGGGCGTGTGGAGCTATCTGCGCCAGTTCATGTACACCAAGTGGGTGATCGTCGTGGACCACGACATCAACGCCCGCGACTGGAAGGATGTGATGTGGGCGATCAGCACCAAGATGGATCCCGCCCGGGACATCACGGTGATCGAACACACGCCCATCGACTATCTAGACTTCGCCAGCCCCGAGAGCGGCCTCGGCTCCAAGATCGGCCTGGACGCCACCGACAAGTGGCCGCCCGAGACCAAGCGCGAATGGGGCGAGGAAATCCGCATGGATCAATCGGTGGTGGAAGCCGTCACCGAAAAGTGGGCCCGCCTGGGTTTGCCGGGAGACGGAACCCCGATCTGGAAGTAGCGTCGGTCGACTCGACGGAGAGCTGATGGACGCGATCGAGGTTCTGTTCGCCTTCTATGGCGCCCTGCTGGCCCTGGCGGTCGGCAGGCTGTTGTCCGGCGCCGTCCGTGTCCTGGAAACCCGTGATGCGGTCCGGATCGGCTGGACCACGCCACTGCTGGCGCTGCTGCTGGTCTTCGACCTGGCCGCCTGCGTGACCAATGGCTGGAAAGCCCTGGGCTCGGCTGACATGAGCCTCAAGATCGTGCTGGTCTGCCTGCTGACCGGCGGCGCCTATTACGTGGCCGCCTCGCTGCTGGTCCCGCGCGACCTTGCCGCCCGGCCCGATCTGGACGCCTGGTGTCGCGACAACAAGCGCTACGTGGTCGGCGGCATGGTGCTGGGCAACCTGCTGGGCTTTGAGCTTCTGCAGGTGATCCTCAGCGGCCTGTCCGAGACCATCGCCATGCGCTGGACGGGCTTCTCCGCCCTGATGAACCTGACCTACTACGTCCTGCTGATCGTCCTGATGCTGGTCCGCAACCGGGTCGTCGACATCGCCCTGCTGGCGGTGCTGAACCTACTGTATGTTATTTCCCTGGCCGCCGCCTGAGGCCGGCCCCGCCCTGCTTGCCCTGGGAGCTCCCGCCATGTCGCAATCCCCTAGAGCCCCCTGGGACGAAGCCTTCCTGCCGCCGGCCCCGCACTGGCAGGGCGCCAGCCAGGCGCTGATCCGCGACGCGTCCGATCCGTGGATCACGCCGTTCGAGGCCGACGCCGAGCACGGCTTCTCGCCGACCTATGTCGACACCCGCGCCTGGTTCGACCGGCTGGACCAGGCGTCCAAGCTGGTCCGCGTCGAGGACTTCGGCGTCTCGCCGCAGGGCCGCGAGATCTTCGCCGTCATCGCCAGCAAGGACGGCGAGACGCTGGACCCGAAGAAGCCCCTGCTGCTGGTCCAGTGCGGCATCCACCCCGGCGAGATCGACGGCAAGGACGCCGGCATGATGCTGCTGCGGGACATGGCGTTTCACGGCAAGGACGGTCTGCTGGACAAGGTCAATCTGGTCCTGCTCCCGATCCTGTCGGTCGACGGCCACGAACGCTCGGGCCCCTATTCGCGTCCCAACCAGCGCGGACCGCGCATCCAGGGCTGGCGCAACACGGCGACCAACCAGAACCTCAATCGCGACTTCATGAAGCTGGACCAGCCGGAGATGCAGGCCCTCAAGCGCCTGCAGGCCAAGTACAAGGCCGATCTTTATGTCGACGTCCACGTGACCGACGGCCTGGATTACCAGTACGACGTCACCTACGGCTTCAACGGCGAGAACGGCGTCTGGTGCCGCTCGCCGGCCATCGCCAAATGGCTGGATGACGTCTTGAAGCCGGCCATGAACGCCAGCCTGGAGGCCGAGGGCCACATCCCGGGCGAGCTGGTGTTCGGCGTCGACGAGCAAAACCCCAAGGCCGGCTTCAACGACGGGGGCTTAGGCGAGCGCTTCTCCAACGGCTGGGGCGCGGCGGCCCACGTCCCGACCATCCTGATCGAGAACCATAGCCTGAAACCCCACGTGCAACGGGTGCTGGGGACCTATGTCTTCATCGAGACGGCGCTGAAACTGCTGGCCGACCAGGGCGGCGACCTGCGGAGGGCCATCGCGGCCGACAGCGCCCTGCGGCCCGCCGAGGTGCTGGCCAACTTCGTCTCCGACCCGACGCCGGCCTATACCCGCGCCTTCAAGGGCATCCGCTACGAGTACTATGACAGCCCCGCCTCGGGCCGGCAGGAAGTGCGCTGGCTGGGCGAGGCCGATCCGGCGCTGTGGCAGGTCCCGTTCTACGGCTCCAAACCTTCGCTGAGCCTGAAGCGTCCCGTCGCCTACTACGTGCCCAGCTACCGCGCCGACCTGATCGAGCGGCTGAAGCTGCATGGCGTGACGCTGGAAACCCTGCCGACGGACAAGACCGTCGAGGTCGAGATGATCCGCCTGGTCGATCCCAAGCTGGCCGACCGCGCCAACGAGGGCCACGTCCAGATCAGCGTCGACACCGTCACCACCGAGACCCGCGCCTGGACCTTCCCCAAGGGCTCGATCCGCGTCCCGACCGACCAGCCGCTGGGCGACCTGGTCGTGCTGCTGCTCGAGCCGCAGTCCAGCGAGAGCGTCTTCGCCTGGGGCATGGTCCCCGAAGTGCTGAGCCGGGTCGAATATATCGAGCCCTACGCCATCGCCCCGCTGGCCGAGAAGATGCTGGCCGCTGATCCCGCGCTGAAGGCCGCGTTCGAGGCCAAGCTGGCCGCCGAGCCCCAGTTCGCCGCCGATCCCGACGCGCGCCTGGCCTGGTTCTACGAGCGCACGCCGTTCTACGACGATCACTACTTGCTTTACCCGATCGCCCGCGAAGTCGCCTGAGAGGCGGGTCGGCTTGCCGACCGTCCCCGGACAGTCTCATATGTCGGTCACGCTCGGGGGCGGGCGGCGTACTAGGGTTTGAGTTGATGGATACGATTGCTTCGGGTCACGCGGCCGCGCTTTGGGCCGGCCTGCACCTGTTTCTGCTGCTGATCCTGTCGTTGCTGGTCGTGCGCCTGCGCCAGAAGCACAAGGTCGCGCTGGGCGACGAAGGCATCCCGGAACTGGCCCGCGCCATCCGCGCCTTCGGCAACGCCACGGAATATGTGCCGACGGGCGTCGCCTCCCTGGCCGTGCTGGCCGTGGCCGGCGCCTCGCCGCTGACGGTCCATGTCGTCGGCTTGGTGCTGTTCGCCGGCCGCGCGATCCACGCCTTCGGCCTGTCCACCAACGGCGGCGCGTCGATCGGACGTTCGATCGGCATGGTCGCCACCTGGCTCGCCTACATCTTCGCGGGCGTGGCCCTGCTGCTGTCGGCCATCGGGTAGCGCTTGCCGGCCTAGGCCGGCCTCGTCCATAAGACCGACATGGACGATAATCTGCTGCATGACGTGGTCGCCGCCGCGCGCAAGGCCGGGGCCGACGCGGCCGAAGCTGTCTTCGCCGAGCGCCAATCCCTCTCGGTCTCGGTTCGCCTGGGCGAGCTGGAAGAGGTCGAGCGCGAAGAGGCCCGGGATCTTGGCCTGCGCGTCTTCATCGGCCAACGCAGCGCCACGGTCTCCGGCTCCGACGTCTCGGCCGAGGCCCGCGCCAAGCTGATCGAGCGCGCCGTGGCCATGGCCCGCCTGGCCCCGGAAGATCCTTATGCCAGCCTGGCCCAGCATGATCGCCTGGCCAAGGGTCCCTATCCCGACCTCGACCTGATCGACGCCTATGAGCCCTCGGCCGAAGCCCTGGAGAACCAGGCCCGGATCGCCGAGGCGCACGCCCGCGAGGTCCAGGGCGTCACCAATACCGACGGCGGCTCGGCCAGCTGGAGTTCGTCCAGCTGGTCGCTGGTCACCACCGCCGGCTTCCACGGCACGCACGCGGCCACCGGCCACTCGGTGTCGGCCTCGGCCATCGCCGGCGAGGGCGCGGGCATGGAGCGCGGCGGCGAAGGCCGCTCGACCCGCCACTTCGGCGACCTGCCGGCCGCTGGCGACATCGGCATGGAGGCCGGCCGCCAGGCCGTCGCCCGCCTCAACCCGCGCAAGATCGCCTCGACCACCGCCCCGGTGATCTTCGAGAACCGCCTGGCCATGAGCCTGATTGGCCCGCTGCTGGGCGCGATCTCGGGCCCGTCGATCGCCCGTGGCACCTCGTTCCTGAAGGACAAGCTAGGCCAGCGAATCTTCGCCCAGGGCGTCAACCTGACCGAGGATCCGCACCGCGTGCGCGGCCTGGGCTCGGCGCCGTTCGACGACGAGGGCGTGGCCACCCAGGTCCGCAGCCTGATCGACGACGGCGTGCTGACCACCTGGCTGCTGAACAGCAGCTCGGCCAAGCAGCTGGGCCTGGTCACCACCGGTCACGCCTCGCGCGGCCTGGCCGGTCCCTCGGGCGTCTCGACCCACAACCTGACGCTCCAGCCGGGCGCCCAGGACCTGACGGGCCTGATGAAGGACGCCGGCACGGGCCTCTTGGTCACCTCGATGTTCGGCCCCTCGCTGAACGGCAATACCGGCGACTGGTCGGTGGGTTGCTCGGGCGTCTGGTTCGAGAACGGCGAGAGCACCGGCCCGGTCACCGAGATCACCGTGGCCGGCAACCTGATCGACATCTATGCCCGCCTGATCCCCGGCTCGGACCTGGAATTCCGAGGCGCCAGCAACAGCCCGTCGATCCTGGTCGACGCCCTGGCGATCGCGGGCAAATGAACGACCTGGACCTGATCCTTCAAGCCGCCAAGGAAGCCGGCGAGCTGGCGCTCTCGGCCCGTGAGAGCGGCCTGAAGATCTGGTCCAAGGAGGGCGGCTCGCCAGTCACCGACGCCGACCTGGCCGTCGACACCCTGCTGAAGACGCAGCTGACCGCCGAGCGCCCCGACTATGGCTGGCTGTCGGAAGAGACCGCCGACGACCCGGCCCGCCTGACCACCCGCCGGCAGTTCGTGGTCGACCCGATCGACGGCACCGTGGCCTTCATGAAGAACAAGCCGTGGTTCGCGGTCTCGATCGCCGTGGTCGAGAACGGCCAGCCGATCGCCGGCGTCGTCCACGCCCCGGCCCTGAACGAGACCTACGCGGCCACGATCGATGGTCCAGCGACGCTGAACGGCCAGCCCATCGCCCCCAGCGCGACGAGCGAACTCTTCGGCGCGGCCATGCTGGGCGACGCCAAGATGTTCGCCCACCCGGCCTGGCGCGAGCCCTGGCCGGAAATGCGCATCGAGAGCCGCAACTCCATCGCCTATCGCATGTGCCTGGTGGCCGCCGGGACCTTCGACGCCGCTGTGGCCCTATCGCCCAAGAGCGAGTGGGACCTGGCCGCCGCCGACCTGATCTGCCGCCGCGCCGGCGCGACGCTCAGCGACCACAAGGGCCGAGAATTCGTCTATAATCGCCCCATTCCGCTCGTTCCGAGCCTGGTTTGCGCCAATCGGGCGCTTCACCCGTTGATCCTGTCACGCGTCGGGCATATCGAGCTGCCATAAACATAATTCCTCGCAGGAACATGCTTCAAATGGTCGATAAGCAGCTTCTTCATATCGTGGTCGGTGGCGAACTGAAGGATGTCGCCGGGATCGAATTCCGGGACCTGTCCAAGGTCGAGTTCGTCGGCGCCTATCCCAGCTACGAAGACGCCCACAAGGCCTGGAAGGCCAAAGCCCAGGCGACGGTGGACAACGCGCACGCGCGCTACTTCATCATCCACGCGCACAAGCTGCTGGATCCTTCGAGCGAGGGCTGAGTCAGCACTAGCCCCCACCTGACCTGCTCACGCAGGTCTGTCCGCCCCCAAACGGGGCGGAGGGTTATCTCTCCTCCCCCTCTTGGGGGAGGGGGACCGCCGAAGGCGGTGGAGGGGCCAGCGCCGCCTCCCTACTCCCGCCGCAGGATCTTATCCGTCAGCACCTTCCCCAGCATGTTCGCCCGGAAGGTCTTCTTCATCTCGACGGGATTGTAGTCGTCGCTCTCGACCCACTCGCTGAACGTCAGCCCCTTGGGTTCGCCGACTTCCAGATATTGCTCGAACACGTAGTCCAGAACGCCGGTATTGCCGTGCTTGATGTGCAGGTAGCGCGGCGACAGCTGCTCGACCGCCTCGCGGATCGGCAGGCCCAGGCGGTAGTGGGCGTAGAACACGCTCATGATCCCCGCCCGGTCCGCGCCTGACTTGCAGTGCATCAGGGCCGGGTACTCGATCTTCTCGAACAGCTCTTTCGCCCCCCGCACCCGCTCGCGGATCGGGACCTCGCGCGAGGTGATCGTGAAGTCGACGAAGTTCAGGCCCAGGCGCTCGCAGGCGTCCTTCTCCAACGCATAGAAGCTGCCGTCGAAGCCGCCGCGCAGGTTCACGATCGTCTTGATGCCGCGCTTCTTCCACCAAGCCAGCTGGAACGGCCAGGGCTGGTTGGCGCGGACCATCTCGGGGCTGATCCAGTGGGCGTTCGAGAACCCCAGGCGCAGATAGGCGTGGTCGTTCCACAGATAGTGGAGATAGGTCTTGAACCGGCCCCAGGGCGTGGCGAGGTCGAACTTGGCCAAGAGGGCGCTTTCCTTCGGGATTTCGCCGCCTAGGTAAGGGTATCAGCCCCGAAAGGCAAAACCCGCCCTCATGGCGTCGCTTTTCGTGGGCAGTGCGTCCCGCAAGTCATTGACAGTCCTCGCACGAAATCCGACCCCTCCCGCATGACCTCGCCGGACAACCAGCCCTCGAACCGCGCCCTGATGGGCCGGATGTGGCGCGAGTTCCTGAAGCCCCGCTGGAAAGGCTTCCTGGTCTCGATGATCAGCGCGGTGATCGTCGCCCGCCTGACGGTGATGCTGGGCGAATATGTCGAGCCGGCCGTCGACAAGCTGATCGCCCATCCCCAGCCCGGCGCCCTGATCTGGGTGCCGCTGACCATCGCGGCCCTGGCCGTGGGGCGCGGGGTGTTCCAGGTCATCCAGGCCAGCCTGATCAACCGCATCGGCAACGGCGTCGTCGGCGACATGCAGACCCGCCTGTTCGGCCGCCTGATCCGCGCCGATCTAGCCCGCCTACGCGGCGCCCATTCGGGCTCGTACGTCGCCTCGGTGCTGTACGACGCCGGCCTGATCCGCGAGGCGGCGACCACCGGCGTGATCAACTATGTCCGTGAAGGCCTGACCGTCGTCATCACCCTGTGGGCCCTGCTGGGCGCCGACCCGATCCTGGCGGCCGGGGTGCTGATCATCGTGCCGGGCGTCAACGGCGTCATCCGCCACTTCTCCAAGCGCACGACCAAGGCCGCCAAGGGCGCCATGGGCGAGACCTCCAACCTCTCGACGGCGATCATGGAGAGCCTGGACGGGGTCAAGATCGTCAAGATGGAGAACCGCGAGGCCTATGAGGAAGGCCGCGTCGCCGCCGTGGTCGAGCGCCGCCAGCGCCACCTGATCAAGGGCAGCAACGCCCGCGCCATGGCCGCCCCGGCCACCGAGCTCTTCTCGCAGCTCGTGATCGCCGCCGTGTTCGCCTATGCGGGCTGGCGCGCCATCACCGGGACCTTGGTCGTCGGTCCCCTGACCCTGCCGCCGATTACCCCCGGCGGCTTCCTGAAGTTCGTGATCCTGCTGGGCATCGCCGCCCAGTCGCTGCGCCAGGTCGCCAACCTGCAGACCGTCTTCGCCGAGGGCCTGACCGCCGCCCGCCGCCTGTTCGAGGCCCTGGACGTGGCCCCGACCATCGTCGATCCCGCCGACGCCAAGGCCCTGCCGGCCGGCGACAGCGCCATCGCCCTCACCGGCGTCACCTTCTCGTACGGCGCCGAGATCCCGGCCCTGTCGGACGTCTCGCTGACCGCCAGCAAGGGCGAGACCGTGGCCCTGGTCGGCCCGTCGGGCGGTGGCAAGAGCTCGATCCTGAACCTGATCCCGCGCTTCTACGACGTGAACGGCGGGGCGGTGACCATCGACGGCCACGACGTCCGCTCGGTGACCCTGGCCAGCTTGCGCGACCGCATCGCGCTGGTCACCCAGGAGCCGTTCCTGTTCGACGACAGCATCCGCGCCAACATCGCCTATGCCCGCCCCGGCGCCAGCCAGCTGGAGATCGAGGCGGCGGCCCGCCAGGCCGCCGCCCACGACTTCATCCTGGAACTGCCCGAGGGCTACGACACCGCCGTCGGCGAGGCCGGGGCCCGGCTGTCGGGCGGCCAGCGCCAGCGCATCGCCATCGCCCGCGCCTTCCTCAAGGACGCCCCGATCCTGCTGCTGGACGAAGCTACCAGCGCGCTGGACACCGAGAGCGAGGCCCAGGTCCAGGCGGCCCTGGAGCGGTTGATGGCCGGCCGCACCACGATCCTGATCGCCCACCGCCTGTCGACCGTGAAGAACGCCGACCGCATCTACGTCATCGACAAGGGTCGCGTCGTCGAGACCGGGACCCACGCCGAGCTGGTCCGCGCAGGCGGCCTCTACAGCCGTCTGGCCAAGGCCCAGGACCTCGACCACGTGCCGGAGGCGTCTGCTTGAGACCGTTGCGTTCGCCGTTCGTGATCTGGCTGCTGTCCTCGATCTTCGCCGGCTATTCCAAGCTGGTGTTCCGCACCCTGCGCATGACCGTCGAGGGCGCCGAGCAAGCCGAACAGGTCTGGGCGCAAGGCCGCGAGACCGGCGTCGGGGCGATCCTGTGCTTCTGGCACTCGCGCATCCCGATGTCGCCGCTCAGCTGGCCACAGGACCTGGCCGTCCGCCAGGACATGCGCGCCCTGATCTCGCGCTCCAACGACGGCGAGTTCATCGCCCGCACGGTCGAGAAGCTGGGCTTCCCGGCCATCCGCGGTTCCTCGGCCAAGAAGACCGACCTGGCCAAGAACAAGCACGGCGAGCAGGCCTTCCGCGACATGGTCAAATGGGTCAAGGACGGCGGTGGCGTCGCCATCACCCCCGACGGCCCGCGCGGCCCGGCCGAGCACATGGAGAAGGGCACGCCCTCCCTGGCCCGCGTCACCGGCGCGCCGGTGATCTTCGTGGGCCTGGCCGCCAAGCCCTGCATCCGCCTGGGCTCGTGGGACAACACCATGGTCCCCCTGCCCTTCGCCAAGGCCGCCATGGTCTGGGACGGCCCGACCGGCGCAGGCCGGGGCGATGATCCCGACCAGCTGGCCGAAGAATGGGCCGACCGCCTCTCGGCCGTCACCCGCCGCGCCGAAGAACTGGTCGAAGATTGATCCGGCCCGCCCTTGGTGGGATGTAGGAGCCATGGCTCACGACGCTCACGGACACGACCACAAGCACGACCATGATCACCACGATCATGACCATGCGCACGGTCACGGCCACCATCACGGACATGGCCACAGCCACGGTCCCGGCGGCCATCACCATCACGCCCCCAAGGACTTCGGCCGCGCCTTCGCGATCGGGGTGGCGCTGAACCTGGGCTTCGTGCTGGTCGAGGCGGGCGCGGGCCTGATCACCCATTCGCTGGCCCTGCTGGCCGACGCCGGCCACAACCTGTCGGACGTTCTGGGCCTCCTGCTGGCCTGGGGCGCGGCCGTGCTGGCCAAGCGCGCGCCCAGCGCTCGCCGCACCTATGGCCTGCGCAAGGGCACCATCCTGGCCTCGCTGGCCAATGCCGCCCTGCTGCTGCTGGCCGTCGGGGCCATCGCCTGGGAGGCCGTTCGTCGCTTCGGCGCGCCCGAGCCCGTCCAGACCGGCCCGGTGATGATCGTCGCCGCCATCGGCATCGCCATTAACACCGCCACGGCCCTGATGTTCATGAAGGGCGCGGAGGACGACCTGAACGTTCGCGGCGCCTTCCTGCACATGGCCGCCGACGCCGCCGTCTCGGCCGGCGTGGTGGTCGCGGCCCTGGCCATGGGCCTGACGAACTGGCTGTGGATCGACCCGGTGGTCAGCCTGGCCATCGTCGTCGTCATCGTGCTGGGCACCTGGGGCCTGCTGCGGGACTCGTTGGACATGGCGCTGGACGCCGCCCCGCGCGGGATTGACCCCGGCAAGGTGCGCGAGTGGCTGGCCGGCCGTCCGGGCGTCAGCGAGGTCCACGACCTGCACATCTGGGCGATGAGCACGACGGAGACGGCTTTGACGGCGCACGTCGTCCGCCCGCTGGACGGGGACCACGACCAGTTCCTGCATGACGCCTGCGCCGAGCTGGCCAGCCGCTTCAAGATCGGCCACGTGACCATCCAGGTCGAGACCACCCACGGCGCCCACAACTGCTCGCTGGCCCCCGAAGGCGTCGTGTGATCCGTCCCGGCGCCCTGAGCCTCTACCGGGCCGCCACGGGCCTTCTCGAACCCATCGCTCCCGCCCTGCTGGCCGGCCGCGCCCGCAAGGGCAAGGAGGACCCGGCGCGGATCGCCGAACGCCTCGGCCGCGCTGAGGTCGTGCGCCCGGATGGCCCGCTGGTCTGGCTGCACGGCGCCAGCGTCGGCGAGAGCCTGTCGATCCTGCCGCTCGTCGAGCGCCTGCGGGTGGAGCGACCCGAGGTCGGTGTGCTCGTCACCTCCGGCACCACCACCTCGGCCGCCCTGCTGGCCAAGCGCCTGCCGACCGGCGCGATCCACCAGTATGTCCCGGTCGACGCCCCCGGCGCGGCGCGGCGGTTCATCGCCCGCTGGAAGCCGTCCCTGGCCGTCTTCGTCGAGAGCGAGCTGTGGCCGAACCTCCTCTTGGAAGCGAAGGCCGCTGGTGTGCGCCTGGCGCTGGTCTCGGCCAAGCTGTCGGACCGTAGCTTCGCCAGCTGGCGCAAACGTCCCGACGCCGCCCGCCAGCTGCTGTCGAGCTTCGACCTGATCCTAGCTCAGGACGCCCGCGCCCACGACCGCTTCGAGGCTCTCGGCGGCAAGGTCGCCGGCGAGGCCGACCTGAAGTTCGGCGCCGCGCCGCTGCCGGCCGTGGCCAGCGACATCACCTTCGCCCGCCCGCCGCTGCTGATCGCTAGCACCCATCCGGGCGAGGACGAGATCGCCCTGGACGCCATCGCCGCCCTGCCCGATCGCCCGCCGGTCGTTCTGGCGCCGCGTCATGTCGAGCGGGGCCCGGCTATCGTGGAGCTGGCCAAGGCCCGAGGCCTCACCGCCGCTCTACGCAGCCAATCCCGCGAAACCGCCGACATCCTCGTCGCGGACACCCTGGGCGAGATGGGCCTGTGGTTCCGCCTGGCCGGAACCTCGGTGATCGCCGGCAGCCTGGTCCCCGACATCGGCGGCCACAATCCGCTGGAGGCCGCGCGGCTGGACTGCCCCACGATAAGCGGCCCGTTCGTCGAGAACTGGGCTTCGGCCTTCGCGGGCCTGGAGGCCGCAGGCGGCGTGGTCATGACCTCGCCCGAAGGTCTGCTGGACGCGATCGCCGCCGACCTGGCCGATCCCGCCGCCGCCAAGGCCCGCGCCGCCCGCGCCCGAACCTACGTCGACACCCGCGACGCCGAGGCCCGCGCCGGCCTGTCCCGCATCCTCGAGCTGGTCCCATGAAACTCGGCACGCCGCGCTGGTGGTACGTGAAGAACGGCGGGCCGGCCCCGCTGACCCGCGCCCTGCTGACCCCATTGTCGTGGATCTGGGCCGACGCCACCCGTCGCCGCATCGCCCGCACGACGCCGGCCATCGTCGGCGCGCCGGTGATCTGCGTCGGCAATGTCACCATGGGCGGGGCGGGCAAGACCCCGATCGTCCGCGAGCTGCTGCTGACCCTGACCAAGCGTGGCGTCAACGCCCACGGCCTGTCGCGCGGCTATGGCGGCAAGCTGAAGGGCCCGACCCAGGTCGACACGTCCCGCCACACCGTCAAGGACGTCGGCGACGAGCCGCTGATGCTGGCCCAGGACTTCCCGATGTGGGTGGCGGTCGACCGCGTGGCCGGCGCCAAGGCCGCCACGCGCCGGGGCGCCCAGGCGGTCGTCATGGACGACGGCCACCAGAACCCCAGCATCAAGAAGGCCCTGTCCCTGGTCGTGGTCGACGGCGAGACGCGCGGCGGCGAGTGGCCGTTCGGCGACGGCCGGGTCTTCCCCGCCGGCCCGATGCGCGAGCCGCTGAAGGTGGGCCTCTCTCGCGCCGACGCGGTGATCGTGCTGCTGCCGGTCGACATGGAGCAGCCCGACTTCGACCTGCTGGTCGAGTTCGGCGACATGCCGGTGCTGGTCGCGCGGCTCGAGGCCGCCGCGCCAGTCCCTGCGGGCCCGCAGGTCGGCTTCGCCGGCATCGGCAAGCCCTGGAAGGTCGAGAAGGCCCTGACCGCCGCCGGCTGCCAGCTGGTCGACTTCGCCCCTTTCCCCGACCACGGCGAATATGACGAAGCCACACTGAAGATGCTGGCCGACCGCGCCAAGGTCTATGACGCCGGCTTGGTCACCACCGAAAAGGACTGGGTGCGCCTGCCCGCCAAGTGGCGCGAGAAGGTGACGCCGTGGCCGGTCCGGGCGCGCTTCGACGACGAGGCGGCGCTGGCGGAGCTGCTGGCCAAGGTAGGGCTGTAGCTACTTGTAGACCACCCCGCCCTTGATCACCGACGTCACGTGCTGCAGCTCGGTGACGTCCTTCAGCGGATCGCCCTTCACCGCGATCAGGTCGGCGGCCTTGCCGGCCGCCAGGCTGCCGATCTCGCTCGACAGCGAGAAGTGATCGGCCGCGTTGACCGTCGCCGTCTGGATCGCTTCCAACGGCGTCAGGCCCGCCTTCACCAGCAGCGCGAACTCGCCGGCGTTGTCGCCGTGGGCGCTGACCCCGGTGTCGGTGCCGAACGCGATCTTGACCCCGCCCTCGTGCGCCCGGCGAGCCATGGCCAGCATCTTCGGACCCGCGTCCAGCGCCTTGGCGGTTTGGGCCGGGGTCAGGAAATTGTTCGGTCCCGTGGCGACCCGATAGACGAAGTCGCCGGCCATCAGGGTCGGCACCAGATAGGCGCCGTTCTTCTTGAAGGCGGCGATGCTGTCGGCGTCCAGATAGGTGCCGTGCTCGATGGAGTCGCCGCCGGCCTTGAGGAAGCTGTTGATGCCGTCGACGCCGTGAGCGTGGGCGGTGACCTTGCGCCCCATGCGGTGGGCCGCGTCGACGATGGCCTTCAGCTCATCGTCCGAGAACTGCTGGGCCAGGCCTGCGGCGGTGTTGGATAGCACCCCGCCCGTGGCGGTGATCTTGATGATATCCGCGCCCAGCCAGACCTGCTCGCGCACGGCGCGGCGGCAGTCGTCGGCGCCCGAGCACACCGAGGTCGGCCGCAGCACGTGCATGACCTCCTCGCTATAGCCGTTGACGTCGCCGTGGCCGCCGTGGACCGACACGGCCGAGCCCGCGGCGAGGACGCGCGGGCCGGGTACGTCGCCGCGCTTGATGCCCTCGCGCAGGGCGAAGATGGCCTTGTTGTCGGCCCCCAGGTCCGCGACCGTGGTGAAGCCGGCCATCAGGGTCTTGCGGGCGAAACCCGCTCCGACCAGGGCGTCGTCGGCGGGACCGCGCGTGACGGCCTGCAGGCGGCCGTTCGGGTTCTGCTCGTGGGTCAGGTGGACGTGGCTGTCGATCAGGCCGGGCAAGACGAAGCTATCCTTCAGGTCCACGACCTTGCCGCCGGGCTCGGAGACATAGCCGTCGACGATGCGCGTGACCTTGCCGTTCTCCAGCACCAAGGTCTTGGCTGTCTCGACCTTGCCCGTGGCCGGATCGGCCAGCAGGCGGCCGGCCTGGACGAAGACGGTTTCCTTTGCTTGGTTTTGGGCGCAGGCAGCGCCACCCAGCGCGCTGGCCAGAGCCAGGGCGCAGACGCCCGACAGCAGTTTCCGCATGTAGACCTTAAGCCCCCGCCTTCTGCGCGAAGGCCCAGGCTCCCTTGGCCAGGACCGGCACGCGCGCCTCCATCAGCTGCGCATGGGCGCTGGCGGCGGTGCCGTCACGGACGCGGCCGACAATGCCCTGGCAGATGCCGGCCAGTCTGAAGAGGTTGTAGCTGAAATACCAGTCCAACTCGGGCAGGCCGTCGCGGCCGGTGGCCTTGCAATAGCGCTCGACCGCCTGCGGGATGGTCGGCACGCCATAGGCCTCCAGGTCCTTGATCTCGGCGAGGCCGCCGCGCTGGTCGGACGGCATCACCCAGTTCATCAGGAAGTAGCTGAAGTCGGCCAGCGGATTGCCCAGGGTCGACAGCTCCCAGTCCAGCACCGCCACCACGCGCGGCTCGGTGGCGTGCAGGATCATATTGTCCAGGCGGTAGTCGCCATGGACGATCGAGGTCTTGTCGTCGACTGGGCAGCTTTGCGGCAGCCAGTCGATCAACCGATCCATGTCCTCGATGGTCTTGGTCTCGGACGCCTTGTACTGCTTGGTCCAGCGGTCGATCTGGCGGGCGAAATAGTTGCCCGGCTTGCCGTAGTCGGCCAGGCCCACGGCCGCGTAGTCGACATTGTGCAAGGCCGCCAGGGTGTCGATCTGGGCCTCGTAGATCGCCCGGCGCTCGGCGGGCTGGTAGTCGGGCAAGGTGCCGTCCCACAGGATCCGGCCCTCCACATTGTCCATCACGTAGAAGATCGTGCCGATGACCTCCTCGTCCATGCACAGGGCGTAGGCCTTGGCGACGGGGAAGTCGGCCTTGTTCAGGCCTGAGATCACCTTGTACTCGCGGTCGACGGCGTGGGCGGACGGCAGCAGCTTGCCCGGCGGCTTGCGGCGCAGGACGTATTTCTTGCCCGGCGTGACCAGCTGGTAGGTCGGGTTGGACTGGCCGCCTTTGAACTGGCGCACCTCCAGCGGACCGGCGTAACCCTCGACATTAGCCTCGAGCCACGTCGCCAGCTTGGCTTCGTCGATCGCATGGCGCGGGTCGACCGGCTTGGTGCCCGAGTTCAGGTCCTGGGCGGACTGTTCGGCGGCTTCGGCCATGGCGCGCTTCTCCCCAACGCTTGTTTGAACGGGGAGTTTAGAGGCAGACGCGAGAGAGGCAACCCGCTACAATCCCGGCGTCGAAAAAGGGCCAAGGACCGGAACCAACCTAGGTAAGCCCGGTCACTCCGCACCGCGGAGGAACCTGTACCCCGCCTTCGGGCAGGGACCCGCGACGAGACGGCGGCGCAATCCCGCGCCGTTGGCTCGGCGCATCTGTGGTCCTGTCGATGTTATCAAAACCTCCGTGCGCCGCGCCCCTCATCAAGGAGAGCGCTCATGCGCCTGAACCACCTCGACCTGCCCGTTCCCAACATCGCCGCGACGCGGGACTTCTTCGAAACCTGGCTGGGCTTCACCCACGAGCGGACACTGGGCCAGAACGGCCTTGCGATCCTGCGTGATAGCGCCGGACTGGTGCTGGTCCTCAGCCGGTTGCAGGACACGGGCGCCCAGACCTGGCCGTACCCGTTCCACATCGGCTTCCACCTGGAGACGGAAAGCGCGGTCAGCGACCTGCACCGGCGCATGAGCGAAGGCGGCGTCGCCGTAGGCGAGGCCTCGGTGCAGCGTGGGGCTTTCAGTTTCTACGTCACCGCGCCGGGCGAGATCCTCGTGGAGATCGCGCACCGAACCTAAAGGTGGCGGCGGGCGCTCAGCCGTGCGGCTTGAGTGCCCGCCAGCCGATGTCGCTGCGGTAGAAGCCGCCTTCCAGGCTGATCGTCCCCAACGCCGCATAGGCTACGTCGCGGGCCTCGTGCAGGGTCGCGCCCAGGGCGCAGACGTTCAGCACCCGGCCGCCCGAAGCGCGCAGGGCGCCCTCGGCGTCGCGGGCGGTGCCGGCGTGGAAGACCACGGCTTCGTTGCCAAAGTCGGCCTCGGCGTCCTGGATCAGGCCGCCGGTCTTGGGCGCGTCGGGATAACCCTCGGCGGCCAGGACCACGCAGATCGCGGCTTCCTCGCGCCACTTGGGGGGCTGCGCGCTGGCCAGCTCGCCCTTGGCGCAGGCCAGCAGGATCGGGACGATGTCGCTGTCCAGGCGCAGCATCAGGGTCTGGCACTCGGGGTCGCCGAAACGGGCGTTGTATTCGACCAGCTTCGGGCCCGTCGGCGTCAGCATCAGCCCGGCATACAGCACGCCGACATACGGATTGCCCTCGGCGGCCATGCCTTCGACGGTCGGCACGATCAGCTCGCGCCAGGCCTGGTCGATCAAGGCGTCGGTCAGGACGGGCGGCGGGGAGTAGGTGCCCATGCCGCCGGTGTTGGGGCCCTCGTCGCCGTCATAGGCGCGCTTGTGGTCCTGGGCCGCGCCGAAGAGGACCGCAGTCTCGCCATCGGAAAGGGCGAACAGCGAGGCCTCCTCGCCGTGCATGAACTCCTCGATCACCACGCGGGCGCCGGCCGAGCCGAAGCGGCCGCCCAGCATGTCGAGCACGGCGGCGTCAGCCTCGGCCCGGGTGGCGGCGATCACCACGCCCTTGCCGGCCGCCAGGCCGTCGGCCTTGATCACGAACGGGGCTTCCAGGGTGTCGAGGAACGTCCCGGCCGAAGCGGCATCCTCGAACACGCCATAGGCCGCCGTCGGCAGACCGTGGCGCTGGCAGAAGTCCTTGGTGAAGGCCTTGGAGGTTTCCAGCTGCGCGGCGCGCTGGCTGCCGCCGAAGCAGGGGATGCCGACCACGGCCAGCTTGTCGGCCAGGCCGACTTCCAGCGCCGATTCCGGACCGACCACCACCAGGTCCGCGCCGATCTCCTGGGCCAGGGCGACCAGGCCGTCGGCGTCGGTCGCCTTGACCGCGCGCAACTCGGCGACGGCTTCGATGCCGGGATTGCCCGGGGCGGCGACGAGGCGGCCGCACAGCGGCGACTGGGCGATCTTCCAGGCCAGGGCGTGCTCGCGCCCGCCGGATCCGACGAGGAGGATGGTCAGCTTTTCCATGAGCGCGGGGTGTGGCGTGCGCGCGCCCCCGGGTCAAGCGGTTCGCCCCCGCTGGCCGTCATTCGCCCCTTGGCGATGGCGAGACCGGGCGGGGCTGGCCAGGGCTTGAGCCATGGAAAAGATCTTCTCCCCCGCCCTGGCCCTGCACGTCGCCTGCGGCTTTGCCCTGGTCGCCGCCGGCCTGCTGCCGATCCTCACCCGCAAGGGTTCGCGCGCCCATCGCTGGTCCGGGCGGACATTTGTCGTCCTGATGAGCGTGCTGCTGGCCGCCGCCTGGATCATGACGGCGCTGCACTTCAGCGCCTATTTCGCGGCCCTGTCGGCGACGGCGACAATCACGGTCTTCTCCGGGACACGGGTCCTGCGGCGCAAGCGGCCGGACCTGGATCCGCGCCAGCGGGCGACGGCGCTGGACTGGGGCGTCACCCTGTTCGTCATCGCCATCGGTGCCTGGGTGCTGTTCCTGGTCGCCACGGGCCAGACCGGCCGCAACGGCGCGGTGTCCATGGCTCTGGTCTATGGCGCCTTCACCCTGGGTGGCTGGGATCTGTGGCGCTTTACGCGCCCCACCGACTGGCCGTTCTCGCCGAACCTCTGGACCTACGAGCATCTTGTGAAGATGCTGAGCGCCTACGGGGCGGTGATGAGCGCCTTCTCGGGCAATTTCCTGACCTTCCTGCCCACGCCATGGAGCCAGCTCTGGCCGACCCTGCTGTTCCAACCGATGGCGGTGATCTGGATCGTCGTGCTGGCGACGCGCCGGCGGCAGACCTTATCGCCCGCTTGAGGCGCGCGCCGACCGCCGCCTGGGTCTGGGCGTTCACCGCCTATAGCTGGCTGATGACCACGGTCAGCGCCGCCTGGTTCGCGCGGCGGTTCTCGGCCGAGCGCGGCATCGTGCTGGATGTGCCGACCTCGCTGGCCTGGCAGGGCGCAGTCTATGCCGCCTGGCTGCCGGCGGCGGGCCTGGTGTGGCTGATCCTGCGGCGGTTCGGGGCCGGGCCGAAGGGACTGCTGGCCGCGTTCCTAGCCGGAATCATCGCCGTACCGCTGGAGGCGCTGGCGTCGAGCCTGATCGACCAGGCCTTCATCGGCGGCGCCAACCTCACCGGACGGGTCGTGGGCAGAGTTCCCGTCTGCATCCTGCTCTACACCGCCATCGTCGCCGTCGGCCTGGCCGCCGTCCACCATCGCCGCGCCGCCGAGGCCCGCGCCCGCAACGCCCTGCTAGAGACCGCTCTGGCCGAAGCCCGCGCCGTCGCCGCCCCGCCCGAGCGGCTGATGGTCATGGCCGGTTCGCGCCGCGTTCCCGTCGAGGCCTCGGCGGTCGAGTGGTTCGCCGCCGCCGACAACTACGTGGTCGTCCACTGGTCCGGGCGCGAAGGCCTGCTGCGCGTCACCCTGCAGAGCCTGGAGGTCCGCTTGGACCCGCGCCTCTTCGCCCGCGTCCACCGCTCGACCCTGGTCAACCTGGCCCATGTGCGCGAGGCCCAGCCGCTGTCGGACGGCTCGTGGCGGCTGATCCTGGCCAGCGGGGCCGAGCTGGTGACCAGCCGCACCTATCGCGAGGACGTCCTGCGCCGCCTGGGCCGCTGAACTGCGTCCTATCGTCCCGCTCGCCTCCGGGGTGCTTGTCAGCGTCGCAGCGCCACGCACTATGCGTTTTTGAGTTCACGCATCCATTCAAGGCCTTAAGGCCAAAGCGCCGCAGGAAAGCCGACGCCACGCATGGCCGCCGACGAACACGACCGCTCCTCCCACCCGACCAAAGCCCTGCACTCGCGCGCCTTCCTGGACGCCGTGGTCGAGAGCGTACCCGCCATGCTGGTGGTCAAGAACGGCAAGGACGGCCGCTTCGTGCTGGTCAATCGCGCCGGCGAGGAGCTGCTGGGCGTGCCGCGCGAAGCCCTGATCGGCCGCAACGACGCCGACTTCTTCCCCGCCGACCAGGCCGCCTTCTTCGCCGAGATGGACCGCAAGGTGCTGGACAGCGACCGCGTCTGGGTCATCGACGAAGAGCCGCTGAAGACCCCGCACAACGGCGACCGCTGGCTGCAAACCAAGAAGATCGGCATCCCCGGCGAGGGCGACGAGAAGCTGCTGCTGATCATCAGCGAAGACATCACCGAGCGGAAGAAATCCGCCGCCGCCCTGGAGGCCGCGCTGCAAAGCGCCCAGGCCGCCAGCATCGCTAAGTCGGAATTCCTGGCAAACATGAGCCACGAGATCCGCACCCCGCTGA
Source organism: Caulobacter sp. GW821-FHT12D05 (assembly GCF_058807295.1). Lineage (NCBI taxonomy): Bacteria > Pseudomonadati > Pseudomonadota > Alphaproteobacteria > Caulobacterales > Caulobacteraceae > Caulobacter > Caulobacter sp. GW821-FHT12D05. The sequence continues at coordinate 428,903 of NZ_JBXAQO010000004.1, forward strand.
ACGGCGTGCTGGGCATGGCCCAGGTGCTGGCCCAGACCGAGCTGACCGACCGCCAGCGCGAAATGATGGACGTGATCCTGGGCTCGGGCCGGGTGCTGAACGCCCTGCTCAGCGACATTCTGGACCTGGCCAAGGTCGAGGCCGGCGAGGTCGAGCTGGAGCCCGCGCCGTTCAACCTGCGCGCCGGCCTGACGGCGGCCGCCGCCACCTTCGAGGGCCTGGCCCACCAGAAGGGCCTGACCTTCAGCCTCGACTTCGCCGGCGACTTCCACGAGCGCGCGGTCGGCGACGCGCTGAAGATCGGCCAGATCGTCAACAACCTGATCAGCAACGCGGTGAAGTTCACCTGCGAGGGCTCGGTCGCCGTGCGCGCCGCCACCCGCGAGGCGTCGGACGGCGCGATCGAACTGTCTGTCGAGGTCGCCGACAGCGGCGAGGGCTTCACCCCAGAGGTGCAGGCCAGCCTGTTCGAACGCTTCGTCCAGGGCGACGGCTCGATCACCCGCCGGTTCGGCGGCTCGGGCCTGGGGCTGAACATCGCCCTGCGCTTCGCCAAGCTGATGGGCGGCGACATCACCTGCGACTCGACGCCGGGCCACGGCGCGACCTTCCGCTTCACCGCCCGCCTGGAGAAGGCGCAGGCCGAGATCCCCGCCCCCGCGCGCCGCCCTGCCCCGGCCCCGACGGCCGAACGCCTGCGCGTGCTGCTGGCCGAGGATCACCCGACCAACCAGCGCGTCGTCGAGCTGATGCTGGGCGAGACCGCCGACCTGGTGGTGGCCGAGAACGGGGCCATCGCGGTCGAGGCCTTCGAAAGCCAGCCGTTCGACGTGGTGCTGATGGACACCCAGATGCCGGTCATGGACGGCCTGACAGCGATCCGCGCCATCCGCGAGCGCGAAGCCGCCGCCGGAACGGTGCGCATCCCGATCATCTCCCTGACCGCCAACGCCATGCCCCATCAGGTCGAGGCCTGCCTTGAAGCCGGCGCCGACCTGCACCTGGCCAAGCCGATCACGGTCACGGCGCTGTTCGAGAGCATCGCGGCGGCCGTTGACATGGCGACCCGGGCGGCGGACGAGAACGAGCGTACGGCGGAGGCCTGAGGGAGGTTCTCATCTCCACGCTTCGAGACCAGATCACCGACCCCATCCTGCGCCAGGCCGTCGAGGCCTTGGACGCCGGCGACCTCGCCACGCTGCGCGCCCTGCTGGCGGCGCATCCGGACCTGCCCCGCCGCCGCGCGACGTTCGAGGAGCCGGCCTATTTCCGCGCGCCCGTCCTGCTGGCCTTCGTCGCCGAGAACCCGGTCCGCAAAGACAGTCTGCCGCCGAACGTGGTCGAGGTGGCGCGGGCGATCCTTGAGGCCGGAAGCGCTCCGGCCGACATCCAGGAGACGCTGGGCTTGGTCGCCTCAGGCCGCGTCGCCCGTGAGGCTGGCGTCCAGGAGGCGCTGATCGAATTGCTGGTCGAGTACGGCGCCGATCCGGCCCACGCCCTGGATGGCGCCCTCGTCCATGGAGAGTTCGTGGCGGCCCGTGCGCTGCTGCGGCTGGGCGCGCCCTCGAGCCTGCCGACGGCGGCGGCCCTGGATGAGCTGTCGGAAGCGTTGCGTCTGCTCGCGACGGCGCGGCCCGCCGAGCGCCACCTGGCTCTGGCCCTGGCCGCGCAGTTCGGCCGGACCGGGGTGCTGAAACTATTGCTAGAGGCCGGCGAGGACCCGAACCGGTTCAATCCGCCGAACGCCCACGCTCATTCGACGCCGCTACATCAGGCGGCTTGGAACGGGCACGCCGACGCCGTCCGGCTCCTGCTGGAACACGGCGCGCGACGCGACCTGCGCGATACGCTGTGGAACGGCACGGCGGCCGACTGGGCCCGCCACGCGGGCAGGCCCGACGCCTTGCTGGACGAGCCTTAAGCCGCGTCCAGATCCAGCGAATAACCCGCCGAACGCACGGTGCGGATCGGGTCACCGTCCGCGCTGCCGTTCAAGGCCTTGCGCAGGCGGCCGATGTGGACGTCGACCGTGCGAGCCTCGACATAGACGTCCGAGCCCCAGACGGCGTCCAGCAGCTGTTCGCGGCTGAACACCCGGCCCGGATGCTGCATCAGATAGTCCAGCAGGCGGAACTCGGTCGGACCCAGGTGGATCTCCTTGCCGCCACGCTTCACGCGGTGGGCGACCCGGTCGATGATGATGTCGCCGACCGTGATGCGGTCGTCGGCCAGGCCCGGACGGATGCGGCGCAGCACCGCGCGAACGCGGGCCGTCAGCTCGACCATCGAGAACGGCTTAACGACATAGTCGTCGGCGCCGGTGTCGAGCCCGCGGATGCGATCGGTTTCCTCGCCGCGCGCCGTCAGCATGATGATCGGCACGTTGCGGGTCTCGGCCCGGCCGCGCAGGCGGCGGCAGACCTCGATGCCCGAGACCTTGGGCAGCATCCAGTCCAGGATGACCAGGTCAGGGGCCCGCTCATTGGCCATGATCAGGGCTTCCTCGCCATCACCGGCCACGCCAACGCGGTAGCCTTCCTTGTCGAGGTTGTAGTGAAGCAGGGTGGCGAGGGCGTCTTCGTCTTCCACCACCAGAACGTAGGGAGTCACTTCAAGTCGCCTCTTAGGTTACTGCGCCACGACGTCGAGCTTGGGACGCTGCGACACGAGTTCGTCGCCGGTCAGCTCGAAGTGGATGATCTCGGCGATGTTGGTGGCGTGATCGCCGATGCGCTCGAGGTTCTTGGCCACGAACAGCAGATGAGCGCAGGCGTTGATCGTGCGCGGGTCGCCCATCATGTAGGTGAGCAGTTCGCGGAAGATCGAGTTGTAGTGCTCGTCGACTTCCTCGTCGCGGCTCCACACGCCGATGGCGCGTTGCAGGTCCGAGGTCGTGTAAGCGTCCAGCACGTCCTTCAGACGGCCTTGCACCAGCTTGCCCATGCGCTCGATCGAGCGGGTCAGGGCCGTCATCGGATCGGCTTCGGTCAGGATCAGGGCGCGCTTGCCGATGTTCTTGGCCATGTCGCCGCAGCGTTCCAGGCTCATCGAGATCTTCAGGGCGGCGACGGCGTGGCGCAGGTCCACGGCCATCGGCTGGCGCAGCGCGATCAGGCGGAAGGCCTTGCGCTCGATCTCGCCCTGCAAGGCGTCCAGGCGCTCGTCGCCGGCGACCACGGCCTGGGCCAGCGGCGCGTCACGACGGGCGATGGCGGCGATGCAGTCGGCGACCTGGCTTTCGGCGATGCCGCCCATGCGGGTGACTTCGGCGGTCAGGTGGGCCAGCTCTTCGCCGTACGACTTGACGGTATGTTCGGTCATTTGAGGGATCCTTCCGCTTAGCCGAAGCGGCCGGTGATGTAGTCTTGCGTGCGGCTGTCGCGAGGATTGGTGAACATCTCCTCGGTCGGACCGCTCTCGACCAGCTTGCCCAGGTGGAAGAAGGCCGTGCGTTGCGAGACGCGGGCGGCCTGGGCCATCGAGTGGGTGACGATGACGATGCAGAACTGGGTCCGCAGCTCGTCGATCAGCTCCTCGATCTTGGCGGTGGCGATAGGGTCCAGGGCCGAGCAGGGCTCGTCCATCAGGATCACTTCCGGCGACACGGCGATCGCGCGGGCGATCACCAGACGCTGCTGCTGGCCGCCCGACAGGCCGGTGCCCGGCTGGTGCAGGCGATCGGCGACTTCGTTCCAGAGACCGGCCTTCTTGAGGCTGCTCTCGACGACGGCTTCCAGGTCGGCCTTGGACGAGGCCAGGCCGTGGATGCGCGGGCCGTAGGCGACGTTCTCGAAGATGGTCTTCGGGAAGGGGTTCGGCTTCTGGAACACCATGCCGACACGCGAGCGCAGGACCACCGGGTCGACGCTCTTGAGATTGACGTCATTGCCGTCGATCTCGATCGAGCCTTCGACGCGAGCCGACGGGATGGTGTCGTTCATGCGGTTGATGCAGCGCAGGAAAGTCGACTTGCCGCAGCCCGACGGGCCGATGAAGGCGGTGACCGACTTGCCCGGGATGTCGATGTTCACATCGAACAAAGCCTGCTTGTCGCCGTAGAAGACCTTGACGTCGCGCGCCTTGATCTTGGCCTCGCCGACCGCCGCCGAAGCGTGGCCGTGCGGAACGGTGGTGTGGATCACCGGCGTGTGGGCGGTGTCGTCGGGGCTTTGGACGGTCATGGCGTGTCCACGGAGAAGGGGCGAAGCGTTGGGGTTCAGGATCTGGGTCATGTGAAACCTACCAGCGGCGTTCGAAGCGGCGGCGCAGGATGACGGCCGCGGCGTTCATGACGATCATGAAGACGAGCAGGACGATGATGGCCGCGGCGGTGCGTTCGTGGAAGGCCCGCTCGGAAGCGTTCTCCCAGATGAACACCTGGACCGGCAGCACGGTGGCCGCGCCGGTGAAGCCTTCCGGCACGCCGGGCACGAACGAGACCATGCCGATCATCAGCAGCGGCGCGGTCTCGCCCAGGGCGTGGGCCAGCGACAGGATGGCGCCGGTCATCACGCCGGGCATGGCCAGCGGCAGCACGTGGTGGAAGACCGTCTGGGTCTTGGACGCGCCGACGCCCAGGGCGGCTTCGCGGATCGACGGCGGCACGGCCTTCAGCGCCGAGCGGGTGGCGATGATCACGGTCGGCAGGGCCATCAGGGCCAGCACCAGGCCGCCGACCAGCGGCGAGCTGCGCGGCACGTTCAGCCAGTTGATGAACAGCGCCAGGCCCAGCAGGCCGTAGACGATCGACGGCACGGCCGCGAGGTTGTTGATGTTGACCTCGATGATGTCCGTCCAGCGGTTCTTCGGGGCGAACTCTTCCAGGTAGGTCGCGGCCAGCACGCCCACCGGCACCGCGATCAGGGCGGTGATGATCAGCATCATGGCCGAGCCGACCACCGCGCCCAGCACGCCGGCCTGTTCAGGCTCGGTCGAGTCGGAATTGGTGAAGAAGGCGAAGTTGAAGCCCGAGGTGACCGCGCCGGTCTTTTCCAGCTTGTCCAGCCAGTCCAGCTGCTGGTTGTCCAGCTTGCGGTCGCCTTCGGCGGTCGTGCGCTTGATCTCGCCCTTGAAGTAGAGATCGGCGTCGGCCTTCAGCGGACCCGTCAGGGTGATCGTCTGACCGATCAGCTTGGGGTCGGCCTTCAGCTTGTTCAGGATCTGGAAGCCGAAGTCGCGCGACACCAGGTCCTGGACCTTGGTCGAGACCGAGCCCAGGTCGTCGTCCTGGATGTTCAACTTCTTCATCACCGCCTCGGCGACGATGTAGTCGTAGTTGACGCCCGAGAGGTCCGACGTGTCGATGCGGTCCGGGTTCAGATAGACCGGCACGTTCAGCGTGTGGGTTTCGAAGGTCGTGTAGCCTTGGCTCACGATCCGGCCGACCAGCACGACCAGGAACACCAGGGCCACGATGATGGCGGCCATGCCCTGAGCCTTGAAGGTCCGCTCTGCGGCGTGGCGCTTCTTCAGCCGGGCTTCCATGGCTGCCGAAGCGGCGGAGCGCGGGGCGGCCGCGCCGAGGGTGGCGTCAGTCATATTGTTCCCGGTACTTCTGGACGATGCGCAGGGCGACGATGTTCAGCGTCAGGGTCACCACGAACAGGGTGAGGCCCAGGCCGAAGGCCGACAGCGTTTTCGGGCTGTCGAACTCCTGGTCGCCGGTGAGCAAGGTGACAATCTGGACGGTGACGGTGGTCACGGTGTCGAGCGGGTTGACCGTCATCTTGGCCTGCAGGCCGGCGGCCATGGTCACGATCATGGTCTCGCCGACGGCGCGGGACACGGCCAGCAGCATGGCGGCCATGATGCCCGGCAGGGCGGCCGGCAGGACAACCTTCTTGACGGTCTCGGACTTGGTGGCGCCCATCGCGTAGCTGCCGTCGCGGAGCGACTGCGGAACGGCGTTGATGATGTCGTCCGACAGCGAGGAGACGAACGGGATCAGCATGATCCCCATCACCACCCCGGCCACCAGGGCCATCTGGTTCTGGACTTCCATCAGATAGGTGGCCAGCGGACCGGCCGGCAGGGCCGCGCCGATGGCGTTGAAGCCGGCGCGGAACAGCGGGCCCACCGTCAGGGCGGCGAAGAAGCCGTAGACCACGGTCGGCACGCCGGCCAGGATTTCCAGCAGCGGCTTGACCACGCCGCGGACGCCGCGGCCGGCATATTCCGAGAGGTAGATCGCCGAGTAGAGGCCGACAGGCGCGGCCACCAGCATGGCGATCAGCATGATCAGGAAGGTGCCGGCGAACAGCGGCACGGCCCCGAACGCGCCCGCCGAGGCGACCTGGTCGGCGCGCATGGCGATCTGCGGGCTCCATTCGGTGCCGAACAGGAACGAGATCGGGTTGACGCTCTGGAAGAAGCGCCAGCTTTCCCAGACCAGCGAGAGCACGATGCCCAAGGTGGTCAGCACGGCCGCGACCGAGCAGCCGATCAGCAGGATGCTGACCCAGCCCTCGACCCGGTTGCGGGCGCGGAATTCGGTGGAGATGCGCGGGAAGGCCAGCAGGAAGCCGGCCAGGGCCAGCACGCCGGCGCCGGCCAGCATGCCGACGTTCAGCACGGCCTCGATGCGGCGGGCCTCGGCGACCTTGGCGTCGAGGGCGACCTTGATCTCGCCTTCGTAGGTCACTTCCGACGGCGGCTGCTTCGAAGCGATCGCGTGGGCGTCGCTATAGAAGACGGCCTGACGGTCCGGCTCCAGCGCCTGGACGGCGGCGGGACGCGTGGACTGCAGCATGGCGTCCTCGACGCGGCCACCGAAGGCGGCGCCCAGCAGCAGCAGCAGCGCGGCCGGCACGCCGGCCCACAGGGCCGCGTAGGTCCCGTAGTAATCCGGCAGGGAGTGGAGGACGCGCTTGCGGCCTCCAGCGGAGGCCACGGCGCGGCGGCGACCGGCGGCGAAAGCCACACCGGAGAACAGCGCCAGGACGAGGAGCGAGAGCCAGGTCAGCATGCGTGAGGCTAATCTTGTCGCGAGTTGTCGAAGGCCCCGCAGGATCGCTGACCTTCCCCCGCCCCGATCTATGCCGGGCCGGCGCTGTGCTTATGCGACGGATCTGTGACAGTTTGACGACAGCGCCCGGCCCGCGGTCCGATGACTGTCGGGATTCAGCAACGTCACAGCCCCGGTCGATATGTCGCACCCCGTCGCACGCCATGCGCGATCTGGATTTGGCCTCTAAATTTCCGCGTTATTTCAAAGCGCTAGAAAAGGAAAACGATCGCGAGCGATTTCATCGCCCTCAAAGCGGGGACGTCGCGCTTCTTCATTTAGGACTTGGTGAAGAGCTGGACGGGCAGGTTCGCGCTCGAACCTCCCTAACCGCCCAGGAAGCCGGCACGATGTTCAAGCGTTCGCACGCCGTGGAGACCTTGGCCGCCCTCGACAAGTCGCTGGCGACCATCGAGTTCGACCCCAGCGGCAAGATCCTGTCGGCCAACGCCAACTTCTGCACGGCCATGGGCTACAGCCTCGACGAGATCGTCGGCCAGCACCACCGGATGTTCGTCGAGCCGACCCACGCGGTCAGCGAGGAATATGCGAACTTCTGGAAGAAGCTGGGCCGGGGCGAGTTCGACGCGCGTGAGTATCTGCGCCTGGGCAAGGGCGGCGTCGAGATCTGGATCCAGGCCTCGTACAACCCGATCCGCGACGGGCGGGGTCGCGTCTCGCGCATCGTCAAGATCGCCACGGTGATCACTGAAGAGAAGCGTAAGAGCGCCGAGGAGCGCGGCAAGATGGACGCCATCGGCCGCGCCCAGGCCGTGATCGAGTTCACGCCGGACGGCCAGATCATCACCGCCAACGACAACTTCCTGGGCGCGCTCGGCTACGCCCTGTCGGAGATCCAGGGCAAGCACCACCGGATGTTCGTCGAGGCCGCCTATGGCGCCTCGCCCGAATACGCCGCGTTCTGGCGCAAGCTGAACGCCGGCGAGTTCGTGGCCGCCGAGTTCAAGCGCGTGGGCAAGGGCGGCCAGGAGGTCTGGATCCAGGCCTCGTACAATCCGATCTTCGACCACAAGCGCAACATCACCAAGGTCGTGAAGTTCGCCACCGTCGTCACCGGCCGCGTCCATGCCGTCAACGAGATCGCCCAGGGCCTCGAGCACCTGGCCCAGAACGACCTGACCTATCGCATCGCCGATCCGGTCGATCCGCAGTTCAGCAAGGTCCGCGACGATTTCAACACCGCCATGTCGGTGCTGGACGAGGCCATGGGCGTGGTCGCCCACGCCACCCAGAGCGTCGGGGCCGGGGCCCAGGAGATCTCGACCGCCTCGGAAGACCTGGCCCAGCGCACCGAGCAGCAGGCCGCCAACCTGGAAAAGACCGCCGCCGCGCTCGACGAGATCACCGCCACGGTCAGCCGTAGCGCCCACGGCGCCAAGCAGGCGTCCGAGGCCGCCACCGCCGCCCGCGCGGACGCCGCCCGCTCGGGCCAGATCGTCGGCGACGCCGTGGCCGCCATGGGCGAGATCGAGAAGTCGTCCGGCCAGATCACCAGCATTATCGGCGTCATCGACGAGATCGCCTTCCAGACCAACCTTCTGGCCCTCAACGCCGGCGTCGAAGCCGCGCGGGCGGGCGAGGCCGGTCGCGGCTTCGCGGTCGTGGCTTCGGAAGTCCGGGCCCTGGCCCAGCGCTCGGCCGAGGCCGCCAAGGAGATCAAGATCCTGATCGCCAACTCGTCCTCGCAGGTGGCGCGTGGCGTCCGCCTGGTCGGCGACACGGGCGAGGCCTTGTCGACCATCGCCCTGAAGGTCGGCCAGATCGACGGCCTGATCTCCGAGATCGCCGAGTCGTCGCGCGAACAGTCGGTCGGCCTCTCGGAGGTCAACACCGCCGTCAACCGCATGGACCAGGTCACCCAAAGCAACGCGGCCATGGTCGAGGAGGCCAACGCCGCCTCCGCCAGCCTGCGGCAGGAGTCCAACGAGCTGTCGGCCCTGGTCAACCGCTTCACGACCAGCGTCGCGCCCCGCGCCCAATCGGCCCCGGCCTATGCGCCCCGTCCTGCCTCACGCCCGGCCCGCGCGCCGATCAGCCGGCCGGGCTCGGCCGCCGTGGCGGTCAAGACCGACGAGTGGAACGAATTCTAGGCCTCGGCCGTCGCCGTTGGCGGCGGGACCGGCGCGGGGGCTGACGTCGCCTTGGCCATCGGCAGATAGACGCCGAAGGTCGCGCCTTCGCCCTGGACGCTCTCGACCGTCAGCCCGCCCCGGTGACGGTTCATGATGTGCTTGACGATCGCCAGGCCCAGGCCCGTGCCCGAGCGCTCGCCGCTCTTCTGGCCTTCCACTCTATAGAAGCGCTCGGTCAGGCGCGGCAGGTGCTCGCGCGCCAGGCCCGGCCCCTTGTCGGTGACGCGCAGCACGGCGTAGCGCTCGGCCGGGTCGTGGTCGGGCGTCAGCAGCGACATGCGGGCGGCGGCGGTGTCGCGGGCGGCGGCGGCGGCCTCGGCAGACAGACCGGGGAAGATCTCGACCCGCACGGTCTCGCCCTCGGGCGTATATTTGATGGCGTTGTCGACCAGGTTCTGGATCACCTGGATGATCTGGTCGCGGTCGCCCTCGATCACCGCCCCGCCGCGCGGCGGCAGGACGGGATCGAAGATCACGCCCTTGTCGCGGGCTTGCGGCGCCAGGGCGTCGATCACGTCGACGGCGGCCATGGCCAGGTCCACCCGGCCCAGCGGCGCGATGTGCTCGTTCAGCTCGATTCGCGACAAGCTCATCAGGTCGTCGATCAGGCGCGACATCCGCTCGGCCTGGGCCAGCATGATGGCCAGGAACTTGTCGCGCGCGCCCGGATCGTCCTTGGCGTGGCCGCGCAGGGTCTCGATGAAGCCCGACAGCGAGGCCAGCGGCGTGCGCAGCTCGTGGCTGGCGTTGGCCAGGAAATCGGCGCGGGTGCGCTCGCTGCGGCGGGCGTCGGTCTCGTCGCGCAGGGCCAGCAGGGCCAAGCGCGAGCGGCCGGCGCTTTCCTTCAGCGGCCGGGCATGGGCCAGCCAGGCGCGGCCCTGGGCGCCGCCGGTCTCGAACTCGACCACGCCCTCGACATTGCCGAACAAGGCCTCGTCCACGGCCTCCAGCACGCGCGGATTGCGCACGGCGGTGACCAGCAAGGCGCCCTGGTGCTGAATCTTGAACAGATCCCGGGCGGCGGCGTTGGCGAACAGGAAGCGGCGGCCGGTCAGGTCATCGGCCTCCTCGGCGGCGATGACCATCAAAGGATCGGGCAGGCGGTCGAGAATCGCCGCGAAGGGCGGCACCTCCTCGACGACCGCGGCCGGAACCAGGCCGCCGGGAATGGGAATCACCGCCGGCGCATCGGCCCGGCGCGACAGCCACCAGCCCGCGCCGCCGGTCGCCACGGCCGCGATCACGGCCGGAACGGGCTGGGCCACGCCGACCACGGCCAGGCCCAGAATGACGCCTGGCCCAATCATGGAAGGCCAGAATGCGCCCGCACGGCGGCTTTCGGAGCTGTCCGGGGGCGTGTTCGCCAGCGGCATGTGGAGGCTCACCGATTCAAGCGAGAGGCGATTCGTCGATCCAGATATGGCGCCCCGCCAAGCCATGCGATAGACGGATGACGTTTCAGTACGTGTCACGAGCGAGATGCACCGCATTTTCGCCGCAACGTGACCCGAATTAGGTGCGCCGGTTTCCGTTGGGGTGTCATACGTAATGCAGCGCAAGGTCCTGGTCGCGACAGTCGCGGCCGCTCCTCTCTTGGCTATGGGGTTCGCCGCGATGGCGGAAACCTCGGTCTCCACCGCGCGTACGACGCCCATCGCCACCAGCACGGCGACGGGATCTGCGGCGGATGACATCGCCATCACCGCGGACGGCTCCATCAAGCCGACCTCGACGGGCGCGATCGTCACGATCGACAGCAACAACTCGGTCACCAACAAGGGGACCCTCTCGACGACCGGCGTGAACGACGGCGTCGGCGTGCTGATCATCGGCGGCAAGACCGGCAACCTCAGCAACACCGGCACGATCTCGCTGGTCGAGGACTACACGGCCACCGACACCGACTCGGACGGCGACATCGACGGTGCGTTCGCCCAGGGGGCCAACCGCTACGGTATCCGCCTGACCAACGCCGGGACCCACACCGGCAATATCGAGAACGGCGTCGGCGGCACGATCACCATCGAGGGCAACAACTCGGCCGGCATGCTGCTGGAAGGCCCGGTGGTCGGCAACGTCACCAATATGGGCACGATCAGCGTCGTCGGCGACAATGCCTATGGCGTGCGCATCGCGGCCCCGGTCACCGGCAAGGTGACCATGGGCGGCTCGATCACCGCCCAGGGCAAGGACGCGGTCGCCCAGGCCATCGATTCGACCGTCAACGGCGCGCTGGTGCTGCAAGGCACCGCCACCGCCACCGGCTATCGCTACACTTCGCGCCCGACCACGCTGGACGCGCTGAACAAGCTGGACGCCGACGACCTGCTGCAGGGCGGCCCGGCCGTCCGTGTCGCGGGCGACGTGACCGGCGGCGTGCTGCTGCAGGGCGCCAACTACTCGACCAAGGTCGGTACGGACGGCAACACCGTCACCACCGCGATCACCTCCAGCACCTCGGGCTCGTCCAGCATCAGCGTGTACGGCAGCGCGCCGGCCCTGCAGATCGGTTCGGCTGACAAGAACGTCACCCTGGGCGCGGTCGGCGCGGGCGACCTCGCCTACGGCCTGGTGGCCAAGGGCGCGATCAGCGCCGCGGGCGTCTATAACGGCGTCACCGCCACGGGCGTGTCGATCGGCGCGGGCGGCGGTCGCACGACGACCCTGACGAACGGCCTGCGCAACGACGGCCAGATCCAGGCCACCACCTTCGAGGCCGACGCCACCGGCATCGCCCTGAACACCGGCTCGGTGGTCAACGAGCTGCTGAACCGCGGCGCCATCGCCGCCAGCTCGTCGTCCTATGCCGGCTCGGGCGTCACCGCCTCGGCGCGCGGCGTCGTGCTGGGCGCGGGCTCGGCCACCACCAGCATCCGCAACACCGGCTCGATCACCGTCGGCCGCGTCGGCGAGACCGGCGACGCGGTGGCCATCCTCGACCAGGCCGGCACGCTGAAGACCATCACCAACACCGGGTCGATCCGCGCCGCCGTCACCGCGCCCGCCTTCAAGGCCGACGGCACGGCCGCGACGGTCACGGCCGTCGGCCAGGGCATCGCCCTGGACCTGCGCGCCAACAATTCGGGCGTGACCTTCACCCAGTCGGGTCCGACCGACTACGCCTCGACCACCACCTGGCCGACCACCGACACCGTGGCCAGCACCGACACCACCACGACCACGATCGCCCCGAGCATGGTGGGCGACGTGCTGTTCGGCGGCGGTAACGACACGCTGAACCTGTGGAGCGGCACCCTGGTCGGCAACATGTCGTTCGGCGCCGGTCAGGACCGCCTGTCGATCGACGGCGGCGGCGTGGCCCTGGGCAAGCTGAACGACAGCGACGGCAAGCTGGACATCGCCATCGCCAACGGCAGCCTGGGCATCGTCAACACCGACACCATCAACGTCTCCAGCCTGACGATGGGCGCCAAGTCCAAGCTCTTATTCTCGGCCGATCCGGCCGCGGGCCAGAACACCAAGCTGGTGGTCTCGGGCGCGACCAACATCGCCACCGGCGCCGAGCTGGGCATCCGCCTGGCCAATATCGTCAAGGCCCCGACCAGCTTCCTGGTGATCCAGGGCAGCAACATCAATGTCGGGACCATCGGCAACGGCCTGCTGGCCGAGTCGCCGTACCTGTACGTGGCCACCAGCCGCGCCGACACCAACAACGTCTATATCGACGTGCGCCGCCGCACGGCCGCCGAGATCGGCTTCAACCGGGCCGAGACCTCGGCCTATGACGCCGTGTTCGCCGCCCTGGGCAATGACTCGGCCCTGGCCACCCAGTTCCTGGGCCAGAACACCCGCGACGGCTTCCGCGACCTGTACGACCAGATGCTGCCCGACCAGGGGATCGGCCTGTTCACGGCTTTGCAGTCGGTCAACCAGCAGATCTCGGCCGCCACCATGTATCGGCCCGATCCAGGCGATCGCTACGGTCCCGACAGCATCTGGATGCAGGAAATCAACAACCTGACCCGTCGCGACACCGACCAGTCGCTGGGCTCGGATACGCAGGCCTTCGGCTTCGTCGGCGGCTACGAGGCCATGGGCGACGCCGGCGGCGCGCTGGGCCTGACCCTGGCCTATGTCAGCATCGAAGAACACGACACCGTCGCCAAGGTCGGCGAGCAGACCACCGCCTCGTTCGTCCAGACCGGCGCCTACTGGCGTCGTTCGGTCGGCGGCTGGCGCTTCAACACCGGCGGCGGCGTGGGCTATGGCTTCTTCAAGGCCGATCGTCGCTTCATCTCGCCCGACACCAACGGCGACGGCACGGCCGACCTGAACGTCGGCAACAACGCCGACTGGAACGGCTTCACGGCCAACGCCTTCGCCGGCGCAGCCTATGAGCAGAAGTTTGGTCGCTTCTTCGCCCGCCCCGAAGGCCGCCTGGACTATGTCTGGCTGCGTGAAGGCAAGCGCGAGGAACGCAACGCCGTCTACATCAAGGATGGCGTCATCTCGACCACCCCGGGCGACGGCTTCAACCAGACCATCGACAAGCGCACTTCCAGCAGTCTCTCGGGCGAGCTGGGGGTGGTGTTCGGCGCCGACTTCGGCAAGACCGTCTGGTGGCGTCCGGAAGTGCGGGTCGGCTATCGCCAGACCCTGGCTGGCTCGATCGGTGACACGGTGTCCCGTTTCACGAACGGCAACCCGTTCACCCTGGCCGCCCTGGACGATCGGAACGGCGCTCTGACCGCGGGCTTCGCCCTGCGCGCCGGCACGCCGATGTCCTACCTGTCCCTGGAAGGCGGTATCGAAGCCGCCAAGAAGCGGAAGCTCTACAACCTGCGCCTCGCCGGCCGGGCCATGTTCTAAGGCCCCAGCGCCCCTCAATTGAGTTTTGGAAATACGAAAGCCGCCTCGGGAAACCGGGGCGGCTTTTTCCGTCCACGGATCTTTAACCGTTCAAGTGTCTGATTTGACGGAAGTTTCGCAGCGTATTTCGCGACATTTCGCCGCGCCTCCAGAAAAACTCAAGGCCGGTTTTCCTAATCTCGATTTCGTGGCTAGGGATAATCGTTTTCCCTGGCCTAGCAGGTTCGGTTCCGCCTCGGCGGCGCCGAAAGGGGAATAAACATGACCTTAGGCAGAACTGCATTCCGCGCCGCGCTGATAGCCGGCGTATCCCTGCTGGCGACCGCCGGCGTAGCGAACGCTCAGACCGCTACGCCCGACGACGCCGCCGCCCGCATCGCCGCCCTGGAAGCCCAGCTGGAGACCCTGCAAAAGCAGGTCGCCGACCTGAAGGCCGCCACCGCCGCCAGCCTGAAGGACGTGCGCGCTGCTCAGAGCGTCACGAACGTCAGCATCGCGGCCGGCCGCCCGACCATTGCTTCCGGCGACGGCGCCTACAGCGCCACCCTGCACGGGGTGATGCAGCTGGACGCCGCCCAGTACTTCCAGGACAAGGGCCTGCCGGCCGTGATCGGCAACGCCCGCGACCTGAACAACGGCACCAACTTCCGCCGCGCCCGCCTGGGCGTCGACGGCAAGTTCGCCAAGTATTTCGACTACTCGATCCTGCTGGACTTCGGCGGCGCGGGCGCCGACGGCGCCGGCCAGCTGCAGGAACTGTTCGTCCAGTACAACTACGCCCCCTTCAAGATCCGGGTCGGCGCCTACGCCCCGAACCTGGGCCTGGAGGACGCGGCCTCGACCAACGGCTCGCTGTTCCCGGAACGTCCGTCGGCCGCCGAAGCCGCTCGCGGCCTGGCCGGCGCCGACCGCCGCATCGCGCTGCAAGGCCAGATCGTCCAGGAGCGCTGGCTGCTGTCGGGCGCGGTCTCGGGCGCCAAGGCCGGCGACGGCCAGACCTTTGACGAGCAGCTGGGCTATCTGGGCCGTTTCGCCTTCATCCCGGTGAAGGGCCTGGACTATCTGATCCATGTCGGCGCCAACGCCAGCGTCGTGGCCACCCCGGCCCAGACCGCGGCCCTGACCGGCGCCTATGCCGTCACCATCCAGGACCGTCCTGAGCTGCGTGTCGACGGGACCCAGCTGGTCACCACCGGCGGCATCGACGCCAAGAGCGCCCGCCACTTCGGCCTGGAAGCCGCGGCCCAGAAGAAGGGCCTGCTGATCCAGGGCGAGTACTTCGACTACAAGATCGACCGTCGCAACGCGGCAGCCGGCGTCACCAATCCGAAGTTCACGGGCTGGTACGTGGAAGGCGGCTGGGTGCTGACGGGCGAGGCCCGCAAGTACAACCCCAACACCTTCGCCTTCGACGCCCCCGCCATCGCCAACCCCTTCGACCCGAAGGCCGGCAAGTGGGGCGCGTGGGAACTGGCCGCTCGCTACTCGGTGCTGGACCTGAACCACCACGAGGATGCGACCCTGGCCGGCGACCGCGTGCGCGGCGGCGAACAGACCATCTGGACCGCCGGCCTGAACTGGTTCCCCAACTCGGTGACCAAGTTCTCGGTCGACTATCTGGATGTCGACATCGATCGCAAGGATCCGGCCGGCGGCCTCACCGCCCTCAGCCAGAGCTACCAGGCGGTCAACTTCCGCAGCCAATTCGCCTTCTAAGGAACCTCTTCATGTCGAAGTCCCGCGACGCCCGGTCCTTCGTTCCTTCCCGCCGCGACCTGATCGCGGCGGGAGCCGGAACGGCGGCCCTGGTCATGGCTGGCGCCGCGCAGGCCCGGGCTCCCAAGCCCGCCACCCTGCTCAATGTCAGCTACGACCCGACGCGGGAACTCTACAAGGAGATCAACCCGGCCTTCGCCAAGTACTGGAAGAGCCGGGTCGGTCAGGACCTGACGATCAGCCAGAGCCACGGCGGCTCGGGCAAGCAGGCCCGCTCGGTGATCGACGGCCTGCAGGCCGACGTCGTCACCCTGGCCCTGGCCGACGATATCGACCAGATCGCCAAGCGCGGCCTGATCGACAAGAACTGGAAGTCTCGCCGCCCGGCCAATTCCGCGCCCTACACCTCGACGATCATCTTCCTGGTCCGCAAGGGCAACCCGAAGAAGATCGCCGACTGGGGCGATCTGGTGAAACCGGGCGTCAGCATCATCACGCCCAATCCCAAGACCGGCGGCGCGCCGCGCTGGGCCTATCTGGCGGCCTGGGCCTATGCCCTCAAGCGCCCCGGCGGCTCGGACGCCTCGGCCCAGGCCTTCGTCAAGCAGCTGTATTCGCAGGTCCCGATCCTGGATAGCGGCGCTCGTGGATCGATGACCACCTTCGCCCAGCGCGAGATTGGCGACGTCCTGCTGACCTGGGAGAACGAGGCCCACCTGGCCCGCGAGGAATTCGGGGCCGACAAGTTCGAGATCGTCTATCCGTCGATCTCGATCCTGGCCGAGCCCTCGGTCGCCGTGGTCGACAAGGTGGTCGACCGCCGTGGAACACGCACCATCGCCGAGGGTTACCTGAATTTCCTGTACAGCCCGCTGGCCCAGGATCTGATCGGCAAGAACCACTACCGCCCTCGCAACCCGGCGGCGGCGGCCAAGTACGCATCCAAGTTCCCCAAGATCCCGCTGGTGACGATCGACAAGCAGTTCGGCGGCTGGGCGAAAGCCCAGGCCCGGCACTTCGATGACGGCGGCGTGTTCGATCAAATCTACAAACCCGCCTAGCGGCGGACGGCGTATTGCAAGCTCGCGGCAGGCGGGCAGCCCGAAAAAACAGAGGCTTCAGTGATGACCCAAGACCTGAACAAGACCACCCGTCGCGGCCTGCTGGCCGGCGCCGGCGCGGGCGCCGCGGCCCTGGCCGCAAGCGGCCTGCCCAGCCTGGCCAACGCCCAGGCCGGCAAGACCATCACCCTGCTCAACGTCAGCTACGACCCGACGCGCGAGCTCTACAAGGACATCAACGCCGCCTATGCCGACTACTGGAAGAAGCGCGTCGGCCAGACCCTGGTGATCAACCAGAGCCACGGCGGTTCGGGCAAGCAGGCCCGCTCGGTGATCGACGGCCTGCAGGCCGATGTCGTCACCCTCGCCCTGGCTTATGACATCGACGAGATCGCCGCCAAGGCCAAGCTGCTGCCGGCCAACTGGCAGTCGCGCCTGCCGCAGAACTCGACCCCCTACACCTCGACCATCGTGTTCCTGGTCCGCAAGGGTAACCCCTGGAAGATCAAGGACTGGGGCGACCTGGTGAAGCCGGGCATCGACGTGATCACGCCCAACCCCAAGACCTCGGGCGGCGCCCGCTGGAACTACCTGGCCGCCTGGGCCTGGGCCCTGAAACAGCCGGGCGGCAACCCCGCCAAGGCCGAGGCCTATGTGAAGAGCCTGTTCGAGCACGTGCCCGTGCTGGACACCGGCGCCCGCGGCGCCACCACCAGCTTCACCCAGCGGGGCCTGGGCGACGTGCTGCTGGCCTGGGAGAACGAGGCCTACCTCGCCCAGGACGAACTGCCGGGCAAGTTCGACATCGTCTATCCGTCGCTGTCGATCCTGGCCGAGCCGCCGGTCGCCGTGGTCGACAAGAACGTCGACCGCCACAAGACCCGCACCATCGCCGAGGGCTACCTCAACTTCCTGTACAGCCCGCTGGCCCAGGAGCTGATCGCCAAGAACTACTACCGTCCGCGCAACGCCGACGTGGCCAACAAGTATGCGGCCCGCTTCAAGAAGATCCCGCTGGTGACCATCGACGACACCTTCGGCGGCTGGAAGAAGGCCCAGGCCACGCACTTCAACGACGGCGGCGTGTTCGACCGCATCTACCAACCGAAATAACGGCTTCCTGACGGCCTGCCCGTTCCGGGAAGCACGGGTAAGACCATCGGATGCGCGGCGGGAATCCTTGAAGGATTCCCGCCGTTTTCATTTCGCCGTCCACCTATGTTGGGAACCCGACAGGATCGGGTACGTTGAGCGTCAACGGGGTGGTGGGAGCTTGACCATAGGCATGGACGACTATTCGGAATCTGTACGCGATGTCAGCCAGGCCACGGGCCGTAGCCCCGCGGATCTTGAAGCGATCATCGAGGCGCGGACGCACGAGCTGAAGGAAGCCCTGGAGCAGAAGACCGCCCTGCTCCACGAAGTCGACCACCGGGTGAAGAACAACCTGCAGCTCATCTCCAGCCTGTTGCTGCTGCAGAACCGTCGCGTTCAGGATCCCGCTCTGAAAGCCTCGCTGAAGGGCATGCTGGGCCGGGTCAACGCCATCGCCACCGTCCACCGCCGCCTGTTCCAGAGCGAGGATGTGGAGCGTTTCGACGTTTCGGCCTTCATCCGCGACATGGTCGCCGACCTGATGGGCTCGGCCGCCCGCGACGACATCCGCATCGAACTGGATCTGGAGCGGGTCGAGATCCCCGCCTCCAAGGCCGCGCCCTTCGCCCTGGTGGTCAACGAGCTGCTGACCAACGCGCTACGGCACGGTTTCCCGGAGGGCCGCGGCGGCAAGATCTTCGTCGGCGTTCGCCGCGAAGAGGGGAATTTCAGGATCGAAATAACCGATGACGGCGTTGGTTTCGACAAGGACACCAAACCATCGGGGTTCGGTCTGACCATCGTTCAGCTGCTGTGTCAGCAGTTGAAGGCCAAAAGTGAGACGACCGATGCGGAACCAGGTGTCCGTGTTGTCGTTCTGCTGCCCGTGAACGGGGCGAACTAGGAAGGTTGAGTTAGCTTGATGAGCGGTCGTGCGCTCGATGTGCTGATAGTCGAGGACGAGATGCTTCTGGCGATCGAGCTGGAACACCTCGTCGAGGAAGTGGGGTGCCACTCGCTCGGCTGCGCGATGAGTTCGGACGAGGCCGTGGATCTCGCCGAAAAGCTTCACCCTGACCTGGCTCTGGTGGATGTCCACCTCAGCGACGGCCCGACCGGCGTCGACGTGGCCCGCAAGATCTCGCAGGACTGCGGCGGCGTGGCGCTATTCATGACCGCCAACGTCAAGCGCCTGCCCGAGGATTTCGCCGGCGCCTGCGGGGTGATCGGCAAGCCCTATTCCGAGCATGGCGTGAAGACCGCCCTCAACTACCTGACCTTCTGCCTGACCGAAGGCCACGTGCCCGGTCCCGTGCCGGTGGGTCTGACCCTGGCGCCGGCCTATGCCGCGCTGTGGGGTCTGGACGACGTCCTCTCGAAGACCGCCTAGTGGCCGTACCGCCGGTCGCCGCTGTCGTCGGCACGGCCGCGGCCTTGCTTTCGATCACCAGTTTCGCGCCGCAGATCGTCAAGATCTGGAAGGAGAAGGACGCCTCGTCCGTCTCGCTGCGCACCTACATCGTCACCGTCACGGGCTTTGCCTGCTGGGTGACCTACGGCTTCCTGATCCAGGCCTGGCCGGTCATCGTCTCCAACATCGCCTGCCTGCTGATGTCCGGCGGCGTGCTGGCCATGAAATGGCGGTTCGATCGACCCCGCTGAGGGTCCTTCTTTGATGACAGGGGGGGCGGGGTCCGCTATCGAGGCGCCGATTTTACGTATCGAGGGACCGCCGCCTTGACCGACGTCGCCGCCGAGGAAGCCGGCTGGGCCACAGCCAAGACCCTGGCCGAGGCCCTGCCCTATATCCAGATCTACGACCGCGAGACGGTGGTGATCAAATACGGCGGCCACGCCATGGGCCAGGAAGACGTGGCCAAGGTGTTCGCCGCCGACGCGGTGCTGCTCAAGCTCCTGGGTGTCCATCCGGTGGTCGTGCACGGCGGCGGTCCGCAGATCAGCCGCATGCTGGACAAGGCCGGCGTCAAGTCGACCTTCATCGACGGCCTGCGCGTCACCGACGAAGCGACGATGGAAGTGGCCGAGATGGTCCTGTCGGGCGCCATCAACAAGGAAATCGCCAGCTGGATCACCCAGGCCGGCGCCGAGGCCGACGTGCGCGGCGTGGGCCTGTCGGGCAAGGACGCCCGCCTGATCACCGCCGAGAAGGTGACCCGGACCAAGAAGGATCCGGACAGCAATATCGAGCAGGCCGTCGACCTGGGCTTCGTGGGCGAGCCGACCAAGGTCGATCCGCACATCATCCAGACGCTGCTGGCCTCGGAAACCGACTACATCCCGGTGATCGCCCCGATCGGCGTCTCGGCCGCCGGCGAGACCTTCAACATCAACGCCGACACCGTGGCCGGCGCGCTCGCGGGTGCGCTGAAGGCCAAGCGGATGCTGATGCTGACCGACATCAAGGGCGTGCTCGACGGCAATGGCGAGCTGATCCGCGAGATGACGGTCGACGCGGCCCGTGAGCTGATCGCCTCGGGCGTGGCCACCGGCGGCATGATCCCCAAGCTGGAAAACGCGATCCACGCCATCGAGGCGGGCGTCGAGGCCGTGGTCATCCTGGATGGCCGCCGTCCGCACGCCATGCTGGTCGAGCTGTTCAGCGAACACGGCGCGGGCACGCTCATCTCGCAATGAGCGCGGACCTCTCTCACGTCGACACCTGGCTGTTCGACCTCGACAACACCCTGTACCCGCTGGAAAGCGAGTTCATGGGCCTGATCGAGGTCAAGATGACCGACTTCGTCGAGCGGATGACCGGCCTCCCCCGCGAGGAAGCCAAGGCGCTGCAGAAGCAGTACTTCACCGAGCACGGCACCACCCTGTCGGGGCTGATGCTCAACCACGGCATGGAGCCCAAGGCGTTCCTGGACGAGGTTCACGACGTCTCGATGGACAGGCTGATCCCCAGCCCGGAACTGCGCGAGGCCATCGCCCGCCTGCCCGGCCGGCGGATCATCTTCACCAACGGCTCGGTCGGCCATGCCGAACGGGTGCTGAAACACCTGAATCTGCGCGACCTGTTCTCCGAGGTCTTCGCGATCGAGACGGCGGACTACATCCCCAAGCCCTCGCTGAGCACCTTCGACAAGATCAGCAAGCTGCACGCCATCGATCCGCCGAAGACCGCCTTCTTCGAGGACAGCGAAAAGAACCTGGTCCCGGCCGCGCGGCTGGGCATGACCACCATCCTGGTCGGAGCCCACGCCAAGGACTCGACCTCCGAACACGTCCATTTCCGGACCAACGATCTGCCTGAGTTCCTGAACTCGGCCCGCCTGCAAGGAAGCCCGCAATGACCGCGACCGTGAGCCTCTCGGACCTCCAGACCGAAGTCGAAGCCGCCTGGGAAGCCCGCGCCGACGTCTCGGCCGCCACCACCGGCCCGGTCCGCACCGCCGTGGAAGAGTCGCTGCTGCTGCTCGACAGCGGCAAGGCCCGCGTCTCGGAAAAGGTCAACGGCGAGTGGATCACCCACCAGTGGCTGAAGAAGGCCGTGCTGCTGTCGTTCCGCCTGAACCCCAACACCGTCATGCGCGCCGGCACGCTGGGCGGCGGCGTCGGTCCGTGGTGGGACAAGGTGCCGAACAAGTTCGACGGCTGGGACGCCCCGCAGTTCGAGGCCGGCGGCTTCCGCGCGGTGCCGGGCGCGATCGTCCGTCGCGGCGCCCACATCGGCAAGAACGTCATCCTGATGCCGTCGTTCGTGAACATCGGCGGCTATGTCGACGAAGGCACGATGGTCGACACCTGGGTGACCGTCGGCTCGTGCGCCCAGATCGGCAAGAACGTCCACCTGTCGGGCGGCGTCGGCATCGGCGGCGTGCTGGAACCCCTGCAGGCCAACCCGACCATCATCGAAGACAACTGCTTCATCGGCGCCCGCTCGGAAGTCGTCGAGGGCGTGGTCGTCGGCGAAGGCTCGGTCCTGTCGATGGGCGTGTTCATCAGCGCCTCGACCCAGATCATCGACCGCGCGACCGGCCAGGTCCACGTCGGTAAGGTCCCGCCCTACAGCGTCGTGGTTCCGGGTAACCGCCCCGATCCGAAGAGCGGCCTGGGCCTCTACTGCGCCGTGATCGTCAAGACGGTGGACGCGCAGACGCGGTCGAAGACGAGCATCAACGACCTGCTGCGGGACTAAGAGGTCAAGACCCTCCCCCACGGGGGGAGGGTCTTTGTTAATTGGTGGCCTTGTCCAGCTGGCGCTTGCTGTCGTCCGCGCCCTTCTTGACGTCGTGCTTGAGCTCGGTGCCGGCCTCCTTGGCTTCCTGGCCCGCCTTGGCGCCCAGTTCGCCAGCCTTGTCGGCGGCCTCGCCGGCGGCTTGCTTCAGCTCACCGGCCGTCTCCTTGGTGCTTTCCTTGATCGCCGTGCCGGCTTCTTTGACGTCCGGGTCATTGGCGATGTTCTTGGCGGCGTCCTTGATGTCGGAGGCGGCCGCTTGCGCGCCTTCCTTCACTTCGGTGGCGTGTTCCTGCGAGCAGGCGGCGAGAGTCAGGGCCGCACCGGCGGCGGCGATCAGCATCAGCTTGGAACGCATGGTCGGGCTCCTTTTGAGTCGGCTGGATAACGGAGCGCCACGGCTGAGGTTCCGACTCGGCTTTGCGTGAAGCCGCCGAGACCGCTAAACCCCCGCCATGCGCATCGCTTTCCTCGGCACGCCCGACTTCGCCGTGACCTGCCTGGCCGAACTGGTCGCCTCGGGCCATGAGATCGTCGCCGTCTACTCCCAGCCGCCGGCCCCGCGCGGGCGCGGCCAGGAACTGAAGCCCTCGCCGGTCCACGCCTTCGCGGAAGGCCTGAGCCTGCCGGTCCGCACGCCGGTCTCGATGAAGACCGCCGAAGAGATCGAGGCCTTCCAGGCG
Organism: Caulobacter sp. GW821-FHT12D05; assembly: GCF_058807295.1. NCBI lineage: Bacteria > Pseudomonadati > Pseudomonadota > Alphaproteobacteria > Caulobacterales > Caulobacteraceae > Caulobacter > Caulobacter sp. GW821-FHT12D05. The sequence goes on from NZ_JBXAQO010000004.1 coordinate 451,645, forward strand.
CTGGAGCTGGACGCCGCCGTCGTGGTCGCCTTCGGCCAGATCCTGGTCAAGGCCGTGCTCGACGCCCCGACCTACGGCTGCTTCAACCTGCACGCCTCGCTGCTGCCCCGCTGGCGCGGCGCGGCCCCGATCCAGCGGGCGATCATGGCCGGCGACCCGGTCACCGGCGTCCAGGTCATGCGGATGAGCGAGGGCCTGGACGAGGGTCCGATCCTGATGTCGCAGCAGGTGGTGATCGCGGCCGACGACACTGTCGCCACCCTGCACGACAAGTTGGCCGCCACCGGCGCGCAGCTGCTGCCCGTCGCCCTGGCCGCCATCGAACGCGGCGGCGCCCGCGAAACGCCGCAGAGCGAAGAAGGCGTCACCTACGCCAAGAAGATCAAGTCGGCCGAGGCCCGCATCGACTGGACCCGCCCCGCCGCCGAGGTCGACTGCCACATCCGCGGCCTGTCGCCCTTCCCCGGCGCCTGGTTCGAAGCGCCATCGGAGAAGGGGCCCGTCCGCGTGAAGGCCCTGCTGTCGCGCGTGGAGGCGGCCTCGGGCGCCGCCGGGACCGCTCTGGATGACAGCCTGCTGATCGCCTGCGGAGAAGGCTCCGTGCGCCTCCTGAAGGCCCAGCGCGAGGGCAAGGGCGTCCAGGACGCCGAGACCTTCACGCGCGGCTTCCCGATCGCCGCCGGGACGACGCTGGCCTGATGCCGCGCTACCGCCTCCTCGTCGAGTATGACGGCCGTCCGTACAGCGGCTTCCAAGCCCAGGCTGTGCTGCCCAGCGTGCAGGGCGCGATCGAGGCGGCGGTGACGGCCTTCAGCGGCGAGACCGTGCGCATCGCCGCCGCCGGCCGCACCGACACCGGCGTCCACGCCACCGGCCAGGTGGTGCATGTCGACCTTGAGAAAGACTGGCCCGCCCAGACGGTGTTCAACGCCCTCAACGCCCACCTGACGCGCGAGGCGGTGTCGATCCTGTCGGCCGAGGTCGCCGAGGGCGACTGGCACGCGCGGTTCTCGGCCAATGAGCGCCGCTACCTCTACCGGATCCTCAACCGCCGCGCCCCGCCGGCGCTGGACAAGGGCAAGGTCTGGCACGTGAAGAAGGACCTGGACGCGGACGCCATGCATGCAGCCGCGCAAGCTCTGATCGGCCTGCACGACTTCACGACCTTCCGCGACATGCACTGCCAGGCCAAGAGCCCGGTGAAGACGCTGGACGTGGCTCGCGTGCGACGTGTGGGGGAAGAGATCCACCTGGACTTCGAGGCGCGGAGCTTCCTGCATCGGCAGGTGCGCTCGATGACCGGCACCCTGGTGGAGGTCGGCGCTGGGCGTTGGACGCCGGACGACGTGAAGGCCGCGCTGGAGGCCAAGGATCGCCGCGAGTGCGGACCGGTGGCGCCGGCCGATGGCCTGTACCTGGTGGGCGTGGGCTACGGCGACTAGTTCAGATCCTCCCCCTAGCGGGGGAGGTGTCGACGCGGAGCGGCGACGGAGGGGGAAGAGGCCGGGCCAGGACAACTACCCCCTCCGGCGCTTCGCGCCACCTCCCCCGCTAGGGGAGGATCTTGTCGTCCTTACAGCACCGAGCAGTTGGTGATCTGGCTGAACGCTTCCAGCGCCGCCGTCCCCACCACCGAGGTGCCGTACCGATCCAGCTCCGGCGACCACACCGCGATCGTCGCCTTGCCGGGGACTACCGCCACGATGCCCCCACCGACGCCGCTCTTGCTGGGCAGGCCCACGCGGTAGGCGAAGTTGCCGACGCTGTCATAGATCCCGCAGGTCAGCAGCAGCGCGTTCAGCCGCCGGGTCAGGCGCTCGGGGAACACCGTCTCCTGCGCGATCGGCGAGAAGCCGCCCGCCGCCAGCGGCAGGAAGGCGCGGGCCAGCTGGCGGCAGCTCATGGTCAGGGCGCACTGGCGGCAATAGGCGGCCACGACGCTTTCGGGGTCGTGGGTCAGCGTGCCCTTGCCGCGCATCAGGCTGGCGATGGCGCGGTTCTGCCAGGCGTTGGCCAGCTCGGACGCCGCCACCGTCGGGTCGATCTCCAGCCGCTCGTCGCACAGGAAACCGGCGAAGTCGCGAACCAGGGCGGCCGGGTCCTTGGTGACGTCCATCAGGATGTCGGTGACGGCCAGCGCCCCGGCGTTGATGAACGGATTGCGCGGCACGCCCTGCTCGGCTTCCAGCAGCGACAGATGGTTGAACGGCGTGCCCGAGGGCTCCTTGCCCACCCGCGTCCAGGTCTCGTCGCCCAGGCGGTTCAGCGCCAGGCCCAGGGCGAAGACCTTGGTGATGCTCTGAACCGAAAAACCTTCGTCGGCGTCGCCGATCACGTGCTCGCCGCCATCGACCGTGCGCACGGCCATGCCGAACTTGGTCCCCGGCACGTCGGCCAGCTCCGGAATGTAGTCAGCCGTACGCCCCTTGCCGAAGTGCGGTTTCACCAGCACCGCCACCTCGGCCAGCACGTCGGGGATCGAGAGCGCCTTCATGCCCGACGCCCCGCCCTTTACGCGAACGCCGCGAAGTAGCGGTTGATCAGCGCCTCATAGGCGTCGGCCAGATAACGGATCTCCTCGACCGGCACACGCTCGTCGACCTGGTGCATGGTCGAGCCGACCAGGCCGAACTCGACCACCGGGCACAGGGCGCGGATGAAACGAGCGTCGCTGGTGCCGCCGGTGGTCGATAGCTCCGGCACGCGGCCGGTGGCGTCGCCCACGGCGGCCACGATCACGTCGGTGAAGGCGCCGGGCTCCGTCAGGAAGGCCTCGCCGCTGATCTTGCACAGCGCCTCGACACGGCCCGAGAAGCCTTCGGCGGCCTCGCGGCACTCCTGCTCGATCCAGCTGGCCAGCTCGTGGCCCTTGTGGGCCGGGTTGAAGCGGATGTTCACCCGGGCCTTGGCCGAAGCGGGAATGACGTTGGTGGCGGTGTTGCCGACATCGACCGTCGTCACCTCCAGGTTCGACGGCTGGAAGCCGGTATAGCCGTCGTCCAGGATCCGGCTCTGCAGGCGCGAGAGGATGTCGACCAGCACCGGGATCGGATTGGCCGCGCGGTGCGGATAGGCCACGTGGCCCTGCTTGCCGTCGACCGCGATCCAGGCGTTGATGCTGCCGCGCCGGCCGATCTTGACCATGTCGCCCAGCAGGTTGGCGCTGGTCGGCTCGCCGACGATGCAGTGGTCGATGATCTCGCCCTCGGCGGCCAGGGCCTCGACGACCTTGACGGTGCCGTCCTCGGCCACGCCCTCCTCGTCGCCGGTGATCAGGAAGCTGATCGAGCCGGCATGCTCGGGGATCTTGGCGACGGCGGCGACGAAGGCGGCGATGGCCGACTTCATGTCGACCGCGCCCCGGCCGTACAGCACCCCGTCCTTGATCTCGGCCTCGAACGGCCCGGCGGTCCAGGCGGCGTCATCGCCCACCGGCACAACGTCGGTATGGCCCGCGAAGCACAGGTTCGGCCGCGCCGTGCCGCGCCGGGCGTAGAGGTTCTCGATCTCACCGAACTTCATGCGGCGGCAGGCAAAGCCCAGGGCTTCCAGCTGGCGCTGCAACGTGTCCATCGCGCCGGCATCGGCCGGGGTCACCGACGGACGGCGGATCAGGGCCTGGGCAAGCGCGACGGGGTCAATGAGGGCGGCTTCGGTCATGGCCATGCCTTTAGGCCCGGCGCCGAGGCGACGCAAACTTGATCCTTCGACAATTCCCGCAAAAGCTGTACCGTTCGGAAATTCAATCGACCTTGGGGGAGTTCAACATGCTGGCGTGGTTGATCGCGGCGTTGGAGCCGGTCGTAGCCTGGCTGACCACGGTCTGGCCCGCCTTTCACCGCTGGATCAGCGGCCTGCTGATCAACGGCATCGTCGCCGAGACCCGGCCCCGCCCGCATCCTTGGAGCACCAAGACCCCCTACATCAGCTGGGCGGGCCTCACCGACCGCACCTACAGCGCCCGCCAGCTGCCGGCGAAGGACCTGGGCCCGTTTCCCGCCGAGGACGTCACCGCCGGCCTGTTCGCGCGGGCGGCGGGCAAGCCCCAGGTCTACTGCGCCAAGTCGACCATGCTGTTCCCGGCCTTCGCCCAGTACCTGACGGACGGCTTCATCCGCACCATGGTGTCGGCCACCAAGGAGGATCGCGCCCGCAACACCTCCAACCACGAGATCGACCTCTGCACGCTGTATGGCCGCACCGAGACCCAGACCAACGCCCTGCGCCTGAAGTCGCCTGACCAGCGCGGCCGACTGAGGTCGCAGACGATCAAGGGCGAGGAATATCCGCCGTCGCTCTATGACGCGAATGGCGTGGTGCTGAAGGATTTCGTCGACCTGGATCCGCCGCTGGGCGTCCTGGACAAGGACATTCCGGCCGACCTCGAGAAAGGCACGCCCGAGCGCAAGGCGACGCCGCTCGACATCAAGCGTCAACTCTTCGCCCTGGGCGGCGATCGCGCCAACTCGACGGTCGGCACGATGATGATGGGGACCCTCTTCCTGCGCGAGCACAACCGGCTGGCCAGGGTGATCTCGGCGGCCAATCCCGACTGGAACGACGACCGGGTGTTCGAGACCGCCCGCAACGTGGTGATCGTCCTCTACATCAAGCTGGTGGTCGAGGAGTACATCAACCACATCTCGCCCTCGCGCATCCGCCTGCTGGCCTATCCCAACGACGGCTGGAAGCGGCCGTGGAACAAGCCCAACTGGATCACCGCCGAGTTCAGCCTGCTGTATCGCTGGCACTCGCTGGTCTCCGAAGACATCACCTGGGCAGGGCAGCCGTTCAAGACCCGGGATCTGCAGTTCGGCGGCGACCAGCTGACCGCCCACGGCCTGGCCAACGCCTATGTCTGGATGAGCGCCCAGCCCGCGGCGCTGCTGGGCGCGCACAACACCGCCGACTATCTGCACGACGTCGAGGTGCGGGCGATCCGGCAGGCGCGCTCGAACCAGATCGACTCCTACAACGCCTATCGGGTGGCCAACGGCATGAAGGCCGTGACGACCTTCGAGGAGATCAGCACCCGCCCCGGCGTCGCCGACCAGCTGCGCGCGCAGTACGGCCATGTCGACAAGGTCGAGCTCTATGTCGGCCTGTTCGCCGAGGACACGGCGGCCAACTCGCCGCTGCCGCCGCTGATCCTGCGCATGGTGGCCATCGACGCCTTCTCCCAGGCCCTGACCAACCCGCTGCTGTCGCAGAACATCTGGGGCGACGAGGACAAGGACGGCAAGCCGGGCAACAAGACCAAGACCTTCACGCGCGAGGGTCTGGCGGCCATAACCTCCGCCAACAGTCTTTACGACCTGCTGGTCCGCAACGGCGCCGATCCGGGCAAGGCCTTCGTCGGCATGACCCGTCCCGAGTGGAAACGGAACGCCAAGGTGCAGCGGGTCGGTTGAGGCGGGCGGAAGCCGTGCTTAACTGCGCGGGCGGAGGACACGCCCTTGCCCAAGATCGACCTGACCACGGCCCCGACCCGCGTCGGCACGGCCTATCCGGCGCCGTTCGATAAACCCTGCCTGCGCCGCCATCGCACCAAGCTGGGCGACGCGGTGGGCCTGGACCAATTCGGGGTGAACCTGCTGCGGCTGGAGCCCGGCGTCTGGTCCAGCCAGCGCCACTGGCACACGGCCGAGGACGAGTTCACCTGGGTGGTCCAGGGCGAGGTGGTGCTGGTTGAAAACGACGGCGAGACGGTGCTGCGCGCCGGCGACTGCGCGGGCTTCAAGGCCGGCGTCGCCAACGGCCACCACTTCCAGAACCGCTCCGACAGGGACGTACTGCTGCTGGAGATCGGCTCACGGCGGCCGGACATCGACGGCTGTGACTATCCCGATATCGACCTCGTCCTGCGCGACGGTGAGGATATCTATCGCCACCGCGACGGGACACCGTACGAGACCGACCAGGGCCGCAAGCGATGAGCCCGCGCCTGACCAGCATCACGCCGATCTTGTTCGCCCGCGACGTCGAGGCGGCGGCGGGGTTCTACGCCAAGCGCCTGGGCTTCACGGTCGACTTCCTGCACGGCCAGCCGGTGTTCTACGGAGCGGTCAGCCGCGACGGCGTCTGCCTGCACCTGCGCCATGTCGATGAGCCCAATTTCGCCGCGCTGGCGGCGCACGAGGAGTCGCTGATCCTGGCGACCATCCAGGTCGAGGACGTGCGGGCGCTGTTCGCTGAGTTCGAAACGGCCGGCGCGGACCTCGTCCAGCCACTGGTGCAGCAGCCGTGGGGCGGCCTGGACTTCCAGATCCGCGATCCGGACGGCAACCGCATCTCGTTCGTGCAGTTCGTCGGGGCCTAGGGCCTCAGCACCGCCAGCAGCCAGTCATGCACCGCCATCACCGCCCGCGAGGCCGTTGGCAGCCGCAGCAGATGGTAGGGACGCCCTTCGATCACCGGGCCGAACGGCTGGACCAGCAGGCCCGTCTCCAGCTCGTCGCGCACCAGGCTGAGGCTGCCCATGGCCACGCCCAGGCCGCCGACCGCCGCCTGGTAGGCGTGGCTGTCGTCGGTGAACACCAGGCGCGGGGTCGCATCCAGGTCCGCCAGCCCCGCCACCTGCGCCCAGCGCGCCCAGGTCGGGGTGTCCGCCGCCGGGTGTCGCCACTCGCAATGCAGCAGCGGCTGGCCGCGCAGGTCCTCGGGCGAGCCCAGGGCCAGGTTGGGGCTGAACACCGGCGCGAAGGTCTCGACGAACAAAGGCTCGGCCTTGAGGCCTGGGAACGGGCCATAGCCGTAGCGGATGGCGATGTCCGCCGCGCCCGAGCGCAGATCCACCGTATCGTCGGAGGCGTGCAGCCGCAGCTGGACGTTGGGGTGGGCGGTGCGGAACGCGGCCATGCGCGGCAGCAGCAGACGGGCGGTGAAGCCAACCAGGGCCGACAGAGTGACGACGGTCTCGCCCTCCTCCGGGCACAGGGTCCGCAGCGCCTCGGCGAAGGCGTCGAAGCCGTCGCGCAGCACCGGGAACAGACGCTGGCCGGCGACGGTCAGGCTGACCCGCCGCACCTGGCGGTCGAACAGCTTCAGGCCCAGCGTCTCCTCCAGCTCGCGGATGCGGTGGCTGATCGCCGTTGGGGTCACGGCCAGCTCGTCGGCGGCCAGGCGGAAACTCTCCAGCCGGGCGGCCGCTTCGAAGGCGCGCAGGGCGCCCAGCGGCAGGCGGCGGCGCGAGAAAGATGAATTGATCTCATCCATGGCCTGATGATTACGCGTTCGTCAGCGCGCCGTCACGCGCGCAGAACGCTCTCCACGGATGACCCTTCATCACCTCGGAGACGCTCATGACCACCGTCCTGCAGATCGACGCCAGCGCCCGTTCGGGCCGCTCGGGCGAGAGCCGCCACGGCTCGCACACCCGCCGCCTGACCCATCGCTTCGTCCAGCGCTGGAGCCAACTGCGGCCGGACGACGAGATCCGCCACCGCGACGTCGGGTTGCGTCCGCCGCGCCCGGTCAGCGGCGACTGGATCCACGCCGCCTTCACGCCGGAGGCCGCCCGCGAACCCTGGATGCGTGAAGTCCTCTCCGAAAGCGACACCCTGGTCGCCGAGCTGAAGGCCGCCGACGTCATCGTCATCGGCGCGCCGATGTACAATTTCGGCCCGCCGGCCCCGCTCAAGGCCTGGATCGACAACATCGTCCGCGTGGGCCTGACCTTCGGCTTCGACCGGTCGCGCGAGGGCGAGCCCTACTGGCCGATGCTGGCCGACCACGGCAAGACCCTGGTCGTCCTGACCGCGCGCGGCGACTACGGCTACGACGCCGGCGGACGGGTCGCCGACCTGGAGCTGGTCACGCCCAGCCTGGCCAAGCCCCTGGCCTATCTGGGGATCACCGACCTGCGCACGGTCGCCGTGGAGTATGACGAGTTCCAGGACGATCGCCTGGCGGCCTCACTGGCGCAGGCGGAGACGGCGGTTGACGCGCTGGTCGAGACGTTGGCGGCGGAGCGTGGTCAGGCGCGGGCGGCTTGAGGCGCTTGCGCCTTCGGCCCGCCCTTCTCAAGTACGGGGCATGACAATTCCACCCGAGGTCACGCCCTATCTCCGTGACTGGACCCTGCTCCCCGACGGCGCACTCATCACGACCCATTCCAGCTGGGTGCTGCCTGTCCGCCGAGGATCCGAAGCGGCGATGCTCAAGGTCGCGCGGATCCCTGACGAGCAGGCCGGTTATCGGCTGATGGCCTGGTGGGGCGGCCAAGGCGCGGCGAAGGTCATCGCCGCCTCGGAGGGCGCGTTGCTCCTGGAGCGCGCCCTCGGCCAGCGCAGCTTGGCGGAAATGGCGCGGTCGGGTCAGGACGACGAGGCCTGCCGCATCCTCTGCCGGACCGCCGCGCGACTGCATGCGCCGAGATCGGGATCTCTGCCCGAGCTGAACCCTCTAGACCGCTGGTTCCAGCCGCTCTTCGACCTGGCGCCGAGCCATCCGGCGCTCGCGCCCGCCGCCGAACAGGCTCGCGTCCTGCTAGCCGACCAGCGCGACATCCGCTCGCTACACGGCGACCTGCACCACGACAACGTGCTGGACTTCGGGGAGCGCGGCTGGCTGGCCATCGATCCGCACGGCCTGGTCGGCGAGCGCGCCTTCGACTTCGCCAACATCTTCACCAATCCGGACCTGGGCGACCCGACCCAGCCCGTGGCCACGCTGCCCGGACGGTTTGAAGCGCGACTGAAGATCGTGACCGAAGAAACGGGCGTCGAAGCGACCCGCATCCTTGCATGGATCGTGGCTTGGACAGGCCTGTCAGCGGCCTGGTTCATCGGCGACGACGATCAGCGCGGAGCCGAGATCGACCTTCAGATCAATGCGCTGGCGAGGCAGGCCCTGGCGGCTTAGGCCGCGCGGCGGGCCTTCTTGACCTTGGTGATGGCGCGGTCGCGGCGCAGGCGCGACAGGTGGTCGATGAACAGCACGCCTTCCAGGTGGTCCATCTCGTGCTGGATGCAGACGGCGAACAGGCCCTCGGCTTCCTCGACGACCGTCTCGCCCTGATAGTTCAGGTAGCGGATGGTGACCTTCGACGGACGCTCGACCTCGTCGAAATATTCCGGCACCGACAGGCAGCCTTCCTCGTAGCCGAGGGTGTCTTCCGAGCTGGACAGGATCTCGGGATTGACGAAGTAGCGCGGCGCCGGCTCCTCGCCCTCGCGGGCCAGGTCCATGGTGATGACGCGCACGGGCTCGCCGATCTGCACGGCGGCCAGGCCGATGCCGGGGGCGTCGTACATGGTCTCCAGCATGTCATCCATCAACGCTCGCAGCTCATCGGTGACGGCCTCCACGGGCGTGGAGATCTTCTTCAGCGTCGCCAGATCGGCGGCGTTATCGACGGTGAGGATGCGACGGATGGCCATAACGCTGATCAGGTAGGCGTCTCATTTCCGAGCGTCAAGGTGGGAGATTGTCCCGCCCCGCTCAACTTCGTGAGAGGCCGCACCCCCTGTTCGATGGCTGCCGGCTCGTCGATCTTCTTGCCTTCGTGGTCGACCGACAGGTCCTCGAAGCGGCGGGCCTGGGTCAGGACCTGGCTCTCCAGCGAGCCGACGAACTGGTTGTACTTGCCCACCGCGCTCTCCAGCGCCTTGCCCATGGCCCCGGCGTGGGCGCCCATGACCGAGACGCGCTTGTAGAGCTCGCGGCCAACCTCGACGATACGGGCGGCGTTCTTGGCCTGGTCCTCGGCGCGCCAGCCATAGGCGACGGCCTTGCAGAGCGCGAACAGGGTCGTCGGCGTCACCAGCACCACGCGGCGGTCCATGGCCTCGGCCATCAGCTCGGGCAAGCGGTCAAGCGCGGCGGCCAGGAAGCCGTCGCCCGGCACGAACATCGCCACGAAGTCGGGCGAGCCCTCGCCCGCGAACTGATCCCAATAGGCCTTGGACGACAGGCCCTGCATGTGGCTGCGCACGCTCTGGGCGTGGCGGACCATGGCCGCCTCGCGCAGCACATCGTCGGTCGCTTCCTGCGACTCAAGGAAGGCGTTCAGCGAGCACTTGGCGTCGATCACGAACACCCCGCCGCCCGGCAGGGTGACCTTGACGTCGGGCCGGCGGCGGCCTTCCTCGCTGTCGACGCTGAATTGCTCCTGGAAGTCGAAGCGGCTGTTGAGGCCGGCGGCCTCGAGCACGTTCCTCAGAGTCTGCTCGCCCCAGCGCCCCTGCACGCCAGCCCCGCGACGCAGGGCCGCCGACAGCTTGCGCGCTTCGGCCTGGGTGGCGGTCGAGGCCTCCAGCAGGGCGGCGATCTGGGCTTTCAGGCCGCCGGTCTCTTCGGCGCGCGACTTCTCGACGGCGGTGACCTGGGCCTCGAACTTGGCCAGGGTCTCGGCCACGGGCTTCAGCTGGGCCTCGAGGCGGGCCTGGGCCAGGTTGTCACGGCTCTTGGCGTTCTCGTCGGCGCGCCGGATCAGCTGCTCGGCGATGGCGTTGGCGCTCTGGGCGGCCTGGGCCTTGATCAGTTCGATCTGGGTGGCGGTCTGGTCTTCCAGCAGGCGTTCGCGCTCCTGCAGTCTCCAGACATCGGCCTCGGCCTTGGCAGCCCGCTTCTGCGCGGTGAGCGCCCACAGGGCGCAGGCGGCAGCGGCCAGAGCAAAGACGATGGCCAGGATCAGGAACGGATCGGAGAAGTTCATGCTCCGTTCTTACCGGGAGTCGGCGGCGGCTTAAAGGCCGCCGCCCGTATCTTGTCAGTCGTCGCCGTCGGCGAGATCGGCGATCATGCCGTTGATCGGCTCGCCGGCGAAACCGGTGACGTTGTGGCCCTTGTCCACCACGCCGACCTTGGCCGGGTGCGGCGCTTCGGTTTCGGCTTCCGGAGCCTTGTCTTCGGGCGTGCTCATGAAATCAGTCCCTCATTCCTGGCGCGGCGGCGGTTCGCCGAACGCGAGTACGCCAAGCTTGGCATGACCAAGCGGCGCTGTCAGCGGGCGGCTCTCGATCTGGACGCGACGAGGGTCTAGATGCTCGGCCTCGTCGCAAGGAGCGCCAGCATGGCCCGACTTTGGATCATCGGACCGGGCGCGGTCGGCAAGACCCTGGGCCGGCTGTTCCATGACCACGGCGCGTTCGAGATCGCCGGGATCGCGGCGCGCACGCCGGAGAGCGCGCAGGCGGGCCGGGCCTTCATCGGCGGCGGCGAGGTTATGGATCTCGAGGCCTTCTCCCCTAGCCCCGGCGACGCGGTGATGTTGTCGGTCCGCGACGAGGCCATCGAGGCTGTCGCGACACGGCTGGCGGAGAAGGTCGATCCGACGGGGCTGGTCGTCTTCCATTGCAGCGGCGCTCGCGACCTCGGGCCTCTGGCGCCGTTGCGCGGCGCGGCCCTCGCGGCGCTGCATCCGGTCAAGGCCTTCGCCGACCCGGCCCGCGAGGTCGCCACCTTCGAGGGCGTGGTCTGCACCCTGCAGGGTGATCCGGCGGCGCTGGACGTCCTGGCCCCGGCCGTGCGGGCGATCGGCGGCGAGCCGGTGGTCCTCGAGCCCAGCGTCGACCGGCGGCTCTATCATGCAGGCGCGGTGTTCGCGTCGAACTACCTGACGACGCTGGTGCAGGCGGCGCTGGACGCTCACGCGGCGGCAGGGATCGGCCAGGCCGACAGCCTGCGGATCCTCGCGCCCATCCTGCGCGACGCCCTGGGCGCGATCCTGGAGCGCGGCCCCGTCCAGGCCCTGACCGGCCCGATCGCGCGCGGCGACGCCACGACGGTGAAGGCGCAGGCCGAGGCGATCGCCGCCCGTGATCCAGCGCTGTTCGATCTTTATCTGAAACTGGGCCGCCGGACGCTGGACCTGTCGCGGCGCAAAAGCCCAGAGCTGGACCTTGAGGCCTTGGCGAAGGTGTTGGCCAAACCGGTCTCCGACTGAGGAGCCGAAAACCTCGTCCTTCGACAAGCTCAGGATGAGGTTTTCTACTGATACGGCTTCAAAAGTAGTCCTCACCCTGAGCCTGTCGAAGGGCGGGGACGGCCCCGCCTAGGCCGGCCGCCGGGCGCGTAGGGCCTGGGCGATGGTGCCGTCGTCCAGCCAGTCGAGGTCGCCGCCGACCGGCACCCCGCGCGCCAGCATGGTCACCGGCACATTGGTCCGCGCCAGGCGGTCGGCGATGTAGTGGGCGGTCGTCTGCCCGTCGACCGTGGCCGGCAGGGCCAGGATCACCTCGGCCACCTCGCCGTCAGCCACGCGGGCCGCCAACTCGCCGATGCGCAGGGCTTCGGGACCGACACCATCGAGCGCCGACAACAAGCCGCCCAGCACGTGGTAGCGCCCCCGGAACGAGCCGCCGCGCTCCATGGCCCAGACCGACCCGACCTCCTCGACCACGCACAGCAGGCGCCGGTCGCGCGAACCGTCGGCGCAGATCGAGCAGGGATCGGTGACGTCCAGCGAACCGCAGGTCCCGCAGGTGCGCACCTTGGCCTGAGCCTCGGCCATGGCCAGCGCCAAGGGCGCCAGCAGCGTGTCGCGCTTCTTCAGCAGGGCCAGAGCCGCCCGCCGGCCCGAACGCGGTCCCAGCCCCGGCAGCTTTGACAGCAGGGCGATCAGGCGTTCGATCTCGGGTCCGGCGGAGGCTCCCAAGTTTTTAGAACTTCATCCCGGGCATGCCGCCCATTAGGCCCGCCATCGGGCCGGCGGCGTCCTGCATCATCTGGGCCTGCTTGGCGTCCAGCTTCTTCTTGGCGTCGGCGTGGGCGGCGATGATCAGGTCGGCGATGACCTCGCCCTCACCCGGCTGGACCAGGCTTTCGTCCATCAGCACGCGCACCAGCTCGCCCGTGCCCATCAGGGTGACGGTGACCATGCCGCCGCCCGAGGTGCCGTCAACCGTGCTGACGGCCAGCTGCGCCTGCGCGTCGGCCAGTTTCTGCTGCATGGCCTGGGCCTGCTTCATCAGGCCGCCGAGGTCTTTCATCCTAGAACTCCAACTTCAAAATCGCGGGCCTCAGCCCTCTTCCTCGTCCGGCTCGAGCGGCGGGGTTTCCGGCGTGAGCAGCTTGCGGATCTCGATGATCTCGGCGCCGGGGAAGGCCGACAGCACCGAGGCGACGAAGGGATCCTTCTTGATCTCCTCCATCTGCTCGCGCTCTTCGCGCTTCTGGCGCTCCATCAGGCTCTCGGCCCCGCCGCCGCCTTCGGCCGCGACCAGCCAGGGCTGGCCGGTGGCTTCCTTCAGGAAGCGGACCAGACGGCCGGCCAGGTTGCCGGGCGCGCCGGGGGCGGCCTCGAAGGTGATGGCGCCGGGCCGGAAGCTGATCGGACGGATATATTGCTCGGCGTCCAGACGCAGGCCGATGTCGCGCTTGGCGGCGATCAGGGCCATGACGTCGTCGAACGAGGCGACCACCGGCATGGCCTGGGCGCCCGGCGCGGCCATGGTCATCGGCGCATGGGCCGAGACCGCACCGCCACCACCGCCGCCGCCGCCGCCGACCGAGACACCACCGCCCGGACCGCCGCCGCCGATCGGCGAACCGTCGCGCAGGGCCTTCAGCGCCTCTTCAGGCCCTGGCAGATCGGCGGCGTAGCACAGGCGGATCAGGGCCATCTCGGCCGCGGCCATGGCGTCGGGCGCGCGGCGCACCTCCTCATGGGCCTTCAGCAGCATCTGCCACAGGCGCGACAGCGTGCCGGCCGAGGTGTGCGCCCCGATGGCGGCCAGGCGGGCGGCCTGCTCCTTGGGCATCGACAGGGCGTCCGGCCCCAGGGCCTTGGACACCGCCGAGCTGTGGCAGTGGTCGAGGACATCGAGCATGACCACCGACGGGTCGGCCCCGAAGCCCCACAGGGCGCGGAAGCCTTCCAGCGCGTCCTTGGTCTTGCCGCCCATGACGTTTTCGAACAGGGCGATGGTCTGGCCGCGATCGGCCAGGCCCAGCATGTCGCGCACGACGGCCGAGGTGACCGTGGCCCCACGATCGGTCTGGACGATCGCCTGGTCCAGCAGCGACAGGCCGTCGCGCACCGAACCCTCGGCCGCGCGGGCGATCAGGGCCAGGGCGTCGGTCTCGATCCGCGCGCCTTCCTTGGCCGAGATCTTGTCGAAGTGCTTGACCAGCACGTCCGGCTCGACCCGGCGCAGGTCGAAGCGCTGGGTGCGCGACAGGATCGTCACCGGGACCTTGCGGATCTCGGTGGTGGCGAAGATGAACTTGGCGTGCGGCGGCGGCTCTTCCAGCGTCTTCAGCAGGGCGTTGAACGCCGCCGTCGACAGCATGTGCACTTCGTCGATGATGTAGACCTTGTAGCGCGCCTCGACCGGGGCGTAGCGCACCCCGTCCAGCAGCTCGCGCATCTCGTCGACCTTGGTGCGCGACGCGGCGTCCAGTTCCAGCACGTCCATGTGCCGGCCCTCGATGATGGCGCGGCAGTGGTAGCCTTCGGTGGTCAGGTCGACGGACGGGCCTTTGACGGTGTCGGTCTCGTAGTTCAGGGCGCGGGCCAGCAGGCGCGCGGTCGTGGTCTTGCCGACGCCCCGCACGCCGGTGAGCATGAAGGCGTGGGCGATACGCCCCGTCGAGAAGGCGTTGGCCAGGGTGCGGACCATGGCCTCCTGGCCGATCAGGTCCTCGAAGGTGCGCGGGCGGTATTTCCGCGCCAGCACCGTATAGGCGTCGCCTTCCTTGCCCTCGGGCGGAGACTCGACGACGGGGCGCGACTCTTCACGGGCCGCCGGCGCGGGCGTCTCACCGAAGATGTCGGCGGTGTTCTCGTCGCGTTCAGCGGGCGCTTCGTCCCACGGCGGCGCGGAATCGTTCGTGAGGTCGTCGTGGTCGGCCATGAGTCCGAGTGTAGTGGCGCGAAGGGCGCAGCAAAAGCCTCACGCCCGCTTGAGCGTGCATCTACTGACAGAATTTAGGGGAAGGTGGAGACCGGACAGCGACCCAGAGGTGATCTCGTTGTGGCTGCTGCCTCTCGGCCCTGACCAGGTTGGCGAGGCTTCCGTCCGCGCCGATCTCCGAGGCCTATATCGCGGGTCATTGCGGCGGATGCAAGACGCATGACGCATCTGCGACGTCGTGACGAGCGTTCATACTCGCGCTAGAGACGACAAATGCCTCTTTCGATCATCACCAACACCTTCGCCGGCAACCCGTTGAACCGCGACAGCGAGCGTCGCGGCGACGAGGCTTGGCTGGCTGAAAAGCTGACCGACGCCGAATCCCTGGCCGTGGCGCTGTGGAACGGCAAGCCGCTGGTCGAGGACGTCCTGGGCGAAGACGGTCAGCCGACCGGCGTCCAGATCGCCTATCTGCGCGCGGACCTGGCCCAAGACCTGGCGGGCGGCAATGAGCGCCTGCTGTATATGGGCCTGTGGAAGGACATCGCGGTCTTCGCCGTCGACGTCGAGGGCGCGGCCGATCCCGCCGAGGGTCCGCTGAAGGGCCTGGGGCGCTTTGAGGAGCTGCGCGGCGCGGCCTCGACCATGCCGCCGGCCGACGCCGGCATCCTGGCCACCGCCAAGTCGATGTTCGAATGGCGCCGTCGCCACCGCTGGTGCAGCGCCTGCGGCCAGAAGACCGAGGTCAGCGACGGCGGCTGGAAGCGGATCTGCACGGCCTGCGAGACCGAACACTTCCCGCGCACCGACCCGGTAGCGATCATGCTGGCTCTGCACGAGGGCAAGTGCCTGCTGGGCCGTCAGGCAGCTTGGCCAGCCGGCATGTTCTCGGCCCTGGCCGGCTTCATCGAGCCCGGCGAGACCATCGAGGAAGCCTGCGCCCGCGAGCTGCAGGAAGAGGCGGGGCTGAAGGCGACGGCCGTGCGCTACCATTCCAGCCAGCCCTGGCCGTGGCCGGGCTCGCTGATGATGGGCTTGATGGCGGATGTCGAAAACGCCGACGCCGCGCCGGACCAGACCGAGCTGGAAGAGGTGCGCTGGTTTACCAAGGAAGAGGCCCAGCAGCTGATCAAGGGCGAGCTGGAGGGGGTGTTCGCGCCGCCGCCGCTGGCGATCGCGCATCAGCTGATCAAGGCTTGGGCGGAGGAGGCGTAGGCCAATAGATCCTCCCCCGCGATGCGGGGGAGGTGGCCCAGAGGGCCGGAGGGGGCCAGCACGGCCTCGATCCAGTTAGCCCCCTCAGTCGCTCCGCGACAGCTCCCCCGCATCGCGGGGGAGCATCTATCGCCGAGCCTACCGGAACGGCGGCTCGTCGAACGCCCTAAGCTTCCGCGAGTGCAGGTTCGGCCCCTCGGCGTGCAACAGCTTGCAGGCCATGATCCCAATCTGCAGGTGCTGGCTGATCGCCCGCTCATAGAACGCATTCGCCTGCCCCGGCAGCTTGATCTCGCCGTGCAGCGGCTTGTCCGACACGCACAGCAGCGTCCCGTACGGCACCCGGAAACGATAGCCCTGGGCCGAGATGGTCGCCGACTCCATGTCGATGGCCACGGCGCGGCTCTGGTTGAAGCGCAGGGCCGAGAGGCTGTGGCGCAGTTCCCAGTTGCGGTCGTCGGTGGTGACGACGGTGCCGGTGCGCAGGCGCTTCTTCAGCTGGTCGCCGCTGTCGCCGCTGATCGCCTTGGAGGCGTCGTAGAGCGCCCGCTGGACCTCGGCGATCGAGGGCACCGGGATTTCCGGCGGCAGCACGGCGTCCAGCACGTGGTCGTCGCGCAGATAGGCATGGGCCAGGACGTAGTCGCCGATGGTCTGGGTGTCGCGCAGGCCGCCGCAGTGGCCGATCATCAGCCAGGCCTGCGGGCGCAGCACCGCCAGGTGGTCGCAGATGGTCTTGGCGTTGGACGGGCCGACGCCGATGTTCAGCAGCGTCACACCCGCGCCGCCCGGGGCCATCAGGTGGTAGGCCGGCATCTGGTGCTTGCGCCAGGTCGACTCCGCCACCGCCAGTTCCGGATTGACCGTGTTGGCGGTGATGGTCAGGCCGCCCGCGCACGACAGGGCCGTGTAGGGGCTGTCGGGCTGCTGCAGCTGCTCGATGCTCCAGCGCACGAACTCGTCGACATAGCGGTTGTAGTTCGTGAACAGGATGAACTGCTGCACGTCCTCGGCCGGCGTGCCGGTGTAGTGCTTGAGACGGGCCAGCGAGAAGTCGGTGCGCAGGCCGTCGAACAGCGACAGCGGACGCGTCTCCTCCAGGGTCGGGTCCCACACCCCGTCGGCGATCTCGTCGCCGATGAAGGCCAGGTCCGTGGTCGGGAAGAAGCGGGCGATGTCTTCGCTGCGCACGTCGGCCTGGTTCAGGTCGATGGTGGCGTCCAGAACGTAGGGATACGGGATCTCCTGACGCGAGCGCTCGACCTCGATCTCGACCTCGAAGTCGTCCATCAGGAGGGTCAGTTGCTCGACCAGATAGTCCTTGAACTGGGCCGGCTTGGTCACGGTCGTGGAATAGACGCCGGGGCGGCTAACGCGGGCGTACGAACGGGCCAGCTTGGGCGGCAGGGCCTCGGGGTCGTAGGTCAGGCGCAGCTCGGGATAGGCGAACGTACCGTCGAACCGCGCTTGCGGGTCGGGCCGGGTTCCGTTTTCGAGATAGGCGCGCAGGGCGGTCCGGAGAGCGTCGACGGCGCGTTCGTATTCGTCATTGAGCCGTTCAACGACGGCGATTGCTTTTTCTTGGTTTGACATGGGTCCTTATAGCGACGTTTTGCGACGTTGGCGAGACGCCGGCCCGGCCAAATGGGAATGATTTATTACTTACCGACGATGAGGAAGCCGCGCGCGCTTCCGTCTTCAGGATGAGCCCATTTCTTCGGCTTGGCGCGCCGGAGACAGGGCCTGACCGCCTCTAGGGCATGGACGAACCCGCGTTCGTCGGCCACAAGGGCGGAAATGCTCAAGGAAGGAGCGGATGGCGGCGCGGGCGTTCTCGTGCGTCGTTCCTTTCGGAAACCAGAACATGCCGTCGACGCCCAATAGAGGCGCCAGGGGGACTGAATGAATAAACGCTTCGCGTTCATGATCGTCGGGGCCATGGTCCTGGGCGTCGCCACGGGCTGGGCCTGCAACCAGTTTCTGGACCCCGCGCAGGCCGCCGAGGCCTCCAAGTGGTTCAAGCTGGGCACCGACCTGTTCCTGCGCCTGATCAAGATGATCATCGCGCCGCTGGTGCTGACCACCCTGATCGCCGGCATCGCCCACATGGAGGATGCCGCCTCGGTCGGCCGCATCGGCGTCAAGACCATGGGCTGGTTCATCACCGCCTCGGCCGTGTCGCTGCTGCTGGGCCTGCTGATGGTCCACATCCTGCAGCCGGGCGCGGGCCTCGTCCTGACCGACGCCGCCTCGACGGCGGCCCCGCCGGCGGCCTCGACTGAAGGCTTCACCCTGCAGACCTTCATCGTCCACCTGGTGCCGACGTCGATCTTCGACGCCCTGGCCAAGAACGAGATCCTGCAGATCGTGGTGTTCAGCCTGTTCGTCGGCACGGCCGTCGCCTCGCTGGACAACAAGGCGCCGCAGATCATGGAGCTGGCCGAGCAAGGCGCCCAGATCATGCTGAAGGTCACCAGCTTCGTGATGAAGCTGGCCCCGCTGGCCATCTTCTGCGCCCTGGCCTCGTCCATCGCCACCCAAGGCATCTCGATGCTGGTGGTCTATGGCAAGTTCGTGCTGGGCTTCTACGCCACCATGGGCGTGCTGTGGGCGCTGCTGTTCGTCGCCGCCTTCCTGGTGATCGGCAAGCGGGTGATCCCGCTGTTCGGCGTGATCCGCGACCCGGCCCTACTGGCCTTCTCGACCGCCTCGTCGGAAGCCGCCTATCCGCGCATCCTGGACGGCCTGCCCAAGATCGGCGTGCGCCGCCGCATCGTCTCGTTCGTGCTGCCGCTGGGCTACTCGTTCAATCTCGACGGCTCGATGCTGTACTGCACGTTCGCCACCATGTTCATCCTGCAGGCGCACGGCGTGCACCTGTCGATCCAGCAGCAGATCTTCATGCTGGCCCTGCTGATGGTGACCTCCAAGGGCATCGCCGGCATCCCGCGCGCCTCGCTGGTGGTGATCATGGCCACCCTGACCCACTTCGGCATGCCCGACGCCTGGATCGCCCTGGTCCTGGGCGTCGACCACCTGCTGGACATGGGCCGCAGCGCCACCAACGTCGTCGGCAACAGCGTCGCCGCCGCCGTGGTCGCCAAGTGGGAGGGCGAGCTGGACGATATCGTCCCCGACGAGGCCGAGCCCGCGAAAGCCTAAAGCACTCTCCGGAACGCTCTCAGAGACGGCCCGCTTCCCTCATCGGAAGCGGGCTTTTTCGTGTACAGTTTCAAATGTACAGTAAAAACTTGACTTCGCCCCGCCGAAGCCCAATCTCTTGAGCCGAGGGACCTTTTAGGACGACCACGCCATGAGCAAGCTCACCCACGTCACGCGCACCGCGCTGATCGGGCTCGCCATCGCCGCTGGCCTGGGCGCGACGGCTGCTTCGGCGGCTCAAGGCGATGCCCCGGCCAAGGCGACCAAGCCGCCTCGCCAGTGCTTCTACCTGTCCGACTGGCGCGGTTGGAGCGCCCCGGACAAGAACACCCTGTATCTCAAGGTCCGCAACCGCGAGGTCTATCGCGTCGACCTGTCGTACGGCTCCAACCAGCTGACCTGGCCGGGCAATCACCTGGTCTCGATCGTGCGCGGCACCGACAGCGTCTGCAGCCCGATGGACCTGGACCTTCGGGTCTCGGACGGCATGGGCTTCGCCATGCCCATCCGCGCCAAGACCATCACCAAGCTGACGCCGGAACAGATCCAGGCGATCCCCAAGAAGGACCGCCCGTAAGCGAGCCCGGCCGCCTCCCTCTAGGAGGCGGCCGCGTTCAGCAGCGCCACGATCATGGCGTTGGCGGGCGTCTCGATCCCGTGCGCCGCACCCTTGCGGACGATGACGCCGTTGCGGGCGTCCAGCTCCATCGGCCGGCCGGCGGCGCGGTCGGCGTGCAGCGAATTCATCGACTCCGGCGCCTGGCCGCGATAGCCGGCGATCACCGCGTCCGACAGATCGTCGGAGAGATCCGCCCCCTCGGCCCGGCCCACCGCCACGCACTCTCGCACCAGGGCCCGCATGACCTCGGCGGCCCCCTCGTCATGGGCGACGATGGCGGTCTTGAGGACCAGGGCGTTGACCGCCCCGGCGCAGTTCAAAGCAAGCTTTTTCCAGGCCTCGGTGGTGAAGTCCTCGACGACCTCGATCTCGATCGGCGTGTAGGCGAACAGGACCGCAAAACCCTCGCCGGCCGCGCCCGCCGGAACCTTGATCCAGCCATTGCGCCGCTGCAGCACCCGGCCGGGCGCCGAGCGCTCTGCTGGGATGTCGACCACCGCCGGGACCAGGTTCTCCGCCGCGACCTTGCCGGCGAACGGTACGGTGTGCTCGACTCCGTTGCGCAGGATGGCCACGCGGGTTTGCGGCCCGGCTAGCGCCGCCAGCCAGGCCATGGTCGCGTCAGTGTCGTAGGTCTTGGTCGCCACGAGCACCCAGTCGACCGGCGTCAGGCCTTCCGGCGAGGTCGCCACGCGCGGGCTGGCCGTGATCGGCCCCTCGGGCGTCTCGACCGCCAGGGTCTGGAACGGCGTGCGCACGCAGACGGTCACGTCATGCGCCGGGTTCTGCGCCAGCCAGGCGGCCACCGTGCCGCCGACGGCCCCCGGGCCGATCACCGCGATGCTGGTCATGCTGAAGCTCCGTACCTTGCTCTAGCGCGGTAACTAGAGCGCCGACGTGACTGGGTCACGAACTTCCGCGCACTGCCGACATCCTCGTCCTTCGACAAGCTCAGGATGAGGATGTGAGATGTAGAGTGAGGCCGTGAGGCTTAGGTGAGGATGTGAGCCCCCTCGGAATCCCAAACACCTCATCCTGAGCTTGTCGAAGGACGAGGTGTTTCGGCACGGATTGCGCCACCTCAATCTATAGGCGCATCATCGCGAAGCAGGAGCATCCGCGATGCATGACGTCCAATCAGCCTGGGTCTACATCCTGCGCTGCGCCGACGGCATGTACTACGTCGGCTCGCATCGCGGCCCAGATCCCAACACCCGCGTCGCCGAGCACAATGCCGGCCTCGACCCGAAGGCCTTCACCTACAAGCGCCGCCCCGTCGAGCTCGCTTGGACGGGCGAATTCCAGTTCATCACCGACGCCATCGCGTTTGAGCGGCAGCTGAAGGGCTGGAGCCGCGCAAAGAAAGAGGCGGTGATCCGTGGCGATTGGAAAGCGCTTCCCGGTCTGGCGCAGTGCCGAACACCTCGTCCTTCGACAAGCTCAGGATGAGGTGTTGTTGAAGCTCGGGATGATGCCTAGCGCCGTCGCCACACGTCCTCATCCTGAGCCCGTCGAAGGACGAGGACGTCGGCACTGACTCCGCCCCCCGCCCAAACGACGAAGGGCGAGACCCGGCTCCCGCCTGGTCCCGCCCTTCCCGTACGCCCCTCGTAAAAGGGTTTATTCCGCCGGCGTCAGGTCCGTGCGCTTCTTCATCATCTCGTCGAAGCTGGTCCACACGCCTTCCGAACCGTGCCACTGACCCTTGGTCGCGGCCTTGGAATACTCGGTCGCGCGGGCCTCGAAGAAGTTGGCGTGCTCGACGCCCGACAGCAGCGACTGCAGCCACGGCAGCGGGTTTTCCTTCACGCCGTACACTTCCGGCAGCTGCAGCTGGCGCAGGCGCCAGTCGGCGATGAAGCGGATGTACTGCTTGATGTCGTCGGGGGTCATGCCCTGGATGTCGCCGGCCTCGAAGGCCAGGTCGATGAAGGCGTCCTCCATCTTCACCACGGTCTTGCAGCAGTCGACGATGTCGTCGGCCACCGACTTGGTGACCGCGTTCGTTTCCTTGTTGAACGCATGGTACAGCTTGATGATGCCGTCGCAGTGCAGGCTCTCGTCGCGGATCGACCACGAGACGATCTGGCCCATGCCCTTCATCTTGTTGAAGCGCGGAAAGTTCATCAGCATCGCGAACGAGGCGAACAGCTGCAGCCCTTCGGTGAAGCCGCCGAACATCGCCAGCGTGCGGCAGATGTCGGCGTTGGAGTCGACGCCGAAGGTCTGCATGTAGTCATGCTTGTTCTTCATGGCCTCGTATTCCATGAAGGCCGAGAACTCGGTCTCGGGCATGCCGATCGTCTCGAGCAGCAGGGCGTAGGCCGCGATATGGATCGTCTCCATGTTCGCGAACGAAGCCAGCATCATCTTCACTTCGGTCGGTTTGAACACCCGACCGTAGCGCTCCATGTAGTTGTCCTGCACCTCGACGTCGGACTGCGTGAAGAAGCGGAAGATCTGCGTCAGCAGGTTCCGTTCCTTGTCGTTCAGCTTGACGGCCCAGTCCTTGAGGTCCTCGCCCAGCGGCACCTCTTCCGGCATCCAGTGGACCTGCTGCTGCTTCTTCCAGAAGTCATAGGCCCACGGATAACGGAACGGCTTGTAGCCGCCCGAGGGGGTCATCAGGCCGGGCAGGATGAGCGACGACGGAGCGGACATGCGGAGCCTCGGAGCAGAATCGTCGAACAGACGCTAAGTTGACTCACCCTATCAAAGCGACGGCTGCCATCTAGTGGTCGTGACGTCGCACCCACACAAGATGTTGTGAGTAGGGTGTGGATAATTCGGGAGTCGACGATGACCGCCTACCGCCTGTTCAGCGCCCTGGGCTCGGGCGGCGTACCCGTCGAAGCCGCTATGTCCTTGATCGGCCTGCCCTATGAGGTGGTCGAGGCTCCCACCTGGGAGGGCGAAGCCGAGCAGGCCAAGGTCGCCACGGTCAACCCGCTGAAACAGATCCCAGCCTTGGTCACGCCCGACGGCGAGACCATCACCGAGAGCGCGGCGATCCTGATCTGGCTAGCGGACCGCTACCCGGAAGCGCGGCTTGGCCCGGCCATCGACGATCCGCGCCGCGCCCAGTTCCTGCGCTGGATGACCTTCATCCCGGCCTCGATCTATTCGCTGTTCTGGGTGCGGGACGACCCTTCACGCCTGGGCGGCTCGGACGCGGAGGTCGGCGCGCGGATCAAGGCCGCGACGGCCGAGCGCATCCTCGACTGCTGGGCGATGATGGAGAGCCAGCTGACGCCGGGGCGCTACCTGCTGGGCGACGAGCTGACGGTGCTGGACCTGTACGTCACGGTGGTGAGCCGCTGGGGGCCGAGGCGGGTGCGGTTCTACGAGGTCGCGCCGAGGATGGCGGAGGTGGTGAAGCGGGTGGACGCGGACCCGAGGTTGGCGGAGTTCTGGCCAAAGCGGTTCCCGTTCTTCGAGGGCTGGGAGCGGCTGGGGCAGCAGGCGGGGGAGTAAGGCGCAACGATCATCACGGACCGTTGTCGAGTAGCAGACCCACTCAGCTGTTGCCGACCAAAGGAAAGCGGCGAACTCGACAAGCATAGCTTAACCATGAGAGCGTCGCCGACATGATGCACTGGATAACCAGCCATAGCTCGGAAGCTGCTGCATGGGCGCAGGCCATCCTTTCCGCAATCGCGATCGTCGCATCAGTTGGTTTGGCAATTCTGGTGCAGGTGCTGCAACGCCGCGGAGTAAAACTAGACGCCAGGCTGGCAGCGATGAACGCTGCGGAGGAAACCGTAGGCCTCTTGCGCGCCATCCAAGAGAGCCTCGCTTCCAACGGTGAACTCGATCCAGCGCCTTTCGTGTCGATTGTGCAGACCCAGATGAGCTTCGTGGACCGCTCAATGGTTGGTGCGATCGGATGCGCCAAAGCTTTGAATGAACTGCACAGCATTGCGATGACCTTGGCGGTCATCATAGAGAGCGCCAAACTGAAAAAATGGACCGAAAAGAGCGTCGCAGGGCACCACAGAGCTTGCCGTCGCGCCTACGATCGCTTGGCCGGGCATTTTAGAATGAAGGCGCTTTCCGACGCCGAGATAGCGCGTATTCGGCAGGAAACATTTGGGCCTGCATCACAATAAGGCGCCACTATTGATTGCTAAGGTGTCGGCGGGCGGCGGCCAAGATCGTGGTTCAATTTGCTAATTACCATGTGAAAGTAGTCATCGACTCCCAAGGTCGGTGCGATCCTTAAATCTCTTGGAGGCTGCAGCGTGCAGGGCTGATCAGGTCAGTCAAGGACCGCCTCCGGCGGCCGCGCGGCGGCGACGCGGAGCGTCGTCCTTGAGTGACCTGATCAGCCCTGCGACCGTCTCGCCGTGAGATGTAAGGAGGGCTCCTTCTCGGGCGAGAAGGAATTCCGACACCCCCTCCCCGTCATCCCGCGACTTGTTCGCGGGACCCATTTGTCCGCCGCAGGTGAAGTGCGGACCTAGGCTCTCACGTGGAAGCTGAACCATGGGTCCCGCGCATGAAGCGCGGGATGACGGAGTGGGGTATGACCTTGCTCACAACGGCGCCTGCGACGTCGCCGACGCATCATTCTTGCCCCAACACCCTTTACCCGGCCCAGCTTCGCCGCTAGAAGCACCCCCGATGCAATTCGCCGCGACTAAAATTATTACCCGCAAAACGACCCGCTTCGGTGGGGCGGCGGGTATGCGCGCGATCTAAGCGGCATCCTCGAACCAGCCCCGCCGATGGCGCGGGGCGGCTCTCTCTCGACGAGATCTGACAGCTCCCCGCGCTCCTAGACACCAGGAGACGCCTTCCATGAGCTTCAAGTTTTCCCGATCCAATCCGCCGCGCGTCGGCGTCGTCGGCGCCACCGGCCTGGTCGGCGGCATGATGCGTGAGTTGCTGGCCGAGCGGGACTTCCCGCTGGCGCAGCTGCGCCTGTTCGCCTCCGCGCGGTCGGCCGGGAGCAAGATCGACTTCAAGGGCCAGGAAGTCGTGGTCGAGGACGCCTCGACCGCCGACTTCGCCGGCCTGGACATCGTGTTCTTCTCGGCCGGCGGCGACACCTCGCGCCAGCTGGCGCCCAAGGCCGCTGCCGCCGGGGCCGTGGTGATCGACAACAGCTCGGCCTGGCGCTCGGATCCGGACGTCCCGCTGGTGGTGGCCGAGGTCAATCCGCACGCCTTGAACAACATCCCTAAGGGCATCGTCGCCAACCCCAACTGCACCACCATGGCCGCCATGCCGGTGCTCAAGCCCCTGCACGAGAAGGCCGGCCTGAAGCGCCTGACCGTCAGCACCTACCAGGCCGCGTCGGGCGGCGGGGTCGAGGGCATCCAGGTGCTGTCCGAGCAGCTGCGCGCCGGCGCGGCGGGCGACCTGGACGGCCTGGCGATGTCGCCGGACGCTGCGCCGCTGCCGGAAGCCCGCAAGTGGGCCGTGCCGCTTGCCTATAACGTCGTGCCGCTGAATTACGTGCTGGGCGAGGACGGCTATACCGAGGAAGAGCTGAAGCTGCGCGACGAGAGCCGCAAGATCCTCGAGCTGCCGGGCCTGCCGGTCTCGGGCACCTGCGTGCGTGTGCCGGTCTTCACCGGCCACTCGCTGTCGATCAACGCCGAGTTCGAGCGCCCGCTGTCGGTGGCCGAGGCGACTGAGCTGCTGGGCGCCGCGCCGGGCGTGGTGGTCGAGGCCGTGCCCAACCCGCTGGCCGCCACCGGCCAGGACCCGGTGTTCGTGGGCCGCATCCGTCCGGACCCGACCGTGGAGCACGGCCTGGCCCTGTTCGTGGTCGGCGACAACCTGCGCAAGGGCGCGGCCCTGAACGCGGTGCAGATCGCCGAGGTGATGCTGGACGCGTAGGTTCGCTACGGGGCGGGCGGCTAGACCGCTCGTCCCATCGGCCAATGCACGTCCACCTCCGCCGCCAGGAAGTCGATGAACGCCCGCACCCGCGCGGGCAGCGGTCCGGCATGGCCGACATAGACGGCGCTGACCGTCTCCAGCTCGCCGGAATTGAACTCATCCAGCACCGGGACCAGCCGCCCCGCCCGGATGTGGTCGATGATGTGGAAGATGCCCAGCTTGGTGATCCCCTGCCCGGCCAGGGCCAGGTGCGTGGCGCTTTCGCCGTCGCCGACCAGGGCGCCGCCTTGGGCGGGGTAGCTGACCCGCTCGCCACCGATCAGGAACGGCCATTCATCGGACTGGCGTGAGAAGTTGAAGGTGATCAGGTCGTGCTTGGCCAGATCGTCGGGATGCTTGGGCGCCCCCCGGCGCGCCAGGTATTCGGGCGAGGCGACCAGGACGGTGCGGCTGTCGCCCAGCTTCCTGGCGACCAGCTGCGAAGGCCGCATCGGCCCCACGCGGATGGCGACCTCGGCGCGTTCGTCCAAGAGGTCGATCACCTGGTCGGTCAGGGTCACGTCGACCTGGACCTGCGGATAGAGCGCCGAGAACTTCGGGATCAGCGGAAACAGGTGGTGCAGGCCGAACGGCACATTGGCGTTGATCCGCAGCCAGCCGCGCGGCACGGCGCAGGCGGCCACCGAGCGCTCGGCCTCGTCCAGGTCGGCCAGCACCCGCAGGGAGCGCTCGTGGAAGGTCAGGCCCTCGGCGGTCAGTTGCAGCTTGCGGGTCGAGCGCATCACCAGCCGCGAACCGAGCCGCGCCTCCAGCCGGGCCACCAGCTTGCTGACCGCCGACGGGGTCATCGACATGGCCTTGGCGGCGGCCGTGAAGCCGCCCTCCTCGACAACGCGGGCGAAGACCTCCATCTCTCCGGAGCGGTTGATCTCCTGGCGCGCCATCGTGCCCCCAAGTCACAAGTGAAGTTCCTGACCGCAATCTAATTCATCGAACACCGAGACGCTATCTCCCGCTCCGAACACTCACGGAGCCGGCTGTCATGCCTCTCGCCCTCTATGCCCTGACCGTCGGCGCCTTCGGCATCGGCGTCACCGAATTCATCATCATGGGCCTGCTGATGCAGGTCTCCGCCGATCTCGGCGTCTCGATCCCGGCCGCTGGCCTGCTGATGACCGGCTACGCCCTGGGCGTCTTCGTCGGCGCGCCGATCCTGACCCTGGCCACCCGCCGCCTGCCCCGCAAGACCACCCTGCTGGTGCTGATGGCGATCTTCACCCTGGGCAACATCCTGGCCGCCATCGCCCCGACCTACGGGATCCTGATGGGCGCGCGCCTAGTGACCGCCTTGGCCCACGGCACCTTCTTCGGCGTCGGCTCGCTGGTCGCCGTCTCGCTGGTGCCGCCCGAACGCAAGGCCTCGGCCATCGCCATCATGTTCACCGGCCTGACCATCGCCACCCTGCTGGGCGTGCCGTTCGGCGCCTGGCTGGGCCTGGCCTTCGGCTGGCGGATGGCCTTCTGGGCCGTGGCCGGCGTCGGCGCCCTGGCGCTGATCGTCCTCGCCGCTCTGGTGCCGGCCGCCCAGGAGAAGGTCGAGCCCGCCCCGCTGCGCGAGGAGTTCGCCGTCCTGGCCCGTCCGCAGGTGCAGCTGGGCCTGGCCATGACCGTGCTCGGTTTCGGCGGGGTGTTCGCCGTCTTCACCTACATCCAGCCGATCCTGATGGAGTTGGCCGGCTTCTCGAAAGAGGCCGTTTCGCCGATCCTGCTAGTGTTCGGCGCGGGCCTGGTGGCCGGCAACCTGGTCGGCGGTCGCTGGGCCGACAAGGGGCTGAACGCCGCCCTGGTCGGGACCCTGATCGCGCTGACCGTGGTCATGGGCGGATCGGCCCTGGCCTTCCACAGCCAGGTGGGCGCGGTGATCGCCGCCTTCCTGCTGGGCGCGGCCGCCTTCGCCACCGTAGCCCCGCTGCAGATGCGGGTGCTGAGCCAGGCCGGCGGCGCGGGCCAGGGCCTGGCCTCCAGCCTGAACATCGCCGCCTTCAACCTCGGCAACGCCTTCGGCGCCTGGCTGGGCGGGGCGGTGATCGCCCACGGCCCCGGCCTGTCGGCCGTGCCCCTGATCGCCGCCGCCGTGCCGCTGTCGGCCCTGGCTCTGGCCGTCTTCAGCCTCTCGCTCGAACGCCGCACTCCGGCTCTCGCTTAGGAGAAACTCCCATGGAATACCGCACGCTGGGCCGTTCCGGCCTGAAGGTCCCCGCCCTGTCGTTCGGGGCCGGCACGTTCGGCGGTCAGGGCCCGCTGTTCTCGGCCTGGGGCGATACCGATGTCGCCGGGGCCCGCCGCATCGTCGACATCGCGCTCGAGGCCGGCATGACCCTGTTCGACAGCGCCGACGTCTATTCGAACGGCGAGTCCGAGGAGATCCTGGGGGCCGCGCTGGAGGGCCGCCGCGACCAGGCGCTGATCTCGACCAAGCTGGGCTTGAACGGCGGAACCTCGCGCAAGGTCCTGATCCCCGGCGTCGAAGCCGCGCTGAAGCGCCTGAAGACTGACCGCATCGACCTCTTGCAACTGCACGCCTTCGATGGGACGACGCCGGTCGAGGAGACGCTCTCGGCGCTGGACGACCTCGTCCGCAGCGGCAAGGTCCTCTATGTCGGCGCCTCGAACTTCGCCGGCTGGGAGCTGATGAAGTCCCTGGCCGCCGCCGACCGTCACGGCTGGCCGCGCTATGTCGCCCACCAGGCCTACTACTCGCTGGTCGGCCGCGACTATGAGTGGGAGCTGATGCCGCTGGGGGCCGACCAGGGCGTCGGGGCCATGGTCTGGAGCCCGCTGGGCTGGGGCCGCCTGACCGGCAAGATCCGCCGCGGCCAGCCGCTGCCGGAAACCAGCCGCCTGCACGACACCGCCGACGCCGGCCCGCCGGTGGACGACGAGCGCCTCTACCGCGTGGTCGACGCCCTGGACGCCATTGCCGCCGAGACCGAGAAGACCATCCCGCAGGTGGCCATCAACTGGCTGCTGCAGCGCCCCACGGTGTCCAGCGTCATCATCGGCGCCCGGACCGAGGAGCAGCTGCGCCAGAACCTGGGTGCGGTCGGCTGGACCCTGACGGCAGATCAGGTTGCAAGGCTGGATGCGGCCAGCGCCGTGACCCCGGCCTATCCCTACTATCCGTATTGGCGCGAGGGCGGGTTTAGGGAGCTCAATCCGCCGCTAGTCTAGCGGGCCCGAAACCTCGTCCTTCGACAAGCTCAGGATGAGGTTTCTACTGAAACGCCTCAGCCATGATCCTCATCCTGAGCCTGTCGAAGGACGAGGATCACGCAGGGCGCTTTAATCCCTACCCAGAACCCGGCGCAGGAAGGCGGTCATCTCGGCTTCCCGCGTCGCGTCGGGCTTGTCCTCCAGCACGCCGCGACGCCCCTCGGGGATGTGCTCGGCCGGGTCGCCATTGGCGTGGAAGATGTAGTGCTCGAAGAAGGCCCGCCAGGCGTTGCGCCGCTTGGCGGGCAGTCGGCGCACGTTGCGCAGCGCATGCACGAAGGCGTCGAACGGTTGGCCGCCCGGCATGTCCGCCGGCTCCCACCAGTAGTTGACCAAGAGGTTCAGCGGCCCCGTCGCCTGGACGTGGTGCCACCACAAGGTGGGAATGTAGATCGCATCGCCCGGCTCCAGGTCCGCGACAAGGGCGTTCTCGAGGGCCTCGGCGAACTTCGGAAAGCGCTCCAGATCGGGATCGTCCAGTGACACCAGGCTGACCGGCCGCCCCGCCGGGGTGAAGTCCAGCGGGCCGATATAGAGGTTGCCGACCTGGTCGGGCGGAAACAGCGTGAAGCGACGCTGGCCGCTGACCACCACGGCGATGTTGTCGGACATGTCGTGATGGGTCTGGATGATCGAGGCGTTGCCCAGCCACAGGCGCGGCGCGATCTTGTCGTCCAGCAGGTCCAGGGCGTTGTCCCGCTCGAACCCCGGCAGCACCGGCGCGATCGGGGTCGAGCCCACATAGATGGCCGGCGGCTCGGGATGGTCGGCCAGCCGCAACAGCTCGTCCAGCACCGGGCTCAGCGGGGCCGAGCGCCGGTCGAAGTTCATGCCCCGGCCGCCCTCGTCATAGAAGAACCGCCCGCCGATCGCCGGCGCGCCCAGCATGGCCTCGACCATCACGCCCTTGTCGAAGCGCTTCAGATAGTCGGCCAGGGCGCGGGGTGAGGTGCGCGCGGCCTTCACCGCCGGCCAGTCGCGCGCGACGCCGCGCAGCACAGTGGGCTGATAGAGGGGCGTCAGGTCGCGGGCAAAGGTCTCGGCGTCGATCTCGAGGATCTCGGACAGCCGACCGGGCGAGGTCATGGAGGACGCGAACTTTTCGGAAAAGGTGAGCGCTGTCAGGCTAGGCGGGCAAATCGGCGGTCGCGTTACCGAACGTTGCGGGACCGCAAAGAACGGCTGATCGGCCTCGCCAAACCCCGGAATGCTGATAAGCAGCGCTTCATGCTGACCGATCCGTTCTTCTACGCGGTGGCGATCCCCGCCGTGATCCTGCTGGGCCTGGCCAAGGGCGGCTTCGCGGGGATCGGCGTGGTGGCCGTGCCGCTGATGGCCCTGGCCGTGTCGCCAGTCATGGCCGCCTCGATCACCCTGCCGATCCTGCTGGTCCAGGACGTGGTCAGCGTCTGGGCGTTCCGGAAGAGCTGGGACAGGGGCCTGCTGATCCTGATGCTGCCGGCCGCGGCGGTCGGCATCTTCCTGGGTTGGGCGTTGGCGGCCTTCGTCAAGGAGGCCGCCGTCGAGCTGGCCGTCGGCGCGATCTCGGTGGTCTTCGCCCTGCAACGGCTGTGGGCCGAGCGCGCGGTCAAGGCCGCCGCCCAGGTCGAGGCGGGTCCGGCCCGCCCGTGGCTGGGCGCCCTGTGCGGCGCGGCGGCCGGCTTCACCAGCCAGATCGCCCACGCCGGCGGCCCGCCCTTCCAGATCTACGTCCTGCCCCGCCGGCTGGCGCGCGATACGTTCATCGGCACCAGCGCCATCTTCTTCGCGGTCGTGAACTGGATGAAGGTGCCGGCCTATATCGCGCTCGGCCAGTTCACCCCCAAGGTGCTGATGACCGCCGGCGTGCTGCTGCCGCTGGCCATCGCGTCGACCTGGGGCGGCGTGTGGGTGGTGCGCCGGGTGCCCGCCGAGGGCTTCTACAAGGTGATCTATGTTCTTCTGGTGGCGGTCGGCGGCAAGCTGGTCTTCGACGGGGCGCGCGGCCTCCTCTTCTGAGTCGCTTTATCCCGCCATCGTGTCGCCAACGCCCTTTCGCGGCCACGATGATCGACGCTTATATGTCACGGAACGAACCTAGCGTTCGCACGTACTTCCACCGGACTGGGCGGGGCCATGACTGCGACCACCAACACGACCGACATCGTCGTTGAGAAGCCGGCGACGCACTATCCCACGCCGGCCGCCAAGTGCGCCGACCTGGTGGTGCACCTGGCCGGCCTGGCCTGCGCCCTGCTGGGCGGCGGCATCCTGCTGGGCCTGGCCATGGGCCTGGGCGACCTGAAGCAGGTGGCGGCGGTCAGCGTCTATTCCGTGGGCCTGATCCTGATGCTGTCGCTGTCGACCGCCTACAACTTCGCCAAGGCCCGCTGGCGGCCGCTGCTGCGCCGCTTCGACCATGCCGGCATCTTCGTGATGATCGCCGCCTCGTACACGCCCTTCACCACCCAGAACCTGACCGGCTGGTGGGCCATCGGCATGACCTCGGCGGTGTGGACCGTGGCCGCCATCGGCGTGGCGGCCAAGCTGTTCCTGCCCGGCCTGGACAAGCGTTTCTGGGTCGGCCTGTACCTGGCCCTGGGTTGGCTCGTTCTGGTCGCCATCAAGCCGATGATCGACGGCCTGTCGTGGGTGGCCCTGCTGCTGCTGGCCATCGGCGGCGTCGTCTATTCCACCGGAACCATCTTCTACCTGATGCGTCGCCTGAAGTTCCGCCGCGCCATCTGGCACGGCCACGTCATTGGCGGCGCCGGCCTGCACTATGCGGCCGTCCTGGTGGGCGTGGTGCTGGCCAGCTCGCACTAAGAGGACCGCCTTGGATCGGGACCCGAACGGCAAGATCAGCCTCCAGGGCTTCTTCAAGGACTGGAAGACCGCCGATCCGCTGCGCGGCAAGCGCCTGCCGTCGCCGCCGTCCGACCGCCATGTCGAGGCCGCCGGTTTTCCCGGCGTGCGCCTGTCGGTCGACCAGGCCGACGACGCCCTCAAGAGCGCCGCCGACCGCCTGGCGCCGCTGCGCTCGCTGATCGGCCGCGATGAGTTCAACATTCTGGCCCTGTCCGGCGGCGCGGCCGGCGGCGCCTATGGCGCGGGCGTGCTGACGGGCCTCTCGAAGGCCGGCCGCCGTCCCGACTTCGCCATCGTCACCGGCGTCAGCACCGGGGCCCTGATCGCCCCGCTGGCCTTCCTGGGCGCGGCCTGGGACGAGCGCCTGACCGACGCCTATGTCGGCGGCCACGCCACCGAGCTGCTCAGCCTGCGCCGCCTGGCCCCCGCGCTGGGCCCCAGTATCTTCAAGGGCGAGAGCCTGGACGCCCTGGTCGAGACCTTCGTCGACCAGGAGATGGTCGAGGCCATCGCCGTCGAGCACCGCAAGGGCCGGCGCCTGCTGATCGCCACCACCAACCTGGACAGCCAGCGCGCCGTGGTCTGGGACATGGGCGAGATCGCCACCCACGGCGGCGACGAGGCCCTGAAGCTGTTCCGCAACCTGCTGGTCGCCTCGTCCTCGGTGCCGGGCATCTTCCCGCCCAAGCTGATCGAGGTCGAGGTCGACGGCCACCGCTACCAGGAAATGCATGTCGACGGCGGGGTGGCCGCGCCGCTCTTCTTGATGCCCGACGCCCTGCTGCACTGGCGCAACCTGGGTCCGCGCTTCCGCCGGGGCCGAGTGCACGTGATCGTCAACACGGTGCTGGATCCCTCGACCCAGTCGACCCCGCCGGGCGTGGCCTCGATCATGGCCCGCAGCTTCGACACCATGCTGCGGTTCTCGTACCGCCAGGCGCTGAGCCTGGCCGCCGGCTTCTGCTCGCGCCACAACCTGCCACTCAGCGTGGCCTCGATCCCCAACAGCTTCGAGGGCATCAACCTCCTGAAGTTCGAGACCGACCTGATGCGCGGCATCTACGACGCCGGCCACCAGCTGGCCCTGGAAGGCGGCGCCTGGACCAGCGCGGTCGAGGAACAGAGCCTGTGGCGCGGCCTCTTCAAGAAGCAGGTCCCGTCGATCTCGGCCGGCACGGGCGTCATCGTCCGCGACGAACCCGGCCCGGTCGGCGTCGAGGCGCCGTTGGAACCTTAGGGCCGCCCGAACACCGTTCAGCCACGGTTCACACGGCCAAGCTCTAAGCTCGCCCCATGTCCAGCCTGGGGAGAAACGAGCGGATGCGGAAGCTGCTGATCGCCGGCGCGGCCCTGGCCCTCGCCAGCTGCGCCACCATGACCCCGGAACAGTGCCTGCAAGGAAATTGGCACGGGGTCGGCTATGGCGACGGCGCCAGCGGCTATCCGATGAGCCGCATCGACAACCATGCCAAGGCCTGCGCCAAGACCGGCGTCACGCCTGCCCCCCTGCTCTACGCCCAGGGCCGCGACGAGGGCCTGGTCCGCTACTGCACGGAGATGAACGGTTTCGCCGTCGGACGCGCCGGCAGCGTCTACTACAATGTCTGCCCGCAACCCGCCGAACCGGCCTTCCTGGGCGGCTATGCCGATGGCGAGCGGGTGTACGCCGCCACCCAGCGGCTGGAATCGGCCAAGTCCGATCTCAGCTCGGCCGACTCCCGCGCCGACAAGCGGGCGCGGCAGGCCGACGGGGTCGAGGACGAGCTGCGCAATCCCAAGCTGACCGACGAGCAGACCCGCGAGCTGCGCGACCGCCTTCAGCGCCTGCGCCGCGAACGGCGGGAGGCCGTCGAGGATGGCCGCCGGGCCGAGGCCGCCATCCGCGACGCCGAGCAGGAGGTCGACGACCTGAAGGCGCGCTTCTCGCCGCATTACGGACGGTGGCTTTAGTCAGCGCACGTCCTAGCGGCCGAAAGGTTCCCGTCGCGCTCCTGAAATCTTCGTGTGTTGTCCTGTCCGTTCCGCGCGCCAGTATCGCGCCCGGAGAGGGAGCTTCACACACATGCACACGAGTTTTCGCCAAGGCGATCTGCTGATCCGCACCGGCATGGACCTGCCGCACCTGGGCGTCTTCGCCGGTCAGGTCTACGAGGTCGAGGCGTATGAGGCCCAGCACCCCGAGGGCCTGTTCCTGAAAGGCTGGATCGAGGGTTTTGATCCGCTGAACTTCCGCCCGCACCAAACTGCTGCGAGCTAGGGCGGTCGGCGTCTAGGCCTTCTTCAGCCAGCGCGCGCGCAGCTTGGCCACGTTCGGCGGGTCGCTGCGGAAATCCGAAGCCAGGCCCAGGCGGGCGTTGCACGACGGGCAGCGCACCGAGTCCTCGTCGGCCAGCTCGGTCGGCGGGTCGAAGCGCGTGCCGCACGGCTTGCACTTCCAGTCCCCCGTCGCCGGAGGCGGCGGCGGCTCGACCGGCGGCGGAGCCTGCGGCGTGAACACGGTCGTGCGGGCCGACGGCTTGACCATGCGTTCGAGCGGCGGCGGACCGCCAGGAGCGGCGACCGCGCTCTTCAGGCTCAGGGTCTTGCGGCGCGGGGGCTCGCTCTCGCTCATGGTCTCGCTAGCGCAGTGAAAGGACCGGCGCTTGCTGCATGAAAGCGGCCGGAAACACAAGCTTTATAGGGCTGAAAGCCTTTTACCAGTGCGGTTTCAGGCTGAACGACAGCGCCACCACGTCATCCTTTTGCGTGGCCAGGCCCATGATGCCTTCCTTGGCGCGGATCTCGCGGTGGATATAGCCCAGCGAGGCCTGCATCGGACCACGCCGCCAGGCGACGCCGGCCTGGCTGTCGCCGATCAGGCGGCTGGTGGTGTCCTGGGTGAGGCCCGCGCGGCTCCAGTCGCCGTTCTGGCCGCGCAGCATGTTGAAGCCAACGGCCCGGCCGCTGGCGGCCGCGAAGATGTACCAGCGCCCGCGCATCCCGAAGGCGTCGTCACCCTCGCGCACGCCCAGGGCGTCGTTCACCCGGTCGCCCATGTTCTTCTTCCGGCCCAGGCGCACCGTGGCGCCGGCCTCGGCCGAGCCGCCGGCCGCGCCGAAGCCCACGCCGGCATGCGGCGTCACGTCGAGGGCGAACCTGCGGCCCTTCAGGGTGACGGCGGCCGGCCAGCCGCGGGTCACGGTCACGTCGACGTCCTGGACGTCGTAGGCGTCGCTGTCGGGACGGACCAGGGTCAGGGGCGCGACGCCGGCGGTGCGGGCCACCCCGGCCATCGAGACACGCACGCTGTCGATCGGGCCGCCGACCGCGGCCTGGCGGGTGAAGGCGTTCGAGCGCCAGGTCACCGGCCCCATGCCGTCATAGAAGCGGTCGGCGTCCAGGATGCGGGCGTCGCCGGCGATGGCGGCGGCGGGCGAGAGGGCGAAACCGCCTTCGACCTGGGCTTCCGGCGCGTCGACGGCGCTGGCCATGAAGCCGGTCGCGCCATTGGGATCCAGCGGCCGCAGGGTCTCGGGTTTCACTTGGAAAGAAATCGGTGTGGCAGGGTTGTGGGCAGCCGAGGCGGCCTTATCTGACGCCTTGACCTTGGCGGCCTTGGCAGCCGCACAGGCCGTCGACGCATGGGCGCCCGCCATGGCCAGAACGGCCACGAGGCACAAGATACGACGCTCCCCAGCGCTACGCATCACGGATTCCCCAATCCAACTCAGGTCCAGCCTACGCGCTTCGTTTGATGTGTCCATCGTGACGAATGCGCACATGGTGAACCGTCGTAAACGTCCGCAGTTCCGCCCGATTTCGAACACAAACGAAAACGGCGGTGTGATCACTCACACCGCCGTCTGAATATTCATCGCCTACGAGGCCTTTATTGGCAGGCCAGGCACTCGTCGTAGTCGGTCTTTTCCGGAACGTCGAAGCCGCTGTTGGCGACTTCGGCCTTCTCGTCGGCGCCGGCATAGGCCGCGCGCTGCACCGACTTGGAGCGCAGGTAGTACAGCGACTTCACGCCGCGCTCCCAGGCCATCCAGTGCAGCATGTGCAGGTCCCACTTGTCGACGTCGCCCGGCAGGAAGACGTTGACCGACTGGCTCTGGCAGATTTCCGGCGTGCGGTCGGCGGCCAGCTCGACCACCCAGCGCTGATCCAGTTCGAAGGCGGTCTTGTAGACGTCCTTCTCGTCCTGGCTCAGGAAGTCCAGGTGCTGGACCGAGCCTTCGTTCTCCAGGATCGAACCCCACACCGCGTCGGTGTTCTGGCCCTTCTCCTCGAGGAGGTTCTCCAGATAGGGGTTCTTCACCGCGAACGAGCCCGACAGGGTCTTGTGGGTGTAGATGTTGGCCGGGATCGGCTCGATGCCGGCCGACGTGCCGCCGCAGATGATCGAGATCGAGGCGGTCGGGGCGATGGCCAGCTTGTGCGAGAAGCGCTCGACCGAGCCGCGATCGGCGGCGTCCGGGCACGGGCCCTTCTCTTCGCCCAGCGCGATCGAGGCCTTGTCGGCTTCGCGGCGCAGGTGCTTGAACATCCGCATGTTCCAGCTCTTGGCCAGGGCGCTCTCGAAGGGCACGTTCTGGCTCTGCAGGAAGCTGTGGAAGCCCATCAGGCCCAGGCCCACCGAACGCTCGCGCATGGCGGCGTAGGCGGCCGTGGCGGCCGCGTCCGGGGCGCGGTCGATGAAGTCCTGCAGGACGTTGTCCAGGAAGCGCATGACGTCCTCGATGAACGTCGGGTGGTCGCGCCATTCCATGAAGGTCTCGGCATTGACCGACGACAGGCAGCAGACGGCGGTGCGCTCGTTGCCCAGGTGGTCGGTGCCGGTGTGCAGCATGATCTCGCTGCACAGGTTCGACTGGCGAACCTTCAGGCCCAGCTCGCGCTGGAACGAGGGCATGGCCTTGTTCACGGTGTCGGAGAAGATCAGGTAGGGCTCGCCGGTCTGCAGGCGCAGCTCCAGGACCTTCTGCCACAGGGCGCGGGCGTCGACTTCGCGCAGGACCTCGTTGGTCTTGGGCGAGCGCAGGCCGAACTTGGTCCCGTCACGCACGGCGTGCATGAACTCGTCGGTGATCGACAGGCCGTGGTGCAGGTTCAGGGACTTGCGGTTGAAGTCGCCCGACGGCTTGCGGATCTCGAGGAACTCTTCGATTTCCGGGTGGTGGATGTCGAGATAGACGGCGGCCGAGCCGCGACGCAGCGAACCCTGCGAAATCGCCAGGGTCAGCGAGTCCATCACGCGGATGAAGGGGATGATGCCCGAGGTCTGGCCCTGGCCCTTCACCCGCTCACCGATGGAGCGGACGCCGCCCCAGTAGGTGCCGATGCCGCCGCCATTGGCCGCCAGCCAGACGTTCTCGTTCCAGACGCCCAGGATGCCGTCCAGGCTGTCGTTGACGGCATTGAGGAAGCAGCTGATCGGCAGGCCGCGGTCGGCGCCGCCGTTCGACAGCACCGGCGTGGCCGGCATGAACCACAGGCGGCTCATATAGTCGTAGACGCGCTGGGCGTGCTCGGCGTCGTCGGCGAAGGCCGTCGACACGCGGGCGAACATGTCCTGATAGGACTCGCCCGGCAGCAGGTAACGATCTTCCAGGGTGGTCTTGCCGAAGTCGGTCAGCAGGGCGTCGCGCGAGCGATCGACCTGGACCTTCTGCACCAGCGCCAGCTGCGGGCGCTTGGCGGGCTTGATGGCCGCCAATCGGGCCTCGTTTCGGACGCTCGTCTTCGCCGCTTCACTGCCGTTCATGACCAAATCCATTGCTCAATCAGCGTGTTCCGGAGAAGGGACATGCCCCGGTCAGCCGCTATATCTTGTGGCTGAGGAGCCCCCTCAACCCACATATGGGGCCATAGTGGCTAACGACTCGTCAACGCCCCGGAGGCGAGTTTTTCGTTAACAACCTGTGAACGGCGCGAACTTGCGTAGGTGGGACAAGGGGTTGCCTGGGCGAACTTTTTTCAGCCGCGACAGGACGCCGCAAGGCGCCTCCAGACATCCGCCCCCGGACAACGCCGTTCGTTAACAGGATGGCCACAAGGGATAGTGGTCGGGGGTGGATGACGCCCGCGGGCGACCTTCCGCGCAAAGCCCCGGAAACCGGGCCTTCGGATCAGATGTGGGGTCGATGGACCCTATCACCAAGCGTCGCCATGGGCTCCGACTCGAGGATTCGGACCAGCCGAGGTCCAGACATAGAGAAAGGGCCCGGCGTCGCCGCCGGGCCCTCCCAAGTCTTCAGTCGATTCGATCTTAGAAGTTGATCGAGATCGTGGAACGGCGGTTCAGCGGTTCCTTCACACCGTCGCCGGTAGCGACGGCCGGAGCGCTTTCACCCTTCCAGTCGACGCCGAGCACGGCAGCCGGGACGCCTTGCGAGACCAGGGCGTCAGCGACGGCCTTGGCGCGGCGTTCCGAGAGCTTGGCGTTGTACTTCGGCGAACCCGACGTGTCGGTGTGGCCGACGACGACGATCTTCGTCGCGTGACCATCGTTCGAGTACTTCGCGGCTTCCGTGACCACCGATTGCGCTTCCGTCGTCAGGACCGATTGGTCGAACGGGAAGTACACGATGAACTCGCGGGCCTCATACTGCGGCGGCGGCGGAGGCGGCGGCGGCGGGGGAGGCGGCGGAGGCGGAGGCGGCGGGGGAGGCGGCGGCGGCGGGGGCGGCGGGGGAGGCGGCGGCGACGCGAACGAGTAGCGGAGACCCACGGTCACCGACTGGTCCTTGTACTGGCCTTCGAAGGCGCCCGGCTGCAGCGAGTTCGAACCCAGCGACTGCCAGGTGTGCTCGCCGCCGGTGATGTAGCGGTAGGTGAAGTCGATCTTCAGCTTGTCCGTGGCCTTGATCGAGGCGCCGGCGATGGCTTGCCAAGCGATGGCGAGATCGTCGTCGTCAACGGTCAGGTTCTGGATGGCCGGGTTGGTCGCCGTGATGGCGCCCGGAACGCTGCTGAACTGACCCAGGGTCTTGACGTCCAGGCGGTTGATGCCGACGCCAGCGCCCAGGAAGGGGTTCAGCCACGAGCCCGGAGCGAAGTCATAAATGACGTTCGCCATCAGGGTCCAGGCTTCGATCGAACCGTCCGGCGAGCCGCAGGTCGGGGCGGCGGCGGTGCGGGTGACGCCCGGGGTGCAGAGGCCGACCGGCACGCGTTGAGCCGGGCCGTGGACGCTCTTCAGGTCGCCGGGGCGATAGCCGCCTTCGACTTCAGCGCGCCAGTTCGGGTTGAACTGGTAACCGAGGCGAACGAAGCCGGTCCAGTCCTTCTCGGACTTCCAGGCCCAGTGATAGTGAGCGCCGTCCGGAGCGTTTTGGTCCGACTCGGTCTTGATGCTCTGCGGCCAGTGGTAGCCAAGGTCGACCGCGCCGTACCAGCCGGTCTCTTGGGCCGAAACGCCCGACGCGGCGAACACCGCGGCCAGAGCAGCTCCTGCCAGGAGGTTGAGTTTCATAATTGAAGAGCCCTCTATTGCCCTGCCCAGGCCGGAGACCGACCGAGCACTGTTATACCAAGGCGAACGCCACGGGAAAGTGTCAGCAAAGACACACTCGTCAGGTTTCGCCCCCCTGCCCATTGCTCAGGAAAGCTAAACAAGACCGCCCCTCAGAATCAACTTCCGAGCGTGCCCGCCGTCATCCACGGAAGATAAGCGTCTGCTCCGCTGGGTTCGCACGTGAACCGTTTGCACGCAAGGGCTTGCGGCCAGGAAATGGTCAAGCATTCGCAGATCGTCGCCAAAAAACCTCACCTTTTGACGGGGTTGGTCAGGTCGTCGACCAACCTTGGCCAGACTCGGGCCTAATCCAGAGTGGTGCGATAGCGGGCCATGGCCAGGGCCGAGACGGCCAATACGAACACCCCGAGGGCGGAAAGACTTGGCCATAGCTGGGCGACGTCCAGGCCCTTCAGCAGGGCGCCGCGCACCACCCGAAGGAAGTGTGTCACCGGGATCACGCTCCCCAGACCCTGCGCCCATTGCGGCATCCCACGGAATGGGAACATGAAGCCCGACAGCAGGATCGACGGGAAGATGTAGAAGAACGACATCTGCATCGCCTGCAGCTGGGTCCGGGCCACGGTCGAGATCAGGAACCCCAGGGCCAGCGAGCCGATGATAAACAGCACGACGCCCAGCGACAGCGCCGTCCAGCCGCCGGCCATCGGGATCGAAAACAGCGCCCGCGCCAGCATCAGGATCACCGCCGTCTGGATGATCCCGACGGCCACATAGGGCGCCAGCTTGCCGATCATCACCTCGATGGGCCGGGCGGGCGTGGCCAGCAGGCTCTCCATGGTGCCGCGCTCATATTCGCGGGTGACGCCCAGCGACGTCATCATCACCAGGGTCATCGACAGGATCACGCCCAGCAGACCCGGCACGATGTTGTACGAGGTGATGGCTTCAGGATTGTAGCGGCGGTGGATCACCACCTCGAACGGGTCGCCGCCGGGCTTGCTCACCGCGCCCACGAGGTCCCGCGTCAGCGCCGTGCGCGGCAGGTTGGCCAGGGCCGCGATCGCCCCGCCGGTGGCGGCGGGATCCGAAGCGTCGGCCTCGACCAGGATCTGGGGCGCATCGCCCCGCACCACGCGGCGGGTGAAGTCGGCGGGGATGGTCAGGGCGAACTGCACCTCGCCCCGCGCCACCGCGTCGTCGAGCTCCTTGGGCGAGGTCGCGGTGCGGACGATCTCGAAATAGCCGCTGTTGACCAGGGCCGACAGCGTGGAGCGCGCCATCGGCCCCTGGTCCTGCACCAGCACCGCCGTCGGCAGGTCGCGCGGGTCGTTGTTGATGGCGTAGCCGAACAGCAAGAGCTGCACGATCGGCATGACCAGGATCATGGCGTAGGTCAGCCGGTCGCGGGTGAGCTGGATGAACTCCTTGATCAGCACCGCCAGGATGCGGGCGCCCGATAGCTGGCTCATTGGAAGTTGTCCGACGACTGCCCCATCAGGCGGATGAAGACGTCCTCCAGGGTCGGCTGGACCTCGGTCCAGACCAGCGGCGGCTTCTTGTACGGCGCGATGGCGGCCTCCAGGGCCGCGCGGTCGGTCCCGCTGACGTGCAGCGCCGCGCCGAACGGGGCGGCCATGATCACGCCGGGCTTGCCGGCCAGTTCACGGGCCAGACGGTCAGCCCCCTGCCCCTCGGCCCGGAAGGTGACTAGGCCGCTGTCGGCGATCACCGCATCGGCCGTGCCCCGCGCCATCAGCTTGCCGTAGGCGATATAGGCGATGTCGTGGCAGCGTTCGGCCTCGTCCATGTAATGGGTCGAGACCATAACGGTCAGGCCTTCGGCCGACAGGGCGTGGATCTCGTCCCAGAACTCGCGGCGGGCCTTGGGATCGACGCCGGCGGTGGGTTCGTCGAGCAGCAGCAGCTTGGGCTCGTGCATGACGCTGGCGGCCAGGGCCAGGCGCTGCTTCCAGCCGCCCGACAGCGAGCCGGCCAGTTGCTTCTTGCGGGCGGTCAGGCCCAGGCGATCCAGGCTGTCCTTCACCCGCTCGCGGCGGCGATCCAGCTCGTGGACGCGGGCGACGAAGTCGAGGTTCTCCTCGATCGACAGGTCCTCGTAGAGCGAGAACTTCTGGGTCATGTAGCCGGTCTGGCGTTTGACGGCCTCGGCGTCCTGGCGGAAGTCCAGGCCCAGCACCCGCCCCTCGCCGCTGTCGGGGGTGAGCAGGCCGCACAGCATGCGCAGGGTGGTGGTCTTGCCCGAGCCGTTGGGGCCCAGGAAGCCGGTGATCCGCCCCCGCTCGACCTGGATCGAGACGTCCTGCACGACGTGGCGCGGGCCGAAGCTCTTGTTCAGCCCCCGGACATCGACGGCCAGGTCGCTCACCGTTCTCCCTCCAAGGGAACGACGTCGACCGGCTGCCCCGGCGCCAGCGGCGCGCCGGGATCCGGCCGCGCCTCGACTAGGAACACCAGGCGCTGGCGGGCCTCGCGGCTGTAGATCACCGGCGGGGTGAACTCCGAGCGCGGCGAGACATAGTTGATCCGCGCCGTCCGCTCGGGACCGCAGCCATCGCACGAGAAACGCACGGCCATGCCGGCCCGGTACCGCGCCACCTCGGCCTCGGGCACGAAGAACCGCAGGCGTACCCGGTCGTCGGCCAGCAGGGCCACGACCGGCTGGTTGGCGGCGGCCCATTCGCCGGGCTGGTAGAAGACGTCCTGCACCCGGGCGGCCTTGGGCGCGCGCGGGCTGATCTGGTCCAGGCGATCCTGGGCGCCGGCCAGGGCCTCGCGGGCCGAGGCGACGGAGCCTTGCGCGGCGCTGACCGCGTCCGGCCGCTGCCCCAGGGTCCCGACATCCTTGCGCCGCGCGACGGCCGCGGCGTTGGCGCGGGCGGTGTCCAGGGCTGCCTTGACCTGATCCAGGCGCGCGGGGGCGTAGATGCCCTTCTTCACCAGCGGCGCGATGCGATTGTAGTCGGCCTGGGCCTGACGCACCTGGGCGTCGGCGGCGGCGCGCTCGGCGTCGAACACCGCCAGCTCCTGCGGACGCTGGCCCTTCTCGGCGTCGCGCAGCTGGGCGGTGGCGATGGCGACCTGGGCGGCGGCCTGGTCGCGGGCGGCGGTCAGCTGGGCGGCGTCCAGGGCGAACAAAGGCTGGCCGGCCTTGACCCGGTCGCCGCGCTGCACGGCCACCGTGCTGACCAGGCCGGCGTTCGAGGCCCCCACGTAGAGCGTCTCGCCCTCGACATAGCCCGACAGGCGGTGCGGACGATGGGCGTCCGGGCCGAGGAGCTTCCAGC
Source organism: Caulobacter sp. GW821-FHT12D05 (assembly GCF_058807295.1). NCBI lineage: Bacteria > Pseudomonadati > Pseudomonadota > Alphaproteobacteria > Caulobacterales > Caulobacteraceae > Caulobacter > Caulobacter sp. GW821-FHT12D05. The sequence continues at coordinate 494,176 of NZ_JBXAQO010000004.1, forward strand.
CCAGGAAGCCGGCGACGCCAACGGCCGCGACGATGGCGATGATGCGGACGGGCGGCTTCATGGCAGCATGACCACGCGCGAGGCCAGGCCGGTCAGCACGGTCTCGCAGTGCTGCAGCGCCAGGGCTTCCAGGTCGACCGGCGGCGCGCCCACGGGCGAGAAGGTCTCCTGCCAGATCACGCCCATCAGGACCGGCCCGACGATGCTGAAGGCCTGGAGGCGCGGATCGCCCGGGCGGACCTCACCGCGCTCCTGGGCCTTGGCCAAAGCGCCGGTCATCGCGCCGAGCGCGCGGCTGACCACCTCGTCGTGCCAGACGCGAGCCAGCTCCGGGAAGTTGCGCGACTCGCCGACGACCAGCTTGGCCACGGCGCCCAGGCGCGATGTCCCGATCACCGTGACGATGCGGCCGACCGCCAGACGCAGCAGGTCCGGGAACGGCAACGTGGCCTGGGCCAGCATGATCTCGACCATGCCGATGTTGGGCACCACCGCCTCGCGGACCACCGCGCGGAAGATGTCCTCCTTGGTCTCGAAATAGAGATACAGCGCGCCCTTCGAGATCCCGGCCCGCGCGGCGATCTCATCCAGCTTCGCGGCGGCGAAGCCTTTTTCCGCGAACACCTCGAGCGCCGCCTGGACGATCTCGCCAGGCCGCGCCTCGCTGCGCCGCCGCCATTTGGGGGAACCGGCCTGCATTTTCCTGACCCAATATATAACTGACCGGTCGGTTATATATTGGGTCTGTGGAAAACTCAAGCTCCCGGAGTTCGGAGGCCCCTACCCTTCCGCCGTGACCAGCCAGCAGGCCGAGGTCATCTGGGCGACGCCGTCCTTGACGTAGGGCTCCAGCGCGATCGCCACAGCGTCCCAGACCGTGTCGCGCAGGTCCTCGTCGGCGTCCTTGAGGATCGGGTTCAGCGGCCCGACCCGCAGGCTCATGGTCATCAGTTCGTCGAAGGAGAGCGGGGTCGTCACGTCCAGCGGCGCGATCTCGATCCCCCGCCAGCCGCTGGCCTCCAGGATGCCGCGCACGCGCTCGGCGTCGGCGAAGGCGAAGCGGCCCGGCGCGTCCTTCTCGAACTTCGGCATCTCCGGCAGCAACGGCGCGGCGGCGTGCAGCGGGACCAGCGCCAGCGGGTTCTCCTCAGGCGCTCGCCAGGCGGCGAAGGCCAGCCGGCCGCCGGACTTCAGCGCCGTGCGCAGGTTGGCGAAGGCCGCGACCGGGTCGGGGAAGAACATCACCCCGAAGCGCGAGACGATGGCGTCGTACTCGGCCTTGAAGCTGTGGGTCTGGGCGTCGGCCAGCAGGAACTCAACACCCTCCAGCCCGTCCTCGCCCGCGCGGCGGCGGGCCAGCTCGACCAGGGCCGGCGAGATGTCGACCCCAACCGCGCGGCCCGTGGGTCCGGTCCGCCAGGCCGCCGCGAAGGTCGTCGCGCCCGAGCCGCAGCCGACGTCCAGCACGGCCTCGCCATTCACGAGGCCGGCGGCGTCGACCACCGCCTGCGCGATCGGGGCCATGATCCGGTCCAGCAGCGCCTGATGCTCGACCCACACCCGGCCGGCGCGGTCCCAGTAGGCGGCCATGTCGCGTTCGGGGGTAGTGGTCATCGTCTTCTCCGTCGTTGCCAGCATCGGCCTGTCCGCGCATCCTGCAAGTTCAAGCGCACTTGAGGTCAAGCGATGTTCGGCATCGATATTTCAGAACTCTCGAAACGCTCGGGCGTGCAGGCCTCGGCCTTACGATTCTACGAGGAGAAGGGGCTGATCGCCTCCATCGGGCGGCGGGGCCTCAAGCGATTGTTCGCGCCCGAGACCGCCGAGCGGCTGGCGCTGATCGCCCTGGGCCGCGCCTCGGGCTTCTCGCTGGACGAGATCGCCGGGATGCTGGATGGTCCCGACATCGACCGCGACCGCCTGCGGGCCAAGGCCGCCGACCTCGACCGCCGCATCGACCAGCTGACCCGCATGCGCGACGGCCTGCGCCACGCCGCCGACTGCAAGGTCCCGCAGCTGATGGACTGCCCGCACTTCCTGCGCATCGTGAAGGTCGCCGGCGCCCGGCGACGCTATCGAGCCGAGGTCGTCTAGGAGGGGGCGCTCTAGGCGAACCGCTTGGCCCCAGCCACGCACAGCACGATCACGGCGGTGACGGCCAGCATCGCCGGCGCGATCGGCTCGTGCAGCAGCAGGCCGGCCAGGGCCAGGCCGAAGAACGGCTGCAGCAGCTGCAGCTGCCCGACCTTGGCGATGCCGCCCAGCGCCAGGCCCCGGTACCAGAACACGAAGCCGATCAGCATGGAAAACACCGAGACATAGGCCAGGCCCAGCCAGGCGCTGGTCCCGATCCCGCTCCAGGCCATGGGCAAGGTGACCACCGCCAGGATCGCCATCACCGGCAGGGCCAAAACGAGCGCCCAGCAGATCACCTGCCAGCCGCCCAGCCGGCGCGACAGCACCGCCCCCTCGGCATAACCCAACCCGCAGGCGACGATCGCCGCGACCATCAGCAGGTCGCCGACCACCGACCCCGAGCCACCGCGCGAGACGGCGAAACCGGCCACCGACAGGCTGCCGATGATCGAGAAGACCCAGAAGGCGGGCTTGGGCCGCTCGCCGCCGCGCAGCACGCCGAAGATCGCGGTGGCCAACGGCAGCAGACCGACGAAGACGACCGAGTGGGCGGCGTCGATGTGCTGTAGCGCTAGGCCGGTCAGCAGCGGAAACCCAACCACCACCCCTAAGGCCACCACCAGCAGCGGCTTCAAGTCGGCCTCGGCGGGCCGCTTCTGCCGGAACATCAGCAGCAACGCCGCGCCCAGCAGGGCGGCGATCACCGCGCGGGCGCAGGTCAGGAACACCGGCCCGAAGCCGCCGATCGCCACACGCGTGGCCGGCAGCGAGCCGCTGAAGATGATCACGCCCAGGAGCCCGCTGCCCCAGCCTTTGGATGTCTGTTCCATGTCCAGGCTTTAGGCGCGCCACCACGCCGGGCACAGAAACGGTCAATACGATTTCAATCGAACTGTATGCTATCCATAGCCATACAGTTGAGGAACGCCCCGATGGCCAAGCCCGCCAGCCGCACCGACGAGGTTATGCGCGCGATCCGCGCCCGCATCGCCAGCCGCGCCCTGGCGCATGGCGAGCGCCTGCCGTCGATCCGGACCCTGGCCGCGACCCTGAAGGTCTCGCCCTCCACCGTGGTCGAGGCCTATGACCGCCTGGCGGCCGAGGGCGTGGTGCGCTCGCGGCCAGGTTCGGGCTTCTACGTCTCGGAAGGCATGGCGACGCCGGCCGTCAATGAGCTCCAACCCCGCGCCGACCGCGCCATCGATCCGCTGTGGGTCTCGCGCCAGTCGCTGGACGCCGCGGCCCAGGCGCTGAAGCCCGGCTGCGGCTGGCTGCCGCCCGACTGGATGCCGGGCGCCATCCTGCGCAAGGCGATGCGGGGCCTGTCGCACGCCGACGACGAGGCGCTGGTCGAGTACGGCCATTCGCGCGGCCTGCTGGACCTGCGCCAGCTGCTGGCCCGCCGCGCCGCCGCCGACGGGCTGGACGCCTCCCCCGAGCAGATCCTGCTGACCGCCTCGGGCACCCAGGCCATCGACCTGATCTGCCGTTTCCTGCTCAAGCCCGGCGACGCGGTGCTGGTCGACGATCCCTGCTACTTCAACTTCCAGGCCCTGCTGCGCGCCCACCAGGTGCGGATCGTCAGCGCCCCCTTCACGCCCACCGGCCCGGACCTGGCGCGGTTCGCCGAGGTGCTGACCACGGAGCGGCCGCGCCTCTACATCACCAATTCGGCGATCCACAATCCGACCGGCGCCAGCCTGTCGGCCCAGACCGCCCACAAGCTGCTGACCATCGCCTCGGCGCACGGCCTGGTCATCGTCGAGGACGACATCTTCGCCGAGTTCGAGCCCGAGCCCTCCCCGCGCCTGGCCGCCTTCGACGGCCTCACCAACGTCATCCGCATCGGCAGCTTCTCCAAGACCCTCTCGGCCTCGGTGCGCTGCGGCTACATCGCCGCGAGGCCCGACTGGATCGAGGCTCTGGTCGACCTGCAGGTGGCCACCAATTTCGGCGGCGCCAGCCCGATGGCGGCCCGGCTGGTCTTCGACAGCCTGATGGACACCGGCTATCGCCGCCACGTCGAGGCCCTGCGCCGGCGGCTCTCAGGCGCGCGCCGCGACGCCACGACCCGGCTGGCCAATCTGGGCGTGAAGCCGTGGGTCACCCCGCGCGGCGGCTTCTATCTGTGGGGCCGGTTGCCGGACGGAAAAGACGCCTCGAACCTGGCTCGCACAGCCCTGGAGCAGGACGTCATCCTGGCCCCCGGCAACGTGTTCAGCGCCGCCCAGACCGCCTCGGACTTCATGCGCTTCAACGTCGCCCAGATGCAGGACCCGCGCGTCTTTTCAGTGTTGAAGGCGGCCCTGGCCTAGGCCGGCGTCCGCAGGATCTTGGCCATCGCCTTGCCCTTGGCCAGCTCGTCGATCAGCTTGTCCAGATAGCGGATCTCACGCATCAGCGGCTCTTCGACGTTTTCGACCCGCACGCCGCAGACCGTGCCGGTGATCAGCGCCCGCGCCGGGTTCAGCCGGGCTTGGGCGAAGAAGTTTTCAAAGTCGGTCTTGTCGGCGATCCGCGCCTCCAGCTCGTCCTGGGAAAAGCCGGTCAGCCACAGGATGATCTCGTCGACCTCCTCCTTGGTCCGCCCCTTCTTCTGCGCCTTGGCGACATAGGCCGGATAAACGCTGGCAAAGCTCATGGCGTAGATGCGGTGGCTCATCCGACGGCCTCGCCCTGCGACTGCGCCCAGCCCTTGGTCGCCGCGCAGACGTCCATCGCCCGGCCATAGGCCGGCCGCGCCGTGGTGCGGGCGACATAGGCCTGCTGAACCTCGCTGAGGTCGTAGCCGCCCGCCCGCTTGGCGAACTGCAGGGCGTAGGTCACCGAGATGTCGGCCGCCGTGAACGCCTCGCCGGCCATGAAGGGCGCGCGCTCCAGCTGCCGGTTCACCAGCCGCAGGCGGCCCTCGAACATCCGCACGCCCTTGCGGGCGCCCCAATTGTCCTTCTCGTCGTCGGGCGCGAGGATCTGGCTGACCACGCGCATGAACATCGGCATCGCCAGCCCCGCCTCGCCCAGGTGCAGGAACTGCTGATAGGCGGGGAAGGCCGGATCCAGCGGCCCGGGGGCCAGCGGCGTCGGCCCGTGGCGGGCCATCAGATATTCCATGATGGCGATGGACTCGACCATGGTGACGTCGCCGTCGCGGATCGCCGGGATGAAGCCGGCCGGATTGATGGCCATGAACTCGGTGTCGTTCTCGACCCCGGCCAGCATGTCCACCGGCCGCAGCCGATAGGGCAGCCCCATCTCCTCCAGCAGCCATGCGACGCGGAAGCCCCGACCTTCGCCGTAGAGGGTGATCATGACCGCAGGCTCCCTTATGGTTGGCCTACTCTATGTCGCGGATATCGAAACGCGCCACCTTGCCGTCGCGAAACGTGAAGGCGTGGCCGACCGTCTTGTCCTTGAGACCGTGCGTCTGGCCCTCCAGAGGATTGCCGTCGAGGTCACGAATGGTCTGGATGACCTCGGCGACCACCGCCCCGTCGGCGGCGCGATGGAAGCCGACCGGCTCGACATGGGGGCTGATCACCGACCACTGGCGGGTCCAGTAGTCGCGGACCGCCGCCTGACCCTGCTCGTGGCCGCCGTCCATGCCATTGGCCCAGGCGACGTCGTCGGTCAGCCAGGCCATGACGCCGTCGATGTCACGGGCGTTGAAGCGGTCGTACAGGCCGTTAAGAACCGCGATTTCGGCGTCCATGGGGATCACTCCTTGCCAATTACATATGCACATATGTATCTAGGCGTGACGGAACGCAAGGGAAGAGCCGCGATGGATGTGCTGTCGACGCCGGGCCACCTGATCAGCCTGGCCGCCCGCGGCTTCGCCCGGCTCAGCGAGGCGCGGCTGAAGCCGCTGGGCTTTGGCCTGGGCCACGTGCCGGTGCTGGTCGCGCTGCGCGACGGCCAGGCCAGCACCCAGCGGGATCTGGCCCGCTTCGCCAAGGTCGAGCAGCCGCCGATGGCCCAGATGCTGGCCCGCATGGAACGCGACGGCCTGATCCGCCGCACGCCCGATCCCGCCGATGGCCGCAGCAGCCGGGTCACCCTGACGGAGGCCGCCGAGGCGCGCCTGCCGGATGCGGTCGCCACCCTGCTCGCGGGCAATCAGGAGGTGCTGGACGGCTTCTCGGACGCCGAGACGCAGCAGTTGGTCGGCCTGCTGCAGCGCCTGCTGACCAACCTCGACCGGATCACCAGCTAGCGCGCCGCGACCCCGACGATCTCGACCGCATAGTCCGGCCGCGCCAGGCGGGACTCGACCGTTGCCCGCGCCGGCGGGTTCTCGGTATCGACCCACGCGTCCCAGGCCCGGTTCATCTCGTCGAAACCGGCGATATCGGCCAGATAGATGGTGACGCTGACCAGCGCGGCCTTGGTCACCCCGGCCTGGGCCAAGGTGTCGTCGATCTGGGCCAGCACCTCTTGCGTCTGGACAAAGACCGACTGCCCGCGCGTCTCCTCGGCCACGTGGCCCGCCAGGAACACCAGGCCATGGGCGGCCACCGCGTCGCTCCAGCGTTGGGCCTTGCCGATACGTTCAATCATGGGGGAACTCCTGGAAAACTACCGCAACGTCGCGTCGCGCAAGCGCCGGCGCCTTCCACCCAGGGCGTCCGGGCGGTTCAGCACCTTGCGGTATTCGTCGCGGCGCTCGTGGATCGAGGCGATGACCAGGCCCATCGGGACGCCGATATCGACCAGCACGGCTTCAGAGAGCTGCAAGCTGGCCTCGATGGTCTCGGGCACAGCGTCGGTGGCGCCCAGTTCGTACAGGCGGGCGGCGTGGCGGGCGTCGCGGGCGCGGACCACGATCGGCACGTCGGGGCGCTCGCCACGGGCGGCGGCAACCACGGCCTCGGCGACCTCGAAGGCGTCCATGGTGACCACTACCGCTTTGGCCGTAGCAAGGCCGCAGCGCTCCAGGAGCTCGATGCGCGAGGCGTCGCCGTAATAGATGCGGGCGCCGTCGCGGCGGCCCTGCTCGACCAGGCGGGCGTCGCGCTCGACGGCGATCCACGACAGGTCGTGGCGTCCCAGCATGTCGCCGACCAGCTTGCCGACCCGGCCATAGCCGATGACCAGCACCTGGCCGGCCGGCTCGGGCCCCACGCGGTCGGGCTCGCGCTCGGTCGAGGGCGGGGCCTCGCTGACCGGCAGCGGCGCGCTCTTGCGGCCCAGATAGCCGCCCAGCGCCGCCAGGCCCGGGATCAGGAACATGGTCAGGGTCGCCGAGACCAGGACCGCCTGGCCGATGGCCGGCGAGACGACCCGGGCGCTCATGGCGTTGTCCAGCAGCACGAAGGCGAACTCGCCGCCGGCCGCCAGGATCAGGGCCGCCTCGATGGCCGCGCGCTTGTTCAGGCCCATGACCAGGCCGCTGCCGAACACCATCGCGGTCTTCAAAACCAGCAGGCCGACGGCCGTGGCCAGGATCGCGCCCGGCTGGGCGGCCAGCAGCGACAGGTCCAGGCGGATGCCCAGCGACACGAAGAACAGGCTGAGCAGCAGACCCTTGAACGGCTCGATCTTGACCTCGACCTCGTGGCGGTACTCGGTCTCGGCCAGGAGGACGCCGGCCACGAAGGCGCCCAGCGCCATGGACAGGCCCGACAGGGCCGCGACCATGCCCGCGCCGATGATCACCAGCAGGCAGGCGGCCATGAACATCTCTTCGCTCTTGGCCTTGGCGACGGACTTCAGCATCGGCCGCAGGGCCAGGCGCCCGACCAGCACGATGACGCCCAGGCCGATGGCGGCGGGGGCCAGGGCCAGTAGGTCCTTCAGCTGGAACGTGCCGTTGCCGCGGCCCAGGATCGCCAGGGTGATCAGGATCGGCGCGACGGCCAGGTCCTGGAACAGCAGCACCGAGAAGGTGGCGCGGCCGGCTTCCGAGTGCAGGCGGCGGCGCTCGGCCAGCACCGGCACGGCGATGGCGGTCGAGGACAGGGTCAGGGCCGCGCCGATGGTCAGGGCCGCCACGGGATCCTGGCCCAGCAGCATGGCGCCGGCGCCCAGGGCCAGCGAGCAGCCGATCACCTGGATCGCGCCCAGGCCGAACACCCACTTGCGCATCAGGCGCAGGCGCTCCCAGGAGAGCTCCAGCCCGATCATGAACAGCAGGAACACCACCCCGAACTCGGCCAGCTGGGCGATTTCGTCGGGGTTGTCGACGGTGAAATAGTCGAGCCACGGCGCGACGTGGATGAACCGGCCCAGGCCGTACGGCCCCAGGATCACCCCGGCCAGCAGGTAGCCCAGGATGGTGTTGATCTTCAGGCGCTTGAAGATCGGCGCGACAATGCCGGCGGTCGCCAGGAACAGGACCAGGTCCTTGTAGCTCTCTGGTGAAACCTCGTGCGCCACTGCCCCTCCTTGATGTCCTAGCTCAGACCGGTCGCTTCAGCCGCACGCCCGGTCCTGCCTCGTCCGCCACGATCAAGGACACCCCGCCCGCCTCGATCGCGTCGATCAGGAGGCGTTCGGTGCTATGGTGCAAGGCGTGGCGCTCGGTCTCGAAGTCCTTGACCGTGCTGCGCGACACGCCCGCCTTGTCGGCGAGCTCTCCCTGGGACCAATTGATCAGTCCCCGGGCGGCCCGGCACTGGGCTGGAAGGAGAATTTTTGCGTGCGGCATCTGGCGTACCTGGGTTTAATCACCCATATTGGTTGAGTACGCCCGAAAAAGCTGATCGTCAAGGAGAGCCTTTGCACCACACCTCGCTGATCGCCACCATCGTCGCGGGCCTGGGACTGGCCTTTGTCTTCGGCGCCATCGCCAACCGGCTGAAGCTGCCGGTTCTCGTGGGTTACCTGCTCGCGGGCGTGCTGGTCGGGCCGTTCACGCCCGGCTATGTCGCCGACCAGGAGCTGGCCCCGCAGCTGGCCGAGATCGGCGTCATCCTGCTGATGTTCGGCGTGGGCCTGCACTTCTCGCTGAAGGACCTGATGGCGGTGAAGAACATCGCCATTCCCGGCGCGGTCGTACAGATCGGGGCGGCGACGGTGATGGGTCTCGGGCTTGCGGTCGCCTTGGGCTGGAGCGTCGGCGCGGGCGTGGTGTTTGGCCTGGCCCTGTCGGTCGCCTCGACCGTGGTGCTGCTGCGCGCCCTGCAGGAGCGACGGCTGATCGAGACCGGGCGCGGCAAGATCGCGGTCGGCTGGCTGATCGTCGAAGACCTGGCCATGGTGCTGGCCCTCGTGCTGCTGCCCGCGCTGTCGGGCGTGCTGGGCGGCGAGGCCCCGGCCAACCAGACGGGCGGCGTCGGCCTGGCCTTCGCCATCACCATCGGCAAGGTCGTGGCGTTCGTGGCCTTCATGCTGATCGTCGGCCGCCGGGTGATCCCCTGGATCCTGCACCGCATCGCCCACACCGGCTCGCGTGAGCTGTTTCGCCTGGCGGTGCTGGCCATTGCTCTTGGAGTCGCGTTCGGCTCGGCCGCGCTGTTTGGCGTCTCGTTCGCCCTGGGGGCCTTCTTCGCCGGCATGATCATGGCCGAGAGCGAGCTGTCGCAGCAGGCCGCCAACGAGACCCTGCCGCTGCGCGACGCCTTCGCGGTGCTGTTCTTCGTCTCGATCGGCATGCTGTTCGACCCCAGCGTCCTGCTGCGCGAGCCCCTGGCGGTGCTGGCGACCCTGGCCATCATCGTGGTGGGCAAGTCGATCGCCGCCCTGGTCATCGTCCTGGCCTTCCGCCGCCCGATGAGCACGGCCCTGACCATCTCGGTCAGCCTGGCCCAGATCGGCGAGTTCTCGTTCATCCTGGCCGGCCTGGGCGTGTCGCTGAAGCTGCTGCCCGAGAACGGCCGCGACCTTGTTTTGGCCGGCGCCATCCTGTCGATCCTGGTCAATCCGCTGCTGTTCGCCTGGCTGGACCGCCTACTGCCCAAGATGATCGCCAAGGAGCGCGAGGCCTCGGGCGAGCCGCCGATCCCGGCCGCCGCCAAGCCGCACGCCCTGCTGATCGGCTATGGCCGCGTCGGCAAGGCCGTGGCCGAGGGCCTTAAGGGCAAGACCCCGCTGGTGGTGATCGAGGACGACGTCGAGCGCGCCGAGGACCTGCGCAAGGCCGGCTTCGAGACCATCGGCGGCAATGCGGTCAAGCCCGAGGTGCTGCTGAAGGCCGGCCTGGACAAGGCCACCCACCTGTTCGTCGCCGTGCCCAATCCGTTCGAGGCGGCCCGGATCATCGAACAGGCCCGCGCGGCCAACCCCAAGTGCGAGATCATCGCCCGCGCCTATACCGACGCCGACGTGACCCTGCTCAAGGAGATGGGCGCCACCCACGCCCTGATCGGCGAGGAGGAGATCGCCAAGGGCATGCTGGCGCGGGCGCCGAAGAAGAAGCCGCCGGCCAGTTCGGGGCATCATTGAGGCCCGCCCTCGTCCTTCGACAGGCTCAGGATGAGGACTACTGCGAGCTCGGCGCCTAAATAGAAACCTCACCCTGAGCCTGTCGAAGGGCGAGGTTTCGGCCCCACAGCCGTTTTTCGCTGGTCATAACCCCCCGTGAGCGGTAACCGCCGGACATGATCGAACGTCACCCCTCCGGCGGCTACATCCTGGAAGAACTGTCCGTCGGGATGGTCGCCGAGAAACAGGTCCCTGTCACCGAAGCGCGCATCGGCCTGTTCGCCGAGGCCTCGGACGACTTCAACCCCGTCCACATGGACGAGGCCTTCGCCAGCAAGACGGCCTATCGCGGGCGCATCGCCCACGGCCTGTTGTCGGCCTCGTTCGGCTCGGCCGTGGTCGGCACCATCCTGCCCGGCGCCGGCTCGATCTACCTGTCGCAGACCCTGGCCTTCCACAAGCCGGTGCGGATCGGCGACATCGTCACGGCGCGTGTGACCGTGGCCGCCATCGATCCCGAGAGCGCCCGCGTCACCCTGCGCTGCGAAGGCCTGGTCGGCGACGAACCGATCATGGACGGCGAGGCGGTTGTCCGCGTCCCGCGCAGACGCAAGCCGGCCAGCCGAGGCTAACCTTCCCCGCCTTGCGGCGACGCACGGGCTTGGCCATGGTGCCCCTTCGTTTTTTCGGGGGAGCTGCATGCGTCACGTTCTGATCGGCCTCACGGGCCTGGCCTTGTCCGCCACCGCCGCGCTCGCGGCCGATCCCGGCGCCAACGCCCCCGTCCAGTACGAGGTCTCGTTCGAGAACGCCGCCCACCACGAGGCGCAGATCGTCGCCACCTATCGCGGCGCGCCCAAGGGGCCGCTGCACCTGCGGATGTCGCGCTCGTCGCCGGGCCGCTACGCGATCCACGAGTTCGCCAAGAACGTCTACAAGGTCAGCGCCGTCGACGGCGCCGGCAAGCCGCTGACCGTCGAGCGCACCGATCCCTACGGCTGGACCGTCACCGGCCACGACGGCACCGTGAAGGTGACCTACACCCTGTACGCCGACCGCGGCGACGGCACCTATTCCCAGGTCGACGCCACCCACGCCCACCTGAACATGCCGGCCACCTTCCTGTGGGCCGACGGTTATGACGACAAGCCGATCCGCGTGGCCTTCAAGCGCGCCGATCCCAGCTGGCGGGTCGCCACCCAGCTGCCCCAAGCGGCGGGCGCGGCCGACACGTACTGGGCCCCGAACCTGCAGTACTTCATGGACAGCCCGACCGAGATCAGCGCCTTCACCCTGCGCGAATGGAAGGTCACCGACCAGGGCCGCGACTACACCTTCCGCCTGGCGCTGCATAACCCGGGCACGGACGAGGACGCCGACAAGTTCGTGGCGAAACTGAAGGCCATCGTCCCCGAGCACATCAAGGTGTTCGGCGAGCTGCCGAAGTTCGACCACGGGACCTACACCTTCATCGCCGACTACATGCCGCAGATCACCGGCGACGGCATGGAGCACCGCAACTCGACCTTCATCAGCCAGCCCCGCTCGCTGTTCCGGGGCAATTTCAGCCAGCTGGGCACGGCCAGCCACGAGTTCTTCCACGCCTGGAACGTCGAACGCATCCGCCCCGCCGAGCTGGAGCCGTTCGACTTCACCAAGGCCAACCCAACCCCGTCGCTGTGGCTGGCCGAGGGCTTCACGCAGTATTACGGCCCGCTGCTGATCCGCCGCGCCGGCCAGTCGACCACCGACGAGTACCTGACCGCCCTCTCCGGCACGCTGAACGGCGTCATCACCGGTCCGGGGCGCCTGTACGGCTCGCCGCAGGAGATGAGCCTGCGCGCGCCGTTCGTCGACGCCGCCGCCGCGCTGGACCCGACCAATCCAAACATCTTCACCTCGTACTATCCGTACGGCGCGGTGATCGGCCTGGCGCTGGACCTGCAGTTGCGCGGCCGCGAAAAGCCGCTCAGCCTCGACGACTTCATGAAGCGCATGTGGAAGACCCACGGCGCGCCGGAAAAGCCCTACAAGCCCGCCGACATCCGCGCCGCCCTGGCCCAGACCACGGGTGATGCGAAGTTCGCCGACGCCTTCTTCAAGGCCAGCATCGAAGGCTCGGCCCTGCCCGACTTCGCCCCGCTGCTGGAACAGGCCGGCCTGAAGCTGCGCCCGAAAGCGCCGAAGAAGGCCTGGCTGGGCGCGTCGCGCGTCAGGGCCAACGGCGCCGAGCTGATCCTCGACGCCCCGCCGGTCCCGAACAGCCCGCTCTACGCCGCCGGCCTGGAAGTCGGCGACCGTATCGTCAGCATCGGGCGTTTCGAGTTCGCCAACGAGGCCGACTGGACCGACGCTCTCGACCGCCTCAAGCCGGACGACGCCACGACCATCAAGTTCGTCCAGCGCGGCCAGGTGCGCGAGGCCCCGCTGAAGGTCGCCGCCGACCCGACGCTGGAAGTCGTGCGCTTCGAAAAGGCCGACCTGAAACCCACCGACGCGCAGCTGGCCTTCCGCAAGGCCTGGCTGGGCGCGGAGCCCGACGCGGCGAAGTAGCCCCGCCGCCTCGGGCCCGTCCTCGCCCTTCGACAAGCTCAGGGTGAGGACTATGGGTAGGACCGTTCAGTAGAAAACCTCATCCTGAGCTTGTCGAAGGACGAGGTTTTCGGTCCCCTAGTCCCTGGGGATCGCGAAAGGCCCCGCTTGCGTTGTGAAGGTTCAACCGGAGCCAACACATGACCCGCACTCTTCTGACCTTCACCCTGATCGCCGCCCTCACCGGCCTGGCCGCCTGCGACAAGGAAGCCGGCCGCAAGCAGGAGACCGTCGGCAAGGTCGAGTCCGGCGTCGGCACGTTGGTCGGCGACAAAGACCTCAAGGCCGAGGGCAAGAAGGACAAGGTCGCCGGCAACGTGAAGCAGGGCGATCTGAAGGACGCGGTCAAGGACGCCAAGAAGTAGCTACGACAGGCGCAGGCGGAACGTCGCGCCGCCGCCCGGCGTCTCTTCCACGAACGCCTGGCCGCCGTGCAGCAGGGCCGCCTGCTTGACGATGGCCAGGCCCAGGCCCGCGCCGGGATGGTCGTCGTTGCGCCGCCAGAACGGGTCGAACACCAGCTCGCGTTCGTGCAACGGCACGCCCGGGCCGTGGTCGATGACCCGCAGTTCGTCGGCGTCCGGCACGCGCACCTCGACCGCCCCGCCGACCGGCTCGGCGCGGATGGCGTTGTTCACGAGGTTGGTCAGCGCCCCCTCGATCACGCGCCGACTGCCACGCACCATGCGCCGCTCGACATCGGGGACGAGCGCCAGGTCGCGGCCCTGCGCCAAGGCCAGCGGCGTGCAGTCGGCGACCACGTCGCGGGCCAGGGCCACCAGGTCGAAGGTCTCGTCGCGCGGCGCGTCGGCGATCTCCAGCCGCGCGACCAGCAGCAGCTGATCGACCAGGGTCCGCATGCGCTCCAGGTCGCGGCGCATGGCCAACTGGTCGTCGGAGGCCGGCTGGCTGTCGATGCGGGCGGCCAGCACGGCCAGGGGCGTGCGCAGCTCGTGGGCGGCCTCGGCGGCGATGCGCTGCTGGCGACGCACGCCCTGGTCCAGCCGGTCCAGCGCCGCGTTGATGGCCCCGATCAGTCCTGCCAGCTCGCTGGGCACGCCTTCGCCGACCGGCAGGCGCAGGTCGCGGCGGCGGATGTCGATGCGGGCGGCCTCGCGCCCGGCCTGCTGCAAGGGCCGCAGCGCCCGGCCGATGACGAACGGCGTCACCGCCGCCGCGCCTAGCATGACCAGGATCATCACCCGCACCAGATAGGCGCCCATATAGAGGCCCAGCGCCGGCAGGTCGGCCAGCCGCAGCCGGTTGCCGACCCCGACCACCACGATGTCCCCGAACGCTCCGCCGCGCGTCGTCGCCGTCGCCGTCTCGCCGGCCAGCGGCCCCTGGCTGAAGACGAAGGTGGCGCTGATGAAGGCCGGCGCGCCCTGGTCCCGCAGCGCCTGGGCCAGCACCGGCGACGAGCCGGGCAGGATCCGCGTTCCTTGCAGGGCCGCGATCTCGACGCCCGGACGCTCGGCCCGGAACGCCTTCAGCGCCGGCGTCTCGCCCAGCGCCAGCTGGCCGTCGGGGCCGCGCCGGATCGCCGCCATGACCACCTCTTCCAAGTGCATCTGGGCGAAGGCGTACTCGTCGCCGGGCTGGCGCCAGAGGAACAGCGTGACGGCCATGGCCAGCACCGAGACCAGCGACTGAACCAGCACGAACCAGACGATCAGCCGCGCGGCCAGGGACGAGGAGAGGCGCCTCATAGGGCCTTCAGCATGTAGCCGACATTGCGCACCGGATGGATCATCACCCCGGCCCCGCCCTCGTTCAGCCGGCGACGCAGGCGTGAGACGTGGGCGTCCAGCGCCTTGGGCTGCACCTCGTCGTCCAGGCCATAGACGGCGTCCAGCAGGGCGTCGCGCTGGATCACCCGCCCGACCCGCCGGGCCAGGGCCTCCAGCACCAGAAGCTCGCGTCGGCCCAAAGTCAGGGGCGTCTCGTCGATGCTGGCCTCGCGGGTCTGCAGGTCGAAGGACAATCGTCCGCACACCACCGGCGCGGCGGCCTCACCGCCCGGCCGCCGCAGCGCCGCGCGGATGCGGGCCATCAGCTCATCGGTGAAGAAGGGCTTGGTCAGGTAGTCGTCGGCCCCGGCGTCCAGGCCCCGCACCTTGTCGTCCAACCGGTCCTGGGCCGTCAGCAGGATCACCGCCGCGCCCGGCTGGGCGGCGCGGATGGCCGGGATTAGCGACAGCCCCTCGCCGTCGGGCAGGCCGCGATCCAGCAGCACCAGCGAGAACCGCGCCGTCTTCAGGATCTCCCGCGCCAGATCGATCGACCCCGCCACATCCACGAGCAGGCCGGCGCGCGCCAGATTGCTGGCCACCAGCCGGGCCATCTCCGGTTCGTCCTCGATCAGTAGAATACGCGTCATGTCCAGCCCGTCGCCCTGGGGCGTTTGGTAACGGCGGGAGGTTACGCGGGGGCGCCGGGTTGGGAAGCGAAAACGCCGTCCGGACGGGCCGGACGGCGTTCGCTCGGAGCGCTCTAGTACTTCACCTTCAGACGCGCGTACCAGAAGCCGCCGTTCATGCCGAACGGACCGCCCGAGCGCGGATAGATCTGACCGTCGGCCGTGCTGCCCGTGATGGCGTAGATCGGGTTGGCCGTGGTCGGGGCCAGCTTGTCCGGATATTCGTCGAACAGGTTATTGGCCCCGACGGTCAGGGTGTACTTCTCAGCGACCGTGTAGCTCAGGTCGAGGTCGGCCGTGACCTTCGAGCCGAACGTCTGGCCCGGATAGTCCTGGTTGGTGCTCCAGCTGCTGTAGTAGTTGCCGCGGGCGTTGAGCGTGAAGCCGCCGATCTCGTAGCTGGCCGAGACATTGGCCCGGTGCTTGGGCGTGATGTTCTCGATGTCGTAGATCCGGTCGGCGCCGATGGCCACCGGGTCGGACTTGGTGACCGTGCTCTTGTTGTAGCTGTAGGCCAGGGTGAGGCTCAGCGGATTGTCCATCAGCTGCAGGCGATAGGTGGCGACGGCGTCGATGCCCTTGGTCTTGGTGTCGAAGCCATTGGTGAAATAGGCCACCGCGCCGCCGACGCCGACCGCCGCCAGCGCGGGCTGGGCGACGATGTCGGCCGCGACGACATCGAAGGTGCTGGTGATGCTGATGCGGTCCTTCACCTTGATCAGATAGCCATCGACGGTGAGGGTGAAGTTGTCGATCGGGTTGAAGATGAACCCGACGCCGTAGTTGGTGGACTTTTCGGGGGTCAGGGTCTTGGCGCCGAAATACTTGGCGATGGCGCTGGTCACCGGATAGGTGCCGGTCTGGACCTGCTCGCCGCCGGGAGCGAAGGCGGTCGTCAGGATCTCGGTATTGCTTTGGCCTGGCGACGGGGCGTGGAAGCCGGTGCCGACGGTGCCGCGCACCGAGAACATCTCGGACACGCGATAGAGGCTGTTCACCTTGCCCACGAAGGTGTCGCCGAAGGTGTCGTAGTCCTCGTAACGGCCGGCGACGCCCAGCGTGAAGGCCTCGGTGACATCGGCCTCGGCGCCCAGATAGACGCCGTAGTTGCTCTGCGTGGAGGTCTTGGCCGACGCCGGGCTGGTGCCGCCATAGCCGCTGGCGCCAGGCGACTGCGACGCCGTCTCGGGCGAGCCGCCCACGATCGAGCGGGTGTAGACGCCGGGCGAGACCTGCACGTACAGCGGCTGCACGGCGTAGGGGCCGGCGGCGTAGGACTGCGTGTCGCCCGCGGTCGCCTCGTACTCCTCGTGCCGGTACTCGCCGCCGCCCGACAGGGTGATCGGGCTCGCGAAGCCGACCTCGATCGGATAGGTCAGGTCGAGGTTCAGGTTGGTTTCACGCTGGATCAGCTTGCCGAACTTGAACTCTTTCTGGCTGGTCGGACCGAACGAGGCGTTCAGCGACTTGGTCATGGCCAGGTCGAGCGAGTTCTTCGCCACGGTGCCCGAGAGGTCGTAGGTGAAACCGCTGTCGGCCCGCCCCCGCACGCCCATCGTCCCGTAGAATTGCTCGACCACGCCCTGGAAGCGCGGGGTGAAGCCCGCCGGATAGACGGACGTGAAGCTGAAGGTGTTGCTGTTCTTGACGAAGCCGCCCGCCGGGCAGGTGGCGTTGCCGGTCGGACAGGGCGTCAGGTAGATCGGGGCGAAGGCGCCGTTACGGCCCGGCGAGCCCGTGGCGGGCGTACCCGTGCCGTTGTTGACCACCAGCGGCGTCGGCGCCGAGATCGGCGAGCGATAGTTGAAGCTCTGGTCGGCCTCGCGATGCCCGACATTGGCCGTCATGTAGAGGTGGGCGTTGTCGCTGATGTCGTAGCCGGCGTTGACGAAGATCTTGTAGCCGTCGGTCGGCGACGAACCCCAGATCTGCGCCGGGCCGGGATAGTTGGGCAGTTGCCCCGCCAGGCTGGGATTGAGCCCCGCGAACACGGCCGCGATCGGCCGGGTGGCGCCGCGGCTGGTCTCGCCGTCGTCGAAATACTCGCCCGACACATTGACGAAACCGGCGTCGAACAGCTTGAAGCCGGCATTGACGGCGAACTGATAGCTCTCGCCGTCGCCGCTATAGGTCTGGCCGTAGCGCGCCTGGGCCTCGAAGCCGCTGTCGCTGTCACGCAGACCGTAGTTGATGACGCCGCCGATGGCGTCGGAGCCGTACTGGGCGGTCGCGCCGTCGCGCAGGATCTGCAGGTTCTTGACGGCGATCGACGGGATCAAAGACAGGTCGACGGCCTGCGCGCCCAGCGACAGGGCTGTGTCGCCGCCGGTGACCACCTGGACCAGGGCCGAGCGGTTGTAGCGCTTGCCGTTGATCATCACGAGCACCTGGTCGGCGCCGAGACCGCGCAAGGACGGCGCGCGCACGAAGGTCGAGGCGTCCGAGATGGTGTTCTGCGGGACGTAGAACGACGGGACCAGGTTCTTGACCACGTCCAGCATGTCGGCGGCCGGCTGGCGGCTGAGCTCCTCGCCGCCGAAGACGTCGATCGGCGACGGCGAGTCCACCACTGACCGGTCGGTTCGGCGCGTGCCGATGACGACCAGCGTATCGAGCTCGGTCGAGGCCGGCTCGGCCGCCTGGGCCTGCAGGCCGGCGGCGTTGGCTTGGCCGACGAAACCTAAGCTGATCGAAAGAGCAGAGATGCCCGAAAGTAGAATGGTTCGCGAGAACTTAGTCATAGTCACCCCTCTTGGCGCTATACGCGTTTGTTTTTGTTCTCGGTGATGCTTCCCGACGGCGCGATTTTCTTATTTCGACGATCGAATACAGACACAGATCGCGATGTTTGCGCGATTGCGACAGTTCGTCAGGCTTGAAACATCCGCAACAGCCTCAACCCTCGCGGGAGGCTAAGGGCGGACTTGGAGGCCTCGGCTGCTCCATTGCGCGGCGCCCGCCATGCTTTTGGGCAGGGTCGTGATCGCAATTGCGGCGCCGCACCCCGCCCTTAAGTGCCCACCGCCGCACTCCGCCGCATTGACCCTGCCGGCCCCGCGCCCTACTCCGTCTTCACCATGACCGCCCGCACCGGCCATTTCCGCACTCTGCTCGCCGCGTTCGCGGCGGTGCTGGCGGTGCTTGTGCAGGTGCTGCTCCCCGCCGCCGCCATGGCCCATGACCTGCGCGAGAGCGGGTCGGCGATGGTGATCTGTACGGCGGACGGCTCGAAGGTCGTGATCGTCGACGAGGACGGTTCGGTCCGCACGGCGCCCGCCAAGGGCTTCATGGGACTGAAGTGCACCAACTGCGTGGGGCCGACCCTGGCCGCGACGGTGGATGCGCCAGTCCCCACGATCGTTCCCGTTCAATACGCCGAATATATCGAGACGCCGGTCGAGCGCGTGCTGGGCGTGCGGGGTCATGCCCGCGCCCCGCCGCGTCCGCCTAGCCAAGGTCCGCCTCCCCTCCTGAACGCCTGAGCATTTTCCGTCGCGCTGCGTTTCTGACGCCGTGCGCCCTGCCACGTTCCGGGATCTTCCGCTTCCATGTCGCATACCTTCCGCCGCGCCCTCCTGGGCGCCGCCGCGCTCGCCTGCATCACGCCTGCCGCCCACGCCGCTGAGGCCGACGACCAGGTCTCGTCGGTCATCGTCACCGCCCGTCCCAACCCCGAGGATCCGCCCGTCGTCGCCGACGCCCGCCGGCGGCTGTCGGAGACGCCCGGCGCCGTGTCGGTGATCTCGCAGGAGAGCTACGCCAGCCGCCAGGCGCTGGCCCTGGACGACATGCTGCGCGACGCGCCCGGCGTGTACGCCCAGCGCAAGTGGGGCGGCGATATCCGCATCTCGATCCGAGGCTCGGGCATCGGCAACGCCAACCACAACCGGGGCCTCCTGCTGGCCCAGGACGGCGTGCCGCTGAACGAGGCTGACGGCTATGGCGACAGCCAGGTGGCCGACCCGCTGAACACCCGCTACGCCGAGGTCTATCGCGGCGGCAACGCCCTGCGCTTCGGCGGGGCGCTGCTGGGCGGGGCGGTGAACCTGGTGACGCCGACGGGCAAGGACGCGGGGTTCGAAAACCAGATCCGGCTGGACGGCGGCTCGTTCGGTCTGGCGCGGGAGCACCTTGCCATCGCCCGCCAAGCCGG
Source organism: Caulobacter sp. GW821-FHT12D05 (assembly GCF_058807295.1). Classification (NCBI taxonomy): domain Bacteria; kingdom Pseudomonadati; phylum Pseudomonadota; class Alphaproteobacteria; order Caulobacterales; family Caulobacteraceae; genus Caulobacter; species Caulobacter sp. GW821-FHT12D05. Next base: position 513,837 of record NZ_JBXAQO010000004.1, read on the forward strand.
TGATTGGGACGTCTTCGCCGCCGCCACCAACCAGACCAGCCAGGGCTGGCGCTCTCAGAGCCAGCAGAACATCCAGTTCGGGTCCTTGAACATCGGCCGTAGCTTCGGCCAGGACCGCGAGGTCCGCTTCATCGTCAACGGCTCGAACATCAACCAGGAGATCCCCGGCTCCCTGACCGTCGCCCAGTTCCAGGCTGATCCGCGCCAGTCGGCGGCCGGCAATCTGTCGGGCGACCAAAGCCGCAACCAGCGCGGCCTGCGCGGCTCGCTGCGCACCACCTGGCGGCTGTCCGACCAGCTGGTGTTCGAGGGCGCGGTCTATGCGGTGTGGAAGGACCTGGACCATCCGATCTTCCAGGTCATCGACCAGCAGAGCCGCAACTACGGCGCTTTCGGCCGGTTCGACTGGGACGGCGAGCTGGGCGGCAAGCGGGCCGACGCCTTCTTCGGCGCCTGGTACCGGACCGGCGACATGGACAGCAATTTCTACGTCAACAATCGCGGCGCCCGCGGCGCGCCGACCTCGCGGACGCTGCAGAACGCCAAGGCCGTGGACGTCTTCGGCGAGGGGCGGCTGTTCGTCACCGACCGCGTGGCCGTGGTGGCCGGCGCGACCTGGGGCCAGGCCGAGCGCGACTACACCAGCTTCGCGATCCCGGGCCAGGCGGCGACCTTCAACCTCAAGGCCGGCAAGACCTATAACTGGGTGTCGCCGCGCGTCGGCCTGCTGTGGCAGGACGAGGCGGGCAACCAGGTGTTCGCCAACCTGACCCGCTCGGTCGAGCCGCCGAACTTCAGCTCGATGAGCCCGACCAACACCGGCTTCGCCCCCGTGAAGGCCCAGAAGGCCTGGACCGGCGAGATTGGGGCGCGGGGCCATCGCGGGCCGTTCACCTACGACCTGACCCTGTACCGGGCCGAGCTACGCGACGAGATGCTGCAATATGCGGTGACCTCGTCGATCCCGGCGGCGACCTTCAATGCCGACAAGACCCTGCATCAGGGGATCGAGGCGGCGCTGGACTGGGCGCCGGCCCCGCATTGGCGCATCCGCCAGACCTGGACCCTGTCGGACTTCCGCTTCCGGGGCGACGCGCAGTTCGGCGACAACCGCCTGCCGATTGTCCCGAAGAACTTCTACCGCTCGGAGGTCCGTTACGACGATCCGCGCGGCTGGTTCGTGGCCCCGTCGCTGGAATGGTCGGCGAGCGACCAGTGGATCGACTACAAGAACACCAAGACCGCGCCGGGTTATGCCATCGTCAACCTGAACGCCGGCTGGAAGGTCACCCCGGCCGTGTCGGTGTTCGTCGATGCGCGGAACCTGGCCGACAAGGCCTATGTGTCCAACACCCAGGCCGCCGTGGCCTGGACCGCGACCACCGCGACGCTCTGGCCCGGCGACGGCCGGTCGGTGTTCGGCGGCGTGACCGTCAGCTTCTAGAGGGAGGACAAGATGAAAGCCCCATTGATCGCCCTCCTGGCGCTCGTTGCGACCCCGGCCGCCGCCCACGTGGTCGCCGTTCCGGACACGGCCAAGGCCGGGTCGTACTCGGCCATCGCCTTCCGCGTCGGCCATGCCTGCGCGGCCGGCGATGTGACCCTGAAGGTCCGCATCGAGATCCCCGACGGCGTCGCCTCGGCCCGGCCGCAGGTGAAGCCCGGCTGGACCTACAGCCTCGAGCGGCCTGCCGACCCGAAGGCCGCGCCGACCGCCATCACCTTCGAGGGCCGCCTGCCCGACGAGGCCTTCGACGACTTCGCCGTGCTCATGAAGCTGCCGGCCACCGGCGACAAACTCGTCTTCCCGATCGTCCAGACCTGCGAGAAGGGCGAGAGCCAGTGGACGGAAGTCCCCCGCCCGGAAGCCCCGGACGCCAAGCTGAACCGCCCGGCCCCGACCGTCACCCTCGTTCCCGACGCGGCCGCGCCCGCGCATCACCACTGAGAAAGGAGCGCCCCATGTCGCGCCTGTTCGCCATCGCCCTGACGGCCATCCTCGCCGCTTCCACCGCCGCTCAAGCTGGCGACTACAAGCTCGGCGCCCTGACCATCCGCCAGCCGTGGAGCCGTCCGGCCCAGGCCGGCATGAACGGCGTCGGCTTCTTTACCGTCGTCAACGCCGGCAAGACCCCGGTGACCCTGAAAAGCGTCGAGACCCCCGCCGCCGGCAAGGTCGAGATCCACCAGTCCTCGACCGCCAATGGCGTGATGAGCATGCGCCGCCAGGACAACGGCGTGGTGATCCCCGCCGGCGGCCAGGTCGCCTTCGCGCCCGGCGGCTATCACCTGATGCTCATCAGCCTGAAGGCCGCCCAGGCCCAGGGGCAAAAAGTTCCGGTAACGCTGGTCTTCGACAACGGCCGCAAGGTGCAGGTCGAACTGGCCGTACAGCTGGCCCCGCCCAACGGACAGGCCGCCCCCGTCGGCGAGCACCATCACTGATCCTTCAAAAAATGGGTTACATGAACTTTTTTTAAGGGAGCAAAAATTCCGCGTCCGTGCAGATTGCCGCCAGCTCACACCAACGGATGCGACTTCCATGAAACGAGTTTTGTTCGGCGCCGCGGCTGCTGCCGCGTTGTCGATGTCGGCCTTCGGGGCTCTGGCCCACGAACAACACCAATGCATCGACGATGCGTGCACGGTGCAATCGCTGCTGCCGCAAGGCGTGGCGGCCGCCGCCGACGCTGCCACCTCGCTGGAGTCCCCGCGCTACGGGACCTGGGGTTTCGACATCTCGGGCATGGATACGTCGGCCAAGCCGGGCGACGACTTCTACAAGTTCGCCAACGGGACCTGGGACGCCAAGACGGTGATCCCGGCCGACCGCACCCGCTACGGCAACTTCGACAAGCTGGCTGAGCTGTCGGAAGCCCGCACCAAGGCGATCATCGAAGGCGCCGCCGCCGACAAGGCCGCGACCGGCGAAAAGGCCAAGATCGGCGCCGCCTACCGCGCCTTCATGAACGAAGCCGCCATCGAGAAGCTGGACGCCGCGCCGATCAAGCCGTGGCTGGACGGCGTCAAGAAGGTCAAGACCAAGGACGAGTTCACCGCCCTGATGGGCAAGAGCTCGGTCACGCCGTATGCCAGCCTGATCAGCCTGGGCATTCAGACCGACGCCAAGAACCCGCAGGCCTACGCCGTCTATGCCGGCACCGGCGGCCTCTCGCTGCCCGACCGCGACTACTATCTGAGCGCCAAGTTCGCCGACAAGAAGACGGCCTACCTGGCCTATGTCGAGAAGATGCTGACCCTGGGCGGCTGGGAAAAGCCGGCCGAGAACGCCAAGGCCATCGTCGAGTTCGAGACCAAGCTGGCCGACGCCTCGTGGACCCGCGTCGAACGCCGCGACCGCGACAAGACCTACAACCCGGCCACCCTCGCCGAGCTGCAGGCCCTGACCCCGGGTTACGACTGGAACCGCTATCTGGTCGGCACCGAGCTGCCGAAGGTCGACCGTTTCATCGTCACGACCAACACCAGCTTCCCCAAGTACGCGAAGATCTATGCCGACACCCCGGTCGAGACGCTGAAGGCCTGGCAGGCATTCAAGGTCATCGACAGCGCCGCCCCGCTGCTGTCCAAGCGCTTCGTCGACGCCAGCTTCGAGTTCCGCAACAAGACCCTGTCGGGCCAGCCCGAGCAGCGCCCGCGCTGGAAGCGCGGCGTCGCCCAGGTCAACACCATGCTGGGCGAAGCGGTCGGCAAGGAATATGTCGCGGCCTACTTCCCGCCGGACTCCAAGGCCAAGATGGTCTCGCTGGTCGGCGACATCCGCACCACCCTGAAGACCCGCATCGACGCCTCGGGCTGGATGGGTCCGGAGACCAAGGCCAAGGCGCAGGACAAGCTGGCCAAGTTCACCGTCAAGATCGGCTATCCCGACAAGTGGCGTGACTACTCCAAGCTGGAGATCAAGGAAGCCGACGCCTACGGCAACCTGATGCGCACCGGCGCCTGGGACTATCGCCACGACGTCGAGCGCCTGAACCAGCCGGTCGACAAGTCCGAGTGGGGCATGACCCCGCAGACGGTCAACGCCTACTACAACTCGGTCAACAACGAGATCGTGTTCCCGGCCGCCATCCTGCAGGCGCCGTTCTTCCATCCGGACGCGGATCCGGCCGTCAACTACGGCGGCATCGGCGGCGTGATCGGCCACGAGATCGGCCACGGCTTCGACGACCAGGGCCGCAAGTCCGACGGCGACGGCGTGCTGCGCGACTGGTGGACGGCGGAAGACGCCGCCAAGTTCGACGTCCAGAAGGCCAAGCTGGGCGCCCAGTACTCGGCGTTCGAGCCCTTCCCGGGCGTGCACGTCAACGGCGACCTGACCATGGGCGAGAACATCGGCGACCTGTCGGGCCTGGCCTTCGCGCTGGACGCCTATCACGTCTCGCTGCAGGGCAAGCCCTCGCCGGTCCTGGACGGCTTCACCGGCGACCAGCGCGTCTATCTGGGCTGGGCCCAGGTGTGGCGCCAGAAGTCGCGCGACGACGCGCTGAAGCAGCAGATCGCCAGCGATCCGCACTCGCCGTCGTACTACCGCGTCAACGGCACCATCCGGAACCAGGACGGCTGGTACTCGGCCTTCGACGTCAAGCCGACCGACAAGCTGTACGTGGCGCCCGCCGACCGCGTGAAGATCTGGTAGTTTTCGCTACCTGATCACGGACAAAAGGAAGGGCCGCCGGAGAGATCCGGCGGCCCTTTTCTCTGGCCCACGGTTTTCGGGGGACGGCCAGAGAACCCTGTCGGGGAGGAACTCCCGCCAGAGAGGGTTAGAGGTTGTATTCAGGCTTGCCGTACTGGCCGACCAGGTCGACGGCGAACGACGCGCCATCCGCCAGGTCGGCGAAGTAGGCGTTGCTGGCGCCGGCGTACTGGCCGACATCGGCCTTCATCGCCTCGGCCAGCAGCCAGCCGACCATGGCCGCCTTGGTCCCGATCTCGGTCTGGCCATAGCTGGTGAAGTAGGCGACGCGGGTGTCGATCAGGGCGTGGACCTTGGCGTCGTCGGGCGTGGACCCGAAGATCTCGGCATAGGCCGCGCGGGTGGCCTCGAACAGGCTCTTGGCGCCGTACTCGGTCTGGAACGCCGCCTTGCCCGCGCCGTCGCGACCCAGATTGACCGCGAAATTGATGTAGCGGTTCTCGGTGTTGAAGGTCTGGTAGTAGGCGCTGTTGAGGTTGTTCGGGTTGGGACCGATCGGCGACAGCAGATAATCCATGCCGCCTTCGCCCGGCGTGCCGCCGGTGAAGAAGGCGTAGGACGTGGTCGCCACCGCGGCCGTGGCGTCGGCCAGGTTGATCAGGGTCTTCAGCGCGGCCGCCTCGGTCAGCTGGCCGGCGACGACCTTGTCGGTCAGGCCCTGCACATAGGCGCGGTCGGTGTCATTGGCCGGGGCGTAGCGCAGCAGGTTGTCGAAGGCGTTGGTCAGGCGCACCAGGGTGTTGGCGCCGCTGGTCAGCAGGCCATTGGCCTCGGCCAGGGTCAGGGCGACCTTCTCGACCGTGATCGTCCCGCCGTCCCAGGTCAGCTTCGTGCCGCCATTGCCGTCGCTGGCGGCGGCGGTGAACGACTTGCCGTCCAGGTCGAAACGGTCCTCGGCCTTGGCGAAGTCGCGGATCAGGTCATTGCCCTGGTTGGCCCCGGAGAAGGCGAAGCGGTCGGCGCCCGCGCCGCCCCACAGCTCGTCATTGCCGGCCCCGCCAATGAGAATGTCGTTGCCGCCCTGGCCGTAGAGGTAGTCGGCGCCGTCGCCGCCATCCAGCTGGTCCTGGCCGTCGGCCGCCAGGGCCGCGTCCTGGTCGCCGGCCAGGGTGTCATTGCCGTCGCCGCCGATCAGGCGGTCATGGCCGCCGTCGCCGCGCAGATTGTCGATGCCGGCGCCGCCGCGGATCGTGTCGTTGTCGGCCATGCCGTAGATGTAGTCGGCGCCGTCGCCGCCGTTGATGGTGTCGTGCCCGTTCCCGGCGTGGATCTTGTCATCGCCCGCGCCGCCCTTGATGCGGTCGCTGGCCGAGCCCGACCAGACCTCGAACTGCTCGACATTGACGATGCTGCCGCCGCCGGTCAGGGCCTGCACGCCGGCCGCGCCCAGATCGACGATCACCGACGAGGTCAGGCTGGTCAGGTTCAGATAGGCGTAGTCGCCCTGGGCGCCGTTCGCGCCGCCGTCGAAATGGTCGCCCACGCCGCCGTACAGACGGTCGAAGCCCGCGCCGCCCTTGAGCGTGTCGCTGAAGGTGTCGGAGTCGTTCGTGCCGCCGCCGTAGACATAGTCGTCGCCGTCGCCGCCATCCAGGACGTCCGCGCCGTCGTCGCCATAGAGGGCGTCATTGCCCTCCAGGCCGGTCAGGGTGTCATTGCCCTTGCCGCCGTTGATGGTGTCGCCGGCGGCCGTGCCGGTCAGGATGTCGTTGCCGTCGGCGCCAGTAATGTTGGCCACGTTCGCCTCTCTGTCTCTCGTGTGTCTGGGAGTGTGGGATGGCGGTTGGGGCCGCCTGTCCTCCGCAAAGCCACGAGATCGGCAACGGCGAAATTCCACTGCGACGAGCGTGATCGCGATTTCGACCAGAGGTCGCCCTCGGACGACGAACGGGGCGAACGGCGCCAGCCGGGTGCGGGAGGTCAAGGGCCGCAGCCGCGCCATCACCGCCGTGGACCGACGACATCAAGCCGCCGGTCGGCTCGACCTACGCCTTCCAGATCATCGAGACGCTGAGCCTGGCCGCTCCGGACGCCTAGCGGCAGCCCTGCGTCGCCAGCCAGGCCGTCGCCGCCGCCTCGGCCCCGTCGGGCGCCACGATCTCGTCGGGCTGCATCGGGCCTTCGTAGCGGTGGCCCAGGCGGTCCTCGACATAGGCGTTGGTCAGAGCCAGCACCGCGCCGTCCGACAGCGGGATCGCGCTATTGGCCGTGGTCAGGCCCGCCGTCGGCTGCCCGAACGAGCGCGCCAGGGGGCGGCCCACGAAACCGATGGCGATCATTTCGCCGGCGCTGGCGGTGCGTGGCCCCAGCAGGACGGCGACCGGCGCGTCGGGGCGGCTGAGGCTCTGGCGGACCTCGACGCTAGTCGCCGGCCAGGCCTTGCGCCCCGACTTACTCACGAAGGCGCCGGACGGCCCCTCGCCCAGCAGCGGCGCCAGGCCGCGCATGCCCGGCCACATGTCGCCGCCGCCATGACCCCGCAGGTCGACGATCCAGCCGCAGGCCTTGGCGTCGTTCGCCGTCTTCAGGAAGTTCGTGATCGCCGCCTGGTAGGGCGCGCCGTCGTCCTTGGGGTTGGTGATGTCGCGCGACAGACGCGGCAGGGCCACGACCGCGACCTGCCCTTCCATCCGCCCGACGGGCAGCGGCGCGACCGGCGCAGCCGGCGCTTCGGAAGGTCTCGCCGACGTCCCCGCCCCGGTCGGCGGCCGCAGAAAGGTGTGGCGTTCGCCCAGGCGAGCGATCACCGCGCGGATGGCCTTGTGAGTCTGGCCCGGCGTCGACGCCCCGGCGGCTTGCTTGTAGGCCTCGGCGCGCAGAGCGGGCCAGTCGGCCGTGGCGCTGTTGATGTGGCCCTTCTCGAGCAGGTCCAGGGCGCGATCCAGATAGGCCTTGGCCTCGCCCGTCGGCGCGCCGTCGGCGGGGCCTAGATCCTCCAGCCGGACGTCGTCGATCCAGGCGTCCGCGTCGCCGCCCGCCAGCAAGCCCAGCAACAGGCTCGACGCCTCCTGCGGGACATAGGCCTCGATCGTGTAGACCGCCCAGCCGGACGCGGTGATCGGCCGATCGCCCATGTTGTCGAAGAAGGCCGGCTTGCCGTCCGTCCCGTCCACCCGCAGCCACAGCCCGACCTGACTGCCGCGATCGTCGACCCGCACGGCGGCGCTGTAGCGGATCCGGTGGCCACGCAACGCGGTGGCGTCGAGCTTCTGGGACAGCGCGCCAAAGGCGCCGGGAGGCTTGGCCACCGCCTTGTCGCGCCAGAGCCGCGCGGCCTGCTTGCCGGCATGCGGCCCAGCGTTGCTGATCTCGGCGTGATACCCCGCCGCGCCCGCCGAGGACGGAAACCCCCAGCCCGGCGGCGGCTGGCCTGCCGCGCCGGCCTCGAAGTCGGCGTTTGAAACAGCCGGGGTCGAAAGCGATTGGGCGACCGCCGGCGCAGCCAGCGTCATCGCCCCGATCAAGACCAGGATGTCAGCCTTCTTCATGTCGCTCCCTCCCCGGTGACGCTTGCAATCAAGCGCTACCTTAAGGTGAGATTGTGGCGCGCCTCACGCTCCTTGGCTTTCACGCGGACCCATGTTTGATCCGAGCTCGCCGGTTTGGGGGAGGTCGTGTTGCGCTGGATCGTATTGGCCGTCGCGTTTCTGACGAGCGCGCTCCCCGCCGCCGCCCACGACTTCGACGCCTTCGCCCCGCGCCTGGCCGCCCGCCATCGGGTCTTCGCCGTCACGCGCCGAGGCCTTGGCCAATCGGACAAGCCGCCCCTCAATCCCGAGGCCCACACCCTGGCCCGCCTGACCCGGGACGACGTCGAGGTGCTGGACGCCCTGAAGCTGGAAAAAGCGACCCTGGCCGTCTTCGCCATCCCCACGCCCGCGCCGGACCTGACGCCCGCCCAGCGCGCCGACGAAGCGCTGATGCTGACATGGCGGCGCGAGCAGATTGGTCGTTACCGCGCCGCCCATCCGGCCGCCCGGATCGTGGAGATCGACCGCGCCGACCACGACGTCTTCAACTCGCACCCCAATATCGTCCTGCGTGAGATCGACGCGCTGCTGGACCGGGCCGCGCCTTAACCACGTTTGCTCAGACCCGCTTAAGGCTTTGGACTCAGATTGCGGGCGAATTCCCTTTCGAGGAACGCCCAGTGCAGGTCTCCGCGTCCAACGCCGTCCCCTACACCCCGCCCCAGTCCACGGGCGCGGCGCCGGCCCCGGCTCCCATCGTCGACCTGACCCAGCTGGCCGTCGCCCAGACCAACGCCAAGGCGACCGCCTCGGCCGGCGCGGCCCTGGCCCAGACCACGGGCGAGCTGACCGGCACGCTGGTCAACATCTCGGCCTGAGGCAAAGCCGCCTCGGACGGCCTTTTGGGCCGGATCAACAAGCTTCTTTCTCACCGACTATCCCCGCGAAAGCGGGGTAGTCGGTGGACTTCGGGTCACTCAAGGCTGGATGTCGATCCGCCCCTACACCCGGATGTTCAGGCCCGAGGTCGCCGTCGCCGGCGTCTGGCTCTGAGCGGCGCGATCCTTGAGCCAGCCCATATAGGTGTCCATCGACTCGGTGATCTCGCCGTTGTTGGCCGCGATGGAGAAGATGTGCGGCGGCGCCAGGCTGGGGTCGCCGATTTGAACGCGCACCTCTTCGAACCGCTTGAGGACCGAGAGATCATCCAGGCGGCGCCGCGCCTGGGCCGGGGTCATGGCCGACACGTTCTCGCTGGGCGCGGCTCCCTCGCGATAGAAGCGGACGAGGTCCTGATGCTGGGCGTCGGCGAAATCGACGACCGCTTCCAGCTTCCTCTGCTCGTCATCGGTGAAGTAGCTGCCGTTCGCCGTGCGCGGCGGTCCGCCCTTGGTCTCCGGCGGCGGCGCGGGACGATCGGGCTCGGCCTTGGGCGCGGCTTCGGCCCTCGGCTCCGGCGCGGCGGCCGGCTGCGCTTGAGGGGCTGGGGCGGCTTGGGCGGCACTAGCGATCTGGGCCGCCTGCGCGGCCTGGGCCATCCGGCTCAGCGACACGGTCACCGCCGGCCGCTGCGTGGCGGTTTTTGCCGGGAGCTCGGCTGTTTTGGCCGGCGCCGCCTTGAGCGCCTGGTCCGCTCGCGTGGCCGCCATTCTCACCAGATTGGCGGCATCGTCCCCGGCCCCGCCTTGCCGGCCAAGGCCCAGCAGGGATGACAGCAGCATGCTGGAGTTCGCCAAACGGATCATTCGGTTGTCCTCGCGGTGCGCCGGAAGGCGTTCCGGAATTAACCCTGCAGACTTCATGCCACCTGAGGGCGAGTCGCCCGCTTGACGGTTGAGTGGGCGTGGAGAACATGGACGCCGGGGTCGGGAGGCGACACGATGATAGGAAAGGCGGCAAAGGCGCTGGGCCTCGGCGTCTTCTATCTCGTAGCGGCCTTCTTTGCCTTGAAAGGGATCCTGGGCGCCCTGGGGTGCGCCGAATACCTCCGCTATATGCTGGTCGACGGCACGATCGTGGACATGTGGGCCGTCCTGTCGGCGATCACCGTGGCCTGCGCGATCGTGGCGCTGATCATGGCCGGACTGTGCCTGCGGCGCCGGAAACTGATGGCCATGGTGCTGTGGCTGACCCTGCCCGCCATCCCGGCGACCGTGCTCGAAGCCAGCCGCTGCGATTACATGCCGCTTTGCAACGTCATCGGCTGGGCCGCCCTGCCCGCGCCCGCCTTCGCCTGGCAGGTGCGGGTCCGCGATGTCACCGAGGACGAGGTCGCCTTTATCGCCAGCCAGACGCTCCAGAACGCCGGCAGCGAGGCCTGGGCCTTCGAGCCCAAGCTCGCCAACCGGCAGTGGCGGCTGATCGCCCAGAAGGAGGGCGTCCGGCAGCCCTATGATGTCGTGATCGACGCCCGGACGGGCCACGGCCGGCTGGAGAAGCGCTGATGCGGCCGCCGGAAGACATCCTCACCGAACGGCTGCGCCTGCGGCCGGTCCGGCGGACGGACGCCGAGGCGATCTTCCAGACCTATGCCGGCCTGCCCGCGCCAACGCGGTTCATGACCTTCGACACCCACCGCGACGTCGCCGACAGCCTGGCCTTCGCCCAACGGTGCGAGGCCTGCTGGACGTCGGGCGCGGCGTTTCCGTGGGCGGTCACGGACCAGGCGTCCGGGACGCTGATGGGCGTGATCGAGCTGCGCCTGGCGCCGCCCAAGGCCGACTTCGGCTACATCTTCGGGGAAGCGTTCTGGGGCCGGGGTTTCGCCGGCGAGGCCGCCCGCGCCGTGGTCGACTGGGCGATCGCCCAGCCGGGGATCTTCCGGGTCTGGGCGACCTGCCACCCGGACAATGCCGCCTCGGCCGGCGTGCTGCGCAAGGCGGGCCTAAGCCTTGAGGCTCGGCTGGCCAATTGGGAGACGCGGCCGCAGTTGGGCGAGGTCGCGGGGCCGAGCGATTGTTATGCGCTGATCAGGCCGGCCGAACGATAGGCCCTCAGCCGGGTCGAACACCGGACGTTCTGGAAGCGCTTCCAGCCCGCGCGGCTTATTTTGACTCAATCGTCAAAAAACTGTGCTGTAGCCCAGATACACCAAACCCGCCGCGGGGGATAATCGCGACGGGCTGGCTATTTTCTCGATCATTCGATCTAGGCGGGCGTTTCCTCCCCGAAACGCCGAAGAACGGGAGCTCTCTTTGGGCTCGTTTCGCTCTTGCAGTGTCTAGAAACGTCAAATTCATGACGGTGTCAACGCGGCAAATCCCTTTTTCGCAAAGGTTTGGACGAATTTTTGACGCGTGAGGCGTAGTTTGGACGCGAAAGTCGAAGATACGCCCCGATTCCGCATCCATATTTGACAGATATGTCAAAACTTACTTTTGAGCGGCGCCCTCCAGGGTCCGGACGAAACGATCCAGCACGGCCGAGCGCGACTCGAACACATAGTCCGGGCGCGAGACGGTGACCGGCTCGACTCCGGCGGCGGCCAGGGCGGCGGCGGCGTCGAACAGGTCGCCGGTCGCCAGCAGGGCGCCATTGGCCCGGCGCGAGCCGCCCTTGGCGACGAAGGCCGCCACGGCCGACTGCCCCGCCGCGTCCTGTTCGGCCGGCCAGACCAGGGTCGCCAGCTTGCCGGCCCGCCCCTTGGCCTCGACCACCGACAGCATGCGCTGCAGGGCGCCGCGCTGCTCGGCCGACCAGGTCGCGATCAGCGAGGCGGTCAGCTGGGCCTGGCTCTTCAGGATCACGCCGTCCGACAGGATCTTCAGGCCGTTGGCGGCCAGGGTCGCGCCGGTCGTGGTGATGTCGACCACCAGCTCCGCTGCGCCCGCCGCGGGCGCGCCTTCGGTGGCGCCGCTGCTCTCGACGATGCGGTAGTCGGCGACGCCGTGGCGGGCGAAGAAGGCGCGGGTCTGGGTGACGTACTTGGTGGCCACCCGCAGACGGCGGCCAGTCTTGGCCAGATGCAGGTGCCCGACCTCGTCGACATCGGCCATCGTATCCACGTCCAGCCAGTTCTTGGGCGCGGTCACGACGAGATCCGCGCGGCCAAAGCCCAGGGCCCGTAGCAGCATGACCCGGCTGTCCATGTCGTCGCCGCGCTCGCGCAGCAGGTCCTCGCCCGTGACACCAAGGTGCAGGTCGCCGCTGTCGAGGCCGGCGGCGATGTCGCCCGCCGACAGCAGCCGCACCGAGACGCCCGGCAGGCCGGCCAGCTCGGCCGAGTAGCCGCGCGCGCCGCCGGTCATTTCCAGCTTGAAGCCGCACTCGGCCAGCCAGGCCTCGACCTGCTCCTTCAGGCGGCCCTTGGAGGGGATGGCGAAGATCATCGGTTGGGCGCTCATTCGCCGCCTCCCGCATAGGCGCGCGCCGGGCGGATCATGAAGCCCACGGCGCCGGTGTTGGTGGCAGCCCCCAGCTTGGAGGGCAGGCCGTCGTAGCGACCGCCGGCGGCGACGGGCCGCTCGTCGCCCAGGGCGGCCGAGCGGACCTCGAACAGGTAGCCGTCGTAATAGCCGAAGGCCCGGCCGAAGGCCGCGGCCAGGGTCGCCTTCTCCAGCGGCACGCCGCGCTCGGCCATGCCCGACAGGCGCGCGCGCCAGCCGGCAACGGCGGCTTTCAGGGCGGTGTTGTTGGGTCCCGCCAGGGACGCGATGGCGTCCAGCGCCGCGTCCGGACGATCCGATACGGCCAGGAAGGCGCGGACCTTGGCGGCTTGCTCCGGATCCAGACGACCGGCCTTGGCGGCTTCGGCCCGTTCGACCAGGCGGTGGGCGATCTCGGCCGGACGGCGGCCGCCGACGGGCTCGATGCCGGCCAGGGACCACAGCTCCTGCAGCACGGCGGAGGCTTCCGACTCCGGAAGGCCGGCCAGCAGCGAGGCGATCCGCGACTGTTCCGCCGTGGGCGCGGCGACGTCGCCGTCCAGCTCGGCCTTCAGCTGGCGCGGCTTGGCGAAGGCGCGCTTCAGGCGGGCGGCCAGGGGCGGCGCCAGCTCCAGGCTGTCGACGAAGGCCGCGAACAGCGAGACGTCGCCCAGGATCAGGGAGAGGTCCTCACGCCCGCCAGCGGCCGAGGCGGCCCAGGCCAGGGCGGCGATCTCGGCGTCGGCGGCCACGGGGTCGCCGGCCTCGAAGGCCTCGACGCCCAGCTGCAGGAACTCCTCGGCGCGGTCAGAACCACGCGGCGCGACGCGGAAGGCCTTGCCTTCGTAGCGGTAGCGCCCCGCCCCGCCGCCATTCGAAAAGTGCTGCCGCGCCACGGCCACGGTGAAGTCGGGCCGCAGGGCTGCTTCCTCGCCGCCGTCGCCGGAGACGACGAACAGCCGCGAGCGCATGGCCTCGCCGGTCAGGTCGAGCAGCAGGCCCAGGGGCTGCAGCACCGGCGCATCGGTCGCCAAGGCGCCGGCCGCCAGCAAGGGAGCGCGGATGGCGTCGAGCGCCTCCGCCGGAATGGAACGCTCGAGCCTCAAGTGATTAGCCCCCGATGATCTTGCGAACCGCCGCGACCAGCTGGTCGCGCGGGATGGTCTGCTGGCCGGGCCGCTCGGCCTTCCAGGCGGCGTTGTCGGTCACCCCTTCGGCGGCCATGCGGCCCGCGTCCAGGTCCTTGATCGTCACCGTGCCGGCGGCGATCTCGTCCCCGCCCAGCATGACGACGGCCGGCGCGCCCCGGCGATCGGCATATTTCATCTGCGGCTTCATGCCCGACGTGCCCAAATAGACCTCGGCCGGAATGCCCGCCGCCCGCAGCTGTCCGACCACGGAGAAGTATTCCGGCATGTGCGCCTGGTCGAAGGTGATCACCACCACCGGCCCGCGCGCCACGCCGCCGGGCTCACGTCCGGCCGCCCGCAGCGCCGCCGCCAGGCGGGTGACGCCGAACGAGAAGCCCGTGGCCGGCGTCGCGGTGCCGGTGAACCGCGCCACCAGGTCGTCATAACGACCGCCGCCGCCGATCGAGCCGAACGAGACCTTGTTCCCCTTCTCGTCCGTGGTCGACAGCAGCAACTCGGCCTCGAACACCGCGCCGGTGTAGTATTCCAGCCCCCGGACGATCGACGGATCGATGAAGGCCTGGTCGTCGGCGATGCCCAGGCTGGTCAGCGCCGCGTCGATCCGCGACAGCTCCAACAAGCCCTCGTCGCCCTCGGCCGAGCCGCCGATCACCTTGGCGATGTTGTCCAGCGTCGCGGCGCGGCCACCGGCCCCGGCCGACACGAAGTCCAGCACCGAGTCGATCGCCTTGCCCTTGAGACCCGCGCCCTTGGTGAAGTCGCCGCTCTCGTCCAGGCGGCCTTCGCCCAGCAGCAGCCGGACGCCCTCGACGCCCAGGCGATCCAGCTTGTCGACCGCGCGCAGCACGGCCAGCTTCTGGCCGGCGTTCTCGGCCCCGGCGGAGGTCAAGAGGCCGTTCAGCAGCTTGCGATTGTTGATCTTCAGCACCGCCGCGCCGCGCGGCAGGCCGGCCGCCTCCAGCCCCTCGACCGCCATGGCGATGATCTCGGCGTCGGCCTCCGGACGGGCCGAGCCCACCGTGTCGGCGTCGCACTGGATGAACTGACGGAAGCGCCCCGGCCCCGGCTTCTCGTTGCGCCACACCGGCCCGAAGGCGTAGCGGCGGAACGGCTTGGGCAGGGTCTCCCAGTTCTGCGCCGCGAACCGGGCCAGCGGCGCGGTCAGGTCGTAGCGCAGCGCCATCCACTGGTCGTCGTCGTCCTGCAGCGCGAACACGCCCTCGTTGGGCCGGTCGCTGTCGGGCAGGAACTTGCCCAGGGCGTCGGCATATTCGAACGCCCCGGTGTCCAGGGCCTCGAAGCCGTAGCGCTCATAGACCGCCGACACCGCCTCCAGGATCGCCCGCTCGGCCCGCAGGTCGCGGGCGCGCTTGTCGGCGAAGCCGCGCGGGGCGCGGGCTTCGGGGCGGAAGTCCTGGGTCGTGTCGGGAGAAGTATCGTCGGTCATTCGTCGGTCCTGAATCTTCAAGGCTTCGACGGATGGCGCTTGCGCTTAAGCCCCATCCGCTAGGCGGGGCTCTGGCAGGGTCGCTGGCTTTAGAGCGAACGGACCCGGCCGATCCCGCGAGGCGAGGTCGGATGGTGGTGGCAGCCGTGGTGGTGCGGCAGGCGGGTCATCGGGGCGGGGTGTAGCGGATAGGGTGGAAGAGGGGAAGGGGGAGGCTTGGATGCGGCTACACGACAAGACATATAGTTGTTTGCACGTAAGCTAGACTGAGGCCATGCCCCACCCTGTTGGTCAGAAAATCTACCACATTGTTCACGTCGACCGATTGGCTTCGATCGTGGCGGACGGTGCCCTGTGGAGCCACTCGGAGGCGATAGCTCGGCAATTGCCTGGCACCACCATTGGCATGGATCATATCAAGCGCAACAGGTTGAACTTTCCGGTCAAATGTTGGCCGGGAGATATGGTCGGCGGATACGTTCCGTTCTACTTTTGTTCTAGATCCGTAATGCTCTATGTGATTCACTGCGCGAATAACCCTGGCCTCACCTACCGAGGAGGACAGGAGCCAATTGTGCATCTGGAGGTAGATCTTGCCGAGATTGTCACTGCGGCAGACGCTCGTGGTCGACGCTGGGCTGTTTCCCTGTCCAATGCAGGTACCGCTTACGCAGAATTTCGTACCGGCTCGAACGCCTTTGACGAAATCAGCTGGGACGCCGTGCAATCGAGACAGTTTTGGGACCCGGATATCAAAGAGCGGAAGCAAGCCGAGTTTCTCGTTCAACGCGCCTTTCCCTGGACGCGGATTTCCAAAATCGGCGTCCACAGCCAACGAGTTGCACAGCAAGTGGCCGATATCTTGCATAACGCCGACCATCGACCAGCGGTGGAAATCAGGCCAGACTGGTACTACTGAGGGATCGGTATGATCGAGGAAGGCCACGGCGACGTTCTGCGCATCGATGCAGAAGCGATCGTCAACACAGTAAATTGCGTGGGCATAATGGGACGCGGCATCGCGTTGCAGTTCAAAAATGCCTACCCTGCTAATTTTGATGCCTATGCCGAAGCGTGCACGCTGGGCCAGGTAGAGCCTGGGCGCATGTTTGTGTTCAAGACGGGCTACCTCACCAACCCCCGCTACATCATCAACTTCCCGACCAAGCGCCACTGGAAGGGCAAAAGTCGCCTTTCCGATATTGAGGCCGGGCTTAGTGATCTTCGTCGTATCGTTGTCGATGAAGGCATCCGCTCCATTGCGATACCGCCGCTGGGCGCAGGCCTCGGTGGTCTGGATTGGGCAGACGTAAAGCCTCGAATTGTTGCCGCGCTAGGCGATCTAGAGAACGTTAGGGTGATCATATTCAACCCTGGCGGCACGCCAGACCCTAAGGTCATGGCCCGGACTCAAGACGTTCCTAAAATGTCTGCCGGTAGAGCAGCGCTGGTAGTCCTGATGCATCGCTATCTCAGCGGCCTTCTGGACCCGTTCGTAACTCTGATTGAGGTACATAAGCTCATGTACTTCATGCAGGCAGCTGGACAGCCACTGCAGCTGCGTTTCGCTAAAGCTCAGTTTGGCCCATACGCCGAAAACCTTCGGCATGTGTTGCGACAAGTGGAAGGTCACTTGGTCACTGGCTATGCCGACGGCGGCGATCAACCCAACAAGCGCCTCGAACTTGTGCCAGGAGCTGTTGGCGACGCAGAGGTATTCCTTACTAGCGACGCCGAGGCGAAAAACCGCTTTGACGACGTTGCACGATTGGTCAATGGCTTCGAGACCCCCTTCGGACTGGAACTATTGGCCACGGTCCATTGGGTCGTTACTCAGGAAAATGCTTCGACTGCGACGGAAGCTCTTGAGCTTACGCATCGCTGGAATGACCGTAAAAAGTCGTTCTCGCGAGAGCAGATCGAGTTAGCGTTCTCAACCTTAGATCGCCTCGGCTGGACTGAACGAAGCGCAACGCAGCACTAGCCCTTAAATCTCACAGCGAGAGGATCGCAGGGCTGATCAGGTCACTCAAGGACCGCCCTCCGGGCGGCCGCCGCGCGGCGACGCGGAGCGTCGTCCTTGACTGACCTGATCAGCCCTGCACGCTGCAGCCTCCAAGAGATTTAAGGCGCGCGCCGACCGTTGGGCGGTCGGGCGGCGGTGGGGATGGCGCGGGCTTTTCCCTTTTCTTCCGTCATTCCCGCCCTTGTGGCGGGAACCCCTCTGGCCGTCGCAGGTGCGGAGGGCCGCTTGCGTCTCACGTGTCAGCTGAACCAGGGGTTCCCGCCACAAGGGCGGGAATGACGGTGAGTGGGGTCGCGGCGTGGATGCGCACCCAGACCCCCCCCTAGCGGGGGAGGTGTCGGCGCGTAGCGACGACGGAGGGGGGGAAGAGGCAGGCTCGGCGGGACTTCCCCCTCCGGCGCTTCGCGCCGCCTCCCCCGCTAGGGGGAGGGTCTTTGACGGGGATACGGCCGCCTCTATCCTCGGAATTCGCGGCGCCGAACCCAGCGAAATCAACGCCTTCTCACTTTTACACGCCCCTGAATGATCCGCGCTCACCACCGCCCCCATACTTCTCCTCGCCCCACCGCAGGGGAGGCCGTCCAGCTGGCGACCTGACGGGCGGTGTGGGGCGGTCGAGCGGGTAGCGCTGGCCGGGGTCTCCTCGGAGACGCCTTCGCGACGGATCCAGTGGCAGGTTCCCTGAAACATCGGGACGAAGCCCTGGCGGTGAAGGTTCCGGTCGGCGCGCCAGGCGCGGGCTGAAATCGCCCGCGCGGTCCGGGAGGGGTCGCCCCCTTCCCGCCCGCCGAAGGCCTCTCATCGGGAGCGGGTTAAGACCCCGCGCCTCGAAGGCTTTCGCATCGACGACCGCGCGGAGCGCCCGGGTCACGTCGAAACGGTCCACTCCCTATCCTTCACCGGGCGTCACCCGGTCGCTTCGCCGCCTCCCCAGCCCGCCGGCTTTCCCGGCGGAAGACCGTCGCCTTGCGCCTTCACCACCCCGACAGGAGATCCACCATGTCCAAGCACAAACCGCCGCGCCAGCCCTCCACCGCCTCGGCCATCGCCGGCGCCGCCAAGCCCGACAGCACCCTCACGGCCATGCTCGCCGAGAAGGTCAAGCTGCGACTGGAGATCGTTCGGCGATTGGAACACCAACAGGTGCTGGAACTGCGCGCGCGTCTGGCCGAACTGCCACCCGTCCCGCCAGAGCACGAACCGCCAGCGAACGAAGACTGAGCCCGCCGCGCCTATACACCAATTGTTAAGTCAAACCCGCTTTGAGCCCAGACTTATCCACAAAGCCCAGCAGTCGCGACAGCGTCAACAGATGAACCCGATGTAATCTGACATCGAAGTAACCTACATTTCCGGCTTGTAACTTGAGATGAACGGGCCCGGCGTCCAGACCTTTCGTCACTGAGGGGAAACAGTGATGACCAAGTCCATTCTGCTGGCCACGTCGGCCACGATGCTGCTGCTCGCAGGTACGGCTCATGCCGGTGAGACTTTGGCTGGCGAGACCGCCCAGACCGCCGAACAGATCGCCGCGCCGCCGGTGGCCGCGCCGGCCGCGACCGGCCTGCTGGTGTTCCAGCCGGAGTTCTTCGCCGCCCAGCGTCCGAACACGGCGCTGGACATGGTCGACCGGGTGCCGGGCTTCGACGTGGACGACGGTTCGGGCGCGCGCGGCTTCGAGGGCGCGGTGGGCAACATCCTGATCAACGGCAGCCGCCCGGCCTCCAAGAACGACACCGGCTCCAACGTGCTGGGGCGCACCCCGGCCGACCGCGTCGACCATATCGAGCTGATCCGTGGCGGCGTCCCGGGCGTCGACATGCAGGGCTACGCGGTCGTCGTGAACGTGGTGCTGAAGAAGGGCGTCAGCCATCAGCAGATCCTGACGCTGAACTCGATGCATTTCGACGGCGGCCACGACGTCTATGGCGGCAGCTACCAGTTCACCGCCACCAACGGCGACAAGAGCTGGGGCGTGACGCTCAGCGACGGCACCTCGACCAGCGACAGCAACGGCGTGGGCCGCAACGTGCGCCACGACGGCAGCGGCAAGCTGATCCGCGACGAGGCCTTCATCAATGACGGCTGGGGCGGCGGA
Organism: Caulobacter sp. GW821-FHT12D05; assembly: GCF_058807295.1. NCBI lineage: Bacteria > Pseudomonadati > Pseudomonadota > Alphaproteobacteria > Caulobacterales > Caulobacteraceae > Caulobacter > Caulobacter sp. GW821-FHT12D05. The sequence goes on from NZ_JBXAQO010000004.1 coordinate 533,113, forward strand.
CGCTCGATCCGCGGCAACTTCTCCGGCCCGGTCGCCGGCGGCAAGCTGGAGGCCACGGCCCGCTACGGCGTCAACGACTGGCAGGAATGGCAGGAGCTCTCCTCCCCCGTCGCCTTCCGCCGCAGCGCCTATGCCGAGGAAAGCCATTCGGGCGAGCTGGGTCTGACCTACACCCGGCCGCTGGCCCCGAAATGGAACCTGGAAACCCGCGCCATCCACAGCTTCGAGAACTTCGACAACGTCTCGACCAGCGACCAGACGCTGGCGGGGGTCAAGGACGCCCAACAGCGCTTCGTGGCCGACGGCGACTCGTCCGAGTCGATCGTGCGCGGCCTGGTGCGCCACGAGTTCTCCAAGGCCCTGACGCTCGAGGCGGGCGCCGAGGGCGCCTACAACATGCTCGATGTGAAGCAGGCCTACAGCGTCGGCGGCGCGGCCGTGCCCCTGCCGAGCGCGTCGGTGAAGGTCGAGGAACTGCGCGGCGAGGCGTTTGCGAAGGCGACCTGGCGGGTCAATCCCAAGCTGACCCTGGAGGGCGGCCTGCGCCTGGAAACCTCGACGATCAAGCAGTCGGGCGACGCGTCCAACAAGGAGAGCTTCTTCTACGCCAAGCCGCGCTTCCAGGCGACCTGGACGCCCAAGGCCAACAATCAGTTCCGCTTCCGCTTCGAGCGCGAGCTGGGCCAGCTGGACTTCGGCGACTTCGCCGCCTCGTCCGACCTGGAGGACAACAATGTCTATGGCGGCAATGTCGACCTGAAGCCCGAGCAGCGCTGGATCTCGGAAGTCAGCTATGAGCGCCGCTTCTGGGGCGAGGGCATCGTCTCGATCGGCTATCGCCACGACGAGATCATCGGCGTGATCGACCGCCTGCCGCTGCCGGGCGGCCTGTCGGCGACGGGCAATATCGGCGACGCCACCCTGGATAAGCTGTCGGTCAATATCGTGATCCCGGTCGACAAGATCGGCATCAAGGGCGGTCGCTTCACGTTCAAGAACGACTGGAACGAGACCCACGTGAAGGACCCGACGACCGGCAAGGACCGGCCGATCTCGGGCATTCGTCCGACCCAGGCCAATATCGGCTTCACCCAGGACCTGGTGAAGTACAAGACCCAGTGGGGCATCAACTGGCTGCCGCTGCTGGGCCAGGGCACCTATGACGTCGACCAGACCAATGTCTGGCGCGGCTCGGCCTATTACGAGGCCTTCGCCGAGTACAAGCCGACCCCGACCCTGGCGATCCGCGCCCAGCTGAACCTGTGGGACGACTTCACCATCCGCCGCACGGTCTTCGCCGATCGCGCCCCGAACCGGGCCGTGGCCTTCGTCGAGGATCGCGACATCAACCCGCGGACGTTCCTGAGCCTGCGGGTGCGGAAGACCTTCTAGCGGCTACTTCTTCAGCCGCTGAATGAGCGCCGTGGTCGACGGGTCATGCTGGCCCGTCGCGCCGCTTTCCAGTTCGGGCAGGATGCGGTTGGCCATCACCTTGCCCAGCTCGACGCCCCACTGGTCGAAGCTGTTGATCCCCCAGATCACGCCTTCGACGAAGGTCTTGTGCTCATAGAGGGCGATCAGGGCGCCGAAGGTCCGGGGCGTCAGGCGCTCCAGGACCACCAGGGTCGAGGGGCGGTTGCCGGTGAAGGTGCGCTGGGGCGCCAGGGTCGCGATCTCGGCGTCCGAGACGCCCTTGGCTTTCAGCTCGGCGACCACATCTTCGGTCGTGCGGCCGACCATGAAGGCCTCGGCCTGGGCGAGGAGGTTGGAGAGCAGTTTCTCGTGCATCCCGGCCGGGCCTTCGTCCGACTGGGCGACGCCGATCAGCTCCATCGGCGTGATGTCGGTGCCCTGGTGCATGCATTGGAAGTAGGCGTGCTGGACGTTGGTGCCCTCGTCGCCGAACACGACGGTGGCGGTGCCGCGTTGGGCCGGCTGACCATTCGGACCGACCGACTTGCCGTTGCTCTCCATCTCCAGCTGCTGGAGGAACGAGGCCAGGCGGCGCAGGCGGTGCGAGTACGGAACGACCGAGCGGGCGCGACGGTCCAGGCCATTGCGGTTGAAGATCTGGGCCAGGGCGACCAGCACCGGCGCGTTCTTCTCCAGCGACGCGGTGCGGAAGTGCTCGTCCATGGCCGCGCCGCCGTCCAGGAAGCCCTGGAAGGCGTCCCAGCCCGCAGCGACGGCCACGGAGAGACTGACGGAGGACCACAGGGAATAACGACCACCGACCCAGTCCCAGAAGCCGAACACCCGGTCGTCCGGCACGCCGAAGGCAGCGGTCTTGTCGAGCGCCGTCGAGATGGCGGCCAGGTGCTGGTTCGCGCCGGTCTCGCCCAAGGCCTCGACCAGCCAGGCGCGGGCGGCGCCGGCATTGGCCAGGGTCTCTTGCGTCGTGAAGGTCTTGGACACGACGATGACCAGGGTCTCTTCCGGGTCCATGTCGGCCGTGGTCAGGGCGAACTCGGCGCCGTCCACGTTTGCGATGAAACGCAGGTCGATCTGGGTCTTCACCGGCCGCAGGGCGTCCCACAGCAGGCGGGGGCCAAGGTCGCTGCCGCCGATGCCGATGTGCAGGATGGCCTTGAACGGCTTGCCGGTCGCGCCCTTGATCTGGCCCGAACGGACGGCGTCGGCGAAGGCCTTCATCCGCTGGCGGACAGCGTCGACATCGGCCATCACCGGCTGGCCCAGGGCCTTGAAATCGGCGTCGGCGGGCGCGCGCAGCGCGGTGTGCAGCACGGCGCGGCCTTCGGACGAATTGATCGCCTCGCCGCCGAACATGCGGGCCCGGGCGCCTTCGACGTCGGCAGCATGGGCCAGGTCGAGCGCGGCTTCCAGGCCGGCTTCGTCCCAGCTCTGCTTGGACAGGTCGAGATGCAAGCCGGCGACATCCAGGGTCAGCGCGTCGAGGCGTCCCGGCTCGCTGTCGAAGAACTCGACGATGCGCTTCTCCCCGGCGGCCTTGGCGGCGTCTTCCAGGCGAGTCCAGGCGGTGTCGAGATCGGCCATGCGGGCATCCTCAAGTTTGGTAAATCGCTGTTTACGGAACGGGGCTTATCAAACGCCTGCCGCCACGTCATGGCAGACCAATGACGTTTTTTGCGGGAGTCCCCCATGTCCTGTGACGCCGTCGCCTTTTCCGCCATGCTCTGGATGGCTTCGTTCAATCCAGGGCAAGCGGCAGGCCCCGCGCCGGCGGTGCTGCAACAGCCCGCCGTCCCGCAATCGGTGGCCGGCGAGCCGTTGTTCCAGGACATCGTCAAGCGCGCCAACCAGCTGAAAGCCCAGACCGAGGCTTATCGCAAGGTCCTGGCCGGCGCGGATCCCACCGCCGCCGCCAAGCCACTGAAGGGCTTCGACGGTTTCTCGGCCAAGATCGGCGAGCTGTCGGCCCTCGACATGAAGGGCCACGTGACGCTGAAGGAGCGCGGCGCGGTCGACGACCTCAAATGCATCCTGCGCGGCATCAGCCAGGACCTGCCCGAGAAGCTGACCGCCGTCGGCGCGGCGACGACGATCAAGGCCCAGGACCTGGCCCTGCGCGACATGGTCTATCTGCTGAACGACAATGTCGAAGTGATCACCGCGCCGCCGCAGCCGGCCGCTTAAGCGTCCTTGTACTTCACCGAGCAGCCGTAGGGCGTCTCGAACGGCGTCGCGACCTTGCGGCCGGCCTTCACGTCGGCCAACGCGGCGGCGACCAGGTTCTTGGCCTTGGGCAAGTCCTCGACCTTGCTGGTCGGGATATTGTCGATCGCGCCCTCGTAGACGACCGCGCCGGTCTTATCGATGACGAACATGTGCGGCGTGGTCTTGGCCTTGTAGAGCGTGGCCACCTTGTTGTCGCCGTCCAGCAACAGGGCCGTCGGCTTGGCGCCCTTGGCCTCCATCCAGATCTTGGCGGCGGGGGCGTCGAAATAGCCCTGCTTGCCGGGGGCCGAAGAGGCGATGGTCAGCCACACCACGCCGTCGGCGCGGGCGGCCTGCTGCAGGCCCTGCATGTTCCCCGAATAGTGCTTCTTCACATAGGGGCAGCCTTCGTTGACCCACTCCAGCACCACGGTCTTGCCGCGAAACTCCGACAGCGAGCGGCTCTTGCCGTCGGCGTCGACGGCGGTGAAGTCAGGCGCGGGCTTGGCGTGCGCCAGAGTCGGAACAAGCGCGGCCAAAGGCAGACCAGCGGCGACGAGGCGGCGAGTGATCGACATGTCGGTTCTCCAGCTTCGAGGGTTCCCCCGCCGGCACCATCTCACGGATCGATGGTTTGCGAAACGGTCGCAGGACAATACGCGTATGCGTCGAAACTTCGCCATTCTTGCTTGATCCAAGGGAGCCCGACGCCCAGAACGTCTGCATCCTCCTCCCCTGCTCTCCTCGATCGATGTCCCGCACCAAGACCCTCGCCGCCGTCATCGGCTCCGGCCTGCTCCTGGCGGCCTGCGCCACCGAGACGAACACCACCGTCTATGTGCCGGTCGTCACGCCCGTGCCGCCCAGCTCGCTGACGCCGCAGCCGATCATGCTGTTCAACCAGACCAAGGACGGCCGCAAGCTGTTCACCCTGGACGCCGAGTTCCCCTATTGCGACGTCGAGACGGGCAAGGTGATCGTGGTGCCGCGCTGGTACGTCACCGACTTCGCCAGCGTGCCCTGGTACGGCCAAGGCTTCGTCGACCCGCAGGGCCCGACCGCCCGCGCCGCCATCGTCCACGACTGGCTCTACACCATCGGCGAGCCGGGCAAGCGCGAAGAGGCCGACGCCATCTTCCTGCGGGCGATGATCCGCTACGGCGTGACACCGTTCCAGGCCAACCTGGCCTATCAGGCCGTGCGGCTGGGCGGCGAGAAGGGCTATGGCCTGCCGACCGACTGGCGGTTCGTCGATCCCAAGCGCCAGAACCTCATGCAGTTCGCGCCGTTCGCCAAACCGCGCACCGGCATGGTCCGCTACCTGCCCAAGTGCCAGGGCTTCAACGCCCTGATCCAGACCGGCTGGCGCGCCTATCCGATCAAGGTCGAGACCCCGGTGATCCCGCCGCCGCTCGTCGTGACCAAGACCCCGCTGGACAAGGTCAAGGACAAGCTGCCGTTCGGCGGCGAGAAGAAGAAATAGGGCTTTAAGCCCCCGCCTTCTCAATCGCCTCGATCACCAGGCCCTCGGTCAGCAGCTGGGGCAGAATGACCGGCGCGCCGCCGTTCTTGGGATAGACCACATACAGCGGCACGCCGACGCGGTTGAAGTCGGCCAGGGCCTTGGCGATGAGCGGATCACGATTGGTCCAGTCGGCCTTCAGATAGACGGCGTTCTGGGCCTTGAAGGCGTCGGCGACCTTGGAGCCCGACAGCGCCACCTTCTCGTTGACCTGGCAGGTCACGCACCAGGCGGCGGTGAAGTCGACCAGCACCGGACGGCCGGCGGCTTGCAGCTCGGCGACCTTCTCGGGCGACCAGACCTCGGCGGCCAGGCCGGGACCCGAAGGCGCCTCGGCCGAAGCGGCGGTCGGCGGCGCGGCGTGCAGGGCGCCGAAGGTCGCGATCGTGAAGGCCAGACCCAGCGACACCAGGGCGACCAGGATCGACACCAGCGCCGGCTTGCCCGCGGCGCGGCGGTCTTGGCCCAGGCCGTAGAGCCAGGCCCCGAAGGCGGCCAGGACCCCAGCCGCCAGCAGGTGCGCCAGCGACAGCGGGCCCGACTGCTGAGCGAACACCCAGACCAGCCACAGGGCCGCACCATACATCGGGAAAGCCAGACCCTTCTTCAGCACGTCCATCCAGGCGCCGGGACGCGGCAGCAGCTTCAGCAGGCCCGGGATGAAGGCCACGGCCACGAACGGGGCGGCGAAGCCCAGGGCCAGGGCCAGGAACACCGCCAGCGAAATGACCGCCGGCTGGGTCAGGGCGTAGCCCAGGGCGCCGGCCATGAACGGCGCGGTGCACGGGGCGGCCACGACCACGGCCAGGGCGCCGGTGAAGAAGGCGCCGGTCGCGCCGCCCTGGGCCGAGGCGCCCGAGCCGACGTTCTGCACCGAGGTCCCGATCTCGAAGACGCCCGACATGTTCAGGGCGACCAGCAGCATCAGCAAGGCCAGGCCCGCGATGACCAGCGGCGACTGCAGCTGGAAGCCCCAGCCCACCGCCGCGCCGCCGGCCCGCACAGCCAGCAGCAGGCCGGCCAGGGCCAGGAAGGTGGCGACGACGCCCAGCAGAAACACCAGGCCCTGCAGGCGGGTCTTGCCGGCGTCGTGAGCGTGACCGGCCAGGCTGGCGGCCTTCATCGACAGCACCGGGAAGACGCACGGCATCAGGTTCAGGATCAGCCCGCCCAGGAAGGCGAAAGCCAGCGCGCCGAGCAGACCGCCGGACGTCGACGCCGGCGCGGTCTCGGCCGGCGGCGCGCCCAGGCCGGCGGCGGTCGCGGGCGGATCCCCCGCCGTGGCGGTGACCTCCCAGGCCCCGGCCTTGGTGGCGATCACGCCCTGCAGCTCGGCCGGGGGCGTGCCGCCGCCGACGAAATCATAGCCCGGCTTCAGGGTCAGGGTCAGGCCTTCGGGCCCTCGATCGACGACCTGCTCGGCGGCGTGCTCGATGACCTTGGGCGAATAGGGGAAGAAATAGGCGCCGGCCATGTCGGCGCCCTTCAGCGGGCCGCCGGTGACAGCTAGTTTCAGGCTCGCGCCGTCCAGCTTGAACACCGCCTTCAGGCCGGTGGGCTTGGGCGCCTTGGCAAGGACGTCGGTGATCACCGGACCCCACTTGGGATCGGCGCCCGCCGCGCCGGCCACGACCGGCAGCAGCAGGGTCAGCTTGGCGTCCTCGGGCACGCAGACCTGCTCGCAGACCAGGTATTGGACGGCGGCGCTCAGGCTGATCGTCGCGCCCACCTGGGCGTCGGCCGGCGCGCTGATCGGGACCGGGATGAAGACCTCGCCCTCATAGGCGTAGTCGAGCAGCGGACCCAGCTTGGCCTTCTGCGGCGTCGGCCAGACCATGTCGCCGGCGCTCCAGCCCTGCGGCAGGGTCCAGGTGATCTTGGTCGGCTCGCCAGCGTCGCCCGGATTGCGCCAATAGGTGTGCCAGCCGGGAATGATCTTCTGGCGCAGGGCCACATAGATCGTGCCGCCCGGCGCGATGCCGCTCTCCTGGGCGACCAGCTCAGACTCGATGTGCCCGGAGTTGACCACGGGTCCCGCCACGGCCGCTCCGGCCAGCAGGGTCGCCGCCAGCAAGGCTTGCAGGGCGAGAACGGCTCTCTTGAGGAACATGAGCGGGTCCGGGGGAGGAAAACGACTGCGGACGAACACATGGCCCGCTAACGCCGGCTCGACAATGGTGAAGACGCAACAGACAGTCGAAGAGCCTGTCCGTTTCGGGTGATTCACCCGAAACGGACAGGCTCGTCCTTTATTGCAGAGAATGGCGCCCGCCATTCTCTGGTGGAATCAAACGGAGCTGCCCATGCCCGCCGCCTTTGACGACATCGAGATCGGTCAGGTCGTCAACCTGGGCTCGCGGGCCGTGGACGCCAAGGCGCTGGACGCCTTCATCGCCGCCTTCACCCCCGGCTGGCCGGTCGAGAACGGCGCGCCGGACGGCATGGTCTTCGCCATCTGGACCCGCCTGGACGGCGAGGCCAGCGCCGCCTGGCCGCAGACCAAGCGCCTGGGCGTGGACGCCCTGCGCTGGATGCGCAACCCGCCCGTCGGCGAACTGCTGCGCGGCCGCATGACCGTGATGGGCAAGGACCCGGTCGGCGAAGGCAAGGGCATCGTCATCGCCCAGCACGACCTGCTCGACGAGGCCGGCCGCCTGGTCTTCTCGTGCCTGACCCGCAGCATCTTCGCGCGCTAAAGAAAAAGGCGGCGGAGCCAGAAGCCCCGCCGCCCTCTCATTCTCAGCTGACGCCGAACCTTAGTTCGCGGCGCCGGTCTGCGCTTGCAGCAGCATAGTCTTGTTGATCAGGCGATCCCAACCCAGCAGCGACACCAGGTGCGCGTAGATCTGGGCCAGGGCGCCGTTTTCCTGCAGTTCCTTCAGCTTCTCGGCCGACAGACCGTTCAGCTTCTCTTCCGAGACGCCGAAATATTCGGCGACGGTGACCGGCTCGCCAGCCGCGGCGCCGGTTTCGTCCTGCGGCTGGAAGATCGCCTTCTTCAGCTCGAACAGGTCGTTGTCCTTCAGGATCTGGACGAACGAGTCCGTGCGGCGGCGCTCGACTTCGAAGTCGTCGCAGAACTTGATGCAGTTCTGGGTGTACTCGGTCGGCTCGCCCTTGGCGTCGAACAGCGGGGTGTCGCCCTTGGTCGACAGCAGGTCCGAACCGACGTCGATGCAGACGATCAGGCGGTCTTGCGTGTCGTCATTGGCCAGGACGAACGGATAACGGCGGATATAGGCCGGGATGTAGACGTTGGCTTCAACAGCGCCATCGGCGGTGATGAACAGGTTCTCGGCCTGGTTCAGGCCCATCACGGCCAGCGGCACCTTGTCGTCGCCGGCGAAGATCACCGGGAAGGTCAGGGCGGCCGGCGCGAATTCCGAGACCGTCAGCGGCACGGCGGTGCCAGCGGCGGCGAAGCCATACGGCTTGTCCTTGTGGACCAGGGCCAGCTTGGCGTGCTGCTCGCGGTTCAGCGGTTCCGGCGAGTTGTAGAACAGGACGTTGCCGGAGATCTCACCGGCGGACTGGGACGTGGTCATGAAGAGCTCTACGACAGAATTAGAAAACGGACGCTCGAACGCTTCAAGACGCCCGCAAAGGCTCGGCGTTCTAGCCGATCCCGACGAGCCCGGCAATCTGGGCTGCTGTCATAGCCGGACCCTGCACCTGGAATTCATCCCTGGCGCGAGCCGTTAAGCTTGATATCCGCCGCTCCAGGCGAAGAAGTCCGGGGCCTGGACAAGGGGGAGGATGGCCCAAGCCCCGGACCGACGCGATCCCCAGGGGCTGCCGGGGATCGCGTGTTCATGATCAGAACCGCCAGGCGAAGCCCGCGCGGACCGAGCGACCCGGCGACGGCGCGAAGTCCTTCAGGAACGAGGCGTGCTCGCGGATCGTCTCGTCGGTCAGGTTGCGACCGTCGACGAACAGGCGAAGGCCCGAGTCGGCGATCGGCTTGAAGGTGACCATGGCGTTGACCTGGGTGTAGCCGTCGGTCGGCAGCTCGAAGGTCGCCGTCCGGTTCTGGCTGGCCACGCGGCGGACCTCGGCCTGGACGTCCAGGCGCGGGGCGCTCCACACCACCCGGCCGGTCACGGCCCACGGCGGCACGCGGGCCGGCGCGCCGAAGTCGGTCGAACCGCGCACCCAGTCATAGACGCCTTCCAGCTTCAGCGACTGCTCGCCGCCGCGCCACGCGACGTAAGAAGCCTCGGCCTCGGCGCCATGGAAGTTGGCCTTGGTCTGGAAGTACTGGAACACCGGCAGGTCATCCTGGACCGCGCCGGTCGGGGCTTCCTCGATGAAGCCGTCGTACCAGGCGCCCCACAGGTGGCCTTCCAGGCGCAGGCGGTCGCCGGTGTAGCGATAGGTCGCCTCCAGCGAGGTCACCTTCTCGGACTTCAGGTCGGCGTCGCCGACTTCATAGCCGCCGGTGCCCGGGTGCGGGCCGTCGGCGAACAGCTCGAACTCGGTCGGGGCGCGGCCGTTGCGCGACAGGGCCAGGGCGACGAACTGCTTGTCGGCCGGCTTGTAGAACACGCCCAGCGAGGCCGAGACGTTGTCGAACGTCTTGCTGGTGAAGTCGGTCTTCAGTTCACGACTGTCGAAGCGCAGGCCCGCATCGACGCCCCAGACACCGCGATCCAGGCGTTGCAGGGTGAAGACGCCGTATTCCTTGATGTCGGTCGAGGGCACGAAGGCCTCGTCGCCGATGGCCGAGAAGTGGCGCTCCAGGGCCTGGAAGCCCACCGCGCCCTGCCAGCCGTCACGCTCCTTCTGGACCAGTTCCAGGCGGCCCTCGGTGCCATCCGACAGGAAGCGGGTGCCGACCTCGCCGCTGTCGACCGAGACCTCGGCGTGCTCGTACTTGGCGTGGCCGACCGACAGGCGGACCTTGTCGAAGAGACCCAGGTCGACGTTCTGTTCGCCGCGCAGGTCATAGCGGGTCTGCTGCAGGTGGATCGAGACGGGGCCTTCCGCGTCCGGATCGATCGGGGCCAGCACCTGCAGGTACGGCACGCCGTAGGTCGTGTCGGTCTTCTTGATGGCCACGCCCAGGAAACCGCTGTCGTGCACGTAAGAGACGCCCGCGCCATAGGCGTCGACCTCGACGTCGGTGTTCTTGACGGTCTTGTCCGGGTCCGGGGTCAAGCCGTCCCGGCGGGCCAGGCGCGACGAGACCGGAGCGGTCGGGACGTCGTAGTCGCTGCTCACGCGGTGATCGGCGTCGACGGCGAAGACCAGCGGGCCCTTGCCGAACTTGGCCGAGCCGTTGATCGACTTGCCGTCGTCGACCGACGAGGCCGAGCCGGCGATGCGGCCCTCGAAGCCGTTCTCGGCCGGGCTGGACGGGACGCGCTCGTCGATGATGTTGACCACCCCGCCGATGCCCGAGCCGCCATAGGCCAGGGTCGAGGGGCCACGCAGCACCTCGATGCGCGAGGCCTCGCCCGGATCGGACGCCACGGCGTGGTCGGGCGACAGCGACGAGGCGTCGACCTGGCCGACGCCGTTCTCCAGCACCATGACGCGCGGACCCGACAGGCCGCGGATGACCGGGCGGCTGGCGCCGGGGCCGTAGAAGGTCGAGCGCAGGCCCGGCTGGCCGTTCAGGGTGTCGCCCAGGCCGGCGGGCGGCAGGACATCCAGCTTGTCGCGGGTGATGACGTTGACGCTGCTGGTCACGGTGTCCAGCGACACGGCGTATGGCGCGGCGGTGATGACCACCTTGTCGACGGCATTGTCGGGCGTCTCGGGGGCGTCCTCGGCATGGGCGGAAACGGCGGCGGCGAGCGCGATGAGGCTCGCGGCTGAGAAGGCGACGCGACGAAGCATGAGGGGTCTCTGGGCGACTGAAAACTTGACCGGGGGAGCGGTCGAGAAGAGTGTTATGAAATAACATACGCGCACGTCAATCCGCTTTCGCTTGACGCGAGAATTTCGCGCCGCTCTGTGGGCGCATGACCTCAGGGACGCACTCCATGACCCGTTTTGTGCTGATCGCCGCCGCGTTGAGCGGCCTGGCGCTGGCCGGCTGTTCGAGCGACGGCCTGCCCAATCCTTTCAAGACTCACGCCGCCAAGCCGGCCGCCGCCGCCATGACCGCGCCCTCGGCCGGCTGGGTGAAGCCGCCACCCGGCTACCTGCCCGCCGGCGCCATCGACGCGGCGACCATCATCGGCCCGCCGCCCGAGCCCGACAGCCCGCGCGGCAAGGCCGAGCGTGTCCAGTTCGAAGAGACCCGCAAGCTGGTCAACACCGAGACCTGGAGCCGCGCCATCGCCGACGCCGACCTGTCGGGCAAGAACGGCATGAAGGCCTTCTCGTGCGCCGCGGGCGTCACGCTCAGCGCCGAGGCGACCCCGACCCTGGCCAACCTGCTGCTGCGCCTCACCGACGACGCGGCCAAGATCTACCAGCCGGCCAAGGCGGTCTTCCAGCGCCCGCGCCCGCCTGTCGGCAACACCGCGCCGATCTGCGTGCCGCGCGAGGACTGGATCAACACCGACGGCTCGTATCCGTCCGGCCACGGCCTGATCGGCTGGGCCTGGGCTTCGGTGATCGCCGAACTGGTTCCGGACAAGGCTTCTCCCATCCTGGCGCGCGGCAAGGCGTTCGGCGACAGCCGGATCATCTGCGGCGTCCACTTCCAGAGCGATGTCGAGGCCGGCCGCTATCTGGGCTCGGCGATGGTCACGCGGCTGCATGACGATCCGGGCTTCATGGCCGACCTGGCCAAGGCGCGCGAAGAGGTGAAGGCCTCGAAGGCCAAGGGCGCGCCGGAGGGGTGCGGGGCCTAAGCCCGCGCCACGAACATCACGTGCGCGCGGAGCGGATGGTCCTCCGCCAGCCAGGGATGGTCGAAGTCCCGCGCCGGGTCGTGGATCATCCCGATCCGACGCATGACGCTCTGCGAGGCCAGGTTCGTGCGCGCCGTGAAGGCGATGATCTCGGGCTGCCCCAGCTGGTTCAGGCCGTAGTCCAGCGCCGCCCGAGCCGCCTCGGTGGCGTAGCCTTGGCCCCAGGCGTCGGGATGGAAGCGCCAACCGATCTCGACCACCCGGCCAAGCCCTACCTCCGGCGGAACCCACCAGACTCCGGTCATGCCGACCATCCGCGCGTCGGCCCGGCGCTCGACGACCCAGAAGCTGAATCCATGCTCGAACTGGTGAGCCTGGACCTGATCGACGAACGCGTCGCTGGCGACGCGATCACGCACGCCGCCCAGCCAGGCGCCGACCCGCGAGTCGCCGTTCATGGCGGCGATGGCGTCCCGGTCGGCGTCGACCGCCGGGCGCAATACCAGGCGGTCGGTCGTGATCATGCAGGGCGGCCGGTGGCCAGGGCCGTGTAGAGTTCCGGCCGGCGATCGCGGAAGAAGCCCCAGGCGGCGCGGTGCGTGCGCAGGAAGTCGAGATCAAAGGTCCCGCTGACCAGGCCCTCGTCCGTGTGACCCAGCTCGCTGATCAGGTCGCCGCGATGGTCGGCGACGAAGCTGGAGCCGTAGAAGGTCTGGCCGCCGTTCGGATAGCCATCCCACGGCTCGAAGCCGATGCGGTTGGCGCCGATCACCGGGATCACGTTGCTGACCGCGTGGCCCTGCATCGCCCGCTGCCAGGGCAGGGTCGTGTTCAGGGTCGGGTCGTGCGGCTCGGTGCCGATCGCGGTCGGATAGAACAGGGCCTCGGCGCCCATCAGGGCCATGGCGCGGGCGGCTTCCGGGTACCACTGGTCCCAGCAGATGCCGACGCCGATGCGGCCGAAACGCGTGTCCCAGACCTTGAAGCCGGTGTCGCCGGGCCGGAAATAATACTTCTCCTGATAGCCCGGGCCGTCAGGGATGTGGCTCTTGCGATAGAGGCCCAGCATCGCGCCGTCGGCGTCGGCCATGACCAGGCTGTTGAAGTAGTGCGGGCCCTCGCGCTCGAAGATCGAGATCGGGATCACCACGCCCAGCTCGCCGGCCAGCGGCGCGATGGCCTTGACCACCGGATGCTCGCGCCACGGATGGGCCTCGGCGAACCAGCGCTCTTCCTGGGTGACGCAGAAGTACGGACCCTGGAACAGCTCCGACGGCAGGATGACCTGCGCGCCCTTGGCGGCCGCTTCACGGATGAAGGCTTCGGTCTTCTTGATGTTGGCCTGCAGATCCATGCCGTACGAGGTCTGGATCGCGGCGACGTTGAGCGTACGGGCCATCAGACGGTCTCCGGCTCTTGCTGGCTGATGCAGTGGAACGACCCGCCGCCGGTCAGGATGGCGGTGGACGGCAGACCGATGACCTGGCGCTCGGGGAACAGGCCCTTGATCACCTCGACGGCGAAGGCGCCCGACTCCTCGGCGTAGATCGGCACGATGACCGCCTCGTTGGCGATCAGGAAGTTCATGTGCGAGGCCGGGATCGGCTCGCCGTCCTCGTCCAGGATCCGGCCCGGCGAGGGGATGCGGGCGACCTGGATAGGCGAGCCGCGGCTGTCGGTCATGCCGGCCAGCAGGCGGGCGGTCTCGGCGTACATGTCCGCGTTCGGATCATCCGTACCGAAAGCCATCGGACAGGCCACCACGCCCGGCGCGACGAAGCGGGCCAGGTTGTCGACGTGACCGTCGGTGTGGTCGTTCAGCAAACCATCGCCCAGCCACAGGATCTTCTTGGCGCCCAGGGCGTCAGCGAGCGCCGACGTGGCCGCGGCCTCGTCCCAACCGGTGTTGCGGTTTTCGTTCAGCAGGCACTGGCGGGTGGTCAGGATGGTGCCCAGGCCGTCATGGTCCAGCGAACCGCCCTCGAGGATGAAGCCGTTGCGGGCCAGCGGCGCGCCCGAGGCGGCGGCGATCTGCTCGGCGACGGTGTCGTCGCCCTCCATCTCGTACTTGCCGCCCCAGCCGTTGAACTGGAAGCCGGCCGCGACCGCCGCGCCGGCGCGGTCGAAGAAGATCGGGCCGGTGTCGCGCAGCCAGATGTCGCCGAACTGGCCGCGAACGATCTCGACCGAAGTGTCGGAAAGCAGCGCGCGGGCGGCGGCTTCGGCCTCATCGCCGACGACCATCAGGCGCACGCGCTCGCCGCCCGGACCGGCCAGGGCGCGGGCTAGGTCGGCGACCTCCTGCTGGGCCTGTTCCAGGTCTTCCTGCCACAGCTCGGCGTGGCTGGGGAAACCCACCCACATGGCGCGGTGCGGAGCCCATTCGGCGGGGACGGTGACGGTCATTCGAAAAAGCCCATTGAAGGGGTGAAACGCGAAAGGGGGCGCAGATGGCCCCTACGGCTGGCGGGGTCAAGACCCCTAAGTAGCAAACGCAGATGACAAAGAAAAAGGGCGGCCCCGGAGGACCGCCCTTCTCCCTAGTCATGATCGAGTTCTTAGAACTCGTAGCGCAGCGAGATCTGGGCGTACCAGAGCGACTGAGCAATGTTCCGGCTCTTGGTGACCGAGGTCGGAACGTTCGAGTACTGGTAGGCCGGGCAGCTGGCGCCGTTGGTGCCGGCAGCCAGAGCCGCGCCCGTCGAGGTGACGCACGAGACGCGGGCCAGGGTGTTGCCGTCGAAGTATTCTTCGACCTTGCCCCAGTCGCGATCGATCAGGTTCAGCAGGTTACGGATGTCGACCTGGACCTTCAGCTTGTGGCCGTCGATCAGGGTCGGCAGTTCCTGGCTCAGCTGCAGGTCGAGGCGGCTCAGGTCCTTGTTCCGGTTCGAGTACTTCTCGAGGATGCCCGGCTTCAGGTTGAACTGGTTCACGTAGGCCAGGAAGCGGTCGCGGTTGGCCGCGTCGCTGAAGAACACGTTGCCGTACTGCAGCGGGTTGGTGCTGGAGGCGGTCGCCATGTCCGGCACGTACAGCAGCTGAGCGGCGCGGTTCACACCGAACACCGGGCTACGGCCCGAAGCGGCGTCCTGCATCGTGAAGCCGTACGGACGACCCGAGGTGCGCTCGCCGAACAGGCTGATGCGGGTCTCGTTGTCGCCGAAGAACTTCTTACGATAGCCCAGTTCCAGCTTGTAGCGGTTCTGGATCTCTTCCAGGCCCGTGCCGTAGGCGTCGCGAGCCGGGTCGAGGCCGGCCGGAACGCTGTTGTACAGCGAGCCGGCAGTCGTACCGAAGCGCAGACCGGCGTTCGACTCGTCGATGTTCTGACGGGCGTAGCCGACGGCGAAGTCGACGCCGAAGTCGAACGACTTCGACAGGCCGACGGCGGCCGTGAAGGCCTCGCCCTTGTCGATGTTCGTCGCGATCAGGTCGCGGTTGTCGCCCGGGTTGGTCGAGGTCACGCCTTGAGCGGCGCGCTGGGCGGCCGTCAGGGTCAGACCGTCATAACGCGGACGACCGTCCGGGGTCACGGCGCGCTGGCCGTTGACCATCAGCGGCTGAGCGCGGACGTCGACGAAGGTGATGGCGTTCTGAGCCTGGGTCGCGACGTATTGCGCGTCCAGACGCCAGCCAGCCCAGATGTCCCACGAACCGTTGAAGTACAGCTTCCACTCGGACGGCAGGCGGAAGGCCGGCGACAGAGCGATGGTTTCGTTGGTCGGGTTGATGCCCGGGGTGCCAGCCAGGGTGCCTTGCTGGAACTGACGCACGATGTCCGGGATCTCATAACCGAACTTCGCGAAGGTGTTCAGGTTGTCCAGGGCGGCGGAGCCCACCGCGGTGGTGAAGCCAGGGGTGACACCCGACGAGGTCGACGCTTCCAGGTAGCCCGTGGCGCTGGTGCAGTTCGCGGCCGTGGCCACGCAGCGACGGATCGTGGTGCCCGCGATCTGGTAGCCGTTGTTGTAGAACGGCGTGGCGAACAGCACTTCCGGCTGACCGCCCGAGAACAGACCGAAGCCCGCGCTCACCTTGATGCGGTCGCTGACGCGCCAGTTGGCCGAGACGCGCGGCTGCAGGACGCTCAGACCATCGAGGGTCTTGGCGTTGGTGAAGCCGGTGCGGGCGACGAAGTTCGGGTTGGTGCCCGGAACGTCGTCCATCTTGATCCAGTCGAAGCGGAAGCCCGCCGTGACCTTGATGTCGTCGGTGACGTCGATCGCGTCCTGAGCGTAGATCGAGTGCTGCCAGTACTTGAAGTTGGCGGCGGCGTCGTCGGCGTTGCCGGTGACCGAGTTGCTGTAGACCAGCGAGCTGGCGCGGCCGGCGGCGAAGTCGGCGATCGAGTCGAAGTAGTAGGTGCCGCGCGAGTTCGGCACGAACACGTTGAACACTTCCTTCTTCGAGCCCTGATAGCCGAGCTTGAAGACGTGGTCGTTCAGCGAGTAGGTCGCCGTGCCCTGGAACACCGCTTCCTGGATGTCCAGGCGGTTGGCGTGACGGTTCAGGTCAGGACCAAAACGGACGCTCGAGAAGCCGGTGGCGCAGGTCTGGATCGACGAGTTCGTCGCGCCGGTGTCAGCGTTCGGAGCCGCGCAGATCGTGATGTCCGAGAAGTTCTGGCCGCTCTTCGGGTTCTGACCCTTCACCCAGTCGCGATAGGTCGCGCGCAGGGTCGTCGACAGACGCTTGGTCCAATCCGAGTTGATTTCCAGCGTGGTGCCTTCGTCGCGATAGCTGGCGTCGTACCAGTGCGAGTCCAGAGCCGCCGTCGTCGTACCCAGGTCGGTGCGCGAGGTGAACACCGAGTCGGCGCGACGATAGGTCAGGCTGGCGCGGTGGTTGTCGTTGATGTTCCAGTCGATCTTGGCCGAGTACTTCTTGTCGGTCACCGGCGTGGTGCGGGTGATGCCGCCGGCCGCGTAATCGCTGGCGTAGTTGTTGTTATAGATGCCGACGATCTGGTCGATCGTGGCTTGCGTCAGGCCGTTGGAGAAGCTGTTGGCGAAGCCGGCGCCGGCCGGACCCGTGTTGGTCGTGTCCGCGGTCTGGTACTTTTCGTACGAGACGGCGAAGAACAGCTTGTCGCGCCAGATCGGACCCGACAGGAAGCCACCGAAGTTCTTCTGGCTGATCTGCTGCTGAACGCGGCTGGTGCCAATGTACTTACCGACCAGACCTTCGTTCAGGTAGTTGTAGAAGGCCGAACCGTGGAACTTGTTGCCGCCCGAACGCAGGACGATGTTCAGGGCGCCGCCCGTGAACGAGCCGTTCTCGACGTCGGTCGGAACCGCGGCGACGCTGAACTGCTCGATGGCGTCCAGCGAGATCGGACCGCGCGCCGTCGGCAGGCCGCCGGTTTCCAGGCCGTAGGGGTCCTGGGCCGAGACGCCGTCGATCGTGATGCGGTTCATCCGGGGGTTCGAGCCGGCGATCGAGATGCCGCCGTCGTTACGGATGTTTTGCGAGACCAGCAGGTCGCGGCGGGCCAGGTCGCGCACGTCGCGGGCGACCGAGACGACGCCTTCGATGGCGTCGCGGTTCAGGACCGTCTTCGGACCGGTTTCACCGTCGTTGCCCGACGAGGCCGTGATCACGACCGCGTCGACTTGAGCCGCGCTCAGGTCGACGTCGATGCGCGCCGTGTCGGCGAGGGTCAGGTAGGCGTCAGTGACCTTCTTGGCGTCATAGTTGGCCGCCGAGACGGTGATTTCATACGGGCCGCCGACGCGCAGGCCGCGGGCGTCGTACGAACCGTTGACGTCCGTCACGGTGGTCGAGCGCGTGCCCGACGGCGTGTGAAGGATCGTCACGGTGGCCCCAGCCACCGGCGCACCGTCAGCCGTGACGGCGCCGCGGACGGCCGAAGTGGTTTCTTGAGCGTAGACGGCGCTGGCCGCAGCGAGCGCAAGTACGCCCAACGCCGCGCCACTGGCGAGCCGCTGGATCGAAGTCATCTTAATCCCCTCATTATTTCCGTACGCCACGCCGTAGCGACGTGACGCAACCTGGCCGCTCTTTACCCGGCTTATTCAAAGGTTTGGTGACGGAAAGGCCACGTCTGCCCCCAAACTGTCATAAATGGCGGACAACGCGGAACAATTGGTCAAATTTTTCTTACTTGGCTAATTAGGTGTCATGCGCTCAGCGACCCCAACCTCCGAGATTTCCCCCGCGCCCGGCGTAGAATCGCGCGCCTGGCGGCTGACCCTGATGATGGTCTGTGGGCTGACGGTTCTGCGTCTGATCGCCTTGTTCACAACGCCGCTCGAGCTCTACCCCGACGAGGCGCAGTACTGGCTGTGGTCGCGCGAGCTGGCGTTCGGCTACTTCTCCAAGCCGCCGATGATCGCCTGGCTGATCTGGCTGACCACCCATATCGGCGGCGACGCCGAGCCCTGGGTGCGACTGTCCGCCGCACTGCTGCACGGGGCCACGGCGCTGGTCATCCACCGCATCGCCAAGAACCTCTATGGCGGCTGGAGCGGCCTGCTCGCGGCGGCGATCTACAGCCTGATGCCGGGCGTGGTGTTGTCCTCGGGCCTGATCGCCACCGACGCGCCGCTGCTGTTTTTCCTGGCCCTGACGATCTGGGCCTATGTCGCCCTGGCGGTGGAAACCGCGCCGCGTCGCTACTTCATCGCCGCCGGCATGGGCGCGGCCCTGGGCTGCGCCTTCCTATCGAAATACGCGGCGATCTACGTGCTGGGCAGCATCGTCATCCACTTCGCCATCTCCAAGGAGGCCCGCAAGCGCTGGTGCCCGGCGGCCGCCGTGCTGTTCGTCACGGCCTTCGTCCTGACCCTGGCCCCGAACTTCGCCTGGAACGCCAGCCACCACTTCTCGACGGTCAAGCACACGGCGGCGAACGCCAATTGGGGGTCGCACAGCCTGTTCAATTTCCGGGAGCTGATCGAATTCGTCGGCTCGCAATTCGGGGTCTTCGGCCCGCTGCCGTTCGCGGTGCTGCTGGGTGGGGCGATCTGGCTGGGCGTCAAGAAGCGCCTGACCTCGCCGGATCTCTTGCTGCTGTGCTTCTCGGCCCCGCCGCTGATCATCGTGGCCGGCGAGGCCTTCGTCTCGCGCGCCAACGCCAACTGGGCCGGCGCGGCCTTCGTCGCGGGCTCGGTGCTGACGGCCGGCTGGCTGCTGCGCTGGAACGCTCGCCGCTGGATGATCGGCGGCCTCGCCGTCCAGGCTGTGTTCGCGGCCTTCTTCATCGCCTGCATGATCAGCCCCAAGGTGGTCGACGCCACCGGCCTGTCGAACGGCTTCAAGCGCGTGCGCGGCTGGGACCAGACCGTCCAGGCGATCATCGAGCGCTCAAAGGAAGAGCAGGCTCTGCGCGCCCCCCTGAGCGCCGTCGCGATGGACGATCGCTTCGTCTACAATGCCGCCGCCTATTACGGCCGCGACTATTTTGGCCAGCCGGGCGCGCCGCCGCTGCGGATGTGGGTGCACGAGGCCTACGCCCAGAACCAGGCCGAAGCCGAGACGCCGCTGGACGCCCACTATGGCCGCCGCGCCCTGATCGTCAGCCTGGAGGGCGGCTATCGCCCCGAGATCGAGCAGGACTTCAAGGCTCACTCGGGCCTGCAGATCGCCCGCGTGCGCCTGGACAAAAAACGCTCGCGCCGGGTCGACCTGTTCATCGCCGAGGGTTTCGCGCCCCTGCCCCGCGATCCGATCACCGGCCTGCCGCCGCAGCCGCAACACACGCCGAAATAGGGCTGGCGGCTTTCGAGGGATAACCGTCCTTTCGAGACGGCCTGCGACGGCGATGCTTCCCGCGTCTCACGGGAGGTCTCGATGCTGCGTCTGCTTGTGTTCTTGCTGGTCCTGGTCGGCTCTCCGGCGCTCGCCAGGCCGCTGGTCGTGATCCTGGCCGAGCCTCGGGGAACCGAGACCACCGACCTGATCGCGCCCTATGCCGTGCTGGCGGAGTCGGGCGCGGTCGAGGTGACGATCATCTCGCCCACGCTCGCCCCGGCGCGGCTGATGCCCGGCCAGGCCTGGATCCGTCCGCAGACGACCTATGGCGCCCTCAAGCGCGAGCCGGACGTCGTCATCGTGCCGTTCATGATGCCGGCCTATGACCCGGCCCGCGACGCCTGGCTGCGCGAGCGAGCCAAACGCGGGACCCGGATCGTCTCGATCTGCGCCGGGGCCGAGACCCTGGCCCGCGCCGGGCTGCTGGACGGCCGCGAGGCCACCACCCACTGGTATGAGCTCAAGCGCCTGGCCAAGGCCTATCCGAACGTCCGCTGGCGGCGCGACCGGCGCTGGATCGTCGATGGCGGCGTCACCACCACCGCCGGGGTGACGGCCTCGATCCCGGCCAGCCTGGCCTTGCTGCGCGACCTGGCCGGCGAGGCGGTGATGCGGGAGACCGCCGCGCGGCTGAACGTCCCCCTGCCCGTCCAGGCCCACGACGGCGCGGCGTTCCGGGTCGGGACGGACGCGGCGATGACCGGCCTATCGGGCTGGGCCAACGCCTGGCGGAGCGAGAAGATCGCGGTGCGGATCAGCGACGGCTTCGACGACCTGGCCTTCGCGACGGCGCTGGACGCCTGGTCACGGACCAACCGCTCGGAGGCCTTTCCGAGCCAGAGCGCGGTGTCGCGACACGGACTGACGGTGATCGCGCCGGTGAAGCTTCCGCGTGCCTCGCGGACGGTGGAGGCGAAGGCGGGGGATCCGGCTTCAGTCTTGGAGGAGATCGCCGGCGCTTACGGGAAGCCAACCGCCCGCTACGTCGCGCTGACGCTGGAGCATCCGTATTGGCTGGCCAAATGACCGTGCGGCGGACCTCGCCCTTCGACAAGCTCAGGGTGAGGTCCTAGTTCAAGCTCGGCGACAACCAGCAACCTCATCCTGAGCTTGTCGAAGGACGAGGTTGCTGCACCACCGATCTCTAGAGCGACGTCTCGAACGCCGCCTCGGTCTTGGCCTTGACCTCGTCGACGGTCACGCCCGGGGCCAGTTCGATCAGCTTCACCGGCGACTTGCCGCGATTGATCTCGAAGACGCCCAGCTCGGTGATCAGCAGGTCCACGACGCCGGCGCCGGTCAGCGGCAGCGAGCATTGCTTCAGCAGTTTCGGCGCACCGGACTTCTCGCAGTGGTCCATGACCACCACCACGCGCTTGACGCCGGCCACCAGGTCCATGGCCCCGCCCATGCCCTTGACCATCTTGCCGGGCACCATCCAGTTGGCCAGGTCGCCGGTCTCGGACACCTGCATGCCGCCCAGGATCGACAGGGCGATGTGGCCGCCACGGATCATCGCGAAACTGTCGGCCGACGAGAAGTAAGAGCTCGAATCCAGCTCGGTGATCGTCTGCTTGCCGGCGTTGATCAGGTCGGCGTCCTCTTCGCCCTCATAGGGGAAGGGGCCCATGCCCAGCATGCCGTTCTCGCTCTGCAGCGTCACCGACATGCCCTCGGGGATGTAGTTGGCCACCAGGGTCGGGATGCCGATGCCGAGGTTCACGTAGAAGCCGTCCTGCAGCTCCTTGGCGGCGCGGGCCGCCATCTCATCGCGGGTCCAGGCCATTACGCGGTTTCCTTCGCACGGGTGGTCACGCGCTCGATGCGCTTCTCGAACTTCGCGCCCTTGACCAGATGGTCGACATAGATGCCGGGCGTGTGGATGGCGTCCTTGTCGAGGTCGCCGATCGCGACCAGTTCCTCGACCTCAACCACGGTCTTCTTGCCGGCCGTGGCCATCATCGGATTGAAGTTCCGGGCGGTCTTTCGGTAGATCAGGTTGCCCTCGGCGTCGGCCTTCCAGGCCTTGACGATCGCGAGGTCGGCGACCAGGCCGCGCTCCATCACGTACATCTCGCCGTCGAACTCGCGGGTTTCCTTACCCTCGGCCACCAGGGTGCCGTAGCCGGTGCGCGTGAAGAAGGCCGGGATGCCCGCCCCGCCCGCACGAATGCGTTCGGCCAGCGTGCCTTGCGGATTGAACTCGAGCTCCAGCTCGCCGCTGAGGTAGAGCTGTTCGAACAGCTTGTTCTCGCCCACATAGGACGAGACCATCTTCTTGATCTGGCGGTTTTCGAGGAGAATCCCCAGGCCGAACCCGTCGACGCCGCAATTGTTGGAGATGACCGTGAGGTCCTTCGTCCCCGCCTCGCGGATCGCCGCGATCAGGTTCTCGGGAATGCCGCACAGGCCAAACCCGCCGGCCATGATGGTCATGCCGTCGAACAACAGCCCGGCCAGGGCCTCGACGGCGTCTGTCTTCACCTTGTCGACCATGGTGTCTCCCTTGTCCGACTTTGCTAGGTCGTGTTGGCGAACCGTGTCGCCCGAGCCGCGCAGAAATTCAACCCTTGATGAAATTATTTCCGGAAGGGTCGCTTGATGACCAACGCTAGCACCGGCTCCGTGACGCCTTCCACCCCCGGGGTGCTTCTTGTGCTGGCTCACCCGGCCCTTGAACGCTCGCGCGCCAATCGCGCCCTGGCCAAGGCGGCCAAGGGCCTTTCCGGCGTCACCTTCAAGGACCTGTACGAGACCTATCCGGACTTCGTGGTCGACATCGAAACCGAGCAGGCCGCCTTGGTGAAGCACGACGTCATCGCCTTGCAGTTTCCGCTGTACTGGTACTCGACCCCGGCCCTGATGAAGGAGTGGCTGGATCTCGTCTGGCTGCACGGCTTCGCCTATGGCGAGGACGGCGAGGCTCTGAAGGGCAAGCGCCTGTTCGTGGCCTGCACCACGGGCGCCAGCGCCAAGGCCTACCATATGCACGGCTACAACCGGTTCTCGATGGACGAGTTCCTGCGGCCGCTGGAGCAGACCGCGCACCTGTGCGGCATGGAATGGGAGACGCCGTTCGTGGTTCACGGCGCTTCGGTAAAAGACGACGCGGCCCTGAAGGCCGAGGCTGAGCGCTACAAGGCGCGCGTGGCCTCGTTGTTGCCCAAGAGCGTGGAGGCGTAAGGACGCATGGAGAACTTCCTCACCCAGACCCTGGTCTATCTGGGCGCGGCCGTCGTCTCGGTGCCGATCGCCAAGCGGCTGGGGCTCGGCTCGGTGCTGGGCTATCTGATCGCCGGCGTGGTCATCGGTCCGTTCGCCCTCGCTTTGGTCGGCGACCAGGCCGACGTCATGAAGTTCGCCGAGTTCGGCGTCGTCATCCTGCTGTTCCTGATCGGCCTCGAGGTGCAGCCCTCGATGCTGTGGGACATGCGCAAGGCGATCTTCGGCTTGGGTGGCGCGCAGGTGCTGGGCACCGCCCTGGCCATCGCCGGCGCCTCGTTGGCGCTGGGGCTGCCGTGGCAGACCGCGCTGGCCGTGGGCCTCGTCCTGGCCATGTCCTCGACCGCCATCGTGCTCCAGACCCTGGATGAGAAGGGACTCAGGCAAGGCCCGGTCGGCCGCGCCGCGTTCGGGGTGCTGTTGCTGCAGGACCTGGCGGTGATCCCAATGTTCGCCCTGCTGCCCCTGCTGGCCACCGGCGCGGCGCACCATGCCGACGCCGGCGGCGGCCATGGCGGCGGCAGTCTGGTGGCGGAGCTGCCGATCTGGGCCCAGACCCTGTCGGTGTTCGCGGCCGTGGCCGGGGTGATCGGCGGCGGCCGTTACCTGGTCCAGCCGCTGTTTCGCTTCATCGCCAAGGCCCGCCTGCGCGAGATCTTCGTCGCCGCCGCCCTGCTGATCGTGGTCGCCGTGGCCAGCCTGATGCAGGTAGTGGGCCTGTCGCCCGCCCTCGGCGCCTTCCTGGCCGGGGTGGTGCTGGCCGAAAGCGAGTTCCGCCGCGAGCTGGAAAGCGACATCGAGCCTTTCCGGGGCCTCTTGCTGGGCCTCTTCTTCATCACCGTCGGCGCGGGCGTGAACCTGCCGCTGGTCGCCAGCCAGCCCTTGCAGCTGCTGGGCATCGTCCTGGGACTGATGACCCTGAAGCTGTTGGTCATGTACGGCATCGCCCGGCTGTTCGGCGCGCCGAAGCGTGGCGCGCTGGCGGTGGCCACGGCGCTGGCGCAAGGCGGCGAGTTCGCATTCGTGCTGCTCAGCTTCACGGTCGGCGCGGGCGTCATTGGCGTCCAGCTGGCCGCCCTGCTGACCGCCGCCGTCGCCGTCTCCATGGCCCTGACGCCGGTGGCCATGATCCTGTACGAGCGTGTCGCCGACCTGATGGACGCGGCCATTCCCGACGTGGTCCCCGACACCGGCGACTTCGACGAGGGCGAGCCGGACATCATCATCGCGGGCTTTGGCCGTTTTGGTCAGATCACCGGCCGCCTGCTGACCGCCAACGGCTTCAAGTCGACCATCCTGGACAGCGACATCGAGCAGATCGAGCTGCTGCGCCGCTTTGGCCGCCGGGTGCACTATGGCGACGCCACGCGCCTCGATTTGCTGCGCGCCGCCGGGGCCGAGCGGGCCCGCATGCTGATCGTCGCCCTGGACGACCGCGAGAAGACCGTCGAGCTGGTCGAGACCGCCCGCAAGGCCTTCCCGGACCTGATCATCCTGGCCCGCGCCTGGGACCGTCGCCACGCCTACGACCTGCTGTCCAACGGCGCCGACGCGGTCGAGCGCGAGACCTTCGAGTCGGCCCTGGCCCTGGGGACCACCGCCTTGCAAAAGCTGGGGTTCCGCGCCCACCGCGCTCACCGCGCCTCGGCCTTCTTCCGCCGCCACGACCGGCGGATGTTCGAGGAGCTGCGGCCGATGTGGGGCCAGGAGGAGGCCTATATCCTGGCCTCGCGCGATGCGGCCAAGACCATGGACAGCCTGCTGGACGCCGACCTGCACCGCATGCGCCCCGGCGACGCCGGCGGCGCCTGGGACACGGCCAGCCTGGACGAGGAACTGCGCGAACGGGCGCAGCAGGAAGGGACGACCTAAGCCGCGTCCAGCGCCCGCAGCCAGTCCGACAGGTCTCCGCTGGCGGCCTGTTGGACGCTGGCGCGGGCCGCCGCCGTCGCGCCCTGCCCGCGCGCCTCGCCCGGCGTCATGCCGAAGCGGCTCTTGAACGCCCGGCTGAAGCTGGACCACACGGTAAAGCCGTAGCGCTCGGCCACCTGGGCCATGCCTTGCGACTGGGCGGGATCCGACAGGGCCTCGAACACCCGGCGCAGGCGGCGGTTGCGGATGTGCTCGCTGACCCCGCCCAGCGGCGCGAACAGGCGATAGAGCGAGGCGCGCGAGACGCCGAAGCGGCGGCACAGGAGCTCGGCGCCCAGGTCCGGGTCGTGCAGGTTGGCGTCGATGAAGCGGCGCAGGCGTGCGCGCTGGGTCTCGGCCGCCGCCCGCCGGGTCTCCTCGCCGCGCTGGCCCAGGGTAAGGCCCGCCAGCAGGTCGGTGGTCGCCCGGCCGACGCCATAGGCCTCCTCGGGCGCGAGGTCGGGGGCCACGCGCATCAGGCTTTCGGCGTGCGAGCGCAGCAGCTGCGCGCCGGCGCTCTCGCGACGCAGAACGAGGCCGTGCAGCGGGTCCAGGTCGATGTCGCGGGCGTCGAAGGCGTCGCGCGGCAAAGCCAGGTTGATGTTGGTGCAGTGGGCAGTCTCCGACACGAAGGTGCGGGTCAGGTCCAGCAGGCAGACATCGCCCGTCCGCGCGATGGTCTCGTCGCCGCCGGTGGAGCGACGGTCCTCGCCGTCGACGATGATCTGCACCAGGACCAGCTCCAGCCCCGTGGACGCGATCTTGCGCCCGTCGCGGCCATAGCCGAACACGCCGCCGCTCATATGGGCCTGGCCCAGCACCATCGGGCCGATGTTGAAGCTATTGATGCCCAGGTCCGGGCCGCGCGCGTCGACGTCGCGCAGGCGGGTGTCGAACACCGGGGCGATGGCTTCGGCATAGGCTTGCGCGCCCTCGCGGCCCGGGGTGATCCGGGTGCCGGCCTGGAACTGGGGCAACGAAGACGGCATGCGACGAACTCGGAATGACGATACCCGACCAACGAGCCTCGAAAGCCGCAGGCCGTCAATGTCTTGAGATACCCGCGTGCGCGGAGTCTCAGATTCATGACCGGCCGTCTCAAACACCGGAGCCGCCGTTGCTCCGCGCCGGGCCGGGCTCTACGGGATCGGCGTGGCGTGAGGCCGACGCATCCATTCCCTTGGCAGCGTTCTCGCGTCGAGCGGCCGGTCCGGCCGACCCCGTCGTGGGGGACATGGCTAGGCCGGACCACCGCGTGAAACAGCCCAAACCTTTGCGACGCGTGGTCCCGCCGGTCCCGCGTCGCTTCTTTATTCGGCCGCTTGCAACTCGGGTGAGGGCGGCGGGCGGAAGGCCTCGACGAATGGCGTGGCGAAACCGCCGGTCAGGCTGTGCGGGTCGGCGGCGATGGCCCCGAACGTCAGGTCCTTGGGCCGCGCGCCGGGCACATGCAGCGTGCCGAACATCCGATCCCAGACGGCCAGGCAGCTGCCCAGGTTCTTGCCGAAATGCGCCGGATCGGCCGAGTGGTGGATCTGGTGGTGGGCCGGGCTCAGCAGCCACTTGCCCAGCGGCGCGAAGGTCATCCAGGCGTGCGAGTGCTGCAGGTGCACCACGGTCATGATGAAGACCAGGAAGATGGCGTTCTGGCCGAACGCCAAAGGTTCATGCCAGGCCGGCCCGAACGCCCAGGCCAGGACCCCGCCCGTCGCTCCGCTGGCCAGGGCCGCGATGTTGGCGAACTTCAGGCTCTCGATCGGATGGACGCGGTAGACGGTCAGCGGCGTCAGCACCTCGGCCGTGTGGTGCGGCTTGTGGAAGGCCCACAGGAACGGGACCTTGTGGCTGAGCCAATGGTCGACATAGTAGCCCAGCTCGTAGGTCAGGAAGCCCAGCACCGTCCCGACCACCGCCACGACCGGCCAGGGCGTCGCGCCCAGCGCCCCCGGCCCGATCGCACCGGTTAGCCAGGCGGCCAGGCCCCGCGAGATCGCTTGGCCCGACAGCAGCGCGGCGCCCAGCAGTAGGCCCGCGACCCAGACGTTGAAGACGAAGAACACGAGGTCGGCGCGGCTGGACGCTGTCAGCCAGACCTTGCGGGGAAACAGCGCTCGCCACAGCAGGCGCGGCGAGGTCTTGCGGCCCCGCGCCCGGCGGCTCAGCACGATGTGCAGGGCGCCGATGACCAGGGCGCTGGCCAGAGAGATCAAGGAAAAGACCGAACCCAGCGGCAACAGCACGTCGAGCAGCGGCGCGGCCAGCCGATGGGCGGCGCCGGCGAGATCGATCACTGGTGCGGCCGTCGTCACGTCCGAAAGGCCTCCGCTTCAGGAGACCTTCCTTACACGCCGGCCCTCAATTGCCGCTTAATGGGCGGGCTGGTCGACCGGGGTCTTGCGACCCACGCGGCGGAACAGATCCGCCAGGGCCTCGAACAGCCCCTTCTCGGACGCGCGATGATAGATCGAGTCCGCCGCGAAGGCCGCGGTCAGGCGCGCATGGGCCTTGCCCAGATTGTGGTACGGCAGGCGCGGCAGCAGATGATGCAGGGCGTGGTAGCGCAGGCCCACCGGGGCCCAGAGCTCCGACGCCAGGTTCGGCGGCGGCACGTTGACCGAGTCCAGGAACTGCTCGTCCAGGGTCATCTTGCCCCCGTCATTGTCCCAGTGGTGGGCGACCAAGGTGCGGGCCTGGTTGACGAAGGTGGCGACGGCGAAGATCGCCAGTCCCGTCAGCGTAAAGCGCAGCGGCAGCCAGCCGGCGACGGTGGCGGCGATCACGGCCCACGACCACAGCCAGCAAGCCACGTCCTGGGCGACCCAGCCGGCGCGCCAGCGGTGCAGGTCCTCGCGCACGAAGTCGGGATTGATCATCAGGGCCGACAGCTTGGTGCGCACATAGACGCGCAGCGGCGGGATCACGAACGACAGCGGGATCAGGATGGCCGAGCGCAGGATCACGCCCAGCGGGGCCAGCAGGGCCACGAACAGGAACACCGCCAGCTTCAGCGGCGTGAAGCGCGACAGCGGCAGGTATTCCGGATCCAGCGCGGTGCCGAAACGATCCTTGATGTGGTGGATGTTGTGCACCCCCTCGTACATCAGGGAGGGCGTCATCAGCGGCATGCCGACCAGGATGTTCCAGCCGGCCAGGAAGCCCGGCGTCTCGTCGGCCCGCAGGTGGGTCAGTTCGTGGATGAAGGACAGAGCGCGATAGAGGGCCAGCACGCTGACCAGGCCCGCGATCAAGCCGATGGCCAGGCTGGCGGTCGTCGCGGCGACATACAGGCCGGCCCACATCAGGGCGACCGACACGACGAGATCGATCCAGTAGACGGCCGCGTTGGGCGTCATCAGGTCTTCGGTCAGGCCATAGGCCTGCTTGGTCAGACTGACGCCTTCGCTTGCCAACTTGTTCACTTCGACCTCGCGCCGCCTCGATAAGGAGAACGAATTGGCGACGGCGCGAGGGAAAAGCAACCGTTTGGATCAAAGGCGCGACGATTCCGCGCCCTTAAGCGTCACTCAAAGTGAGCGCGCGCCCGGGCGGGTTAACCGCATACACTTAACCCTGGCGCGCTTACGTCAGCGGCCGCAGGATGATCTCGACCCGGCGGTTCTGAGCCCGGCCAGCGGCCGTGGCGTTGTCCGCGATCGGCTGGCGCGAGCCCATGCCGGCCACGAACACGCGGTCAGTGATCACCCGGCCCTGGCGAGTCAGATAGTCGGCCACCGCGCTGGCGCGGCGCTCCGACAGACCCTGGTTGTACTCGGCGCCGCCGCTCGAGTCGGCGTGGCCCACCACGTCGATCGTGGTCTGCGGATAAGCATTCAGCGTGCGGGCCACGTCGTCCAGCACGCGGGTGAACTGCGGCTGCACGTCCGACTTGTCGACGGCGAAGGTCACGTCGCTGGGCATGACCAGCACGATCTGGTCGCCGTTGCGGCGGATCATCACGCCCGAGGTCTCGAGGCTGCGACGCAGGTCGGCCTGCTGGCGGTCCATGTAGTTGCCGACCGCGCCGCCGGCCAGCGCGCCAATGCCCGCGCCGATCAGCGCGTTCTTGCGGCCCTGCTCGCCTTTGTTGGTGTTGGTCAGGTAGCCCAGCAGGGCGCCGCCCGCGGCCCCGGCCAGCACACCGGTGCCAGTGTTGTTGCGCACCGGCATGCCCGTATAGGGATCGGTGGTGGAGCAGGCGGTCAGGGCGGCGGCGCCCATGAGCAGGGCGGCCAGAGCAGTCTTGCGCATTGTCGCAACTCCCACGTCTTTGTTGTAGATCAAGGTCAAACGGGCAAACGCCCATCTTATGGTCAAGTTCCAATACCGCGCCTGAAGCCAGGATGAACGGCCTTCGTTTCGTTCCCGGCCCGGTGTAGTAAGAAGGAACTTACTAACCTCAAGGCTCGAAGAAGTGTCCACCTCCGCCATCGATCCGATCTCGTTCACGCTTTACAGCAAGGACTTCCCGCGCTTCGCCCAGGAGCTGGGCGCGTCGTTCGAGCGCTACGGTTTCGCCGTGCTGTCGGAATACGACATCCCGCAGGACCGCATCGACGCGGCCATCGCCGACACCAAGGCCTTCTTCGCCCTGCCGGTCGAGACCAAGACCCAGTACGCGGGCGTCAAGGGCGGCGCGCGCGGCTACATCCCGTTCGGCGTCGAGACCGCCAAGGGCGCCACGCACCACGACCTGAAGGAATTCTGGCACATGGGCCGCGAGCTGCCGCCCGGCCACCGCTTCCGCGCCACCATGGCCGACAATGTCTGGCCGGCCGAGATCCCGGCCTTCAAGCACGACGTCAGCTGGTTCTACAACGCGCTGGACAACATGGGCGGCAAGGTGCTGGAGGCGATCGCCACCTACCTGAAGCTGGACCGCGACTTCTTCAAGCCGACCGTCCAGGACGGCAACTCGGTGCTGCGCCTGCTGCACTATCCGCCGATCCCGCTGGACGCCACCGGCGTGCGCGCCGGGGCCCATGGCGACATCAACACCATCACCCTGCTGATGGGCGCAGAAGAAGGCGGGCTGGAACTGCAGGACCGCAACGGCGACTGGCTGCCGATCAACCCGCCCCCGGGCTGCATCGTCATCAACATCGGCGACATGCTGGAGCGCCTGACCAACCACGTCCTGCCCTCCACCATCCACCGCGTGCAGAACCCTCCGCCCGAGCGCCGCCACCTGCCGCGCTACTCGACGCCGTTCTTCCTGCACTTCGCGTCGGACTACGAGATCAAGACCCTGCCCAACTGCGTCACGCCCGAGAACCCGGACCGCTATCCGGAGTCGATTACTGCCGACGAATTCCTCCAGCAGCGCCTGCGAGAGATCAAACTGGCCTAAAAGGACCTACAACCTCCGAAAGAGGGTTGCGCGCGCTCGCCTCGACGTCATGGTCCCGGCGTGCGCGTTCTGCTTCTGGGGAGGGGCGGTTGGAATTCCTGGGGCAGAGCCTGGCCAGGCTTACGGACTTTTCGGGCCGCGATCCGCGGCGCGTTTTCTGGCCCTATGTCGGCGTCGTCGTCCTGCTGATGATGATCATCATGGGCGCGGGCAACATGATCGCCGTCAGCCTGCTGATCCCCGCCACGCCTTCTCAGGATTTTCCCGACCTCGGCGGCCTTGTCGTGCTGATGGGCGTCGAGATCGTCGCCGTCGTCGCCCTGCTGGCGGCCGCGGTGTCGCGCCGGCTGCATGACACGGGACGACGAGCTTACTGGGGCCTGGCGCCGCTGCCCTTCCTGGCTTTCGGCATCGGCGGCTTCTACGTCGTGGTCAGCAGCTTCGAGGCGCCGCCTCCGGGCATCGAGAGGCTGTTCTTCGCGATCTTCTTCAACAACCTGCTCTATCTGCTCGTCCTGGTGCTACTGGTCGTGCTGCTGGCCCAGCCCAGCCAGGCGGGGGCCAACCGCTACGGCGAGCCCCCAGCCGTCTAGGCTATTTGGCGATCCGCAGCTGCGAGATCTCCTGGGCGATCGACTTGAAGGTCGTCTTCAGCTCCGAACCCGTCGCCGGGAAGAAGGCGTATTCGGGCTTGCTGGCGCAGCCCTTCAGCACGCCCTTGGCCGTGTTGTCGTCCACGTCGAACCCGACCGTGTAGATCGTGATGTCGTACTTGGCGTCCTGCATCTCCTTGCAGAGCGCCTTGGTTTGGGTGAACGGGTCGCCGTTGGTCGCGTCACAACCGATGTGGTCCGAATAGGTGCCGCTGCCCGAGCCGGCGTTGCGGGCGATGACGCCGTTGCAGTAGGGCGTGTTGAACGCGCCGTCGGTCATCAGCACCACGACCTTCATCAGGTCCTTGGTCTTGTAGGCGGCCGGGCGTTGCGTGACGTCGGGCCACAGATAGCCGAAGTTCGGCGAGATCATGTACCAGCCCCAGGCGAAGCCGATCTGACCCGCGGTCGAGCCGTCGGTGTCCAGGGCGTTGATCTGGTTCGTCAGCGTCGTCTTGTTGCTGGTCAGCGGTGTGATCGTCGCGCTGGGGCAGGGATTGGCGCCGCTGTAGTTGTCGGCCGCGGTGGTCGGATAGTTGCGGCCCACCGGCGAGGTGCTGGGCGCGACGTCGGTATAGGCGTCCCCCCCCGTGCGCTCGCTGACGCAGGTGCTGATCGTCCGCGTCGTCGCCGTGCCATAGGGGTTGTCGTAGACGTACTTGCGGCAGCCAGGATTGGTGCTCTTCTCGCAGGTCGCCACGCCGCCCGACGTATAGGTCGAGGCGCTGGACGTGTTGGCGTCGACCGTGAAGGTGTTCGCGGTCACGGACTTGATGGTGTAGGTCTTGCCGTTGAGCGTGGTCATGCCCCCGACGCCCGAGAACGAGATCTGGTCGTCGACGATGAAGCCGTGGCCGTTCGATGTGACCACGGCCTGGTTGGCCTTGGTGATCTTGGTGATCGCGCGGTTCGTGATCGCGCCTCGCGCGCCATCGGCATACGTGCCCAGATTGACCCCCGCCGCGTACGGGATCAGCGCCACCTTTGAGTAGAACGGTGTCTGTTGCGCCGGATCCTTGACGATGATGTTCACGAGGTCGCTCGCCGCCGTCTTCAGGTCGGTGATCCGCGAGCCTTCCATCGAGCCGGTGATGTCGAGCACCACGGCGACTTCCAGGTCCTTGGACGAGCGCACCACGTCCGACGTCGCCACGACATCGAAATTGGACCCGGTCCACAGGTTGGCGATGATCGGCTTCAGGGTCCCCGAAGCCGTGCCGATCACGTGGTTGGTCGCGCCATTCTTGAAGGTCGAGTTCGAGGCGGTCAGGCCCAGGTTCAGGCCCGCGATCTCGGCCACGAAGGCCGGGTCGCCGATCGCTTCCAGCTCGGCGTCGGTCGTGGCGGTCGAGCGGGCGGCCATCAGGGTGGCGGCGTCCAGGGCGTCCTGCATCTGGCGGCGCTGCAGGCCGATGCGACCCAGGTCCACCAGAGCGAAGACCAGCACCGACAGCGGGATGGCCAGCAGGGCGAACTGCACGGCGATCGCGCCGCGCTGGTCGCGCCGCAGACGGCCGCCAAAGGCGCTGGCGCCCTGGCTCAGGCGTCGGATGAGGCGGCTCAGGGTCGACATGGGCGGATCCGGACGAAGTTTTTCGGCCTGAACTTCGCTCAGGAGGGTGAACAAGCCGGAAATGCTGTTGGTGAACGCTGCTGGTCGACACCCCTTCGACTCTCGGCCCGCCTGCGGCTAAAGAGCGCCCATGCCGTTCACCGCCACCGTCCTGACCATGTTCCCCGAGGCCTTCCCCGGCCCGCTCGGCGTCTCGATGATCGGGACCGCCTGGACCGAGCAGGACCTGTGGCGTTTGGAAACGCTGGACATTCGGGCCTTTTCCAAGGATAAGCGCGGCTTCCTCGACGACACCCCCGCGGGTGGCGGCGCGGGAGCCGTGCTCAAAGCGGACGTCATCGCCTCTGCGCTCGACAGCGTGGAGCTGGATGGTCGGCCGCTTTTGTACATGAGCGCCCGGGGCAGGCCCCTGACCCAGGCGCGCGTAAGAGAGTGGTCCAAGGCGCCCGGCATCGTGGTGCTGTGCGGCCGCTTCGAGGGGGTGGATCAACGGGTGCTCGACGCCCGCGGGTTCGAGGAGGTCTCGGTCGGAGACGCGGTCCTTGCCGGTGGCGAGGCGGCGGCGATGGTCGTGATCGAGGCGTGCGTTCGATTGGCCCCGGGTGTGCTGGGGAATATCGAGAGCACGCTGGAAGAAAGCTTCGAGGACGGCCTCCTGGAGCATCCGCAGTACACGCGACCGCGGACGTTCGAAGGACTGGATATCCCCGAGGTGCTGCTGTCGGGCGATCACAAGCGGATCGGTCAGTGGCGGCAAAGTATGCGTGAAGAAACGACCCGCGAGCGGCGTCCAGATCTCTGGGAAGCGCATCTCGCCAATCAACAGGCAAAAGGCGACCCCAAAAGGGGAAAGCCCAAAGGAGACTAGACCATGGCGATCAACATCGTCGCTCAGCTCGAGCAAGAAGAAGCGGCCCGTCTGCTGGCCGTCCGCGCGATCCCGGAATTCCGTCCCGGCGACACCCTGCGCGTCAACGTGAAGATCAAGGAAGGCGAGCGCGAGCGCGTTCAGGCCTATGAGGGCGTCTGCATCGCCCGCGCCGGCACGGGCGTCCACGAGAGCTTCACGGTCCGCAAGATCTCGTTCGGCGAAGGCGTGGAACGTCTGTTCCCGCTGCTCTCGCCGAGCATCGAAAGCATCGAAGTCAAGCGTCGCGGCGTCGTCCGTCGCGCCAAGCTGTACTACCTGCGCGACCGTCGCGGTAAGTCGGCCCGTATCGCCGAGCGCGCCGGTGGCAACACCAAGGCCGCCGCCGCCGCGGCTTCGTCGGAAGACTAAGTCTCCGATACTGCGAATGGAACGAGGCCCTGGCGGAAACGCCGGGGCCTTTTTTCTTTGCGCGTCAGTCCGGGAAGCGGACCACGACGTTGCAGCCGGGCAGCTCGTTGCGGCGCTCGGGCGCCAGGCCCGCCAGCGGTGTCCATGGAGCAGAACCCAGGCGGCCCAGATCCTCGTAGCGGCCCAGCAGCGTGAAGCGCTCGAAGCCGTAGCCGACACCCTCGCCCAGCAAGGGCGCGGCCGCGTCGGCCACGTGCAGATGCAGGTGCGGGCCGGTGGAGTCGCCGGAGAACCCCAGGCGACCGATGACCTGGCCGTTGCGTACGCGGTCGCCGGGCTTCACCCGCAGGCTGCCCGGGACCAGGTGCTCGTAGATCGCGAACCGGCCGTTCCCCAGGTCCAGCGAGACATAGTTGCCGGCCGCCAGGTCCCGGGGATGCTTGCCGTTCTTGGAGACCCGCTCGGCCTCGGGCACGCCGTCCCGCGCGGCGGCGACCACCGCGTCGGCCACGGCCAGCACCGGCGCGCCATAACCCAAAGCGTCGCGGGCAAGGTCGGGATCGCCGCTGGCGATGCGGCCCTGGTCGTCCAGTTTCACCCAGTCGATCGCGGTGCGCCCCGGCAGGCGGCCATCATAGAACACCCGTCGATGCCCGCGCGGCCAGTCGGCCTTGTAGATCGCCGCCCACGGTCCGCCGCGCAGCGGCGGTCCCAGCATCGGGCCATCGTCGGCCGGCAGGTCAAGGGTGGAGATCTTGCCGTCCGCCTCGATCGTCAGGCGACGGGCCTGGTCCGGCAGGTCCAGCTCAACGAAGTCTTCGAAGCGGCCCAGCACGACATCGCCATCACGCACCGTCACCGGCCCGCTGGCGATTTCGAAGAGCGCGCGCCGCCGCCCCTCGACCCGGACCACGGCGAGGGGCTGCCGGGGAGCCGAGGAAGCGGCGCGCGCGAGACCAGGGGCGAGAACAATCGCTAGAGGGGCCATGGCCCCGCGCCGGGTCAAACTGTGGGTCATGTCGCGTTCCCTCGCCTTTGCTCTAGGACGTGGGAAGCGCGCGCACCGGATCAAGGCGCCTTATCGCGGCTGGATCAGGCGCGGGTATTTCGGGGGCGGGCTCGGGGCGCGCAGCAAGGCCCACAGCTGTTGCAGCGCCAGCACCCAGCCGAACGAAGTTTCCTTATGAATCTTGAGCGCCTGGTCCATCATCGCGGCCCTCCTTGGCTGCCGATGACGTGGAAGATCGGCGTTCACTGGCCTGATGACAAACGCGGCCTCCTTGGCTATGCATAAGGTAAGCTTATGCCAGACATCCTCGCCCGCCTGCCGCTCGCCGCCATCCGCGTGTTCGAGGCGGCCGCTCGCCTCAAGAGCTTCACCCGCGCCGCCGACGAGCTGGGCGTGACCCAGGCGGCCGTCAGCTGGCAGGTCAAAGCCCTGGAGCAGCAGCTGGACCAGCTGCTGTTCAACCGCCTGCCCCGCGAAGTGACCCTGACCTCGTCCGGCGAGCGGCTGTCGCGGGCGGCGACGGAGGCCATGTCCCTGCTGCGCTCGGCGGTGTCCGACCTGGTCGAGACCGAGGAAGGCGTGCTGTCGATCACCACGGTCCAGAGCCTGGGCGGCCAGTGGCTGGCCCCGCGCCTGGGCGGCTTCCAGATCGCCCACCCGCGCATCGCCGTGCGGCTGGAGGCCTCCAGCCGGGTCGTCGAGCTGTCCCGCGAGGGCGTCGACATGGCCCTGCGCGGCGGCCAGGGGAAATGGCCAGGCATGACCGCTCACTTCCTCATCCCCGCCGTCCAGACCCCGCTGGTCTCGCCCGAGTTCCTGGCCCGCATCGGCGGCCTCTCGCGCCCTGAGGACCTGCTGGACATCCCCAGGATCGGCATCGCCCGCGAATGGGAGGAGTGGTTCCAGGCCGCCGGAGTCGCGGTGGCCGAAGATCGCCTGACCCCGCGCCTGGCGTCCGACGCCCAGGCCCTGGAAGTGGCCAGCGCCCTGGCCAGCCACGGCGCGGCCCTGGGCTCGCCGATCTTCTTCGCTCGCGAGCTGGCCGAAGGGCGCCTGGTCATGCCGTTCGACGTGGTGGCCCGCTACATGGGCGGCTACTGGCTGGCCTATCCCAGCGACCGCGCGCGGGTGCGCAAGATCGCCGCCTTCCGCGACTGGGTGCTGGCCCAGGCCGCCGCCGATCCGCTGATCGCCCGCTACGCCGCCATCGCGCCTTTAGAGTCGCCCGCCGTCTCGCCGCTGGCTCGGCCTCTATAGTCAAGCTTAAGTGCGATCGCACGCTTGTTGACAAAACTTCGGTACGTGAGATGGTGATCTCACCCCCGGTTCAGGCCGGGCTTCCAGACCGTCTCCTTTCTAGTGGACGGCCCTTTCCGGGCGGAGCCATCGGCCCCCGGAAGCAAAGAATGATGCTAGGGCGCGCCGAAACCACTGGCGCGCCCTATGTCGTTCTGGCGTGAGCGCCACACAGAACGCAAGAATTTGGCCCCAGAGCCCGCCACCACTGGATTTTGGCGCACGATCCGCCCTATATCCCCGCCATGTCCGGCAAAACCCTTTACGACAAGATCTGGGACGCCCACGTCGTCAACGAAACCGACGGCGAGGCCATCCTCTATATCGACCTGCACCTCATCCATGAGGTCACCACCCCGCAGGCCTTCGCCGGCCTTCGCGCGGCCGGACGCAAGGTGCGCCGGCCCGATCGCACGCTCGCCGTCGCCGACCACAACATCCCGACCGAGGGCCAGGCCCTGGGCGTGGACGCCGTGCAGGACGAGGAAGCGCGCCTGCAGCTCAAGACGCTTGCCCGCAACGTCGCCGACAACGGCATCGAATTC
This sequence comes from Caulobacter sp. GW821-FHT12D05, assembly GCF_058807295.1. Taxonomy (NCBI): domain Bacteria; kingdom Pseudomonadati; phylum Pseudomonadota; class Alphaproteobacteria; order Caulobacterales; family Caulobacteraceae; genus Caulobacter; species Caulobacter sp. GW821-FHT12D05. The sequence continues at coordinate 569,688 of NZ_JBXAQO010000004.1, forward strand.
TTCCCGATGGGCGACATCCGCAACGGCATCGTCCACGTGGTCGGTCCCGAGCAGGGCCGCACCCAGCCGGGCATGACCATCGTCTGCGGCGACAGCCACACCTCGACCCACGGCGCCTTCGGGGCCCTGGCCCACGGCATCGGCACGTCCGAGGTCGAGCACGTCCTGGCCACCCAGACCCTGCGCCAGAAGAAGGCCAAGAACATGTTGGTCCGCGTCGATGGCCAGCTGGCCCCGGGCGTGACCGGCAAGGACATCGCTCTCGCCGTGATCGGCGAGATCGGCACCGCCGGCGGCACCGGCTATGTCATCGAGTTCGCCGGCGAGGCCGTGCGCGGCCTGTCGATGGAAGGCCGCATGACCCTCTGCAACCTGACCATCGAGGGCGGCGCCAAGGCCGGCCTGGTGGCCCCGGACGACAAGACCTTCGCCTATATCCAGGGCAAGCCCGCCGCGCCCAAGGGCGCGGCCTGGGACATGGCCGTCTCCAGCTGGAAGACCTGGTTCACCGACGAGGACGCCGTCTTCGATCGCACCGTGGTCATCGACGGCGCGGCTCTGGTCCCGATGGTCACCTGGGGCACCAGCCCCGAGGACGTCATCCCGGTCACCGGCAACGTCCCCGACCCGGAAAGCTTCGCCACGCCCGACAAGCGCGCGGCCGCTCACCGGGCGCTGGACTATATGGGCCTGACCGCCGGCCAGCCGATCTCGGAAGCCCGCATCGACCGCGTCTTCATCGGCTCGTGCACCAACAGCCGCATCGAGGACATGCGCGCCGCCGCCACCGTGGTGCAGGACGCGTTCCTGCACGGTCGCATGGTGGCCCCGCACGTCAAGGCGATGGTCGTGCCGGGCTCGGGCCTGGTGAAGGAACAGGCTGAAGCCGAGGGCCTGGACGCCATCTTCAAGGCCTCCGGCTTCGACTGGCGCGAGCCCGGCTGCTCGATGTGCCTGGCCATGAACCCCGACAAGCTGGCCCCGCAGGAGCGCTGCGCCTCGACCAGCAACCGCAACTTCGAAGGCCGCCAGGGCCGCGCCGGCCGCACCCACCTCGTCTCTCCCGCCATGGCGGCGGCGGCGGCGATCGCGGGTCACCTGACCGATGTGCGCACCTTCCTGGAGGAGACCGCCTGATGCGCGCCTTCACCCGCCTCGACGGCCGTGCGGCTCCGCTGGAGCTGGCCAATATCGACACCGACCAGATCATCCCCAAGCAGTTCCTCAAGACCGTGGAACGCGAGGGCCTGGCCAAGGGCCTGTTCTACGATTTCCGCTTCGACGGCGATGGGAACGAGATCAGCGACTTCGTGCTGAACCGGCCGGAGTACAAGAACGCCTCGGTGCTGATCGCCGGCGACAATTTCGGCTGCGGCAGCTCGCGCGAGCACGCCCCATGGGCCCTGATGGACTTCGGGATCATGTGCGTGATCTCGACCAGCTTCGCCGATATCTTCAACAACAACTGCTACAACAACGGCCTGCTGCCGGTGGTGGTTAGCCCCGACGACCTCTCGCTCCTGATGGACGAGGCCAAGGGCGGCAACCACATGGTCAGCGTCGATCTCGAGACCCAGACCGTGGTCTCGCCGTCGGGCAAGACGATCACCTTCGACATCGATCCCGTGCGCAAAGAAAAGATGCTCAAGGGCCTGGACGCCATCGGCGAGACCCTGCAGCACGGCGGCGACATCGACGTCTTCGAAAGCAAGCGCGCGATCAGCCAGCCCTGGCTGGAAGCCTAAGCGCCGGCCGATCCATGACGGTCATCCTCGCCGGTTCGATCCGCATCGCGCCCGAGCGCCTGGCCGAACTGCGCCCGCACCTGGCCGCCCAGGTCGCGGGATCGCGGGGCGAGCCGGGCTGTCTGGCCTACGCCCTCTCCGAAGATCCGCTGGATCCTGGCCTGATCCGGGTCTTCGAACACTTCACCGACGCGGCGGCGTTGGAATTCCATCGCGCCAGCCCGCATATGGCGGCGTGGCGCGCGGCTTGCGCCGACCTTGGCGTCCATGAGCGCCGCATGTCCTCCTTCGACGTTTCCGACTATCGCGAGATCTAAGATGGCGACTCTTCTCCTCCTGCCCGGCGACGGCATCGGTCCCGAAGTCTGCGCGCAAGTGCGCCGCGTGGCCGCCGCCATCACCCCGAACCTCCAGGTGTCGGAAGCCCCGTATGGCGGCTCCAGCTACGACGCCCACGGCACGCCGCTGCTGGATGAGGTTCGCGACCAGGCCATCGCCAGCGACGCGGTGCTAATGGGCGCCGTCGGCGGTCCGCAGTGGGCCAACGCTCCGCGCCACCTGCGCCCGGAAGCGGGCCTGCTGGGCCTGCGCAAGGCGATGAACGTCTATGCCAACCTGCGCCCGGCCTATTGCTTCGAGGCCCTGGCCGGCGCCTCCAGCCTGAAGACCGAGCTGGTCTCGGGCCTGGACATCATGTTCGTGCGCGAGCTGGTCGGCGGCGTCTATTTCGGCGAGCCGCGCGGCATCGAGACCCTGGCCGACGGCCAGAAGAAGGGCTTCGACACCGCCGTCTATACCACCAGCGAGATCGAGCGCGTCGGCCGCGTGGCCTTCGAACTGGCTCGCGGCCGGACCAACAAGGTCCACTCGGCCGAGAAGTCGAACGTCATGGAGTCGGGCCTGCTGTGGAAGCAGGTCATCACCGACCTGCACGCCCGCGAATACTCGGACGTCCAGCTGGAGCACATCCTGGCCGACAACTGCGCCATGCAGCTGGTCCGCGCGCCCAAGCAGTTCGACGTCATCGTCACCGACAACCTGTTCGGCGACATCCTGTCGGACGCCGCCGCCATGCTGACCGGTTCGCTGGGCATGCTGCCCTCGGCCGCCATCGGCGATCCCAACAAGCCGGGCCTGTACGAGCCGATCCACGGCTCGGCTCCCGACATCGCCGGCAAGGGCCTGGCCAATCCGCTGGCCGCCATCCTGTCGTTCGAAATGGCCCTGCGCTGGTCGCTGAAGCAGGTCGAGGCCGCCGATATTCTTCTCGCGGCTGTGAAGAAAACACTCGACCAGGGCGCGAAAACTCGAGACCTGGGCGGCTCACTGAACACTGTTCAAATGGGTGACGCCGTTATCGCAAATATTCACAATTAACAGAACCTTGTTCTTTGCAAAATTTGCAATGGGTTCTTAAGGATAATCGTCGATTTCCTGACACATCTCTTGTGTGTGTCAGGGACTCGGCGACATGTCTTTTAAAGACCTGAAAATACCCGCAAAACTTGGCGTTGCATTCTGCGCCGTCATTCTGGCCTCGACGATTTCGTCGGCCTTGGTCTTCAGCAGCCTCAAGCGCATCGACGAGTCGATGATCTCGACCCAGCGCAGCCTGGGCCTGGCCGCTCAGGCCGAAGAGATCATGGCGCTGGTGCTGGAACAGCAGAACGCCCTGCGCGGCTACGTGATCATGGGCGACGCCAAGTTCGCCGACACCTACAAGGAGTCGAAGGACAAGTTCGACGATCGCCTCGACGCCTTCGAGGCCAAGACCACCGTTCCGGAACAGAAGGCCCGCATCCAGCGCCTGCGCGACGCGATGACGACCTGGCGCAAGACCATCGGCGATCCGTCGATGACCTTGATGGCCGATCCGGCCACGGGCCGCGAGCAAGCCGGCCAGCTGACCGGCAAGAAGAGCCTGACCGAGATCCGCGCCATCCAGAAAGAATTGCTGGCCGCCGCCCAGGAGCGGGTCGCCGTCCGCGCCCAGGAGGCCAAGGCCGCCCAGAGCATGGCGCATTGGTCGCTGCTGATCGGCGGGGCCGCCGCGGTGATCATCGCCGGCCTGATGGGCTGGCTGCTGTCGAGCACGATCGGCGCGCCCGTCGCGGCCATGACCGCCGCCATGCGTCGCCTTTCCGCCGGCGACAACGCCGTCGAGGTGCCCGCCACGGGTCGCCAGGACGAGGTCGGCCAGATGGCCAGCGCCGTCGCCGTCTTCAAGGACGCCGCGATCGCCAAGCTGCGCGTCGAGGCCGAGGCCGCCGCCCACCGCGCCGCCGTCGAGACCGAACGCGGCGCCAACGAGGCCGAGAAGGCCGAGATCGCCCGCAGCGACGCGGTCAATATCGCCGCCCTCACCGAGGCCCTCGACCGTATGGCCGGCGGCGACCTGACCCACCGCATCACCATCGCCTTCTCGCCCAAGGCCGAGAGCCTGAAGAGCAACTTCAACGCCGCCGCCGACCGCATGCAGCAGGCCGTGCGCGCCATCAACGCCGCGACCGGCGGCGTCAGCAGCGGCGCCGACGAGATCGCCGAGGCCTCGGACAATCTCTCGCGCCGCACCGAGCAGCAGGCCGCCAGCCTGGAAGAGACGGCTGCCGCTCTGGACGAAATCACCGCCACGGTCCGCAAGACCGCCGACGGCGCGCGCGAGGCCTCCGCCCTGGTCGCCCAGGCCCGCACCGGCGCCGAACGCTCGGGCCAGATCGTCGACCAGGCGGTCAGCGCCATGAGCGAGATCGAAAGCTCGTCCAGCCAGGTCAATCAGATCATCGGGGTCATCGACGAGATCGCCTTCCAGACCAACCTCTTGGCGCTGAACGCCGGCGTCGAAGCCGCCCGCGCCGGTGAAGCTGGCCGTGGTTTCGCGGTCGTCGCCCAGGAAGTCCGCGCTTTGGCCCAACGCTCGGCCGACGCAGCCAAGGAGATCAAGACCCTGATCTCGACCTCGACCCAGCAGGTCGGGGCCGGCGTCGACCTGGTCGCCCAGACCGGCGAGGCCCTGCGCGCCATCGTCGGCCAGGTCGCCTCGATCGACGCCCTGGTGAAAGAGATCGCCGCCTCGGCCCAGGAGCAGTCCACCGGCCTGCACCAGGTCAATGTGGCCGTGAACCAGATGGACCAGGTCGTCCAGCAGAACGCCGCCATGGTCGAGGAAGCCACCGCCGCCAGCCACTCGCTGAAGGGCGAGGCTGGCGAGCTGGCGGTGCTGGTCGGCCGCTTCCAGGTCGGCCCGGCCGAGGTCCAGAGCCGCCGCCGGGCCGCCTAGGCGCCTTTCGCTGAACAGCGTTCACGTACTAGGCTCCTCCCAACGATAAAGGTTGGGAGGGGCTTATGACGCCGGGCTTGATGCAGACGACGCCGCTGATGATCAGCGGCATCCTGACCTATGCGGCCCAGGCCCACGGCGCGCGCGAGATCGTCTCGCGCCTGATCGACGAACCGATCCATCGCTACGACTATGCGGGCCTGGTCCGGCGCGCCGCCCAGGCGGCCCACGCGCTGCGGCGGCTGGGCGTGAAGGCCGGCGACCGCGTCACGTCCCTGGCCTGGAACACCCACCGGCATCTGGAGCTGTTCTACGCCGTGCCTGGCATTGGGGCCGTGCTGCACACGGCCAACCCGCGCCTGTTCGACGAGCAGATCGTCTACACGGTCAATCACGCGGAAAGCGGCGTCCTGTTCTACGACCGAAACTTCGCAGGCTTAGTCGAGCGGATCCGCCCGCAGCTGACCACGGTGAAGACCTTCGTCATGCTGTCGGACGACGACTACGACGCCTTGATCGCCGGCGAGCCGGAGACGATCGACTGGCCGGTCTTCGACGAGAACGCCGGGGCCTTCCTCTGCTACACCTCGGGCACGACGGGCGATCCCAAGGGGGTGCTCTATTCGCACCGCGCCGTGGTGCTGCACGCCATGGCCGGCGGCCTGAACAGCGCGTTCGGCTTCACCGCCTTCGACGTGGTGATGCCCTGCTCCAGCCTGTACCACGCCACCGCCTGGGGCCTGCCGTTCAGCGCCCCGATCTGCGGGGCCAAGCTGGTCCTGCCCGCTGACAAGATGGACGGCGCTAGCCTGCACGAGCTGATCGAGGGCGAAGGCGTCACCTTCACCGGCGGCGTGCCAACGATCTGGACGATGTATCTGGCCTGGCTGGAAAAGAACGACGCCTCGCCGACCACGCTGAAGCGGGTCGTCATCGGCGGCAGCGCCGTGCCGCGCGCCATGGCCGAGGCCTTCAAGCGGCTCTACGGCGTCCAGACCCTGCAGATCTGGGGCATGACCGAGACCTGCCCGATCGGCGTCGTCGCCACCCCCACGCCCGCCCTCGCCGCCCTGGGCGAAGAGGCCATGGACGAGGCCATCTGGACCCGCCAGGGCCGGCTGCAGTTCGGCATCGAGCTGCGCGTTGAGCTGGATGACGGAAGCGAAGCCCCCTGGGACGGTGAGACCTCCGGCGCTCTGTTGGTGCGCGGTCCGTGGACGGTGCGGCGCTACTTCAAGAAGGACGCCGACGCGGCGCGGGAAGACGGCTGGTTCGACACCGGCGACATCGCCACCCTCGACGCCCACGGCTTCATGCGCATCACCGACCGCCAGAAGGACGTCATCAAGTCGGGCGGCGAATGGATCAGCTCCATCGACCTGGAAAACGTCGCCGTCGGCTGCCCCGGCGTGAAGATCGCCGCCGTCGTGGGGGTGCCGCATCCCAAGTGGGAGGAACGGCCACTGCTGGTCATCGAGGCCCACGAGGGGTCAGCGGTCTGCAAGGCCGACGTGCTCGAGTACCTCGCGCCCAGGATCGTGAAGTGGTGGACGCCGGACGACGTGGTGTTCGCGTCGGTGCCGCTGACGGCCACCGGCAAGATCGACAAGAAGGTGCTGCGGGAGGCGTGGAAGGGGCACCTGGTCGGCTAGAGCTTCAACCGCCAGCTCTCCGACACCAGCCCCTCGGCGAAGCCGTCATAGTCCCAGCTCTTCTCCAACTCGAACCCGAACCGCGCATAGAGCCGGCGGGCGGGCAGCAGATTGGCCTGGGTCCACAGCACCATCTCGGCGTAGCCGGCCTCCCGCGCCCGCGCGATGCAGGCCCCGACCAGGGCCTCGCCGACGCCCAGGCCGCGCGCGCTCGGATCGACCAGCAACAGGCGCAGGCGGCCCGTTGTGTCGTCCTCGCGCACCAGCATGATCGAGCCGACCTTGCGGCCCTCGTGCTCGGCGATCCAGCAGGCTTCACGAGCCGGGTCGTAGGTCTTGACGTAGTCGGCCACGACGCCGGCCACCACGCCCTCGAACCGATGGTCCCAGCCCTCCTCGGCGGCATAGAGCTCGCCGTGCCGCTGGATGATCCAGCCCAGGTCTCCCGGTCCGGTGGGTCTCAGCGTGACGCTCATGCCTCGACCAGCGCCTTCAGCTTGGCCAGGTCCCGCGCCACCGCCGCCGCGTCACGGGCGAAGGCCGCGTCGTCGAACATGCCGGGCGGACGGTAGAGGGTCATCACCACCTCGCTCCCCTCGCCGTTCGCCACCACCCGCAGCGGCATGTAGAGCTGCGTCCCGTCCGGCAGGGTCACCCAGTGGTCGAGGATGCCGTAGGCGTTCGGCTCAGAGAACTTCACATGCACGTCGCCGCCGGGGCCGTGGGCGATCCACTGGTCGCCGTCCTGGGTCAGCCCAGAGGCCAGGCCCGCCGCCCACTGGGTGAAGCTCTCGGGCTCGCGGGTGAAGGCATAGACCTCGTCGGCCGACCTGTGGATCCGGATGCTGATATGCCGGGACTCGAACATGCGCGCTGCTCCGCCGTCATCTGGGAAGCCCATCTGACGACGGTCGCAGCGCCTCATGCAAGACCTCAGCGTTCGCTATCGAGGTGCGTCATCATCGCCTCGGCATAGCGCGTGCCCGCCACGGCGTCGCTGGGCACGGCGGCCTCGATGGCGGCCAGGTCCTCGGGCGTGAAGTTCACCTCCAGCGCGCCCAGCGCCTCGCTCAGGCGATCGCGGCGACGGGCGCCGATCAGCGGCACGATGTCGTCGCCGCGCGAGGCGACCCAGGCGATGGCGGCCTGGGCCGTGGTCACGCCCTTCTGCTCGGCCACCGCGCCCAGCGCCTGGGCCAGCTTCAGGTTGGCGTCCAGGTTGTCGCCCTGGAAGCGCGGGCTATGGGCGCGGAAGTCGCGGCCGACGTTCTCGGAGCGCTGCTTGGTCCAGTGGCCGCTGATCAGGCCGCGCGACAGCACGCCATAGGCCGTCATGCCGATGCCCAGCTCGCGCAGGGTGGGCAGGATGTCCTTCTCGACGCCGCGCGAGACCAGCGAATACTCGATCTGCAGGTCGGCGATCGGCGCGACCTTGGCGGCGCGGCGGATGGTCTCGGACCCGACCTCGGACAGGCCGACGTGACGGACATAGCCGGCCTGGATCATCTCGGCGATGGCCCCGACCGTGTCCTCGATCGGCACGCTCGGATCCAGGCGCGCGGGACGGTAGATGTCGATGTGGTCGACGCCCAGGCGCTTGAGGCTATAGGCCAGGAAGTTCTTGATCGCGGCCGGGCGGCCGTCGAAGCCCACGAAACCGCCGGCCGGATCGCGCAGGGCGCCGGTCTTGACGCTGATTACCAGCTTGTCGCGCTTGTGGGTCTTCAGCGCCTCGCCGATCAGCATCTCGTTGTGGCCCATGCCGTAGAAGTCGCCGGTGTCGATCAGGGTCATGCCGGCCTCGACGGCGGCGTCGAAGGTGGCCAGGCTCTCGGCCCGGTCGCTGGGGCCGTACATGTCGGACATGCCCATGGCGCCGAGGCCGAAGGCGGAAACGACGGGGCCGGTCTTGCCGAGTTGACGGGTCTTCATGGGATCTCTCCTTTGAGTGAGGAGGGTTATGCGCCTGAGCACTCCGTGCGATAATCCAAGAAGGTCCGCACAGGTCGTTCGGGATTTCGCACAATGCAGCACGCCGACTTCGCCGATCTCGACGCCTTTACCGCCGTGGCGCAAGCCCGTGGTTTCCGCGCCGCCGCCGCCCTGCGCAACGTCTCGGCCTCGTCGCTGAGCGAAGCCGTCCGCCGTCTGGAGACCCGCCTCGGCGTGCGCCTGCTGAACCGCACCACCCGTAGCGTCACCCCCACCGAGGCCGGCCAGAAGCTGCTAGAGCGCCTGACCCCCGCGCTCTCCGACGTCGCCCTGGCCCTGGACGAGGTCAACGCCTTTCGCGACAGCCCGACCGGCACCCTGCGCCTGAACGTGCCGCTGGTGGCGGCCAAGGTGGTGTTCCCGCGCCTGATCCCGAAGTTCCTGGCGCAGCATCCGGGCGTGGCGGTCGAGATCATCGCCGAGGACAGCTTCATCGACGTGCTGGCCGCCGGCTTCGACGCGGGCGTGCGTTACGACGAGCGGCTGGAGAAGGACATGATCGCCGTGCCGCTGTCGGGGCCGCAGCGGTTCATGCTGGTCGGCGCGCCAGCCTATTTCGCCGCCCATGGCCGCCCCAAGCATCCGCGCGACGTGCTGGACCACGCCAGCATCCGCCACCGCTTCCCCAGCGGCGCGACCTATGCCTGGGAGTTCGAGAAGGACGGCCAGACCCTCCGCCTGGATCCGCCGGCCCGCCTGACCTCGACCAGCCTGGACCTGGAGCTGGCGGCCTGCGAGGCGGGCGTGGGCCTCTTGGCCACCTTCGAGGACTTCGTGGCCCCGGCGATCGCGGCGGGACGGCTGGAGGCGGTGCTGGAAGACTGGCTGCCGCCGTTCTCGGGGCCGTATCTGTACTATCCCAGCCGGCGGCACATGCCCGCGCCGCTGCGGGCCTTCATCGACTTCGTGAAGGCCGAGAGGATGGGCCCCTGAAGTCCGCCCGCGCTATTCGCGATAGAACGTGCTGCCCTTGTTGGGGGCTGTCAGCGCTCGAAACCATCCGATGCGCTCGGCGCTCTCGATCTCCAGGATCGGAGGCGAACTGGCCCAGATTTCCGCCGAAACGCCGACGGTGAATTCAGCCGTCAGGCCACGCAGGACGACCTCCGCCGCTTCTTGCTCACTGTCGGCGAAAGCGAGGCGCGTCGTAAAGAAGCCTCGGTTCGCCACCTGGGCGTCCCGGCCATGCACGAGGAACTGATAGCAGGGTGTCCGCCAGTTCCTGTTCACAGCCTTAGAACACCGGCAGCGGACGCGGTTTGCGGTCTTCGCCGATGGCGACGAAGGTGAAGACGCCTTCAGTGACCTTGTGGGCCTGCTCGGCGTCGCGGCGGCGGCGCCAGGCCTCGACCTGGACCTTCAGCGAGGTGCGGCCGGTATGGACGATCTTGGCGAACAGGCTGACCTCGTCGCCGACCAGGACGGGGCTGATGAAGGTCATGCTGTCGACGGCGATGGTGGCGCAGCGGCCGGCCGCGCGGTGGAAGGCGATCGAGGCCGCCGCCAAGTCCATCTGCGACAGCAGCCAGCCGCCGAAGATGTCGCCTTCGGGATTGGTGTCGGACGGCATGGCGATGGCGCGCAGCACCGGCGCCTCGTGCGGCCACTCGGCCTTTTCCCAAGCCTTGGCGAGGGTCTCGGCCCGCTGGGCCTCCAGGACGCTATCGGTCACTTAGTGGCCGCCGGCGCCTTCGTAGACGCCCGGCGCCAGGCGCTCATCCTCGTCGCCTTCGCCGGTCGCGGCGACGAAACGACGGTCACAATAGGAGCAGTCGACGAAACCGGCCGCGCCCATCTCCAGCCAGACGCGCGGATGGCCCAGGGCCCCGCCGACGCCGTCGCAGGCGATGCGGTGCGAGCGGACGGCGATCGTCTCCGGCGCGGAGCCGGCGATCGCGTCGATGTCCATGGCGGTCGGAGCGGTGGCGGGGGTCTTGGCCATTCGGCGAGTCCTTGAGATTTCTGAACGCGGCCTTGGCGCGGCGGCGAACGAGGCATACCTATGCGACGCTCAAAGGCGCCGTCAATCGACGGGCGCCTCAAACGACGTTTCTGACCTTCCCGCTTACCGATCTGGACGCTCAATGGACCTGCCCGCCTACGCCATCGAAGCCGAAGGCCTGTACAAGACCTACGCCGCCACCAAGACCTCGCCGGAAAAGAAGGCGCTGAACGGCGTCGACCTGAAGATCCCGCGCGGCTCGATCTTCGGCCTGCTGGGTCCCAACGGCGCGGGCAAGTCGACCTTCATCAACATCCTGGCCGGCCTGGTGCGCAAGAGCTCGGGCACGGTGAAGATCTGGGATCGCGACATCGATGTGCGGCCGCGCGACGCCCGCGCCGCCATCGGCGTGGTGCCGCAGGAACTGGCCGCCGACGTCTTCTTCACCCCGCGCGAGTCGCTGGAGGTGCAGGCCGGCTTCTACGGGGTGCCCAAGAACGAGCGCCGCACCGACGAGCTGCTCAACGCCCTGGGCCTGGGTGACAAGGCCGGGGCCTATGTCCGCCAACTGTCGGGCGGCATGAAGCGCCGCCTGATGGTCGCCAAGGCCATGGTCCACCAGCCGCCGGTGCTGATCCTGGACGAGCCCACCGCAGGGGTCGATGTCGAGCTGCGCCGCCAGCTCTGGCACTATGTGAAGGGCCTGAATGAGCTGGGCGTCACCATCGTGCTGACCACCCACTACCTGGAAGAGGCGCAGGAGCTGTGCGACGAGATCGCCATCGTCAATCGCGGCGAGGTGGTCGCCTGCGAGCCGACGCCCAAGCTCTTGAGCCGCATGGACAGCCGCAACGTCGTGGTCACGCCCGAGACGCCGGTGACGGCCGCCCCGGCCCTGGCCGGCTTCGACACCAAGCTGCGGGCGGGCGGCGCCTTCCAGGTCAGCTACCGCACAGGCCAGTCCAGCGTCGAGCAGGTGCTGGCGGCCGTCCGCGCCGGCGGCATCCAGATCAAGGACATCGCCACCGAGGATCCGGACCTGGAGGACGTGTTCCTGGCCCTGACCTATGGCGACCCGAACGCCGCCGATCCGACCAGGGACTGAGCATGACCAGCAAGCCTGACGCGCTGCGGCGCCTGATCGACCTCCCGGGCGTCAACGACCTGGAATACCGGGCGTTGCTCAAGCGCGACTTCGCCGAACCCGAGGCCCGGGCCGAATATCCGGAGATCGACGCCTGCATGCTCGCCCTGTTCGGCTTGACCACCGACGCGGCCGAGGCGGTGGAACGGCCGGCCGACTGGGACGATATCGAGACCCAATCGCCGGCCGCGCAGGTCGCCGCGTTCGAGGCCGAGGGCTGGGACGTCACCGACGACAAGCGCCGACCGCTGCGCGTCCTGGGGCACTTTTCCGCGCCGCTGTGGCTGGCGGTGCGCGGCGTGGCCGGAACCCTGCCCTTCCAGCCCGAAAGCACGGAGCCGGAAGCCTGGATGTCCAAGCTCGAGGCCGAGGCCAAGCGCTTTCGCAAGCGCTAGGCGCAGTAGGAAGCTTCGAGAAAGCCGCGCGCACCTAAGGCTTGCCTTCCCGGGACTCGCCCGCCAACACTCCCGCTTCGAAACGGGGATTGGGGCGTAAGATGAGTTTCCTGGAGAAGCAGTTCGGGCTGAAAGCCCAGGGGACCAGCGTCCGCACCGAGGTGCTGGCCGGCTTCACCACCTTCCTGACCATGGCCTATATCGTGATCGTCAATCCGGCGATCCTGGGCCAGACCGGCATGCCGATCGCCGCCGTCGCCGCCGCCACCTGCCTGGCCGCAGGCCTGGGCTCGATCCTGATGGGGCTGATCGCCAACTATCCGATCGCCCTGGCCCCCGGCATGGGGCTGAACGCCTATTTCACCTTCACCGTCGTCAAGGGCATGGGCCTGCCGTGGGAGACCGCCCTGGGCTGCGTCTTCCTGTCGGGCATCGCCTTCCTGGTGCTGACCGTGGCGGGCATCCGCCAGCTGATCGTCGGGGCGATCCCGCGTCCGCTGTTCTCGGCCATCGCCGCGGGCATCGGCCTCTTCATCGCCTTCATCGGCCTGAAGGAAGCCGGCATCATCGTCGCCAATCCGGCCACGACGGTGGCGCTGGGCGACCTAACCAAACCGACCGCGATCCTGGCCATCCTGGGCCTGGCGATCATAGGCGCGCTGATGGCCTGGCGGGTGAAGGGCGCGATCCTGATCGGCATTCTCGTGGCCGCCGCCGCCGGCTGGGCCTTAGGGTTGGCCAAGATCGTCCCCGGCGAGTCCGGCCTGGCCGCCCTGACCGCCACCGCCTTCAAGCTGGACGTCCCGGCCGCCCTGCACCTGAACGGCGGCATGGGCATGGCGCTGGCGGAGGTGATCTTCGTCTTCCTGTTCGTCGACCTGTTCGACAACGTCGGCACACTGGTCGCGGTGACCAAGAAGGCGGGCCTCGTCCAGCCCGACGGCACGATCCCGCGCCTGAACCGCATCCTGACCGCCGACAGCATCGCCACCATCGGCGGCTCGCTGGCCGGCACCTCGACCGTGACCAGCTATATCGAGAGCGCCTCGGGCGTCGCGGCCGGCGGCCGCACCGGCCTGACGGCGATCGTCGTGGGCGTGCTCTTCCTGCTGACCCTTTTCTTCGCCCCCTGGGTCCAGGCCATCCCGGCCGCGGCCACTGCGCCGGCCCTGATCATCGTGGGCTCGCTGATGATCGGCGCCCTGACCGACATCGACTGGGAAGATCCCGGCGTGGCCATCCCCGCCTTCCTGACGGTCATCGCCATCCCGCTGACCTTCTCGATCGCCAACGGCCTGGCGTTCGGCATCACCGCCTTCGCGGTCCTGAAGCTGGCGCGCGGCCAGGCCAAGCCCGGCGACTGGCTGCTCTTCGTCCTGGCCGCCCTCTTCGTGGTCCGCTTCATCTACATGGGGGCTGCTTGAGGGGACGCCGCGTGATCGGGTTTGCGCCAACGCGGCCTTTCGGCTAAGACCCGCTTCCGCCCTGGGCAACCAGGGCGATACGCACCCGTAGCTCAGCTGGATAGAGCGTTGCCCTCCGAAGGCAAAGGTCACACGTTCGAATCGTGTCGGGTGCGCCATTTCTCCTGAAATCAACAAACTCTGCCGCACCTTCAGTGGTTTGGTCCACGGGCCGCGACACCATGTCTGCAACAGCTTGCTAGCCAAGACAGGCAATCTCAAGCTCACCTAGAGCCCTAGGGCACCGGGACATCAAGTCCACATTGGTTCTCGACGAAGGGCTCCACGCGGCCCCGCTAGACGCGCCGCAAGCGGTGAGCTGAACTGGCTTACGCTTTAGGTGAGGCTCGGGTGATGAACGACGAAAACGAAAATCGTTGGATTTGGGCTCCGATGATCGGCCATGGCATCGGGCTCGTTACGCTGGGCGGTATCGTTGGAAATGTCCCAAGCCCCGACACTGCCCTTTATGCTCTTGGACCGGCCATAAGCTGCTTCGCGATCGGTCTTTTGGTCAGCGCAGTCTCTGCTTCGGTGGAGGGTGAGTTCCTTGCGAAAGCGAACCAAGTGCCGAGCTTCCGCCTGCGAACTCACGAGATCGAAGATCGCCGGGCGGCAGTACTGACGTCCATCGCTGATCTAAAGCAAACCCTGTACAGCAGCAACGCAACGATCTCTGAGCAGGCCGTAGCCAAAGCACGCATTGAAGCGTTGGAGGCTCAGGCCAATATCGTTCAATCACTCAACAAGTCCCTCGACCGGGACATGTCTTTAATAGAATCATGGATGAAAAGAGGAAAACTTCATGCCGCCGTTACCGGCACTCTCAAGGCCATGTCGTATGTGACGTTTTTCTATGGGATGACCTCCCTGCTTCTGCCGTTGTGGAAGGGTAACCTTCACCTGGAAAAGCGAGAGGAGAGCAGTCGTCCAATCGCCGAAAAGAAAACCACGGCGACTTTTCCGGTGCGCCCAAGCCCTTTAGTAGTCTCGAAGCCGAAATCCAAGTGACGACTTTCCCTCTAAAACCAAACCCTTAGCTCGACATAGCACAGCCCTCGAAGGCAAGGGTCACGCGTTCGAATCGTGCGGGTCCGCCATTTCTCTTGAAATCAGCTGATCTCGGCGACGGGCTTAGACCGCCTCGTCCGCGCTGGAATGAAGAAGGCCCGGCGGATCGCTCCGCCGGGCCTCGGTCTTTTCAGCCTGTCGCTCGCGCCTAGAAGAAGCGCTCGCCCAGGCGGATGGTGTCGCCCGGGGCGACCACGATCGAGGGGGTCAGTTCGGACTTCTGCTCGGTGGTCTCACCGTTGTGCTTGATCCAGACGTTCTTCTTGTCGGCGCGGTAGGTGAAGCCGCCGGCGGTGGCCACGGCGTTCAGCACGGTCAGGCCGGCGGTGTAGGGATAGGTGCCCGGCTTCTCGACCTCGCCCAGGATGTAGAACGGGCGGAAGGTCAGGACCTCGGCGCTGACGCGCGGATCCTTCAGGTAGCCGTCGCTGAGCGACTTCTGCACAGCCATCTGGAACTGGCCCAGGGTCATGCCGCCGGCCTTGATCTCGCCGATCAGGGGCAGGGACATCACGCCGCTGCCCGAGATGAAGAACTCGCCCGACAAAGAGGGCTCGCCGTACACCGTTACCCGCACCTTGTCGGCCGAGCCGAGCACGTAGTCCGCCGGCTGCGCGGCGGCGCTGACCGGCGTATTGCCGATCGCCGCCTGCTGGGCATGCGCGACGCCTAGCCCACCGACCATCATGCAGACGCCGAGCGCCAGCATCGCGAGGGCGCGCGAGAATTTCGAAACACCGATCATGGCGAAGCTTCTCACCTTAAAGACTTGTCGATCCTGGGATCTGAAATGCCACATCGCACGTGACCGCGAGATGAACAAGACGAAGTCTCAGGTCCCGCGTGCTTTACTGAACTGAATGATCTTCGGCTCACCGCCATCAAGTCTAACGGCGGTCAGGACGCCAGTCGCATAGGCGCCCGTGTCGACATTGATCCGTTGACGGCCGACGAACACCTCTTCGGTGGGCGTATGGCCGTGGACCACCGTGGCCTTCAAGCCATGCGGGTTGTCGAGGAATTCATTGCGGATCCACAGCAGGTCGGCGGCCACCTGCCGATCCAGCGGCAGGCCGGGCTTAACGCCGGCGTGGACGAAGACGTAGTCGCCATAGACGACCAGCAGCTCCAGCTGCTTGAGGAACATCTCATGGGCCGGCGGGAAGGCGGCTCGGAAGGCCTGGCGGGTCTGCTCCCACACCTCGGCCTCGGCGCGGCCGACCGGACGCTGGACGCCGTACGAGGCCATGGTCTCGCCGCCGCCGTATTCCACCCAGGACGGCCCGGCCATCGGGTCGTCCAGGAAGTGCAGCAGCGTCTCTTCGTGATTGCCCATCAGGGCGCGGAACTCGAAGCGGCCCTCGGCGCCTTGCGCCTTCAGCAAGATCAGGCGTTCGATCACCTGCGACGACTGGGCGCCGCGATCGACATAGTCGCCCAGCATCACCAGCACCGGCGGGTCCTGACGACCCATGGCGCGGTAGTCCTCGGTCATCCGCTCGATCAGGCCGTCCAGCAGGTCGAGCCGCCCGTGAACGTCACCCACGGCGTAAACCACACGGCCCTCGGTGGACGAGGCGCGGCGGGGTTGCTGCTTGGGACGGAACAGGGATTTGAACATTGCACTCGCCGGGTCGGCGACAGGGCGCCAGGACTTGAACCCTTTGATTTTGCCCCAGGTAGCGGCGCGGTTCAATGATGGCCTCGAGCGTTAACCTGCAATTTAGGACGATCCTTTTCTTGCAATTTACCAAGTATATTTAGTCGTCATTTGAGTTAATTCCGAAATAACCACGGTTCAATATTTGAATTAAACCATCTAAATTCAGCTCAAATTCGGCCCGCGAATGAATAGTGACCCCACGAACACAGCGGGGTCAGCATGTTCAACACGCGCAACATTGTTATCGGACTCATCAGCGCCGCCGCGATGATGACCAGCGTCAGCGCCCAGGCCGGCTCGATGCCGTTCCAGCCGCGCGGCGAGGGCGTCCAGGCTCCGATGGGCTTTGCCGATCTGTGCCGTCGCGACACCGAGACCTGCGGCCTGCCGAACAGCCAGCTGGCCCTGATGGGCCTGGGTCCGCGCGCCACCTTCGCTCCGACCTCGTCGATCGGCGTCGCCGCACCGCACCGCTTCGAAGCCGCCAAGGCCGACGCGGCCGAGGACGACGGCCTGAATCTGGTTTCCGTTAACAGCCTGCAGGCCGTTGTGGTCGCCGAGGTCGAGGACTTCGTCGCCGCCGGCGCGCCCAGCCTGACGGCTTCGGACGCTCAACCTGCTCCCGTCATGATGGCCGAGCCGGCTCCGTCGGCCTGGAGCGGCCGCGACCAGCGCGACCAGATGAAGCTGCTGAACCTGGTCAACCAAACGGTCAACCGCGAGGTCAAGAAGGCCAGCGACCTGGATCTGTACGGCATGCCCGAATACTGGTCGCTGCCGCGCCTGATCGACGGCAAGCTGTATGGCGACTGCGAGGACTACGCCCTGGAAAAGCGCCGCCGCCTGATCGCGGCCGGCGTTCCGGAAGCCGCCATGTCGCTGGCCGTCGCCGTCACCGCCCGCGGCGAAAGCCACGCGGTGCTGATGATCTCGCTGAAGGGCGGCGATATGGTGCTGGACAACCTGACCCCCTGGGCCACGCCGTGGGAAGACCTCAACTATCGCTGGGTCCAGCGTCAGGTCCCGGGCACCGCCCTCTGGACCACCGTCTGATCAGACCGCCGCCTAACAAAACCGTTGGCCGATCGCTCCCCCGATCGACGACGAGCGCCCCGGACCTGCGGTCCGGGGCTTTTTCGTTGCCCGACGGGTCGCCAGGACATGGATCTCTGAATGCGTTCGCGCCCGCCTCGGGGAACCGAAGCGGGCGCGGAAGTCGATGTTGTCAGGCGGCGAAACCGCCCAGCGCAAAGCTTAGAAGAGGTGCGAGACCGTCAGGGCCAGACCGGCCCACAGGCCGATCGAGACCATGGCCCCCAGGCCCAGCCCCACGAGGGGCGGCAAGCGCTTGCCGCGCGTAGCCGGCTCGACTTCAATCTGGGCGAAGGACATCTTGGCGTCGATCATCGAGCAGCACTCCTGATGCCGTCGATGTAACGTCACTACAAATAAGGACGCCTGAATAAACAGAGTCTATTACACGTTAAGCATACAGCCCGCCGGTTGTGGATTTTTCCCCGCGACGCTGTGAGTCATTTGCGCTAGCGTGATGGGGTCGGAACTGGAAACCAGTCCGCGACGTGGTGGGGAAATACGAGGGTCATCTGGTGGACGGGGGATCGTATACCGAACTTCTCGCGCCAGGATCGAGCGGACCGCTCCCCCCGGTTGCCGTGGACTTGCGCAAGCGCACGCTCGACATCGTCGCCTCGGCACTGCTGCTGGCCCTGTTCGCCCCGCTGCTGCTGCTGGCGGCCCTATTGATCAAGCTGGAGTCGCCCGGCCCCGCCCTCTTCCGTCAGACCCGTGGCGGCCTGGCCGGCGGGCGGTTCCAGATCCTGAAACTTCGCACCATGCATTGCCGCGAGGACGGGCCCGACCTGGTCCAGGCCCAGCGTGGCGACAACCGCGTCACCCGCATCGGCCGTATCTTGCGCGCCACCAGCATCGACGAGCTGCCGCAGCTCCTGAACGTGCTGCGGGGGGACATGTCGCTGGTCGGCCCCCGCCCTCACGCCGCCGCCCATGACGACTATTACGCCATGCGGATCCCGGAATATTACGCCCGTTACCAGGCGCGTCCGGGCCTGACCGGCTGGGCCCAGGTCAAGGGCCTGCGCGGCGGCACCGAAACGGTCGACGCCATGCGCCGGCGGGTCGAGGCCGATATCGACTACATCCAGACCTGGTCGATCCTGAAGGACGCCAAGATCGTCCTGCTGACCATTCCCAGCCTGCTGATCACCGACAACGCCTACTAGGCCGCTCTGGGCGGCCTACTGGATCGGCTGGAGCTTGGCCAGGGCGCGGGTGTTGCGCTCGGCCACGATCAGGAAGGCCAGGCCCATCCGACCCGACGGATTTTGCAGGCTGTTGGCCAGTATCGTGAGGGGACGTTCGCCGCGTCGTCCGTACTCGGCGCGCACCTGGTACATGACCTGTTGGCGCACGTCGGGGGTCAGGGCCGGCCAGTTCTCGTAGGCCAGGCGCGCGCGGCTCATGAACAGGCTGGTCTGCAGGGGCGCGACCGACAACGAGTGCGCGAGCGCCTCGTTGGCGGCGGTGACGTCATTGCGCTGAAAGTCCACGGCCGCCTTGCGCAGCCACGCCGCGCCCGAGCCCGGACGCATGGCGACCTCGCGGCGGCTCAGGGCCTCCAGATGTGCCTTGGCGGCGGGATCGGCGCCGTTGCGGGCCAGACCCGCCTCGATACTGGTCGCCAGCACCTCGGCCGAGGCCGTCGGCATAGCCGACAGGTCACCGCCGAACCGCGCCGCGACCAGCGGCGTGGCGGCCAGGATCGAGACCAACAGGGCGCAGCTTGCGAAGGCGATCGTGCTCCAGGGCGTCGAGGGCTTGGCGCCGCGACGGCGCACCGGCGCGGCCGCCGTCATTGCGCCCAGGCCGACGGCGAACACGGCCTGTAGGGCCGGAACCTGGACGGCGAAATCCGACAAGCCGTGCAGCAGCACCACGACCGTCGCGGCGATCGTCGCGCGGGCCAGGGCGCCGATCGTCCCCGGCTTCACCGCCTCGGCGCCGACACGCCACAGCGTGACCAGTAGCCAGGCCAACATGAACACGCTGCCGACAATGCCGCCCTCCTCCAGCCACTGGAGATAGAGGTTGTGGGTGGCGCGGACGTCGTACAGGATTCTCAGGTTCTCGGTGTTGGTGAAAAGCTGGTTCACGACCGGGAACGAGCCTAGGCCAAAACCGAACCACGGCGAGGTCTTGAAGGCCTCCCAGTGGGTCATGAAGATGGTTTGGCGGACCGCGACGTCGCTTTCCAGGTTCTCCAGGCGCGCGGCCGTCAACTCGGCGCTCCGCATGGCCACCCCGACCACGACCAGCAGGGCGGCCGCTCCGCCGATAATGGCGATGGTCCGCGCCTTGCGCCCCTGGGCGATCACCTGCCAGGTCAACAGGATGGCTAGACCTACGACCGTGGCGAAGATCCCCCCGCGCGACGCGGTCATGGCCAGGGCGACGCCGAACACGGCGGTCAGGCCAAGGCTCAGGCTGGCGTCCAGGCCCAGGCGCTCCAGCCGCAGTGAGCCGCCGGCCCGTTGCAGGGCTTGCGAAAAGAAGGTCGCGCCGAACACGACGCCGATTCCCATCAGGGTCGCGGCGCTGTTGGGGCTCAGCAGGGTGCCGGCCAGGCGACGCCCTGCGCGCAGGCTGACATGGTCGATGATGGCGAGCGCGGCATAGGCGCCCAGGCCCAGCAGCAGCCACCAAACCATGACCCGGCGGCGGCTTTCCGACACGCCGATGATCTGGGCGGCCAGGAACAGACAGGCCAGGCCCACCAGGCGCAGGAGATTCAGCAACAGGGACGAGCGGTCGACCGTGATCGAACCGCCGTGCGGACCGACATAGGCCCAGACCGGATGGGCGCCGCCGGGACCGAACGGGGTCAGGCTCCAGGCCGTAGCGACCAGCACGGCCAGGAACATCAGGCTGGGCCAGATGGAGATGAGGTTGCCGGGCAGCTTGCGCGCCCAACCGCAGAAGGCCATCAGGCCCAGCAGCAGGGCCGCCTGCAGGGCGCCGAACACGGCGGCCACCGCCACGTCGCTGGCCCCGAAGGCGACGACTTCGGCCAGCACCAAAGTAACGAGGGCGCCGATCGCGACGCCCTCTGAAACTTTCAACTTGCGTGTCTTGGAAGCGTCGGGCGACGGCGCGCCCCCGCCCGTCCGCGTCCTAGTCCGCATAGTACTTTCGATAGTTGGCGTAGTAATAATAGGAGTCGCCGTAGCCGTAGCGAGACTGGGCCTTGAGGTCCATCTGCGTCAAGGCGACGCCGGCGATGAACGCCCGCGTGCCTTGCAGCAGGCCCAGGGCCGACTGCACGGCTTTGACTGGCGTCTTCTTCCAACGGACCAGCATGACCACGGCGTCGGCATGCGGCGCCAGGATGCGGGTGTCGGCGATGGCCAGCAGCGGCGCGGTGTCCAACAGCACGATCTCGTAGCGGTTACGCAGGTCCTGCAGCAGGCGATGCATAGCCGAAGAGCCCAGCACGTCACGCGGCGTGTAGGACGACTTGGCCAGCGGCAGGATGTGAGCGCCGCTTTCGTCGGTGATCAACGCCTGGTCCAGAGTGGCGACGCCATTCAGCACCTCCAGCAGGCCGACCGGGGCCGGTTCCTTCAGGAACTGGCTGATCGCGCTCTGGCGCAGGTCGCAGTCGACCACTATGACCTTAGCGCCCGAGGTCGCCAAGGTGCGGGCCAACGAGAACGTCGTCGTGGTCTTGCCTTCGCCCGGAAGGGACGAGGTGACCGCGATGACCTTCACCGGCTCGCCGACCTTGGAGAACAGGATCGACGCACGCAGCTTGCGCAGGCTTTCGGCGAAGCTGGAGAGCGGTTTGGCCAGCAGGTAGTCCGGCGGCGTCAGGCCCTTCAGGGTCTTGGAGTCGTCGACCGTGGTGCCGAGGCTCGGGACCGCGCCCAGATAGGGCAGGCCCAGACGGCGTTCGACTTCGTCTTCGGTGAAGAGGCCAGCCATCAGGATCTCGGCCAACACGACCGCCGCGACGCCCGCGCCCAGGGCCAGCACCAGGCCCAGGGTCAGGTTCAGCGAGGGCTTGGGATAGCTGGGGCCGGTCGGGATCTTGGCCGGCGACACCACGCGGGCGTCGGCCTGCTCGATGCCGTCCTGGGCCGTGGTCTGCTTGAAGCGGGCCAGAAGGCTTTCGTACAGCGTCTTGACCGATTGCGACTTGCGTTCCAGCTCGGCCAGGCCGATGGCGGCCCGGTTGTTGCCAGCCAGAGTGCCCCTCGATTGCGAGACACTCGACGCCACCGAACCAGTGCGCTGGCGGGCCACCTGAGCCTGAGCTTCCAGGTTCGAGATGATCCGGCGGATTTCGGCCTGGATCTGACCATCGATGTCGGCAAGCTCCCGGCGGGCCTTCAGGAGGTCAGGGTGGCGGTCTCCGTAACGACCGGCCAGGTCGGCGACCTGCGCGCTCTTGGTCGCACGCTGCTGACGCAGCTGCTGGACCACAGGCGAGTTCAGCGACTCGCCGACGTCTTCGCCCGTGCTGCCGCGCGCCAGTTGCTGGCGGGCGATGTTCAGGCGGGCGTCGGTCTCGGCCTGCGAGGCGCGGCTAAGCGCCAGCTGCTGGTTCAGGCCCGAGATCTCCTGCTCGGTCAGGGTCGCGCCTTCAGCGCTGAGCAGGTTGTTGGCGATCTTGTACTGCTGAACCGCGGCGTCGGCTTCCTGCACCTGGCCACGCAGCTCCGCGACGCGGGTGTCCAGCCACTCATTTGCCTTGGCGGTTGCGTCGAACTTCGCTTCCAGCTGTTCGGTCAGGTAAAGATTAGCGAAAGCGTTCGCCAACTCCGATGCGCGCTTGGCGTCGGTGTGGGTATATTCGACCGAAATCAGATACGTCAGACCCGCGCGGCGGACCTTCAGGCCGCCCAGCACATTGTCAACGATCCGCTCGCGCTGACGCTGCAGTTCGACAGGATCCGTCGTCGCGGTCGGCGCAGCCGCTTTTTTGAGCGACGACAGCCAAGCCCTCGCCCCCTTGGCATTGGCCAAATAGGGATTGAAGTATGGGTCCTGCTCAAGCTTCAGGTCTTTGACGACCCGGCTCGCCAGCGAGCGCGACTTGAGCACCTCGACCTCGGTGTCGACGACGGACGAATCCGCCGGCAAGCCCGAGAGCACCGCATTCATGTCGGTGACCTGCTCTTTGCGCACATCGAGCATGACTTGCGCCACGGCGGTGTATTGAGGCGTCTGCTGCAGTGTGAACAGCACGACGGCCGCAAACACCACCACAGCCACGGCCGCAAACAGCCGAAAGCGTCGCCTGAAGGTCGCGATCGCGATGTTCAGGTCAAAAGACAACGCTCCGGTGTCATTCACCGGAGCGTTCGAAGTTTCAAAACCGGAGCCGTCCATAGTTACTCTCAGTATCCGGCAAACCTTGCCGTTTCGTGGACGTAAGTAGGTGTCGTTCTTAGAACTGCAGAGCGACTGAAGCGATCAGCTTGTTGTCCTTGAACGAGGCACCGGTCTGGCCGGGCGCGCCGGTCGAGTCCTGCTTCAGGTAGTTGTAGGTCAGGAACAGACCCACGCGACGGTTCAGCAGATAGGTGGCAGTAGCCGAGAAATTGTCGCGCTTATCGCTACGATCGATTCCCTTGTAGTTGTCCTTGCCGTGCGTATAGGCGGCCGACAGCAGGACGTTACGCAGCAGCTCGTGATCGATCGAGGCGCCGATGTTGTTCGAGATGTAGCCCTGCGAGCCCGGCGCCGTCGATTCCTCGATCGAGCGCGAGCCATTCAGGCCGACCGTCGTCAGCTGGGTCGGGAACCACTCAAGGCGGCCTTGGGCGCTGAAGCCATCGATATCGGCGAAAGCGGCGTTGTCATACGATTGCTTCATGTAACCGACCTGGACGTCACCACGCACCAGTTCGGAAACGTCGAAGTTAGCGCCGACGCCGAGCACGTAGCCGTCCGAGGTGCGGTCCGTGGCGGCGACTTTGTTGTCGTAGTCACGCTTATTGCCGGTAGCCGAGACGTAGAGGGCCGTATCAGGGCTGACTGCGTATTCGGCCTTGCCGCCGTAGGTCAGTTCGTTTCGGTCACGGAAGTCCTGATCAATGATGTTCGAGCCGGCGAGCGGCGCCGTCCGGCGAACATCGTCATAGTTGTAGTCCTTGTCATCGACACGACCGACCAGACGCAGGCGGTTGAACTCCTTGGTCAGAACGATCGAGCCTTGGTTCAGATCGTATTCAACCGGCTCGGCGGCGGCCGAAGGAGAGGTCGGGTTTGTGCGTGGTTCGACAAGGTGCTGAGTCTGGATCGAGCCACTGATGTTCGAACCACGCTCGATGTCGATACGACCGTTGGCCGACAGCGTGTACTCTTCGGCGTCTTCGGTGCCCTTGTCCGAATAACGGATGACGTTGCCGCCGGCGAAGAAGCCAAGGGCGTGACGCGACCAGTCTGAACGCACAGCCAGTTCCGGCTTTACGCGCCAAATATTGTCGTCGGTCTTGCTCGTCGCCGAAGCATAGATGTTGTCGTTATGCTCGAAGTCGACCGTGACGCGCGGATACAGCGTGAAGCCGCCGGCCTTTTGGCCGGTCGCCTCGTAATCCGGGCGTGGGCGCTGACGAACGGAGACGTTCTTGTCGCGCTTGAAGTTGGAGCCGAGATCTTGCGCCTGAGCGATTTGCGGCGCGGTCAGTGCAATACAGGCCGCAACGGCCGAGCACGTCAGCATTCTCATGGTTTATCCCCACCAGTAAGCGGTGGCCGACGCGCGTCGTGACGCGCCGGTCCACCCCGAGGTTTAGTTCACTTAGCCGCCGCAGTAGGCAGCGACAACGCCAGCGCACGGATCGTACGGCGCGGGTTGGTTCGTCTGGGTGTTGCCACCAGCGCCAGCGCCAGCAGCCGCGCCACCGTCGACCGGAGCCGTCGAGGACACGCCTTGCAGGCTGACCAGCACGCTCGGCGCGCCACCACCATCGGTCGCCGCCGTCGTGACGGTGGCCGATTGACCGGTCTGGGCCAGCTGCTGCGTCACGGCCGGAGCCGAGGCGACAGCCTGAGCGGCTTCCGGCGACACGCCCGCGGCGACCTGGATGGCCACACCGGCGCTGACCGTGCCGCTGGCGACGGCTTGCACCAGGGCGGCGCTGATCACGGCCGGCGAAGCGCCGGACGCGGCCAGAGCGTTCGAGACGGCGGCCTGGATGGCGGCCAGCTTGGCCGAAGCCGACAGACGGGCGAAGCCCGGCTGAGCAGCGGCCGAAGCAGCGGCTTGCTGGATGGTCGCCTGCAGCGTTTGAGCCGTCGGCGCGGTTTGAGTGTTTTGAGCCCAGACGGCGCCAGCGCCGATCGGGGCGAGCGCAACGGCCAGGCTAATGGCGATAGCGCGAACGCGGTTAGAAGCCATTGCTCCCTCCAATTGAACGGGGTCCCTTTAGGACAACGTAAACGAATGCTCTAGCCCGGATTACGCTTTTTCGTCGATTTCTCGGCGAGAGCGTCTCTTGAAGATCACACATCGCCGCAATCTTCGCGCGAATAAGACAACGCAACCGGACTTATAGACTTGAAATATGACGAGCCTGCCCCGCCGTGGGCCATACGCAGAGTTTTATCGGCGGTTTGGTTAGGCCTAAAAAACCATGTACGGCAGCGTATGGCAACGCCGCTCACGTAGAATCCGTGGTTAATGCTGCGAATCTGGTCGATTTCGCGCTATAGGCGACCAAATAGTTCGATTAATTCGCAGTCGGCTTGGTTAAGACTCAACGGAAATAGGATTAGGCGGCCACGGAAGTCGCTGCGGAGACTTGCTGGCGCTGCACCAAACACCCGTACCAGCCTAGGCCCGCATAGGTTTCGTAGCCCGGAGTCAGGGCGTAGCCGACCGTGACGTCGCCATCCGCATAGCTGCCCATCGATCCCCCCGATACATCCAGCGGAAAGACTTCGCTGAGCACCCCTTGATTGTCGGACGAGGCCAATACTCGGCCCTTCTGGTCCAGCAGCATGACGCGCGAGCGCTCGCGCTCCTCGGGCGTCAGGCGCACGCCGTCGACCACAGCCTGGGCCTGAGGGCGCCAGTCGAAGTGAACACCTAGCACGCCCAGCACCTTGCCCTTGGCCTGGCCACCCTCGCGAATGGCGGTGGCGTAGGTGGCGACCGGGGCGTCACCCAGCGCGCGGCTCTTCTCGATGTCGCAGGCCACGAAGTCATCGCCGGTAGACGTTCGCATGCCATCCCGGAACCACTTGGCGTCGGCGACCGACTGGCCGACCACGCCCGGATACTTGCCGGGCCGTCCATTGGCGACGACCCGCCCCTTGGCGTCGCAGATCCACAGGTCGAGATAGACCGTATAGGCGTCCAGGATCACGCCCAGGCGCTCGCTGGCGTAGCGGGTCGCGCCCGCATCGTCGTCGGCCAGGCAAGCGACCACCGCCGAGTCCGTAGCCCACCACCGCACGTCGCAGGTGCGCTCATAGAGATTGCGGTCGACGATCTCGATGGCGTTCAAAGCGAGATCGGCCAGGCGCTGGCCGCGCATGTGGCCCAGAATGGCCCCGCCGATGGCCGACAGCTCGTCGAGGTCGGCGCGCACCTGGCTGTCCAGGGCGGCGGCCACCGCGTCGATCTCGGTCGAGATCTTCTTGAACTCTTCGGCGACGATGGCGAAGCCCTTGCCAGCCTCGCCCGCGCGGGCCGCGACGATCAGGGCGTTGATCGACAACATCTTGGCCGCGCGATTGACCCGGGCGATCTCGCCGATCTTCTCGCCGGCGACACTGGAGAGCCGCTCCGACAGGTCGAGAATCCGTTCCGGACGGAGACTGGCGTCGTGGTCCATCCCTGTCGCGCCCCCACGCTAACTGATCGAAAACTGATCGAAGCAAACTTTCGGGCGAATCGACCCGATCCACGCAAGATGACGCCCTCGTCATCGCCGCGCGATGACGCCGCAGGTCACACCCAAGCCGCAAGGCCCTTCAAACACGAAAAAGCGCCGGAACGCCCGCAAAACGGGCGCCCGGCGCTCAAGATTTCGGCGAAGAGAACGCTGTTCTAGACGTCGACCTCGGCATCGAGGGCGTTTTCCTGGATGAACTCGCGGCGCGGCTCGACCAGATCGCCCATCAGGCGGCTGAACATATCGTCGGCGTCGTCGGCATGATTCACCCGCACCTGCAGCAGGGTGCGAGCCTCCACGTCCAGCGTGGTCTCCCACAGCTGGTCGGGGTTCATCTCGCCCAGGCCCTTGTAGCGCTGGATGGTCAGGCCTTTCCGGCCGGCGTCCAGCACCGCGTTGACCAGGTCGAGCGGGCCACGGACCGTGGTCGACTTGTCCTTGCGACGGAACACGGCGCGGCCCGAGAAGATCTCGGCCAGCTTGACGGCGCGCTCGGCCAGGCGGCGGGCGTCGGCGGCGTGCAGCAGCACGTCGTCCAGCACCACGCGCTCGGACACGCCGCGACGCACACGGCTGAACACGAAGCCGGTGTCGCCCCGCTCGCCCGACCAGGGACCGTCGCCCTCCTCGTTATAGAGGTTCAGGCGCGTGGCGGCGGCGGTCGCGTCCGGCGTCTCGCCCAGCAGGCCGGCCAGGGCCGCCTGCTCGATGGCCGAGGCCGGCGCGCGGGCCGCCAGGCGGTCGATATTGCCCTTGGCCGAACGGCACAGCTGCACCAGGGCCAGCAGGTCCTGACCGGTCATGCGCTCGCCCGACACCAGGTCCAGCTCGGCCCCGTCAACGCCCTCGTCCACCAGGAAGGCGTCCATCTCGGTGTCGTCCTTCAGATAGCGCGAGGACTTGCCCTTGGCGGCTTTGTAGAGCGGCGGCTGGGCGATGTAGATGTAGCCGCGCTCGATCAGTTGCGGCATCTGCCGGTAGAAGAAGGTCAGCAGCAGCGTGCGGATGTGGGCGCCGTCGACGTCGGCGTCGGTCATCAGCACGATCTTGTGGTAGCGCACCTTGTCCGGGTTGAAGTCGTCGCGACCGATGCCGGCCCCCAGGGCCGTGATCAGCGTGCCGATCTGGTCCGACGACAGCATCTTGTCGAAGCGGGCGCGCTCGACGTTCAGGATCTTGCCGCGCAGGGGCAGGACGGCCTGGTTGTCGCGATTGCGGGCCTGCTTGGCCGAGCCGCCGGCCGAGTCACCCTCGACGATGAAGATTTCGGACTTCGCCGGATCGCGCTCCGAGCAGTCGGCCAGCTTGCCGGGCAGGCTGGTGATGTCCAAGGCGCTCTTGCGACGGGTCAGTTCGCGGGCCTTGCGGGCCGCTTCGCGGGCCGCGGCGGCCTCGGCGATCTTGCTGACGATCTGCTTGGCTTCGTTCGGATGTTCCTCGAACCAGGTCGCCAGGCCTTCCGAGACCAGGTTTTCCACGGCCGGACGCACTTCCGACGAAACCAGCTTGTCCTTGGTCTGCGAGCTGAACTTGGGGTCCGGCACCTTGACCGACAGCACGCAGGTCAGGCCTTCCCGGGCGTCTTCGCCGCCGAGATTGACCTTTTCCTTCTTCATGATGCCCGAGCTCTCGGCATAGCCGGTGATGATCCGGGTCAGGGCCGCGCGGAAGGCCGAAAGGTGCGTGCCGCCATCCCGCTGCGGGATGTTGTTGGTGAAGCACAGCATCTGCTCGTGGTAGCTGTCGTTCCACCACATCGCCAGGTCGATCTCGACCTTGTCCTTGACGCCGCGCACCGCGATCGGGGCCTTCAGCAGCGGGGTCTTGGCCTTGTCCAGGTGGCGGACGAAGGCCTCGATGCCGCCCTCATAGAACAGCTTTTCTTCCCACGGCTCGGCGTCGCGGTGATCCTTGAACCAGATCGTCACGCCCGAGTTCAGGAACGCCAGCTCGCGCAGGCGGTGCTCCAGGGTCTTCCGGTCGAATTCGATGAACGCGAAGGTGTCCGTCGACGGATAGAAGGTCACTTCCGTGCCGGTCAGGGTCTCGCCGGCCTTGGGGCCTTCCTCGCGCACCGGCGAGTCGCCCGTGACCTTCAGCGAGGTCACCGCGTCGCCGCGCTCGAAGCGCATCTGGTGGACCTTGCCATTGCGGTGGATCAGCAGTTCCAGCCAGTCCGACAAGGCGTTGACGACTGAGACGCCCACGCCGTGCAGGCCGCCCGAGACCTTGTAGCTGTTCTGGTCGAACTTACCGCCGGCGTGCAGCTGGGTCATGATGACCTCGGCCGCCGAGACGCCTTCGCCCTCGTGCATGTCGACGGGGATGCCGCGACCGTCGTCGGTGACCGTCACCGAGCCGTCGGCGTTCAGGATCACCTGGACCTTGGTGGCGTGACCGGCCAGGGCCTCGTCGATAGCGTTGTCGACCACCTCGTAGACCATGTGGTGCAGGCCCGAACCGTCGTCGGTGTCGCCGATGTACATGCCGGGGCGCTTGCGGACGGCGTCCAGGCCCTTCAGCACCTTGATCGAGTCCGCGCCGTACTGGGCGGCGGCTTCCTCGGTGGTCATCTCGGCCGACACTTCGGGAACTTGGTCTTCGGTGTTCTCGGTCATTCGTCTTCCAGGGTGGTCAGGCCGGCGTCGCCCACGCGAACACCTAATGCCCGACCCTTGAGATGGTCGAACAGCGACTCGTCCGTGCCGGTGAGGAAGGCCTGGAGCTTGAGCGCCGTGAGTTCATCGGCCAAGGCGGCCCGACGGGTAAGGTCGAGATGCGCGGCGACTTCGTCGAGCAATATTACAGGATTCGGCGCGGATTCGGCACGCGAAAGTCGCGCCGCCTGGGCCAAAACCAGGTTCAAAATCAGCGCTTTTTGCTCTCCGGTCGAGCATTCCGCCGCCGGACGGTCTTTCTCGACATGGAAGATGGCCAGATCGCCGCGATGAGGGCCGGTCAGAGCCCGTCCGGCGGCCCCGTCGCGGGCTCGCGCAACACTGAGCGCAGCGGCTAACCGTTCCTCGATTTCGGCGAAAGGCGCCCCGTCCAGGGCCATTTTCTCCCATTCGCCGGTCAGGGTCAGGCGGGCCTGCGGGAAGGGCCGGTCGCCGCGGCCGTCGATCTCGCTCTGCAGGGCCGAAAGGGTGCGGGCGCGGGCTTGGGACATCAGGGCCCCGCTTTCGGCCAGGCGGGCCTCCAGGGCGTTCAGCCAGGTCGCGTCGGGCGCGACGCCGGCCTCGGCCGCGTCGGTCAGCAGGCGCATGCGCTCGCGCTGGGCCTTGTCATAGGCGTTGGCGTTGGCGGCGTGGGACGGTTCGCCGGCGAACACCAGGCGGTCGAAGAACCGCCGGCGCTCAGAGGCGGCCTCCAGGAACAGCCGATCCTGGGCCGGGGTCAGCCAGATCGGTCGCACATGGTCGGCCAAACGTCCGGGAGAAACAGTCTCGCCCTCGATGCGGACGGTGCGACGGGCGGCCCCGCCCTGCTCCACGCCGGTGCCGATGCGGATCGGGGCGTCATCCCCACTCTCGACCTCGGCGGCGACGGCCCAGGCCCGGCCCACGGCCTCGCCGGGCATCCGGCGGCCGACCTCGGCCATGCTGGCCCCGCGCAGGCCCTTGCCGGGAGTCAGCAGGCTGATTGCTTCCAGGAGGTTGGTCTTGCCGGCCCCGTTGGCCCCGAACAGGTAGACGCTGCGCCCCTCGGTCTCGAGGCGAGCGCGCTCGTACGAGCGGAAGTCCGTCAGGGTCAGGGAAAGCAAAGCGGCCGACGCCATGCCGCCTAATAGCACTTCGTCGGCGATGCGCAGCCCCCGGACTTCAGGCGAACCCGCTACGTCGCTTCAGCGCCAGATGCGCCAAGGTGTGGAACTCACCGCGAGCTAAGTGCAGGGCGTGCCGCCCGCCTAACAGCAGCACGGTCCAGAGTCCGACACTGACCATCACCGTCGCGACGCGTTCCCAGGCGATGCGCATGCGCGCCTCCATGTCCAGAAGCGTCGGGGATGCGCCCCGATCTTGGCCGGAAAGGGCCCGGATCGGGGCGAAAAGCGCGCTGGCTCAGCCGATCTTGTAGCCGCAGAGCTTGTTGCCATCCAGATCACGGAAATAGGCGAAATAGGCCTTGGGCATGCGCGCGCCCGGCTGGCCTTCATCCTTGCCGCCCAGCTCGATCGCCTTGGCGTGGAAGGCGTCGACCTCTTCCACCGTGTCGAAGGCGAAGCCGCCCATCATGCCGTTGCCGATACAGGCCGGATTGCCGTCATACGGACCCAGCACCCCGAACATGCAGCCCTCGCCGCGATAGAGCCGGCCGCCCGACGGGTGCTCGAACAGCGGCTTGTAGCCGATCGAGCCCAGCAGGCCGTCGTAGAAGGCCTTGGCCTTCTCCAGGTCGTTCGAGCCGACCGTCACATAGTTCACCTTGGCCATGAGCCGCCTCCCGTTTCTTAATGAAACGGACCTTAGCGCCCTTATGAGCCTCCGCAATATGACCCTTGCGTAAGCGTCATCGCTCCCAGAGCGACCGGTGGCCGTACACCCACGCGCCGACATCGGCGAAGCGGTCGGTGACGATCGCGCAGGTCCGCACGCGGCCGGCCTTGGCGCTGGTGATCCAGCCGGAGCGTTCCAGGATCTTCAGGTGCTTCATGAACGAGGTCAGGGCCATGCCATGCGGCGCGGCCAGTTCGCCGACACTGGCGGGACCCTGGCCCAGCCGGCTCAGAATGGCCCGCCGCGTGGGGTCGGCCAGCGCCAGGAAGGTGTCGTCGAGGGCGGCGGCATGCTTATCCATACGGCTAAGCATGCCTGCTAAGCTTCTATTTCGCCAGGGAAATTCCCAGCACCTTCTGCAGGAACTGGGTTTCGACCTCGCGGCGGCGGTCGTTGTTGGCCTTTTTCAGAAAGCCGTGGCCTTCGTCCTTGAACTGAACGTACCAGGTCTCGATACCTTGCCCACGCAGCTTGGCGACGACCTGGTCGGACTCCGACTTGGGCACGCGGGGATCGTTCCAGCCCTGCATGACCAGCATCGGCTTGGTGATCTTGCCCACATTGTTCATCGGCGAGATCGTCTCGAAGGCCTTCAGCATCTTCGGGTCACGCTCGTCGCCATATTCGACGCGACGCAGGTCGCGGCGATAGGCCTCGGTGTTCTGCAGGAACGAGACGAAATTGCTGATGCCGTAGCGCTCGATCCCGCCGGCCAGGCGGTCGGAATAGTGGGTCATCACCGCCAGCGACATGTAGCCGCCGTACGACTGGCCGTAGACCACGACCCGCGACGGATCGAGGTCCGGCTGCGTCTTGATCCAGTCCAGCAGGGCGCCGATGTCCTTGACCGAGTCCTCGCGCTTCTCGGCGTTGTCGAGATTGAGGTAGGTCTTGCCGTAGCCGGTCGAGCCGCGGACGTTGGTGACGATCACCGCCGCGCCCAGCTCGGCCACCGTGTGCTGGTGCAGGGCGCTGAAGGTCGGGCGCGACTGGCCTTCCGGGCCGCCGTGGATGTCGATGATCACGGGGGCCTTTTGGCCAGCGGCCAGCTTGGGCTTGTAGACGAAGGCCGGGATCGAGCGCTTGTCGAACGAGGGGTAGCGGACCAGCGTCGGGCTGACCAAGGCCTTGGCGTCCAGGCCGCCCAGCTCCGAGGCCGTCCAGCGTTCCAGCTTGGCGTCGGTGACGCCCCAGCTCCAGGCGTCGCTGGCGGCGGTCGGGGTGGCCAGGCTGAAGCCCAGCTTCGAACCGTCCGGCGAGAAGGCGATGTCGCTGACCACGCCGGGCGGCAGCTCCGGCTGCGGCAGGGCGCGGCGGGTGCGGAAGTCCTGCACCACCAGCTTCGAATAGCCGTCCTCGTTGACGACATAGGCCAGGATCCGGCCGTCGTCGGACAGGGCGAAGTCCTCGACATCCCAGGGACGCTCACCCGAAAGGATAACCTTCGCGCCGGTGGCCAGGTCGATCTGGGTCAGGCGCTGGAAGTCAGAGCCTTCGTCCGACAGCAGCAGCACGCTGCGGCCGTCCGGCGTGAACTTGCCGCCGGCGTAGGCGATCTTGGTCTTGCTCGGGTTCAGTTCGGTCAGCTTGCCAGTCGCGACGTCCAGCAGCCAGCGCTTGGACTCCGAGATCGAGAAATAGCGGCCCAAGAGCACCGTCTTGCCGTCGGCCGACACCGCCAGCGGCGAGACCTGGCCCTGGCCCTTGTAGATCACCTTCGCCTGGCCAGACGCATCGCGCATCAGGACGTCGGAATCGCCCGAGCCCTTGGTCGACCGCGACCAGACCAGGACCGAGCCGTCCTTGGACCAGGCCGGCGAGCCGTTGCGGGTGCCGGTTTCGGTCAGCTGGACGGTCTTGCCGTCGGGGCCGCGCAGGAACAGCTGAAACCACTCGTCGCCGCCGGTGTCCTTGGAGAACAGAATCTGGCCGCCCGGCAGGGTGTGGGCGCCGCCGACCGGCTCGTCATAGAAGGTGATTTGGCTGCGGTCGGCGCCGGGCGCGGCCACCGTGTGCAGCTGGTTGGTGTTGCCAAAGCGCGTGGTGATGATCACCCCGCCATCGGGCGCCCAGTCGCCGAACGTCGCCGAGCGCGCGTTCTGATAACGCGACAGGCTCTCACGGATCGCGGGCGGCGCGACCGGCACGTTTTCCAGGATCTGGTTGCCCATCTCCCGGCGATCCACGGCCTGTTGGGCGAGCGCGGGAACGGCGGCGGCGAGGGCCAGGACGGCGGCCGAGGCGGCGAGCAGCTTCTTCATCGATGAACCCCCGAAAGCAAAACGGGCGCCCAAGGCGCCCGCTTCTCGTTGTCGAAC
Source organism: Caulobacter sp. GW821-FHT12D05 (assembly GCF_058807295.1). NCBI lineage: Bacteria > Pseudomonadati > Pseudomonadota > Alphaproteobacteria > Caulobacterales > Caulobacteraceae > Caulobacter > Caulobacter sp. GW821-FHT12D05. The sequence goes on from NZ_JBXAQO010000004.1 coordinate 602,790, forward strand.
GCGCGGGATCAGACCCGCAGCGGCATCAGCACGTACTTCACGCCCGGATCGACCGGATCGACCACCAGGGTGGGCGAGGCCGGGTCGGCGAAGCGGAACTCGGCCTGCGGACCGGCGATCTGGCCGCAGACGTCCAGCAGGTAGCGGGCGTTGAAGCCGATTTCGAAGGGCTCGCCGTCGTAGTCGACCTCGACCTCTTCGACGGCCTGGCCGGCTTCCATGTTGCGGACGGTCAGGGTGATGCGGCCCGGTTCGACGGCCAGCTTCACCGAACGGCTCTTCTCGGCCGAAATGGTGGCCACGCGGTCGACGGCCTTGGCGAACAGGTCGTTGTCCAGGGTCAGGATCTTGGCGTTGTCGCGCGGAATGACCCGCAGATAGTCCGGGAAAGCGCCGTCGATGACCTTGGAGGTCAAGGCGGCCGCGCCGAACTCGAAACGCACCTTCTGCGGCGACAGCTGGACGTCGACCGTCTCACCGGCCGATTCCATCAGGCGGCGGGCCTCGGCGATGGTCTTGCGCGGCACGATCACGCCCGGCAGGCCGGCCGCGCCTTCCGGCGCCGGCATCTCGGCCAGGGCCAGACGGTGGCCGTCGGTGGCCACGGCGCGCAGCTTGGCTTCGCCGCCCTCGTTGACCGTGTGGATATAGAGACCGTTCAGATAGTAGCGGGTCTCTTCGGTCGAGATGGCGAAGCGGGTCTTGTCGATCAGGCGGATCAGCTCGTTGGTGTCGACCGCGATGCGGCCCGACAGGCCGTCGCTGCTCATCACCGGGAAGTCGCCAGCCGGCAGCACCGGCAGGTTGAAGCGCGAGCGGCCGGCCTGGATCACCAGGCGGGGGTCATCGCCGCTGAAGGTCAGCGAGACGTCGGCGCCGTCGGGCAGCTTGCGGACGATCTCATACAGGGTGTGGGCCGGGGCCGTGATCTGGCCTGGGACGTCGATCTGGGCGAAGCCCTCGTCGATGATCTCCATATCCAGATCGGTCGCCGAGAACGCCAGGCGGTCGCCTTCGGCGGACAGCAGGATGTTCGACAGAATCGGGATGGTGTTGCGGCGCTCGACGACGCTCTGCACGTGACCCAGCGCCTTCAGGAGCGCCGCCCGTTCGATGGTAAGCTTCATAGTCGGTCCAGATCGCGCGGTCGGTCGATGGAATCGACCGCTACCCCCGTTGAGAATGGACCGCCGACATTATCGCAATGCGCGAACGGGGGAAGGGGCTGGGGAGCGAAAACCCCGCCCTTCGACAAGCTCAGGGTGAGGTTTTCGACTGCACGCCCCTAACCATGACCCTCATCCTGAGCTTGTCGAAGGACGAGGGTCACGCAGAGCCTAGGCCTTCTGGTCGAAAGACCCGCCCGAACTGTCATTGTCCGAGCCTGCCCCGGCATAGGGATTGGCGCTGGCGCCGGCCTGTTCGGGCCCGCCCGGACCGGTCGAACCCTTGGCCGCCACGGCGACCATGGCCGGGCGCACCAGGCGGCCCATCAGCTCGTAACCGGCCTGCAGCACGGCGACCACGCCGCCGGCGGCGACTTCGGTCGAGGGCTGTTCGGTCACGGCCTGGTGCAGGTGCGGGTCGAACTTTTCGCCCTTGGCCGGGTCGATCTTCTTCAGGCCGTTGCGTTCGAAGGCGCTGGTGAGCTCCTTCTCGGTCATCTCGACGCCGATGATGAAGTTCTTCACCGCCGGGTCGGCTGACTCACGCGGGCTGTGGGCGGTGGCGCGCGACAGGTTGTCGGCGACGCCCAAGAGGTCGCGGCCGAACTTCTGGATCGCATAGGCGCGCGCGTCGTTCATCTCGCGCTCGGCGCGGCGCTTGGTGTTCTCGGCCTCGGCGGCGTAGCGCAGGGCCTGCTCCTTCAGAGCGGCCACTTCCAGCTTCAGCGCCTCGATCTCTTGCGACGCGTCATCAGCCTCGAAGGCGACGTCTTCGGCCGGCGTTTGCTCGTCGGTCATCTCGTACAGTCCTTATCCATCCATCATCCGCCCCAGCACCCGGGCGGTATAGTCCACCAACGGAATGACTCGGGCGTAGTTCAATCGCGCCGGACCGATCACGCCGATCGCCCCCAGCACCTTCTGTCGGCCCGTCATATAGGGCGCCGCGATCACCGAGGAACCCGAAAGCGAAAACAGGCGCGTTTCGGCCCCGATATAGATGCGCACGCCCTCGGCGTCACGAACGTCGTCGAGCAGGCCGATCAGCTGACCCTTCTGCTCCAGGTCGTCGAACAGCTGGCGCACGCGGTCGATGTCCTCGCGAGCCCTGGCGTCGGCCAGCAGGTTGGCCTGTCCGCGCACGATCAGCGAGCGGGCGTCGCCCTCCCCGCCGCTCCAGGCGGCCAGGCCGTCCTCGACCAGGCGGGCGGCGGTCTCGTCCAGCTGCCGGCGGGCGATGTCCAACTCGCCGCCCATCTCGGTCCGCGTCTCGGACAGCGTGCGACCGCGCAGGCGGGCGTTGAGGAAGTTCGACGCCTCCTGCAGGGCCGAGGGCGTGACGCCCGGCGCCTGGCGCATCAGGCGATTCTCGACCTGGCCGTCCTCGAACACCATGACCGCCAGCACCTGGCCGCCGCCCAGGGGCACGAACTCCACGTGCTTGACCCCGCCCTCGCGGACCGGCGTGACGACGATGCCGGCCCCGCCGGCCAGGCCCGACAGCACGGACGAGGCTTCCGACAGCGCCTCCTCGAACGAGCGACCCTTCACGGCCAGCCGCGCCTCGATGGCCCGCTTGTCGTCCTCGGCGACATCGCCGACCTCCAGCAGGCCGTCGACGAACATCCGCAGGCCGGCATGGGTGGGCATGCGCCCGGCGCTGGTGTGCGGCGCGTCCAGCAGGCCCAGCTGCGCCAGGTCCTGCATGGTGTTGCGGATCGAGGCCGGCGACAAAGCCAGGCCGGCCTTTGACAGGGTGCGCGAGCCGACGGGATCGCCGGTCTCGAGATACGACTCCACCACGCGCCGGAAAATGTCGCGGGCGCGGCTGTCCAGCTCGGTGAGGCCTGGCGTGCGGACGATCGGACCGGGAAAAAGATGCGTCATATGGGCGTGTCGTTTGGGACCCGGTCGGCGAACAAAAGGCGTCGGCCTCTTAGACTTCGCCTCCCAATAGGATAAGCGGCCATCACAGACATTCAAATAGCCGGAGTTTCCCCATGCGTCCGTCCGAACGCGCCCCCGACCAGCTGCGCGCCGTCACGCTGGAAACCGGCGTGAACCGCTACGCCGAAGGCTCGTGCCTGATCAGCTTCGGCCACACCAAGGTGCTGGTCACGGCCACGGTCGAGGAAAACGTCCCCGGCTGGATGCGCAACAAGGGCGCCGGCTGGGTCACGGCCGAGTACGGCATGCTGCCCCGCGCCACCCACAGCCGCGGCCGCCGCGAGGCCGCCGCCGGCAAGCAGACCGGCCGCACGCAAGAGATCCAGCGCCTGATCGGCCGCAGCCTTCGCGCCGTCGTCGACCTGAAGGCCCTGGGCGAGCGCCAGATCACCCTGGACTGCGACGTCGTCCAGGCCGACGGCGGCACCCGCACCGCCGCCATCACCGGCGCCTGGGTCGCCCTGCGCCTGGCTACCAAGTACCTGCTGGACGAAGGCGTGCTGAAGACCGACCCGATCCTGGGCCAGGTGGCGGCCGTCTCGTGCGGCGTGTTCAACAACGTCCCGGTGCTCGACCTCGACTACGAGGAAGACAGCAATGCCGAGGCCGACAGCAACTTTGTCCTGACCGGCGACGGCGACATCGTCGAGATCCAGGCCACCGGCGAAAAGCGCGGCTTCACCCGCGCCGAGTTCGAGTCGCTCTATGCGCTGGCTGAAAAGGGCATCGGCGAGCTGTTCGCGCTGCAACGCGCGGCGATCGGCGCTTAAGCCACCCGACCGCACTTGTCCGAACGGGGTAACGGTCCCAGATTCCTACTCTGAGATAGGAGTTTCGCGTGACCACCCCGTTCGATGGCTATGAAGTCGAAGCCCGCCTGCGCCCGTCGGCCGAGGCGTATCGCTTCGACCTGGACCAGGCGCTGGCCTCGATGGTGGCGCTGGAGGCACAGGTCCCGGCCGACGCCTACACCGCCGGCATCTTGGGCACCGAGCGCGTCGGCAACGGCGTGGTCGTCGGCCCCGGCGGCCTGGTTTTGACCATGGCCTATCTGATCACCGAGGCCGAGGCAGTCACCCTCACCCGCAACGACGGCCGCCGCGTGCCCGCGCACGTGCTGGGCCTGGACGTCCGGTCGGGCCTAGGCCTGGTCCAGGCGCTCGAGCCGCTGGACCTGCCGGTCATGACCATTGGCAGTGCCAAGGACCTGGACGTCGGCGCGCCGATCATCGCCGCTGGCGCTGGCGGCCGGGCCCACGCCGTGGCCGGCAAGGTCCTGGCCCGCATGCCCTTCGCCGGCTACTGGGAATACCTGCTGGACGACGCCATCATCACCGGCCCCGCCCACCCGCACTGGAGCGGCGCGGCCCTGATCGGCCCCAAGGGCGACCTGGTCGGCCTGGGCTCCCTGACCCTGGAAGGCCGCGACAACGAGGGCCAGGCCCGGCCGATCAACATGTTCGTGCCCGCCGAACTGTTGCCGCCGATCCTGGACGAACTGGCGCGCGGCAAGGCTCCGCATCCGCCGCGTCCCTGGCTGGGCGTCTTCGCCCAGGAGATGGAAAACCACGTCGTCATCGTCGGCATCTCGCCCAAGGGCCCGGCCGCCCGCGCCGAGCTGCGGGCCGGCGACCTGATCCTGGCGGTCGACGGCATGCCGGTCTCCGACCTCGCCGAGTTCTATGACCACCTGTGGAGCCTGGGCGACGCCGGCGTCAGCGTGCCGCTGAAGATCCTGCGTGAAGGCGACGCCTTCGAGCTGGAGGTCCGCTCGATGGACCGCGCGAGCCTGCTGAAGAAGCGGCGGCTGAACTAAGCCGCCGCTCCTGGCTCGGCTTAGCGCTGCGGCGGGGCGACCCAGCCGTCGGCGTTGTCGATATAGGCCTTCCGCTTGACCTTGTCGTACAGGCAGAGCTTGGCGTTGTTGGAGCCGCGCGACTTGTCGGACACCAGCACCGCGACCTTACCGACACGATCGTCGAAGCCGATGATCGGCGAGGGCCGGGCGTTGCGGTAGCCGGCGGCGGCGACGCAGCTGCGGGTGACGCGCTGATCGAACTCGGCCCAGGCGCCGGGGCTGGAGGCTTGGGAGGCGGCGGCCGCCGCCAGGGCGCCGACGGTGACGATCGAAGCGAAGACAATGCGAGTGGCGGACAATGTGTGTTCCTTGGGATGTCGAGGCGCCCCCGCCTCCCCGCTGAAACGCCCCGACGTCTCGCCGGTTTCATCGTGAGCCGAACTTAGCCGTCGAGCTCGTCGCCCGCGTCCGCCGGGCCGTATTCGAAGGTCAGCAGATCGCCGGGCTGGCATTCCAGCTCGCGGCACAAGGCGTCCAGGGTCGAGAAGCGGACGGCGCGGGCCTTGCCGGTCTTCAGGATCGAGAGGTTGGCGATCGTCACGCCGACGCGGTCGGACAGCTCGGTCAGCGACATGCGCCGTTCCAGCAGCACGCGGTCGAGGTTCACGCGGACAGGCATGCGGGAAGCGCTCCGGTTCAGATCGTGAGTTCGGCTTCGCGACGAAGGCGGGCGCCCTCGCGGAAGACCTCGGCCAGGACGAAGACGACCAGCACCGAGAACCAGGCGGTCAGGGTGAAGCTGTCGTCGATGACCTTGGCCTTGGGGGCCAGCCAGCGGGCCATGCCCGAAAAGACGTAGCGCCCGACTTCCAGGCCGGCCAGGACCAGGCCGATCAGGCGCAGGCGCACCACATTGTCAGGATGGAAGGGGTCGCCGGCCGTCAGGGTGGCGAAGATCTTGCGCAGCCGCTCAACGATGATCATCCAGCCGCCCAGCAGCAGGGCGTAGGCCGCCAGGGCCCCGGCGAACAGCGCGCCATTGCGGCTGATGGCCTCGACGGCGTCGCTGATCGGCAACATCGAGGCGAGAAGTTCTGGATTGAAGCTGAACAGCAGGGCGACCAGCGTGAACAGCGACAGAAGGCTCACGAAGATCCACAGCCCGACGTAGATGACGTCGAGGATGATCTTCAGGAAACTCGATACGGAGCCTGGCCCCAACGCGCGCATGGCTGCTCCCCAACAGCGACGCTCAAACATGCCTCGCGTCGCGAGGAGACGTCAAAAGCTCGGGCTTGAAAACCCAGGAAACTCTTGGCTCGCCTTAAAGCGTCTGCACCACGAACGCCACGGCCGACACCGGAACAGCCACGATCAGAGCGGCGGTAATGGCGGTCATGACGACCTTGTCGGCGATGCGGAACAGGCGGGCGGCGGACATCTTGTTTTCCAGTTTGAGCGACGTGGTTGGGGCCGAGCCATTCGGTCCCTCGCCACAATCAACAGATAGGCGGCGATTTGAGTTCCGCCAATCTCGTTTATCGAGAAACGATATTAAACTACCGTAATGATGCACGCGGGTTGGGAACAGTTGCCCTTAGGTCACAGTGGCGTGCGTAGACACCATCGAGGTCCGTTTGGAGACCCGCTCGAACCAGGCCGAAAGCGCTGGTCGGCCGGCGCGCCAGTCACTGACTTGCCGCACGTCCTGATAGGCCAGCTGCACCGCCACGGCGATCTCGCCGATCTCGAACCGCTCGGACGAGAGCCCGCCGTCCACGACCGCCGCCTCGAATAGATCCAGCGCCGCGTTGACCGCCCGCAGCTGGCGCTCGAACAGGTCCTGCCGGTGCTCCTCCTCAGGCCGCATGCGCTCGCGCACGACCAGCACCGAGGCGTCGCCCATGCCGTCGGCGGCGGCCTCCAAGGTCAGGGCGCGGCGGCGGGCCGGTTGCTCGATCGGGATCAGGCGGGGCTCGGCCAGGCCGTCGACATAGTCGGCGACGACGCTGGAATCGAAGATGACCTCGCCATCCTCCAGGATCAGGGCCGGCACCTTGCACAGCGGGTTCTGAGCTCGAAGGGTCTCGTCCTGGAACGGCATGGCGATCTCCAGGGAAAACAGGTCGAACAGACCTTTTTCGAGCGCCAGCACACGAACCTTGCGGGCAAACGGCGAAATTGGAGCGTAAAGAAGCCGCATCAGGTGATTTCCCCCGGGAGTAGTGACATGGCGCTGAAGCTTGAAATGGGGTCGAAGCTCGTGGCCGCCACCCATAATCCCGGCAAGGTGCCTGAGATCACCGCCCTGCTGGACGGTCGCTTCGAGATCGTCACCGCCGGCCAGCTGGGCCTGCCCGAGCCGGACGAGACCGAAAGCACCTTCGTCGGCAACGCCCTGTTGAAGGCCCGCCACGCCGCCGATCTTGCCGGCCTGCCCGCCATCGCCGACGACAGCGGCCTGTCGGTCAAGGCGCTGGACGGCGCGCCGGGCATCTATTCCGCCCGCTGGGCCGGTCCGGGCAAGGACTTCGCCATGGCCATGGACAAGGTCGCCGAGCGCATCGAGGCGACCGGGACCGAGGACTATTCGGCCTGGTTCACCTCGGCCCTGGCCGTCGCTTGGCCGAACGGTCCGGCCGTGGTGGTCGAGGGCCGCGTCGACGGGACCCTGGTGTTCCCCGGTCGCGGCACGCGAGGCTTCGGCTACGATCCGATCTTCGTGCCCGAGGGCCATGACACCACCTTCGGTGAGATGGAGCCGGCCGCCAAGGACGCCATGAGCCACCGCGCCCGCGCCTTCGCCAAGCTGAAGGCGGCGCTGTTTGACTGATCCTGTCGGCGTCTACGTCCACTGGCCGTACTGCTCGCGCATCTGCCCCTATTGCGACTTCAACGTCGTGCGCGATCGGGGCAAGACCGACGAGCAGGCGGCGCTGGCCGACGCCATCGTCGCGGACCTGATCGCTCAACGTGAACTGACGGGCGAGCGGAAGTTGCTGTCGATCTTCTTCGGCGGCGGCACGCCTTCGCTGATGGATCCGGCCCAGGTGGCGCGGGTGATCGAGACGGCCAAGCGCCTGTGGTCGCCCGTCGCCGATCTGGAGATCAGCCTCGAAGCCAATCCCACCGACGCCGAGGCCGGCCGCTTCGAGGCCCTGGCCGACGCGGGGATCCAGCGGCTGTCACTAGGCGTCCAGGCGCTGGACGACGAGTCCCTGAAGGCTCTGGGTCGCAACCACGACGCCGGCGCGGCCCGGCGGGCGATCACGGCGGCCACCAAGGCCTTCCCGCGCCTGTCGATCGACCTGATCTATGCCCGCCCCGGCCAGACCGACATGGCCTGGCGCGCCGAGCTGACCGAAGCCATCGCCCTGGGCCCCGAGCACGTCTCGCCCTACCAGCTGACCATCGAGCACGGCACCGCCTTCGACCGCGCGGTCGGACGAGGGACCCTGGTCGTGCCCGACGAGGACCTGGCCGCGACCCTGTTCGAGACCACCCAGGAACTGCTCGAGGCCGCCGGCTTCGACGCCTACGAGGTCTCCAACCATGCCAAGGGCGACGCCGCCCGCTCGCGGCACAATCTCGTCTACTGGCGGGGCGTCGACTATGTCGGCGTCGGCCCCGGCGCCCACGGTCGTCTCGCCCTGCCCGAAGGCCGCGCGGCGACCGTCGCCCATCGCGCCATCAAGGACTACATCGCCGCCGTGACCGAGACCGGCGTCGGCTTCGAACGCGAGATCCTGAACCCCGAAGAAGCCGCCGAGGAGCGCCTGGTCCTGGGCCTGCGCATCGACGACGGGGTGCGATTCGACGAGATGGCGCCGCTTGGCCTGACCCCGGATCTGCTCAAGGTGCGCGATCTGGTGGAGGCGGGGCTCCTAGTTGACGACGCCAATCGTTTGCGCGCCACTCGCGCGGGCCGCCTGGTCCTGGACCGGCTGACAGGAACGCTCGCGACCTGATATGCCTTCTTTCCGAGCACGAAGGACATCCATACGTTGAGCCGCCAGCTTCCCCCGCCAGCCCTGTCCGATGCGCCCCTGGCGCCCGGCCTCTATCTGGTGGCGACGCCGATCGGCAATCTGCGCGACATCACCCTGCGGGCGCTGGACGTGCTGGCCGCCTGCGACGTGCTGCTGGCCGAGGACACCCGCGTCACCGGCAAGCTGCTGTCGGCCTATGGCATCAAGACCAAGCTGGAGCGCCACGACGAACACGTGGCCGAGCGGGCCATCCCCGGCATCCTGGAGCGGCTGGAGGCTGGCGAGCGCGTGGCCCTGGTGTCGGACGCCGGCACGCCGATGGTCTCCGACCCCGGCTACCGCCTGGCCAAGGAAGCCATCGCCGCCGGCCATCCGGTGATCCCGATCCCCGGCGCTTCCGCCGCGCTCGCGGCGCTCACCTTGGCCGGCCTGCCGACCGATCGTTTCCTGTTCGCCGGCTTCCCGCCGCCCAAGAGCGCCGCGCGCCGGACCTTCTTCGAGGAATTCGCCAACACCCGCGCCACCCTGATCTTCTACGAAGGCGCCTCGCGGGTGGATGACTGCCTGGCCGACATGGCCGCCGTGTTCGGCGGAACCCGCCAGGCGGCGGTGTGCCGTGAACTGACCAAGCTCTACGAGACCTGCATTCGCGGCCCCTTGGCCGAGCTGGCCGTCGACCCGCGCTTCGAGGCCCCCAAGGGCGAGATCGTCATCCTGGTCGGTCCGGGCTCGGAGAAGGTCGCCACCGTCGACGACGCCGAGGCCGCCCTGCGCGAAGCCATGGCCCGCCTGCCCCTTGGCGAGGCCGCCTCGGAGGTCGCCAAGGCCCTGGGCCTGTCGCGCAAGGACCTCTACCGTCAGGCCCTGGCCTTGAAGGAACAGGCCTGATGGCGGCCGGCGTCCGCCAGGCTCGGGGCGCGGCGGCGCGCAAGCTCGGTCGCCGGGCCGAGGTCTGGGCGGCGCTCTGGCTCATGCTGAAGGGCTATCGCATCCTGGGTTTCCGCCTGGCCACCCCGCTGGGCGAAATCGACCTCCTGGCGCAACGCGGCAAGGTGCTGGCCGTTGTGGAGGTCAAGCAAAGGACGACGATCGAGGACGCCCTGGACGCCGTGACGCCCACCCAGCGCGAGCGCCTGCGCCGCGCCGCCGCCCATGTCAGCGCGCACCGCGCCAGCCTGCGCGACCTTCTCGTGCGCCTGGACCTGATCGCCCTGGCCCCCGGCCGCGCGCCGCGCCACCTGCCCGACGCCTGGCAAGGAGTCTGAGCATGACGCGCGAGGACGCCGAAGAGATCCTGACCAAGGCCGGCGAAGGGACCGACCAGGACTTCCCGCTGTTCGAGGCGGCCCTGGCCTGCGCCGTCCATGACGATCCCAGTCGCGACACCACCCCGGCCATCAACCTGGCCAAGGACGCCGTCGACCGCCTGCGCCGCCGGGCTGAGGCCGAGTCGCCCGAGGAGGCCGTGGCCGAGACCCTGGCCGGCGACCTGCGCCTGACCGGCGACGTCCTGACCTACGACCACCCCGACAATGCCGACGTCATCGCCATCGCCGAGCGCCGCAAGGGCCTGCCGGTGGCGCTGGGCGTCTTCTACCTGCACGCCGCCCGCCAGGTGGGGCTGGAGCTGCACGGCGTCGACTTCCCCGGCCACTTCCTGCTGCGCATCGAGACCGAGGAAGGGCCGCTGGCCCTGGACCCGTTCAGCGAGGGCCGGGTGGTGCTGCCGTCGGAGCTGTCGCGCCGGGCCCTGCGCACCGGCCTGATGCCCGATGTCGCCTCGCGGCTGGAACTGCTGATGGCGCCGATCTCGGACCGCGCCGTGCTGATCCGCCTGCAGAACAACATCTTCGCCCGCGCCCAGCAGGCCAAGGACTGGGTCCGCGCCGAGCGCTCGGCCCTGCGTCGCGCCCTGCTGAACCCCAACGACCACCGCCCCTGGCTGGACGTCGCCGCCGCACGCGAGGGCCAGGGCGCGCTTGCCGGCGCCTTGCAGGCGCTCTCGCGCGCCCAAACGCTCGATGGCGGCGCCGCGATCGCGGCCCGCGCCGCGCGTGAGCGAATGCGCCTACGCCTCAACTGACAAAAAGCTGCTCTTCAACGCCGAACGAGGCACGAAGAACCGCAGATCGAATCATTTCGACGCAGATTGAGCCGCACCTGAGCGGCTTTCCGCACAAAACGCCCTTTCGGCAGGCGGCTCGCCGCGCGAAATTCGCGCGCCGGACGCGTCGAAATTTCGTTTAATCTAGCAATATCAATGCACTGACCGATTTCCACGCGAAACGTTTGCGATCCGCCGCGTCCGTGTTGGATTTCGCCCAACGCCGACACGGGTCGCCCAGCGATCCACGAACAGAATTGGCGCAGCATCCACACAGAGAAAATTATGAACATCCGCATGATTTATCTTGCGGATGCGATACCTATTGTCGCGACTATATTTTCATCCATCTTAGACATTACTTTTGATGACTTTTCGAGTAACCAATAGGTAATAAGGTACAGCTTAAACGAAACCTCGACTGCACTTGCTCGACCTCGGTCGTTCAACGCTATGGGGGCGTCATGCTGCGCTTGAAAATCACCGGGAAGATCGTCCTGGCGTTCGTCGCCTTGATCGGGGCGTTCGCCGTCGCCAGCACGATCGTGTTCGTCAGCCTGGGCGTGATCCGCGACAACGCCGTCGCCGTGGAGCGCAGCTTCAAGCTGGCCAAGTACGCGGCCCACACCGAGACCCTGATCCTGGAGCAGCAGTCGGCCGTGCGCGGCTTCCTGGTGACCGGCGACGAGCGGTTCGTCCGCGCCTATCGCGACAGCGCCAAGGCCTTCGACCGCGACGTCGACACCTTCATCAGCCGCAGCACCCGCGCCGACCAGATCGCTCGTGGAAAGCGTCTGGCGGAACTGGCCCACGAATGGCGCACCACGCGCGCCGACCGCCAGATCGCCCTGGCCCGCGACCCGGCCACCCGGCCGCAGGCCCTGGCCATGATCGGCCGCGGCGGCCTGGACCGCATCCGCGCCCTGCAACGCGAAATCAACGAGGCCGCCGACAAGCGCTCGGCCATCCGCCTGGCCGAACGCGACGAAGCCCTGGCCAGCGCGACCTGGGCCCTGGCGATCGGCGGCGCGGCGGCGATCCTGATCGCCATCGGCATGGCCTGGATGCTGTCGCGCGTCATCGCCCGCCCGATCCTGGGCATGACCGCCGCCATGACCCGCCTGGCCCAGGGCGACCACGCCGTCGAGGTCCCGGACACCGCGCGCCGCGACGAGGTCGGCTTGATGGCCAATGCCGTCCTGACCTTCAAGGACGCCGCCATCGAGAAGGTGCGGATGGAAGCCGAAGCGGCGGAGACCCGCCGCCACGTGGAGGCAGAACGCGCCCGCAATGAAGCGGCCCGCGCCGAAGCCGCCCGCGAACAGGCGATGGTGGTCGAGCAGCTGGCCGGCGGCCTGTCGCGCCTGGCCGAGGGCGACCTGACCCACCGGATCGAGGCCCCGTTCGCGGACGACTATCGCCAACTGAAGGACGACTTCAACGCCGCCATCGCCCGCCTGCGCCAGGCCATGTCGGTGATCTCGGGCAATACCAGCGGCATCAAGTCGGGCAGCCACGAGATCAGCCAGGCCTCCGACGACCTGTCCAAGCGCACCGAGCAGCAGGCCGCCAGCCTGGAGGAGACCGCCGCCGCGCTGGAAGAGATCACCGCCACGGTCAAGCGCACCGCCGAGGGCGCCCTGCACGCCCGCCAGATCGTCTCGGCCGCCAAGACTGACGCCGAACAGGGCGGCACGATCGCCGCGCAGGCGGTGGCCGCCATGACCCAGATCGAAGGCTCCTCGACCCAGATCGCCCAGATCATCGGGGTGATCGACGAGATCGCCTTCCAGACCAACCTCTTGGCGCTTAACGCCGGCGTCGAGGCCGCCCGCGCGGGCGAGGCCGGCAAGGGCTTCGCGGTCGTGGCCCAGGAAGTCCGCGCCCTCGCTCAGCGTTCCGCCGAAGCGGCCAAGGAGATCAAGGCCCTGATCGGCGAGTCCTCGCAGCAGGTCGGCGCGGGCGTCGCCCTGGTCGGCCGGACCGGCGAGGCGCTCCAGCGGATCGTCAAGCAGGTGCTGGAGGTCAACACCCTGGTCGCCGAGATCGCCGCCTCGGCCCAGGAACAGGCGTCCAGCCTGCAGCAGGTCAATGTCGCCGTGAACCAGATGGACCAGGTGACCCAGCAGAACGCCGCCATGGTCGAGGAAAGCACGGCCGCCAGCCACGCCCTGGCCCGCGAGGCAGAGGACCTTTCCCGCCTGATGAACCAGTTCCAGGTCGGCGACGCGCCACCCGCAGCATCGCGGACGAGCGTGTCACGGCCCGGTCAACGCGCCGCCTAGCGGCGCTCTCCCCTCCTCCTCCCCACTGCTCAGAGACCTCCCATGCAACTCGATCGCAGAGCCCTGCTCGGCGGCGCGGCGCTTGTCGCCTCGACCGCCGGCGTCGCCGCCGCCCAGACCCCCGCACCGGCTACCCCGCCAACCGAACCCGAAGTCATCGACCTGTGGAACGGCGCCATGCCGGCCGCCGGCAAGGGCAAGGGCGGCGCCGAGATCGTCCTGCAGGACGGCTCGCACGACGGCTCGGTGACCAATGTCAGCCAGCCCCGCCTGCGCGTCTTCCGCGCCGCCAAGCCGAACGGCACCGCCGTGATCGTCGTGGCCGGCGGCGGCTATCGCCGCATCAACATCCGCGCCACCAGCGAGGCCATGGCCCGCTGGCTGAACATGATGGGGGTCACGGCCTTCGTCCTCTATTACCGCATGCCGGTCGACGGCTGGGCTCCGCAGGCTCCGCTGCAGGACATGCAGCGCGCCGTCCGTGTGGTGCGCGCCCGCGCCGCCGAGTTCGCGGTGGATCCGGCCAAGATCGGCGCGGTCGGCGCCTCGGCCGGCGGCCACTTGGTCGGCATGATCTCCAGCCGTTCGGACGAGGCCTTCTACGCCCCGATCGACGCCGCCGATAAGGTCTCGGCCCGTCCGGACTTCGCCGGCCTGATCTACCCGGTCATCACGGTCAAGCCGCCGTTCGACAACACCCAGACCCGCCGCATGATGGCCGGCGAGAAGCCGACGCCCGAAGAGAGCGCGGCCATGTCGGTCGAGACCCACGTCAGCAACAAGACCCCGCCGACCTTCCTGGCCCAGTGCGTCGACGACAACATCTCGGCCATCGACAACAGCCTAATCATGTTCGGCGCGCTGCGGGCGGCCAAGGCCCCGGCCGAGCTGCACGTCTTCGAGCAGGGCGGCCACAGCTTCAACATGGGCGTCCCCGGCGGTCCGACCTCCGGCTGGCCCGCCCTGTTCGCCAACTGGGCCAAGTCGCACGGCTTCTTCGGCGGCAAGGCCATCGCGGCCCGCGCCGCCTCCACGGACTAAACCGAGCGGGCTGGTCCAACAGCCCCCGCCTCCAAACCCGAAATCATCAATCCAGAAGAACGCGCACCGGCGGGCCCAGGGGGGCTGCCCGGCGCGAAGGGAAAACTCATGCCTAAGCGTAGCTTCAAGACCGGCCTGGCCGTGACCATCAGCGCCCTGGCGCTCAGCATCGGCGTCGGCGGCGTCGCCTCGGCCGCTCCGGCCAAGAAGGCCGACGCCAACGCCGCCCTGATCCAGCTGGTCAAGGACCAGCAGGCCAAGATCGAGGCCCTGGAACAGCGCCTGTCGGCCGTCGAGGCCAAGGCCAGCGCGCCGGCCGTCCCGGCTGAAACCCAAGCCGCCGTCCAGGCCAACACCCAGGCCCTGGAGACCACGGCCGCCGAGCTGCAGGCCGCCCAGGCCCAGATCGTCCAGCTGCAGGACGCCCAGCAGGATACGCTGAAGGTGAAGTGGGCCGACGGCGGTCCCGAGTTCGTCAGCTCGAACGGCTTCTTCACCTTCCACCCGCGCGGCCGCGTCCAGATCGACGCCTCGACGACCCGCGGCTCCAACTTCGACGCCCGCAACATCAGCGGCACCGAAGCGCCGGCGGTCCGCCTGGGCGCCGAGGGCATGATGGGCAAGCTGGGCTACAAGATCGAAGCCGACTTCGCCGACGAGGTGGTGTCGCTGAAGGAGGTCTACATCTCCTACGACAGCAGCATCGCCGGCCACGTGGTCGAGTACTACCTGGGCAACAAGCTGAACGACCGCACGATCGACGGCTCGACCTCGGGCGTGTCGCTGCCGTTCATGGAGCGCAACGTGGTGGCCAACGTGGCCGCCCCGCAGAAGGGCTTCTTCGGCCTGGGCGCCATGGCCAAGATCTATGGCGGCAACTGGCACGCCAGCGTCTCGCTGACCGGCGGCCCGATCGGCCAGGTCGGCGACAACCGCAGCCCGCTGACCCTGGCCGGCCGCGCCCACTGGAACCCGGTCAAGACCAAGGACGGCTTCGTCCACCTGGGCGTCTGGGGCTTCTCGGAAGACCTGGCGCCGGCCACGGCGACGATCAACAAGACCAGCTATATCGGCCCGGGCTTCAACGACAATCTGAAGGTCTCGGCCAGCTCGCTGGCCAATCCCGAGCATGACAACGGCTACGGCTTCGAGCTGGGCGGGACCTATCGCTCGTTCTGGGTGTTCGGCGAGCAAGGCACGCGCGACATCAGCCTGCAGGTCGGCCCGAACGTGAAGCAGAAGGCCCGCTCGGTTTACGCCGGCTACCTGCTGACCGGCGAGCGCCCCGGCTTCTCGACCCGCTCGGGCATCTGGAGCGGCGTGAAGGTCAACCACCCCGTCACCAGCGGCGGCACGGGCGCGTTCGAGATCGCCACGCGCTACGACAAGATCGACTTCACCAACGTCGCCAACGGCGGCGAGGGCGACGCCTATACGGTCGGCCTGAACTGGTACCTGAACGACTGGGCGCGGGTGATGACCAACTTCGTGCACTGGAAGACCCAGAACAAGGTCGGCTCGTTCAAGGGCCTGGACACGGGCGACAGCCTCAGCGTTCGCGGCGAAATCGCGTTCTAACCGGACACGCGTTTCCTCCCCGAAGGAGGGGGCGGTCACCCCACCCGCCGCCCTCTCTTTTCGTCGCGTACAGGCGCCCGCCCCATCCCTCGGGGCGGGCGCCGCCTTATCTGCCCTCGCAATCGCCGGAAATCGCCTTAACTAGACGGCGCACAGACACGCCGAAGGATCGCCCCCATGTCGCTGAGAGTCGCCGTCCAGATGGACCCCGTGCTGGGGATCAACATCGACACCGACACGACCTTCCTGATGATGCTGGAGGCGCAGCAGCGCGGCCACAAGCTGTGGTTCTACACGCCCGACAAGCTGTCGCAGGAAGACGGCCGGGTGTTCGCCCGCGCCCAGTCGCTGGAGGTGTTCGCCGAGAAGGGCGCTCACGCCAAGCTGGGCGAGGTCCAGGTCATCGACATGAAGGACGACATCGACGTCGTCCTGATGCGCCAGGATCCGCCGTTCGACATGGCCTACATCACGGCCACCCACTTCCTGGACAAGATCCACCCCCACACCCTGGTCGTGAACAACCCGACCGAGGTGCGCAACGCGCCGGAAAAGCTGTTCGTCACCGACTTCCCGGGCGTGCAGCCTCCGACCCTGATCACCAGCGATCACGAGGCGATCTACGACTTCCGCGCCCGCCACGGCGATATTGTCCTGAAGCCCCTCTATGGCGGCGGCGGCTCGGGCGTGGCCCGTCTGCTGGCGGACGATCCCAACCTGGACGCCCTGCTAGAGCTGCACGCCATGATCGGCCGCGAGCAGGTCATCGCCCAGAAGTTCGTGCCGGCCGTCAGCAAGGGCGACAAGCGCGTCCTGCTGGTCGACGGCGAGCCCGTGGGCGCCATCAACCGGGTGCCGGCCGCCGGCCAGGTGCGCTCGAACCTACGGGTCGGCGGCCGCGCCGAGGCCGTGTCCCTGACCGCCCGCGACATGGAGCTGTGCAAGATCATCGGCCCCGAGCTCAAGCGCCGTGGACTGATCTTTGTCGGCATCGACGTCATTGGCGAGTACTTGACCGAGATCAACGTTACGTCGCCCACCGGCGCACAACAGCTGAAGCGTTTTACCGGTATCAACGCCGCGGCCGTACTCTGGGATCGTATCGAGGACATTCGCCGCAACGGTGGGTAACTCTGCGGAAAGACGGACGTTTCGCGAAACGTTCGTTTTTCGTTCTTGCTCCATTTCGCAAGCTATGCTGTGACTTGTGGATAAAGTTCATTGTCCATGAGGGTTTGCGATGGCCGCCAGCGTGGTCACCGTTGCGTTCGAGGGTGTCGAGGCTCGGCGTGTCGACGTCGAGGTTCAGCTGACCACGGGCGCCCAGGTGTTCGTCATTGTCGGCCTCGCGGACAAGGCGGTGGCCGAGAGTCGTGAACGCGTTCGCGGCGCCTTCGCCGGGCTCGGCCTCTCGCTCCCCGGCAAGCGCATCGTCGCCAATCTGGCGCCGGCGGATCTGCCCAAGGAAGGCGCCCATTTCGACCTGCCGATCGCCCTGGCGGTGATGGCGGCGCTGGGCGTCATTCCGATGGATGCGCTGGACGGCTGGGCGGCGATCGGCGAGCTCTCTCTGGACGGCCGCATCATGCCGGTCGCTGGCGCGCTGCCGGCGGCGATGGCCGCTGGAGCCATGGGCCTGGGCTTGATCTGTCCGGAGGCCTCCGGTCCCGAGGCGGCCTGGGCCGGCGACACGCGGATCCTGGCGCCGCGCTCGCTGGTCTCGCTGATCAACCACTTCCGGGGCGCCCAGATCCTGTCGGCCCCGGCGCCCGGGCCTATCGTCGAGGGCGAGGCGGCCAAAGACCTGCGCGACGTCAAGGGCCAGGAGCACGCCAAGCGCGCCCTGGAGATCGCCGCGGCCGGCGGCCACAACCTGCTGTTCGTCGGCCCGCCGGGCTCGGGCAAGTCGATGTTGGCCCAGCGCCTGCCGGGTCTGTTGCCGCCGTTGACGTCGGCCGAGCTGCTGGAGACCTCGATGGTCCATTCGGTGGCGGGGCTCATTGCGCGAGGCGCCCTGACCCGCGCCCGGCCCTACCGCGCCCCGCACCACAGCGCCTCGATGGCTGCGCTCACCGGCGGCGGGCTGAAGGCCAAGCCCGGCGAGGTGTCGTTGGCCCACAATGGCGTGCTGTTCCTCGATGAACTGCCCGAGTTCGGCCGCCAGGCCTTGGACAGCCTGCGCGCGCCGCTGGAAACCGGCGAGGTGATGGTGGCTCGCGCCAACTTCCACATCCGTTATCCGGCTCGGGTGCAGCTGGTCGCCGCCATGAACCCCTGCCGCTGCGGTCATGGCGGGGCCGGGCGCGGGGCGTGCGGCAAGGCGCCGAGGTGCCAGCTGGACTATCAGGGCCGGGTGTCGGGTCCGATGCTGGACCGCATTGACCTGGCCGTCGACATGCCCGCCGTCACCGCCGCCGATCTCTCCTTGCCGCCGCCGCAGGAGGGCTCGGCCGAGGTCGCCGCGCGGGTGGCGCGAGCGAGGACGCTGCAGCAGGCGCGGGCGGAAGAGTTGGGCGTGGATGACAGCCTGAACGGCCGGGCCGAAGGCGCCTTCCTGGAGAAGATCACCGCCCTGGACGATCGCGCCCGCGCGCTTCTGGCCCAGGCTGCGGAAGCCGGCCGGATCAGCGCGCGGGGCTGGACCCGCACCCTGCGCCTGGCCCGCACCATCGCCGACCTGGAGGGCGCCGAACGTGTCCAGCGCGTCCACGTCGCCGAGGCCCTGGCGTATCGGCGAACCCATACGCCCGGCGAAGGCGTGCCGGCCTAGGCCCGCGTGCGGTGCAGCTTGTGCATGTCGTCGCGACGCATCCCGCCGATGGCGGCGGCGACGCTGGCGGCGAAGGCGCTGGTCAGGGCGCCGATGCCCAGGAACAGCGACAGCTGCGCGCCGATCTGGCCCGCACGCACGACTTCGGCGGGCGAGAGCTCACCCACGGGGGTTGGCGCAGCCGGCGCGGCCAGAGCGCCCAGCACCAGCAGGCCCACCACGCTGGCGGCCCAGGCCAGCAGGCCGTGGGCGGTGTCGCGGAAATGGACTTCGTGGTCGTGGACGTTCAGCCACTTGGTGCGCATCCGCCCGGCGACATAGCCGCCCAGCATGCTGGCCACGACCTGGCAGGCGATGAAGGCCGCGCCCAAGGTCGGGGTGAAGTCGCTGGCCGTCAGGCCCGCCGGCCAGCGGGGCGACAGCTTCAGGCCAAAGCCCGCGCCCAGCGACAGCAGCACGAACAGCAAGGCGATCGTGGCGACGGCGCCGGCCAGGACCGCGTCCCAGCTGACGGCCGACTGGTTTTCTTCGCCGATGTCGATGGCGACGAGATCAGGGGAGAGAGCCATAGGACGTCCCCTTTTCTCAGAAATGGTGGGTGCAGAAGGCGAGCAGCAGGATGATCGGCAGCGGCACTCCGAGGAGCATCAGAAGGATCGATCGCATGGCGTGAGCTTCCCTGTTCGAGCTTGTCCACGCACAACGGCGCCGCTCGATACGGGTTCCGGCGCCCCTCGTGAGTTTGACCGGGTGTTAAGCCGCGGCGGGTAAGATCGTCGGCCATGAGCGACAAGAAACCCGGCGTCACGCCCGAGCAGCTGGCCACCCTGAGCCACGAGTTCCGCACCCCGCTGAACGGCGTGCTGGGCATGGCGCGCCTGCTGGAAAACACCAAGCTGACGGCCGAGCAGCGGTCCTATGTCACCGCCCTGCGCGAGAGCGGCGACCACCTGCTGTCGCTGGTCAATGACGTGCTGCACTTCGCCCGCCTGGGCGCGGCCTCGATCGAGCTCTCGCTGGCCCCGGTCGATATCGAGGGTCTGCTGCGCCAGGTCGCCGAGCTGATGAGCCCGCGCGCCCACGAGAAGGGCGTCGAGATCGCCTGGGCCGTGCCGACCGCCCTGCCGACCATCCAGGCCGACGAAGGCCGTCTGCGCCAGATCCTGCTGAACTTCGCCGGCAACGCCGTGAAGTTCACCGAGGCCGGCGGCGTGCTGCTGACCGCCACCGCCACGACGGATGGCCGCATCCGCTTCTCGGTGGCCGACACCGGACCGGGCGTCGCGCCGGAGGCCCGCCAACGGATCTTCGAAGCCTTCGTCCAGACCGACATCACCCACGCCACCCAGCTGGGCGGCGCGGGCTTAGGGTTGGCCATCGTCGCCCGCCTGGCCAACGCCATGGACGGCGAGGTCGGGGTCGGCGGCGAACTGGGCCAAGGCGCCGAGTTCTGGTTCGAGGCGCCGTTCGAGATCGCCGCGCCCGCGACCCGCGCCACGCCCTTGGAAGGCCGCAGCGTCGCCATCGCCTCGCCCAACGCCATCGTCCGCGCCGCCACCGTGCGCCAGATCGAGGCCGCCGGCGGCCGCGCCTTCGCCGCCGTCGACGTGGCCTCGGCCCTGTCGGGCGCGCCGGCCGACGCCGTGCTGTTGATCGACGCCGCCCTGGCCGCCCCGCGCGGCGCGTTCAAGCCGCCGGCCGGCCGCAAGGCCGTGGTGCTGCTCACGCCTGAGCAGCGCGATCGCATCGATCGCCTGAAGGACGCCGGCTTCTCGGGCTATCTGATCAAGCCGCTGCGCGCCGCCTCGCTGGTCGAGCAGGTGTTGCGGGCCGGCGAGACCGAGACCGCCCAGACCGAAGCCCCGATCCACGACGACCGCATCGCAGGAGCCGTGGCCCAGGGCGTGCGGGTGCTGCTGGCCGAGGACAATCCGATCAACGCCCTCCTGGCCCGCACCCTGCTGGAACGCGAAGGCTGCAAGGTCGACCGTGTCGCCGACGGCGAGCAGGCCGTGGCCGCCGCCGTCGCGGGGGCCTATGACCTGATCCTGATGGACCTGCGCATGCCCGGCCTGTCGGGCGTCCAGGCCGCCAAGGCGCTGCGCGCCAAAGGCGTCGCCGCCCCGATCGCCGCCCTGACCGCCGACGCCTTCGACGAGGACAAGCGCGCCTGCCTGGCCGCCGGCATGGACGACTTCCTCGTAAAGCCCCTCACGCAAGAGGCCCTACGCGACGCCCTCAAGCGCTGGACCACCGGGGGCGCGTCCAGCGGCTGGACGAAAACCGCGACGCGAGCCAAGGTCGCCGGCTAAAGGGCGGGGCGATCCCCGCAGGGGGATCGCCAGATGACCGACACTGCCAAGCCGCAGGAGAAGAAGACCCTTCTCCAGACCCTGGCCTTCTTCCTGGAGCGCCGCAGCCTGGTGATGCTGGGCCTGGGTTTCGCGTCCGGCCTGCCGTTCATGCTGATCTTCGACACCCTGTCGCTGTGGCTGCGGGATGCCGGCCTGTCGCTGGCGGTGATCGGCTTCTTCAGCCTGGCCACCCTGTCGTTCTCGTTCAAGTTCCTGTGGGCGCCGCTGATCGACCGCACCCGCGTGCCGGTGCTGCACAACCTGTTGGGCCATCGCCGCGCCTGGCTGCTGGTGTTCCAGATCGCCATGATCCTGGGCCTGTGGGCGATCTCGACCATGAACCCGGTGAACCAGCTCGGCGTCTTGGCCGCCGCCGCCGTCGCCGTCGGCTTCGCCACCGCCTCGCACGATATCGTCCTGGACGCCTGGCGCATCGAGGTGGCCGACAAGGAAGACCAAGGCCCGATGGTCGTGGCCTATCAGTGGGGCTATCGCGTCGCCATGATCGCGGCCGGCGCCGGCCCGCTGCTGCTGGCCGAGCGCTTCGGCTGGAACTTCTCGTACGCCGTGATGGGCGCGGTCGTCGGCATCGGCGTGCTGGCCACCCTGTGGGCCCCGCGCGAGGCCGAGCACACGATCCGCCCGATCCCGACCGACGACGTCAACCAGCCCAAGGCGCTGGAGATCCTCGAATGGCTGACCCGTCTGGCCGTGCTGGTGCTGGGCGCCCTGGTGCTGGGCTCGGGCCTGTCGGGCGACGCGTCGTTGCTCTCCAAGCTGGTCGGCGGCGAAGCCCTGGCCGACGCCTGGACCGCCAAGCCCAACGGCGTCTGGCTGCAGCTGCTGGGCGTGATCGCCGGCCTGGCCATCGTGGTCGTCGCCGCCTGGCCGATCCCCAAGGTCCGCACCAAGCCGGGCGTCTACATGTCCAAGGCGTTCGGCGAGCCGCTGGGCGAATTCCTGACCCGCTTCCACGGCGTGGCCGGCCTGATCCTGGCGGCGATCTGCGTCTACCGCGTCTCGGACTTCGTGCTGAACATCATGAACCCGTTCTACCGGGACATGGGCTTCTCGCTCACCGAGATCGCCGAGATCCGCAAGGTGTTCGGCATCATCGCCTCGATGATCGGGGTGTTCCTAGGCGGCGTCGTGGTCTCGCGTCTGGGCCTGATGAAGGCGCTGGTGATCGGCGCCTTCGCCCAGCCGATCAGCAACCTGATGTTCGCCCTGCTGGCCATGAGCGGCCACAGCATCCCGATGCTGTTCACCTCGATCTGCCTGGACAACATCGCCGGCGGCATCGCCGGCACCGCCCTGATCGCCTACATGTCCAGCCTGACCTCGGCGGGCTTCACGGCCACGCAGTACGCACTGTTTTCGTCGCTGTACGCCCTGCCCGGCAAGCTGATCGCCTCGCAATCGGGCCGCATTGTCGAGGCGTCCGCGCAGGCCGCCGAACACGGCGGGCCGATCGGCCTGCTGAAAGGTCTCTTCACCCGCCTGCCGCCCGAAAGCTTCACCGCCGCCGGCGCCAAGCTGGGCGTCAGCGCCCAGGCCATGGCGGCGGGCTACACGACCTTCTTCATCTACACCGCCCTGATCGGCGTGGTGGCGATCGTGCTGTCGTTCGCGGTGGCGGCGCGGCAGGGGAAGGTCGAGGCGGCGGCGAACGCTTAAAGACCCTCTCCCCAAGGGAGAGGTGTCGGCGCGCAGCGACGACGGAGAGGGAAGAGGCCGGAGCCAGGACAAGTTCCCCCTCCGGCGCTTCGCGCCACCTCCCCCGCTAGGGGGAGGATCTTCTTGGCTCCGCCTAAACCGCCAAGCAAACCACCTGCGCCACCCGCAGATCCCGCCGCAACCCATCCGCCACACGGCCGTAGTTCTCGGTGGTGATCGGCTCGCTGGGCGCGAACTCCGACGGCGAGGGCCGGCGGTGTGGGCCCAGCAGGGTCTTCAGGGTCTCGGGGGCGGTCGTGTAGATGCGGCCGCGGCGCGGAGCCTCGGCGACCGTGACGCCGATCACCCGGCCGGCGGCGTCCAGGGCCGGCGCGCCCGACAGGCCCGACAGCGTGCCCTTCAGGGTGTCGGTGCGGCCGACCTCGGCCCAGACCAGCACCGGCTCGGTGCGGGCCCCGCGGCCATGGACGACCAGGTTCTCGCGGCCCAAGAGGCGCGAGGCGGCCTCTCCCGGATGGCCTTGCGGGAAACCCGGATGATAGGCGCGCGCGCCCCGGCGAAGCGGGATGTCCAGGCCCAGCGGCACCGACGGCGCCCCGCCTTCGGTGGTCAGGATCGCGGCGTCGGCCTTGGGGTCGACATGGATCTTGGCCGCCACGCCACGGCCATCCGCGACGACGATCGCGGCGGACTTGCAGCCATCGACCACGTGGCGCGCGGTCAGCCAGGTCCCGTCGTCACCGACCGAGAAGGCGGTGCCCGAGCCGGGCTCGGGGCGATCGGGCACCTGGACGACGATCGACGGGTCGAACGGCGAGGACGGCCCCAGCGGCAGCCCCTCCTCGCCCGGCACCGGCGGCGGCGGCGGCGGGGCGTCGGAACGCTCCTGGCGGCCGACGGCGACGATCACCAGGGCGCTGACCGCCGCGGCGTAGACCAGCCAATCGGGAAGCTTGGGGAAATGCACTGCTTGAGCCCCCGACCGTGTCGGCTCAGCCGGCCACGGCGGCGGCGAGGACCAGGGCGGTAGCCAGCTTGGCGCCGACCAGCAGGACCGCGGCCGAGATCTCGCCATCCTGGATGCGCTCGGGCAGGCCCTTCAGCACCATGTCGGTGACGCGGAAGACCAGCAGCTGCACGGCGATGGTCGCCGCGCCCCAGATGCCGATCTCGATCACCGAGGTCGAGGCGGTCAGCGAGATGGCCAGCGGGATGGACAGGCCGACCATCACCCCACCCAGCGACAGGGCGGCGGCCGAATTGCCCTCGCGGATCAGGGCGATTTCCTTGTGCGGGGTCAGCAGGGCGTACAGCGTCGTGCCCAGGATCAGCATGACCAGGGTCACGCTGGCGTGCAGCAGGGTGACCGGGAAGCCGGTGGCGAAGGCCTGGACCTCGGGCGACTGAAGTTGGGACGGCATGGACGCGGACTACCCTGGGAATTGTTCGGCGACCTGACTAACACGGGTCACCGAGTCTTGCGTAGGGGGCGCCCGCGTCAGGGGAGCCGAGGCCTACTTGTAGAAGCCTTCCCGCAGGTTCAGGCCGTGCTCGACGAAGACCTTCATGGCGCACAGCATGCCGGTCCAGCCCTCGCAATTGCCGAAGGCGGCCTTCTCGCCCGCCGCCGAGTCGCTCCAGCCGGCCTCATGGATCTTCACCAGGGTGCGGCCGTCGCCGGTGTCGGCGAAGGTCATGGTCACCTCGGTGTTGTAGGTCGCGTTCGGCTCGGCCGAGCCCCAGCGCAGGACGATCTTCTCGTTCTGCACGACCTCGACCACCTCGACCGGGAAGGCGCCCGGAAAGTCATGGAAGTCCCAGGTGACGGTTGCGCCGGTCTCAAGCCGCCCTTGCGCCCCGCCGGTGGTGAAATAGCCGGACAGCTTCTTGGGGTCGGCGACGGCCTCGAAAACCTCGGATACGGGCTTACCGATCCGGCCGCTGACGGTGAATTCGTGCGCCATGGGACATCTCCATCCTTGCTGGCGACGACCATGTGTTATAATCTTATAACATGTCAAGCGAGGGCGAAGCCGACCTGATTTTCAAGGCCCTGGGTCACCGGGTGCGGCGGCATATCCTGGATCTGCTGAAGGCCGAGCCGCTGACGACCGGCATGCTGTGCGCGCGGTTCGCCGAGCTGGATCGCTGCACCGTGATGCAGCATCTGGGCGTGCTGGAAGAGGCCGGCCTGGTCGTCGCCGAACGCCGCGGCCGCGAGCGCTGGAACCACCTGGACGCCCTGCCGGTGCACGCCATCCACGAACGTTGGATCGGCCCGTACGCGGCCTATGCGGCAGGAATGCTGAGCCGGCTGAAGAAGGTGGTGGAGGAAGAGGCTTAAGCCGCCTCGTCCTCGTCATCATCCGACAGCACGCCGGCCATCGCCGCCAGCGACAGCTTGCGCAGCGCCGAGGCGCGGACCTTCTCGCTCTCGCTCTTCAGCTGGCCGCAAGCGGCCAGGATATCCCGCCCGCGCGGGGTGCGGATCGGCGAGGAGTAGCCGGCCTTGTTGAGGATCGCGGCGAAGGCCTCGATCGTCGACCAGTCCGAGCACAGGTAGTCGCTGCCGGGCCACGGATTGAACGGGATCAGGTTGATCTTGGCCGGGATGCCCTTGATCAGCTTGACCAGGGCGCGGGCCTCGTCGGGGCTGTCGTTGACGCCCTTCAGCATCACGTACTCGAAGGTCACGCGGCGGGCGTTGGACAGGCCCGGATAGGCGCGGATGCCGGCCATCAGCTCGGCGATCGGGTACTTCTTGTTCAGCGGCACCAGCTCGTCGCGCAGGGCGTCGTTGGTGGCGTGCAGGCTGATCGCCAGCATGGCCTGGGTCGTATTGCCCAGCTTCTCCAGCATCGGCACCACGCCCGAGGTCGAGACCGTGATGCGGCGACGCGAGATGCCGATGCCCTCGTTGTCGCTGATGATCTCGATGGCGTCGGCCACCTGACCCAGATTGTACAGCGGCTCGCCCATGCCCATGAACACGATGTTCGACAGGACGCGGTCTTCCTTGTCCGACGGCCATTCGGCCAGGTCGTCCTTGGCCACCTGGACCTGGGCGACGATCTCGGCCGCGGTCAGGTTGCGGACCAGCGGCTGGGTGCCGGTGTGGCAGAAGCTGCAGTTCAGCGTGCAGCCGACCTGGCTGGACACGCACAGGGCGCCGGCGCGACCGACGCCGGGGATGTAGACGCTCTCGACCTCGATGCCCGGGGCCATGCGGATCAGCCACTTGCGGGTGCCGTCCTTGGACACCTGGCGCTCGACGATTTCGGGACGGGCGATGGTGAAGGTCTCGGCCAGGCGGGCGCGGGTCTCCTTGGCGACGTCGCTCATATGGGCGAAGTCGGTGACGCCGCGATGGTGCATCCAGCGGAAGATCTGGGTGGCGCGCATCTTGGCCTTGCCGTGCTCGACCACGCCGCTCTCGACCAGGGCCGCGACCAGCTGGGGGCGCGTGAGGCCCGAGAGGTTGACCATGGGTTTGGTGACGGGAGTGGCGGGCGCGGCGTCGGTGGAGACGCGCGACAGGTCGAGGGTGACGCTCAAGGGGGTGTCCGGATGCTCGGGGGTCGAGGCGGACATATAGCAGGTCCGAGGCGGTTTTCCAAAAACACCGCCTCGGCGCGTTGTCACACCTTGCGGAACTTGCCGCCCTGGTTGGCGATCAGGGCCAGGGTCCAGTCGTCGGGCACGATCTTGGCGATGGCCGCGATGGTCTTGTTGGGGGCGCCGGGGACGCAGATCGAGCGGTTGGCCTCGGCGGCCTCGTAGCCGGCGGCGGCCACCTCATCGGCGCCCAGCCACAGCCATTCGGGCACGCCCTGAGTAACCTGGGCGCGGGTGCCGTTGACGTCGTGAAATTCCGAATAGGTGAAGCCGGGACACAGGGCGGAGACATGCACGCCGTTCTGCAAGTTCTCCAGATGCAGGCTCTGGGAGAACTTCACGAGGAAGCCCTTAGTCGCCGCGTACAGCGTGTGACCGGCCGCGCCGGGGACCAGGCCCGCCAGCGAGGCGACGTTGACGATGCGGCCGAACTTGCGCTCGACCATGCCCGGCAGGACCTTGTGGGTCATCTCGCAGACGCTGGTCAGCATCAGCTGCAGGAACTTGGCCTGGTCGGCCCAGCTCGTGGAATCGTAGGTCCCCGGCAGGCCATAGCCGGCGTTGTTGACCAGGGCGTCGACCACCCGACCCTGCTCGGCGATGGCGGCCAGCACGGTGTCCACGCCCGTCGGCTCGGCCAGGTCGGCGGGGATGGCATAAGCCTCGACGCCCGAGCGCAGCTTGATCTCGGCGGCCAGGCCTTCGAGGCGGTCGGCCCGGCGCGCGGTCAGGGCCACGTCATAACCGTGGCTGGCGTAGATGCGGGCGGAAGCGGCCCCGATGCCGGCGGAGGCGCCGGTGATCAGGGCGAGACGGCGGGCCATGTCGTAGTCGATCCGGAAGAAGACGAAACTTCGCCGGAGACGAGCACGGTCCGCGCTTCGGTACAAGAAGCCCTCAAGAAAGGGGGCGGAAGGGGCGCGCGATGGGGTCGGGCGCGCCCCTTCCGAGGCCGCTGCGGGGAGGGAAAACCGCGCGGCCCAGGGCAGTTCGTTTTAGGCGGCCTTGCCAAGCTCGGCGGCGGCGTTGGCGCCGACGGCCCAGCGGACAGCGGCCTTAGCCACGCGCTCGCCCAGCAGACGGGCCGTCTCGCGGTCGCCGGCCGGCGGGGTGATCTCGGTCGAGGCGTTGTCCGACTGGGCCGCGACGCCCAGGAACGAACCGACACGGTTCAGGGT
Source organism: Caulobacter sp. GW821-FHT12D05 (assembly GCF_058807295.1). Taxonomy (NCBI): domain Bacteria; kingdom Pseudomonadati; phylum Pseudomonadota; class Alphaproteobacteria; order Caulobacterales; family Caulobacteraceae; genus Caulobacter; species Caulobacter sp. GW821-FHT12D05. The sequence goes on from NZ_JBXAQO010000004.1 coordinate 630,292, forward strand.
GTCGGGGCCCCGCTCGGCGGCGGTCACGTTCGGCGGGGCGATGCCCAGGTTGATCCAGTTCATGCCGTGCTGGGCGGCCAGGATCGTCAGGCTCTCCAGGGCGTGACCCTTGTCGCCGGCGAAGCTGTGCGAGTTGGTGAAGCCGGCGGCCAGCTTGTCCTTCCAGGCGCCGGTGAAGAAGGCGCTGGCGGTGGCGTCGGCGAACACTTTGAACACGCCCGAGACGTCGCCCATGTAGGTCGGGGCGCCGAACACGACGGCGTCGGCGGCGGTGATCTGCTCGATCAGCGGCGCGAAGTCCTGGGCGGCATTGTCGATCTTCAGCAGCACGGCGGTCTGGCCGGCGTCACGGACGCCCTCGGCGACCTTCTGGGCCAGGACTTCGGTGTGGCCGTAGCCGGAGTGGTAGGCGATGGCGACGGTGGTCATTTTGGTTTCCCTCGTTTTAGGAACTGAAACGGTAGCGATTACGTAAGATCGCTGAACAGCGCCGCTAGAGGATCAGCAACAAGGTCGGGTGCAATTTTTCTGTGGGTCGGTTTCAGCGGCGCTGAAGGCGCTTCTGACCGAACGACGAAATGCCTACGGCGCTTGCGACAACGTTGTCATTTCTTTATGCAGAAGGGACTTCTGCCAGCAGCATGATCTCCGGCGCGCCGCCCTCCCCCATTGGCCGCGTCGCGTCCGTGTTGCGCCACGTGTGTGAGGCGCCGACATGACCACCAAGACCGTCCACCCCGGCTTAGTCCTGGCCGCCCTGGCCCTGGGCGGCTTCGCGATCGGCACGACCGAGTTCGCGTCGATGAGCCTGCTGCCCTATTTCGCCAAGGACCTGGGGGTCGACGCCCCGACAGCCGGCCATGCGATCAGCGCCTACGCCCTGGGCGTGGTGGTCGGGGCGCCGGTGATCGCCGTGGGGGCCGCGCGGCTGCCGCGCCGGGTGATCCTGACGGTGCTGATGGCGGTGTTCGCGGTCGGTCACCTGCTGTCGGCCCTCGCGCCGAACTTTCAGACCATGCTGATCTCGCGGTTCTTCTGCGGCCTGCCGCACGGGGCCTATTTCGGGGTCGCGGCCCTGGTCGCCGCCAGCGTCTCCCCGCCGGACAAGCGGGCCCAGTCGGTGGCCATGGTGATGATCGGCCTGACCGTGGCGACCATCGTCGGCGTGCCGCTGGCCAATGTGGTCGGCCAATGGATCGGCTGGCGCTGGGGCTTCGTGATCGTCGCCGTGCTGGCCGCGCTGACCGCCCTGTCGGTGTGGCTGTACGCCCCGCGCGTGCCGGCCGACGCCGACGCCAGCCCGCTGCGCGAGCTGTCGGCCCTGGCCAATGGCCGGGTCTGGCTGACCCTGGGCATCGGCGCGATCGGTTTTGGCGGCATGTTCTGCGTCTACACCTACCTGGCCGACACCATGCTGGCCGTGACCCACGCCTCGCCCGCCGCCCTGCCGGTGGTGCTGATGGTGTTCGGAGCCGGCATGACGATCGGGACCCTGGTCTGCGCCTGGGCGGCCGATCGCGCCCTGATCCCGGCCATCGGCGCGGTGCTGCTGTGGAGCGCCGCCGCCCTGGCGCTGTATCCGCTGGCGGTTGGAAGCTTGTGGACCCTGATGCCGGTGGTGTTCCTGATCGGCTGCGGCGGCGGGCTGGGCGCGGTCCTGCAGACGAGACTGATGGACGTGGCCGGCGACGCCCAGACCCTGGCCGCGGCGCTGAACCACTCGGCCTTCAACACCGCCAATGCGCTGGGCCCCTGGCTGGGCGGCCTGGCCATCGCCGCCGGCTACGGCTGGGCGTCGACCGGCTGGGTCGGCGTGGCCCTGGCGATGGGCGGCTTCGTGATCTGGATCGTCGCGGCGATCGATGCGCGCCAGCAGCAGCGCTTGGCGCTAGCGGCAGCGGAATAGGGGCCGCCCTCGTCCTTCGACAAGCTCAGGATGAGGACTACTGCTAAGGCCGTTCAGTCGAAAACCTCATCCTGAGCCTGTCGAAGGACGATGTTTTCGTTTCTCAGCAGCCCTCGACGGCCGCGTGAGCGCCGTTCAGCAGGTCCGCCACCGTGATCTGCCCCAAGCGCTCATGAGCAGCCCGGTCGGCGGCCTGGATCGCCGAGCGCACCGCGTCGGGGATCTTCTCCCCCACCGGGCAACCCTTCACGCCTTTGGGCGCGACACCCAGATGCGCGCAGCCGTTGACGGCCTTCAGCACGATATCCAGCGTGATGGTGTCGGCGGGCTTCAGCAGCCATGCCCCACCGTTGGCGCCGGCGCGCGCGCCGATCAGTCCCGCCTTGCCCAGCATGGCGGTGACGCGGCGGACCACGACCGGATTGGTCGGGACCGAGGCGGCGAGCTCGGCGCTGGCCACGGCGCGGTCGGCCGAAAAGGCCTCCTTGTGCGCCAGATAGGCCAGGGCGTGCGCCGCTACGGGAAATTTCTGACTGTCCGACATCTCGCCTGGGAACGTAAGGTTGTCGCCCGCGCGTTCAACTGAAAACTGTTTCATCTTCGCAACGCGCCCCCTTCCTTACTTCAAGAATGGGAAGCGACGCTGCGTGATGATTGAACCCGTCGCGGATTGGGTGTATCGCGCCGCGCTTGATCGATATGGGTCGGCCGACAGCATTTTGCGAGGGCGGCCCGGAGGGATTGAATGGCTTCCGAAGCCTCAAGCGCGACCGGCACCGATTGCGCGCCCGCCTCTACCGACATTCCGCAACAGGAAAACGGCTCCCAAAATGGGCATGGCAATGGTCATGGACCCAAGGGACACGGCTTCTTTGCCCTGGCCCTTGGGTCGATCGGCGTCGTGTTCGGCGATATCGGCACCAGCCCGCTGTACGCCCTGCGCGAAGCGCTGAGCCACGCCCGCTCGTCGGCCTCGACCGAGCACGCGGTGCTGGGCGTGGTGTCGCTGGTCCTGTGGACCATGACGCTGTTCGTGACGATCAAGTACGTCATCTTCTTCATGCGCGCCGACAACAAGGGCGAGGGCGGCACCCTGGCCCTGATGGCCCTGGCCCAGAAGGCGCTGGGCAAGACCGGTCGCAAGCGCTCGATGGCGATCTTTTTCCTCGGCGTGGTCGGTGCGGCGCTGTTCTATGGCGACGGCATCATCACCCCGGCCATTTCGGTGCTGTCGGCGGTGGAGGGCCTGAAGGACGCGCCCGGCCTGGGCCATAGCCTGACGCCCTATATCGTGCCGATCTCGGCCGGCATCCTGATCCTGCTGTTCGCGGTCCAGTCGCGCGGCACCCACAAGATGGCGGCGCTGTTCGGGCCGTTCACGGCGGTCTGGTTTCTGATCCTGGGCGCCCTGGGCGCGTTCCACCTGACCGACGACCCGTCAATCTTCCGCGCGTTCAATCCCTGGTACGGCATCCGCTTCCTGTTCGAGAACGGCTTCATCGGCTTCGTCATCCTGGGCAGCGTGTTCCTGGTCGTGACCGGGGCCGAGGCGCTGTATGCCGACATGGGCCACTTCGGGAAGCGTCCGATCCAGGCCTCGTGGCTGTGCCTGGTCTTCCCGTGCCTGGCCCTGAACTATCTGGGCCAGGGCGCGATGGTGCTGGATAACCCGGCCGCCGGCCGCAACCCGTTCTGGGAGATGGTCCCGGGCTTCGCCTATTGGCCCGTGCTGCTGATGGCCACCGTCGCCACCGTCATCGCCAGCCAGGCGGTGATCACCGGCGCCTTCTCGATGACCCAGCAGGCCGTGCAGCTGGGCCTGCTGCCCCGCATCGAGATCAAGCGCACGTCCGAGACGCAAGCCGGCCAGATCTTCGTGCCGGCCGTCAATCAGTTCCTGCTGATCGGCGTGCTGGTGCTGCTGTTCATGTTCCAGAGCTCGCACAAGCTGGCTTCGGCCTATGGCATCGCCGTCACCGGCGCGATGTTCGTCGACACCCTGCTGGCCTATGTCGTCATCCGCCGCGTGTGGAAGTGGACCCTGTGGCAGACGGGCCTGCTGCTGATCCCGCTGGTGGCGCTGGACCTGGTGTTCATCGCCTCGAACATGCTGAAGATCCCGGACGGCGCCTGGCTGCCGCTGGTGTTCGGCGCGGTGCTGGTGCTGATCATGTGGACCTGGACCCGCGGGGCCGGGATCCTGACCGCCAAGACCCGCCGCGACAGCGTGCCCCTGGTCGACCTGATGGAGATCCTTCGCGCCCGCGCCCCGCACCGCGCGCCCGGCACGGCGATCTTCCTGACCTCGGATCCCGAGATGACCCCGGTCGCCCTCATGCACAATCTCAAGCACAACAAGGTGCTGCACGAGCGCAACGTCATCCTGACGGTCCGCACCACCGAGACGCCACGCGTCAACGAGGAAGACCGGGTCAAGATCGAGAAGGTCAACGACGACTTCAAGAAGGTCATCGTCAACTACGGCTTCATGGAAAGCCCCAACATCCCCAAGGCGCTGGCGGTCTGCCGCAAGCAAGGGCTGAAGTTCGACATCATGGCCACCAGCTTCTTCCTGGGCCGCCGTTCGATCGTGCCGTCGGCCAATTCGGGCATGCCGCTGTGGCAGGACCGCCTGTTCATCTACCTGATGAAGAACGCGGCCAATCCGACGGACTTCTTCAAGATTCCACCCGGCCGTGTGGTCGAGCTGGGCGCCCAAGTCACGGTTTAGCGAGTACACTCCCCGCTTATGGAAACGACCCTGCGCGTGCTGGGCGACGGTCTGTCGATCGCCGCCCTGGCCATCATCGCCGCCACCGCCCAAGGCGCCTGGAAGCGGATCCCCAAGGACGCCCTGGTCCCCATGCTGTGGGGCCGCGACGGCACGCCGACCGTGCGCGCGCCCAAGGCCGTGGGCCTGCTCAGCATTCCGATCCTGTCGATCATCGTGCTGCTGTCGTTCACGGCCACCCAGGCCACCTTCACCGACGATCCGACCCAGGCGCTGATCATCTTCCTGGTCCGCGCCACCCTCGCCGCCAGCCTGGGTCTGAGCCAGCTGTTCCACCTGCGCTTCGTCATCAAGACGTTGCAGGACGAAGGTCAGCTTTAAGCTCTTGACCCGCGCCGTCTTTCGCCGTTGAAGGCGCGCGACTTTGTGTTTCTCTCCGGAAGGACCCCTCATGGCCGACAAGTCCGTGAAGAAGGTCGTGCTCGCCTATTCGGGCGGTCTCGACACCTCGATCATCCTGAAGTGGCTGCAGACCGAGTACGGCGCTGAAGTCATCACCTTCACGGCCGACCTGGGCCAGGGCGAAGAGATCGAACCGGCGCGCGCCAAGGCGCTGGCCGCCGGCGTCAAGCCCGAGAACATCTTCATCGAGGACGTGCGCGAAGAGTTCGTCCGCGACTTCGTGTTCCCGATGTTCCGCGCCAACACGGTGTACGAAGGCCAGTACCTGCTGGGCACCTCGATCGCGCGTCCGCTGATCGCCAAGAAGCAGATCGAGATCGCCCGCAAGATGGGCGCCGACGCCGTCAGCCACGGCGCGACCGGCAAGGGCAACGACCAGGTGCGTTTCGAGCTCGGCTACTATGGCCTGGAGCCCGACATCACCGTGATCGCCCCGTGGCGCGAGTGGGACTTCAAGTCCCGCGAGGCTCTGCTGGACTTCGCCGAGAAGCACCAGATCCAGATCACCAAGGACAAGCGCGGCGAAGCCCCGTTCAGCGTCGACGCCAACCTGCTGCACTCCTCGTCGGAAGGTAAGGTCCTGGAAGACCCGGCGGTCGAGGCCCCCGAGTTCGTCCACATGCGCACCATCGCGCCGGAAAACGCGCCGGACGCCCCGACGATCATCACCATCGACTTCGAAAAGGGCGACCCGGTCGCCATCGACGGCGTGGCGATGAGCCCCGCGACCCTGCTGACCAAGCTCAACGAGCTGGGCCGCGACAACGGCGTCGGTCGCCTGGACCTGGTCGAGAACCGCTTCGTCGGCATGAAGTCGCGCGGCGTCTACGAGACCCCGGGCGGCACCATCCTGCTGGCCGCCCACCGCGGCATCGAGAGCATCACGCTGGACCGCGGCGCCATGCACCTGAAGGACGAGCTGATGCCGAAGTACGCCACGCTGGTGTACAACGGCTTCTGGTTCACGCCGGAACGCGAGATGCTGCAGGCGGCCATCGACTACAGCCAGCAGAAGGTCACCGGCCGCGTCCGCGTGAAGCTGTACAAGGGCAATGTCACGGTCATCGGCCGCGAGAGCCCCTACAGCCTGTACGACCAGGACCTGGTGACCTTCGAAGAAGGCAAGGTCGCCTACGACCACCGCGACGCCGGCGGCTTCATCAAGCTGAACGCCCTGCGCCTGCGCGTCCTGGCCAAGCGCGACAAGCGCGGCTAGGCCTCAAAAGCCTTGGACTACGAGAACGCCCCGGCCGTCGGTCGGGGCGTTTTTCGTTTCAGACCCTGTTGTACGGATACCGGTCGCGGATCATTCGCTGGAAAAACCGGCCCTTGGACGGGGCGCGGAAAAACGCCCTGCTCACGCGTTCGGGGACGCCGACATAAACGTACTCGTCACCGTCCTGGAAGGTGACGAACAGCTTGCCGTGTTCGGGGGCGTAGTCGATCTCTCGGATCGCCGTGGATTCCACATGCATGGCCATCGAGCCTTTCGCGCGGGGGATCGTTCAGTCCTAGGAGCGATTCAGCGGGCAGGGAGTTCCCAAGGCGAAGGTTGCGCGGCCGCGCCAGCCGTCTAGGCTCCCCTTCGGGGGCGGCCATCAGAGCCGCCGGGAGGAACACCGAAAATGCATCAGTCCCACGCGCTCGTGGCGATCGTCACCCTGCTGTCGCTGCTGGTCTATCTCTGGATGATCCTGCGGATCCCCGGGGCGCGCCGGCGGTCGGGCATCGAGGCCCCGGCCATGAGCGGCCATCCGGAGCTGGAGCGCCACCTGCGGGTCCAGGCCAACACCGTCGAGTGGCTGGTCATCTATCTGCCCTCGCTGTGGCTGTTCGCCATCTACTGGAACGACCTGGTCGCCGCCGCCTTGGGGGTGGTCTGGATGCTGGGCCGGATCATCTACGCCGTGGGCTACGCCGCCGACCCGAAGAAGCGCGAGCTGGGCTTCATCATCCAGGCCCTGGCCACGGCGGTGCTGTTCTTCGGCGCCCTGGGACGGGCGATCTGGATCCTGATGGTCATCGGCAACTAGCTTGACCTTGGACGGACCCAAGCTTTGCCGAGAGGGGCGCGGAGGCCTATATCCGCGCCATGGACCACCTGCCCGTCGATCCCGCCCGCTATGGCGCCTTCCTGGTCGCCATGTTCGTCATGGCCATCACGCCGGGCCCGGCCAACCTGTTCGCCATCGCCACCGGCATGGAGCGCGGCAAGGGCGCGGCCTTGATCAGCGTGGTGGGCATGAACACCGCCACCCTGGTGTGGTTCGGCTGCTCGGCGCTGGGCCTGGGCGCGCTGATCCTGGCCTTTCCGAAGGCGTTCCACATCCTGGCCCTGGCGGGCGCGGCCTATCTGGTGTGGCTCGGCCTGAAGTCGCTATGGGCGGGCTACAAGAACGTCGAGAGCCACGCCTCGGCCACCGTGCGGGCCGGACGGTCGGCCTTCTTCGACGGCTTCATGGTCCAGATCGCCAATCCGAAGATCCTGCTGTTCTTCTCGGGCGTGCTGCCGCCGTTCCTGGACATCAAGCGGCCGCTGGTCCCGCAGCTGATCATGTTCGCCTGCGCCACCATCGGCATGGACCTGATCAGCATGTCGTCCTACGGCCTGGGCGGGGCGGCGCTGTCGACCCGGATGAACGAGCCAGGTTTTCGTCGAATTTTTTCAATCCTGGTAGGCGTCCTTCTGATCACGGCCGCCGTACTTATTATGTCCCGAGGATGATTGGTTGCGGCGCTGTATCAAACGGCGCCTTGGCGAAACCACAAAGCCCAGCCAGAGTTGTCCTAAACACCGAGGACTCCGCTTGAAGGAGCAAGTCATGTCCATGAAGAAGGTCGCCATCGCCGCGTCGTTGGCTCTCGCCGCGACCTTAGCGGCTTGCGCGACGCCTACGCCCTATCAACCGCGCGTCACGTCCGGCTCGACCACCGGCGGCTTCTCCGAACAGCGGCTGGAAAGCGACCGCTATCGGATCAGCTTCGCCGGCAACAGCCTGACCTCGCGCGAGACCGTCGAGCGTTACCTGCTCTATCGATCGGCCGAGCTGACCGTGCAGCAAGGCTACGACTGGTTCGAGACGGCCGACCACCGCACCGACCGCACGGCCCGCTCGTACGTCGAGCCCGATCCGTTCGCGCGTCCGGGCTTCGGCTATGGCTATCCGTACGGCTACTGGCGCCCGTCCTGGCGCTATTTCGGCGGCGGCTATGGCTGGCGCACCTGGGACCCGTTCTGGGGTGACCCCTTCTTCGCCGACCGCGCCCAGATCCGCACGGTGGAGCGTTTCGAGGCCGGCGCCGAGATCCTGCTGCACAAGGGCAAGAAGCCGGAAGGCGACCCGCGCGCCTACGACGCCCGCGAGATCATGAGCAACCTGGCCAGCACCATCCAGCGGCCAGTTCCGGGCAAGTAACGAAAAGCGCCCTTCCCCCTCGATGGGGGAAGGGTCGGGGATGGGGGTGATGCGGCGGTTCCGCCTGCATCGCCCTATCTCACCTCCACCCAACCCTCCCCCATCAAGGGGGAGGGCTTTTCTTTGCCTACCGCGGCGCCATGCGGATGCCGCCATCCAGGCGCACATCCTCGCCGTTGAAGTAGCCGCAGGTGATCATGGTGATCGCCAGCTGGGCGTACTCTTCCGGATTGCCCAGGCGCTTGGGGAACGGCACCGAGGCCGCCAGGCCCGCCTTCACCGCTTCGGGCGCATTGTTCATCAGCGGGGTGTTGAAGATGCCCGGCAGGATGGTGTTGACGCGGATGCCCTCGCTCATCAGGTCGCGAGCGATCGGCAGGGTCATGCCCACGACGCCGCCCTTCGAGGCCGAATAGGCCGCCTGGCCCATCTGGCCGTCCTCGGCCGCGACGCTGGCGGTGTTGACGATCGCGCCGCGCTCGCCGTCTTCCAGCGGCTCCAGGTCCAGCATGCCCTTGGCCGACTTGGCGATGCAGCGGAACGTGCCGACCAGGTTGATCTGGATGATGCGGTCGAAGGCGTCGAGCGGGAAGTGCTTGGTCTCGCCGGTGGCCTTGTCGCGGCTGGCGGTCTTGGCGGCGTTGCCGGTGCCGGCGCAGTTGACCAGGATCCGCTCCTGGCCGTGGGCGGCGCGGGCCTTCTCGAAGCCGGCGTCGACATCGGCGTCGCTGGTGACGTTGACCTTGCAGAACACGCCGCCGATCTCCTTGGCGACCGCTTCGCCCTTCTCTTCGTTGAAGTCGAAGATGGCGACCTTGACGCCTTGGGCGGCCAGGGCGCGGGCGGTGGCTTCGCCGAGGCCCGAAGCGCCCCCGGTGACGACGGCGGCGACGGTGTTGTCGAGTTTCATGGACGTTTCCCTAGGCTTTGCGTTTAGGATCGCTGTTGAGTGAGGGTTTAAACCGATGAGCCGCGACGCCAAACCGTCCCCCGACGTAAACGTCAACGAGGTGCTGGATCCCAAGAAGGCCCTCTCGCCCGTGACCGTGCGCGTCAACGAGGAGAAGGTGCGCGAGGGCTTCATGCCCAAGATCCGCAAGGTCGCCGCCAAGGTGCCGTTCGCCGCCGACGCCCTGTCGGTCTGGTGGGCCGCCCGCGATCCCGAGACCCCGACGGCGGCCAAGGGCATGATCTTCGCGGCCCTGGCCTATTTCGTCCTGCCCACCGACGCGATCCCCGACATCCTGCCGGCCATCGGCTTCACCGACGATGCCGCGGTGTTCGCGGCCCTGGTGGCGATCCTGGGCAAGACCATCAAGCCGCGCCACAAGGAGGCCGCCCAGGCCTTCCTGCAGAAACTGTCCCATGACGCCTGAGGCCCTGCTGTGGGCGATCGCCGCCGGCAGCGCCCTCGCCTATGGCCTGATCTTTGTTCATCAGCCCCCGTCTTTTCTACGAACGACCGTCAAGACCAGCGCCGTCGCGGCCTTGGCGGTGCTGGCCTATCTGGACGGCGGCTCAGTGCTGCTGGCCGTCGCCCTGGCCTTCTGCGCCCTGGGCGACGCCTTCCTGGCCGGGGATCCCAAGCGCTGGCTGCCGTTCGGCCTGGGCGCCTTCCTTGTCGGACACCTCGTCTACATCCCGCTTTTCCTGGAGCATGAGAGCACACCGCCCGCCCTGTTCTGGGTCGGCGCGATCGGGGTCGGCGCCGCCGCCGGCCTGATGCTGCGCCTGCTGTGGAGCAGCCTGGGCAAGCTGAAGATCCCGGTGATCGCCTATGTGCTGGCCATCGTCGGCATGGTCGTCTCGAGCCTGCTGCTGCCGGAACGCGCGATCGCGACCACGATCGGCGCCTTCGCCTTCATGGCCTCGGACGCCATCCTGTCCTTTGATCTCTTCAAGGGCGCCAAGCTGCTCAATTCCGCGCGCCTGACCGCCTGGGCCGTCTGGTTCTTCTATTGGGGCGGACAGGCGGCCATCTGCTGGGGCATGCTCAGCTAGACCTTTCGGAGACCGCCATGCTCGCCCTCGTGATCGCCGCGCTTGTCCAGGCCGCCGCTGCCGCTCCGCCGCCGCAAGCCGATCCCGAGGACAAGGCCGTCATGGCCGTGACCCAGGCCTTCCTCGACGGTCTGTCCGCCGCCGATCCCGAGGCCCTCAAGCCCCTGTTCCTGCCCGGCGCGCCGTTCATGGGCGTGCGAAGCCTGCCCGGCGGTCAGTTCAAGCTGGGCCGCGTCGCCTTCGAGGACAGCTACGGCAAGCGCCTGGATCCGGGCGTCAAGGAATGGATCTGGTCGCCGGTGATCATCCGCCGCGGCGGCCTGGCCACCCTGACCGCGCCCTATGAGGTCTCGCGCGACGGCAAGACCCTGCACTGCGGCATCGACGTTTTCACCTTCGCCAAGCAGGACGGCGCCTGGAAGATCGCCAGCATCAGCTGGACGGCCGAACCCGACGCCTGCCCCGAGCTGCGCAAGCTCTAGCCCACCCGGAACCGCAGCACCGCTCCGTTCCACAGCGCGTCGTCGTGGTCCTCCTCGACGATGTCGCGCACGCCCGGATAACTGGCCGCCGCCTGGCGCCAGAAGGCCAGGGCGCCGGCGTTGCGGCGGACCACCGCCGCCTCCCACACACCCCAGGCCGTGCCGAACAGGGCGTGGGCGGCCGCGATCCCCACCCCGCGCCGGCGGTGCTTGCGAACGACAAAGAACTCGGCCACCGCCCGGTCGATGGGGCTGCGGGAATGGGCGACGTCATTGACCAGGGCGAAACCGACCGGCAGGCCCTTGATCCGGAACAGCCAGGCTTCGCGGACCGGGTCGCTCCAGTAGGTCTCCAGCCCGGGATAACCGGAATAGAGCCCGTCCGGCCCCAGCTCGCCCTCGACTTCGCGGTCGAACCACAGCTCCGAGAAGTCGTGGATGTAGAGCTGCATGAGGTTGCCGACGATGTGCGCCTCGTCGGCGCCGGCGCGGCTGACGACCAGATCCAGCATCGACATGAATTTCCTCCGTGTGCGACAGGTTGTCGCGGACGAACCAGTGCTTAAGTTGGTCGGATGATCGAAGCCCTGCTCAGCAAAATGATCAAGACCGGCGACTTCACGGCGCATCTGCCGGGAGGCCGGGTCATCAAGGCGGGAGACGGCACGGGGCCGCCCGTGGCGATCCGGATCAACGGCCGGGGCCTGCGCCGCCTGGCCAATCCCAGCCTGGGCCTCGGCGAAGGCTATATGGAAGGCGACATCGTCTTCGAACAGGGCACGATCGACCAGCTGTTGACCATCGTCGGCGAGAGTGGCGGGCGAAAGCCCAAGCGCGGCTCGGCCTTCACGCGGTTTCGCAAGGCGCTGAAGCGGCGGATCCAGCAGGTCAACGACCGGGTGGCCTCGCGCCGGAACGTCTCGCACCATTACGACCTGTCCAACGACCTGTACCGCCGGTTCCTCGACACCGACATGCAGTACTCCTGCGCCTATTTCGAGCGTGCGGACATGACGCTGGAAGAGGCCCAGGAAGCCAAGAAGGCCCTGATCGGCCGCAAGCTGCTCATTGAGCCGGGCATGAAGACCCTGGACATCGGCTCGGGCTGGGGCGGGCTGTCCATGACCCTGGCCAAGGATTTCGGGGCCCAGATGACGGGCGTGACCCTGTCGACCGAGCAGCTGGCCCTGGCCAAGGAGCGCGCTGCCAAGGCGGGCCTGGCCGACAAGACCGACTTCCGCCTGACCGACTATCGCGACCTCGATGAAAAGTTCGACCGCATCGTCTCGGTCGGCATGCTGGAACACGTCGGCGCGCCGAACTTCCGGACCTATTTCGAGACTATCGCCAAGCTCTTGGACGAGGACGGCGTGGCCCTGGTCCACTCGATCGGCAAGATGCACGGACCGGGCGCGACCAACGCCTTCACCCAGAAATACATCTTCCCGGGCGGCTACATCCCCGGCCTGTCGGAGATCGTCACCGCCATCGAGCAGGCGGGCCTGTGGATCACCGACGTCGAGATCCTGCGCCTGCACTATGCCGAGACCTGCCGCATCTGGCGCGAGCGGTTCATGGCCGATCCGGACATCCCGACGATGTTCGACGCGCGGTTCCGGCGGATGTGGGAGTTCTACCTGGCCGGCGCCGAGCTGGGCTTCCGCCACGGCGGCCACATGGTCTTCCAGATCCAGCTGGCCAAGAAGCGGGACGCCGTGCCGCTGACGCGGGATTATCTGCTGCGCGCCTAAAACGCTCCAAAGATTGACGGAGACGGCGGGGCCGTTCATAGGCGCCGCCTGATCTCCTGAAGGAAGCGCCATGCTGGCCGACCTCCTGCGCCGCAAGCCCGTCGCCAATGTCGAGGGCGAACATCCGCCCGAGAACCTGCACCGCTCGATCGGCCTGTTCCAGCTGACCATGCTGGGCGTGGGCGCGACGATCGGCACCGGCATCTTCGTGGCCCTGACCACGGCCGTGCCGGCGGCGGGGCCGGCGGTGATCCTGTCCTTCGTGCTGGCCGGCATCACGGCCGCCCTGACGGCGCTGTGCTACGCCGAGCTGGCCTCGACCATCCCGGTGTCGGGGTCTTCGTACTCCTACGCCTACGCGACCCTGGGCGAGTTCGTCGCGTTCCTGGTCGGGGCGTGCCTGCTGCTGGAATACGCCGTCTCGGCCAGCGCCATCGCCGTGGGCTGGGGGCAGTATCTGAACGAGATGCTGGTCGACCTGGTCGGCTGGAAGATGCCCGACGCGATCGCGAAAGCCCCCGGGGCCGGCGGCATCGTCAACGTGCCGGCCGTGGTGCTGGTCGGGGCCTGCATGATCCTGCTGCTGCGGGGCGTGAAGGAGTCGGCGGCGATCAACGCCGTGCTGGTGGTGCTGAAGCTGCTCGTCCTGCTGTTCTTCGTGATGGTGGCCTTCAGCGGCTTCCACGCCGGCAACCTGACGCCGTTCATGCCGATGGGCGTGGCGGGCGTGGGCGCGGCGGCCTCGTCGATCTTCTTCTCGTATATCGGCATCGACGCGGTCTCGACGGCCGGCGAGGAGGTAAAGGATCCGCGTAAGACCCTGCCGCTGGGCATCGTGCTGAGCCTGCTGATCGTCACGGCGGTCTATATCCTGGTCGCCCTGGCCGCCGTCGGCGCCCAGCCCTGGACCGCGTTCAAGGGCCAGGAAGCGGGGCTGGCGGTGATCCTGCGCAACCTGACGGGCCAGGCCTGGACCTCGCTGATCCTGTGCGTCGGGGCGATCGTGTCGATCTTCTCGATCACCCTGGTGGTCATGTACGGCCAGACGCGGATCCTCTACGCCATGAGCCGCGACGGGCTGCTGCCCAAGGTGTTCCAGCGCCTGGATCCCAAGACCCACAGCCCGGACCTGAACACCTATATCGTGGCCGCCTTCATCGCGGTGCTGGCGGCGTTCGTGCCGCTGGACGTGCTGGTCAACCTGACCAGCATGGGCACCTTGATCGCCTTCGCCATCGTCTCGCTGGGCGTCATCATCCTGCGCCGCACCCAGCCGGACCTGCCGCGCGGCTACAAGGTCCCGCTATACCCGGTCCTGCCGGCGCTCAGCGTGGCCTTCTGCGGCTACCTGATCATCGGCCTGCCGCTGGACACCTGGCTGCTGTTCGCGGTGTGGGTGGCGGCGGCTTGCGCGATCTACTTCGGGTATTCGCGCAAGCACTCGCGGCTGAACGCCTAGGCGCTATTCCACCGTCACCGACTTGGCGAGGTTGCGCGGCTGATCCACGTCCGCGCCCTTCACCACGGCGACGTGGTAGGCCAGGAGCTGAATCGGGGCCGACATCACCAGGGTCGAGACCAGGGGGTCCGACGCCGGCGCCGTGACGACCACCTTGGCGCCGGCGGGCGCGTGCTTCACGCCTTCGGTGTCGGTGATGAAGATCACCTGGCCGCCGCGGGCCATGACCTCGCTCATGTTCGAGGCCGACTTCTCGAAATAGCTGTCGTGCGGGGCCAGGATGACGATCGGGGTCTGGTCGTCCACGAGCGCGATCGGACCGTGCTTCAGCTCGCCGGCGGCATAGCCCTCGGCGTGGATGTAGCTGATCTCCTTCAGCTTCAGCGCGCCTTCCAGGGCCAGGGCCGACATCGGGCCACGGCCGAGATAGAGGACGTCCCGCGCCTTGGCGACGTCGGCGGCGATATCCTTGATGGCGTCTTCCAGGCCGATGGCCTCGGCGATCAGGCGCGGGGCTTCCAGCAGCACCTTCACGAGGCGCTGCTCCTCGGCCGCGTCGATCGTGCCACGCGCCTTGGCGGCGGCGATGGCCAGGGCGATCATCACGCTGACCTGGGCGGTGAAGGCCTTGGTCGAGGCGACGCCGATCTCGGGACCGCAATGGATCGGCCAGACCACGTCGACCTCGCGGGCCATGGTCGATTCCTGGGCGTTGACCACCACCGCGCTCTTCATGCCCTTGGCCTTGCAGTAGCGCAGGGCCGCCAGGGTGTCGGCGGTCTCGCCCGACTGCGACATGGCCACGACCAGCGAGCCCGGCCGCAGGGCCGGCTGGCGATAGCGGAACTCCGAGGCGATCTCGACATCGACCGGCAGGTCGGCCAGCTGCTCGATCAGGTACTTGCCGACCATGCCGGCGATGAACGAGGTGCCGCAGGCGACGATCTGGATGCGTTCCAGCTTGGCGAAGTCGATGTCGCCCGGCACCGAGGCGCGCGAGGTCAGGGTGTCGACATAGGCCGCGATGGTGCGCTGGCAGCCTTCCGGCTGATCATGGATCTCCTTCTCCATGAAGTGCCGGTAGTTGCCCTTCTCCAGCATCACCGCCGAGGTCGGGACCACGCGAACGGGGTGGGTCACCGCCGCGCCCGTGGCGTCGAAGATCCGGTAGCTGTCGTGGTCCAGGGCCACGTAGTCGCCCTCGTCCAGATAGACGACGCGGTTGGTGAAGGGACCGACGGCCAGGGCGTCCGAGCCCAGGAACATCTCGCCCTGGCCTTCACCCACGACCAGCGGGCTGCCGCGACGGGCGCCCAGGATCAGGTCATTCTCGCCCTCGATCAGCACGGCCAGGGCGTAGGCGCCGGTCAGGCGGTCCAGCGTGGCCTTGAAGGCCTCCAGCGGCGGCAGGCCCGTGGCCAGCTCGGCGTCGATCAGGTGGGCGATGACCTCGGTATCGGTGTCGCTCGAGAACGTCCGGCCGGCGGCGGCCAGCTCGGCCTTCAGCTCGGCGAAGTTCTCGATGATGCCGTTGTGGACCAGGGTGACGCGGCCGGCGGTGTGCGGGTGGGCGTTCTGGACATTGGGCGCGCCGTGCGTGGCCCAGCGGGTGTGGCCGATGCCGGTCGTCGCGACCAGCGGCTCCTCGGTCACGACGGCTTCCAGCGCCTTGATCTTGCCCTTGGCGCGACGGCGCTCGACCTTGCTGCCGACCACACCGGCGATGCCGGCGGAGTCGTAGCCCCGATACTCGAGCCGCTTGAGGCTCTCGATCAGGCGCTCAGCGACGGGCTCTTTTCCGACGATGCCGATAATGCCGCACATGGGCCATGATCCCTTGTAGAACGCACGGACAGGATTATGCCTGTCGACGCGAGACTTGCTTGAGGCGCCTTTAGCACTGGCTAAAGACGCTCACTCGTAAATCTGCATTTCGGATCGTTTCGCGGTCCGACGAAGGCTTCAAAGAGACCAGAAGACGACCATGAGCAAGCGCGCCTATTTCGGCACCGACGGCATCCGGGGCCAGGCCAACAAGCATCCGATGACGGCCGAGGTCGCCCTGCGCGTCGGCCTGGCCGCCGGCAAGCTGTTCCGCTCGCAGGACGAGCGCCGCCACCTGGTGGTGATCGGCAAGGACACCCGCCTGTCGGGCTACATGATCGAGCCCGCCCTGGTGGCCGGCCTGACCAGCGTCGGCATGGATGTGCGGCTGTTTGGCCCCCTGCCCACCCCGGCCGTGGCGATGATGACCCGCTCGATGCGCGCCGACCTCGGCATCATGATCTCGGCCTCGCACAACAATTTCGCCGACAACGGCATCAAGCTGTTCGGCCCCGACGGCTACAAGCTGTCGGACGAGCAGGAGCTGAAGATCGAGGCCCTGATGGACGAGGGCCTGCAGGAAGGCCTCGCCGCCCCGCGTGACCTTGGCCGCGTCAAGCGCGTCGACGACGCGCAGGCCCGCTACATCGAGATCGTCAAGGCGACCTTCCCGCGCCACCTGAACCTGTCGGGCCTGCGCATCGTCATCGATTGCGCCCATGGCGCGGCCTACAAGGTCGCGCCCGACGCGCTCTACGAACTGGGCGCCGAGGTGTTCACGGTCGGGGTGGCCCCGAACGGCACGAACATCAACGCCGAGTGCGGCTCGACCCATCCCGAGGCCATGGCCAAGATGGTCCGCGAATATCGCGCTGACATCGGCATCGCTCTCGACGGCGACGCCGACCGCCTGGTGATCTGCGACGAGAAGGGCGTGGTCGTCGACGGCGACCAGATCATGGCCATCATCGCCGCAGCCTCGCACAAGGCCGGGACCCTGAAGGGCGGCGGCGTGGTCGCCACCGTCATGTCGAACCTAGGCCTGGAGCGCCAGCTGTCCACCCTGGGCCTGTCGCTTGAGCGCACCTCGGTCGGCGACCGCTACGTCATGCAGCGCATGCGCGAAGGCGGCTTCAATGTCGGCGGCGAGCAGTCGGGCCACCTGATCCTGTCGGACTTCTCGACCACGGGCGACGGCCTGATCGCCGCCCTGCAGGTGCTGGCGGTGATGATCCAGACCGACCTGCCGATGAGCGCCCTGGGTCGCCAGTTCGAAGCCGTGCCGCAGCTGCTGGAAAACGTCCGCTTCGCCGGCGGCAAGCCGCTGGAAGCCAAGGCGGTCAAGGAAGCCATCGCCGACGGCGAAAGCCAGCTGAACGGCTCGGGCCGCATCGTCGTCCGCGCCTCGGGCACCGAACCCTTGATCCGCATCATGGCCGAAGGCGATGATCCGGCCTTGGTGACCAAGGTGGTGAAGTCGATCGTCAGCGCGGTGAAGGCGGTCTGATCCCATGGACATGGGCGAGACCGGCTATGCCGCATTCCACGACGGCAATCTGCTCGCCATCGAGCTGGACCTCCCGGCCTGGGCGCTGACCATCCGGCTGGCCGCCTATCCCCCCGGCGTCCGGGATCATCGAATCCTGGTCGCCGTGCGCTTCGAGAAGGTTCGGGCCTTCTCGACCACGACTGACCCGGAACAACTGGCGATCCACGCCAGTTTCGGTAACATCGCTCACTGGATCCCGACCAAGGGCGTCAATACCGTGAACCTGGCCTTTGGCGCGATCACGTTCCATGCCGAAGACTTCTCGGTCACCCTGGGTGGCCCAGCGCCTGAACCCGAGCCGTACTGGCCTCCGGACGCCGAGGACGAGAACGGCCTGGACGGCTAAACGTCAGCAAGGGTTGGCGTCCCGCGCAAAAACCTCCATCATGTAGAAAAGCATCCCATATTTCGGGATCCACGTGATGGAGGAAGACATGCAGCGTACCGAAACCGCGCCTTACGAGGCGCGCGCATGAACCCGCTGCTCGGCGTCGTCTTCCACTGGCTGGGCGGTCTGGCCTCGGCCAGCTTCTATGTTCCGTATCGCGGCGTGAAGCGCTGGTCGTGGGAAATCTACTGGCTGACCGGGGGCATCTTCTCCTGGCTGCTGGCTCCGTGGCTGTTCGCTTCGCTGCAGACCCCCAACCTGATGGGCGTGATGAGCCAGGTGCCGCACGATGTCGTGGGCCTGTGCGTGCTGTTCGGCGTGCTCTGGGGTTTCGGCGGCCTGACCTACGGCCTGACCATGCGCTATCTGGGCCTCTCGCTGGGCATGGCCGTCGTGCTGGGCCTGTGCACCGTGTTCGGCACCCTGATCCCGCCGCTGGTGCGCGGCACCTTCGCCGCCACCCTGCTGGGCTCGACCTCGGGCAAGATCATCCTGCTGGGCCTCTTGATGACCCTGGCCGGCATCATCGTGGTGGCCATGGCCGGCGCCAAGAAGGACGCCGACCTGTCGCCCGACCAGAAGGCCGCCGCCGTCGCCGAGTTCGACTTCAAGAAGGGCATCGCGGTCGCGATCTTCTCGGGGATCATGTCGGCCTGCTTCGCCTTCGGCCTGGCCGCCGGCGAACCGGTCAAGGCCCTGGCCGCCGCGGCCGGCGCCGGTCCGCTGTGGACCGGCCTGCCGACCCTGTGCCTGGTGATGTTCGGCGGCCTGATCACCAACGGTATCTGGTGCGCCGGCCTGATCATCCGCAACAAGTCGGCCGGCCAATGGCTGGGCAAGACGGTCGAGGCGGAAACTGGCGAAGCCAAGGCCCCGCTGCTGGTCAACTACCTGCTGTGCGCCCTGGCCGGCACCGCCTGGTACTTCCAGTTCTTCTTCTACACGATGGGCGAAAGCCAGATGGGCAAGTTCGGCTTCTCCAGCTGGACCCTGCACATGGCCTCGATCATCATTTTCGGCACCCTGTGGGGCTTTGCCTTCAAGGAGTGGAAGGACGCCCGCCCCGCCGTGCGCAACATGGTCTGGGCCGGCGTGGCCCTGCTGGTCGGCGCGACCATCGTCATCGGCTACGGGAACATGATCGGGGGCTGAGGGCCCGTCCTCGTCCTTCGACAAGCTCAGGATGAGGACTACTTTTCGCGGCGGTTCACTAGAAACCTCACCCTGAGCCTGTCGAAGGGCGAGGTTTCGGCTCCTCAGAGCTCTTCCGCCGCCTCCACCACCCCCCGCAGATATTCCACATGCGCCCGGAAGGCTTTGCGGCCTTCCGGGGTCAGCCGGGCCTGGGTGCGGGGGCGCTTGCCGACGAAGTCCTTCTCGATCGCCACATAGCCGGCCTTCTCCAGGGTCGTCAGGTGGCTGCCCAGGTTACCGTCGGTGGCTTCCGTGATCGTTTTCAGGCGCGGGAAGTCCAGCGGCTGGCCCTTCTCGGCCGCCAGGGCGGCCATGATCTTCAGCCGCAGCGGCTGGTGGATCACATCATCGAGCCCGGCCATCGTCATGCGCTCCTCAGCCACAGGCCGCTGAGGAAGAGGCCGCCACCCCCGACCAAGGCCAACCACTCGGCCAGGTATTGGGGCCAGGCGTAGTAGCCCAGCAGGGTGGCCAGGAACACCACCGCCCCGATCACGGCGTAACGCCAGGCGGCCATCGTCACGCCCATCACCGTATAAAGGAAGCCCACGAACAGCCCCGGCAGGGCGATGTAGGGCAGGAGCTCGGTCTTGGGGAACACCGCCACGATCGCCAGGATGAAAGCCACGCACGCAGCCATGCCCAGGCTGGTCCGCCAGGCCTGGCTCGGCGCCCCGCCGTCGGCCGGCTTGAACCGGGACGACAGCACCAGCGTGCCGATGACCCCGACGGCGTCCAGCCCGCCCCACATCCAGCCCCAATATTCCGGCGCTAGCCTGGCCATGCCCAGATAGCCCAGGCCCCAGATCAGGCCCCACACCATCAGGATCGGCCCGGCGTGGCGGTAGCTGCGCAGCGCCATGCCCCGACGGGTCACGCTGTCGATCTGCGACAGGGCCGCCTCGGCTTCGTGTTTGGATACGCTCGTCATCACCAGCCTCCATGGTCAGAGAACTCTGTGACGCAGAGTTGGTCATAGTGGAAATGCTCTGTCAAGCAGAGTGCTCTGAACAAACCGGATTGGACGGGAAGATCCTCCCCCTCGCGGGGAGGTGTCGGCGCAGCCGACGGAGGGGGAAGTAGCGGGCTATCCGGTTACTTCCCCCTCCGGCCTTCGGCCGCCTCCCCCACAGGGGGAGGATCTACGGCGAACTACACCCCCACCTTCGGCGACTTCATCCGCCGCTTGTTCACGTGGTGGCTCGGCGCCTCGGCCTGGATCTCTTCCGGGTACTCACCCTTGAAGTAGAACCGCTGCCAGGCCTCCTTGGTCGCCTCCGGGTCGCGCTTGAAGATCAGCTTGTTGAACTCCGACCGCTTCTCGGCCCAGACGTCGTACTGGCGGCGCAGGTCGGGGTTGGAGTTCATCGAGCGGATCACTGGCTGGAAGGCCTCCATCGGCTTGTCCTGGATCGGCATGATGAAGCAGAAGGTCTCGCCCTTCTCGAACCGCACCGTGCCGGGGCGGGTGAAGATCCAGTTCATCGTGAACGGGAACGGCAGCCAGTCGGTCTCGATCACGCCGGCCAACGGCTGGATGCCGTCCTTGACGTGGTTGGGCGGACCCATGGCCATCAGCGACCAGCCCGGCGGCGTGCGGAACAGATAGCCGGTGTGGAAGGTCACGACACCGCGCGTGAAGTGCGACTTCACGAAGTCGGTGAAGCCCGGATACGGATGGTCGGGCTGGAACTTGATGCACTCCTGGTGCGCCCCGCCGTCCCAGCTCATCGAGAAGCCGACCGGACACAGAACGTCCCAGCCGGTGGTGTTGGCCATGGTCAGCGGCAGGCAGCGATAGGGATGGCGGTCGGCGAAATGATCCATCCAGGCCCGCTGCGGGCGGCCGGGCACGATTTCCGGCGGACGGTTCTCGGTGGGATAGCACTCCAGTTCCATGCCGGTCCTTTGCTCTTCTTCCTGCCCTAGGTGTTCTCTGGTCTAGCCCTGCGGGTGTTGGGCCGTCTAGAGAGACCTCATGAAGACCAGAGCCGACCTGTTCGCCTTTTTCGAGGCCCACGGCATTGCCGCCTCGACCCTTGACCACCCGCCGGTGTTCCGCGTCGAGGAGGGTCTGGAGATCAAGAAGGCCCTGCCCGGCGGCCACACCAAGAACCTGTTCCTCAAGGACGCCAAGGGCCAGCTGTGGCTGATCTCGGCCTTGGGCGAGACGGTCATCGATTTGAAGAAGCTGCACCATGTGATCGGCTCGGGCCGGCTGTCGTTCGGTCCGCAGGAGATGATGGTCGAGACCCTGGGCGTGACGCCGGGCTCGGTGACGGCGTTCGGCCTGATCAATGACGGCGAAAAGCGCCTGCGCTTCGTGCTCGACAAGGCGTTGGCGGAGAGTGACCCGGTCAACTTCCACCCGCTGGGCAACGACGCCACCACGGCGGTCAGCCAGGCCGACTTCCGCAAGTTCCTCAGCGCCCTGGGCGTCGAGCCGATGATCGTCGACTTCGAAGCCATGGAAGTCGTCGCCTAAGAGGCGAACACGCCGTTGCGAAGATGCGCGCCAGGGACCATCTTGGCGGCTAACGCGTTCCCTGCCTTGAGTACACGAGAGACCCGATGTCCCTGATCGGCGAAAAGCCCGCGACCCCTGCTAAAAGCGAGCACATCAAGGACGGCACGGACGCCAGCTTCATGGCGGACGTCATCGAAGCCTCGAAGACCCAGCCCGTCATCGTCGACTTCTGGGCCACCTGGTGCGGCCCGTGCCGCACCCTGACCCCGACGATCGAGAAGGTCGTCAACGCCGCCAAGGGCGCGGTGAAACTGGTGAAGATCGACGTCGACGCCAATCCGGGCTTCGCCGGCCAGCTGCGCGTGCAGTCGATCCCGACCGTCTACGCCTTCGTCGACGGCCGCCCGGTGGACGCCTTCCAGGGCGCCCTGCCCGAGAGCCAGGTCAAGGCCTTCGTCGAGAAGCTGACCGGTCCGGCCGGCCCCAGCGCCATCGACGACCTGATCGCCCTGGGCAAGGAATCGCTGGAGATCGGCGACATCGGCGGCGCGGCCCAGGCCTTCGCCCAGGCCCTGAACACCGACCCGACCAACATCAAGGCCCTGGGCGGCATGGCCCGCGCCTATCTGCTGGGCGGCGACCTTGAGGGCGCGGCTGAAGTCGTGGCCATGGCCCCGGCCGACGCCAAGGACCCCGACCTCGACGCCGCCCGCGCCGCCCTGGCCCTGGCGGAAGACGCGCCGTCCGAGACCGCCGAGTTCGAGAAGCGCCTGGCCGCCAACGCCGACGACCACGAGGCCCGCTTCGAGCTGGCCAAGGCCCTGGCCGGCGTCGGTCGCCTGGACGATGCCGCCGACCATCTTCTGACCATCATCGCCCGCGACCGTACGTGGAACGACGACGCGGCGCGCAAGCAGCTGCTGACGGTGTTCGAGGCCGCCGGCCCGACGTCCGAGACCGCCAAGCAGGGCCGGCGCAAGCTGTCGGCCATCCTCTTCAGCTAGGAGCGTCCATGCAGGGGAACTATCGCAAGCTCGCCGACTTGCCGCTGGTGATCCCAGTGTTCCCGCTGGACGGGGTCCTGCTGCTACCCGGCGGCCAGCTGCCGCTGAACATCTTCGAGCCGCGCTACCTGAACATGCTGGACGACGCCATGTCGGGCGAGCGGATCATCGGCATGATCCAGACCAAGCCGCACCAGGCCGCCGACAACGAGCGTCCGGCCCTGGCCCCGGTGGGGTGCGCGGGCCGCGTGACCAGCTTCGCCGAGACCAGCGACGGCCGGTATCTGATCACCCTGACCGGGGTCTGCCGCTTCCGGACCGGCGACGAGCTGCCGGTGCGCACGCCCTATCGCCAGGTCCGCGCCGACTTCACGCCGTTCGAGCCCGACCTGCGCGAGGACGCCGCCGGCGTGCGCACGGCGGCCGATATCGACCGCCTGCTGCTGGCCCTGCGGCGTTATCTCGATCACCGGGGCCTGGCCATCGACTGGGGCGACGCCGAGAGCGCGCCGTCGGACGCCCTGATCAACAGCCTGGCCATGGCCCTGCCGTTCGACCCGCTGGAAAAGCAGGCCCTGCTGGAAGCCGAGACGATCTTCGAACGCAAGGCGACCCTGACGGCGCTCCTGGAGATCGACGCGGCCGCCGGGGACGATGACGAACCGCATTCGATCCAGTAGAGAGGGCCCATGACGCAAGCCGCTCCCCCTCCCGTCGACGTCGATCCGCGCCTGCTGGAAGTGCTGGTGTGCCCCGTGACCCGGGGCGCGCTGGAATATGACCGCGCCAAGGGCGAGCTGATCAGCCGCTCGGCCAAGCTGGCCTATCCGATCCGCGACGGCGTGCCGATCATGCTGCCGGAAGAAGCCCGCGAGTTGGACGCCTAGCTAGAGCGCCACGCCCCGCAGCAGCTTGGGCAGGTCGCCCACCCCGCCGCCGGCCTCGTGCATGAAGAACCGGCGGGCCGGGGCAATCTGGTTGACCACCGCCAGGCCCGCGCCGCGCGCCAGGCGCATCAGCGGATTGTCGTTCGAGAAGATCCGCACGAAGGCGTCGAAGGCCACCGCGTTGCTGACCGTGTCGAACCGGCGCCAGCGGGCGTAACGTTCCAGCACGGCCTCGGCCCCGATGTCCTCGCCATTGCGAATGGCCTCGACCAGCACCTCGGCCAGGGCGGCGGCGTCCTTCAGGCCCAGGTTCAGGCCCTGCCCGGCGATCGGGTGCACGCCGTGGGCGGCGTCGCCGATCAGGGCCAGGCGCGGGGCGACCATGCGCTCAGCCAGCGACAGCGACAGCGGATAGACGAAGGTCGGGCCTTCGATCGTCACCTGCCCCAGGAAGTCGCCGAACCGGCGCATCAGGTGGGCGTGGAAGGCCTCCGGCGACGCATTGCGCAGGGCCTCGCCGCGCGCGGTGCTCTCGGTCCAGACCAGGCTGGCGCGGTTGTCGGTCAGCGGCAGGATGGCGAACGGGCCGCTGGGCAGGAAATATTCGTGGGCCACGCCCTTGTGCGGCTTCTCCATCCGCACGGTCGCCACCACGCCGGACTGGCCATAGCTCCAGCCGATCTCGCCAATGCCGGCGGCCTTGCGCAGGACCGAGCCCCGGCCCTCGGCGCTGACCGCCAGCGGCGCCGACAGCACTCGGCCGTCGGCCAGGGTCAGGCGGGCGCCGGCCGCGTCGACCGCGAGCGCCTTGGCCGCCATCGGGGCGATGACCGGGATCTGCTTTTCAGTGACCGCCTGGGCCAGGGCCTGGCGGATGCGGCGGTTCTCGACCAGGTAACCCAGCGGCTCACCTTCGATGCGGCCCGAGATCTCGCTGGAGTCAAAGCGCAGGAAGGCCGGCAGCGGCTTGCGCGAGGCCGCGCCCGGCGTGCGGCCGTCGGTGACCAGGATCTGCTCGATCCGCTGGGCGTGGGGCGCCAGAGCCTCGCCCGCCCCGATCGTGCGCCACTGGCGGAAGCTGGAATAGGCGATCGCCGAGCTGCGGCCATCGAACGTCGGGGCCAGCTGGGCCTCGAAAGGCTGGGGGTCGACCAGGAGCGGTTTCAGGCCACCCGACGCCAAAGCCAAAGCGAGGGTGGAGCCGGCCATGCCGGCGCCCGCGATGATGACATCCGCGTCCATGGCTACTTCGTCTCCGCATAGGGGGCCTTGGCGTCCTGGCGGACCAGGCCGCGCGTCGCGTCGCCCACGCCGATCAGCACGAACTGCACCGCCAGGGCGCAGAGGATCAGGCCCAGCACCCGCACCACGATGCTCATGCCGATCCGGCCCAGCACCTTGCTGATCAGCGGCGCGGCCCAGAACACCGCCACCATCACCAGCGACACCACCGAGATCACCGCCACGCCCAGGCCCACGCCCGCCCAGCCGAACGGCTTGGCCTCGGCGGCGTAGATGATCACCGTCGAGATCGCGCCCGGCCCGATCAGCAGCGGCATGGCGAACGGCACGATCAGGCGCTCGAAGCGCTTCTGGGCGTAGACCCGCGCCGACTGGCCCTCGATGCCCTCGGCCGCGTCGGCGAACATGGTGGTGAAGTCGTCGCGCAGCATGTCCAGGCCCAGAATGAACAGGATCACGCCGCCGGCGATGCGGAAGGCCGGCATTGAGATGCCGAAGAAGGCCAGCAAACCCACGCCCGTGAAGAAGAAGAAGATCAGGAACGCCGCGACGAACAGGCCGATATAGACGGCCACCATTCGCCGCCCCGCGGCGGCCGCGCCCAGGGTGGCGGCGGCGAACAACGGCACGTTGCCGATCGGGTCGATCAGGGCGAACAGCGCGACGAAGAAGTTGACGGCGAGTTTGGCCTCGGTCATTCGACGTCCTTACCTTTCAGATCGCGCCAGAGCTTCGCCCTTCCTAGGGCGGACGATCGTGCGCGCCAACCCCGGGGACCGAATATGACCGCCGACGCCCGCCTGATCGTCCCGCTGGACCTGCCGACCACCGACGATGCGCGCCGCATGGTCGAGCAGCTGGGCGACGCGGTCAGCTTCTACAAGATCGGCCTGGAGCTGCTGGCCAGCGACGGCATGACCCTGGCCCACGAGCTCAAGGCCAGCGGCAAGTCGATCTTCCTGGACTGGAAGCTGCACGACATCGGCGCGACCGTGGAGCGTTCGGCCCGCGTCCTGGCCCAGAGCGGCTGCGACCTGCTGACGGTCCACGCCGAGCCGCAGGTGATGAAGGCGGCAGTGAAGGCGCGCGGCGACTCGAGCCTGAAGATCCTGGCCGTCACCGTGCTGACCAGCCTGACCGACGCCGACCTGGTCGAGATGGGCTACAGCTTCAACGCCCGCGACCTGGTCGAGCGCCGTGTGCGCCAGGCCATCGAATGCGGCGTCGACGGCATCGTCTCGAGCCCGCACGAGGCGGCGCTGGCTCGCGAGATTGCCGGCCCTGATTTCCTGATCGTCACCCCCGGCGTACGCCCCGACTGGTCGGCCAAGAACGACCAGGCCCGCGCCGCGACCCCGGCCGACGCCATCCGCGCCGGCGCCAGCCACCTGGTCTGCGGCCGCCCGATCACGGCGGCGAACGACCCGCGCGAAGCGGCGCTGAAAGTGGTCGAAGAAATCAAAGGGCTCTGAGCCACTAGATGCTCCCCCGCGATGCGGGGGAGCTGTCGCGGAGCGACTGAGGGGGCCAGTGCTGCCTAGGCCGAGTTAGCCCCCTCCGGCCCTCTGGGCCACCTCCCCCGCATCGCGGGGGAGGATCTATTTCACCACCATCCCCACGCCCCGCGCCCTCGGATCCGCCTCCGGCACCGGCGTCCGGCCCACGACCTGGATCGCCTCCATGTCGCCGCTGAAGTCCTCGACCCACTTGTAGCCCCGCCCCTCCAGCGCGCCCTTCAGCGCCGCCGACGGCGGATACCCCGGCTCGTAGAAGATCACGTTCTCGGGCAGCAGCTGATGATGGTAGCGCGGCGCGTTCTGGGCCGCCTTCAGGCTGAGCTTGAAATGGTAGACATTGGCCAGCACCTGGAACACCCAGGTGAAGATCCGCGAGCCGCCCGGCGTGCCGATGACCATGGCCGGCCGCCCGTCCTTGACCAGGATCGTCGGCGTCATCGACGACAACGGCCGCTTGAACGGCGCAATGGCGTTGGCCGCCCCGCCGACCACGCCATAGACATTCGGCGCGCCCGGCTTGGCCGAGAAGTCGTCCATCTCGTCGTTGAGGATGAACCCCGCCCCCTCGACCACCACGCCCGAGCCGAACCAGCCGTTCAGGGTGTAGGTGTTCGACACCGCGTTGCCCCACCGGTCGACGATCGAATAGTGCGTCGTCTGCGGCTTCTCCAGGCCCGGAACTACCGCCTTGGTCGGCGAAGGCCTGTCGGGATCCACCTCCCGCGCCCGCCGCGCCACATAGGCCGGGTCGATCAGGTTGGAGACCGGGACCTTCACGAAATCCGGATCGCCCAGATATTCGGCGCGGTCGGCATAGACGCGCTTTTCGATCTCGGCCAGCAGGTGGACATACTGCGGGCTGTTCAGCGCCACGCCTTTGAACCTCGGCGACAGGTCCTGCTTCATCAGCAGCATCTGCATCAGGGCGACGCCGCCCGAGCTGGGCGGCGGGGCGGTGATGACGTCGTAGCCGCGCCACTTGGCGGTGACCGGCGTGCGCCAGACGGCCTTGTAGCCGGCCAGGTCGGCCTTGGTGATCAACCCCTTCACCGGCCCGCGCTGCATCTGGGCGACGATCTGGTCGGCGGTCTTGCCCTCGTAGAAGGCCTTGTCGCCGTCCTTGGCGATCCGCTCCAGCGTCGCGGCCAGCTCGGGCTGCTTGAACATCGTCCCGGCCTTCACCGGCGCGAAATAGTCGCGGAAATTGGTCTTGGAGAACTGCGGCGGAACCTCCTTGACCAGCACGCCGGCGAACTGGTCGTTCACCCGGAAACCCTCGCGGGTATAGCGGATGGCCGGAGCCAGCACCCGCGCCCAAGGCAGCTTGCCGAACCGCTTATGGGCCATGGCCAGGCCCCGCACCGTGCCCGGCGTGCCGGCCGCCAGATTGCCGAACAACGACAGGTCCGCGATCGGCTCGCCATCCTTGCCCAGATACATGTCGGCCGAGGCCGCCGCCGGCGCGGTCTCGCGATAGTCCAGGAAGTAGGGCTTGCCGTTGACGTACAGGGTCATGAACCCGCCGCCGCCCAGATTGCCGGCCTCGGGATAGGTCACGGCCAGGGCGAACCCGGTCGCCACCGCCGCGTCGACGGCGTTGCCGCCGGCCTTGAGGATCTCCTGCGCCGCCAGCGCCCCGTAGCGGTCGGGCGAGGCCACCGCCCCGGCGTCCAGCGCGCGGGCGGCGACCGCTTTCGATTTGGCGGGCGCGGCCAGGCTCGGCGGCGCGACCAGCAGGGCGACAGAGACGAGAGCAGCAAGCAGACGCAAGGCAGGCCTCCAGGCGATGGAAAGCCCAGCTAGGCACGACCGCGGCGGTTCGGGAAGCCATGCTCCGTGCATGGACTATGCTCACCCCCGAGCGCGCGCGCTGAAGTTCGCATAGAAGGCGCCAGCGCCTCGGGACCAATATCCGGGCTCAAGCTTGGAGAAGACCCGATGAAGCTTCCGGCCCTGAGCGTTGCCGCCTTGATGCTAGCCAGCGCCGGCTTGGCGCAGGCTGCCTCGACCGAACGCCTGTCGGTCGTCGCCAACGGCGAGATCGTCGGCTCGGTCGAGGCCGTGACCGACGGCGCCAGGACCTCCGTCGAGTACAAGGTCGACAACAACGGCCGGGGCCCCAAGCACCACGAGGACATCGTGCTGGGCAAGGGCGGCCTGCCGGTGTCGTGGACCATCAAGGGCAGCTCGCTGATGGGCGGGCCGGTCGAGGAGAGTTTCGCCTGGGCCGACGGCAAGGCCCACTGGAAGAGCCAGGCCGACGCCGGCGAGACGCCCGCTCCGGCCGCGCCGCTGTACATCGTCAACGACGACAGCCCCTGGGCCTCGTACATCTATGCCCGCGCCGCCCTGTCCAAGCCCGGCGGCCAGATCGCCGTGCTGCCGGCCGGCAAGCTGACCGCCACACCGGTGCGCCAGGTCACCCTGGGCGCGGGCAAGACGGCCGTCTCCGGGCGGGTGATCCGGCTGACCGGCGTCCAGGTCAAACCGACCTATGTGATCCTCGACAAGGCCGACCGCCTGCTGGCCAAGTTCGGCGACGGCGACATGGCCGTCCGCGCCGGCTACGAGGCCTCGGCCGCCCAGCTGCGGGATCTCGCGACCGACCTGGAAGGCCAGCGGATGCGCGAGATCGCGAAAGCCGTGGCCCACCGGTTCGACACGCCGGTGCGCATCCGCAACGTCCGCGTCTTCGATCCCCGGACCGGGGCCCTGGGCCCGCTATCGACCGTGGTGGTCATGCGCGATGTCGTCACCCAGGTGCTGCCGGGCGATGGCGGGCCGCCGCCGGCCGACCAGACTATCGTCGAGGGCGAAGGCGGCGTGGTCTATCCCGGCCTGCACGACATGCACTCGCACGCCTCGCTGGACTCGGGCCTCTATTACCTGGCCGCCGGCGTTACCAGCACGCGCGACATGGGCAACGTCAGCGCCTTCCTGCTGGACCTGATGCCGCGCATCGAAAGCGGCGAGATCGCCTGGCCGCGCATCGCCCCCGCCGGCTTCCTGGAAGGCCGCAGCCCCTATTCGGCCCGCAACGGCTTCATCCCCGCAACCCTGGAGGAAGGCCTGGCCGACGTGCGCTGGTACGCCGATCGCGGCTATGGCGAGATCAAGATCTACAACTCGATGAACCCCGACTGGGTCAAACCCCTGGCGGCCGAGGCCCATCGCCTGGGCCTGGGCGTCTCGGGCCACGTGCCGGCCTTCGACACGCCCGACCGCGTCATCGAGGACGGCTACGACGCCATCGCCCACATCAACCAGCTGATGCTGGGCTGGATCCTGGATCCCACCGAAGACACCCGCACACCCCTGCGCCTGACGGCCATGGCGCGGGCCGGCAGCCTCGACCTCAACTCGGCGCGGGTCCAGAAGACCGTCGGCCTGATGAAGACCCACGGCGTGGCGCTGGACACCACCGCCAGCATCGTCGAGCAGTTGATGCTGAGCCGGGCCGGCCAGACCCAGGTCGGCCAGCAGGACTTCCTCTCGCACATGCCGATCGGCTTCCAGCGCTACCGCAAGCGCTCGTTCGTGACGATCAAGAGCCCGGCCGACGACGCCGCCTACCAGGCCGGCTTCGCCAAGGTCATCGAGACCATCGGCATGCTGCACAAGGCGGGGATCCGCCTGCTGCCCGGCACCGACGAAGCCACGGGTTTTTCGATGCTGCGCGAGCTGGAGCTCTACGTCCAGGCCGGCCTGACCCCGGCCGAGGCGCTGCGTTCGGCGACCCTGGGCAGCGAGGAGTTCCTCAAGCGCACCGACCGCCTGGGCGTGATCGAGCGCGGCAAGCTGGCCGACCTGGTCCTGGTCGCCGGCGACCCGACGAAGGACATCTCGGCCATCCGCCGGCCGCGCATGGTGATGAAGGGCGGCGCGGTCTATTTCCCGTCCGAGATCTACGCGGCGATCGGGGTGGAGCCGTTCGCCGCGCCGCCGGCCGTGCGGCCGGCCACTGCCGCGAAACCGGCCGCCAATGGCGATGCCGGGTTTGGCTATCCGGACGAGCATCTGGATGAGTTCTAGTGCGGGCCTGAGCTCAGCCTCAAGTTCCCCCCAACCCGATCATCCCCGCGAAAGCGGGGACCCAAGCCGAGTCAGAGGACCATCGCTCGGCCTTACCCATCCTGAAATCCAGCTTGGGTCCCCGCTTTCGCGGGGATAGTCGGTGATGGGGATAGGCTTCTCGCGCAAAGCCGCTCCTCCCTTATGTTTCGGAGGAGCCTGCCAGCCTCAGAAGTCGACCGCCACGCCCTTCTTCTCCCAGTCGCCGAAGCGGGTAGGTTCGGGGCCGTCGCGGCCGCCCTTTTCCGTCGGCAGGGCGGCAGCGGCTTCAGCGGCGCGGCGAGCAGCGGCCTCCTCCAGCGCGCGGCGGGCGGCGGGGGTCAGATCCTTGCCCGGAGCGGCGCCCAAAGAGGCGTCCGCCGGGGTTTGCGACGAAGCTTGCGACGAAGACGGCTGATCCTGCGACATGGCGAAAGTTTAGCACCAACGCGGTTGCGGGCGCCAGTTTGGCAGTGTTCAACGCCCGACCTTGAATATCGACGTTCGGGGAGATCTGAACATGACTGCCAGTCGTTGGCCGCACGCCTTCTTCGGCGCGGCCGCTTTCTACGCCATGGTCGGCGTCTCGTGGGGCCTGGCCATGAGCATCAGCAAGGACCACAGCACCTATTCGGCGCACGCGCACCTCAATCTGCTGGGCTGGATCAGCATGGCCTTGATGGGGACCTTCTACGCCCTGCTGGGGCAGCGGGTTCCCAACTGGGTCAAGATCACGAACTTCACCCTGTCGAACGTCGGGGTGATCTGCATGATCAGCGGCCTCTTCATGTATCTGGGCCAGAAGGGACCGCCGTCGGTGTTTGGTCCGCTGCTGGCCGTGGGCGGGCTGTCGGTGGTCTCCGGCTTCTTCGTGTTCGGCCTGACGGCGGTCACGACGGCCATTCGGAAGCCCTCTTTGGCCGCCTGATTTCGTCAAATCGCTTGCGCTCGCCGTCGCCTTTGGGCACGGCGAGGCGGTGACTCAAGAATTGAACGACGGCCTCCCCGCCCGGGAAGCCGCCCTGAACCTTATCGATGCGGCCCTGTCGCGTCGCGGCGGCATCGACGAAGCCGCCTCCGCCAACGGTTTCCGCTTCCTGGAACCGCGTGAGCGCGCGTTCGCCCGCGCCCTGGCCATGGCCGTCCTGCGCCACTTGGGGCCCATCGACCGCGCCCTGGCCGCCAAGCTGCAGAAGGCACCGCCCGACCGGGTGATGAACCTGCTGCGCCTGGGCGCCGCGCAGGCCTTCCACCTGGAGGTCCCGGCCTTCGCCGCCGTGGCCACCTCGGTCGAGCTGGCCGGCGCCAACAAGACCAGCCGTCCGTTCAAGGGCCTGGTCAATGCGGTGCTGCGCGGCCTGCTGCGTGATGGCTCGCCCAACGACGATCCGGCCCTGCTGGCCCCGCCGTGGCTTTATGCCCGCTGGGTCGCCGCGTTCGGCGAGGCCACCGCCCGCGAGATCGCCGCCCAGATCGCCATCGAGCCCGCCACCGACCTGTCGCTGAAGCCTTCGGCCGATGTCGCGGCCCTGGCCGAAGCGCTCGAAGCCGAAGCGCTGCCTGGCGGCTCCCTGCGCGTACGCCGCAAGGGCGACGTGGCCGGCTGGCCGGGCTTCGAGGACGGGACCTGGTGGGTGCAGGACGCCGCCGCCGCCGTTCCGGCCCGCCTGCTGACCCTCAAGCCCGGCGACAAGGTGCTGGACCTGTGCGCCGCGCCCGGCGGCAAGACGCTGCAGCTGGCCGCGGCCGGCGCCGACGTCGTCGCCCTGGACCGCTCGGCCGCCCGCCTCAAGCGCGTGGACGAGAATCTCGAGCGGATGAGCCTGACCGCCGAGATCGTCACCGCCGACGCCGCCGTCTGGGAGGATACGCGCACCTTCGACGCCATCCTGCTGGACGCCCCCTGCTCGGCCACCGGCACCTTCCGCCGGCATCCGGACGTCTTGTGGGCCGCGCGGCCGAGCGACGTCGCCAGCCTGGCGGGCGTGCAGTCCAAGATCCTGGACAGCGCCGCCGACCGCCTCAAGCCCGGCGGCCAGCTGGTCTACACCGTCTGCTCGCTGGAGCCCGAAGAGGGCGAGGCCCAGGTCGAGGCCTTCCTGGCCCGCCGCAAGGACATGGCGCTGGAGCCCATCCAGCCCGGCGAAGGCGGCTCTCCCGAGGCCAGCCTGACCGCCCGAGGGACTCTGCGCCTCCTGCCCCACCACCGGGACGGCGGCCAGGACGGCTTCTTCGCCGCAAGGTTCAAGAAGCTCTAGGGCTGACAGATCGGCGCGGGGCGGCTATCCCAGGATCATGACCGCGCCGATCATCGCCCCCTCCATCCTCGCCTCCGACTTCGCCAAGCTCGGGCAGGAAGTCGCCGCCATCGAGGCGGCCGGCGCCGACTGGGTGCATGTCGACGTGATGGACGGCCACTTCGTGCCCAACATCACCCTGGGTCCCGACATCGTCAAAGCCATCCGGCCGCACGCCAAGATCCCGTTCGACGTGCACCTGATGATCAGCCCGGCGGACCCTTACCTTGAGGCGTTTCGCGCCGCCGGGGCGGACCTGATCAGCATCCATCCGGAAGCCGGCCCGCACCTGCACCGCTCCCTGAAGCGCATCCGCGAGCTGGGCGCCAAGGCCGGTGTGGTGTTCAACCCCTCGACCAGCATCGACCATGTCGAGTGGATCCTCGAGGACGTCGACCTGCTGCTGGTGATGTCGGTCAATCCCGGCTTCGGCGGCCAGAGCTTCATCCCCGGCCAGCTGCGCAAGGTCGAGGCCCTGCGCAAGATGGTCGACAAGGCGGGCCTCGACATCATCATCGAGGTCGACGGCGGCGTGACCCCCGCCACCGCCCCACAATGCGTGGCCGCCGGGGCCACGGCCCTCGTGGCCGGCTCGGCGGTGTTCAAGGGCGGCCCCGCCGCCTATGCCGACAACATTCGCGCGCTGAAGGGCGGCTGACCCCAAACGATGGCCGTCAAGCGTTCCGCCAACGGCTTATCCTCGAACACGCCCCGGCGTGGCGGCGTCCTATGGAAGGCCGTCACGGCCGAGCTTTCCGGCCACGTCCAGCGTGAGTGGTTCGGCTCGGGCCCCCACCGCCTGGCCATCGCCCTGCCCCGGCCCGAGGGCCTCTCGGCCCGTCCCCGCGACCCGCGCCCGGCCAATGCCGATCACGGCAAGAAGATGCTGGCCGGGACCCTGACCCTAGACGGCGGGACCCTGCGCCTGGGCCCCGATGGCGACCCGTTCGACACCGCCAGCCCCTCACGCCGCTTCGCCGTCAGCCTGCACCGCTTCGACTGGCTGCCCGACCTGACCGCCGCCGGCTCGGACGGCGCCCGCCGCGCCTTACGCCTGCTCGACGACTGGCGCCGGGTGTTCGGCAAGTGGAACGCCTTCTCGTGGAGCGCCGACTGCCTGGAACGCCGCGTCTTCCACCTGGCCTGCGCCGCCAAGATCCTGGCCGCCGAGGGCAGCGACGCCGAGATCGCCGACCTGACCCAGGACCTGGCCCGCCAGGGCCGCCACCTCTTGGAGATCAAGGCCAGCCCCGAACGCGCCCTGGAGCGCGCCGTCGCCGCCACGGTCGCCGGCTGCGCCCTGGCCGGCAAGTCCAGCGAGGCCCTGATCGACAAGGGCCTGAAGGCGATCACCCGCCACATCGACACGATGGTCCTGCCCGACGGCGGCCACGCCACCCGCAGCCCCGAGGCCGGCGTCGAGCTGCTGTTCGACCTCCTGACCCTGGACGACGCCCTGGGCCAGCGCGGCCGCCCTTCCCCTGAGAGCCTCTCGCGCGCCATCGACCGCCTCTCCACGGCCGCGCGGTTCTTCACCCTCGGCGACGGGCACCTGGCGGCCTTCCACGGCGGCGAGGCCATCGCCCCGCAGCGCATCGCCGCCGCCCTGGCCCATGACGACGCCGGCCCGCGCCCGCTGAACGCCGCCCCGCATAGCGGCTATCACAAGATGGTCGGCGGCAGCCTGGAGGTCATCGCCGACTGCGGCCGCCCGCCGCTGGGCCCCCTCAGTGTCGCCGCCTGCGCCCAGCCGGCCGCCGTCGAGATCGTCTGCGCCAAGGACCGCCTGATCACCAGCTGCGGCTGGAGCCCCGAGGCCACCGGCGCCAACGCCTTCCGCCTCTCCGACGCGGCCTCCACCGTCAGCGCCGGCGACGGCTCGGCCGGCCGGCCGCTGTCGGGTTTCCGCGCCAAGGCCCTGGGACCCTGGCTGGTCGATGGCGCCACCAAGGTCGAGGCCAAGCGCCACGACGACGTCGGCGGCGTCTGGCTGGACATCGTCCACGACGGCTGGCGCCATGTCGGCCTCAGCCACGCCCGCCGCCTGTTCCTCGACGCCGTCGCCGACGAGCTGCGCGGCGAGGACAGCCTCACCCCCCTGGCCGCCGACCCCGGCGCCGCCGATGGCCCCCGCCGCTACCTGCCCTTCGCGGTGCGCTTCCACCTGCACCCCGAGGCCCGCGCCTCGATCGCCCGCGACGGCAAGAGCGTCCTGATCCGAGGCCCCAACAACATCGGCTGGTGGCTGCGCAACGACGCCGTCGACGTCGAGATCGCCCCCTCGGCCCACTTCGACCACGGCCTGGCCCGCAAGGCCGGCCAGATCGTGCTCAAGAGCCAGGTGCGCCCGGAAGTCGGCGCCAAGATCCGCTGGAAACTCACCCGGGCGGAGGGCTAGGCGCCATGGGCTTCGACCGCAGACCGCTCCTGGACCCCGGCCGCGCGCGGCACGTGCCGGACTATACCGACGACGAGGTATCCGAGGTGATCGCCGCCCTGACGACGGGCGCCCCGGAGGTTCTGGCGGTGCTGGAGCGCGAGGCCAGGACGCCCGGCAGCGTGCCGATGGCGGACTATGACGACGCCTACGACCGGATGCTGACGTACTTGTTCGAGCACGGGTACGTGCACACGCATATCGAGATGGCGATGGTGTTTAAGGCAGTGCGGGAGCGGGTTGGGGGGTAGAACCCGCATAAAGATCAACCCGATTAAGGTTTTGCTGCCTTCACAACCGCGACCACACGCTGGACAGGTTGAGGCACATGCCCTCATCCTCCGGAAGCAGAAAAGCTTGGGGGGAGCAAATATGGGATCGCGCACTGTTCGCATTCACTACCGCAAAGCCAAACTTGAGGGTGGCGACGGTACTGAAAACCTACAGAAGACGCTAAATGCGGTAATGGTCGGCGCTCACGGCCAAGATGCTCGCAAGCGAATATTTCCGATAACTGAGGACGGCAACCATAAGGGTTGCCTGAATTTCTCCGATACCGTCGGCGATGCATTCGTTGCAGACATCATGCATCTTGATGGTCGAAGCACACTGCCTACCTGGATTCATCCCAAGGCACCGCAGCCAGTTGCTACCGTAATACCTAAAGAGCTGGGCGCAGATGAGGCATCTTTAGACGAACCAGCTTATATTCTAATTAAAGACAACCACATAGCGGCTATAGAGAGGCTTGGATTTCGCAACTCCAGCATGGAGAGATACCTCAATTCTCTTGTCAAAGCCGCAGGGCTCCTTCCCAACGGCGCTTTATGGTCGCTGGATCCCAAGATCGAACTCCAAGGCATGGGAAGCCTGACTGGCGGCGTAAAAAAGATCATCGTCAAACCTAAAGCTGCACTTCAGGGAGAAAGCGACTCTACTGACCTACCAGCCAAGACCAGTCGCGCCGTGAACAAGAGAATGAGCGACTTCTTTGCGCAGGGCTGGCGCGTCCTCGACATGATGAAGGCTGCAGGCGCTGACGAGGCGGAAATCGAGAAGTTACGCGCCAACTTGAGCAGCGACCTCGCACTAAGGGCACGTCTAGAAGTTACGGTCGCTTCGACGAGACGAAAAACAGAGGCCGAACTTCAAGCAGGCCTTATCGAGAAGGCGTTCGCTGAGATGGCGACAGATGGGGACGTACGCTTGGTCTCCAGCGATGGGAAAACCGACGGGAAATTGATACAGTTGGTCCACACAGCTGAGGTCACAGAAACAGGAGGCTTGATCGACTGGCAGGCAGCCACCTATGCGCTTGTTTCGGCGCTAAATGCGTGGGCGGCGAAGAGCTCCATCGATCTAACCTAAATGGGACTACTAAGACTCCTGATTGCCGGGTGCTTGAGCGCGGCTCTTTGGCTGTTGCTTCCGCGAGCCGGAATTCGAGCAGCAACGCAGGAGCTGATAGCCCTTCTCGCGTTGCTGATGGGCGGCTTATTGCCTGCCATGACGCTGACTGCGACCATTTTGCGTGGCGATGGCTTTTCCGCCAAACGCGTGAAGGACTACGGAGCGGCCCTTTCAGCCCAAATGACTTTCTGGGGGGTATTGTTTCTCTTCGCTGGCCTGTCCACAGCGGGGATCGTAGGGGCGAAAGTTTTTGGAGAGGATAGCGCTAAATTTGTCTTTGAGTGGCGCAGAATCCACCTCGACAACGAGATCTTCTATCGAATTTCGATAGCAATCGGTGGCTTCGGCTTCGGCGTAGTTCTAGCGCGCCTATACCCCGCATTTGTGGGTCTAAAATCTTTGCTAAAGTTGAACGTTTCCATGGCTGAAGCACAGGCCTTAGCAAATGATCGCAGTCGCGCGGACGCTCTGGAGCGTAAGGCAGCACAGGTAAGATCACCCGCAGAATACGAGGCCCTTAAGCGATCCAGCGAACAGTCCCCGCCCAACGGATAGGTTCTTGAACTATTCGATGCTCCCATGGGGAGAGGGCGGGGCCCGCCGCGTAGCGGTGGGAGGGTGAGGGGTTTCGGCGGCAGCTGGAAAATCCCCGGCGGCTTTGGCGGCGCTTCGTACGGTCGAGGGTGTAACCCCTCACCCTCCCGCGCTTTGCGCGGGTCCCTCCCTCTCCCTATGGGAGAGGGTGACTATGGGGATTGGCGGGGTTCTATTCTCGGCGTTCGCGAGATCGAACCCAGCGAAATCAATCGCTTGTAGATTTTACACGCCGCTGAATGATCCGCGTTCAGAACCACCCCCATACTCTTCCTCACCCGATGGCGCGGAAGGGACGTCCGGCCGGCGATCGTGACGGCTGTCGGGGGTGGTCGAGCGGGTAGTGCTCGTCGGGCTTCTTTCGGGAAGTCCCTTCGCGACGGCTCCAGCGGCAGGCTCCCTGAAACATCGGGACGAAGCCTGGCGGCGAGGGTTCGGCGAGCGCGGCAGGCAGGGGCTGAAACCGCCTCTGCATTCCGGAACCGGGGTCGTCGCCCTGGCCCGCCCGTCGGGGGCCTCTTTCGGAAGCGGGTTAAGACCCCGCGCGTCGAGGGCTCATCGGATAACGGCTGCGCGGAGCGTTCGGGCTTCGTCGAAACGGTAACAACACTCAACACTCCGGGCGCGGCCCGGCGCTCCGCAGTCCCTTTCTCACCCCCGCAGCCGCACGGTGCGAGGTCGATGAAACACGTTCCCTCCCCCTCGATGGGGGAGGGGCAGGGGTGGGGGTGAATACGGCGGTTGATGCAGCGCGCAGCCGCCGGCTCAGCAGTCACCCCATCCCCGCCCCTTCCCCATCCGCCAACGGAAGGGAGGAGTTGATTGACTCCCCCGCCCGCCCCCGTATTTTCCGCCGCGTTCGCGTGACTGGCGTTGAAGGTGGGAAACCACCGGGGAGCGCGGACCTCATAAGCCGCGCGCCTGGGCTCCCATTTCCGATCACGAAACCCGAGGAGTCCGCCGTGCCCGCCGCCCCCGACTATCCGTCCGCCCCCGATCTGGTCACCCCCAAGCGCGCCCTGCTGTCGGTCTCCGACAAGACCGGCCTGGTCGAGGCCGCCCAGGTCCTGCACGCCGCCGGCGTCGAGCTGGTCTCGACCGGCGGCACCAAGGCCGCGATCGCCGCGGCCGGGATCCCCGTGAAGGACGTCTCGGACCTGACCGGCTTCCCCGAGATGATGGACGGCCGCGTCAAGACCCTGCACCCGGTGGTGCACGGCGGCCTGCTGGGCGTCCGCGACGCCCCCGAACATGCGCAAGCCATGGCCGACCACGGCATCGGCGGCATCGATATCCTGTACGTGAACCTCTATCCGTTCGAGGCGACCGTCGCGAAGGGCGGCAGCTACGCCGAGTGCGTCGAGAACATCGACATCGGCGGCCCGGCCATGATCCGCTCGGCGGCCAAGAACCACGGCTATGTCGCCGTCTGCACCGACCCGTCGGACGTCGCCGAAGTGCTGGAAGCCCTGAAGGCCGGCGGCACCACCCTGGCCCTGCGCCAGACCCTGGCGGCCCGCGCCTATGCCCGCACGGCGGCCTATGACGCGGCGATCTCGGCCTGGTTCGCCCAGGCGCTGGAGCAGGACTTCCCGGCCCGCAAGGCGATCGCCGGCGAGCTGCGCCAGACCATGCGTTACGGCGAGAACCCGCACCAGAAGGCGGCTTTCTACACGTTCCCGAACCCGCGCACCGGAGTGGCCACGGCGACCCAACTGCAGGGCAAGGAGCTCAGCTACAACAACATCAACGACACCGACGCGGCCTTCGAGCTAATCGCCGAGTTCGATCCGGCGGCCGGTCCGGCCGTGGCGATCATCAAGCACGCCAATCCGTGCGGCGTGGCGGTCGGCGGCAGCCAGCGCGAGGCCTATGAGCGGGCCCTGGCCTGCGACCCGACCTCGGCCTTCGGCGGCATCGTGGCGGTCAATTCGCGCCTGACCCGCGAGGCGGCCGAGGCCATGGTCGAGATCTTCACCGAGGTGGTCATCGCCCCCGAGGCCGACGACGACGCCATCGCCGTGTTCGCGGCCAAGAAGAACCTGCGGCTGCTGGTGACCGGCGGCCTGCCCGACCCGCTGTCGACCGGCGACACCTTCAAGAGCGTGGCCGGCGGCTTCTTGGTGCAATCGCGGGACGACGCGCGGATCAAGGCCAGCGACCTGAAGATCGTCACCCAGCGCCAGCCGACGGAAGACGAGATCCGCGACATGCTGTTCGCCTTCACCGTCGGCAAGCACGTCAAGTCCAACGCCATCGTCTATGCCCGCGCCGGCCAGACCCTGGGCGTCGGAGCCGGCCAGATGAACCGCAAGGACTCCGCTCGTATCGCGGCCCTGCGCGCGGCCGATTTCGGCCTGGACCTGAAGGGCTGCGCCTGCGCCTCGGAAGCCTTCTTCCCGTTCGCCGACGGCCTGATCCAGGCGGCGGAAGCGGGCGCCACGGCGATCATCCAGCCGGGCGGCTCGATGCGCGATCCGGAAGTGATCGAGGCGGCCGACAAGCTTGGCCTCACTATGGCCTTCACCGGTGTGCGAGTGTTCCGTCACTAGCACGTCTCTGAGGTGAACATGGACAGCGCCGTCTGGGGAGAACAGGTCGCCAAGCATTCGCGGGTCTTCAAGCCCGCGGGCCTGGGGCCGTTTCCGGTGGCGCTGATCTTCCACGGCTGCGGCGGCAAGACGCCGTTCCTCGAGGACTACGCCCGGACGGCCGTCGCGGCCGGCTGGGCGGCCGTGGTGGTCGACAGTTTGAAGCCGCGCGGCCTCTCCCTGACGGACGCCAAGCTGACCGTCTGCACGGGCCTGCGGCTACGCGGCGGCAAGCGAGCGGCCGACGTCTTCGCCATGCTGGCCTGGCTGGAGGGGCAGGCCTGGGCCGACGCCCAGCAGGTCTTCCTGGCCGGCTGGAGCCATGGCGGCTGGACGATCATGGACGCCTACGCCATGGGCCAGCGCGCGCCGCAGATCACCGGTCTGGCCGACGCCGCGCCCGACCGCCTGCGCCGGGCGGTGAAGGGCTCGATGCTGGTCTATCCGTTCGCCGGCTATCCGGCCCTGACCACCCGCCATGGCTGGACGGGGGCGGCCGCGCCGGTCTGGTCGGTGGTGGCCGGCAAGGACCAGGTGGTCGGCTGGAAGGCGCCGAAACTGGCCCTTGACCGGCTGGCGCGCGACGGATTGACCGTCGACCAGCTGTTCCTGGCCGACGCCACCCACGCCTTCGACGACAACAAGGCCAACGACCCTCGGGCCCGCTACCGGCCCGACCTGTTCGAGCAGGTGCGGACCTACTTTACGGGAGCGCTTCAGGCCTGCGGCTAGGCGCTCTGGCCAGGACGCTGGCGCCCAGGGCCATGAACAGGGCCGAGACGACGACGGCGATGCGCTGGTCGCCCGCCAGCTTGGTGCCGATGGCGATGACCAGCGGGGCCAGGAAGGCGGTGGCCTTGCCCGACAGGGCGTAGAGGCCGAACCACCGGCCGGTCTCGCCGGGCGGGGCCAGCTCGGCCATCCAGGCGCGCAAGGAGGACTGGGCCGTACCGAAGGTCAGGCCGACGAACATCGAGAAGAACAGGAACATCCGCTCGGGAATGCTCGCGAACAGCGCCTGGTCGGCCTGGGCGGGGGCGACGGGGATAACGAAGAAGATCGTATCCTTGCCGACCATGCCGACGCCGATGGCGCCGAACAGGATGACGCCCGTGGCGACCAGCACGGTGGCCTTCGAGCCCATCTTCTGGTCGACCCGGCCGCCGATGAAGGTGCCGATGCCGGCGGCGACCGACAGGAGGATCGCATAGAGGCCCAGCTGCGTCGTCGTCCAGCCGAACAGGCCCGCCGCCAGCACGCCGCCGAACGCGATGAAGCTGGAAATGCCATCGCCCAGCAGCATCCGGCCGAGCAGGAAGGTCGCCATGTGCGGACGGCTCGGCAGGCTCTTGAGGGTCGCCCACAGCTCGGCCAGCGGCTTGTCGCCGGCTCCGGCCGAGGGCTTGGGCGCGGTCAACATCAGCGGC
This sequence comes from Caulobacter sp. GW821-FHT12D05, assembly GCF_058807295.1. Lineage (NCBI taxonomy): Bacteria > Pseudomonadati > Pseudomonadota > Alphaproteobacteria > Caulobacterales > Caulobacteraceae > Caulobacter > Caulobacter sp. GW821-FHT12D05. The sequence goes on from NZ_JBXAQO010000004.1 coordinate 671,378, forward strand.
CAGGCGAAGGCCAGGAACCACACGGCCACCAGCGGCCCGACGATCCGGTCCGGCTCGTGCAGCGCCTTCGACAGGCCCAGCATCGGGACCTTGGGCAGCGAGAAACAGAAGAGGACGATGAACAGCGTCACCAGCGCCCCGACGTACGCTAACGCCCAAGCGGTGCCCGACAGGCGTCCCAGCTGCCCCGGCTTGGCGATCACCGGCAGCAGGGCGTTCATCACCGTGACCCCCAGCTCGGCGGCCACCCCGGCCACGACCAGGCAGCCCAGGATCAGCGGGATGCGGCTCGTCTCGCCGGGAACGGCCAGCCACAGCAGGGCGCTGGCGATGACAAACGGAAAGGCGAGGCCAATCAGCCAGGCTCGCGGGTTGCGCCGAGCATCCAGCGTCGCGCCCAGCAGCGGACTCAGGATCGCAATGGCCAGGCCCGACACCACCCCGGCATAGCCCAGCAGGCTCTGCCCCCGCACCGGGTCGCCGACGAAGCCGGCGGCGAAATAGGGCGTGAAGATGAAGGTGGCGATCAGCGCCCAGTACGGCTGCTGCGCCCACTCGTACAGGATCCAGGCTGCTCGCCGACGATCGCCCTGGTCCATACGCAACTGCTCCCTCTCCGCCTTCCCTCGTAAGCGAGAGAAGGCGGAGGGGCCAGCGTCTTTAGGCGGCGGTCGAGAGCTCGCGCAACGCGGCGTTGGCGATGGTCAGCTTGGCGAAGGTCCAGCCGCCGCCGGCCTGCTCGATGTCCTCGATCGTGCGCTTGACCGCCTTGGGGCGATCGCCGCGCAGGGCGGCCCACGACGCGATCGCGGCCTTGGCCGAGAGCTCGTCGTCGCCGGCCTGGGCGTTGGCGGCGAACTTCAAGACCGCCTCGGTGATCGCGGTCTGCTCGGTCAGCATGTCCTCGATCAGGCGGCGGACCGCCAGGCGCTCGAAGGCGTCGCCGCCGACGAACGAGCCGGCCGCGCCGCGCAGACGGTCAAAGCCGAAGGCCGCGCCGACCTGATGATACAGGCGGGCGACGTTCTCGACGCTCCAGCTGGACGCATTGGCCAGGTCGACGAGGTCGGCGGCCGTGGTCAGCGGCTGCAGGGCCGCGACGGCCTGGGCCAGGGCTTCAGGCGCGCCGTCGGCGACATAGGCCTTCACCCGCTTGGCGACGGTCTTTTGCTCGAACGGCGACAGGATGGCCGGGGCCATGCCGGTCAGGGTCTTCACCGACGGGCCATAGGCCTCGACCAGCTGCTGGACGCTGGACTTGTCGCGGTGCGCCCGGCGGGCCAGCCAGAAGGCCAGGCTGCGCAGGGCGTAGGCCAGAGCCTTGTACAGCGCGGTCTGACCATCGGCCGAAGCCTTATTGTTCAGCGCGTTGACCTGGTCCCACAGGGCGTCGATCCCGAGGATCTCACGAGCGGCCGTGAAGCCGGTGACCACCGCGCCGATGTCGGCGCCGGCGGCGGCCTTCAGGCGGCTCGGGAAGGTCGGGCCGCACATGTTGACCATCTGGTTGCCGACCACCGTGGCGATGATCTCGCGCTTCAGACGGTGCTTCTGCATGGCGTCGGCGTACTTATCGAGCGCCTTGGGGAAGTAGCCGCGCAGGGTGGCCTCGAACCACGGATCGTCCGGCGCCTGGCTGGCGACGATCTCGTCGAAGAGGTCCAGCTTGCCGTAGGCCAGCAGCACGGCCAGCTCGGGCCGGGCCAGGCCCTTGCCCGCGGCCTTGCGTTCCAGCAGCGTCGTATTGGTCGGCAAGCCCTCGACCTTGCGATCCAGACGGCCGCGCTGCTCGAGGTCGACCATGTAGCGGATCTGGGCGTCGACCTCGCTGACCGCGTCGCTTTCCAGAAGCGTCAGGGCCAGGGTCTGGTCGAAATTGTGCTCCAGCACGTGGTGACCGACGTCCTCGGTCATCGAGGCCAGCAGCGTGTTGCGGCTCTCGCGGGTGAGCTCGCCGCCGCGCTCCAGGATCCCGGTCAGGATCTTGATATTGACCTCGTGGTCGGAGCTGTCGACGCCGGCCGAGTTGTCGATGGCGTCGGTGTTGATGTGGCCGCCAGCCTGGGCGAACTCGATCCGGCCAGCCTGGGTCAGGCCGAGATTGGCGCCCTCGCCCACGACCTTGACTCGCAGGTCCGAGCCGTTGATGCGGATGGCGTCATTGGCCTTGTCGCCGGCGTCGGCGTTGCTCTCGCCCTTGGCCTTCACATAGGTGCCGATGCCGCCCAGATAGAGCAGCTCGGCCTTGGACTTCAGGATCGCGGTCATCAGCTCGGCGGGCGAGACGGCCTCGGCCTTGATCTCGAACAGCTCGCGCACTTCCTTCGACAGCGGGATGCTCTTCAGGCTGCGGGCGAAGACGCCGCCGCCGGCCGAGATCTTCGACTTGTCGTAGTCGTCCCACGAAGAGCGCGGCAGCTTGAACATCCGGTCGCGCTCTTCCCACGACACCGCCACGTCCGGGTTCGGGTCGAGGAAGATGTGGCGGTGATCGAAGGCGGCCAGCAGCTTGGCCTGCTTGGACAGCAGCATGCCGTTGCCGAACACGTCACCCGACATGTCGCCCACACCGACGACGGTGAAGGGCTGAGTCTGAATGTCCTTGCCCAGCTCGCGGAAGTGGCGCTTGACCGCTTCCCAGGCGCCGCGGGCGGTGATGCCCATGACCTTGTGGTCATAACCGACCGAACCACCGGACGCGAAGGCGTCACCCAGCCAGAAGCCGTAGCTCTCGGCCACGCCGTTGGCGATGTCGGAGAAGGTCGCCGTGCCCTTGTCGGCGGCGACGACCAGGTACGGATCCTGGGCGTCATGCGCCACCACCGACGGCGGTGGGACGACCTGGTTGTCGGCGTCGATATTGTCGGTCAGGTCCAGCAGGCCCGACAGGAAGGTCTTATAGGCGCGGATCGCCTCGGCCTGGATCGCGTCACGATCACCGCCGCGCGGCAGTTGCTTGGGATAGAAGCCGCCCTTCGAGCCGACCGGCACGATGACCGCGTTCTTGACCTGCTGGGCCTTTACCAGACCCAGCACCTCGGTGCGGAAGTCATCGCGGCGATCCGACCAGCGCAGGCCGCCGCGGGCGACCGGGCCAAAGCGCAGGTGCACGCCTTCGACGTGCGGGGCCGAGACGTAGATCTCGCGATAGGGCTTGGGGGCCGGCAGGTCTTCCAGCTCGCGCGAGGCGATCTTGAAGCTGATATAGGGCTTGGGACCGCCATCGGCGGCCGGCTGGTAGAAGTTGGTCCGCTGGATCGCGCCGACCAGGGCGGCCAGGCGGCGAAGGACACGGTCGGCGTCTAGGCTTTCGACGGCCTGCAGCGCTTCGGTGATCTTGCCCTCGACGGCCTTGGCCTGCTCCTGACGCAGCTTCAGGTCGGCGCGGACGGCCGGGTCGAACTTGGTCTGGAAGAGATCCAGGATCAGGCGAGCGACGCCGGGGTGATCCGACAGCGCCTGCTCCTGCACGCCCTGGCTGGGATCCAGGCCCGACTGCTGGCGATAGCGGGCCAGGCCGCGGATCAGGGCGGCCTCGCGCCAGCCGATGCCCAGCTCCAGCACCAGGCGATTGAAGCCGTCGCTCTCGGCGCGGCCGGTCCAGATGGCGACGAAGGCGGCCTCGAAGGCCTGCTTCACGTCATTGAACACCAGGTGCTCGCCGGCCTCGTCACGCAGGACGAACTCGTGGACCCAGACGGGCTTGCCGTCCGGCGAGACCTTGAAGCCGTCCTCGATCAGGGCCTTCAGACCCATGTGCTCCAGGATCGGCAGCACGTCGGCCAGCGGCGCGGCGGCGCCGGGACGATAAAGCTTGAAGCGCAGGGTCACCGCGTCATCGCCGTCGCGGCGGAAGGCGCGCACGCGGACGGCCTCACCGTCGGCCAGGTCATCGATGACCTGAATGTCGGCCAGGGCCTCATCGGCGTCGTACTGGTCGCGGTAGCCGGGCGGGAAAGCGCCGGCATAGCGCGCCAGCAGATGGGCGACGCGGCCCGTGGAGCCTTCGCGGACGGCGGCCTCGAAGCGGTCGTCCCAGGTGCGCGCGGTCTCGGCGATGGCGGCCTCGACGGCGGCGATGTCGGGCTCGGCGTGGTCGCCGGGCGTCACGCCCAGGATGTAGTGAACCCGCGCCAACGGCGCGTCCGAGAAGCTGGGATAATAGGCCGACACCCGGCCCCGGAACGCATCGGCTAGGATCTGGCCGGCCCGGGCGCGGACGCCAGAGTCATAACGATCGCGCGGCACGAACATCAGAACCGAGATGAAACGGTCGAACGGGTCGCGGCGGGCGAACAGCTTCACGCGCGGCCGGTCGTAGAGGTGCAGCACGCCCAGGGCCGTGGCCAGCAGCTCGTCCTCGTTGCTCTGGAACAGCTCGTCGCGCGGCCAGGTCTCGAGGATGTTGCGTAGGCGCTTGCCGTTGTGGCTGTCGGGATCCTTGCCGGCCTGGGTCAGCACGTGCTGGACCTTGCGACGGACCAGCGGCACCTCGTGGGCCGGGGTCTCGTAGGCCTCGGCGGTGAACAGGCCGACGAAGCGGACCTCGCCCGAGGCCTTGCCGTCCGCGCCGTACCGGCGGACGCCGATATAGTCCATGTAGCCGCGACGGTGGACGCGCGAGCGCAGGTTCGACTTGGCCACCACGATCGGGTCGCCGATGTCGATGTGGCTGCGAACCTGGGCCGACAGGATGGCCGGCTCGCTGCCTCGGCGCAGCACGGTGCGGGCCTGGTCGCGCAGGACGCCCAGGCTGCCTTCCGGCTGGTACAGCGGCTCCTCGGCCGCGTAGCCGCCGTCGGCGGTGCGGGGATATTCGTAGACGCGGGCGCCCAGGAACACGAAGTGGTCGCTCTCGAGCCAGTCCAGGAAGTCGAGGTCCTCGGACTTCTCCTCGGTCGAGACCGGGGTCTTGGCGTCCCGCAGCTCACCGATCGTGCGGCGCATCAGGGCGCGCATGGGCTGGAAATCCTGCACGGCCAGGCCGACGTCGGACAGGGCCTCGCGGACGCTGGCGACCAGGGCGTCCTCGCGGTCCTCGCCGACCGGGGCCAGCCAGATCTGGATCATCGAGCGGCGCACGCCGCCGCAGTCCGACACGGGGTGGAACATGGCCCGCACCGAGAAGCCGGCCTCGGCCACTTCACCCATGATGCTGTCGACCAGGAAGGGCCGGTCGGGCTGGACGATCTCGAGCAGGTCGGAAGGGGTCTCGCCGCCTTGCGCGCGGACTAGGCGGATGGCCGGCTCGGACAGGTCCTTGGCGCTCTCGCCGAAACGCCAGAAATCGGCCAGGGCGCGGGCGACGTCGGCGACGTCCAAGCCCGGCAGCTCTTCGGCCGACCAGTCGTCCTGGGCCTGGGCGGCGAAGCCGCGCGCGGCGGGCGACAGGGCCTCGACCGCGACGCCCAGGGCCTGGGCGAAGGCGCTTACCAGCGGACCGATCGGGGCCTCAGCGGACTTGAGGTCATTTTTTTCACCGATCATAGGATTTCCTCGCGAATTTTTGGTCGCAACCTAGCCCTTTCAGGCGCGGCTTCAACCCGTAAGTCCGAAATAGGAAAGAATCCGTGCCGCACCACACCGGGCCGGAAACGGAAGCGCCGCCGGCTGGGGGGAACGCCGGGGGCGCGGGCCCGCTTGGGGGAAAGCGGGCGTTTTCCGCTAAGATGGCGGCGGCCTTGCCTGCCGCGATCTGCGGTTTGTCCGGGTGGGGGGAGCCGGACAAGGCATAGATAGGAGCCGCAATTCGCAGTGTAAGGGGCGCCTGCATTTCTTCGACCCTTAAGGATGCTTCTTGCCGGCAGAAGGCCTCTTGGCCGGCTTGTCCGACGCGGGTCCGTGACCCTTGCCCGACAGCGTCCGGTCGCCCTGGGGATCGCCGTCCTCGGACAGCAGGATCGCGATCCAGCGCGAGCCCTCGAACTGGGCCAGGATGACCATGGCCGCCACGGTCAGCGGCGTGGACAGGAACATGCCCGGCACGCCCCACAGCGCGCCCCAGACCGCAAGAGACAGCAGCACCACCGTCGGGTCCATGTTCAGGCTGTCGCCCTGCATGCGCGGATAGATGACGTTGCCGACCACGAAGAATATGCCCTGCAGGGCCGCGAACAGGATGATCGCCGGCCACAGGCTGTCGGGGAACTGGACCAGGGCGAACAGCGGCGGCAGGAAGCAGCCGATCGCTCCGCCCAGGATCGGGATATAGGCGGCCAGGAAGATCAGGAACGCCCAGAAGAAGGCATTGTCCAACCGGACCAGCATCATCACCACCCAGGCGGCGACGGCGATCATCAGGCCGGTGACCGTCTGGATCCACAGGTACTGCTCCACCCCGTCGCGGATGCGCTGGAACATGGTCATGTTCTGCTCGCGCTCGGCATGGTGCGGGAAGAGTGCGACGATCTTTCGGCCGAAGCCTTTGCGCGAGGCCAGGATGAAGCCGAGATAGATCAGCACCAGCACCGCGCTGGTGGCGAAGCTGTTGAACGACTGGGCCACGTCGCCGAAATAGCGCTGCGGGTTCAGCTGCTTGACCACGTCGCCGATGGTCGGCGCGACCTTCAGCTCCAGGCCCGGGGCCCAGTGGGCCACCACCGGCGCGAACTTGGCGATGATGGCGTTGAGGCTGGCGACATATTCCGAGGAGTGATCGAAGAACGCTTTGCCGTTGTCGACCACGATCCAGATCGAGACCCCGAACAACAGCAGCGACAGCACCACCGCCGTCGGCAGAGCCAGCCTCTTCGGGAAGCCGGGCGCGCGCAGGGTTAGCACCCGAGCAAAGCTGTCGATCATCACCGCCAGGAACAGGGCCAGGGCCAGGGGCGTCAGGATGTCCTGCATCCACTTCAGCGTCGCCCCGGCGGCGATCACGGCCAGGAAGACCACCGCGTTGCGCGTCGTAACCGGCGGCGGAGCGCGGGGCGGGTCGGTGGCCGTCATTTGTAAAATATCTCCAGAAGCGAGCCCGACATTGCCCGCGCCGATTGGCGACGCGCAAGGCCCCGGTTAGGGTCATCAACGCGTTCCACGGAGTTTGGTCATGCCGCTGTCGATTGGCGAAAACGAGATCTTGGTCGGATTGGGCGAAGGTCCCGTGACGCAAAGGCTCGACCGCTCCAACCGCCACGGCGTGGTGGCCGGCGCGACGGGCACCGGCAAGACGGTCACGCTGCAAGTGCTGGCCCAGGCGTTCTCAGACGCCGGCGTGCCGGTCTTCGCCGCCGACGTGAAGGGCGACCTGTCGGGCGTGGCCATGGCCGGGACCCCGAACGAGAAGATGATGGCCCGTGCGGCCTCCATGGACCTGGCTTTGTCGCCGGCCGCGCCGCCGGTGATGTTCTGGGACCTGTTCGGTCAGAAGGGTCACCCGATCCGCACGACCATCTCCGAGATGGGCCCGTTGCTGCTGTCGCGCCTGCTCGAGCTCAACGACGTGCAGGAGGGCGTGCTGACCATCGTCTTCCACGTCGCCGACCAGGACGGCCTCTTGCTGCTGGACCTGAAGGACCTTCAGGCGGCGCTGAAATACGTGGCCGACCACGCCGACGAGATCGGCACGCAATACGGCAATGTCGCCCCCGCCACGGTCGGCGCGATCCAGCGCAAGCTGCTGACGCTTCAGACGCAAGGCGCCGAGCACTTCTTCGGCGAGCCGGCGCTGGACCTGTCGGACATCATGCGCACCGACGCGGCGGGCCGGGGCTATGTCAGCCTGCTGGCCGCCGACCGCCTGATCCAGTCGCCCAAGCTCTATTCGACCTTCCTGCTGTGGCTGCTGTCGGAGCTGTTCGAGGTGCTGCCCGAGGTGGGCGATCCGGAAAAGCCCAAGCTGGTCTTCTTCTTCGACGAGGCCCACCTGCTGTTCAACGATGCGCCCAAGCCCCTGCTGGAGAAGATCGAGCAGGTCGTGCGCCTGATCCGCTCCAAGGGCGTGGGCATCTATTTCGTCACCCAGAACCCGGCCGACATTCCCGATGCGGTGCTGGGTCAGCTGGGCGCCCGCGTGCAGCACGCCCTGCGCGCCTACACCCCCGCCGACCAGAAGGGCCTGAAGGCCGCCGCCCAGTCGTTCCGGACCAACCCGGCTTTCGACACCGCCGAGACCATCCAGGCCCTGGGCGTCGGCGAGGCCCTGGTCTCGACCCTGGACGAGAAGGGCGCGCCCAAGGTCGTGCAGAAGACCCTGATCCGTCCGCCGGCCTCGCGCCTGGGTCCGTTGACGCCCGAGGAGCGCACGGCGCTGAAGGCCAAGAGCCCGGTCGCCGGGGTCTACGACACCCTCCAGGATCGCGACTCCGCCTACGAGATCCTGCAGGGCCGCGCCCAGCAGGCCCAGCGCCAGGCCGACGAAGCCCGCGAACAGGCCGAGGACGACAAGCGCGAAGCCGCCGAGGCCAAGATCCGCGAACGCGAGGAAGCCCAGCGCGAGCGCGCCAGCCGCCCCCGCGCCTCCAACCGCCAGACCATGACCGAGGCCTTCGCCACCACCCTGGTGCGCACCGTCGCCTCGACGGCCGGACGCGAGCTGATGCGCGGCCTGCTGGGAGGACTGCTCGGCGGCTCTACGAGCCGGCGGCGGCGCTAGTCCGGCGCTTGCGGGGTTTCTTCTTCGGAGGAACCTCGCGGGCGGCCAGCAGAGCCGAGGCGATGTCGGCCAGCTGCTCCACCTGGAACGGCTTGCGCAGCACCGGCCACGGCAGGTCGGCGGGCGCCACGTCCATGCGGTCGCCGGCATAACCGGTGGTCAGCAGCACCGCCATGTCCGGCCGATGGGCCGAGGCCGAGCGGGCTAGATCGACGCCGCTGATCCCGCCCGGCATGACGATGTCGGACATCAACAGGTCGAAGACCACGCCCTCCTCCAACGCCTCCAGGGCCGAGGCCCCGTTCTCGGCGGTGGTCACCGCGCAGCCCAGGTCGCGCAACAGGCCGCCGGCGATCTCGCGCACCGCCGCGTCGTCCTCGACCAGCAGCACCCGCACGCCCTTCAGGCTGTCGCGCGACGGCGACCGCGCCACGGGCAGCGGCGTCACCGCCTCGTCGGTGGCGGGCAGGTACAGCGAGACCGTCGTGCCGCGGCCAAGGGCGCTGTCGATGGCCACCCCGCCGCCGCACTGGCGTAGGAAGCCGTAGACCTGGGCCAGGCCCAGGCCGGTGCCCTTGCCGACCTCCTTGGTCGTGAAGAACGGCTCGAACACTCGGGCCAACACGTCGGGCGGCATACCCGCGCCGGTGTCGCTGACCGCGACGCGGACATAGTCGCCCGGCGCCGTGTCGGCGACCTGGCCCTCGGCCAAGGCTGCGGGCTCGACGACGATGCTGATCGCGCCGCCGTCCGAGGTGGCGTCGGCGGCGTTGACCACCAGGTTCAGCAGCGCCGCCTCGAACTGGGCGGCGTCGACGCGAGAACTGGCCATGCCCGCCTCATGGCGGATGGTCAGGGCCATGGCCTCGCCCACCGCCCGGCGCAGCAGCGGCTCGGCTTGGTCCAGCAGGGCGCCGATGTCGACGACCTCCAGCTTCAGCTCCTGGTTCCGCGAGAAGGCCAAGAGCTGCCGGGTCAGGCGCTCACCCCGTTGGCCCGCCGCCAGAGCCGCCTCGGCCAGACGCTTCACGCGGGCCGTGTCCTCGGGCCGACGCAGGATCATATCCAGGCCGCCGACGATCACGGTCAGTAGATTGTTGAAGTCGTGCGCCACCCCGCCGGTCAGCCGGCCCACCGTCTCCAGGCGCTGAGCCTGGGCCAGGGCGGCCTGGGCGTGGGCGGTCTCGGCCATGCTGGCCTGCAGAGCGGCGGTGCGCCGGGCGACGCGATCCTCCAGGTCCTTGCGGGCCTCGACCGTCTCGGTGAAGTCGAAGCAGCTGCCGATATAGCCGCGATAGTCGCCGGCCTCGTCGAAGCGCGGCGCGCCGACGCTGTTGATCCAGCGCCAGGCCCCGTCGGCGCGTTGGAGCCGGAAGGCGACATTGAACGGCTCGCGCAGGGCCGCGGCCGCATCGGCCGCCTCGAGACCGGCCTGCTGATCTTCGGGATGCACGCCGCTGAACCAGCCCGTGCCCAGCTCTTCTTCCAGGGTCCGCCCTCGGAAGTTCAGCCAAGCCTGGTTGAACCAGTCGGCCTGGCCCCGCGCCGAGGTCGCCCAGATCAGCACCGGCGCGGAATTGGCCACGCCCCGGAACAGCTCTTCACTGCTGCGTAAGGCCGCCGAGGCCCGTCGCTCCTGGGTCACGTCCCGGAAGGTCACCGCCAGGTCGCCGCCAAGCCGCACGCCGCTGGAGCGGATCCAGCGCTCCTCGCCGTCGATCACCCGGCGCACGTCGATGTCGTCGGGACCACCGCTGGCCAGCAAGCGTCTGAAGCGCGCAACCATGTCGCGGCCGGTCTCGTCAGGAAACACATCAAGGGCGCGGCGGCCCAGCAGAGTGGAGACCCCCGTCGGCCGCATCGAGTCGGCCATCGGATTGGCGTAGATCCAGCGGAAATCGACGACCTTGCCCGCCTCGCGCACCGGCTCCAGGATCACGAAGGCGTCCAGCGACACCTCCTGAGCCGAGCGGAAACGCTCCTCGGCGGAAAGACCCGAGCGCACGGCCACGCGCATGGCCTCGACCAGGAGGACCATCAGGCCGCCGCACAACACGAACATGACCAGTTGGACGCTCTCGCGCGTCTCCAGCGCCCATCCGCCGTCGGGCGCCATCCAGAACCGCCAGGCGATGCCGGCGCCAAGACCCACGGCCAGGAACCCGGGACCCAAGCCTCCAACCATGGCCGCGACCATGACGGCGACAAAAAAGGTCGGGAAAAACAGCGGAACGCCGGTGAGCACCACCGCGGCGAACCGCGCGGCCAGGGCCAACAGCACCGCCAGGATCGCCAAGCCGTAGCGCAACTCGCGCCGGTCGGCCGCCGTCACGAACTTGATGACCGTTCGTCCCAGCACGCGATACGTCCCCGTCCATGACTACGCAGGGTCTTACGGCCCCGCTTGGCTTTCGCCTAACGCGTCATGGAATACGGAGTTGCGGACCGGCGCAACCGATCAGGCCGAACGCTTGGCCTGGTCTTGGGCTTGATCTGCGGCTTGCTGTTCCGAGTCGATGCCCAGCACAGCGGCCGACGGTTCGGCGCTGGCCATGGTCCAGGCCATCAGCGAGTCGACCGGGGTCGGGCGACCGATGGCGTAGCCTTGCAGCTCGGTGCAGTTCTCACCGCGCAGGAACTGGATCTGTTCAGCGGTCTCGACGCCCTCGGCCACCACGGGGATCTCCAGGCTGCGGCCCAGGCCCAGCACGGCGCGCACGATGACGGTGGCGCGGTCGTGGCGATGGATGTTCTCGACGAAGCTCTTGTCGATCTTGATCTTGTCGAACGGGAACGACTGCAGGGTCGACAGCGACGAGAAGCCGGTGCCGAAGTCGTCCATGGCGATCCGCACGCCCAGGGCCTTCAGGCGGCGCAGGTTGTCCAGCGCGCGCTGATAGTCCTTGAAGAGAGCGCTTTCCGTGATCTCCAGCTCCAGGCGCGCGGGCGACAGGCCGGAGGTGATCAGCACCTCGTGCACCAGGCTGGGCAGGGCAGGATTGTGCAGTTGGATCGGCGACAGGTTCACCGCGATGCGCAGCGGCTTTTCCCAGGTGGCGGCGTCGGCGCAGGCGCGGCGCAGGACCCAGTCGCCCAGCGGGCCGATCAGGCCGTTTTCCTCGGCGACCGGGATGAATTCCAGTGGCGGGATCATGCCGCGCGTCGGGTGCTGCCAGCGGACCAGGGCTTCGAAGCCGCAGACCTCACCGTCGGTGGCCCGGGCCAGCGGCTGGTAGTGGACCACCAGCTCTTCATCGGCGATGCCCTGACGCAGGTCGCGAGCCAGGCTGCGGCGCTCGCGGATGCTGTCGTCCATCTCGCGCTTGAAGAACCGATAGACGCCGCGGCCGCTTTCCTTGGCGCGGTACAGGGCCATGTCGGCATTGGCCATCAAGGCCTCGGCCGTACGGCCATCGTCCGGGAACAGGCTGACGCCCAGGCTCGAACCGAGGGCCAGCTCCTGGCCTTCGAACGCCACCGGAACCGACAGCATCTCGATCAGGCGGCCTGACAGCTCGGCGGCCGCGGTCGGCTGATCGCCGCCAGCCACCTGCACGACGATGAACTCGTCGCCGCCCAGGCGCGCGGCGAAGGACGGGGCCTGCACCGCCGACTGCAGGCGGCGGGCGGTCTCGACCAGGATCAGGTCGCCGGCCACGTGGCCGTGCTGGTCGTTGGCTTCCTTGAAGTGGTCCAGGTCGATGCAGATCACCGACAGGCTCTCGCCCGAGGCCTCGACACGCTCGACGGCGGCGGCCAGGCGGGCTTGCAGCGAGTTGCGGTTCGGCAGGCCGGTCAGGCCGTCGTGCTCGGCCAGGTAACGGATCTTCTCCTCGGCCGCGCGCCGCTCGCGCAGGTCGCGGACGGCCAGGACGGTCAGGCCCGAGGTCTCGATGCGCGCGCCGTCGTCCATCAGGCGCGAGAACACCTCGACCGGGATCTCGCGGCCGGCGAACGGCTGGATCTTGCCCTCGCGGCGGACGCCTTCGCGGTCGGTGGTCTTGTCGTCGAAGGTCAGGACGCCGGTCAGCGGACGGCCGACCAGCTCCGGCAGCTCGACGCCGACCAGTTCGCAGAAGGCGGCGTTGGCGTCATTGATCTTGCCCGACTGGACCACGACCAGGCCTTCATAGGCGGCGTTGGCCAGGCGGCGGATGCGCTCGAGAGCCGAGCGCGAGGTCTGGGATTCGATGGCGACGGCGCCCAGGCCGCCCAGGATGATCATGCTGGTGATCGAGCCGACGGCCAGGGTCAGGACGAAGCCCGACAGCAGTTGCTCGGGCACCACGACGCTGGCGTCCGGCAGGATGGTGATGGCCGACATGCCGGTGAAGTGCAGGGCCACGATGCCCAGGCACAGCAGGCCGCCGCCCAGCGCCTGTTGCTTCACGGTGCGGGCGTTGCCGCCGATGACCAGGGCGCCGGTCGCGCCGGCGACCCCGAGGATCGCCGAGAAGCCGACCGTGGCGTGTTCCCAGACCAGGTGGCCCTGGGTCACGAAGGCCGACATGCCAGTGTAGTGCATGGCCGCGACGCCCAGGCCCAGCAGGACGCCGCCGGCGAAGTCGTTGGTGGTCGAACGCTGGGCCGAGGCGACGGCGAAGCCGCTGGCCATGAACAGGGCCGCGATCATCAGCGAGAGAAGGGTGCCGGTCGGGCTGTAGCCGGTCTTCAGACCGGGCGTGTAGGCGACCATGGCGATGAAGTGGGTGGCCCAGACGCTGGAGCCGGCGACCAGGCCGGTCAGCAGCAGCCAGGCGGCGCGCACGACGCCCCGGGCGCCGCGCATCCGCGAATACAGACGGAAGGTCGTGAAGCAGCCGGCGATACAGACCAGGCCGGCGACAACCACCAGGCGCAGGTCATGCTCCGTCGTCAGGCAGGTCAGAAACTTGAGCACGCACGGCCCCCCGAGGGTCACATCCCCTCAGAGCTACAGCGAGAGTTGCAAATAAAGCGTTTCCCCAGGGAGGATCGCGACATAACGCCCAGTGCGGCGGGTTATCGCGGCAATTTTCTTCTCAGAGAACCGCCTGAGCCCGATGCCAGCGCCAGGCGCTGGACAGGATGGCGTCCAGGTCGCGCGAGGGGGTCCAGCCCAGTTCAGCGCGGGCGCGGCCGTTGTCGGCGACCAGCATCGGCGCGTCACCCGTCCGGCGCGGCGCAAGCTCGACCTTCAGCGGCGCGCCCACGGCCCGGCCGACGCCATCGACCAGCTGGCGCACCGAGGTCCCCTCGCCGCTGCCCAGGTTGAACGACGTCGAGCTCCCACCGGCCAGCAGCCGCTTCAAAGCCGAGACGTGGGCGTCGGCCAGGTCCAGCACGTGGACATAGTCGCGCACCGCCGTGCCGTCGGGGGTGTCATAGTCCTCGCCGAAGATCGTGAAGTGCGAGCGCTGGCCCAGGGCGACCTGCAGGGCCAGCGGAATGGCGTGGGTCTCGGGCTCATGCCACTCGCCAATGCGGCCTTCGGGGTCGGCGCCGGCGGCGTTGAAGTAACGCAGCACCGTGTTGCGGAAGCCGACATAGCGGTCGTAGTCGGCCAGGGCCTGCTCGACCATCAGCTTGCTGCGGCCATAGGGGTTCAGCGGAGCCTGCGGATGGGTCTCGTCCATCGGCATCCGCACCGGCTCACCGAAGGTGGCGCAGGTCGAGGAAAAGACCAGGGCGTTGACGCCGGCCCGGCGCGCGGCCTCGATCAGGGTGATGGTCCCTCCGACATTGACGTCGAAGAAGGTCCCGGGGTTCTTCACCGACTCGCCAACCTCGATGCGAGCGGCGAAATGCAGGACGGCGACAGGCTGGTGGGCGGCGAACACCGCGTCCAGACGGGCGGCGTCGCGGATGTCGCCGATCTCGAGCGGCCCCCACTGGACGTGCTCGCGATGGCCGTTCGAGAGATCGTCGAACACGACGGGCCGGAAACCCGCCTGAGCGAGAGCCAAGCAGGCGTGCGAACCGACATAGCCGGCTCCGCCGGTCACCAGAACGGTCTGCATCCAAGATCCTTGCGCCAAGACTGTCCGTGCTAGCGGGAGGTCATCAAGATGTCACCACTGTCAGCGTTTTGACCGCACGGCTTGCCTCGGCGCCGTGATTGACGGATTAGGCGGAAGCGTTGCGGATCGCGACGCTCATTTCGGATCGGGATGCTTCGATGCGCGTAGCGATGATTGGCACGGGTTATGTGGGCCTGGTGTCGGGGGCGTGTTTCGCCGACTTCGGGCACGTGGTGACGTGCATCGACAAGGACCCGAGCAAGATCGAGCGCCTGGAGCGCGGCGAGATTCCGATCTTCGAGCCGGGCCTGGATGACCTGGTGGCGCGCAACGTGCGTGAAGGCCGCCTGTCCTTCACCCTGGAAGGCGCGCAGGCCATCAAGGACGCCGACGCGGTGTTCATCGCCGTCGGCACGCCCACCCGTCGCGGCGATGGTCATGCTGACCTGTCATACGTCTACGCCGCCGCCGAGGAAATCGCCGGCCTGATCGAAGGCTTCACCGTCATCGTCACCAAGTCGACTGTGCCGGTCGGCACCGGCGACGAGGTCGAGGCGATCATCAAGAAGGCCAATCCGAACGCCCAGTTCGCTGTCGTCTCAAACCCCGAATTCCTGCGCGAAGGCGCGGCGATCGAGGACTTCAAGCGTCCCGACCGCGTGGTCGTCGGCACGGACGACGAGCGTGGCCAGGCGGTGATGCGTGACCTCTACCGCCCGCTGAGCCTGAACGAGACCCCGCTGGTCTTCACCGGCCGTCGCACCAGCGAGCTGATCAAGTACGCCGCCAACGCCTTCCTCGCCATGAAGATCACCTTCATCAACGAGATGGCGGACCTCTGTGAAGTCGTCGGCGCCGACGTGCAGCAGGTCGCCAAGGGCATCGGCCTGGACAAGCGCATCGGCGGCAAGTTCCTGAACGCCGGCCCCGGCTACGGCGGTTCGTGCTTCCCGAAGGACACCATTGCCCTGGTCAAGACCGCCCAGGACTACGGCGCGCCGACCCGGCTGATCGAGACCACGGTCGAGGTCAACGACGCGCGCAAGAAGGCCATGGCCGGCAAGGTCGCCAAGGCCATCGGTTCGACCGACCTGACCGGCAAGACGATCGGCGTGTTGGGCCTGACCTTCAAGCCCAACACCGATGACATGCGCGACGCCCCCAGCCTGGACATCGTCCCGGCCCTGCAGGCCCTGGGCGCCAAGGTCCAGGCCTTCGATCCCGAAGGCGCCAAGGAAGCCGCGCACATGCTCAAGGGCGTCGAGTTCAAGTCGGGCGCCTATGAGGCCGCCGAGGGCGCCGACGCCCTGGTGATCATCACCGAGTGGGACCAGTTCCGCGCCCTGGATCTGGACCGCCTGAAGCTCCTGATGACCTCGCCGACCGTCGTCGACCTGCGCAATGTCTACAAGCCGGCCGAAATGGTCCGCCACGGCTTCACCTACGCTTCGATTGGACGAGGCTAAGCCATGGCGACTCCGATCATCGTCACGGGTGCGGCGGGCTTCATCGGCATGCACGTGGCCGAACGCCTGCTGGATCGCGGCGCGACGGTGATCGGGGTCGACGTCTTCAACGCCTATTACGACCCGGCCCTGAAGGCCGCCCGCGCCGCCCGGCTGGAAGGCCGCGACGGCTTCACGATGGTCCGCCTGGACATCGCCGAGCACGAGGCCTTCGCTGAGCTGGTGAAGTCCTCGGGCGCCAAGCAGATCATCCATCTGGCTGCCCAGGCCGGGGTCCGCTACTCGATCGAGAACCCCTTCGCCTACGAGCGGTCGAACCTGGCCGGCCACCTCTCGGTGCTGGAGGCCTGCCGCCACGCTGGCGTCGAGCACCTGGTCTATGCCAGCTCGTCCAGCGTCTATGGCGACCGGCCGCTGAACGGTGACGGCTTCCGCGAGACCGATCCCGCCAACGAGCCCGTCTCGCTGTACGCCGCCACCAAGCGCTCGTGCGAGATGCTGAGCCAGAGCTATGCGGCGCTGTACGGCTTCCCGCAGTCGGGCCTGCGGTTCTTCACCGTCTACGGTCCCTGGGGCCGGCCGGACATGGCCTATTACGGCTTCACCGAGAAGATGCTGAGCGGTCAGCCGATCGACGTCTATGGCGAGGGCCAGATGGCCCGCGACTTCACCTTCATCGACGACATCGTCGACGGCATCCTGGGGGTGCTGGACCATCCGCCGAGCGAAGGCGGGCATGAGGTCTATAACATCGGCGACAACGACCCGGTCGGTCTGATGGAGATGATCACCACGCTGGAGAGCGCGCTGGGGATCGAGGCCCAGAAGATCTTCCTGCCGATGCAGCCGGGCGACGTGCCGGCCACCTTCGCCAATATCGACAAGATCCACGCCCTGTGCGGCTACAAGCCCAAGGTCAAGCTGGCCGAGGGCCTCGCGCGCTTCGTGGCATGGCGGCGCGCTTACGCGGGCTGAGCCATCGCCTGTTTGGCCGCCTGGTGCTCGCGCCAGGAGATGAACAGGGTCGAGGCCACCACGACCACCGCGCCCAGGAGCACCGCCGGCTTGGGAACCTCGTGGAACAGCAGGAAGCCCGCCCCGACCGCGAAGACCAGCCGCGTATAGTCGATCGGGGCCATGACCGCCGCTTCGCCCGCCTCCATGCCCTTGATGTAGGCCCCTTGGGTGAAGGTGCCGATCACGCCCATGGCGGCCAGCAGGCCCAGATCCGGCCAGGTCGGCCACTTCCAGACGAACAAGGCCGGCGGGATGGCGAAGACCAGGCCTAGCACGGCGGCATAGACCAGCAGCACGAACGGGCTGTGATCGCGGGTCATGACCTTCATGCCGGTGATGGTCAGGGCGAACAGGAAGGCCGAGGCCAGGGCGCAGGCCTGAGGCCAGCCGATCCAGGCGCCCATGCCTCCCGAGCCCGGCCGCAGCATGATCATCACGCCCAGAAACCCGACCAGCGCCGCGCCGATCCGCAAAGGCCCGATCGGCTCACGCAGCACGAAGGCGGCCAGCGGCACCAGCCACAGCGTCCGGGTGAATGACAGGGCGTTGGCGTCGGCCAGGGGCAGCTTCTGATAGGCGTAAAAGCCCATGATCAGGGCCAGAACCCCGGCGCTGGACCGGAAGACCAGGATCCCCGGCCGCGTCGTGCGGAACGCCGCCTTCCAATCACGGGCCATCAGCGGCAGGAGCACGATCACGCCCGCCAGCTGCCGGTAGAAGGTCTGCAGCGCGGCCGGATAGCCGGGCCCCAGGAACTTGATCAGGGTGGTCATCGCCGTGAAGCCGACCGCCGAGGCCAGCATCCACAGCGCGCCGCGCAGGTTGGGCGTGAGGGTCACCCGGCCGCGCCGGCGGCGACCAGCTGGGCGCGCATCGCCTCGGCCTGTTCGGGCGTGATGCCCATGGCCGCCAGGATCGGCGAGGGCGTGTTCTTGTCCCAGGCCGAGCGCGGACCGACCGTGATGCCGCCATCGACGACGATGTGCGTGCCGGTGACGAACTTGGAATCGTCGCTAGCCAGGTAGAGGGCGGCGGCGGCGATGTCCTCGGGCAGGCCCGACTTGGGGATCGGCTGGATCTTGGGACCGATCGAGGCGATCTGGGCGGCCATCTGGTCGGCGACCTCGCGCGGCAGGCCCATCGAGGCCCCGAAGATCGAGGTGGCGATCAGGCCCGGGCAGATGGCGTTGACCCGGATCTTCAGCGGCGACAGCTCGGCCGCCGCGCACCGGCTCATATGGATCACCGCCGCCTTGGCCGCCGAATAGGCCAGCGGTCCGAAGCCCGCCTGCAGGCCGGCGATCGAGGCCGTGTTGATGATAGAGCCGCCGCCGCGCTTCAGCATCAACGGCAGGGCGTGCTTCATGCCGATGGCCGGACCGCGCACCAGCAGGGCGAAGGTCTTGTCCCAGCCCTCGACGGTCAGCTCCGGCACCGAGGCGGGCGTGCCGCCGTGGCCGGCGTTGTTGAACAGGATGTCGAGGCCGCCGAAGCTGCTCTCCGCGAGCGCCATGGTCTTGGCCAGGTCGTCTTCCGACGTGACGTCGCAGCGCGAGAAGCGAACCTTGTCGGGGAAACGCTTTTCCAGCATCTCGCCCTTCTCGGCCTGCAGGTCGGCGGCGATCACGCACGCTCCCTCGGCCACGTACAGCTCGACCGCGCCGAGCCCGATGCCGGAGCAGCCTCCGGTGACGACGGCGACCTTGCCGTCCAGACGTCCGACCATGGAAATTCCCTCCGCGTCCCTGACCTCTTCGTGGGTCAGTGATCAATGATCATATTCGCGGAGCAAACAGTCGTTGGCTAGAAGTATCTCGCCGACCGGGGTCAGGCCGGTCGGCGCGTCAACGGTTCCAGACAACGTCCCAGATGGCTGACGGCCAGCCACAGCAGGCATGGCGCCAGAAGCACCGCCCAGGCCAGGCCCAGCCCCACCAAACCCGCGCCGGCCACGGCGCGGTGCGTAAAGCCGGAGCGCTCCTTGGCCTCCAGCGTCATTACCCTAATATCCAGGCCCATTAGAACCCGTGCCCCCTATTCCAGGCCGTGATTTCCACGACCTCGCCGCATGCGGCCCCCACCAGAATAGTCATCTTAGCGCGCCGCCTCGTTACGTGCGCGCATTTGCTCCCAGCGGGCGGCCTCAGCCGCTCGCGGGTCGCCTTCCGTCAGACGTCGTGACAGCGCCCTTGTCACGTCGCGACAGGCCGGTCCGACCAGCGACCAGGGCTCGACGCAGTAGCGCGAGAACAGTCGCTGGGGATCGTTCATCAGCCGGAACAGCCATTCCATGCCCATCGGCCCCATCCATCGCGGAGCCGCCAGCTGGACGCCGGCCTCATAGTCGAAAGCCCCGCCCACGGTGAAGGTCACCGCCGGGCCATAGGCCTTGTGGTTTTCCAGGGTCCAGACCTCCTGGCGCGGCATGCCCATGCCGACCAGGACGATGTCCGGCTGATAAGCCTTGATGGCGTCGACCACCGCGGTGTTCTCCGCCGAGCCCTGGGTCACGTCGAAATAGCCGTGATGGCTGGCGATCTGGGCGGTCGGGTAATCCTCGTGGATGCGCGTGATGGCCTGGTCGGCCACGCCCGGCGCCCCGCCCACGAAAAAGACCTTCCAGTTCTTCTCGACGGCCAGCGACCAGAAGTCGTCGCGCCAGTCCAGATAGGTGCAGCGGTGGAAGCGCCGGCTGGCGCGGCCCACCAGGCGCGCCCAGAAGATCAGCGGCACGCTGTCGACCTCGATCAGGTCGGCTTCCTTGTAGAACTCACCGATCTGGTGGTCCTTGCCGATCAGGTACAGGCTATGGAGATTGTGGTTGGCGACGATGGCGCTTTGACGCGCTTCCAGCTTGCCCGTGACGAAGTGGAACACTTCCTCCGGGCGCACCAGATCCATGGTCCCGCCCAGCACGCGGACGCGCTCTTCCGGGCGCCGCGTCAGCCGGTAGGGGCGCCGCGATGCGGCGGGCGCCGCTTCGTTGGCGACGCTCTGCTCTTGTGGGACGTACATCTCCGCAGAGTCTCCTAGTCTCGAGGAGACACATTGCGGAGTTGTCGTTTTTCCTTTGCTAAAAAGGATACTTAGCGGGATTTAACCACGATCGCCGGTAACCATTCTAGTCAACCGTGATCACCACCTTGCCCATCGCCTTGCGGCTGGAGAGGTGGGCGATCGCCTCGCCGGCGCGGGCCAGGGGGAAGCGTTCGGAGACGTACGGCTTGATCTTGCCGGCGGCGTACAGATCCATCAGCTCGCGGAGGTTCTGGGCGTGCCCTTTGGGATCGCGCGCCACGGCCGCGCCCCAGAACACGCCGACGATGTCGCACGACTTCAACAGCGTGAGATTCAACGGGATTTTCGGAATCCCCGACGGGAAGCCGATGACCAGGAAGCGACCGTTCCAGCCCGCCGCGCGGATGGTGGCTTCGGAGTAATCGCCGCCCACCGCGTCATAGGCGATGTCCCAACCATTGGGGCCGCAGGCGTCCTTGATCAGGTTGGCCAGGGCCTTCTGACCGTCCTTGTCGAACGGGCCCTGCGGATAGACGACGCCGCTGTCGGCGCCGTGCTTGAGGGCCAGATCGACCTTCTCCTGGCTGGAGGCTGCGGCGATAACGCGCACCCCCATCGCCTTGCCCAGCTCGACCGCCGCCAGGCCGACGCCACCGGCCGCGCCCAAAATGAGTAGAGTCTCGCCGGGCTTAACGTGACCCCGGTCCTTCAGCGCATAATACGAGGTGCCGTAGGTCAGGACGAAGGCGGCCGCCTCGTCGAACGGCATGTTGTCGGGAATGTGGGTGCAGCGCTGCTCTTCCAGCGCCAGCTTCTCGGCGTAGCCGCCCCAGCCGGTCGAGGCCAGGACCCGGTCGCCGACCTTGAAGCGGGTGACGCCCTCGCCGACGGCCGAGATCACGCCCGACACCTCGCCGCCCGGCGCGAACGGACGCGGCGGCTTGAACTGGTACTTGTCCTCGATGATCAGGACGTCGGGATAGTTCACCCCGCAGGCCTTCACATCGATCAGCACCTGGCCGGGACCGGCGACGGGATCGGGCAGCTCCTCCAGCACCAGGGTCTCGGGACCGCCGACGTCCTTGCTGAGCACTGCCTTCATGATCGCCTCTCCCGCGGTTCTTGGTTATGACGCGCGGACGCTAGCGCAGGGCGTTCGACCAAGGAAGCAGAATGTCAAACAAACGTTTTAGTCTTGCCCTGCACGGCGGCGCCGGCGCCAAGCGCGGCCACGACTACAGTGTCGAGATCGCCCACATGCGCGGCCTGGTCGAAGCCGCCCGCGATCGGCTGGCCGCCGGGGCCGACGCCCTGGACGTCGCCGTCGAGACCGTGGTCGGGCTGGAGGCCAGCGGCCTCTACATCGCCGGCAAGGGCGCCTCGCCCAACGCCGAGGGCGAATACGAACTGGACGCCAGTCTGATGTGCGGTTCGACCCTACGCGCCGGCTCGGTGGCCGCCCTGCAAGGTTTCAAGAGCCCGATCCTGGCCGCCCGCGCGGTGATGGAGGAGACTCCGCACGTCATGCTGGCCGGCCAGGGCGCGATCGACTTCGCCCGCGACCAGGGCCTGGAGACCGTCGAGGATCCCGCCAGCTGGTTCACCCATGCCGGGGCCTTCGAGGACAACCATCCACCAGATGCTCTGCCCGTCGGTACGGTCGGCTGCGTGGTTCGTGACGCGGAGGGCCGGCTGGCCGCCGCCACCTCGACGGCCGGCGTGTTCGGCAAGCGGCCGGGCCGCGTGGGCGACAGTCCGATCATCGGAGCCGGCGCCTGGGCCGACGGCCACGCGGCCGTCTCGTGCACAGGTCAGGGCGAGTATTTCATCCGCACCGCCGTCGCGGCCCAGATCGCCCACCGGGTGCGGTTCGGCGGCGAAAGCCTGGAAGACGCCGCCCGCGCGGCCATTCAGAGTGTCGCGGACCTGGGCGGGCACGGCGGCCTGATCGCGGTGGACCGCGAGGGCAATATCGCCATGCCCTTCGCCTCCAGCGGACTGAAGCGCGCCGCCCTGCTGCCGGACGGCGCGATCGTCAGCGAGGCCTTCTAGCTACTTGTCCTCTTCGGCGGCCATGGTCCGGACCAGGTCCAGGATCTGGCGTCGGACGCGGCCGCTGGCGATGCGCGGGAAGATCTCGGCCAGCTCGACGCCTTCCGAGGTCTGCAGGAAGGTCTGCATGACCTCCTGGACGCGCAGGGTGGTTCCGTCGGGCCCGCTGCCCTCGATCGGGTCCGGCAGACCGTCGAAGAAATAGGCGACGTCGACATTGAGGATTTCGGCGATGCGGAACAGCTTGCTGGCGCTGATCCGGTTGGCGCCGCGCTCGTATTTCTGCACCTGCTGGAACGTCAGGCCCAGATTGTCGGCCAGTTGGTCCTGGCTGACGCCGAGCAGCTTGCGCCGCATGCGAACCCGCTCGCCGACGTGGGTGTCGACCGCGCTGGTGCGGCGTCCTTCGGTGGTCTCGTAGGTCACTTCGCGTCGCCCTTATGCGTCGTGTTGGCCGCTGGAATTCGCCTCCAAGTTACAATTTTCTGGCGAATATTCCACGTTGTACTGTCGAGTAGACGCCGCCCGCGCGCTTCAGCCGCAGCCCGCGCGCGAAAAAAGTTCTCCGGCGAACGCTGTCGCCCGATCGCTGAGATACTTGATGAAATCGACACGGAACCCGACTAGGGGATTTACCCGTTGCGCTCCGACGACGAACATTACCCAGGTGTCTTGATGCACAGCCGCGCCGGCCTTCGGGCTCTCCCCGAGGATCTGATCGACCTGGATGCGCTGATCGGCGCCTATTACGAGACCAAGCCGGACGTTTCGAACCCCGCCCAGAAGGTTGTGTTCGGCACCTCCGGCCATCGCGGCTCCAGCCTGGACGGCGGCTTCAACGAGAACCACATCCTGGCCGTGACCCAGGCCGTGGTCGAGCAGCGCGCCGCCCAAGGCGTCACCGGCCCCATCTTCGTCGGCCGCGACACCCACGGCCTGTCAGAGCCGTCTTTCCGCTCGGTGCTGGAAGTGCTGGCCGGCAACGGCGTCACGGCGCTGATCGACGCCCAAGACGGCTACACCCCGACCCCGGCGGTGTCGCGCGCCATTCTGACCTTCAATCGCGAGAACACCGCGCAAGCCGACGGCCTGCTGCTGACCCCCTCGCACAACCCGCCCCGCGACGGCGGCATCAAGTACAATCCGCCCAGCGGCGGCCCGGCTGATAGCGGCGCGACCTCGGCCATCGCCGCCCGCGCCAACGACCTGCTCGCCCAGAACCTGGTTGGCGTGAAGCGCGTGAGCTTCGACGAGGCGCTGAAGGCCGCGAGCCGCTACGACTTCCTGGGCCGTTATGTCGACGACCTGCCCAGCGTCATCGACATGGAGACCATCCGCGCGGCCGGCGTGCGCATCGGCGCCGACCCGCTGGGCGGCGCGGCCGTCGCCTACTGGGGCGCGATCGCCGAGCGCCACAAGCTGAACCTGACCGTGGTCAACCAGGCGGTCGATCCGCGCTGGGCGTTCATGCCGCTCGACACCGACGGCAAGATCCGCATGGACTGCTCGTCGAGCTCGGCCATGGCCAATCTGATTGAGATCATGAAGGGCGGCGCGGCCTACGATGTGGCCACCGGCAACGACGCCGACGCCGACCGCCACGGCATCGTCACGCCCGACGGCGGGCTGATAAACCCCAACCACTACCTGGCCGCTGCGATCTCGTACCTGTTCACCCACCGTCCCGGCTGGGGCGCGGACGTCGCGGTCGGCAAGACCCTGGTCTCGTCGTCGATGATCGATCGCGTGGTCGCGGGCCTGGGCCGTCGCCTGCTCGAGGTGCCGGTCGGCTTCAAGTATTTCGTGCCCGGCCTGCTGGACGGCACGGTCGGCTTCGGCGGCGAGGAGTCGGCCGGCGCCGCCTTCCTGCGCCACGACGGCAGCGTCTGGACCACCGACAAGGACGGCCTGCAGCTGGCTTTGCTGGCCGCCGAGATCCAGGCCAAGACCGGCCAGAGCGCCAGCCAGCTCTACGCCGACCTGACCGCCAAGTACGACGCCCCGGCCTATGCCCGCGTCGATGCGCCCGCGAGCCGTGAAGAGAAGGCCCGCCTGGGCAAGCTCAGCCCCAGCGACGTCAGCGCCAAGACCCTGGCCGACGAAGAGATCACCGCCATCCTCACCAACGCCCCCGGCAACGGCGAGGCGATCGGCGGCCTGAAGGTCTGCACGCAGAACGCTTGGTTCGCCGCCCGGCCGTCCGGCACCGAGGACGTCTACAAGGTCTATGCGGAGTCGTTCTTGGGCCCGGATCATCTGAAACAGGTGCAAGCCGAGGCGCGCGAGGTCGTGGCGGGGGCTCTCGCGGGGTAGCCCTCTGACGCTCCAGCGTTTATACGCCCCGCATGTTTGAAGGCCTCTCCCCCCTCGCCCGCGAAGCCCGCTCCTGGCCGTTCGAGCAGGCGCGCGCCACCATCGCCCGCGTCCTGCGCGTGCGCCTCCCCGACCGCGCCGATCAAGACGCGGCGAAAGCCCTGATCGACGCCGGCAAGGCGGACGAGGCGGTGAAAGCCTATCCGGCGCTGGCGAAAGCCGTGATCTTCGAGACCGGCTATGGTCCGTCGGGCCTGCCGCACCTGGGCACGTTCGGCGAAGTGGCGCGCACGACCATGGTGCGCCAGGCCTTCCGCGCGCTGGTCGACGACCACATCCCGACCCGCCTGATCGCCTTCAGCGACGACATGGACGGCCTGCGCAAGGTTCCCGACAACATCGAGAACAAGCAGCCGCTGATCGAGGACCTGGGCAAGCCGCTGACGGTCGTCCGCGACCCGTTCGGCACCCACGACAGCTTTGGCGCCCACAACAACGCCCGCCTGCGCGCGTTCCTGGACGGCTTCGGCTTCGAGTACGAGTTCGTCTCGTCCACCGAGTGCTACAAGAGCGGCCTGTTCGACGCGACCCTGCTGACCGCCCTGGAGCGCTTCGACGCCATCCAGAAGGTCATGCTGCCGACCCTGGGCGAAGAGCGCCGCGCCACCTATTCGCCGTTCCTCCCGGTCAGCCCCACCACCGGCAAGGTGCTGCAGGTCCCGACCCTGGAGCGCAATGTCGAGAAGGGCACGATCGTCTTCGAGGATGAAGACGGCTCCAAGGTCGAGGTCCCGGTCACCGGCGGCCACGTGAAGATGCAGTGGAAGCCCGACTGGGCCATGCGCTGGACGGCTCTGGGCGTCGACTACGAGATGTCGGGCAAGGATCTGATCGACTCGGTCAAGGCCTCGGGCGCGATCTGCAAGGCCCTGGGTGGCGTACCGCCCGAAGGCTTCAACTACGAGCTCTTCCTGGACGAGAACAACCAGAAGATCTCCAAGTCCAAGGGCAATGGCCTGTCGATGGAGGACTGGCTGCGCTACGGCGCGCCGGAGAGCCTGTCGTACTACATGTTCCAGAGCCCCAAGTCGGCCAAGAAGCTCTATTTCGACGTCATCCCCAAGGCGACGGACGAATATCTGCAGCAGCTGGATGCGTTCGGCCGCCAGGAACCGGCCAAGCAGCTGGACAACCCCGTCTGGCACATCCACTCGGGCAAGCCGCCCGAGCAGGGTTCGCCGGTGTCGTTCAGCCTGATGCTGAACCTGGTGTCGGCCGCCGACGCCTCGACCAAGGAAATCCTCTGGGGCTTCCTGTCGCGCTACATCCCCGGCGCCTCGCCGGAGACCCAGCCGCTGCTGGACCGCCTGGCCGGCTACGCGATCAATTACTACGAGGACTTCGTCAAACCCACGAAGACCTTTCGCGCCCCGACCGACCAGGAGCGCGCCGCGATGCTGGACCTGCTGGCCAAGCTGAAGGCCATGCCGGCCGACGCCCCGGACGCCGAGCTGATCCAGAACGAGGTGTTCGAGGTCGGCAAGACCCACGGCTTCGACCCGCTGCGCGCCTGGTTCCAGGCCCTGTACGAGGTTCTCCTCGGCCAGAGCCAAGGCCCCCGCTTCGGCTCGTTCGCGGCGATCTTCGGCATCGACCGGACGATCGCGCTGATCGAAGAGAAGCTGGGCTAAGCACGATTTACAATCGTCAGATGATCTAGAATGATCCCCCGGAGCGCTCGGCGTTTCGGGGGTTTTTTCTTTGCTCGCCATCATCGCGGCCGCCGCCGCCCTGACCGTGTCGCCGGCCGAGATCACCGCCTGCCTCGGCGTCGACAAGGCCTATGCGGACTGGGCCGCCATCGCGCGTGAGAAGGCTGCGATCTCGGACGAAGCCTGGCGGTCCGCCTGCCGGCAGGCGCGGGACGCCAATGCGCGTCGCGTCTCGGCGATAAAGGCCCTGATGGCCACGGGCGTCTTGCCCGTCGGCGGCTTTCCGGCGGCGACCACTCAACTGGCCAATGCGCGAAAGGCCACGGACCCGACGGTCGCGGAGCTTTTCCGCATCGTCGCCGTCGAACAGGCGGCGCGGGACGGCCTGCGCCCCGGACTGGTCAACGCCGGCATCTCGCCCCTGGCGATGCGCCTCTACCGAGCCATGGTCGCCGTCGATGCGACCAATGCCGATATACAGAGCCGCACCTGGCTGAAACCCGTCATCGCGCGGCGCGGCTGGTTCACGATCAGCCGTGACGGCGCCGAGGCCGACAAGGCCGCCCAGCTGATCGTCCAGCATGCCGACGCGGACGTCGCCTTCAAGGGCGAGATGATCGCCCTGCTCGAACCGCTGGTCGAAGCCGGCGAGAGCGATCGCGGCTTCTTCCCCTACATGTACGACCGCTGGGCGGCCCAGGCCGGCAAGCCGCTGCGCTTCGGTTTCCAGGGCGCGTGCAAGTCAAAGGGCGTGTGGGAACCGCTGCCGATCGAGGATCCAGAACAACTCGACGAGCGTCGCCGCCGCTATGGCGTGACGCGAAGCTTCGCCGAAGAGAAGAATCTGAACAGCGCTCGTTGCCCCTAGCGGATGAATCCTCGCGACCTGCGACACCGTGTCTCCGCAAATGAACGAAGTCTGAATTCGCTATTAAGGGTCCGCCCACCTTTCGGAGTCTAGGCTGCGACCATCAGAACCAAGATTTAGTCATCAAGGTTATTCCAATGGCTTCGTTCACGCTTCGCCCTGCCGACCGCACCGAATTCGATTCCTTGCTGGGCGGCATTGTCCAACAGTTCCCCGACGCTCACGTCGAGGCCGCGCATAACGATACCTGGGCGTCGTACCGCCTGGACGTGTCGTGCGAGGATCCGTCGGCCGGTCCGCTGATCGCCTGGCTGCTCGACACCCACGCCAGCTGCCCGCGCACCTAATTCGGCTATTCAGGGTCGGCCTTACTGGCTGACCCAGACGATCCGAGCGATCCAGGCGACCTCGTCCCGCGACAGCAGGCGATCGTCGCCGGACCCGCCACCAAGAAAGCCTAGCGGCAAGAGCTCGATCGTCCTGGCCGTCACCCGGCCCAGCTCCCGCACCAGCACCTCGCCCGCGCTCGTCCGCGCCACCACGCGGTCGCCTTTGCGCGGCTCGACGGTGGGCGAGACCAAGAGCCGATCGCCGTCGCGATAGACCGGGGCCAGCGCGCTCCCCGAGACCTCCAGCGCGAAGAGGCCCTCGCCGAGATCCGGCGCGGAGACCTCGTCCCATCCGGCGCCGACCGGCAGGCCCGCCTCGTCGAAGAAGCCGTCCCGTCCCGCCTGATCCAACCCGATCAGCGGCGCCCCGCGCCGTCCCGGCGTGCGCACCGGCGCCTGTTCGGTCAGGGCCGCGAATTCCGAAAAATTGACCCCCGTCGCCTCCAGCAGCTTGGCCAGGCTCTCGGTCGAGGGCCAGCGCGGCCGGCTGTCGGGTTCGCTCGAACCCCGCTTGGAGCGGTTGAAGCTGGTCGGGTCCAGGCCCGCCATCCGGGCCATGGCCGACGGCGTCATGTCGAACCGCTCGGCCAGCGCGTCGATGGCGCGCCAGATTTCGCCGTGAGAGAGGGTCGCCATCGCGGCGTCTCCTTGCGCTCGGCCTTCCCTAGGAAAGTACGCCTGCAACCCTAGGAAAGTAAACCTATCGGCTATCGACAAGTTGACGTTTACGTAAGCGTTGACGGTCGCCCGATATCGGGTTTAGGGTGATCGTCGATAACCAAGCGGCCCGGCCGCAGTAGCCGGGCCCACTTTCCGGGAGGTTTCAACCCATGGCCGACCTGCGACGCCCAGAGCGGACCTTTACGATCCGCCAGCTCTGCAACGAATTTAAGGCTACCCCGCGCGCCCTGCGCTTCTACGAAGACAAGGGCCTGCTGAATCCGGCCCGCGAGGGCCTGAACCGCGTCTATTCCCACAAGGACCGCGTCCGCCTGCAGCTGATCCTGCGCGGCAAGCGCGTGGGCCTGTCGCTGACCGAGATCCGCGAACTTCTCGATCTCTATGACGAGAACGACGAGGGAGCCGCGCAGATGGCCCGCTCGCTGAAGAAGTTCCGCGAACGCGCCAATGCGCTGGAGCAACAGCGCGAAGACATCGACAACGCCCTGATCGAGCTGCGCGAGGCCTGCAACCGCCTCGAAAAGCGCCTCGCCGAGATCCGCCCCGACCTGCTGCCCCGCGCGGCCGACTACGAGCAGGTGCTGCGCGCCCGCCTGGACGGTCACGCCGAAGCGATGCTGGGCAAGTAAGACCTTCGCGACGCCCTCTTACGTGCAAGACGCGCGGCAGAGGGCGGACGCACACCTGTTCCTCCTCCCGATCCTAGCCAGGACCGTTTCATGACCTACCAGCCGCCCGTTCGCGATCACGCGTTCATCCTGCGCGACGTGCTCAACATCGATCAGCACGGCGACCTGCCCGGCTTCTCGGACGCACCGTTCGACGTCGTCGAGCAGATCCTGGACGCCGCCGCCCAGTTCACCGGCGAGGTGCTGGCTCCGCTGAACACGGTCGGCGACAAGAACGGCTGCAAGCTGGACCCGGCCACCAACGTCGTCACCACCCCGCCGGGCTTCAAGGACGCCTACAAGCAGCTGTGCGAGGGCGGCTGGACGGGCCTGGGCTCGGACCCGGCCTATGGCGGCCAGGGCCTGCCGCACGTCGTCAACCTGGCCTTCAGCGAGATGTCGAGCTCGGCCAACATGGCGTTCTCGATGTATCCGGGCCTGGCCCACGGCGCCTATTCGGCCATCCACACGGGCGGTTCGGACGACCAGAAGCAGACCTACCTGCCCAAGATGGTCACCGGCGAATGGACCGGCACCATGAACCTGACCGAGCCGCACTGCGGCACGGACCTGGGCCTGCTGCGCACCAAGGCGGTCCCGCAGGCGAACGGCAGCTACAAGATCACCGGCCAGAAGATCTGGATCAGCGCCGGCGAGCACGACATGTCGGACAACATCGTCCACCTGGTGCTGGCCCGCATCGAGGGCGCTCCGGCCGGCGTGAAGGGCATCTCGCTCTTCATCGTGCCGAAGTTCTTCCCCAAGGAGGACGGCTCGGTCGGCGAGCGCAACCAGGGCGTCAAGTGCGTCGGCCTGGAAGAGAAGATGGGCATCCACGGCAACGCCACCTGCGTCATGCAGTACGACGACGCCGAGGGCTATCTGATCGGCGAGGAGAATTCGGGCCTCAAGATCATGTTCGTCATGATGAACGAGGCGCGTCTGGGCGTCGGCATGCAGGGCGTGGCCCAGGGCGAAGCGGCGTATCAAGCCGCCGTCGCCTTCGCCAAGGACCGCCTGCAAGGCCGCTCGCTGACCGGCCCGAAGAACGCCGACGGCCCGGCCGACCCGATCATCGTCCACCCGGACGTCCGCCGCATGCTGCTGGAGAGCAAGGCCCTGATCGAAGGCGGTCGCGCCTTCCTGTTCTGGACCGCCCTGCACGGCGACCTGTCGCACGTCCACCCGGACGCGGCGGTGCGTGAAAAGTCCTCGGATTACATGGGCCTGATGACGCCGGTGCTGAAAGGCTACCTGACGGACAAGGGCTTCGAGGTCTGCTCGAACGCGGTGCAGGTGCACGGCGGCAGCGGCTTCACCGAACACTTCCCGGTCAGCCAGTTCATGCGCGATTGCCGTATCGCCCTGATCTACGAAGGCACCAATGGCGTCCAGGCTCTGGACCTGGTCGGCCGCAAGCTGGCCGCCAAGGGCGGTCGCGCGGTCATGACCTTCTTCCAGGAAGTCGACCAGTTCATCGGCGAGAACGACGCCGACGCCGAGCTGAAACCCTTCATCGAAGCCCTGTCGGGCGTGAAGGCCCAGCTGCAGGACGGCACCATGTGGCTGATGCAGAACGGCCTGCAGAACCCTGACAACGCCGGCGCGGCCTCGACCGACTACATGCACCTCTTCGGCCTCACGGGCCTGGCGTACATGTGGGCGCTGATGGCCAAGGCGGCCAACGCCAAGATCGCGACCGGCTCGTCCGACCCGTTCTTCACGACCAAGCTGGTCACCGGTCGCTATTTCATCGAACGCGTCTTGCCTGACGCCGGGGCACACCTGGCCAAGCTGAAGACCGGCTCGGCGACCCTGATGGCGCTGCCCGCGGAGGCCTTCTGATCATGAGCGTGCTCAACGTCGAAAAACCCGCCTTCATGGCCGAAGAGGACATCGCGATCTTCGAGGACGCGGTGGGCAAGTTCTTCGATGAGCACGCGCCTGAGGCGACGGTCGCGAAGTGGCGCAAGAACCACTGCGTCGATCGCGACATGTGGACCAAGTCTGGAGAGGCCGGCCTGCTCGGCCTCTCCACGTCCGACCAATATGGCGGGGCCGGCGGCGACTATCGCCACGAGGTCGTGCTGATGGAGCAGCTGGGCCTGAAGGGCGTCGACGGCTTCGGCATCAGCCTGCACAACGCCATCGTCATGCCGTACATCTTCCACTACGGCACCGAGGAGCAAAAGCAGCGCTGGCTGCCGCGCCTGGCCACCGGCGAGCTGGTCGGCGCCATCGCCATGACCGAGCCTGGCGCTGGTTCGGACCTGCAAGGCATCAAGACCACCGCCAAGAAGTCCGGCAACCAGTACGTCATCAACGGCTCCAAGACCTTCATCACCAACGGCCAGACCGCCAACCTGATCATCGTCGTCGCCAAGACCGACGTGACGGGCGGCGCGCGCGGCACCTCGCTGATGATCGTCGAGACCGACGGCGCCGAAGGCTTCGAACGCGGCCGCAACCTCGACAAGCTGGGTCACGAGGCCCAGGACACCTCGGAGCTCTTCTTCAACGACGTGAAGGTGCCGACCGAGAACCTGCTGGGCGCCGACGAAGGCCAAGGCTTCTTCCAGCTGATGGGCCAGCTGCCTCAGGAGCGCCTGAACATCGCCGTTCAGGGCATGGCGACCATCGAGCGCGCCCTTGAGCTGACCATCGACTACGTCAAGCAGCGCCAGGCCTTCGGCAAGGCGATCATCGACTTCCAGAACACCCAGTTCGTCCTGGCCAAGTGCAAGACCGAGGCGACCGTCGCCAAGGTCTTCGTCAATCACTGCATCGGCCAGCATCTCGAGGGCAAGCTCGACGCCGCCACCGCCTCGATGGCTAAGTACTGGGTCAGCGACCTGGAGAACAAGATCGTCGACCGCTGCCTGCAGCTGTTCGGCGGCTACGGCTTCATGAACGAGTACCCGATCGCGCGCATGTACAAGGACAGCCGCATCCAGCGCATCTACGGCGGCACGAACGAGATCATGAAACTCCTGATCGCGAGGACGCTGTGATCGTACTGACCCTCATCGCCCTGTTGGCCGGCCCCGCCGCCGCGCCGACCGAAGACCGTTCGGCCGTGGTCTGCGTGCGCGCCGTCCAGGGCCCGCGCCCGCTGACCTATTCCGGCGAGCTGGTCGGCAAGCGCGCCCAACCCGGCGCCTTCAAGCTGCCGCTGACGCCGGCTGGCAAGGACATCTGCCAGACCCTGCTGCGCTCCAAGATCGCCGAGTGGAAGCTGGAGGTCACGACCTCGGGCTTCACCGCCTGTTCGCTGCCGCCGCCGACGTTCGGCAAGCGCGTTTATTACCGCGCCAAGGCCGCCGCCAGCGGCCTCAAATGCGAACCGATCGGCACCTACCCGATCGGCAACTGGAAACAATAAGCCGGGTCCACAGCCCGCTTTCAACGACACGAACATCGCTTCGCAGGAAGGAGCCATTCCATGGCTGACGCTTACATCTTCGACGCCGTGCGCACCCCGCGCGGCAAGGGTAAGAAGGACGGGTCTCTGCACGAGATCACCGCCCTGTCGCTGGCCACCCAGGTCCTGGAAGCCATCCGCGACCGCAACAACCTCGACACCTCGTACGTCGACGACGTCGTGCTGGGCTGCGTCGCCCCGGTTGGTGAGCAAGGTTCGGACATCGCCCGCACCGCCGTCCTGACCGCCGACTACGCCGAGAGCGTCGCCGGCGTGCAGATCAACCGCTTCTGCGCCTCGGGCCTGGAAGCCGTGAACATGGCCGCCGCCAAGGTCGCCTCGGGCGAAGCCAACCTGGCCATCGGCGGCGGCGTCGAGAGCATGAGCCGCGTGCCGATGGGCAGCGACGGCGGCGCCTGGCCGACCGACCCGTCCTCGGCCTTCAAGACCTATTTCGCCCCGCAGGGCGTCTCGGCCGACCTGATCGCCTCGCTGTACGGCTTCAGCCGCGACGACGTCGACGCCTATGCCGTCGAGAGCCAGAAGCGCGCCGCCGCCTCGTGGGCCGATGGCCGCTTCAAGAAGTCGGTCGTGGGCGTGAAGGACCAGCTGGGCATCACCATCCTGGACCATGACGAGACCGTTCGCGGCTCGACCACCATGCAGACCCTGGCCTCGCTGAACCCCTCGTTCCAGGGCATGGGCGACATGGCCTTCGACGCCGTCGTCACCCAGCGCTATCCGCAGGTGGAAAAGGTCAATCACGTCCACCACGCCGGCAACAGCTCGGGCATCGTCGACGGCGCCGCCGGCGTCCTGATCGGCACCAAGGAAATGGGCGAGGCCCTGGGTCTGAAAGCCCGCGCCCGTATCAAGGGCGCCGCCTCGATCGGCTCGGAGCCCTCGATCATGCTGACGGGCCCGTCGCTGGTCACCGAGAAGCTGCTGAAGAAGCTGAAGATGGAGGTCTCCGACATCGACCTCTACGAGCTGAACGAAGCCTTCGCCGCCGTCGTCCTGCGCATGATGCAGGCCCTGAACATCCCGCATGACAAGATGAACGTGAACGGCGGCGCCATCGCCATGGGCCACCCCCTGGGCGCCACCGGCGCCATGATCCTGGGCACCATGGTCGACGAGCTGGAACGCTCGGACAAGGAAACCGCCCTGATCACCCTGTGCGTCGGCGCCGGCATGGGCACCGCCACCGTCATCGAACGCGTCTAAGGCCTAGGAGCTAACACCATGGAAAACTTCAAGATCGAGGTCGATTCCGACGGCGTGGCCCTGGTCACCTTCGACGTGCCCGGCCGCTCGATGAACACCCTGACCGCTTCGGTCATCAAGGAAATCGGCGAGGTGGTCGAGACCATCAAGTCGGACGCCGCCATCAAGGGCGCCGTCATCACCTCGGGCAAGGCCAGCGGCTTCTGCGCCGGCGCCGACCTCGGTGAACTCGGCGGTTCGGGTGGCCTGGGCGGCGGCAAGCCGGGCGAAGAGGGCCTGAAGGCCGCCTTCGAGGCCGGCTTCGCCCTGAACAAGGCGTTCCGCGCCCTGGAAACCTGCGGCAAGCCGGTGGCCGCGGCCATCAACGGCCTGGCCATGGGCGGCGGTCTCGAGATCACGCTGGCCTGCCATTACCGCGTGGTCGCCGACAATCCGAAGATCCAGCTGGCCCTGCCGGAAGCCAAGGTCGGCCTGCTGCCGGGCGCCGGCGGCACCCAGCGCCTGCCGCGCCTGATGGGCGTGATGGCCGCCGCGCCGTACCTGCTGGAAGGCAAGTCGATGAAGCCGGCCGAGGCCCTGGCCAACAAGGTCGTGCACGAGGTCGTCCCGGCCGATCAGGTGGTGGAAGCCGCCAAGACCTGGGTCAAGACCAAGGGCGACCCGGTCGCGCTGTGGGACAAGAAGGAGTTCAAGCTCCCGGGCGGCGGTCCCTACACCCCGACCGGCAGCCAGGTCTTCATCATGGGCAACGCCATGCTGCGCAAGCAGACCTATGGCAACTACCCGGCCCAGCTGAACATCATGAAGGCGGTCTATGAAGGCACGCAGGTGCCGTTCGACGCCGCCCTGCGGATCGAGACCCGCTACTTCCTGAAGACGATGATGACGCCCCAGGCCAAGGGCATGATCCGCACCCTGTTCCTCAGCCTGCAAGAGCTGGGCAAGGGCTCGGGCCGCCCGGCCAATGTCCCGCACTACGACGTCAAGAAGGTCGCCGTCCTGGGCGCCGGCATGATGGGCGCGGGTATCGCCTATGTCCAAGCCATGGCCGGCATCGAGAGCGTGCTGATCGACCAGACGCAGGAAGCCGCCGACAAGGGAAAGGCCTATGCCGAGGGCCTGGTGAAGAAGGCCGTCTCGCGCGGCAAGCTGACCCAGGAAAAGGGCGACGCCATCCTGGCCCTGATCACCCCGACTACCGACTACAGCTTGGTCAAGGGTTCGGACCTGGTCGTCGAGGCCGTGTTCGAGAACCGCGAAGTGAAGGCCGACGTCACCAAGAAGGCCGAGGCCGAACTGGCCGAGACCGCCATCTTCGGCTCCAACACCTCGACCCTGCCGATCACCGGCCTGGCCAAGGCCAGTGTCCGTCCGGCCTCGTTCATCGGCATCCACTTCTTCTCGCCGGTCGACAAGATGGGCCTGGTCGAGATCATCATGGGCGAGCAGACCAGCCAGGAAGCCCTGGCCAAGTCGATCGACTACGTCCTGAAGATCAAGAAGACCCCGATCGTCGTCAACGACAGCCGCGGCTTCTACACGTCGCGCTGCTTCGGCACCTTCGTGCAGGAAGGCCTGGAGATGATGGCCGAGGGCATCGCGCCCGCCATCATCGACAATGTCGGCCGCGCCACGGGCATGCCGCGTGGTCCGCTGGAGATGAACGACGACGTCGCTCTGGACCTCTCCTACAAGATCGGCGAGCAGACCAAGAAGGACCTCGGCGACAAGTACGAGGAACGTCCGTTCGCGCCCGTCCTGGAGAAGATGGTCGTCGAGCTGGGTCGCCTGGGCCGCAAGAACGGCAAGGGCTTCTACGACTATCCGGAGAACGGCCAGAAGACCCTGTGGAAGGGCCTTTCTGACCTCGCCCCGGTGACGACCACGGACGCCGACGCGACGCTGATCCAGGAGATCCGCACGCGCCTGCTGTACCGCCAGGCCGTCGAAGCCGCCCGCTGCTTCGAGGAAGGCGTCATCGTCGACCCGCGCGAGGCCGATGTCGGCGCCATCCTGGGCTGGGGCTTCGCACCCTGGACCGGCGGCCCGATCAGCCTAATCGACGGCGTGGGCGCCAAGGCCTTCGTCGAGACCTGTGATCGTCTGGCCCAGCAGTACGGCAAGCGCTTCGCCCCGCCGGCTCTGCTGCGCGAGATGGCCGAAAAGGGCGAAACCTTCTACGGCCGCTTCGGCGTCAAGGCGAAGGCGGCGGCGTAAGCTCCACCCCATCGCTGATAAAAGAGAAGGCCCGGTGGAAACACCGGGCCTTTTTCTTGTCCGAAACGGCCGTGCTTGTAACGCACCCCGCGCGTACCGACCTCTCCAGCGTAGCGGAGTAGCGACTTTGGGCATGGCGATCGCCAACGAGACGTGGCGACGGCCCAAAAGCCAATCCTTTGGGCGGGATCTGGCGATCCTGGCGCTGATCCTGGCCGCCCACGCCTTGGTGCTGCTGGCCCTGGTCTCCGGCGCGCACTGGATGCCCCAGCTGGTCGAGCCGCCGGTCATCGAAGCCGAACTGCTGGACGCGCCCTCGCCACGCGCGGAAACGCCGAAGGCCGCTCCCGCGACGCCGGCGCCTATTCGCCCCAGCGCTACCCCACCGCCGCTTGCCGCTATCCCGGCCCCGCCCGTGGTCGCCAAGCCCTCCGGCCCGCCGGCCATCGTCGCTCCGCCCGGCTTCACCGCCCGCAAGCTGGTCGAACAGAGCGACCAGACCCGCGACAGCCTGCGTGAAAGCCTCGGCTGCCGACACGAGAAGACGGCCGGCCTGAACCGCGACCAGAAAGCCGCCTGCGCCGAAGCCGACGGCGTGCGCTCCCGCACCGCCCCGATGTACGCCGCCATCGATCCGGACAAGAAGGCCGCCTTCGACGGCGACTGCGCCAAGGACGACGACTGGTGCCTCTACCGCATCGGCAAAGGCCCCTATCCAGGCATCTTCGCCCTGGGCAAGAAGAAGAAACGCAAAGGCTGGGACGACTAGGACTTACTCACGTCCATGCCCAGCGTCGGGCCGATGC
Organism: Caulobacter sp. GW821-FHT12D05; assembly: GCF_058807295.1. NCBI lineage: Bacteria > Pseudomonadati > Pseudomonadota > Alphaproteobacteria > Caulobacterales > Caulobacteraceae > Caulobacter > Caulobacter sp. GW821-FHT12D05. Next base: position 707,825 of record NZ_JBXAQO010000004.1, read on the forward strand.
CGTCCGGGTGGTCGCCGAAGTAAGACCCGCCGCGCTCCCGAGCCACCTTCTCCAGCTTGCTCCGGAACGCGTCATCCAACTGCAAGGTCGGCGCATCCTCCGGATCCTCGCCCTCGTCCAGCGGGATCGACGCCGCGATCACCTGCCGCAGGCGCTCCCCGAACCGCTCATCGTCGGCCGAACCCGGCTCGGGCGGCGAGTCGAGGAAGGTCATGACCTCCTCGAGGGCGGTGTCGTTATCGACGGATTGGGACATGGCGAAACTCCTTCGAGACACGAACGGAGCCGTCGGGAAGCGAGTTCCGAATTTCAGAAGAAGGAGAAGTGGTGGTGCCGCTTAGGTGACTCGAACACCTGACCCCATCATTACGAATGATGTGCTCTACCAGCTGAGCTAAAGCGGCCCACGTCGCTTCGAACCAGGGTCCGACCGCGAGGAGCGCCTACTTAGCGGGACGCGAGCCACTTGCCAAGCGTCGTCTTGCACCAGAATTGCGTCTTGGCGCCGGACCACCTTCCGGAGGGTCGGAAATCGGCGGCGCGTCGAAGATTCCAGGGTCGTCCGGAATGGGGATCATGGGCCCGCCGGTCTCGGCCGCGCGGATGAACGGCGTCGATTCGGCATAGTCCGAATAGGCCGAGGGGATCTCGGGCAGGTCGTTCATCGTCCGCTCGCGCCGCTCATGGCGCGGATGGATCAGCTGGCCGGTCTCGGCGTAGCTGGACGCCAGGCGAGCCCAGTCCTCGCGCTGATAGGCGAAGGCGCGACCTTCCGGGTCGAGATCGGACCAGTCCGGCTCCTGCGGGGCCTCGACGCCGCGGGCGATCCAGGCGCGGGCCTCGTCGGCCTCGCCGTTGGCGGCGGCGACGCGAGCCATCAGGCCGGCGAAGCGAGCGGTCGGAGCTTCCTCGTCCAGCAGACGGGCGGCGGCGCGGGCGGCGATGGGGTCGCCGCCGATCAGGGCGCTCTCGACACGCAGCATGCGGCTCTCGCGGGCCTCGGGCTTCATGGCGGCCAGGGCGGCCAGACGCTGGGCGCGGGCCTTGGGGAGCTCGTTGGTCTTCAGATCACGATAGGCCAGCCACAGGGCCGGATGCGGCTCAGCCTTCCAGGCGGCTTCGATCAGCTGGCCGGCCTTGGCGACCTTGCCGTCATCGGCCAGCAGGCGGGCGGCCATGACCACGCCAGGCGCGAAGTCGGGTTTCAGCTTCACCGACTGGGTCGCGAAGTCCAGCGCCTGGGCGCGGGCCTTGGGGTCGAGGGATTCTTCGAGGCTCGCCGCCGAGGCCGCGAGCAGAGCCGCGCGGCTGCGGTCGGCCACGGCGGGCGAGACGATTTTGCGTTCCAGGGCGCCTTGGACGAGGTCCAGCGCCGCGGCCCAGTCGCCGGCTTCCAGGCGGGCCTCCAGCAGGGCGCGCCAAGCCCAACGGGCGGTGCGGGCCAAGCCATAGGCGGTCTCGGCATGACGGACGGCGGCGGCCTTGTCGCCCTCGGCCTGGGCCGCCTGCATCAGGCCGCGCAGGCCCGCCAGGCGCATCTCCGGGAAACCCAGCATGGCGTTGTAGGCGCTCTTGGCCGCGCCGCGATCGCCGGCGGCCTCGGCGGCCTGGGCGGCCAGCACGCGGACCAGCGCCGGGGCGTCCTCGGCCAGCTCGGCGGATTTCTGGGCCAGGCGGCGGGCCTCGGAGCCGTCACCGGCGGCGACAGCGAGAAAGCCGCGCGACAGGGCCTCGATGGCCTGCTTGCGCTTGGCCTCGGCGCGGGCGCGGGCGGCGCGGCGGGGAGCCTCGACGATCCAGATGATCCCGCGCCACAGCAGGGTGAACAGCAGGGCTGAGAACAGGGTCAGCAGGGCCGCCGTGGCGGCGGTCATCTCGATGCGCCAGCCCATCCACTCCAGCGCCGCGCGACCGGGCTCGCCGGTCAGGGCCAGGACCCCGACCGCGACGGCGGCGACCAGGAAGAGGGCGAAGGCGACGCGCGTCATGGCGCCGTCCGCGAGACGCGCGACAGCCCGGCTAGGGCGTCCGCGCGGATGGCGGCCACGTGGCGGTCGATCTCGATGCGACGGCCGGCGGCGTTGAACCACGGGGCCAGCACCTCGCGGGCCGGATCCGGCAGGGCGTCCAGCGCCTGGACCGCGCCCTCGATGTCGCCGTCGTCCAGCAGGGCTTGGGCGCGGGCCAGCATGGCGTCCGGCGTCGCGCCCTTGGTCGAGCCGACATGGCGGATCGAGACGATGCTGGCCAGGGCGTAGCGGATCCGCGAGAACAGGTCGGCGTCGGCGCCGGGATTGCGGGCGGCGCTGGCGGCGCGGCCGGCCAGGTTGCCGAACTGGATGGCCAGGCCCGCGCGGGTCGGGGCGCCGCGCTCGGACAGGCTCTCCAGGGCGCGCAGGTCCGGCGACGGGGCCAGCACGCGCTGCAGGCCGGCCAGCTCCTGGCCGAACGGGCGCGAGGTCTCGGCGGCTTCGGCCAGGGCCGAGACGGCCAGGGCGGCCACGGCGGCGTCGGTGACGTTCTTCTGGCCGCTCTCCAGGGCAGTGATTCGGCCGTCCAGGCGCTCGACGTCGGCGGCGGGCGGGGCGACGGCGGTGTCGCCGTTCTCGACCGGTAGGGCCGAGCCCGTGGCGACACGATCGGCGACCGGGCGGGCGCTGGGCGCGGCCGAGACCGCGCCATCGGCCGGTCTGTCCTTGGACTTGAACAGGGTCGGGCCGTAGTGGGCGACGCCGGCCCCCAGGGCGATGCACAGCACGCACAGCACCAGCCACAGCCAGACGCCCGGCCCCATGACTCGTCGGCGGGCATACAGCGCCGGATCGCTGGGCGCGACGATTTCAGCGGGATCGGGAGCGGCGTTCATGGCGTCCATTCGTGCCCCACGCCGCCGCGCCGCGCAACGTCAGGCTTAAGCTGAGAGCAGGTCCAGCAGCGCGGATTCGTCCGGACGCGGCGCGAAGGTCACGCTGGCGAGGCCGCTCAGCGGCGCGGCGACCGCTTCAGAGAGACACAAGACCCGCAGGTTTGGAGCCGGTCGCTCTCGCAGATGCGCCGCCAGCACACGCGCCGCGCGGGGCGAGTGGACCAGCGTCGTCAGCGGAGCCTCCAGCCGGACAAGGGTCTCTTCGGACGGCGCGCGCTCCAGCGTCTCATAGACGCTGACGCCCTTGGCCATCACCCCGCAGCCGCGCAGCATGCCGACGAGGTCGCCGGCCGGTTCCTTGGCCCCGGCCCACAGCACGATCCCGGCGGCGCCGGCAGCGATCAGGTCGCACAGGTCCTCGACATCGCCGTCGGCGCTGGAGACCGAGGCGAACCCCTGTCCCTCCGCCGCCCGCGCGGTGGCCCGCCCGACGGCGAACACCGGCAGACCGCGCGCGTCCGACAGCCGCGCGAAGGCCTCGACGCCGTTGGCGCTGGTGAAGGCCAGGGCGGCGATGTGGGAGAGGTCGATTTCGGCGTCCAGGGTCTCGACCGCCAGCAGCGGGTCGACGATGGCGTCAAAGCCCAGGGCCCGCACGCGCTCGGCCGTGGCCAGGGCGCCGGGACGGGCGCGGGTGATCCAGACCGGCGCGCCCGCGTTCATGCCGTTACTCCGGCAGCAGGATGGCGTCGCCGCCCTCGGCGCGGACCTCGGCGCCGAGCTTGAGGCCCAGTTCGCGGGCCTCGGCGATGTCGTTGGCGCCCGACAGGGTCGTCTCGCCGTGGCGGCGGAAGCGCTGAGCCCCGTCCGGGGTCAGGGCCTCGACGATCATCGTCAGCCGCGTCCCGTCCAGCACCGCGCGCGCGCCGATGGCCGTGCGGCACGAGCCTTCCAGCGCATAGAGGGCGCCACGCTCGGCGGCGACGGCGATGGTGGTCTCGCGGCAGCTGACGGCCTGCAGCCATGGGGCGTGGGCGTCTTCGAGACGGGTCTCGATGACCAGCGCGCCCTGGCCCGGGGCCGGTGGGGCGGCGTCGGGGTCGAGCCAGCTCTTGGTGACGTGGCCCAGGCCCAGGCGGTTCAGGCCCGACTGGGCCAGCAGGATGGCGTCGGCCTCGCCGCGCTCCAGCTTGGCGAGGCGCGTGTCGACATTGCCGCGCAGCATGACGATCTCGAGGTCGGGCCGCACGTGCAGGGCCTGGGCCTGGCGACGCAGCGAGGCTGTGCCCAGGCGCGCGCCCTTGGGCAGGTCTTCCAGCCGCTCGCAGATATTGCTGATGAAGGCGTCGCGCGGATCCTCGCGCTCGGGCGTCGCGGCCAGGATCAGACCCGGCGGCAGCTCGGCCGGCATGTCCTTCAGCGAGTGGACGGCGCAGTCGATGCGGCCGTCCAGCAGGGCTTCCTCGATCTCCTTGGTGAAGAGGCCCTTGCCGCCGATCTCCATCAGGCGGCGATCCTGGATGCGGTCGCCGCTGGTGACGATCGGGATCAGCGGGGCGGCGGCCTCGATCTCTTCCTGCGAAGCGCCCACCGGGACGCCCAGCGCATGCGCGATCCGCGCCTGCATCAGGCCCGACTGGGCCAGGGAGAGCTTGGAGCCGCGCGCGCCGATGCGGATGGGAGGTTGCCGGGACACGGTCGGAACGTTACCTGCGGAGACGAGATTTCATCTTCGCTGCTACAGGAGCGGCGGGAAGCCCGCAAGAAATGACCACCCCTAAGGATTCCAGTCTCACCATCCTCGGCCTTGAGACCAGCTGCGACGAGACCGCGGCCTCGGTCGTGCGCCGTGAGGCGGACGGGACGGTCACGGTGCTGTCCTCGATCATCGGCACCCAGTTCGAGATGCACGCGCCGTTCGGCGGCGTGGTCCCCGAGATCGCCGCCCGCGCTCACGTGGAATCCGTCGACGCCATCGCCGCAGAGGCCATGCGCGCTTCGGGCCTGTCCTTTGATCAGCTGAACGGCGTGGCCGCCACGGCGGGTCCCGGCCTGGTCGGCGGGGTGATGGTCGGCCTGGCGTTCGGCAAGGCCGTATCGCTGGCGCGCGGCGTGCCGCTGGTGGCCGTCAATCACCTGGAAGGCCACGCGGTCTCGGCCCGCCTGGGCGCCGACATCGCCTATCCGTTTTTGCTGCTGCTGGTCTCCGGCGGGCATTGTCAGCTGCTGGAAGTTTCAGGCGTCGGGGCCTGCAAACGCCTGGGCACCACGATCGACGACGCGGCCGGCGAGGCCTTCGACAAGATCGCCAAGAGCCTGGGCCTGCCCTATCCGGGTGGTCCGGCCCTGGAGAAACTGGCCGTGGGCGGCGACGCGACCCGCTACGCCCTGCCGCGCGCCCTGCTGGGCCGCAAGGACTGCGACTTCTCGTTCTCGGGCCTCAAGACCGCCGCTGCCCGGATCGCCGAGACCCTGACGGCCGACGACGAGCGCCGTGACCTGGCTGCCGCCGTCCAGTTCGCCATCGCCCGCCAGCTGTCCGAGCGGGTCGATCGGGCGATGAAGCTCTACAAAGACAGCCACGACACGAGCGAGCTGCGCTTCGTCGTCGCTGGCGGCGTGGCCGCCAATGGCGCGGTGCGCGCGGCCCTGCTGGCCGACTGCGAGAAGAACGGCTTCTCGTTCGCCGCCCCGCCGCTGGCCTATTGCACCGACAACGCCGCCATGATCGCCCTGGCCGGGGCCGAGCGGCTGGCCTTGGGGATCAGCGACGACCTCGACGCCGTCGCCCGTCCGCGCTGGCCGCTGGACGAGGCGGCAGCGCTGGCCAATCCCGCCAACGCCTACGGACGCAAGGGAGCCAAGGCATGACCTTCAAGCATGTAGGCGTCATCGGCGCGGGCGCCTGGGGCACCGCCCTCGCCCAGGTCGCGGCGCGCGCGGGCCTTCAAGTCACCCTCCAGGCCCGCGAGACCGAGGTCGTCGCGGCCATCAATGAGGCCCACGAGAACGCGGTATTCCTGCCTGGCATCGCGCTGGAGCCTGGGATCAAGGCGGTCACCGACTTGGCTGGTCTTGCCACGTGCGACCTGATCCTGGCCGTCGCGCCGGCCCAGCACCTGCGCGCGGCCCTCACCGCCTTCGCGCCGCATCACCAGGCCGGCGCGCCGATCGTGCTGTGCTCCAAGGGCGTCGAGCAAGGCTCGCTGAAGCTGATGACTGACGTCGCCGCCGAGGCCCTGCCGGGCGCGCCGATCGCGGTGCTGTCGGGCCCCAGCTTCGCCGGCGAGGTGGCCCGGAACCTGCCCGCCGCCGTCACCCTGGCCTGCGAGGACGAAGCCCTGGGCCGCGCCATCGCCGAGGCTATCGCCATCCCGACCTTCCGGCCCTACACGGCCAACGACCTGATCGGGGCCGAGGCCGGCGGGGCGGTGAAGAACGTCCTGGCCATCGCCTGCGGCATCGTCGAGGGCAAGGGCCTGGGCCGCAACGCCCACGCCACGGTGATCACCCGCGGCTTCGCCGAACTGACCCGCCTGGCCGTCACCCTGGGCGCCAAGCCCGAGACCGTCGCCGGCCTGTGCGGCCTGGGCGACCTGGTGCTGACCTGCTCCAGCCCGCAGTCGCGCAACATGAGCGTCGGCCTGGCCCTGGGCCAAGGCCTGACCCTGGAACAGGCGCTGGCCGGCAAGGTCTCGGTGGCCGAAGGCGTCGCCTCGGCGCCGGCGGTCCGCGCCCTCGCCCGCAAGGTCGGCGTGGAAGTTCCGATCTGCGAGGCCGTCGCCGCCATCCTGGCCGGCGAGGTCGCGGTCGACGCCGCCATCGCGGGCCTGCTCTCGCGTCCCCTGAAATCAGAAGCTTAAGTTAGGTAAGGACCACCGCATGGCCCTCTTCGTCGTCTACTGCAAGGACAAGCCCGGCGCCCTCGAGACGCGCATGGCCACCCGTCCGACCCACCTGGACTATCTGAACGGCGCGGGCGTCGTGAAGGCCGCCGGCCCGCTGCTGGACGACGCCGGCTCGCCGATCGGCTCGATGCTGATCGTCGAGGCCGAGGACCGCGCCGCCGTGCAGACCTTCGTCGACAACGATCCCTACACCCTGGCCGGCATCTTCGAGAGCGTCGCGATCGACGGTTGGCGCGTGGGCGTCGGCTCGATCGGCTGATCTTGCCGCTGTTCGCTCTGCACTGCCTGGATCGGCCCGGGACCGAGGATCTGCGCCAGGCCACCCGGCCGGCGCACCTGGCCTTCGTGCGTTCGCGGCCGGACTATCGCTTCGGGGCCTATCTGAAGGACGAGGCCGGCGTGATGCGCGGCTCGCTGATGGCGGTCGAGGTCGAAGACTTCGCCGCGGCGCGAGCCTTTTCGGCGGCTGACCCTTATGTCCAGGCCGGCCTGTTCGGGCGTGTCGAGATCCATGAGTGGCCGGTCGGGATCGACTCGGTCCCGGCGCCATGAACCTCGACCGCGACAACCCCGCCCGGCCTGCCGCCGGCACGGTGCTCTGCGCGCTGGACGAGATCGCCTCGCCCGGCTCGAAGGGTTTCCGCTGGCGGGAGGGCGACGCGATGTTCGCCGGGTTCGTGGTGCGCAAGGACCACGTGGTGGTCGGCTATGTCGACAGCTGCCCACACGCCGGCTGGCCGCTAGCGGGCTTCGCCGGTCGTTACCTGACCCGCGAGAACGACCTGATCCTGTGCGCCGGCCACGCGGCCCTGTTCAAGATCGAGGACGGGGCCTGCGTCGCCGGTCCTTGTCCGAACGAGAAGCTGTTCCCCTGGCCCGTCGAGGTCCGCGACGGCCAGATCATCGTCGCTTAAGACCTTTGGCCTAGGCTCACCGCCAACGATTGCGGAGAGATCACCATGGCCGACGGCACGGACATGCACTTCGACGCCGAGGCGGTGACGCACCGCGCCGGTCTGGCCAAGCTGCGCTCGCTGACCAAGATCAATCCGCGCCTGGCCACGAACCTGGCCAAGACCATGCTGGGCGGCCAGCGCGACCATGCCGTGGTCGACGCCTTCAACGCCCATGCGGAAGCCGCCGGCTTCGAGTTCACCTCGACCTGGGCCAGCAACAACATCCCGTTCGTGGCCCCGCTGCTGCGCGACTTCGCCGGCAAGCGTCCCGAGGGCGAGACGATCCGCTACATGGAGATCGGCGCCTATGAGGGCCGGAATCTCGCCTTCATGGACTGGCTGCTGCCCAACCGCCTGGCGGTCACCGTCATCGACCCCTGGTTCGACGAGGCCCTGAATCCGGAAGAGAAGTACCACGCCGTCGAGCCGCGCTTCCGCCGCAACATGGCCAAGTGCGGCTTCCGCAGCCTGGACACCCACAAGGGTTTCTCGACCTACGTCCTGCCCCAGATGCTGGAGCGGAACGAACAGTTCGACCTGATCTATGTCGACGGCAGCCACACGGCCCTGGCCGTGCTGATCGACCTGTGCTTCTGCGCCAGCCTGCTCAGCGTGGGCGGCATGATGGTGCTGGACGACTACTGGCACGATATCAGCGAGATCGGCGGCCCGGGCGTGAAGCAGGCCGTGGACCAGTTCCACGCCGCCTTCGGCCGTTATTTCGAGATCGCCGCCGTCTACCGCCAGGTCGCGCTCGTGAAGACGGCCGAGATTCCCCGATAGCGACGTTATGTCGCCGGGTCGACACGGTTACGGTTAAGACCCGTTAGAGACCTCGACCGGCATCCTTCTCCCGAGATTTGCGGCAACCCCGCGCGGAGAAGATCGACATGGCGTCCTTGGGTCAGAAGGTCATGGGAGCGGCCGCCGGCGCGGCGCTGCTGTGCGCGGCCACGGCCGGCACGGGCCTGTGGGTGGCCATGAGCCTCGACGGCGCGCTCACCCGCTCGGAAGCCTCCGCCAAGATCCTGCGCCTGCACATGCACGCCGACATGATGCACGACGCCCTGCGCGCCGACGTCATGGGCGGCATCATGTCCTCCGACCCGGCCCTGGGCGTCGACCTGAAGGCGGTGCGCGCCGACCTGGCCGAACATACCCAGGCGTTCAAGGACGACATCGCCTCCAGCGGCCAACTGGCCCAGGACCCGTCGGTCAAGGCCGCCCTCGCAGAGGTCGAAGCGCCGCTGGCGACCTATATCGCCTCGGCCGGCGAGATCGTCGGCAGCGCCGACAGCGACATCGCCGGCGCCCGCGCCAAGCTGCCGGGTTTCGCCCAGCAGTTCTCGGCCCTGGAAGGCAAGATGGAGGAGGCCTCGACCAAGATCGAAGCCGCCGCCGTCCGTGACTCCAAGGCCGCCAAGTCGATGAGCCTGCTGGGCCAGGTCGTGATGGGCGCCCTGCTGGTCGCCGCCGGCCTGTTTGCCGTCACCCTGATGGTCGCGGCCAAGCGCGGCCTGGTCGCCCCGCTGGTCGCCATCACCCACGCCCTGCGCCGCCTGTCGGCCGGCGACCTGTCGGTCGTGCTGCCCAAGAAGACCAGCCAGGACGAGATCGGCCAGATGACCGACGCCCTGCAGACCTTCCACGACACCGTCGAGGCCCGCCGCAAGGAACTGGAAGCCGCCGACGTCCGTGACGCGCTGGAGATCGAGCGCCAGCAGGCCGAGCAACGCCGCAACGAGGCCGAGGCCACCCAAAAGGCCGTCGTCGAGAGCTTGGCCGAGGCGCTTCAGCACATGTCGCGGGGCGACCTCAGCCACCGCCTGGAGCGCCCCTTCCCCGCCGGCTACGAGAAGCTGCGCGTCGACTTCAACGTCGCCGTCGAGAAGCTGTCGGGCGTCATCGCCGCCTCGCTGGGCGCGGTGACCGCGATCCACGGCGGCACCGCCGAGATCACCGCCGCCGCCGACGACCTGTCGGGCCGCACCGAGCGCCAGGCCGCCAGCCTGGAAGAAGCCGTCGCCGCCCTGGACGAGATCACCAGCACCGTGCGCCTGACCGCCGAGGGCGCCAGCCGCGCCCGCAAGGTGGTCGAGCGCGCCCGCACCGCCGCCGACGCCTCGGGCTCGATCGTCAGCCAGGCCGTCGAGGCCATGGGCGCCATCGAGAAGTCCTCGGAACAGATCGGCCAGATCATCGGCGTCATCGACGAGATCGCCTTCCAGACCAATCTGCTGGCCCTCAACGCCGGCGTCGAAGCCGCCCGCGCTGGTGAAGCCGGTCGTGGTTTCGCGGTCGTCGCCCAGGAAGTCCGGGCCCTGGCCCAGCGTTCCGCCGACGCCGCCAAGGAGATCAAGACCCTGATCAGCGCCAGCACGGCCGAGGTCGGCCAGGGCGTGGAATATGTCGGTAAAGCGGGCGAAGCTTTGCGCGCCATCGCCGACGAGGTCGACCAGATCGACGGCCTGGTCGGCGAGATGGCCGCCTCGACCCAGGAGCAGGCCCGCGGCCTGGCCGAGGTCAACACGACCATGAACCAGATGGACCAGGTCACCCAGCGCAACGCCGCCATGGTCGAGGAGACGACGGCCGCCAGCCATGCGCTCGCTCAAGAAGCCACGCGCCTAGCCCAGCGGATGGGCGAACTGCGGATCGCCAGCGACAACGGCCAGCGTCGGGCGGCTTAAGCCTTCCAGTCGCCGGACTTGCCACCCGTCTTCTCGAGCAGGCGCACGGCTTCGATGACCATGCCCTTCTCGGCGGCTTTCAGCATGTCGTAGATCGTCAGGCAGGCGATCGAGGCGGCCGTCAGGGCCTCCATCTCGACGCCGGTCGGGCCGGTGGTCTTGACCCGCGCCGTGACGGCCAGGCCGCCTTCGCCCGGCTCAACCTCGACGACGACCTTCGACAGCGCCAGCGGGTGGCACAGCGGGATCAGGTCAGAGGTCTTCTTGGCGGCCATGACGCCGGCCAACTCGGCCACGGCGCGGACGTCGCCCTTGCGGCCCGAGCCGGACACGGCCAGCGCCAGGGTTTCAGGGCTCATCCGCACGAAACCCGTCGCCACCGCCTCGCGCGCCGTCGCCGGCTTGTCGGAGACGTCGACCATGCGGGCGCGGCCCTGGTCGTCGATGTGGGTCAGCTTGCTCATTGCTCGAGCAGTCTCGGCATCAGCTCGACCATGTTGCAGGGCTTGTGGCGGCTGTCGAGCTGGGCGGCGATGACCTTGTCCCAGCCGTCCTTCACCGCGCCGTTGCTGCCCGGCAGGCAGAAGACGAAGACGCCGTCGATCAGGCCGGCCGTGGCCCGCGACTGCAGGGTCGAGAGGCCCACCGTGGCGTAGCTGACCAGGTGGAAGATCACCGAAAAGCCGTCGATCTTCTTGTCGAACAGAGGCTCCAGCGCCTGGACCGTGACGTCGCGGCCCGTCAGGCCGGTGCCGCCGGTGGTGAGGATGGCGTCCACCGCCTTGCTGTCGATCCAGTCGCGGACCTGGGCGCGGATCTGCTCGACATCGTCGCGGATCACGGCGCGGCCGGCGAACTCATGACCCGCGTCACGGACCCGGTCGATCAGGATCTGACCCGAGGTGTCGGTGCTTTCGTCGCGGGTGTCCGACACGGTCAGGACGGCGATGCGCACCGGCTTGAACGGCAGTTCCGGCTTGATCCCGCCGCCCGGCTTCAGGCCTTCCGACATCCGTCTCTCCTTTAGTCCCAGCGCTCGGCGTCGGTCCTATCGCGGTCCGTCGGCTCGATCCAGCGCGCGCCGTCTGGGCCATGTTCCTTCTTCCAGAAGGGCGCGCGGCTCTTCAGATAGTCCATCAGGAAGTCGCAGGCCTCGAAGGCGTCGCGGCGGTGGCCGGCGGCGGTCGCCACGAAGACGATCGCCTCGCCCGGCGCGATACGGCCGGTGCGGTGGACGATGTGGACGTCGTGCAGCTTGAAGCGCTCGATCGCGGCTTGAGCGATCTCGCCGATCGCCGCGTCGGTGAAGCCCGGATAGGCCTCCAGCTCCAGCGCCGCCGCCTGCCCCTGCTCGGCCCGCGCCAGGCCGACAAAGGTGGCCACCGCGCCGGTCTCCTGGCGATCGGCGCAGAAGGCCGTAACGAGCGCGCCGGGTTCGAACGGCTGATCGGTGAGGGTGACGATCATCCGCCGCTCATCGGCGGCAGGAAGGCGACCTCGGTCGTAGCGGAGAGCGTGGCCTCGCCCCGGACGATGGCCTTATCGACCGCGACCTGGACGCCGGGTGCGGTCAGGGCGTCACCCAGTTCGCCCGAGAGGACTTCGCGCAGAGCCGAAAGATCAGCCGCCTCGACCACGCGATCGCGCCAGCCGGCCTGATCGGCCAGGCGTCCAAAAAGAAGCACGCGGGCCATCTCAGCCGCCGGTCGTCGACATGTGCCGAGCGACAGCCGGGCGGGCGATCTGGAAGTCGTGGCCCTTGGGCTTGGACCCGATCGCCGCGAAGATCGCCTCGCGCAGCTGCGCCTCGGTCGCCCCGCCCCGGATCACCGCCCGCAGGTCGCTGGCGTCGTCGCGGCCCAGGCACGTGTGCAGCGTGCCGGTGCAGGTCAGCCGCACCCGGTTGCAGGTGTCGCAGAAGTGGTTGCTGAGCGGGGTGATCAGCCCCAGCCGCCCGCCGGTCTCGGCCACCCGGATATAACGCGCGGGGCCGCCGGTGGCGTGGTGGATGTCCTCCAGCGTCCAGAACGACGACAGGTCGCGGCGGACGTCCTGCAGCGACAGATATTGGTCGGTGCGATCCTGGTCGACCTCGCCCATCGGCATGGTCTCGATCAGGGTCATGTCGCAGCCGCGAGCATGGGCCCACTGGATCAGCTCCGGCAGTTCGGCGGCGTTGTCGGCTTTCAGGGCCACGGCGTTGATCTTCACCGCGATGCCCGCCGCCAGGGCCGCATCGACGCCGGCGATCACGCGCTCCAGGTCGCCGCCGCGCGTCAGCTTGCGGAAGAGATCGGGCTTCAGCGTATCCAGCGAGACATTGATCCGCCGCACGCCGTGGCGGGCCAGGTCGGCGGCGAATCGCTCGAGCTGGGTGCCATTGGTGGTCAGGGTCAACTCGTCCAGCGCGCCTGAGCGCAGGTGGCGCGACAGGCTGGCGACCAGCTCCATGAAGCCCTTGCGCACCAGCGGCTCACCGCCGGTCAGGCGCAACTTGCGCACGCCCAGGCCGACGAAGGTCGAGGCCAGGCGGTCCAGCTCCTCCAGCGTCAGCACCTGCGCCTTCGGCAGGAAGGTCATGTGCTCGGACATGCAGTAGAGGCAGCGCAGGTCGCAGCGGTCGGTGACGGAGACGCGCAGATAGGTGACGGCGCGCCCAAAACCGTCGATCAGACGGGGGGCCGCGAAGACCGCTTGCGCGGGACTATCGTCATAAGGCGTCATATCCGCTTCTAGAATAGGCGCTGAGACCCATGACGGAAAGGGATACGACGTCGCTGGAGGCGATCGTGCTGGCGGCGGGAGCCAGCGCCCGTTTCGGCGGCGCCAAGCTGCTGGCGCGGCTGGATGGCGCGCCACTGGTCGCCGGGGCCCTGCTGACCGCCTTCCTGTCGCCCGTCCGGCGCGTCCATGTGGCCGTGGCCAGCGACGCCGTGCGCAAGGTGGTCAAGGCCACCGCCGAGCGCCTGGCGGCTAGCGACCGGCTGACGATCGTCACCGTCGAGGACGCCGCCGAGGGCATGGGCGCCTCGCTACGCGCCGCCGCCCGCGCCCTACCCGACGACGCGGCCGGCGTGTTCGTGCTGCTGGGCGACATGCCCCGGATCGACCCGGCCACCGTCACGACGCTGGCCCGCACCCTGACCAGTCCTCACGACATCGTCGCCCCGACCTATCTGGGCCGGCGCGGCCATCCGGTGCTGTTTGGCGCCTCTTGGTTCCCCGCCCTGCGCGCCCTGTCCGGAGACGAAGGCGCCCGCGTTCTGTTGGAGACCGCGGGCGCCCGTTTGGCGCGGGTTCCCGTCGAGGACCCGGGGATCCATCTCGATGTGGATCGACCCGAAGACCTCGCCCGCGCCGTCGAAGACCGCTGAGATCCAGCGGCCTTCCCCCAAACCCTAGTGCAGCGGTCCCTCGGCGCCGGTCACCAGGCGCCGGATCTCGGCGATCAGCCGCAGGGCGGCGCTGGAGTCGCCGCGCTCCTGCAGCGCCACCAGCTTGGGGACCAGGATCATGAGGATGCGGCGATGATCCTCGTTCAGCGTGACGAGGCCGCGCCGGAATTCGTCGATGTCTTCCTCGTCAGCGATCGCATCGAGGTCAGGATCGAACAGTTCCTTCATCGGCCCGCTCCGGGGCGCGACGGGTCAGCCAGAAGCCGACCAGGATGACCAGCAAGTGGAACACGGCCAGGATATTGTTGGCCGCTATCCAGCTGTTGCGGTGAACCCGCGGGTCCAGGAGGTAGACGAACGGACACAGGATCACCAGCGTCGCCAGGGCGGCAAGCACCACGATCCACAGCCGACGCCATCGCAGAGAGAGCCAGACATAGGCCCCCGTCGTGATCACGTCCGTCACCGTCTGGGGCACGTTCAGGCCGGGATGGTCCCATTGGCTGAGAAGCGGCGTGACGCTCCAGGAAATGATCGTCACGCCCGACACGAGCCGCAGCGGCCGATCGCCCTTCCACAGTCCCAATCCGCAGACGATCACGGCGATCAGATAGTGGATGTAGGTGTTCAGGGAAATCGACAAACTCGGGTCCCGAAGCGCGTGAGGGCTGTTCAAGCCAATAGGTCGGCGTTCGCCAGAACGCCAGCGGCGCGGCGTCTTCGAACGCCGAGACCGCCCTCCGATATTCAACGCGCGGCAACATCCAAAGCAAATCCTGTCGCGCGGCGACGTCCGCGCGGCCGTTTCACACTGGAGATCGCAGGCTTCGTGACCGGCCAGGCTAGTAGTGCGTGATCCGCTGGATCGCCATGATGAGGGCGTCAATGCTGATCGCGATCACAGCCAGGGCCACGGCGACGGCGGCCGTGACGCCCAGCACGAGGCCGAGCCATTGAAGACCGCTCAGCTCATAACGCCAGTCCCGCCGGCCCGTGGACCGAACATCGAGACTGGGCCGTGATGCGCCTTTGCGGTCGCTTTTGATCTCGTGATCAGAAGGGCGCGCGCTCGGAAGCGCTGCCATCCCGTCTGGCTGCTTACGGTAGTCTTTACCGGGGTCGCCGCCTTCCCAGGCCACGAAGGCCAGGGCCGCGTCGCGGCGGCTCATGCCCGACAGCCGGCGGCGGGCGCTGAGCACGTGCATCTCGACGGTCTTGGGCGACAGGCCCAGCGCTCGCGCGATCTCCTTGGACTGGAGATGGGCCGCGATGAGTCGGAGGATCTCCCGCTCCCGGGGGGTAAGCTTCTCGAAAGCGATACTGACGCGATCCACCATGCGGCCAAGATGCTAGGCCGCCCGGCTCTCGTCTAGCGAGCAGAACGGGTATTCTGAAACAATCAGTTTTCCGAGCGCACGAACGGCAGCCGCGTGGTCGGCGTCTTGTTCAGGGCCAGCAGGGCGTTGGCCACGGCCGGACCGATCACCGGCGTCCCCGGCTCGCCGACCCCGCTGGGGGGATTGCCGGAGGGCACGATGTTGGTCTCCACCGTCGGCGCCTCGTTGATCCGCAGCACGCGGTAACGGTCGAAGTTGGTCTGATCGACCTTGCCGTCGGTCAGGGTCACCTCGCCGAACAGGAAGCCCGACAGGCCATAGCAGGTCCCGCCTTCCATCTGCGCCGCGATCTGGTCGGGCGAGACGGCGACGCCGCAGTCGATGGCGGTGACCACGCGGCCGACGCGCGGGGTCCCGTTCTCGACCTTGACCTCGGCCACCTGGGCCACGACCGAGCCGAAGCTTTCGTGCACCGCCACGCCGCGCGTCCAGCCGGCGGCGGCCTTGGGGCCGGCCTTCTCGACGGCCAGGTTCAGGGCGGCCAGATGCCGGTCAGCGCCAGCCTTTGTGTAGAGCGCCCGGCGGTACTCGATCGGATCCTTGCCGGCCTTGGCGGCCAGCTGGTCGATGGTGTGCTCCATGACGAAGGCGGTGTGGGTCGCGCCCACCGAGCGCCACCACAGCACCGGCACGCCGACGTCGGGCAGCGCCACCTGGGCGTCGACGATCGGCGTGGCCTTCAGATAGGGCGAGCCCGCCGTGCCCTCGATCGCCGTCTGGTCAGGACCCTTGCCGGCCGGCATGGGCGAGCCCTTCATGATCGACTGGCTGACGATCCGGTGGCGCCAGGCGGCCGGATAGCCGTCCTTGTCCAGCTGGACCTTCACGGCATGCACGGTCAGCGGCCGGAAATATCCGGCCTGCATGTCGTCCTCGCGGGTCCAGACCAGCTTCACCGGCCGGCCCTTGCCGACCTTCTTGGCGATGTGGACGCATTCGGCGACATAGTCGGACTGGAAGTTGGCGCGCCGGCCGAACGAGCCGCCGGCGAACAGGGTCTCGATCTCGACCGAGCCCGGCAGGCAGCCGACGATCTTGGCGGCGGCCAGCTGGTCCAGGGTCTGGCCTTGCGAGCCGAACACCATCTTGACCTTGTTGCCGTCCACCGACGCCACGCAGTTCATCGGTTCCATGGTGGCATGGGCCAGATAGGGGAATTCGTAGGTCGTCTCAAAGACGTTCGCGCCCTTGGCGGAGTTCAACGCCGTCGCGTCGCCGCGCTGGTCGAAGGGCTCCCACTTGGTCTCGGTGTTCTTGCCGGCCGCGACGTCATTGAACAGCTGGGCGATCGCCGCCGAGCCGCGCTTCTCGGCCTTGTCCTCGTCCCACTCCAGCTTCAGCGCCTCGCGGCCCATACGGGCAGCGAAGGTGGTCTGGGCGACGACGGCGACGCCGGTCGGAATCTCGAAGACATCCACCACGCCGGCGACCTTCTTGGCTTCGGCGGCGTCGAAGCTCTTCACCTTGGCCCCGAAGCGCGGGGCGTGAGCGACCACCGCCGTCAGCATGTCGGGCAGGCGGACGTCCTGGGTGTAGCGGGCGGTGCCGTCGCTCTTGGCCTGGGCGTCCTTGCGGCGCACCCGGTCGGTGCCGATCAGGGTGAAGGTCTTGGGGTCCTTCAGCTTGACGTCGGTCGGCGCCGGCACCTTGGCGGCGTCGGCCAACAGGTCGCCGAAGGTCGCCGTCTTGCCCGAGGTGTGGGTGACGACGCTATCCTTGACCGAGATCTCGCCGACCGGAACGTTCCATTTGTTGGCGGCGGCTTGGACGAACATGGCCCGCGCGCCGGCGCCGGCTTTGCGCAGCTGGTCCCACGAATTGGAGATCGCCGACGAACCGCCGGTCAGCTGCGCGCCCAAGGCGCCGTTGGCATAGAGCTTGGCATTGGCAGGCGCCTGCTCGACCTGGACCTTGGTCCAGTCGGCGTCCAGCTCCTCGGCGACGATGGCCGCTAGACCCGCATGGTTGCCCTGGCCGAACTCGACGTGCTTGGAAATCACCGTCACCACGCCGTCCGGCGCGATCTTTATGAAGGGTCCGAAGGCCCCGACCTCGACCTTGGAGCCGGCGCTCATGATGTC
Source organism: Caulobacter sp. GW821-FHT12D05 (assembly GCF_058807295.1). Classification (NCBI taxonomy): domain Bacteria; kingdom Pseudomonadati; phylum Pseudomonadota; class Alphaproteobacteria; order Caulobacterales; family Caulobacteraceae; genus Caulobacter; species Caulobacter sp. GW821-FHT12D05. Next base: position 725,118 of record NZ_JBXAQO010000004.1, read on the forward strand.
GGCCGGCGAGCAGCCGACCAGCAGCGAACCGCCGACCAGGGCCGAGGCGACGACGACATCGCGGCGGCTAGGACCCTCGATGGGCTTGAAGGGGGCGTTCATCGGCCAGCTCCGCGATGGGTGGCGCCCGAACCGGCGACGATGGCCTCGTCGATGTCGGCGTGCGGCTGGCCCAACGGCGGACCGGTCTCGGCCGCGTCCTTGATCGCCGCGCGGATGCGCTGATAGGCGCCGCAGCGACAGATGTTGCCCGCCATGGCGTTGTCGATGTCCTCGTCCGAGGGCTTGGCCTTCTGGGCCAGCAGGGCGCAGGCCGACATGATCTGGCCCGACTGGCAGTAGCCGCACTGGGGCACATCGTGACGCACCCAGGCCTGCTGCACCGGATGCTGGCCGCCCAGCCCCTCGATGGTGGTGATCTTGGCCGTGCCGACCGCCTCGATCGGCGTCACGCACGAGCGGATCGCCTGGCCGTCCAGGTGCACGGTGCAGGCCCCGCATTGGGCCATGCCGCAACCGAACTTGGTGCCCGTCATGCCCAGCTCGTCGCGCAGCACCCACAGCAGGGGCGTGTCGGGCGAGGCCTGTACCGATGTGGGCTTACCGTTGATGTCGAGCGTCACGGCCATGCGTCTTCGCCTCCAACGAAAGAAGGACGCCCCGCGCCCTGATCGAAACCTAACACCGTTCACACTGGGCTTGGCCAGCGGGAATTTTAGCGGCGCCTTTGAGCAGGGAACGCCTAGCGGCTGAAAATCGCTGCCGCACCTGCGAAGGCCCGCTATGCTCGGCGTCGTAACCGCCCGGAGGCTTCCGTCTTGCGCCGCGTCCTCGTTCCCCTTGCCGTCCTGGCCGTGACCTTGGCGGGCTGCGCCACCGTCGCCCCGATGGATTCGACGGACGCGCCGATCCGCTACAGCTGCAAGGGCGGCAAGCGGTTCACCAGCGCCTACGCCCTGCACGGCAAGAAGGTCGTGGTCACCGCCGGCGGGGTCACCAAGACCCTGAAGCTGGCGCGCTCGGCGTCCGGCGCCCGCTACACGGCCGGCGACGCCGAGATCTGGAGCAAGGGCGCCGACGCCATGCTCAAGGGTTTCCCCGGCGGCCCGTACGCCGATTGCCGTTCGCAGTAAGTCGAGGTCCCGCGTTGGATTCCTTCCCCGCCTACTTCCCCCTGGCCGGCCGCAAGGTGGTGATCGCCGGCGTCGGCGACGCGGCTGACGCCAAGGCCCGGCTGTTCGACGGCTCGCCCGCGACCCTGGTGCGGCTAGAGGGCCATGACGCCTATCTGCCCGGATCCTATACCGGCGCGATCCTGGCCTTCGTTGCCAGCCCCGACGAGGTCTTCGTCCAGGCCGCCGCCAGCGCGGCGCGGGCGGCGCGGGTGCTGGTCAATGTCGTCGACCGGCCGGCGCTGTGCGACTTCAACACCCCGGCCGTGATCGACCGCGGCGAGGTGGTGGCGGCCGTCGGCACCGGCGGCTCGGCCCCAGTGCTGGCGACCATGCTGCGCAACGACATCGAGGCCCAGGTGCCCGAGGGCATGGGCCGCGTCGCCGCCCTGCTGCAGAAGTTCCAGGGCGAGGTGCGCGGGACCCTGCCGGCCCTGCACGAACGCCGGGCCTTCCTGCGCGACGCCGTACTGGGAGAAGCCGCCGCCGCCGCTCGCGCCGGCGACATGGACAAGGCCGGCCAGCTGTTCCGCGAAGCCCTGGCCAAGGGCACGGCCCGCAAGGGAACCGTCCGTTTCATCGCCGGCAAGGGTCCGGTGGACCTGCTGACCCTGCGCGCTTCACGAGCCCTGGGCGCGGCCGACGTGCTGGTGCTGGAAGCCGACGCCGATCCGGAGGTCGTGAAGATGGCCCGCCGCGATGTCGAGCGGATGGACGCAGCGGAGGCCAATGCCGATCACCTGATCCAGCTGGCCCGCGAAGGCCGCCAGATCGTCCGGCTGATCACCCATGCCGTCGACCCGGCCCTGATCCACGCCCTGACCCAGGCCGAGATCGCCGTCGAGGTCGTGCCGGCCGCTAGTTGAGCGGCCTGCCCTTCGTCTCGGGCAACAGGAACGCCGTGACCAGCACGCTGATCAGGGTGAAGACGACCGGGTACCAGAGGCCGGCATAGATATCGCCGACCGCGGTGACGATGGCGAAGGCGAAGAACGGCACGAAGCCGCCGACCCAGCCGGTGCCGATGTGATAGGGCAGCGACAGGGCCGTGTAGCGCACCCGGGTCGGGAACAGCTCGACCAGGCAGGCGGCCAGCGGGCCGAACAGGGCCGTGGCGGCGATCACGAAGACGAACAGCACGCCGAGGATCAGCGGCTTGTTCATCCGGGCCGGGTCGGCCTTGGCGGGATAGCCGGCCTTGGCCAGGGCGGCCTTGATCTGCTTCTCGACGCCGGTCTTGGCCGCCTTGGTCTCGGCCTTGGGCAGACCCTTCGCGCTCTGGGAGACGACTTCGGCGCCGCCGACCTTCATCACCGCCGTCGCGCCGGCCGGCGCCTTTTCGTTCGTGTAGGAGACGCCGGCATTGGCCAGTGCGCCCTTGACGATGTCGCACGAGGTGACGAAGGCGGCCTTGCCGACGGGGTCGAACTGCAGCGAGCAGTCGGCCGGATCGGCCACGACGACGACTGGCGCCTTCGCCGAGGCCTCGGCCAGGGCCGGGTTGGCGGCCTTCTCGAGCACGTGGAAACCGGGGAAGTAGAACAGCAGCGCCAGGGTCATGCCGCCCAGCATCACCGGCTTGCGGCCGACCTTGTCCGACAGCCAGCCGAAGACGACGTAGAAGATCGCGCTGACCGCCGTGGCGATCATCATCAGTTCGTTGATGGTGACCGGATCGACCTTCAGGAACTTCTCCATGAAGGTCTGAACGTAGAAGAAGCTGGTGTACCAGACGGCGCCCTGGGCGCACATCATCGAGAGGAAGGCCAGGATCACCAGCTTCAGGTTCTTCCATTGGCCAAAGGCCTCGGCATAGGGCGCCTTGGAGGCGTTGCCCTCTTCCTTCATGGCGGCGAAGGCCGGGCTTTCGGTCAGCTTCATGCGCATCCAGACCGAGACGCCCAGGAGGCCGATCGACACGGCGAACGGGATGCGCCAGCCCCAGGCGTCGAAGGCCTCGAGGCCGACGATGGAGCGGGTGATCATGATGACCATCAGCGCGCCGAACAGACCAAAGGCGGCCGAGGTCTGCACCCACGAGGTCGACCGGCCGCGCTGGTCGGGCGGCGAGTGCTCGGCGACATAGATCGCCGCCCCGCCATACTCGCCGCCCAGGGCGAAGCCCTGCACGCAGCGCAGGACGATCAGCAGGATCGGCGAGATGATCCCCGCCTGCTGATAGGTCGGCAGGAAGGCGATGGCGAAGGTCGCGCCGCCCATCAGCAGCACGGTGGCCAGGAACGCGCCCTTGCGGCCGGCCTGGTCGCCGATCTTGCCGAAGACCAGCGCGCCCAGCGGCCGGAACGCAAAGCCGACGCCGAACAGGGCCAGGGCCGCGATATAGCCGGCGGCGTCGGGCAGGCCGGTGAAGAAGGTCTTGGAAATGACCTGGGCCAGGCTGCCGAAGATGAAGAAGTCGTACCACTCGAAGGCCGTGCCGGCCGACGAGGCCGCGACCACCGTGCGCATCGACGCGCCTTGTTGACCTTCGCCGGCCATGTATTTCCCCCGTTCGTTGGCCCCTGCTTAGCGTGGTTCAGGGATTGGGGGAACGGGGTTAGGCGACGGCGCCTTGTTCATCGGGACCGGCCTGCGACAGGCGGACGATCTCGGTGACTAGGGCGGCCGGGGCGATCGGCTTGGCGGCCACGCCGTTCATGCCAGCGGCGCGGTACGAGGCCCGCTGGTGGGCCATGACATTGGCGGTCAGGGCGATGATTGGCACGCGGGCGGCGGGACCCGGCAGGGCGCGGATCCGGCGGGTCGCCTCCAGCCCGTCCATGCCCGGCATCTGCACGTCCATCAGGATGAGGTCAAAGGCCCCGTCGCGGGCCGCCTCGACGCCCGAGGCGCCGTCGTCGGCGACGCTGACGTCCGCGCCCAGCTGCTGCAGGATGCGGCGGGCGACCAGCTGGTTGGTCGGATTGTCCTCGACGACCAGCACCTTCAATCCAGCCAGCAGGTCGTCGGCATGGGCCCCGACCGCTTCCGGCGCGGCGACGGCCTTGGCGGCGATCGTCAGGGTGAAGGTCGAGCCCTCGCCCGGGACCGAGGTGAACGAGACCTCGCCGCCCAGCATCTGGGCCACCTTGCGGGTGATGGCCAAGCCCAGGCCCGAGCCGCCGAAGCGGCGGGTGGTGCTGGCGTCGGCCTGCTGGAAGCGTTCGAACAGATGCCCCTGGGCCTCCAGCGGCACGCCGACGCCCGTGTCGATGACGTCGAAGACCAGTTGCCCGTCAGCCTTGCGAGCTCGCACGGTCACCGAGCCACGCAGGGTGAACTTCACGGCGTTGCCGATCAGGTTGAACAGCGCCTGCCGCACCCGGGTCGGGTCCGTCTGGATCCAGCCCAGGTCCGGCGCGATGTCCAGCTCCAGCCGCAGGCCCTTGTGCGAGGCCTGGCCGGCCAGCAGGCGGGCGACGCCCCTGACGAGTTCGCCGGGATCGACCGCCTCGTGGTGCAGGTCCAGGCGCCCGGCCTCGATGCGCGAGATATCGATGACGTCGTCCAGCAGGGTCGACAGCATTTGGCCAGCGGCCAAAGCTTCTCCCAAAAGATCTGCGCTGTCGCCGGCCGGCAGCTCACGCTTGAGCACATGCATGACGCCCAGCACCCCGTTCATCGGCGTGCGGATCTCGTGGGACATGTTGGCCAGGAACTGGGCCTTGGCCTCGTTGGCCGCCTGCGCCGCGCGTTCGGCGGCGACCAAGGCGAGCTCGGCCTTCTTCTTCTCGTCGACATCCAGGACGAGGCCGAACGCCTTGCGAGCCCGGCCCGAGGCGTCCCGGCGCACGTCGTGGAAGACCCGCACCCAGCGCGACCGGCCGTCGGGCGCGACGATGCGCACGTCATATTCCTGCGAACCCCAGGCGCCGGTCCGCCGCCATTCGGCCGCGGCCTCGTAGAGCTGGGCGCGGTCCTCGGGGTGGATCATGGGCCAGACGGCCTCGCGGACGTCCTCGTAGCCGACCCGGCGGCCCATCATGCGGTGCAGCTCGGGCGAGCCCCAGAAGCCCTGGGACTCGTGGTCGATCTCGTAGACGCCGGCGCGGGCCGCGCCCAGGGCGACCTTCAGCCGACGGGCGTTGATCCGCGCCTCGCGCCGCGCCGTCGTCAGGGCGGTGACGTCGTCCATATAGGTGATGACGCCGACGACTTCGCCGGCTTCGTTGCGCCAAGGGCGAGCCTCCCAGCGGAAGGTGCGCTCGACCCCGTCGGCGTCGTCGAGGCGGTCTTCGCGGCGGGTCACGACCTCGCCCGACAACGCCCGGGTCACCCCGGCCACGAAGCGGCGGCGGCTGCCGTGCGTCAGCTCGGTCAGGGTCTTGCCGATGACCTGGGCCTCGGTCGAGCGGAAGATCTCCAGGAAGCGCGGGCTGACCAGCCGCAGGCGCATGTCCAGGTCGTAGACGGCCACCGCGAACGGCGCGTCCTCGACCAGGCGGCGGGCCCGGCGCTCGCTCCAGATGGCCTTGTCGCGGCTGCGGGCCACGTCGGTGATGTTCTGGGTGATGCCATTCAAGGCGAACGGCGGCCCCGACCCTGTCTCGGCGCGATAGGTGCTGCGGAAGGTCTGCCAACGGCCGTCATTGCCGCACAGGCGGAACTCGATCGCCCCGCCCTCGCCGGTCGCGACGGCGCGGCGGAAGACGTCATGCACCGCCTCGCGTTGATCCTCGGCCAGGCGGGCCACGAACTTTTCGGCGGTGTCGACGTCGGACGGCTTCAGGCCCAGCAAGGCCAGGGTGTCCGGCGACCAGTCGATGCATTCGCCGTCGGGGTCGTAGCGCCAGACGCCAATGCCGGCGGCCTCGGCCAGCAGCTGCTGGGTGTGGCGAGCCGCCTCCAGCTCGGCGCGGTTTTCGATCTCGGCCGAGACGTCGTGCAGCATGCCGACCAGTTCGCCGTTAGGCCCGAGGCGCCCTCGGCCGCGCAGCCAAATCCACAGGCCGTCCTTGCGGCGCACCTGCAGGTCGGTGGTGGTCGCCCCCGTCCGGCGCATGCGCTCGCCGATGTCGAGCAGCTCGGGCTGGCTGTCGGGGTGCACGAACTTGATCGTCGGCTGGCCGATCGTCTCTTCGGCGCTCCAGCCGGTCAGGGCGGTCCAGGCGGCGTTGACGGTGACGAAGCGCCCCTCGGCCGAGACGATCGTGAAAAGATCGCTGGCGTTGTCGAAGAACCAGCGCGCCGCCTCTTCCTCGCCGAACGGCGTGGGGGCGCTGGAATTCGCATCTGTGCTCGACGCCGTGGACATCCGGTCTCCGCGAGGTTGGGCGGATCGTGGAGCGCAACCGTAAACTTATAGTTCCAAACGCAGAGCGATGTTCCGTGAACGGGTATCTGGCGTCAGACCTCGGCCCATTGCCTGAGCAGATTATGGTAGACGCCGGTCAGCGACAGGATCCCCTGGTCGTCGGCCGCCACCTGGCGGGCCAGGCGCTGGATGGCGACATCCATCTCCAGAAGCATCGTGCGCTTGGCGTCGTCGCGGATCAGGCTCTGGATCCAGAAGAAGCTGGCCGTCCGGCGGCCTCGGGTCACCGGGGTCACATGGTGCAGGCTGGAACTGGGATAGAGGATCATGTCGCCGGCCTCCAGCTTGACGACGTGGTCGCCATAGAGGTCGTTCACGACCAGCTCGCCGCCGTCATAGTCCTCCGGCTCGGCCAGGAAGAGCGTCGCCGACAGGTCGGTGCGCAGGCGCTGGCCGGTCACCGGATCGCGGCGGATGGCGTTGTCGACATGGTCCTTGAAGCCCATGCCTTCGCCGTAGCGGTTGAACATCGGCGGCAGGATGACCTGCGGCAGGGCCGCCGAGACGAACAGCGGATTGGCTTCCAGCGCCTGCAGGATGGCCGCGCCGACGGTGCGGGCCGCGTCGCTGTCCTGGGGCAGCTGCTCATTGGTCTTGGCCCGCGCGGCCTGGTGGCCCGAGGTCAGGTTGCCGTCGACCCAGGGCCCTGCGTCCAGGATCGCCCGGTGCTCGGCCACCTGGTCCTTGGTCAGCACCTGCGGGATCTGCAGCATCATGCGGGCGGCTCCTTTTCCTGAGCCGGCTTAGACCGAGCGGGCTCGGCCTTCTTTGACCCGGATCAGGCCGAAAAATAAAGCGCCCCGCTCGAGGTCCGTTCGAGCGGGGCGCGGTCGCGAAGTCCTAATAAGGGGAGGGCTAGTACTTCACGGCAAGGGTCAGCATCGCCTGGCGGCCCGGCGCCGGGTCGGCGTGGTGCACGCCGTTGGTGCGCAGGATGTACTGCTTGTCCGTCAGGTTCTGGACGTTCAGCTGCAGGTTCATCTTGTCGTTAATCTTGTACGAGGCGAAAGCGTCCAGGCGGGTGTACGAGGGCGCGAACACCTTATTGGTCCCGCCGCCGGCGCCGCCCTGGTTGCCGCCGAAGCTCTTGGACACGTAGTAGACGCCGCCGCCCACCGACAGGGCCGGGATCACGCGATAGGTCGTGAACAGGCTGAAGCTGTGCTTGGGCGTATTGGCCAGGGGGTCGCCCTGGTTGATGTTCTGGATCGGCGCGCCGCCGCCGGTCGGGATCGTCACCGCCCCGCGCACCAGCTCGCTGTCCATGTAGGTGTAGCCGCCGAACACCTGCCAGGCGCGGGTCAGATAACCCGAGGCGCCCAGTTCGACGCCCTTGACCTGCGTCTCGCCCACCTGCTGGGAAATGCCGTTGTCGACCAGGATCAGGGCGTTCTTGCGCTGGGTTTTGAACACCGCGCCGGACAGGGCCAGCTTGTCGTTGAAGACGTTCCACTTGGCGCCGGCTTCGAAGCTCGTGGTGTCCTCCGGATCCAGGATCGCCTGGGCCGGGGTCGCCGCGGTGTTCTGGTCGCCGCCTTGCGTCGTCGGCGGGGTCGAGGACGTGGCGTACGAGACGTACAGGCTGCTCGACGGCGTCGGCTTGTAGTTCAGGCCGACCTGATAATTGAAGAAGTCCCAGCTGGCCTTCGGCACGCTGGTGTAGGTCACGCTGGTGATGACGCCATTGGCGTTGGTCGAGGCGGCGGTCGTGCCGCGCGTCGAATAGTCATCGTAGCGGACGCCCAGGTTCAGCAGCAGCTTCTCCGAGAGCTTGACCGTGTCGAAGGCGTAGATCGCGCCGCTGCGGGTCTTGGATTGCGAGACCGGACCCAGATTGATCACGCCGCTCCAGGCGTCGCTCGGGTTCGGCGCATAGAGACGGGTGCAGCCGACCGTCGCCCCAGTGAAGCCGGTCGGACAGGCCGAGCCGCCGTTGGTGAAGAATGTGTAGCTGGCGTTGTCATTGACTTCGCGCGACAGCTCGAAGCCCGCGTTGAAGCGGTTTTCGATGCTGCCCAGGTTGAACTTGCCGGTCAGGTCGGTGGTGAAGGCCGTGCTGGTCGTCTCGTTCCAGCGCGACTTGGTGCCGCGCAGCATCCACCATTCGCCGGCCACGAACTGGGCCGCGCCGCCGTCGCCGGGGTTGGTGACGAAGTAGTCGTTCAGGGTCTTGCCGTAGCGCACCACCTGGCGGACCGCGAAGTCTTCATTGATCTCGTGGCGGATGGCGAAGGTGGTGATGTCGGCCTTGGTCTTCATCCAGTCGCGGTCCAGGCCGTAATAGGCCGAACGATCGACGTCCAGGATGCCGTTGGCCGGACGGGTGCGGCTGTCGGTGCCGGCCACGCCCCAGGTGCGCTTGCTGGCCAGCGGGATGCCGTAGTCCGGAACCTGATCGGTATCCAGGTGATAGAAGCCCAAGGTCGCTTGCGTGTCGGTGTCGATGCCGACGGCGACCGACGGGGCAAAGCCCCAGCGCTTGAAGTCGACGGTGTTGCGGCCGGGCGTGTCGCCGCCGGTGGCCATCAGGTTCAGGCGGAACGCGGCGTTCTTGGCGAAGGCGTAGTTGCCGTCGGCGGTGAGGCGATAGTAGCTGTCGGTGCCGGCGGCGGCCGAACCGGCCAGGAAGCTGGTGGTCTTCGGGCTCTTGGACGACAGGTTGATGCTGCCGCCGCCCGAGCCGCGGCCGCTATAGACCGAGTCCGGACCCTTGATGACCTCGACCTGTTCCAGGTTGAAGACTTCGCGGGTCTGGCCGCCGGTGTCGCGAACGCCGTCGACGAAGATGTTGTTGCCCGAGCTCTGACCGCGGATGAACGGCCGGTCGGCCAGCGGCTGGCCGCCTTCGCCGGCGCCGAAGGTGATACCCGGCGAGGTGCGCAGGATGTCCGTCAGCGAGGTGGCGGCGGTCTGCTCGATGATCCGCGACGAGATCACCGTGATCGAACGCGGCGTGTCCAGCAGCGGCGCGGTGAACTTGCTCGACGAGGGGTCCGCGGTGCGCTTGGCATCGATCTTGACGCCGGCGACCTCGGTGCTGTCGGCGGCCGGAGCCGTGGCCGCAGCGGCGGCGGTCGCGACGGGCGCGTCGATGTCAGCAGCAGCGGCGGTTTGAGCCAGGCCCAGGCCGGCCAGGCCGGCGACGGCGACAGCGCCCAGAGCGCGACGGGGCCGGCTCACGACGCCGGCAGAGTTCAGCTTACGCATGGTTGGTCCTATCCCCGGGGGCGCGGTGTTGAGCAGGCCCCTCCTGAAATTGCGAGGCGTTCTTAGACATGTTGCGAAGCTGTCGCAATGATAATAGTTCGCAATTGCGCAACCTGTGTCTGAAAAGCGACGCTTTATTGCGGAAGGCGCCCGCGCACGGGGCGACGACCTCGCGCCGGAGGGCTGCGAAGGACGGGTGGAAAGGGATGCGGAGCGCCGGACGACGTCCGGAGTTTGAAAAATGAATACCGTTTCGACGAAGCCAGGACGCTCCGCGCGACCGTTTTCCATCAGCGTCCCGTCGGGTGGCCCTGTTCAGGCCTTACCGGGAGCCAGGCTCCTGCGTTTCCGCTGAGCCCGACGGTCGAAGAAGGCGAGCCAAAAATGGCTAAGACACACCCCTTCACCTCCGACCACGCCGACGGCGGGCGGGCCTGGTCAGCGAACCAGGTCTCCGGACCGTCCGAGTATCCCCCTCGGACCTTCACCGCTCGATCACACCCCGCCGCCGCAACGGTCGCTGGCCATGCGCCCTTTCCTCGCGACGAGGTGGGTAGAGAATACGGCAGGTTTTGAGCGTGGGGATGGAGAGCGGTGAACGCTCGTGCCTCACCCATCAGCGTGACGCTCTAAAACACCGTGTCATCCCGGACGGCCGCAGGCCGATCCGGGACCCAGGGGCCAAGCGCAGTGCGGCTGCCCCTGGGTCCCGGCTCTCCGCTGCGCTGCGGCCGGGATGACACGATTGGGGCAGCGGGAGGGTTTCAACACCCATCCCCGTCGATGCGTTCGCGCCTCCCCGCCCCTACATGCTAAAGCGCTGCCATACCCACGGAGCCCGCCCATGCCCGACGCCAAGACCTGGATCGCCTTCACCCTCGTCTGCCTGGGCATGGCCCTGACTCCGGGTCCGAACATGCTCTACCTGGTCAGCCGCTCGATCTGTCAGGGCCGTTGGGCCGGGATCGTGTCGCTGATCGGCACCGCGGCCGGGTTCGTCGTCTATCTGCTGTGCGCGGCGCTGGGCATCACCGCCCTCTTGATGGCCGCGCCGATCGCCTATGACGTGCTGCGCTTCGGCGGCGCGCTGTATCTGGCGTGGCTGGCCTGGCAGGCGATCAAGCCGGGCGGCGCCTCGCCGTTCCAGGTGCGCGAACTGCCCAAGGACAGCCCCGCCAAGCTGATCACCATGGGCTTCGTGACCAACATCCTGAACCCCAAGGCGGCCATGCTGTACCTGTCGCTGCTGCCGCAGTTTATCAAGCCCGAGCACGGCGGGGTGTTCACCCAGTCGCTGGTGCTGGGCCTGTCGCAGATCGCCGTCTCGCTGAGCGTCAACGGGATCATCTGCATCATGGCCGGCTCGATCGCGACCTTCCTGGCCACGCGCCCCAGCTTCGCCCTGATCCAGCGCTGGCTAATGGCCACGGTGCTGGGCGGCCTGGCCGTGCGGATGGCCACCGAGGCGCGTCGCTAGACCTTGTCTTGACGGGGCGTTGGTGCGGGGGTCTATCCGGCTCGTAGTCCGGAGTTAGACATGAAGACCGCCCTCGCCGCTTCTCTCGCCGTCGTCGCCCTCGCGACCGGCGCCCAGGCCTCCAGCCTGAAGGCGTGCGCGGTGCCGCCGGTCGTCACCCCGGCTCAGTCCGAGATCCCGCCGGCCGACGAAATCCATCCCGACGTGCCGATCGCGGCCTATCTGCTGGCCCTCTTCTGGTCGCCCGAGGCCTGCCGCGCCGGCATCCCGGAGTCGGACAAGAAGATCCAGTGCCAGGCCAACAGCTTCGGCTTCACGGTGCACGGCCTGTGGCCCAACGGCCCCGACAAGGTGCATCCGCGCTACTGCAAGGCAAGCCCGCCGATGAGCCCGGCGACGGTGAAGGCCAACCTCTGCATGACCCCCTCGCCCTGGCTGCTGCAGCACGAGTGGCAGGCGCATGGCACCTGCAACTGGGCGACGCCGGAGGCCTATTTCAAGAAGGCCCGCAAGATCCGCGAAAAGCTGAACGTGCCGGACCTGGATGCCGGATCGGACCAAGTGATGACCGCCGGCGAGATCCGCCAGGCGTTCGTCTCGCGCAATCGCGGCGTCCGGCCCGAGGGCCTGAACGTCCGCGTCAAGGACGGCCGTCTGACCGAGGTCTGGGTCTGCATGGACATCAAGTACAAGTGGGCCGCCTGCCGGGGCGGCAATGGCGCGCCCGACCAGGCGATCGTGAAGGTCACGCCGAAAGGCTGAGGGGCCGAAACCTCGTCCTTCGACAAGCTCAGGATGAGGTTTCTAGTGATAGGCCTTCAAAAGTAGTCCTCACCCTGAGCCTGTCGAAGGGCGAGGACTACCGCACTGACTTAGCCTTTGATAAAGGCCAGCAGGTCCTTGTTGATCGTCTCGGCCTGGGTGGTCGCCATGCCGTGCGGGAAGCCCGGATAGGTGATCAGCGTGCCATTCTTCAGCAGCTTGATCGCCTGGCGGGCCGAGGCGTCGATCGGCACGACCTGGTCGTCCTCGCCGTGCAGCACCAGGACGGGGACCTCGATGGTCTTCAGGTCCTGGGTGAAGTCGGTTTCCGAGAAGGCGGCCACACAGTCGTACAGCGCCTTGACGCCGGCCATCATGCCCTGGCGCCACCAGTTGTCGATCACGCCCTGGCTGACCTTCGCGCCGTCGCGGTTGAAGCCGTAGAACGGGCCGGCGGCCACGTCGCGGAAGAACTGGGCGCGGTCGAAGGCCGTGCCATTACGGAAGCCGTCGAACACCTCGCGCGGCAGGCCGCCCGGATTGGCCTCGGTCTTCAGCATGATCGGCGTCACGGCGCCGACCAGCACGGCCTTGGCGACGCGGCCGGGCTCGGCCCGCGCCACATAGTGAGCGACTTCGCCGCCGCCGGTCGAGTGGCCGATGTGGACGGCGTTCTTGAGGTCCAGATGCTTGGCCAGCGCGATCACGTCGGCGGCGTAGGTGTCCATCTCGTTGCCGGTGTCGGTCTGGTCCGACCGGCCGTGGCCACGGCGGTCATGGGCGATGACCCGGTAGCCCTTCGAGAGGAAGAACATCATCTGGGCGTCCCAGTCGTCCGACGACAGGGGCCAGCCATGGTGGAAAACGATCGGTTGGGCGTCCTTGGGGCCCCAGTCCTTGAAGAAGATGTTCACGCCGTCGTTGGTGGTGAAGAAGCCGCTGCTCATGTCCGTCATCCCTCGCTTGGCTAGGCCCCCATCAGGCCGTTACCGCCGTTTGATGACGAGACTGTGCCCGCGACAGATTGGCGCGGATATGGAAATGATCGAAACTCATTGTTTCCGAAATTGCACTACCAGGCCAGCAGCGACAGCCCTGGCACATCCTTGAAGTCCGCCGCGTTGAGCGTGACCAGGGTCGCACGGTGAGCCAGCGCCTGGGCGGCGATCATCCGGTCCGCGACCTTGCGTCGAGAATAGCCCGCAGCTTCGACAATCGTACGATAGGCGTCGGCCGCTTCCCCGTCGAAATCGAGGACGGGCACGGCTCTCAGAATGGCGTCCAAACGGGCGCGCCGAACACCGGCTTCGGACGGTTCGCGATAAACGCCGCCCTCCAGTTCTACCCGGCTGATGATCGACAGGAAGATCGCGCCATCCAGGCTTGTGACACGTTCGATGATCGCGGGATCACCATCACGCAGGTGGATCGCGACGCTCGTGTCGAGAACGTAGGCCACTCAGAGGCCGGGGCGCTCAGGAAACAGGTTTTCGTCGCGCACCTCGATGCTGGCGGGGCGCGGCAGGGCGTTCAACGCCGCGACCATGTCCGCGACGGACGTCCGGGTCGGATAGATCGTCAGAACGTCGCCCGACCGCACCAGAGTCAGCTCCACGCCCGGGCCGAAGGCCATGTCGCGCGGCAGGCGTACGGCCTCGCTGTTTCCGCTCTTGAAGGTTCGACTGGTCGTGGTCGCCATCGTCGTGCCTCGATCAAAGGGCGAGAAGTGATGACGCGTATATACCATTCCTCGACCTCCCTTTGAAGCTCAAGACCTATCGCAGCACCCAGTCGTAGCGATCCGACGCCCTGTACCCGAGCGCGGCATTGCTCCGGACGACCTGGCGAAGATCCTCGGGCAGATCACGCATGACGACGTCGATCAGGGCGCTGCGGGCCATCTGGATCGCCTCGGCCTTCGGCGCGGTCCGCGAACAGGCGGGACATCTCACGACATCCCCGCCGTCCACGTGCGCCACGCGGACATCGACCCGGCAGGCGCCGCACTGCACGACCTGGTCAGCCATGGGCCCTCTCCATTACGCAACCCAGAATGGAACAAATAGAGAACAACAGCAACCCAAAAACGCAAAACGGGCGGTCCCTTTCGGAACCGCCCGCTCGCTAACCTCTCACCTGGGAGAGCCGTTCACCCTTAGGTGTTGACGGCGTCTTCCGGGGCCAGTTCGGTCTTCTTCGACAGGTCTTCGCCGGTCTCTTGATCGACGACCTTCATCGACAGCTTGGTCTTGCCGCGATCGTCGAAGCCCAGGAGCTTCACCTTGACGATCTGGCCTTCCTTCAGCACGTCCGACGGCTTGGCGACGCGTTCGTTGCTGATCTGGCTGACGTGGACGAGGCCGTCCTTGGCGCCGAAGAAGTTCACGAAGGCGCCGAAATCGACGACCTTCACGACCTTGCCATCGTAGATCTTGCCCACTTCGGCTTCGTCGGTGATCGACTTGATCCAGTCGATCGCGGCCTTGATCTTGGCGCCGTCCGAGGCCGAGACCTTCACGGTGCCTTCGTCGTTGATGTCGACCTTGGCGCCGGTGGTGGCGACGATCTCGCGGATCACCTTGCCGCCCGAACCGATCACTTCACGGATCTTGTCGGTCGGGATGGTGATGGTCTCGATCTTCGGAGCGAAGTCGCCGACCTCTTCACGCGGAGCGTCCATGGCCTTGTTCATTTCGCCGAGGATGTGCTCGCGGCCACCCTTAGCTTGAGCCAGGGCCTGCTCCATGATCGCGGGCGTGATGCCGGCGATCTTGATGTCCATCTGCAGCGAGGTCAGGCCTTCGCTGGTGCCGGCGACCTTGAAGTCCATGTCGCCCAGGTGATCTTCGTCACCCAGGATGTCCGACAGAACCGCGAAGCCGTCCTTTTCCAGGATCAGGCCCATGGCGATGCCCGAGACCGGACGGACCAGCGGCACGCCGGCGTCCATCATGGCCAGCGACGAACCGCAGACCGTGGCCATCGAGGACGAACCGTTCGACTCGGTGATCTCCGAGACCAGACGGATCGTGTAGGGGAAGTCTTCCTTGGTCGGCAGCATCGGGCGCAGGGCGCGCCAGGCCAGCTTGCCGTGGCCGATTTCGCGGCGGCCCGGGCTGCCCATACGGCCGGTTTCACCGACGCTGTAGGGAGGGAAGTTGTAGTGCAGCAGGAAGGATTCCTTGTAGGTGCCTTCCAGGGCGTCGATGAATTGCTCGTCGTCGCCGGTGCCCAGGGTGGCGACCACGATCGCCTGGGTCTCGCCGCGGGTGAACAGGGCCGAGCCGTGGGTGCGCGGCAGGATGCCGACTTCACCCAGGATCGGGCGGACCTTGTCGACGGTGCGGCCGTCGATGCGGATGCCGGTGTCCAGGATCGAGCGACGGACGATGTCCGCTTCCAGTTCCTTGAAGACCGAAACCAGCTTCAGCGGGTCGATGCCGGCCGGGTTGGTGTCGCTCTTGGCGAAGGTGTCGATCGCCTTGGTCTTGGCGGCGCCCAGCGCGGCGACGCGGTCGCCCTTGGTCTGGATCTTGTAGGCGTCGGCCAGGTCTTGGCCGACGGCCTTCTTCACTTCGGCCTTCAGGGCGTCGGTGTCTTCCGGTTGGAAGTCGAAGGGCTCCTTGGCGGCGTGCTCGGCCAGCTCGATGATCGCGTCGATCACCGTCTGCATTTCCTTGTGGGCGAAGTTGACGCCGCCCAGCACGACCTCTTCCGAGAGCTCTTGGATTTCGCTTTCGACCATCATCACGGCGTCGGCGGTGCCGGCCACGACCAGGTCCATCTTGCTTTCCTTCAGCTCTTCGAGCGTCGGGTTCAGCACGTAGCCGCCGTCAATGTAGCCGACGCGCGCGGCGCCGATCGGGCCCATGAACGGGGCGCCCGACAGGACCAGGGCGGCCGAGGCGGCCACCATGCCCAGGATGTCGGGATCGTTCTCGAGGTCGTGCTGCAGCACGGTGACGACAACCTGGACTTCGTTCTTGAAGCCCTTGACGAACAGCGGGCGGATCGGACGGTCGATCAGGCGGGAAACCAGGGTTTCCTTTTCCGACGGACGGCCTTCACGCTTGAAGAAACCACCGGGGATCTTGCCGGCCGCGAAGGTCTTTTCTTGGTAGTTGACCGTCAGCGGGAAGAAATCTTGGCCGGGCTTCGCCTTCTTGGCGAACACGGCGGTGGCCAGGACGACGGTTTCGCCCATGGTGGCCAGAACGGCGCCGTCGGCTTGACGGGCGATACGACCGGTTTCGAGGACCAGCGTCTTGCCGCCCCACTCGATCGTCTTGCGCTTGATATCGAACATTTTTGCTTCTTTCGGTTCCGAAGGACCCATTTCCTTCAGGACGGACAGGGGCGGGCGGCCGAAGGGCGGTCCCGAGATTTCCTCATCCAGTTCGACAGGCTCCCGAAGACCGTGATCTCCGGCTTACGTGTCCGGATCACGCTTAGAGCGGATCCGCGACAACCTCGCGTTTCGGCCTGTCTCGAAACGAAGGTTGGAAAAACGTTCGGCCGCCCTACCGGAGCAGGGCGGCCGAATTGTGCCTTAGCGACGCAGACCCAGCTTTTCGATCAGGGACTGGTAACGGGCGACGTCGGACTTCTTCAGGTGGTCGAGAAGCCGGCGACGCTGGGAAACCAGCTTCAGCAGGCCACGACGGCTGTGGTTGTCCTTCTTGTGCGTCTTGAAGTGCTCGGTCAGGTTCGAGATGCGCTCCGAGAGGATCGCGACCTGGACTTCAGCGCTGCCGGTGTCGCCAGTGGTGCGGGCGTGTTCGGCGATAAGAGCGCTCTTGCGCTCGATGGTGATCGACATCGGATGTCTCCGCTCAGGTGAGTTGGAAGACCCGCACGGGATTGAGCTTCCCAGCGCGCATCTCGCACAGGGCCACCAGCCGATCCCCCGACATGGCGGAAACGGTGCGATCGCCGGGCGTGAGCTCGGCTTTCAGCGTTTCCACCTGCCTTGGGAGCAGGACGATGGCGCGTCCCTGTGCAAGCCGGAAGGCGTCTTCATCGGTCACGGCCAACGCCGGGATGTCGTCCAGCGCGGTCTCGACCGGAAGCAATGCCTCCGACAGCCGGGCCTCATAGCTCAAATTCTCGAGAGTTTCCAGCGATATCGAGCCACTCTCGGTAAACCCGCCCACCCGCGTCCGGCGCAGCTCGGCGACGTGACCGCAGGTTCCCAGCGCCTTGGCGAGATCCCGGACCACGGCGCGGACATAGGTGCCCTTGCCGCATTCCATCTCCAGGGTGACGTGGTCGGCGTCGGCGGCCTCGACGACCTTCAGGTCGAAGATGTTCACCTTGCGGGTCGCCAACTCGAACTCGACGCCGTCGCGGGCCAGGTCATAGGCGCGCTCGCCGTCGACCTTGATGGCCGAGAAGTTCGGCGGGATCTGGTCGACCTCGCCGATGAAGGCCGGTAGGGCGGCTTCCACCTGCTCGCAGGTCGGACGCACGTCCGAGGTCCCGGTGGTCTCGCCTTCACGGTCCAGGGTCGTGGTGTCGCGGCCCCAGGCGATGGTGAACCGATAGGCCTTGTCGGCGTCCATCAGGAACGGGACGGTCTTGGTGGCCTCGCCCAGCGCGATCGGCAAGATGCCGGTCGCCAGCGGGTCCAGGGTGCCGGCGTGGCCGCCCTTCTGGGCGTTGAACGCACGGCGCACACGGGAAACGGCCGTGGTCGAGGTCAGGTCGTAGGGCTTGTCCAGGCACAGCCAGCCCGAGACGGGATCGCCCTTCTTGCGGCGGGCCATGGACTAGTTCTCGTCCTCATCATCACCGAGGACGTCGGCCAGCGTGCGGGTATCCTGCTGCACGCGCGGATCGTCGAACAGACGATCCATGTGGGCCGCGGCGCCGAAGCTCTCGTCGTGAATGAACTTCAGGTCGGGCGTGAACTTCATGTCGATCACCTTGCCCAGGCGCCCGCGCAGGAAACTCGCGCCGCGGTTCAGGGCCTTGATGACCTCTTTGATGTCCTCTTCCTTGCGGCCCGGCTCGCCCTTCAGGCCGGCGCCCAGCGGCTCGACGAAACAGACGGCGTGGCGCAGGTCGGGGCTCATCCGCACTTCGGACACCGTGATCGAGACGCCGACCAGCGCCGGATCGGCCAAGCCTTCCTCGCGGAAGACATCGACCAAGGCGTGGCGGATGAGCTCGCCGGCGCGGAGCTGGCGTTGCGAGGGCCCCGTGGGGCCCTTCTTGGTGTCAGATTGGCGCTTCATGGCGCGGTATCCTTGCGGCCCGGCCGGCGGATCGAACGCCGGTGCGCGGGGAAAATCGGAAGGCGGGGTGTCTAGGCTCCTGAAGGCGGAAAGTCCAGAGCTCCCCCTTCTCCCCTTGCGGGAGAAGGTGTCAGCGGAGCTGACGGATGAGGGGTGGCGCCGACTTGTCGGACAGGGCTTTCAACCCCTCACCCGACCCGCTTCGCGGGCCACCCTCTCCCACAAGGGGAGAGGGATACTAAGCCCCCGTCCTTTCCCGAAAGAACGCGATCACCTTGTCGCGCGCCTTCATGCTCCCGCTGCCCGGGACCGAGCGGTGCAGGTGCAGGGTCAGGACCGAGTGTGGCTCCATCGGCACGCCGGGCGCGGCGTCCTCGTCGGCCAGCTCGATTACCTCGACCTTGTCGCCGAACTCGGCCTTGAGGCGGGCGATGCGGGCGTCGGGCACCAGCTTGTCGGAGGAAAAGCGCAGGGCCAGCAGCGACAGGTCCTCGTCCTTGAACCGCCGCTTGGCGCAGGCCAGTTCCGAAGCCGAGCAGTCCAGGCCGCCCTTGTCCTTCAGCGGCAGGGAGGGCTGGGACAGCACCGGGGCCACCACGGCCGGCTCGGTCATCATCGCCAGGGCGAAGCCGCCGGTGAAACACATGCCCACCGCGCCGACGCCCTTGCCGCCGCAGTCTTCATGAGCCTTGCGGGCCAGGGCCCGTAGCCAGTCGACGATCGGGCTGGAGCGGCCGTCCTTCCAGACGCTGAACTCGCGCCGCACGCAGATGTTCTTGAGGATCACCCCGATCGCATAACCGCGCGTCACCGGCTTGGCCGGCTGGCCAAACAGGCTAGGGCACCAGGCCGTCAGACCCGAGGCGGCGAGGTCGCGGGCGAAGGCCAGCACGCCCGGATGCAGGCCGGGCACCTCGTGGATGACGATCACCGCCGGGCCCGAACCGATCTTGTAGACCTCGCGGCTCCACCGCCCGTCGTCGAAGTCGAACCGCTCGAACCCCGCCAGCGCGTCGTCAGCCATGCCCGCCCCCTCTTTGTTTCGAGAAGGCTAGACCGGCGGTCTTCAGAACGCCATCGCCCGCTCCCAGACGGGCTTGGGCCTGCCCTGCACAGGGCGCTCTGAGAGGTCGCCGGGCTCGAGCAGCAGGCGGATCTCGATCTCCGCCGAACCGTCGGCCGGCGCGGGGCAACGGCGCACCCAGGCGGCGGCGTCCTCGCGGCTGTCGACGTTGAACACCCAGAAGCCGGCGACCGTGCGGCCTTCGCCACCGATGTCCGGCGTGGTGCGCGCGCCTCGGGCCGCCAGCTTGGTGTGGTCGGCCACCCCGGCCCTCTCGAGCTCGGCGTCATAGGCCTGCATGGCCCGGTTCAGTTCCGGACCTGGCTCGGCCTCGACCTTCAGCAGCACCATGAAGCGCATCGCGCATCTCCCGTTCCTCTCTTCAAAGACGCGGGAGCCCGGTCGGATGCGACACGACCGGCGAAAAATTCTTAGTTCGTCGTGTCCGGATGTTGCGGACTGTCGGTCCAATCCTGCATCGGATCGGGCGCGCGGTTCTTGGGCAGGCGCCACTCGCCGCGATACGAGAAGTCCAGCGTGCCGCACAGGCGAGCCTTGCCTTCTGCTTTCGGATCGTCGCCGAACGCCTGGATCCGCAGGTCGCGGCGGATGACGATGGTGCTGAACGACAGCCACAGCCGCGTCGAGCCCGGACAGAAGGCCCGGACATAGACCTTGCCCTGGGCGGCCTTGCTGTCGACCTCGAACAGCATGGCGTCGGCGTCGACGCCGCTCATGGCCGAAAGGCCGCCGGGGCCAAGGTCCTTCTGGCTGCCGTTGTTCAGCCGCGCCTCGGCCGGCACGCCGGTGGCCAGCACCTTGATCGGCCGGCCCGAGCCCAGCAGGCCCTGGTTGAACAGGATCGTCACCCCCGCGCCGGTCAGCCGCTTGGCGTCCGGCGAGATCGGGTCGTACGAAAACATCCGCGTCTCGGCCCCAGCGACGTTCGCCGCCAGCAGGGCCAGGGCCGCGCCCCCCCAGATCGCGTGCTTCATCGTCTGGCGTGCAGGTTCGCGGCTTGAGGGTCAAAGCCCGACAGGCGCCAGCGGTCGCCCTCCAGGCTGAAGGTCAGCAGGCAAGGGCCGTCCTTCTTGGCCGCGCAGACCCGGCCGTCGCCGACCGGGCGCAGGGTGCTGGCGATGGCGATGCGGCCCGGGATCGGACGGTCGGGCGTGTAGCCGTAGTAGTTGGCGGCCGCGTGGAAGGTCTCGGGCCGGATCAGCGCCTCGCCGGCCACGTCGGCCAGCGGCCCCGCCGCCAGGGCGGCCAGGGCCATGACGCCGTTGCTCTGCCCGCCGCGCTGGCGGGCCTCGTCCATCAGCCGCGTCTCGATCTGGTACTTCAGCGCCCGGCGGTCGACATGGGCGTCGAAGGTCGCCCGGTCGTTGTCGCGGATGGCGATCAGCAGGGCGTGCACGTCGCCGGCGGCGTCGTAACGGGTCGCGGTCGCGCAAGCCCCGAGCGAGGCGGCGACGGCGGTCAGGGCAAGAAGAACCTTGATGCGCATGCGGAATGGGTACCCCCGGAATGGGGCGATTTCCAGTCTGGGTTCAACGCCCAAAGACAAAGGGCGCGGACCTTGCGATCCGCGCCCTCTAACTTTCGATCTATGCGACCGGCTCCTAGTCGAGCTGGCGCTTGATCTCTTCGACGGTGAAGCACTCGATGGTGTCGCCGACCTTGATGTCCTGGAAGCCCGCGAACAGCATGCCGCACTCCTGACCGACGGGGACTTCGTTGACCTCGTCCTTGAAGCGCTTGAGCGTCTGCAGGGTGCCCAGTTCCAGGACGACGATGTCCTGACGGATGATCCGGACCTTGGCGCCCTTGCGGACCACGCCTTCGGTGACCTTACAGCCGGCAACCTTGCCGATCTTCGAGATGTCGAAGGCCTGCAGGACCTCGGCGTTGCCGAGGAAGGTTTCGCGCTGGATCGGGGCCAGCATGCCCGAGAGCACGCCTTTGATGTCGTCCAGCAGGTCGTAGATGATCGCGTAGTAGCGGATCTCGACCCCTTCGCGTTCGGCCAGGGCCCGCGCCTGCGCCGAGGCGCGGACGTTGAAGCCGATGACCGGCGCGCCGGCGCCCTTGGCCAGCATGACGTCGCTTTCGCTGATCGCGCCGGCGCCCGACAGGATGATCCGCGCGCGGACCTCGTCGGTGGCCATCTTGTCCAGCGAACCGATGATCGCCTCGGCCGAACCTTGCACGTCGGCCTTGATGATCAGCGGAAGCTCTTTCAGCTTCTTGTCCTGCAGCTTGGCCATCATGTCGGCCATCGAAGCGCCGGCGCCCACCGGGGCCAGCGACTTCTCGCGCTTCAGGCGGATGCGGTACTCGGTCAGCTCGCGAGCGCGGGCTTCGTTCTCGACCACGGCGATGGCGTCGCCCGGCGAGGGCACGCCGTCCAGGCCGAGGATCTCGACCGGGGTGGCGGGACCCGCTTCGGTCAGCTGCTCGTTGCGCTCGTTGAGAAGCGCGCGGACGCGGCCCCACTGGCTGCCGGCGACGACGATGTCGCCGCGCTTCAGCGTGCCGCGGTTGACCAGGACGGTCGAGACCGCGCCACGACCCTTGTCCAGCTTGGCCTCGATCACGACGCCGTCGGCGCTGCGGTCGGGGTTGGCCTTCAGGTCCAGCACTTCGGCTTGCAGCAGGATGCCTTCGAGCAGCTCGTCCAGGCCGGTGCGGGCCTTGGCCGAGACCTCGATGATCTGGGTGTCGCCACCCAGGCTTTCGACGACGATCTCGTGCTGCAGCAACTCGTTGACCACGCGGGTCGGATCCGAGCCCGGCTTGTCCATCTTGTTGACGGCGACGATGATCGGCACGTCGGCGGCCTTGGCGTGTTTGATCGCCTCGACCGTCTGGGGCATGACGCCGTCGTCACCCGCCACCACCAGCACGACGATGTCGGTGATGTTGGCGCCGCGGGCGCGCATCGACGAGAACGCGGCGTGGCCGGGCGTGTCGAGGAACGTCACGCGCTGGCCGTCCTTCAGGCGAACCTGATAGGCGCCGATGTGCTGGGTGATGCCGCCGTGTTCGCCGGCCGCCACGTCCGTGGAGCGCAGGGCGTCGAGCAGGCTGGTCTTGCCGTGGTCGACGTGACCCATGATCGTCACGACCGGGGGTCGCGGCTCCATGTGATCGTCGATGTCCTCGGCGCCGATGAAGCCTTCTTCGACGTCGGCTTCCGACACGCGCTTGACGGTGTGACCGAACTCGGTCGCCACCAGCTCGGCGGTGTCGTTGTCGATGACGTCGTTGATCTTCAGCATCACGCCCTGACGCATCAGGAACTTGATGATGTCCACGCCACGCACGGCCATCCGGTTGGACAGCTCCTGCACGGTGATGACGTCGGGAATGACGACTTCACGCGCGACACGGGCCTGTTCGGCCACGCCGCCGCGGCGCTTTTCCTTTTCACGTTCACGGGCCCGGCGAACCGAGGCCAGCGAACGCATACGATCGGCGGAATCCCCATCACCGGCGACGGCCTGGATGGTCAGGCGCCCTTCGCGGCGTTGCGGCGCGCCCTTGACGCGCGACACGGCCTTGTTGGGGGCGTTGGCGGCCTTGCGGCGATCGTCATCCTCGTCGGGACGGCGGACTTCGCCGCCGGGACGCGGGGCCGAACGCATGGCGCGCTGGATTTCGGGGGTGGCCGGAGCCGAGGCCGGGACGCCCGGACGCGGACCGCGCGGCGGACCGCCGGGACCACGGGGGCCGCCGGGCGCCGGGCGCGGGGCCAGGGCCGAGTAACGGACGGTCTGTTGCGGACGGTCGCCTTGCGGACGATCACCACCACGGTCGCCGCCTTGCGGGCGGTCGCCACGGTAGCCGCCGCGATCGCCTTGCGGACGATCACCGTCGGGACGCGGACCACGAGGACGGTCGCCCTCGGGACGCGGGGCGCGCTGGCCGAAATTGGCGCCGGCGTCGGGACGCGGGGCGCGTTGGTTGAACGGGCGGTCGCCTTGCGGAGCCGGGCGATAGGTCGTCGTGCTGGGACGATCGTCGCGGCGTTCGCGGCTGGGCTCGTAGGTGCGGGTCTGGCCCGGAGCGGCCTGGCCACGCGGGCCATCATGACGGGGACCATCGTTACGGGGACCCTCATGGCGAGGACCTTCGTGACGGGGCGCATCCTGGCGCGGAGCCTCGGCGCGCGGCGCGGCCGGGGCCGGAGCCTGGGCGACGGGACGCGGAGCCGGAGCAGCCGCCGGCGGCGGGGTCACCGGCGCGGCGGGCGCGGCCGGAGCCTGAGCGACGGGGGCCGGAGCCGCGGCCGCGCGTTCGGCCGCGGCCTTGGCGGCGGCTTCGCGCTGAGCGGCTTCTTGAGCGGCGCGCGCGCGCGCTTCAGCGGCGGCCTGGTCGGCCGCCTGACGGGCTTGGTTCTCGCGAGCCGCGTCGACGACGCGTTGACGGGCGCGCAGTTCTTCCTGCGACAGGCCGCCGGCCGAACCGCCGCCGCCACCGCCGCTCGATTGCGGCTGATGCTGCGGACGGGGAGCCGGGGCGTCACCATGGCGACGTTCAGCCGAAGACGGCGCGGCAAGATTGCCGGTCGCGGCGGCGTGAGGACGCGTCCGCTTGGTTTCCACAACCACCGTCTTGGTCCGGCCGTGGCTGAAGCTTTGCTTCACGACCCCTGCGCTCACCGAGCCCTGGCGGGGCTTCAGCGTCATCGGGGGTCGATTGCCGTTACGGCCGTTTTCGTTTTCGTCGCTCATGCGCTCGCTTGTACTTCCGCCGGGCGGTACCCGGCTAAAAAACCGTTCTTTCCATGTGAGAAAGGGGCCTGGACGTACCTCCAAAAAGGAAGCGCGTTTCCCGACCCTTCACTCACGAACCCGACCCGAATAGCCGCGTCCAACATCAAAGATTCTAGAGCTTTTCCATCGCACCGGCGGTTCCCCGGTGGGATGCAAAAACCCTAGGCCTGTCACGATCGGCTGGCCAACCCGGGCGAACAGGCTCGCCCTTTTTCATAAAGACCCCCTCCGCGCAGAGCGGGGAGGCCTCTAGCCGTCCTCGCGTCCGTTCGCCGACCATTCGGGAGGCAAAAGCGGGCGGAAACCTGACAAACGCTCGACATCCTGTGTCCAGCTATCGATGCCGCGCCCGGCAAGGAGAGCGGTGTGTATCACATTCTCCCCGCCCAAGGCCAAACCCAATTCATCCGAATTGAATGCGCCCAGCAAACGGGGGGCTCTGGGGGCCTTTCGGGCGGCGTTCAGGATCTTGCGGCGACCGTCCTCGGCGCTGTCCGAGGCCTCAATCAGCCAGGCGACGTTGCCCGTCCCCAGGGCCGCGACCACCTTTTCGTAGCCTGAGATAATGGTCCCGGCCTTCCGCGCAAGACCCAGGCTGTCCAGGACGCGCCGGGCCAGCAGGGCCTCGACCTGGTCGGCCAAGTCGGCCGGCGCGGTCAGCTTGGTCTTGGCCGCCCGCGAGAACAGGCCCTTCTTGGCCGCCGTCGCGATCGACTCCCGGTCGGCGCCGACCCAGATCCCGCGACCGGGCAGCTTGCGGGCCACGTCCGGAACGACCACCCCGTCCGGCCCCGCCACGAAGCGGACCAGGCGCGCCTCGTCCGTCGCCTCGCCCAGGACGATGTCCTTGCGCAGACGATTGGCTTCGGCGTGGGTCTTGGGGGCGGGGGCTTCGGTCATGATCTTTCTGAAAGACGAACGGCCCCGCGGATTGCTCCGCGAGGCCGTCATTTAACGCTCCGAAGGGCCTTAGGCCTCTTCTTCCGACGCGGGTTCTTCCAAAGCCGGCTCTTCAGCGACGACCTCTTCGGCCTCGCCTTCGAATTCGCCTTCAGCTTCACCTTCGGCTTCAGCCTCGTACTCGGCTTCCGGCTCGTATTCCGGCTCCGGCGGGGCCTCGACCCAGCCCATGATAATGCGGGCGCGCATGATCAGGGCCTCGGCGTCTTCCGGCGACAGGTTGAAGCTTTCCAGGATGCCCGGCTCGCGCACGCGCTCGCCGCCCTTGTTCTCGAACCAGCCGCGCATGTCGTCGGGGACCAGACCGGCGAAGTCCTCGACGGTCTTCACGTCGCCTTCGCCCAGGGCCACGGCCATGGCCAGGGTCACGCCCTCGATGGCCAGGACCTCGTCCTGCACGCCCAGCTCGACGCGCTTGGCGTCCAGAGCGGCCGCTTCCTTTTCCAGGAACTCGCGGGCGCGGGCCTGCAGTTCCTCGGCGGTCTCTTCGTCGAAGCCTTCGATCGAGGCGACTTCGTGCGCTTCGACGAATGCCACGTCTTCCACCGCGGCGAAGCCTTCGGTGACCAGCAGCTGGGCGATGACTTCGTCAACGTCCAGAGCCTCTTGGAACAGGGCCGTGCGCTCGGTGAACTCGCGCTGACGGCGCTCGCTCTCCTGGCTTTCGGTCATGATGTCGATCTGCCAGCCGGTCAGCTGCGAGGCCAGGCGGACGTTCTGGCCGCGGCGGCCGATGGCCAGCGACAGCTGCTCGTCCGGCACCACGACTTCGACGCGCTCGTCTTCCTCGTCCATGACGACCTTGGAGACTTCGGCCGGGGCCAGGGCGTTGACGATGAAGGTGGCTTCATCTTCCGACCACTGGATGATGTCGATCTTCTCGCCCTGCAGCTCGGCCACGACGGCCTGCACGCGCGAACCACGCATACCGACGCAGGCGCCGACCGGATCGATCGAGCTGTCGTTCGAGATGACGGCCATCTTGGCGCGCGAACCCGGGTCGCGGGCCACGGCGCGGATCTCGATGACGGCGTCGTAGACTTCCGGCACTTCCTGGGCGAACAGCTTGGCCATGAAGCCGCCGTGCGCGCGGCTCAGCATGATCTGCGGGCCCTTGGTCTCGCGACGGACGTCATAGATGTAGGCGCGGATGCGGTCGCCGACGTTGAAGTTCTCGCGCGGGATCGACTGGTCGCGGCGCATGATGCCTTCGCCACGGCCCAGGTCGACGATGACGTTGCCGTATTCGACGCGCTTGACGCTGCCGTTGACGATCTCGCCGACGCGATCCTTGTACTCGTCGAACTGACGCTCGCGCTCGGCTTCACGCACTTTGTGCATGACGACCTGGCGGGCCATCTGGGTCTGGACGCGGCCGATCTCGAACGGCGGCAGGACTTCTTCGTAGACCTTGCCGATCTCGGCGTCGCGCCAGGCGCGCTTGGCGATCGACAGCTGCATCTTGCCGATCTCGCCTTCGAGTTCGGTGTCGTCGGCGACGACCTCGATCACGCGCTTCTGCGTCGTCTCGCCCGTGCGCGGGTCGATCTTGACGCGGATGTCGTGCTCGGCGCCGTAGCGGGCGCGGGCGGCCTTTTGCAGCGCGTCCTCGATGGCCTCGATGACGACTTCCTTCTCGATGCCCTTTTCACGGGCGACCGCGTCGGCGATCTGCAGGAGTTCGAGCCGGTTGGCGGCGATGCCGATGGCCATGGTCAGTCCTCTTCACTTTCGGACAGGTCGTCGTTGTCGGATTGGTCGGTTTCGGATTTCAGGCGGGCGGCCCGTTGCTTGGCCCCCCGATCCATCAAAGCGTCGGTCAGGACGAGCTTGGCGTCGATGATCCACGCGAAGGGGAAGTAGACGGTAACGTCGTCCTCGCCCTCGATGTTCAAACCCACCTGGTCGTCCTCGACGCCGGCCAGCTCGCCCTTGAAGCGCTTGCGGCCCTCGGCCACGCGGTCCAGCTCGATGCGAGCGTCCAGACCGGCGTAGTCGTCGAAGTCCTTCAGGCGGGTCAGGGGGCGGTCGATGCCGGGGCTCGAGACTTCCAGCGTGTATTCGCCGGAGATCGGGTCGGCGGGGTCCAGAACCTCGGACAGGCCGCGCGACAGGCGGGCGCAGTCCTCGACGTTCATGTCGCCGCCGCTGCCGTCTTCCTGCAGCGGATGTTCGGCCATGATCTGCAGGCGGCGCTGCTCGGCCCCGCCCATCAGGCGCAGGCGAACGATCTCGTAGCCAAGGCTCTCGGCGACGGGATCGAGCAACTCGATCAGATCACGGTCTTCCTGCGTCTTGCCGCGCACGGTTCTCTCAACTCTCAGGGCTGGCCAGCTTCGCTGCCGATCAGCCAAACAAAAAGCGGCAGCCTTTCGGCCGCCGCTCGAAAGCGCCATCTAGCGCTAACGGACGATGTGGAACGCTTTATAGGCGAATTGATAAAGGCTGTCGACTCTCAGGCGGGAAATCTCAGACTCGGCTTTCGCACCGCAGCACTAATCGGAAGAGCCTGCCCGCTTTGGATGCGTAGGCATCCAAAGCGGACAAGCAGGCTCTTAGCTAAGAATTAGAGCGTGATGGCCGCCAAAACCGCTCACACTTTTGGCTATCACGCTCTATAAGCCAGCCCGCGCAGGCCGCCTCCCCGCGGTCCTCATAAGACGAAGAGTCACAATGGACCTCTCCAAGATTCCGACCGGGGCCAACCCGCCTTACGACCTCAACGCCATCATCGAGATCCCGCAGGGCGGCGAGCCGGTGAAGTACGAGATCGACAAGGAAAGCGGCGCCCTGATGGTCGACCGCTTCCTGCATACGGCCATGTTCTATCCGGCCAACTACGGCTTCATCCCGCACACGCTGGCCGACGACGGCGACCCGGCCGACATCATGGTCGTGGGTCCGACCCCGGTGGTGCCGGGCGCGATCATCCGCTGCCGCCCGATCGGCACCCTGATGATGGTCGACGAAGCCGGCTCGGACGAAAAGATCCTGGCCGTGCCGGTCGACAAGCTGCACCCGTTCTACACCGGCGTGTCCAGCTGGCGTGACCTGCCGACCATCCTGACCGAGCAGATCGCCCACTTCTTCCAGCACTACAAGGATCTGGAAAAGGGCAAGTCGACCAAGATCACCGGCTGGGCCGACATCGAAGAGACCGCCGACGTCATCCGCGCGGCGATCAAGCGCTACAACGAGACCTACTAGGTAGAGCTCATGGCCAGGATCGATCTCACCTTGCGGATCATCCTGGCCGACCCGCCGCCCGGCGTGGTCTTTTCCAAGCAGGACGCCAAGAACCATCCGGTCGATCCGGTGCGTTCCCCTCCGGAAAAGGAAGGCGGCGACCTCTCCTTTGACATTCCGATCACCCTGACCCCGACACCGCAGGGCCTGCGTCCCGGCGGCGGCTTCGTGCGCAACGACAGCCGGGGACGGTTCGTCTACATCGCCTCGGGCGGGCAGGCGGGCGACGGCCACACCGTGTGGTCGCGGCGCATCAAGATCTATCTGCACGACCTGCCGGCTGATCTGGCCGGCGGCGAGGTGCTGACGGCGACCATCGCCGGCCGCGCCAAGGACGGCGGGCCGGCCTGCGCGACCGTGCCGCTGCTGAGCGGATGGACCCGCGTCACGCCGCCATAAGCGCCGGGCCACGCAGGCTCAAACGCTCCTGCACCGCCCCGACATAGCTGGGCCCCACCGGCACCGCGACGCCGTCGCGCAGCACCAGCGAGATCAGCCCCCGTCCGGCGCGATTGACCGCCTTGACCCGCTCTGGATTGACGAAGGCCGAGCGGTGCACCCGCATCATCCGGCGCGGGTTCAGCTGCTGCTCCAGTGTGTTCATGGTGATGCGGTGGATGTGCCGGCGCGTGGCCGTGTGCAGCAGGACATAGTCCTTGGCCGCCTCGATCCAGTCGATCTCGCTGATCGCCACCCGCACCTGGCCATGACGGCCGGGCACCCAAAGGCCTTCAAGCTCCTCGCTGGGCTCGGGCTCGAGCGCCGGGGCCTGAGCGCTCATGGTCAGGATCATCGGCGCGCGCGGATCGGCCAGCAGGATGGCCACGCCGCCCTGCTCGGCCAGACCCGTCAGGCCCAGCCCCGTCATCAGGCGCGACAGCGCCTGGCGCAGGTCCCGGTAGGCGGGATCCCACGGGTCGTGGGCGATGGCCCGGTTGATCAAAGGCGCGGCAGACATGGGCTCTCCTCACGGCGTCCGCCTCAGGGCGCCGACGGTGGTTGTTGGAGCCGCAGACATCGCCGCAGCTCCCGCTGATGGACAGGATGTCGAGCCGATGATTGCCTGATGAAACGCCGATCATGGCGCGTCCGGCGTCATCCTTCTCGATCCCCCGATGGTTCGTTGAATGCTGTTTGGCACAAAATGTGTCAAATTAAATCTGGCACATAATATGTCTTGTTTTTAATGCGCGCTCGGTCGACGGCCGGGGCGCGCTAGAAAGGCATTGATCGAATTCGCTTTTTTAGGATGCTTGAGTTGCAGCCTGACTAGCGCCTTCGCCCCCATTCCAGCAATCAGCGTTCTTGCAACACGGCTATGCACAAACGCATAGTCACCGGATGTTCGACTGGAACGACCTTCGGCACTTCCTGGCGACCGCAAGGGCCGGCAGCACCCTTGGCGCGTCCAAGCGCCTGCGCGTGAACCAGTCGACCGTGGCCCGACGGCTGGACGCCCTGGAGGCCGCCTGCGGCGTGCGGCTGTTCGATCGTGATCGCAACGGCGCGGCCTTGACCGAAGCCGGCGCCGACCTCCTGGCCCACGCCGAGGCGGCGGAGAAGGCGATGGCGGCTTGCGAGCATCGCTTGAGCGCGCATCGTCGCGGCCTCTCTGGCGCGGTCCGACTGACCTGTTCGGAGCTGATGGCCACGATCGGCGTGATCCCGGCCATGGGCGAGTTCCGCCGGCTTTATCCAGAGATCCAGGTCGAACTGGTCCTGACCGACGCCTTCCTCGATCTGGAGAAGGGCGAGGCCGACATCGCCATCCGGGCGTCATTCAATCTGGAGCCCTCGAACCTGATCGCCCGCAAGATCCGCGACGAGACCTGGGGCGTCTACTGCACCCTCGACTACGCGGAGACCCACGGCGTCCCGACCCGCCAGGATCAACTGCCGGCGCATCCGTTCATCGACAGCGAAGGCCCGATGGCGACCCTGCCGCCCATGATCTGGCTGCGCGAAAAGGCCGGACCGTCCGGGACCGTCGCCATCCGTTGCAGCTCACTGCACAACGTGCTGAACGCGGTGCTCGCGGGCCTGGGCCTCGCGGCCTTGCCCGACGGCCTGGGAAGCCGGCACCCCGAGTTGCGGCGCTGCCAGCACATCCCCCTGCCCGGCGAACCGGCCGTCTGGCTGATGACCACGGCCGAACTACGCCACACGCCGCGCATCCGGGCGTTCATGGATTTCATCATCCCGCAGGTGGCGGCCGCGGCGCGCCAATCTCCGGACTATTCGGCGCCTAGCGCCTGACGAAGTCCAGGAACACCGGCGCGCAGTCGCCCAGCTTCTTTTCCTCGTAGCGGGTGGTGACGTGGTCGGCCGGGATGGCGTTGCGGTCCGCGTCAGCCTGCGCAAAGCGGAAGTTCGGATCGGCCAGGACCCGCTCGGTCGTCCACTCGCCGTAGTCGGCCCAGTCGGTGGCGAAGCGCAGGGCCGCGCCCGGCTTCATCACGCGGGCCAGGCGGGCGACGAACTCCGGCTGGATCAGGCGGCGCTTGTTGTGGCGGGCCTTGTGCCAGGGGTCGGGGAACATGATGAACACCCGGTCCAGGCAGGCGTCGGGCAACCAGTCGACGACATCGCGGGCGTCACCCTCATGGACGCGGACGTTCTTGAGGGCCTGCTCCTCGACGTGACGCACGGCGCTGGCCACACCGTTCACGAACGGCTCGGCGCCGATCACCAGGGTCTCGGGGTGGCGGCTGGCTTGCGTGGCCATGTGCTCGCCGCCGCCGAAGCCGATCTCCAGCCACACGGCCTTGGCGTCCGGCATCAGGTCCAGCGGCTGGAACGGGCCCTGCGGCACGGCGATCTCGGGCAGCAGGGTGTCGAGCAGGGCCTGCTGGCGCGGCTTCACCGGGCGCGCCTTGATGCGGCCGAACGAGCGCAGCGGGCCATGGGGTTGGGTCGGATTGGTCATGGGCGGGCGTCTTAGAGCGTTGAGGACGAAATGAAAACGGGCTCCGACCCGTGAGGATCGGAGCCCGCTTCCAAAAGATCGAAGGTTAAGGCTTACGCCAGGCCCTTCAGTTCGCCGACCAGGTCGGTCTTCTCCCACGAGAAGCCGCCTTCGTTGTCCGGCGTGCGGCCGAAGTGGCCGTAGGCGGCGGTGCGGGCGTAGATCGGGCGGTTCAGCTGCAGGTGCTCGCGGATCGCGCGCGGGGTGGCGCCGCCGATCAGCTGCGGCAGGATCTTTTCCAGCACAGCCGGATCGACCTTGCCGGTGCCGTGCAGGTCGACGTGGAACGAGACCGGCTGGGCCACGCCGATCGCATAGGCGATCTGGATGGTGCAACGATCGGCCAGGCCCGAGGCCACGACGTTCTTGGCCAGGTAGCGGCAGGCATAGGCGGCCGAGCGGTCGACCTTGGTCGGATCCTTGCCCGAGAACGCGCCGCCGCCGTGCGGGGCCGCGCCGCCGTAGGTGTCGACGATGATCTTGCGGCCGGTCACGCCGGCGTCGCCGTCCGGACCACCGATCTCGAAGCGACCGGTCGGGTTGACCAGCCACTGGGTCTTCTTGGTGATCAGGCCGTCCGGGAAGATCGGCAGAATGTGCGGCTTGATCAGGTCCAGCACGCGCTTGGAGGTCGCGGCCTTGCCGTCGATCTTCTTGGCGTGCTGGTGGCTCACGACGATCGACACGACGCGCGTCGGGCGGCCGTTGCCGTCATATTCCAGGGTCACCTGGCTCTTGGCGTCCGGCTCCAGCTCCGACAGCTCGCCGCTGTGACGCAGCTCGGCCAGGCGCTTCAGCACGTTGTGGCTGTACTGCAGGGTGGCCGGCATCAGCTCCGGGGTCTCGGTGCTGGCGTAGCCGAACATGATGCCCTGGTCGCCGGCGCCTTCGTCCTTCTTCTCGGTGGCGTCCACGCCCTGGGCGATGTGCGCCG
The DNA here is from genome assembly GCF_058807295.1 of Caulobacter sp. GW821-FHT12D05. Lineage (NCBI taxonomy): Bacteria > Pseudomonadati > Pseudomonadota > Alphaproteobacteria > Caulobacterales > Caulobacteraceae > Caulobacter > Caulobacter sp. GW821-FHT12D05. Next base: position 757,232 of record NZ_JBXAQO010000004.1, read on the forward strand.
ACTGGCCGTGCAGGTAGTTGGCGAACTTCGCCTTCTGCCAGTGGAAGCCCTTCTGCTCGTAGCCGATGTCCTTGATCGCCGCGCGAACCTTGGGTTCGAGCGAGGCCAGGATGTCCTTGGTCAGCTGCTTGTTGGCTTTCTTGTCGCCATCCGGCTTGCCGGCGCGGACTTCACCGGCCAGCACGATGCGGTTGGTGGTGACCAGGGTCTCGCAGGCGACGCGCGCCTCGGGATCGGCAGTCAGGAAGGCGTCGACGACGGTGTCGCTGATACGATCGGCGACCTTGTCGGGATGGCCCTCGGAGACGCTCTCGCTGGTGAAGATGTAGGACGAACGGTTCAAGAGACGGCTCCGCCTTGAGGATGCGCGCGTGCGAGCTTACGCCCGCTTCGGCGTCCAGTTAGACGGGAACCATATAAAGATATGTTTATGCGAGCAAGGCGAGAGAACCTGTGACCGCCTTTAGTCCTCGTCGGCGCCGGCGTTGGCCTCTTCCTCGGCCATCGAGCGGACCAGCTCCAAGATGCGGCGACGCACCTTGGCGCGGCTGATCTTCGGGAACAGGGCGGCCAGTTCCAGGCCTTCCGAGGTCATCAGGAAGTCGTGCACGAACGGCTCGCCGGTCTCGGCCACGCCGTCGGCGGTCGGATCGGCCAGGCCTTCGAAGAAGTAGCCGACCGACGACTGCAGGCTCTTGGCGATCTCGTACAGCTTGCTGGCGCTGACCCGGTTAGCCCCGCGCTCGTATTTCTGGATCTGCTGGAAGGTCAGCCCCAGGTCTTCGGCCAGGCGTTCCTGGCTGACGCCCAGAATCTTGCGGCGCATGCGGATACGGGCGCCCACATGCAGGTCAACGGGATTGGGGTGACGCTCGGCGTCGGACGACTCGCTCATGCCTACGCTTGATAGCTGAAATTGCGGTTTTAATTCAGCCTAAGTCTTGCACGCGTGCAATAGAAGAAAAGGACTTACCCCTCGGTCGGCGAGCTGACGCAACCGCAGATATCAGTAGAAGTGCGAAAAACGCGGAATCACCGAAGTTGTCGAAGGGTGTAACGCCACCCTTACCTGGTATAGCGGAGTCGATCACTCCACTTTTGCCTAGATCCAAGCGCGTTCCCGAGATGATTCGACCGTGGGCGTCGATGACAGCGCTGACTCCCGTGGGCGTCGCCCGCAGGATCGGCTTGGCGCTTTCGATGGCCCGGTAGCTCGCCAAGTTCAGGTGCTGCAAGGGGCCGGAGGTGACGCCGAACCAGGCGTCGTTCGAGACATTGATCAGAACTCGGACGTTCGGATCGGCCTTGGCCAGGCCCGGAAACAGGCTCTCGTAGCAGATCAGCGGCTGGGTCAGCAGGCCGTCGCCGACCTTCAGCGGGACGGGGCGCGGGCCGGTGGCGAAACCGTCCCCAAGATGGGCCAGGCTCTTGAAGCCGATGGCGGTCAGGAACTTTTCGGCCGGCAGGTACTCGCCGAACGGCACCAAGCGGTGCTTGTCATAGACGCCCACGACCTCGAGATCGGTCGCCGTGCGCTTCAGGGCGATCAGGCTGTTGTAATAGACCGGGCTCTGGACCGAACCCTCGTAGCGATAGCCGCCGATCAGCAGGGTCTGGCCCGGCTGGAGGCTGTCCAGGATCGCCTGCCGCACCCAGGTCCCGGGGGCCATGTAGTCGTTGATCGCCGCCGGCAGGGCGCCCTCGGGCCAGACCACCAGGTCGGCGGGCTTGCCGGCATAAGGCTTGGCGGTCAGAGACACGTAAGCCTGGACGATCTGGGCGAAACGGGCGGCGTCCCACTTGGCGTCCTGCTGAATGTCGGCCTGGACGATGCGCACCGTGACCGGCGCTTCCGGGACCAGCGGCCGAGAGACCGCAACGGCGCCGTAGCCATAGAGGGCCACAAGCCCAGCGACCGCCGAACCCAGGGCGATCCTCCCCGCCCGCCCCTCGCGCCAGACTGCCGGCGCGGCGGCGATGGCCAGGGTGATCCAGGTCAGGCCGTAAGCGCCGACCACCGCCGCGAATTGCGACGGCCACGAGCCCGCCCGCCAGGTCTCACCCGGCAAATTCCACGGAAAGCCGGTCAGCACATGACCGCGCAACCACTCCAGCGCGCCAAAGGCGGCGGCGAAGGTCAGGACCCGCCAGGCATTGGCCGGACGGATCAGGCGATAGACGAGACCCGCCAGACCCCAGAACAACGCCAGGCCCGAGGCCATGGCCGCCACCGCGAACGGGGCCATCCAGCCCTGGTTGGCCGCGTCGACCATGAAGGCCTCGGCGATCCACCAGGTGCTTAAGGTGAAATAGCCGACACCCGCCAGCCAGCCGCGCCAGAAGGCCGAGCGCAGAGGCTTCTCGGCATGGGCGTCGTCGAGCAGGTAAAGCAGGCCCGCATATCCCAGCAGGCCCGGCAATACGCCGAACGGCGGATGGGCCAAGGCGGCGGCCAGGCCGGCCAGCAACGCCAGCAGCGGCCCGCTCCAGGCCTTCGCACGGAAGCTGGCCCAGGTGGTCACGAAGCCGCGACGTCCTCGGTCGCGGGCTCGCGCGCGGCGTCCCGCGACGGACCGCCACGCATGCGCACCCGGCGCACCCGGCGCGGATCGGCCTCGACCACCTCGAACTCGTAGCCGTCGGGGTGGGTGATCACCTCGCCCCGCTGCGGCACGCGGCCGGCCAGGGCCACGACCAGGCCGGCGACGGTGTCGATGTCCTCTTCCATGTCGGAAGGGGCCAGGCTGCGGCCGACGGCCGCCTCCAGCTCTTCCAGCGGCGCGCGGGCCTCGGCCTCGAAGATCCCGCCGGGACGGGCGACGATGGCCACGGCGGCGGCGTCATCGTGCTCGTCGTCGATCTCGCCGACCACCGCCTCGATCAGGTCTTCCATCGAAACCAGGCCGTCGGTGCCGCCGAACTCGTCGATGACCAGGGCCATGTGGATCCGGCTGGTGCGCATGCGCAGCAGCAGGTCGGCGGCCTTCATCGACGCCGGCACGTACAGGGCGTCGCGGCGCAGCTTGTGCAGCACGATGTCGCCGGGCGCGGGGCGCTTGGCCTCGTCCGACAACAGGCGGAAGATGTCCTTGACGTGGACCACCCCCACCGGGTCGTCCAGCGTCTCGCGATAGATCGGCATCCGCGAGTGTTCGGCCTCGGTGAACTGGGCCACTACCGCCTCGAATGGCGCGGAAAGCTCGACGGACACGATGTCGGCGCGGGGGGTCATCACGTCGGCGACCCGTAGGGTCTGGAAGGCCTCGGCCTGATCGACCATGTCGACCGCGCCGGTCGCGGGCGGCGCCTCGGACGGCCGAACGGACTCGCCGCCGCCGGTCAGCTGCCGGCGCATACGCCGGAAAAACGCCCGCACGCCCCGGCTTCGTCGAACCGGAACGGCGGGCTGTTGACTAGGCTCGTCGCTGGGCATGGCCCGTGTCAGCGCCCCTCTTCATCGCCGGCATAGGGATCTGGAACGTCCAGACCCGCCAGGATTTCGCGTTCGAGCGCCTCCATGGCTTCCGCCTCGTCGTCGCCCTCGTGGTCGTATCCTAGGAGATGAAGCACGCCATGCGCCACCAGATGTTGCAGGTGGTGGCCCAGAGGCTTGCCTTGCTCGGCCGCTTCCCGGGCGCAGACGCCATAGGCCAGGGCGATATCGCCGATCTGGCCCTCGGGGTTCGGCGGCGAAGGGAAGGACAGGACGTTGGTCGGCTTGTCCTTCTGGCGGAAGTCGCGATTGAGGGCCTGGACGCTGTCGTCGTCGGTCAGCAGGATCACGATCCCCTGGCCTTCGATGTCTTCATGCGCGTCCAGCACGGCCTGGGCGGCGCGCCAGACCAGGGCCTCGGTCTCGGCTTCCGCCGTCGTCCAGGCCTCGTCCTCGATCTCGATGTCTACGGTAATGGTCATAACTAGCGGGGAGTACTCTGCGCCGCGTCGGCGTCATAGGCCTTTACGATACGCTCCACGAGCGGATGGCGCACCACGTCCGACGCGGTGAAGCGCGACACCGCCACGCCCTCGACGCCGTCGAGGATCGAAACGGCGTGAGCCAGCCCTGAGTCCCGCGGGTTCATCAGGTCGACCTGGGTCGGATCGCCGGTGACGACCATGCGGGCGCCCTCGCCGATGCGGGTCAGGACCATCTTCATCTGCAGGCGCGAGCAGTTCTGGGCCTCGTCGACGATGACGAAGGCATGCGCCAGCGTGCGGCCGCGCATGAAGGCGATCGGGGCGACCTCGATCTCCAGCTTCTCGCGGCGGCGACGCAGCTGGTCGGCGCCCATGATGTCGGTCAGGGCTTCCCAGACCGGGGCCATGTAGGGGTCGACCTTCTCGTTCAGGTCGCCCGGCAGGAAGCCCAGCTTCTCGCCAGCCTCGACGGCGGGACGGGTAACGATCAGGCGATCGACCTCGCCGCGCATCAGCATGCCGGCCCCATGGGCCACGGCCAGGAAGGTCTTGCCGGTGCCGGCCGGCCCCAGACCAAAGACCAGCGGGTGGGTGGCCATCCGCTCCAGATAGACGGCCTGGCTCTTGGTCTTGGGCGAGACATTGCCCTTGCGCACGGCGCGGGGCGAGGCCTGGCCGCCGGTCTCGTGAGCGTTGCCGATGGCGATGCGGACATCGGCCTCGACCACTTCCTCGCCGGCGTCGGCGCGGCCTGCCAGGGTCTGCAGCACCCGTTTCGCGCCGGTGCGGCCGCGGGCGTCGCCGGTGATGGTGACGCCGCCGCCGGGGGTCTCGATCAACACCTTGAAGGCGTCCTCGATCAGGGCGGCGTGACGGCCCGACGGACCGGTAACGGCGACGACGGCGTCGTCGGACAGCGGCAGGAACTCAGGCGTACGGCTCAAGCGGTCTCCAGTTGAGATTCCAGAACCCCGCCCAGGCTCATCTTGGCGGCGCTCTCGATACGGACAGGCACGATCGTGCCGATCAGGCTTTCAGGGCCTTCGGCATGAACGGCCTGCAGATATGGGCTGCGACCCACGACCTGGCCAGGGTGGCGGCCGGCTTTCTCGAACAGCACCGGCATGACCTTGCCGACCTGGCTGGCGTTGAAGGCCCGCTGCTGGTCGTCCAGCAGCTGGTTCAGACGGTCCAGGCGCTCGGCCTTGACCGCCTCGTCGACCTGGCCGGGCATGGCCGAGGCCGGCGTGCCGGGGCGACGCGAATATTTGAACGAGAAGGCGCTGGCGAAGCCAACCTCGCGGACCAGCTCCAGGGTCTTGTCGAAATCACCGTCGCGTTCGCCGGGGAAGCCGACAATGAAGTCGCCGCTCATGGCGATGTCGGGCCGCGCCGCGCGGATCTTCTCGATCAGCTTCACATAGCTCTCGGCCGTGTGGTCGCGGTTCATGGCCTTGAGGATCTTGTCCGACCCCGCCTGCACCGGCAGGTGGAGGTAGGGCATCAGCTCCGGCAGCTCGCCGTGGGCCTCGATCAGGTCGTCGCCCATGTCGCGCGGGTGGCTGGTCGTGTAGCGGATGCGGTCCAGGCCATCGATCTTGGCCAGCTGGCGCACCAGCTTGGCCAGGGTCGAACCGTCGCCGTCATAGGCGTTGACGTTCTGGCCGAGGAGCGTGACTTCGCGCACGCCCTTGCCGGCCAGTTGCTTGGCTTCCTCGACGATGTCGTTCACCGGCCGCGACCACTCGCCGCCGCGCGTATAGGGCACCACGCAGAAGGTGCAGAACTTGTCGCAGCCTTCCTGCACGGTCAGGAACGCGGTGACCCCGGTCACATGGCGCTCGGCCGGCAGGGCGTCGAACTTCTCGTCGGCGGCGAAGTCGGCGGCCAGGCGTTCGCCGGTCGCCCGGTGGGCGCGGGCGATCAGCTCGGGCAGCTGGTGATAGGCCTGGGGACCGACGACCAGATCGACCGCCTTCTGGCGATGCATGATCTCCTTGCCCTCAGCCTGGGCCACGCAGCCAGCCACGGCGATGGTCATGCGACCGCCGTCCTGGGCTTTGCGGTCCTTCATCTGCTTGATGTAGCCGAGCTCGGAATAGACCTTCTCGGTCGCCTTCTCGCGGATGTGGCAGGTGTTCAGCACCACCAGGTCCGCGCCTTCGGGATCGTCCACGACGCCATAGCCCAGCGGACGCAGGACATCGGCCATGCGCTCGCTGTCATAGACGTTCATCTGACAGCCGTAGGTCTTGATATAGAGGCGCTTTTGCGGGGTCTCGCTCATGCGCGAGGTTATGGGGTCACGCGGCCCTTGGCGCAAGTTCGCCAGGGCCACACCCCTACCCGCTTAGTCCTCGATCGGCAGGCCGTAGAGTTCGAGCCGGTGGTCGACCAGCTTGTAACCCAGCTTGCGGGCGATGGCGTGCTGCAGGGCCTCGATCTCCTCGTCCACGAACTCGACCACCTTGCCGGTCTTCATGTCGATCAGGTGGTCGTGGTGGTGGTCGGGCGTCTCTTCGTAGCGCGAGCGGCCGTCACGGAAGTCGTGGCGCTCAATGATGCCGCTTTCCTCGAACAGACGGACGGTGCGGTAGACCGTGGCGATCGAGATGTGCGGATCGATGGCGTGGGCGCGGCGGTGCAGCTCTTCGACGTCGGGATGGTCCTCGGCAGACGACAGCACGCGCGCGATCACGCGGCGCTGGTCCGTCATGCGCATGCCTTTTTCGATACAGGCTTTTTCGAGTCGATCCACGGCGGAACCTCCGTCTGAGTCGCCGGCAAGATAGGCGGTCGATCGCTAAGTGTTAAGCACCCGGCGCATGACAAGCGCGTCCTTGGGGCCATCGGGATGGGGATAATATCCCTTCCGCAGGCCGACCTTGGCGAAACCGGTCGCTTGATAGAGGGCGATGGCCGCCAGATTGTCGGCCGCGACCTCCAGGAACATGGCCTCGGCCTTGGTCTCGGAAGCGATCCCGGCGGCGATTTCCACCAGCGCCGCACCCCAGCCGCGCCGGCGAGCGGCGGGGTCGACGGCGATGGTCAGGATCTCGGCCTCGCCGGCGATCGAACGGCAGAGGATGAAGCCCTTGCTCTCGGCGGGCTCCCCCGCCTCGCCCAGCACGGCGAAAGCGCCGGGGGATTTCAGCAGCTCGTCGAACTCCAGCGCCGTCCAGGGCCGGGGAAAAGCCTTGTCGTGCAGGTCGGCGAGATCGAACGCGGCTTCCGAGCCGACAGGACGCAGGTTCATGCGGCGGGCAGCGTGGCGTAGGGCGCGCGCAAATAGAGCGGCCGAGGCGAATGGGCAGGCGCGGGCTTCCTGGCGGCCAGGCGAGCGACGGCGACAGGATCGGGCGCGGCCGGGGTCAACACGGTCGCGACGCTCAGCGTATCGGCCAGCAACGGCGCGCCGGAGCCGACCAGGGTCGCCGGGCCGCCCGAATAGAGCTCGGCCAGGCGCGCGGCGGCCTCGCCTAGGCCTAGGGCGTCCGGAGCCATCAGCGAGACGCCATCGGCGAACACCTGGATGTAGACCTGGTCCATCCGGGCATCGAGCACGGCGGCGACGAAACCCTTGGCCCCGTAGGCCAGGCTCTCCAGCGTGTTGACGCCCACGCAGGGGATCGACAGCGCCGTGGCCAGCCCCTTGGCGAAGGCCAGGCCCACGCGCAGGCCGGTGAACGAGCCCGGACCGACCGTGACGCCGATGCGGGTCAGGTCGGCGAAGGCGACACCGGCCTCGGCGGCGGCCTCGCGAGCGATAATCCCGATCCGCTCCTGGTGGCCACGGGTCATGGGCTCGCTGCGGGTCGCCAGCACGCGCTCGCCATCGAGCACGGCGACCGAGCTGGCGCCGAGGCAGGTGTCGATCGACAGGATCATGGATCAGCCGGCGCCGACGACGGCGCCTTCGGCCGGACGCCAGACGAATTCGTTCAGCTGGCCCTTGGCCTTCAGGGTCGCCTCGGGCGGCACGGCCTTGCCGACATAGCCCGGCACGCCGAACACGTAGGCGACGGTCGGGGCCTCGGGGCGCACGCAGATGGTCATGTTGACCTCGCGGCCCTCGCCGGCGCGGCACTGGTCGACGGTGAAGCCAAGATCGGCCCACTTGGCCAGCAGTTGCTCGTCCTTGGGACCGCGCGCGTCGCCGGCATTGACGCGGACATAGGCGATCTCGCCCTCGTCGTTTTTACCGACCTCGGCCAGCGGGACGTTGTCCTGCTCGATGTTGATGATCGGCTGGGCCGGGCCTTCGGCGAAGTGCAGGAAGGCCTGCTCGACCTTGGCCTTCGGGAACAGCACCTTGAGGGTGGCCAGGTCGAAGGCGACCGTGCCGTTGATCGGGCCAACGCCGTCCTTGGTCACCTTCAGCGGACCGCCGGCATAGGGCGCGATAGCGACTTGGACAGGCTTGTCGGCGGCCGGCGGCGCGGCGGCCTGGGTCTCGTCCTTCTTGGCCGGCCCGCAGGCGGCCAGCAGCACGAGCGGCAGGGCGAGGAGGGTGTGGCGGAGGGTCATGCGGGCTTTGTAGCCCGCACACCTTCCGCCGTCACGGGGTCAGAGGATCTTGGCGGCTTCGTCGAAGTCCAGGCGCGGGTTGCGCGGGAACAGGCCCTCGTCCGTGCCGTGGCCGATCGAGGCGATGAAGTTGCTCTTGATGTTGGTGCCCGCGAAGAACTCGGCGTCCACGGCGGCGTTGTCGAAGCCCGACATCGCGCCGACGTCCAGGCCCAGGGCCCGCGCGGCCAGGATGAAATAGCCGCCCTGAAGCGAGCTGTTGCGCAGCGCGCCCCACTCACGGGCGGTCAGGTCATTGAACCAGTCCTTGGCGCCCGGGGCGTGCGGGAACAGCTTCGGCAGGGTCTCGGGGAAGTCGAGATCGTAACCGATGATCACGGTCACCGGAGCCTGCAGGATCTTCGGCGCGTTCGAGCCCGACGCGTGCTTGGCCAGGCGTTCCTTGGCCTCTTGCGAGGCCAGGAAATAGAACCGCGCCGGGGTCGAGTTGGCCGCGGTGGGGCCGAACTTGGTCAGCTCATAGAGCTCGCGCAGGACGCTTTCCGGCAGCGGGGTCGGATCCCAGCCATTGCGGGTCCGGGCTTCGGTAAACAGCTGGGCGAGCGTGGCGTCTTCGAGCTTGGCCATGAGCGATCCTTGAGGAAGCTATTTGCAACTACAATAGTTACAATAAGGACTTCCGTCGCATCGCGCAAGAAGGCCTAGCCCAGCGTCTGCTCCACGCGGGTCACTTCCGGCACATAGTGCTTGAGCATGTTCTCGACGCCCGACTTCAGGGTCGCCGACGAGGACGGGCAGCCCGAGCAGGCGCCGCGCATGTGCAGCCAGACGACGCCCGTCTGCGGCTCGAACCGCGAGAAGACGATGTCGCCGCCGTCCTGGGCCACGGCCGGACGGATGCGGGTGTCGAGCAGTTCCTTGATCTCGGCGACGATCTGCGAGGCTTCCTCGTCATAGACGCCGTCGTCGTCGTGGCCGCCTTCAGCGCCCGCAGTCTCCAGCAACACCGGTCGGCCACTGGTGAAGTGGTCCATGATGGCCGCCAGGATCGGCGCCTTCAGGTGCGGCCACTGGGCGTCCTCGCCCTTGGTCACGGTCAGGAAATCGGGACCGAAGAATACCCGCGTCACGTCGCCCAGGTCGAACAGGGCCTTGGCCAACGGCGAGGCCTCGCCCTCTTCCGGCGTGCGGAACTCCCGTGCGCCCTCGCCCAGCACTTCGCGGCCGGGCAGGAACTTCAGGACCTCGGGGTTCGGGGTGGTTTCGGTCTGAATGAACATGGCCCTGAAATGGACCTCGCGGCCTCGTGACGCAAGGGCGACCGCCTCCTTCACAAGAAGACAGATTGGCGCATTTTGAAAGTGACACAGGCGTCATTTTCTGGCGGTATGCTCGCAAAACATCGATCCGCGGGAGGATCCAAGATGAGCGACGGTTCTATCGACCTGAAAGAGGCCGCCCGCGCGCGGGCCTATTCGATCCCTCTCGAGGACTATCACATCGCCGACCCGGCCCTGTTCCAGGCCGACGCCATGTGGCCCTATTTCGAGCGGATGCGGAAAGAAGACCCGGTCCACTATTCGAAGGGCGACGAGGAGATCGGGCCCTACTGGTCGATCACCCGCTACAACGACATCATGACCGTCGACACGACCCACCAGGTCTTTTCGTCGGACGCCCACCTGGGCGGCATCACCATCCGCGACTTCGACGAGGACTTCGTCCTGCCGATGTTCATCGCCATGGATCAGCCCAAGCACGACATCCAGCGCAAGACGGTCAGCCCGATCGTCTCGCCGCCGAACCTGGCCAAGCTGGAAGGCGTGATCCGCGAACGGGCCGGCCAGATCCTGGACGCCCTGCCGATCAACGAGCCGTTCGACTGGGTCGACCGCGTCTCGATCGAGCTGACCACCCAGATGCTGGCCACCCTGTTCGACTTCCCCTGGGAAGAGCGCCGCAAGCTGACCCGCTGGTCGGACGTCGCCACCGCCTCGCCCGAGAGCGGCATCGTCGAGAGCGAGGACGCCCGCCGCGCCGAGCTGCTGGAATGCCTGGGCTACTTCACCAACCTGTGGAACGAGCGGGTCAACCAGACCGAGCCCGGCAGCGATCTGATTTCGATGCTGGCGCATGGCGAGGCCACCCGCGACATGCCGCCCTTCGAATATCTGGGCAATGTCATCCTGCTGATCGTCGGCGGCAACGACACCACCCGCAACTCGATCACCGGCGGCCTCTACGCCCTGAGCCAGAACCCGGCTGAAGAAGCCAAGCTGCGCGCCGATCCCAGCCTGATCCCCAACATGGTCTCGGAGATCATCCGCTGGCAGACCCCGCTGGCCCACATGCGCCGCACGGCGCTGGAGGACTTCGAGCTGGCCGGCAAGACCATCAAGAAGGGCGACAAGGTCGTGATGTGGTACGTCTCGGGCAACCGCGACGACACGGTGATCGAGAACGCTGACGCCTTCATCATCGACCGCCCGCAAGCCCGCCGCCACCTGTCGTTCGGCTTCGGCATCCACCGCTGCGTCGGCAACCGCCTGGCCGAGATGCAGCTGAAGATCGTCTGGGAAGAGGTGCTGAAACGCTTCCCCAAGATCGAGGTCCTGGAAGAGCCCAAGCGCGTCTACTCGACCTTCGTGAAGGGCTACGAGCGGATGATGGTCAGAATTCCCGAACGCAACTGATCCCCTCTCCCCTTGCGGGAGAGGGTGGCCGCCGCAGGCGGTCGGGTGAGGGGTTGAAGACAGAAACCGCCGCGACAGCCTGACCGCCGTCGCGGCGGTTTTCGTTTGTGCGACCCCTCATCCGGCGCTGCGCGCCACCTTCTCCCGCAAGGGGAGAAGGAAACTTACGCCAAAGCATCGATCTCTTCGTCCGTCAGGTCGCCCGGCACCACGGTGACGGGCAGCTTGCGGCCGCCGAAGCCGACGCCGTCCTTGGCGATGGCGGCGATCAGCGGCCCCGGCCCACGGCCGGCCGTCGAGGTCGCCAGGATCAGGATCTTGATGCTGGGATCGGCGGCGACCACCGCCTTCAGGGCGGTGCGGACGCTGTCGGCGTGCTTGATGATGAATTCGGGCGGCAGGCCGGTCTCGGCCACGACCTGGGCGGCCAGGCTCTGGAGCAGGACCTCGGCCTCCTCGCGTTCCTGACGCTCGATCTCTTCTCGAACCCCGCTCCAGTGCTCGAACTCGGCGGGCGAGATCACCTTGAGCAGCGCGACGTGACCGCCGGTCGAGCGGGCGCGGCGGCAGGCGTATTTCAGCGCCGCGGCGAACTCCGGCGTGTCGTCGGCGACGACCAGGAACTTGCGGCGACTAGAAGCGGCGTCGGTCATGCGGTGACAAGACGCCGCTTCAGCACGGACCTCAAGCCCCCCAGAAGCCGACCAGCTTCTTGACCTCGGCCAGGGTCGGGGCGGCGGCTTCGCGAGCCTTCTCCGCGCCCTTGGCCAGGATGGCGTCCAGCACCGCCGGATCGCCCAGCAGGCCGCGCATGCGCTCGCCGACCGGAGCCAGGCTCTCGACCGCCAGCTCGGCCAGGGCCGGCTTGAAGGTCCCAAAGCCCTTGCCGGCATATTCGGCCAGCACGTCGGCCTTGGTCTTGCCGGCCAGGGCCGCGAAGATGCCGACTAGGTTGTCGGCCTCGGCGCGGGTGGCCAACTCTTCCAGGGTTTCCGGCAGCGGTTCCGGGTCGGTGCGGGCCTTCTTGACCTTGGCGGCGATGTCGTCGGCCGTGTCGGTCAGGTTGATGCGCGAATAGTCCGACGGGTCGGACTTGCTCATCTTGGCCGAACCGTCACGCAGGGACATGACGCGCGCGCCCGGACCCTGGATCAGCGGATCGGGCTGCGGGAAGAAGGCCGGGACGCCGCCGGGGATGCCGAAGTCGTGGTTGAACTTGCCGGCGATGTCGCGGGTCAGCTCCAGGTGCTGCTTCTGGTCCTCGCCGACCGGCACGTGGGTGGCCTTGTAGACCAGGATGTCGGCCGCCTGCAGCACCGGGTAGGTGTAGAGACCTACCGAGCTGCGCTCCTTGTGCTTGCCGCTCTTCTCCTTGAACTGGGTCATGCGGTCCAGCCAGCCGAGGCGGGCGACGCACTGGAAGATCCAGGCCAGTTCGGCGTGCTCACGCACGGCCGATTGCGGGAAGATCGTCGCCTTGTCCGGGTCCAGGCCCGAGGCGATGTAGGCGGCGGCGATCTCGCGGGTCTGCTGGGCCAGCAGCGCCGGATCCTGCCACACGGTGATGGCGTGCAGGTCGGCCACGAAGATGAAGGTGTCGATCTCGTGCTGCAGGCGGGTGAACTTCACCAGCGCGCCGAGATAGTTGCCCAGGTGCAGGGCGCCCGAGGGCTGGACGCCCGAGAGCACGCGGGCGGGGCCCGTATAGGCGACGGGGGTTTGGTCGGTCATGGGTTCAGCCTTGGCTGTCGTATTCGAAGGGATTGGCTAGGCGCGGGTGCGCAGGCCGCGTCGAGACGCGGGGATCAGGGTCAGTTGGAACCACGCCATCGCGGCGAGAAGAGACCGATCGGAGCCATGCCCCGCTGGTTAGCCTCCCCGCCGCCACGGATCAAGCCTTGCCCCGTCGCAGGGCCGCCTTCAGCTCGGAGGGCTTGACCCCGCCAAACAGGAACAGCAGCGGCGGATAGACCAGAACGCCGGCCAGGCAGGTCAGGGCCAGGGCGAACTCCTTGGCGCCGATCGCGTGGCCGGTCAGGCCGATGCCGCGCAGCGGCGCCTCGATCAGGTCGCGATAATGCGAGGCGGCAGCCATCAGGAGGCCCATGCCTAAGCTGGCCAGCAGAATGCGGACCAGGCGCGACCAGGTCTGGCCGGTCGGGCTGTAATCCTTCTTTTGCGACAGGCCGAAGGCCATCTGGCCGACATTGATCCATGAGGCGATCGCCGTGGCGGCCGCGATGCCCTTGACCCCGACCAGCTGGAACAGGACCACGCCGAACGCGATGTTCACGGCCACCGAGATCAAGGCGAACCGCATCGGGCTCTTGGTGTCGCCGCGCGCGAAGAAGGCCCGCGAATACAGCTGCTGCAGCACGAAGGCCGGGGTGCCCAGGCCGTAGAAGAACAGCGCCGCCGCCGTCTGGCTGGCGTCGAAGGCGGTGAACTGGCCGCGGGTGTAGAGGCCGTCCGACAGGAAGCCGGGCATGGCGACCAAGGCCGCGGCGGCCGGCAGGGTCAGGGCCATGGCCAGCGTAACGCCCTGGTCCATGGCGCTCTGGGCGTCGTCACGGTCGCCCGAGTGCACGGCGCGCGACAGGCGCGGCAGCAGGGCGACGCCGATGGCGACACCAACCAAACCTAGCGGCAACTGGTAGAGACGGTCGGCCGTGGCCAGCCAGGTGCGGCCGCCGGGGACGTGGCTGGCCAGGTTGCCGGAGATGAAGATGTTGACCTGGGTGGCGCTGGCCGCCAGGGCGCCGGGGATGGCCTTGCCGATCAGCTCGCGCACTTCCGGCGTCAGGCGCGGCAGCCGCCAGTGGACCTTGGCCCCGGACTTGTTGACGCCCCAGGTCAGCAGAGCGGCCTGGGCGACACCAGCCACCACCACGCCGATCGAACCCCAGGTCGCCGCGCCGACGGCGCTGGTCTGGGGCAGGATGAAGATCAAGGTGCTGATGTTCAGCAGGATCGGCGCGCCGGCCGACAGGATGAAGCGGTCGCGGGCGTTCAGCACGCCCGACAGGTGCGCGACGATGGCCATGCACGGCAGGTAGGGCATGGTGATCTGGGTCAGCAGCACCGCCAGCTTGTACTTCTCGGTGCCCCAGCCAAAGCCCGGGCTGATCAGCATCATCAGCCACGGCATGGCCAGCTGGCAGATCACGGTGATGATGATGGTCGAGGCCGCCAGGGTCGCCATGGCGTCGGCCGCCAGGATGTCGGCCTTCTCCTCGCCGTCGCGCTGCAGCGACTTGGCGTAGGCCGGCACGAAGGCCGCCGCGAAGGCGCCCTCGGCGAAGAACCGGCGGAACAGGTTCGGGAACGCCAAGGCGGCGTTGTAGGCGTCGGCGGCCGGGGTGGCGCTGGCCCCCATCCGGTACGAGACCGCCAGATCCCGCGCGAAGCCCATGAACCGGCTGACCAGGGTCAGACCCGAATAGATCGCCGACGACTTGAGAAGACCTCCGCCCTTTTTGGGCGCTGGAGCTTCAGGGGCGGCGGCGGGGGGCGCGGTGTCGGTCACCAACGGCTTCTGTGACGGCGCCGAGGAGGCGTCAAGAGCCGCCCGTTAGATCGCGATCTCGTCGACGTCGCGGATCCAGCGCGTCTGCCGCGTCGATTCCAGCGATCCCTGGGCGTCGATGGCGCGCAGGACCGAGAAGTCCAGCCCGGTCTCAGCCTGGATCGCCGCCACCGTGGTCTGGATATGGCGGCTGCGCATCTCGTCCAGGGTGTAGGGCTTGAGGCCCGAGAACACCTTGGCCTCGTATAGGGCCTGCACGTACTGGGTCTGACCGACGATGAAGGCCGCCGCCTTGGCCACGGTGGGGGTCTTCTGCAGCACCGCGATCTTCCAGAACGACAGCGGGATGCGCCAGGGTCCGCCCTCTCGCCCATGGCCGTACCAGGGGTCTTCGTCGCGATAGATCGGACCGGTGAAGATGGTCAGCCGCTGCTCGGTCAGTTGGGCCTTGTTGAGCAGGTAATCCTCGAGATTGCCCCAGTCGACGTCGTTGTAGCCCTGCACCTGGGGCGCGGCGTTGGTGTAGTGGAACGTCTCCTCGGCATTGGCCGCCGCCTCGGCCTTGTCGGCGCCCCAACAGGGATCGAGCAGCCTGACCTGGTGGCCGCGGCTGAACTGGACCGGATCGGTGCCCTTGTTCTTCTCGTAGAAATTGCCGGCCGGCTGATATTCGTCGGCGATCCGCGCGTCGCGCCGCCAGGTGTTCTTGCGCTCGCCCGGATGGACCAGCCGCGCCCCGTCGACATTGACGGCGGTCAGCAGCGGGAACTTCCGATCCTTATGGATCACCGCCGAATAGTGGCTGTATTTCAGGATCTCGCCGCCATCCAACAGCGGCGCCACGTGGCCCAGGGCCCGCATCGGCGCGATGACCTGGTCCAGGTCGACGCGCACGCTGAGGAAGTCGCGATCGTAGCCGCCCGCATTGGCCCAGCGCGTGACCGGCAGAGGCGACCGGTCGGCCTCGAGCAGGGCGGCGCTTTCGCCCTCGCCCTTGGACATCGGCGACAGGCCCAGCGTGCCTTCCAGGCGGTTCAGCACGACCCCGGCCTGGGGCGTCTGGAAACGGTTGGCTTCCAGGTGGTTGAAGATCGCGCTGACGCGCACGCCCTCGTTGGCGATGAAGACCGGCGCGGCGCCCGGAACACTCAGGCTTTCCGGATCGGGCACCGCCTTGTGGTGCAAGGCCAGGACCTGCCACTGGTCGTTCATGACCGGCGCGCCGGACGCGCCCGGTTCGGTGTCGGTCGAGTAGTGGATGAACGCGTTCAGGTCGATGCCGGCCGCAGCGGCTGGATCCAGGTCCAGGATCTGACTGGCATGGATCGCGATCTGCTTGGGCTCGCCGCCGGGATGCTGGATGATCGACACCCATTCGCCCTCGACGGCCTTGCCCGAGATCGGCAGCAGCGGCAGCCGGCCAAAGCGCGTCAAAGGCACGTTGTTGTCCGACAGCGGCGTCACGGCGACGAAGGTGAAGTCCAGTTCGGCGTTGGTGTAGAACACCTCATGCGGCGCCAGGTTGAACTGCACCGGGTCCTGCAAGGCCCCGTCCAGGTCGTGCTCATAGGCGAATTGCGCGTCGGCCTGGCTGGCCTCGTCGGGGCTGCCCAGCACGTGGTGGTTGGTCAGCAGCAGGCGCGGGCCGACCAGAAAGCCGGTGCCGTACCAGGCGCCGCCGTCGGCGGGCACCTTGATCCGGCAGACGGCCCCAGCCGCGCGCCGGCCTCGATCCAGGAAGTTGATCGACAGCAGGTCGCTGGCGCCGATGATCCGCTCGAAGCCGTTGGGATCGGCCGCGCTCGACTCGATCAGCGTCTTGCGCGCCAGGAACCGCCGATCGGACCGGGCCGCCGACGCCCGCTCCGCGCGCTGGGCCGCCGGAACGTAGAATGGGGTCTTGTCGACGGCCTTGGCGACCGCCTCTGACAGGGCCGCGGACTCGGTGGCGACGATGTCGCGGCGAGGTCCCTTATCGCGATCGGTGTCCGTCACGGCGCTCCCCCGAGCTTGTGGTCGGACAGACCTTGAACGGTCTGCACGACACGCCTGTGACGATCCTGGCGTTAACCCGGCAAAAACACAACCATTAAGGGCGCGGTCAGGATTTCGGCGCGAGGTCCGGCCGGGACGCCAGGAACGCCGCGCGTTCCTCGTCGGTCAGCACCTTGGCGGTCTTGCGTCGCGCCACCTTCGGGGTTGGCCGCGCATAGGCGCCTGCGGGCGCGGCCGCCGGCTTGAGGTCGGCCAGGCGCTTGATCGGCGGCTTCATGTCGTTTCCTCAGGCTTGTGACCGGACAAGCTTAAGCGCCCGCCCGTGA
The DNA here is from genome assembly GCF_058807295.1 of Caulobacter sp. GW821-FHT12D05. Lineage (NCBI taxonomy): Bacteria > Pseudomonadati > Pseudomonadota > Alphaproteobacteria > Caulobacterales > Caulobacteraceae > Caulobacter > Caulobacter sp. GW821-FHT12D05. The sequence goes on from NZ_JBXAQO010000004.1 coordinate 774,217, forward strand.
CGATCTCGCGAAGGCCCTAGCGCGCCACGCTTGCCCTGGCTTTGCGCAGGCCCGCACGCGCGGCCGGGGCCGTGGCTTCGTTCTGTTCCAGGGCGGCCAGCAGGTCGGCCTTCAGGGCGTTGACCTTGCGGGTCTCGGTGACCTTCCCGCCCTCGGCCGTCTGGACGTAGAAGGCGTCGACCGCCCGCTCGCCGTAGCCGTCGATATGGGCCGACTGGATCGAGAGGCCGCTCTCGGCCAGGGTCTTGGCCAGGGCGTGCAGCAGGCCCGGACGGTCGCGGCCCGAGGCCTCGACCACGGTGGCGTCGTTGGAGGCCTCGTTGTCGACCACCACGGCCGGCGCGATGGCGAAGGCCGCGGCCCGCGACTGCTCGGCGCCGCGACGCGGCTCCACCGACAGCGCCTCGCCCCGGCCGGCGGCTTCCAGAGCGTCGGCCAGCCGGCGCAGGGCGCGCGGGTTCTCGCAGCCGAATGGCGCGCCGGTCACGTCCTGCACATAGAAAACGTCCAGGGCCTGGCCCTGGCGGGAGGTGAACACCCTCGCCCCGACCACGTTGCCGCCCAGGGACGAGATGGCCAGCGCCAGGTCGGCGAACAGGCCGCGACGGTCCTTGGCCGCCACCACGATCTCGGCGGCGTTCTGGCCCGAGCGCACCCGCCCCTCGGCGGCGGCCCCGCCCTGGATGGCCGCGCGGCGGGCCAGCGAGGCGTGCTCGAAGAGGTCCTCGTGGCTGAAGGCCGAGAAGTAGGCGTTCTCCATCGCCGTCGCCCAGCCCATGGCGGCCGGGTCGGTCTCAAGCAAGGCGGCGCGCGCGGTCTCGGCGGCGATCTCCTGGTGGCGCTGGACGTTGGCGGCGGCGTCGCTGCCGCGCCCGCCCCGGAACACCGCCTCGGTGGCGTTGTAGAGCTCGCGCAGCAGCTGGCCCTTCCAGCCGTTCCAGACGCCCGGCCCCACGGCGCGGATGTCGGCGACGGTGATGACCAGCAGCAGGCGTAGGCGCTCGGGGTTCTCGACGATGCGCGCGAAGGCCGCGACGGTGCCGGGATCGGAGACGTCGCGCTTCTGGGCGAAGTCGCTCATGACGAGATGGTTCTCGACCAGCCAGGCGACCAGCTCGACCTTCACACGCTCGACGCCCAGCCGCTCGCAGGCGCTGCGGGCCGAGCGGGCCCCAGCCTTCTCCTGGCCGCCAACCCCGCCCTTGCCGGTGTCGTGCAGCAGCATGGCCAGGAACAGGGCCTCGCGGTCCTCGATCAGCGGCATGATCGACACCGCCAGCGGGTGGTCGTCGACCAGGCGCCCGGCCGCCATGTCGCCGATGACGCCCACGGCTCGCAGGGTGTGCTCGTCCACCGTGTACGAGTGGTACATGTTGAACTGCATCTGGGCCACGACCCGGCCGAACTCCGGCACGAAGCGGCCCAGGACCCCGGCGTCGTTCATTAAGGTCAGGGTGCGATAGCTGCGCTTGCCGCGCGCCAGCAGGTCCATGAACGTCCGGCAGGCGTCGGGATCGCGGCGCACGCGCGAGGTGATCAGCGACAGGCTGCGGGTCACCGCCGTGAAGGCGTCCGGGTGCAGGTCCAGATCCCGCTCGTCGGCGATCTTGAACAGGCGGATCAGATTGACCGGATCGGCCTCGAAGACCTCCTGGCCTTCGATGTTCAGGCGGCCGTTGTCCTCGAAGAACCCCTCGACCTCCAGCGCCTTGCGCTTGGGCCGGCCGCCCGGCAGGAACCGCGAGATGCCCTTGGGCTCGTTCTTGAAATGCTCGGCTTCCAGCTTGGCCGAGAAGGCGCGGGTCAGGGCCCCGACCTCCTTGGCGATCAGGAAGTAGCGACGCATGAAGCGCTCGACCGCCGGCGCGTCGCCCCGGTCGCCGTAGCCCATGCGGCGGGCGATCTCGGGCTGCAGGTCGAAGGTCAGGCGCTCTTCGGGCCGGCCCGTCGTGAAGTGCAGGTGGGCGCGCACCGCATGCAGGAAGTCGAAGGCGCGGATGAAGGCCTTGGTCTCACGGCCTGAGAAGACATCCATCTTGAAGACGTCTTCGGGCTTGTCGACGGGGTGCAGATATTCGGCGATCCACATCAGGGTGTGGAGATCGCGCAGGCCGCCCTTCCCTTCCTTGACGTTGGGCTCGACCATGTAGCGGCTGGCGCCGGCGCGGGCCTGGCGGTCGTCGCGCTCCTTCAGCTTGGCGGCGACGAACTGGGCGCCGGTGCCCTTCATGACGTCGTCGCGGAAGCGCTTCTTCAGATCCTCGGCCAGGCGCTCGTCGCCGGTCAGGCGGCGGGCCTCCAGGATCGAGGTGCGGATCGTGAAGTCTTCCTTCGAGAGACGCACGCACTCCTCGATCGTCCGCGAGGCGTGGCCGACCTTGAAGCCCAGATCCCACAGCGCATACAGCATGTACTCGATCACGCTCTCGGCGTGCGGCGTCTGCTTGTAGGGGCGCAGGAACAGCAGATCGATGTCGCTGAACGGCGCCAGGGTCCGCCGGCCATAGCCGCCGACGGCCAGCAGACACAGGCGCTCGCCCTCGGTCGGGTTGCGGGCCCGGAACACGTGCACCGTCGTGAAGTCGTAGAGGGCGGTGATCACCTCGTCGGTGACCCCCGACAGCAGCCGGGCGGTCTCGACGCCGGCGGCCCCGTTCTCCAGCCGCTCCTTGGCGATCATCCGACCGCGAAACAGCGCCTGCTTGAGGATCTCGATGGCCCGCGAGCGCTGCTCGGCCTCGTTGCCGATGGAATCCAGGGCGGCGGCCGACAGTCGGGCCCGCAGGGCGTGTCCGTCGACGACGTGTTCCAGGCGGGTGGGGCGAAGGCGACGGGGCATGTTGATTATATGGGTACCAGCTAGGTCTTCAGCAGACCCTTAAGACGATAGAGCGCCTCCAGGGCCTCGCGCGGGCTCATGCCGTCAACGTCCAGATCCGACAAGGTGTCCTCGACGACACTCGGCGCCGCTTTGGCAGGCACCTGAGCGACGGCCGCGGCCTGGCTGACGGCGAACAGCGGCAGGTCGTCCAACTTGGCCGGCGACTGGTCCTTGCTCTCCAGGCGATCCAGCACCTCGCGAGCGCGGACGACCACCGGACCAGGCACGCCGGCCAGCTTGGCCACCTGCACACCGTACGAGCGGTCGGCCGGACCGGGCGCGGCCTCATGCAGGAAGACCAGGTCCCCGTTCCACTCCTTGGCCCGCAGCGACAGGTTGGAGACGAAGCTCATCCGCTCTTCCAGGGTCGCCAGCTCGTGATAGTGCGTGGCGAACAGGGCGCGGCTCTTGTTGGTGTCGTGCAGGGCCTCGGCGCAGGCCCAGGCGATGGCCAGACCGTCATAGGTGGCCGTGCCCCGGCCGATCTCGTCCAGGATGACCAGCGAGCGCGGGCCAGCCTGGGTCAGGATGGCGGCGGTCTCGACCATCTCCATCATGAAGGTCGAGCGGCCACGGGCCAGGTCATCGCCAGCGCCGACACGGCTGAACAGGCGGTCAACGACGCCCAGGCGGAAACTGGCGGCGGGCACATAGCAACCCGACTGGGCCAGGATGGCCAGCAGGGCGTTCTGGCGCAGGAAGGTCGACTTACCGGCCATGTTCGGGCCGGTGACGATCGACAGGCGCGCGCCGGTCTCGCCCGAGGCGTCCAGGCAACAGTCGTTGGGCGTGTAGGGGTCGCCGGCCTTCTTCACCGCCGCTTCCACCACCGGGTGGCGGGCGCCCTTGGCGTCGAAGGCGTAGGACTTGTCGACGATCGGCCGCACGGCGTCGGCGTCCTCGGCCCATTCGGCCAGGGCAGAGGCGACGTCCAGGCGGGCCAGGGCCTCGGCGGCGATCTGGATGGCGTCGGCCAGCAGGCGGGCCTGCTCGCGCCAGTCCTCGAAGGCGGCGACCTCCATGGCCAAAGCGCGCTCAGCGGCCTGGGCGATGCGGGCGTCCAGGTCTGCCAGCTCCACCGTGGTGAAGCGCACCTGGTTGGCCAGGGTCTGGCGGTGGATGAAGGTGGCGTTCAGCGGCGGCTGGAACAGCGGGTCGGCCTTGCCGGCCGTGGCCTCGACGAAATAGCCGAGCACGCCGTTGTGGCGGATCTTCAGCGGCACGCCGCTCTCGACCGTCAGCTGGGCTTCCAGGGCGACGATGACCTTGCGGCTGTCGTCGCGCAGGCCGCGCGCCTGGTCCAGCTCGGGCCGGATGCCGGCGGCGACGAAGCCGCCGTCGCGGGCCAGGGCCGGCAGGTCGGAGCCCAGGCCCTGCTCCAGGATGTTCAGATACTGCGACAGACCCTCGTGCAGCGACGGGGTCAGGGCCTTGAAAGCGTGCTCCAGCTCGAACGGCGGCGGCGACAGCGGGTCGGGCGAACCGCCCGCCATGCCGGCCAGGCGCTCGCCGACCTTCAGGGTGTCGCGCAGCGTGCCAAGGTCGCGCGGACCGCCTCGGCCCAGGGCCAGGCGCGACAGGGCGCGAGCCATATCGCCGGCGCCTTTCAGCACTTCCCGCAGGCGCTGGCGCAGCTGGCGGTGCTCGACGAACCACTCGACCGCGTCCAGGCGCTGGTCGATGGCGGCGACGTCCAGCAGCGGCCGGGCCAGGCGCGAGGCCAGCATGCGCGCGCCACCGGCGGTGACCGTGCGGTCGATACAGGCCAGCAGCGAGCCGTTGCGGTCGCCGGTCTGGGTGCGGTCGATCTCCAGGCTGCCGCGCGTGGCCGGGTCGATGGCCATCACATCCGCATCGGCGGCGCGACGCGGCGCACGCAGGGCCGGCAGCTTGCCGGCCTGGGTCATTTCCAGGTGGGCGGCGATCAGGCCCAGGGCCCCGATCTCGGCCGGGGTCAGTCCGCCGAAGCCATCCAGGGTGTCGACGCCGTACAGGCGCTTCACGCGGGCTTCCGAGGCCTGCGGCTCCGACAGAGCCGAGGGCATCGGCTGCACCAGGCCGCCGCAGATCTTCAGGGTCTGGGAGAGGCTCTCATCCGACAGCAGCCGGTCGGCGACCAGGGTCTCGGACGGGGCCAGGGCCGCCAGGATCGGCGCGACGGCCTCCTTGGCCAGGGCGAACACCTCGACCTCGCCGGTCGACAGCTCGACAGAGGCCACGGCGGCCTGACCGGCGCGCACGGCGACGGCAGCCAGACGGTTGGCGCCGCGGGCGTCCAGCAGGCCGTCCTCGGTCAGGGTGCCCGGCGTCACCACGCGGACGATGTCGCGGCGGACAACGGACTTGGAGCCGCGCTTCTTGGCCTCGGCGGGGTCTTCCATCTGTTCGCAGACGGCGACCTTGAAGCCCATGCGGATCAGCTTGGAGAGATAGGCCTCGGCCGCGTGCTGCGGCACGCCCGCCATCGGGATCGGCTGGCCCGCATGCGTGCCCCGGAACGTCTGGCTGATGCCCAGCGCGGCGGCGGCCTTGTACGCGTCCTCGAAGAACAGCTCGTAGAAGTCGCCCATGCGGAAGAAGATCAACGCATCGGGCTGCCGCGCCTTCATCTCGAAGAACTGCTGCATCACCGGCGTCGCGCCGGTGGGGTCGAGCTGGGCTGCAGGCGTGGGCGTCGTGTGCGCGTTCATGACGCCCGAAACTACAGAGCGTCGCGACTCCCGTTAAGGGGCGGCGTTAAGGTTTTCAGGGGATGGAAGGCAGGTCCGGCGGTTTTTGAACGCCCTTGACGAGATATCGACGTGCGGTTGAGCTAGCGGCATGAGCACACCCGCCCAGTCACCGCCGCCGCGCCCCGCCGTCATGGGACGCTATCGCCCCGACTGGCTCGAGAAGCCGACCGTCGAGGATATGGCGGACTTCTACCCCGAGCACGCCGCGCGACACGAGATCCGGGGCAAGGCGACGATCAGTTGCCAGGTGTCGACCGGCGGGCTGCTTGAGCACTGCAAGGTCGTCGAGGAGAGCCCGCCCGGCGAGCATTTCGGCGAGGCGGCTCTGAAACTGGCCCCCAAGTTCCGGATGATCCCGCCCGACGATCCCAATACGCCGGCAGGCGAGGTGACCGTGCCGCTGATCTTCGAGATCCCGGAACGAGCGCCAGGCGAACCCGACGCCGCCCAGATCCTGATGGGAGCCGGCCTGGGCGTGGCCGGCGTTTCGGCCTTGCTGCTGATCGCGATGATCTGGGGTCTTGGCCGCTATCACAATCGGGCGGCCAAGAAGACGAAGGCCTAGTTCCCCGTCACTTCTTCCCAGAAGCGCTTGGCCTTGCCGACGAAGTTGGCCGACTTGGGATTCTGCTTCTCGCCGCACAGGCCGGCCAGTTCGCGCATCAGTTCCTTCTGACGGGCGGACAGGTGGGTCGGGGTTTCGACGAACAGCTCGACCACCAGGTCGCCGCGCTGGCGGCTGCGCAGGGACGGCATGCCCTTGCCCTTGAGGCGGACGGTCTTGCCGGTCTGGGCGCCTTCCGGCACCGAGACGTTGATCTTGCACTGGCCATCGCAGGTCTCGCCGCCCAGCAGGCAGGGGGCCTCGATCTCGCCACCCAGGGCGGCCGTGGTCATCGGCACCGGCACGGTGCAGAGCAGGTCCAGGCCATCGCGCTCGAACAGCTCGTGCGGGGTCACCGACAGGAAGATGTAGAGGTCGCCGCGCGGACCGCCGCGCGCGCCCGCGTCGCCCTCACCCGCCAGGCGGATGCGGGCGCCGTCGTCGACGCCGGCCGGGATGCGGACCGACAGGATGCGCTCGCGGCGCACTTGGCCATGGCCATGGCAGTTGGTGCAGGGATCCAGGATCATGCGGCCCGAGCCGCCGCAACGCGGGCAGCCACGCTCGACCGCGAAGAAGCCTTGCGTGGCGCGGACCCGGCCGGCGCCGCCGCAGGTGCCGCAGACGGTGGGGTTGGTGCCGGGCTTGGCGCCCGAGCCCTCGCAGACCTCGCAGGTCATGGCGGCGGGCACCTTGATCTCGACCTCGGCGCCGGCATAGGCCTGCTCGAGGGAGATCTCCAGGTCGTAGCGCAGGTCCTGGCCGCGCTGGGGACCGTTCGACTGGCGACGACCGCCGCCGAACATCTCGCCGAAGACGTCACCGAACACGTCGTTGAAGATGTCGCTGGCGTCGAAGCCCTGCTGGCCGTTGAAGCCGCCGCCGCCTTGGCCGCCGTTCACGCCGGCATGGCCGAAGCGGTCATAGGCCGCGCGCTTCTGCGGATCGGAGAGGACGCTGTAGGCCTCGTTGATTTCCTTGAACCGGCCGGTGGCGTTCTCGCAGCCGCCGTTGCGGTCGGGATGGTGCTCCATCGCCAGTTTGCGGAACGCGGACTTCAGACCAGCATCATCGATGGTCCGGGTCACGCCGAGGATTTCGTAATAATCGCGCATCGTCAGCGTCTGGCGCCCAAAAGGCCCACGAGAGTGGCGTTGATAGGGAAAGAGGTGGGATAGCACGCGGCCCGGCGCAAGGCGTCCTCGGGCGGCGAGACAAGACGTCGCGGCCGCGGAACAGACCTATCGAGCATGTTCCGCGGCGCGCGCATGGCGATTAGTTCGCCGGCTTGTTGTCGTCGACTTCTTCGAACTCGGCGTCGACGACGCCATCGTCCGCGGCTTCGGCGCCGTCAGCGCCGTCTTCCGAGCCTTGCTGCGAAGCGTACATGGCCTCGCCCAGCTTCATCGACGCCTGGATCAGGGCTTGGGTCTTGGCCTGGATGGCCTCGACGTCCTCGCCTTCCAGGGCGGTCTTCAGCTCGGTGATCCCGGTCTCGATCGCGCCCTTTTCAGCCGCGCCGACCTTGTCGCCGTGCTCGGCCAGAGCCTTCTCGGTCGAGTGCAGGATCGCCTCGCCCTGGTTCTTGGCCTCGACCAGCTTCTTCTTGGTCTCGTCCGCGGCCTTGTTGGCCTCGGCTTCCTTGACCATGCGCTCGATGTCGCTGTCCGAGAGGCCGCCATTGGCCTGGATGCGGATCGAGTGCTCCTTGTTGGTCGCCTTGTCCTTGGCGTGGACCTGCACGATGCCGTTGGCGTCGATGTCGAAGGTGACCTCGATCTGCGGCACGCCGCGCGGCGCCGGCGGGATGCCGACCAGGTCGAACTGACCCAGGATCTTGTTGTCCACGGCCATCGGGCGTTCGCCCTGGAACACGCGGATCGTCACGGCCGACTGGTTGTCGTCGGCGGTCGAGAAGGTCTGCGAGCGCTTGGTCGGGATGGTGGTGTTGCGTTCGATCAGCGGGGTGAACACACCGCCCAGGGTCTCGATGCCCAGGGTCAGCGGGGTCACGTCCAGCAGCAGCACGTCCTTGACGTCGCCTTGCAGCACGCCGGCCTGGACGGCCGCGCCCAGCGCCACGACTTCATCGGGGTTCACGCCCTTGTGCGGTTCGCGACCGAAGAAGTCCTGCACCGCCTGCTGGACCTTGGGCATACGGCTCATGCCGCCGACCAGGATCACTTCGTCGATGTCGCTCTTCTTCAGGCCGGCGTCCTTCAGGGCCTGTTCGCACGGACCGATGGTGCGCGAGATCAGGTCGTCCACCAGGGCTTCCAGCTTGGCGCGCGACAGCTTGATGTTCAGGTGAAGCGGACCCGAGGCGTTCATGCTGATGAACGGCAGGTTCACTTCGTACTGGGCGACCGAGCTCAGTTCCTTCTTGGCCTTTTCAGCCTCTTCACGCAGGCGCTGGAGGGCCAGCTTGTCCTTGCGCAGGTCGACGCCCTGCTCCTTCTTGAACTCGTCGGCCAGGTAGTCGACGATCCGAAGGTCGAAGTCCTCGCCGCCCAGGAAGGTGTCGCCGTTGGTCGACTTCACTTCGAAGACGCCGTCGCCGATTTCCAGGATCGACACGTCGAAGGTGCCGCCGCCCAGGTCGTAGACGGCGATCTTCTTGTTGTTGTCCTTGTCCAGGCCGTAGGCCAGGGCCGCGGCGGTCGGCTCGTTGATGATCCGCAGGACTTCCAGGCCGGCGATCTTGCCGGCGTCCTTGGTCGCCTGACGCTGGGCGTCGTTGAAGTAGGCCGGAACCGTGATGACCGCCTTGGTCACCGGCTCGCCCAGGTGGGCTTCGGCGGCTTCCTTCATCTTCTGCAGGATGAAGGCCGACACTTCCTGCGGGCTGTAGTCCTTGCCGTGGGCCTTGACCCAGGCGTCGCCGGTCGGACCCTTGACGATGTCATAGGGCACCATGCCCTTGTCTTTTTCCACGACCGGATCGCTGGCGGAGCGGCCGATCAGGCGCTTGATCGCGAACAGCGTGTTGGTCGGGTTGGTCACGGCCTGGCGCTTGGCCGGCTGGCCCACCAGGCGTTCGCCATCTTCCATGAAGGCGACGACCGACGGTGTCGTGCGAGCGCCTTCGGCGTTCTCGATCACCTTCGGGTTCTTACCGTCCATGATGGCCACGCACGAGTTCGTGGTGCCAAGGTCGATGCCGATAATCTTGCTCATATTGGTACCTGTTCGCTCCTTCTAGGCGGACGGCGGTGACAAGGGCCTTCTCGGAAGCGCCCCGGTTTTTCTCGTTCCGTCCCCGTGGTTCGTACGCTCTACGGTTTACGTTCCACATCCTGTTCCGCCGACGAAAGTCGAGCGGGCAAAATGCGTTGTGCGAAGTTGACGAGCCCGTCAACCCCGCTTCGAAGCCGGATATGGGGGATAGGGGCCCGGGCGCAAGCCCATAACCCCTCGTAACGAGGGGGAATCTGGTACCGCGACCAAGAAAAATGGCCGCACCCCTTTCGAAGCGCGACCATTGAAAGTTCTAAGTTATTCGAGAATTAGCCGGCCTTGGCGACCCAGGCGGTGATCGCCGGCAGGCGTTGCTGGCGGATCTGGGCGCGGTTCATCACGGCGGCGGCGGCCTTGTCGCCTTCCTTGCGCGATCCTTCGGCCAGGTTGGCGGCGGTCCAGGCCTTGATCTTCTCGGCCGTGGCCGGGTTCGACGAGGCCGCGCCCAGGCCCGGGATGAACCGGGTGCGCGAGGTGGAGTCGACCTTGTCGTTGACCGCGTCCTTGTTGGCGATCGCCCAGTCGAAGGTCATGTCCGGATGGCTGGCGGCGACCTTGGAGATCATGGTCGACGACAGGGTCTCGCCCGGCTCGGGGGTCAAGGCCAGTTCCAGCGCCTTCCTGGCCAGGCCCTCGTCCTCGGCCGCGGCCAGCAGGCTGTAGAGCTGGGCGCGGACCAGCGGGGTCTTTTCGGCCTGGCCCTGGGCGCGGATGGCGTCCCAGGTCGCCTGGTCGGCGTGAGCGGCCACGACGCCCAGGATGGTCTTGCGCAGCGGGCCGGGGATAGCCGACGGGTCGGTCTTGTCGGCGTTGAAGCGACGGGTCGCCTCGGCCACCACGTCGGCGTCGCCCAGGCCGCCCAAGGCCCCGATCAGGTCAGCACGGAGAATGGCGATATTGTCCGGCTCGCCGGTCTTGGCGGTCCAGCCCACCTTGGCCATCAGCGGCCGCAGCTGGCCGATGGCGACCTTGCGGAACGCGGCGCGCTCGGCGGGGGCGCCTTCGTAATAGCCGTCGATGGCCGTGAGCGTCTTGGCCACCTTGGACAGCACCTGCGGATCGGCGTCGACCGGCGTCACCTTGGCCAGGTCCAGGAAGTCGGTGGCGGGCTGATAGCCGGCCAGGCCCATCGACCAGGCGTCGCTCATCACGCCCAGCTGGTCGATCGCCGGCAGCTTGGCGAAGGTCTGCACGATGCCGGTGAAGCGCTCCGAACCGTAGAGGGTGCGGAAGTAGCCAGCCTGGCCGGCATTGACGACCACCGGGCCGCAGCCATCGACGGTGACCGTGCCCTGGCCGCCGGTGACCAGGGTCTTTGCCGTTCCGCCGCCGATCGCCTGGACCGTGACCGGCACGCGCCAGGTCAGGGGCTTCTTGCCGGGGATGTCCTTGCTGAACTCGCCCTGGGTCAGGGTGAGCGTGGTCTTGCCCGCCGCGCAGGTCGTGTTGCTGACCGTGATCAGCGGCACGCCCGGCTGCAGGGTGAAGTCGTGGGCGATGGCCTTGATCGGCTTCTTGGCCGCGACCTCGACGGCCTGCCACAGGTCGTCGCTGACCGTGTTGCCGTGGTTGTGCTGCTTCATGTAGGCGCGCACGCCGTCGCGCCAGGCGTCGTGGCCCACATAGCTTTCCAGCATGCGGATGACGGCCTCGCCCTTCTGATAGGTGATGGCGTCGAAGGCTTGGCTGGCCTGCTCGACGGTCTCGACGTGCTGCACCACCGGGTGGGTGGTCTGCAGGGCGTCCAGGCCCATGGCGTATTCACGGCCGTTCACCGCGCCGACGGCCGCGTTCCATTCGGGGTGGAAGTGTTCGGTGGCCCGGCCCTCCATCCACGAGGCGAAGCCTTCGTTCAGCCACAGGTCGTCCCACCAGGCCATGGTGACCAGGTCGCCGAACCACTGGTGGGCCATCTCGTGGGCGACCGTGGTGAAGACGTTCTGCTTGTCGGACTCCGTCGAGATCTTCGGGTCCAGGTTCATGGCGTATTCGAAGTAGAAGATCGCCCCCCAGTTCTCCATGGCGCTGAAGAACTGGCTGCGGCCCGGCGCGGCGATGTTGTCCAGCACCGGCAGCGGATAGGGCGTGCCGAAATAGTCGTTGTACCAGGGCAGGATGTCGGCGGCCGACTTCAGCGCGAAGTCGGCCTTGGGGGTGTCGCCCTTCTTGGTCACCACCCCGACATCGACGCCGGCGGCCTTGACCGAGGCGCGGTCGAACTCGCCCAGGCCGAAGAACAGCAGGTAGGTCGACATCTTGGGCGAGGTCGCGAACTTCACGACGCTCTTGCCGCCGCCGATGTCCTTCGAGGACGCGATCGGCATGTTGCCCAGGGCCATCTGGCCGGTCGGGATCGTCGCCTCGACGGCGTAGGTGGCTTTGTAGAACGGCTCGTCCCACGACGGGATGAAGCGGCGGGCGTCGCTGTTCTCGAACTGAGTGTAGAGCGCCCGCTTCTTGCCGGCGTCGGTCTCGTAGTCGAGGGCGAACAGGCCGGCGGCCTGCTTGTAGATCTTGCCGGCGTAGTCGATCGACAGGACGTACTTGCCCTTCGGCAGGGTCTTGGCGAACGTGAAGGCGGCGGTCTGGGCCTCTTCGTCGACCTTGATCTTGGCGGCGCCGATCCCGGCGATCTGCGCCTTGGCGAACGTCAGGTCGGCGGCTTGCAGGGTGATGGTGTTGGTGGGCTCGACGACTTCGATGGCGATCTTCACTTGAGCCGTGAAGGTCAGCTTGTCGGCGTCGGGCGTAAAGGCCAGATCATAGTGCGACGGCCGGACGTTGCGCGGCAGCTGGGTGGTCACGGTCGCGAAAGTCGCGCCCTTCGTGCCGGCGGCCTGGTTGGCGGCCGGGGTAGCGGCGGAAGCGCTGCCAGCGGCCAACAAAATCACGGCCATGGCCGCTGAGGACATAAGACGACGCATGTTCGGTCCTAGTATGGAAAAATTATCCGGCCCCCTCAGCCGGCAGGGCAAACCAACACCCTTCGCCCCTATGGCGCGCGTTAAGTTTCAGTAATGTTTCAGCCCCTGACCGTCATTCCGGGTTTCGACCTCTGGCCCGGCCTTCTGGACGCCACGGCCCAGCGTGCGCTGGTCGACGCCGTCTTGGCGGCGGCGGAAACTGCTCCGTTCGCGAACTACGGCACGGCCTATGGTAAGCCGATGAGCGTAGCGATGACGGCGTTCGGGCCGCTGGGCTGGACCAGCGACACTGGCGGATACCGCTACGCCGAACGGCATCCGGACACGGACCAGCCCTGGCCGGCCATGCCCCCTGCCCTGCTCGACCTCTGGGAGCAGTTGGGCGACCCCGACACGCCGCCAGACTCGTGCCTGATCAACCTCTATCGCGACGGCGCCCGCATGGGCCTGCACCAGGACCGCGACGAGGCCGATCCGCGTTTTCCGGTGCTGTCGATCTCGCTGGGCGACACGGCGGTGTTCCGCATCGGCGGGACCACGCGCAAAGATCCGACGCGGAGCCTGAAACTGAGCTCCGGGGATGTGTGTCGGCTGTCCGGTCCAGCGCGCCTGGCTTTCCACGGGGTGGACCGGATCCTGGCCGGGTCGTCGAGCCTGGTCCCCGGCGGCGGCCGGATCAACCTGACCCTGCGGCGGGCTCGGCCGGCCTAGGGGGTCACGCCGAACCGGGCGAACTGCTGGTCGAGCCCGGGATCGAGCTCCCGGGCCTTGGCGAGGTCGGCGTCGCTGCCAGCCTTGTCGCCATTTCGGCGCTTGGCGATGCCGCGACCATAGAGAGCGGTCGGCACCGGAAGATCGGTCTTCAAAACTTCGTCGTAGTCGGCGAGCGCGCCGGGCAAGTCGCCTAACCGCAGCTTCACCAACCCCCGGCTGTCCAGCGCTTCGGCCCGGCCCGGATCCAGGCCCAGGGCGCTGTCGCAGTCGGCCAACGCCTTTGGCAGTTCCACCCCCGCCCTCGCCCGCGCCCAGCAGCGGTCGTTGAGCAGGTCGGGCCAGCCGGGCTGCTGAGCGATCAGAGCGTCGTACTCGGCGATCGCCACGTCGTAGCGTCCCGCGTCGGCGTTGATCTCGCCGCGCAGCTGGCGAAAGCGGAAGCTGGTCGGCGCGTACGCCAGCCCCTTGGCGACATCGGCCAGGGCCAGGTCCGTCTCGCCCCACGCCCAGCGCATCCGGGCGCGGTAATAATAGATCCGATCCTCACCGCCGCCGACCTTCAGCGCCGCCTCCAGCGCGGCCAGAACCTCCTCGGGCGGACCGCCCTCGGCCAGCACCGCCTTCAGCTGATAGGCCGCCGCGGTCGGCCCCAGGGCCAGGGACTTGTCGAGCTCCGCATGGGCTTCCGGGATCTGGCCCAGCCGCCCCAGCGCCAGGGCGTAGGACAGGTGCGCTCGGGGATCGTTCGGCGCGAAGGCCAACCAGGCCTGGTAGTTGCGCGCCACGCCGTCGGCGTCGCCCTGGTCGCTGAGGAACTCGCCCATCACGGCATAGGCGCGCGGCGACTTGGGATCGAGGCGCAGGGCCTCTTCATAGAAGCGCTGGATCAGGGCCACGGCTTCGGGATGCTCCAGCCGCATCGCCAGGCCCAGCCGCAGATTGGCCTCGGCGCTGCGGGGGTTGGCGGCGAAGGCGGCCTGGGCGGTGTCGAGCCGCTCGGGCACGGCGTCCGAGCCCATGGTCCAGAGCGCGTCGGACAGGACGGAATAACGCGAGGCCGTGCTGGAGACCGCGTCCAGATTGGCCGGCGCGGTCTGGGCGATCGCCGCCGACGCCCCCAGCATGTAGACCGTCAGGATCGTGGTCCGCAGACCCTTGGCGACAAACTCGAACACGATCCCTCCTGACGCGAACCGCCCGATCCTAAAGCCAGCCGCCCATAACGAAAAAGGCCGCCCCTTTCGGAGCGGCCTTCTCGTGTCTTGGAAACCGGTGTCCCGGCTTGCCCCGGATCAGCCGCGCAGTTTGCGGGTGATGACTTCCAGGTCGTGGTTCAGGGCGCTGTCCTCGGCGCGCAGCGCCTCGATGCGGCGCACGGCGTGCAGGACGGTGGTGTGGTCGCGGCCACCGAAACGACGGCCGATGTCCGGCAGCGAACGGGTGGTCAGCTGCTTGGCCAGCCACATGGCGGCCTGGCGCGGACGGGCCACGGCGCGGTTGCGGCGCTCGCTGAGCAGGTCGGCCTGCTTCATGCCGTAGTGCTCGGACGTCGCCTTCTGGATGTCGTCGATGGTGATGCGCTTCTCGCCCGACCGCAGGTGCGGGCGCAGGATGGCCTGCACCTCGTCCAGGGTCATGCGCGACAGGCCTTCGCCGGCGCGGGCCGACAGGGTGTTCAGCGCGCCTTCCAGCTCGCGGACGCTGTCGGTGAAGCGGTCGGCCAGGAACTGCAGCACGTCCGGACGCATGGTCGGGTCGAAGCCGTGCGCGGCGGCCAGGGTCTGGATCTTGCGCTCCAGGATGCCCATGCGCAAGTTGCGGTCGGCCGGCTCAAGGCCGCAGACCAAGCCCGCCGACAGGTGCGAGCGCAGGTGCGGGTCCATCTCGGTCATGGCCGACGGCGGACGGTCGGCCGAGAACACGACGCGGCCGCCTTCGCCGACCAGGGCGGTCAGGGTGTGGAACAGCTCTTCCTGGGTCGACTGCTTGCCGGCGATGAAATGCACATCGTCGATGATCAGCAGGTCGGCCGCGCGCAACTCTTCCTTGAAGGCCGCCGTCTGGCGATCCATCAGGGCGCGCACGAAGGTCGACAGGAAACGCTCGGCGGTCAGGTACACGACGCGCTTTTCGGGCGCGTTGCGCATGGCTTCCCAGGCCAGGGCGTTCAGCAGGTGGGTCTTGCCGAAGCCGTAGGGGCCGTGGAACAGCACGGGATTGAAGTGGCCGTCGGCCCAGTTGGCGATGCGGCGCGCCACGGCGTGGGCGAACTCGTTGGCCGGACCCGGGACGAAGGTCTCGAAGGTGAAACGCTCTTGCAGGCCCTGGGTGCGGGGCGACTTGGCGCTGGGTGCGACCACCGCCGGCGCGTCGGTCGACACGGGCAGGACGATCTCGATGGGTTCAGCCGCGGCGGCCTTCGGGGCGGCCTCGACATAGGCGCCCGCCGAGGCCTCGAATTCCAGGCGCGACTTCAGGTCGATGCGACGACCGGTCGCATCATTGGCGGCCCACAGCTCGCCGATGCGACGCCAGGCGCTGCGACGGATCCAGTCCCGCGCAATGCCCGTCGGCGTGACCAGCACGACGTCACCGGTCGCGGCCTCACGCAGCATCGCCGGTGCGATCCATGACCCGAAGGCCGCGTCGCCCAGCTCGCGTTTTAGAGCCACGGTCACTTTCGACCACACGGTCGCAGCCGGCTCTACAGCCGTCGCGATCGCCGCCGAAAAGTCCTGGCTGGCCACCCCGCCCTTCATCGTCATTACATCCACCGCCTTCGCACAAAAACAACCGCCGCAAACCCACTTCAGCCGCTCGCCCCCCATGGCGTACAGCCGGTTACTCAGCGCACACAGGTTCTTACCCGGCGAACGCAGGAGGTCCGCCGCCGCCTTGTTTTTTCCAAGACTGGAGAAGCGCTGAGACGCTTAAACTAGCCAGCGGAGGGGGCCGGTCAAACGGAAAACTTGCGTCCGAGTCCGGATATTTCTGTTGACTCGCGAGAGCCCCTCGCGTGGCAAGGGAATAGTGAAGCCAGTCCCTCAGATCACAGATTGCAACGCCAAAAATAGAGCGTTGGATTCAAAGCAAAAGCCGGTCAGGCGGACCTGACCGGCTTTTGTAAATACTTGTAATCATTGAACGAACAGCGTTCGTCCAAATTCTGGACTTAGGCGGCGGCCTTATCCAGCTTCTTCAGGCGAGCCGCCAGACGCGACACCTTGCGCGAACCCGTGTTCGGGTGAACGACGCCCTTCGACACCGCGCGCATCAGCTCCGATTGAGCTTCCACGAAAGCGGCCTTGGCGACGGTGACGTCGCCCTTGGCGATGGCGTCTTCGAACTTGCGCAGGAAGGTGCGCACGCGCGAACGACGAGCGGTGTTGACTTCGGTGCGACGGGCGATCTTGCGGATCGCTTTCTTAGCGCCGGGATTATTGGCCATAAGGTAGGACCTTCAAACGGACAGCCCGCGGGCGGCCGCGAAGCAGGGAAAATAGAGCGCGCGGATATACGGGAAGCGTTGGCCGGGGTCAACGGTCCACAGGCCAGATTCCTGCGAGGCCGGTGACGCAATCGTTTCTTCCCGGATCACTTACCCTTGAAGGCCGGCTTACGCTTCTCGACGAACGCCGCCATGCCTTCTTTCTGATCCTCGAACGCGAACAGCGAGTGGAACAGGCGCCGCTCCAGCGCGACCCCGGTCGTCAGGGTCGTCTCATAAGCGGCCTCGACCAGTTCCTTGTTCATGGCCACGGCCAGCGGCGACTGGCTGGCGATCTTGGCGGCGACCGCCAGGACCTCGTCGACCAGGGTGTCGGCGGGGAAGATCCGGGATGCCAGGCCCGAACGCTCGGCTTCTTCCGCGCCCATCATCCGGCCGGTCAGGATCATGTCCATGGCCTTGGACTTGCCGACGAAGCGCGTCAGGCGCTGGGTGCCGCCGATGCCGGGCGCGACGCCCAGATTGATCTCGGGCTGGCCGAACTTGGCGGTGTCGGCGGCCAGGATGAAGTCGCACATCATCGCCAGCTCGCAGCCGCCGCCCAAGGCGTAGCCGGCGACGGCGGCGATGATCGGCTTGCGGCACTGCTCGATCGCGCGCGCGCCGGCGGTGAAGAAGTCGGCCTTGAACATGTCGGCGTAGCTCTTGTCCGACATCTCCTTGATGTCGGCGCCGGCCGCGAAGGCCTTGGCCGAGCCGGTCAGCACGATGCAGCCCACCGCGTCATCGGCCTGGGCGGCCGCCAGGGCCTGGGCCAGCTCGGCCAGCAGGGTGGTGTTGAGGGCGTTCAGGGCCTCGGGCCGGTTCAGACGGATCAGGGTCACGCCTGGCGCCTTTTCCGGCGCCTCGACGATCAGGGTCTGGTACTCGGCCATCACGGTCTCCTGCTTGAACGGTGCAGTTATAGAGAGGCGCGCGCGCTTGGGGAGCCCTCCCGCGTTGTCGTCGTGCGCGAAGCGGGCGACAAGGGGCGCAACCCTGGCCGGAGCTTCCGTTGACCGGACAACAAGCGCGCGAATTGACGATCCTGGCCCGGCGCGCCCTGAGCGACCATGCCGTCATTCTCTACGCCTTCCTGGCCAGCCGGCTGGCGCTGCTGGTCATCGGCCTGCTGACCCTGATCCATATCCGGCCGCTCACCACCGCCGGCAATGTGCTGAGCCTCAGCGGCCAGCAGGCGCTGAACCTGTGGGGCGCTTCCGACAGCGGCTGGTACATGGATCTGGCGCTGAACGGCTATCAGCGCGCGCCGGGCCTGGATGGCCAGGCCAACTGGGCCTTCTTTCCGGCCTATCCGGGCCTGGCCAGCGCGCTGGCCCACCTGCCAGGCCTGAGCGCGTTCCAGGCCATGCTGATCATCTCGAACCTGGCGTTCCTGGCGGCGCTGATCCTGATCCATCGCCTGGCGCGCGACGAGTTCGACCCCAGGACCGCCGATCTCTCCGTCGTGCTGCTGTGCGCGGCGCCGGGCAGCTACATCTTCTCGGCCGCCTATACCGAGGCGCTGTTCCTGGCCTGCGTGACCGGCGGACTGGTCCTGATCCGAAGCCGGCGCTGGCTGGCGGCCGGCGCGGTCATGGCGCTGGCCGTCCTGACCCGCAATCTCGGCGTCGGCCTGCTCTTGCCCTATGCCTGGACGGTGTTGGAGCGGCTGCGGGCCGCCCCTCGCCCTCGCGCGGCGGAGCTGACCCGTATCGGCCTGGGCGGCTTGATCCCTGTCGCGGCGCTGCTCGGTTTCATGCTGTATCTGAAGGCCCGCACCGGCGACGCCCTGGCCTTCATGCATGTGCAAAAGGCCTGGCATCGCACGTTCGGCGACCCCTTCTCGGTCCTGGTGAACGGCCTGCTGCATCCGTCGACGGTGCACGACGCCAACCTGCTGAGCCTGGCGGCCAGCTGGCTGGCGATCGGCCTGCTGATCGTGCTGGCCGCCATGCGCCGCTGGCGGCTGCTGAGCCTGGCCCTGTTCCTGACCTTGGTTCCGCTGGCGGCCGGCCTCAACTCGTTCGCGCGCTACGCCCTGGTCGTGCTGCCGCTGTGGCTGGTGGCGGCCAGGCTGCTGGCCGATCGGCCCAAGCTGGCGCCGGCCGTCATCGCGGCCCTGGCCATGCTGAACGGCTTCCTGATGGTGACCTGGACCCTGGCCTTGAGGGTCGCCGCATGAACCGCGTCCTTCGCGCCCTGGGCCTGGCGACGTTCGCGGGCCTCGCGATCATCCTGTTGATCCAGATGTGCAGCCGCGCCGACCAGGCCTACGAAGCGGCCACGCCAGTCCGCAGCGATATCCGCGCCGTCACCGTGCTGTTCGACCATCCGGTCGGACCGCTCATTCTCTATTATGGCTGGAGCGCGCCCACGCCCGACCAGGGCGCGATGTCGACCATCCTGCGGCCGACCCTGCTGCTGCCGACCTCCACCGCGGCGGGCGATGTCGAGCTGACCCTGGTCCTGGCCTCGCCCGCGCCCCGAACCCGGCCGGCGGACGTGAAGGCCGGCGATGCGCCGGTCGGATCCCTGCCCGTCGGAACCTGGAGCCCGGCCGGCGGCGGCGAGGAGACGGTGCGCTTCGTCGTCCCCCGGTCGCAACGGGTGCTGAGCTACCAGTTGCGGGTGGACTTCGACCTGGCCGGTGCGGACGGCGCGGCCCAGCCGATCCGGATCGTCCGCGCCTCGACCCGGATCCTGCGCGCGCCCTAGACCTGGCACACCGGGCAGAAGAAGGTCGACCGCCCGGCCTGGACCTCGCGCGCGATGACGCCCTTGCAGCCGGGGGTCGGGCACGGCTCATCCTCGCGGTCGTAGACGCGGAAGCGGTGCTGGAAGTAGCCCAGGGCGCCGTCGGCGGCGGCGAAGTCCTTCAGGGTCGAGCCGCCGACCTCGACAGCCTCGGCCAAGACCTCCTTGATCGCCGTGGTCAGGGGCGCGAGGCGCTTCTTGGCGATGCCGCCCGACGGCTTGAACGGCGAGATGTGCGACCGGTGCAGGGCCTCGCACACATAGATATTGCCGAGGCCCGCGACGGTCTTCTGATCCAGCAGCAGGGTCTTGGGGCCCTGCTTGCGATTGGCGAAGGCCTTTTCCAGCGTCTTGGCGTCGAAGCCGTCGCCCAGCGGCTCGGGACCCATGGTCGCGAACCACGGGTGGTGGCTGACCCGGTCGGTGGGGATCAGGTCCATGAAGCCGAACCGGCGGGGGTCGTAATAGGTGACGGTGGCGCCGTCCTCGGTCTCGAAGACCACGTGAGCGTGCTTGTCGTCGGGCGTGACCTCGCGGGCGAAGTCGCCGGGCCTGACGCTGCCTTCGGGCGCGGCGATCTCGAACCGGCCGGTCATGCCGAGATGCATCACCAGGGTGTCGCCGCGATCCAGCGGGGCCAGGATATATTTGGCCCGGCGGTCCAGCCGCAGGATCTTCGCCCCCGTCAGCCGCTGGACGAAACCGTCCGGCAGCGGGAAACGCAGGTCGGGCCGATTGGCGCGGACTCGAGCCAGGCGCGCCCCGGACAGAACGGGTTCCAGGCCTCGACGGACGGTCTCGACTTCGGGCAATTCGGGCAAGGCAAACCTTCGGCGGATGACGCGACGCGTGACGCGGGCTAAGAGCGTCCTGTCATATAGAGAGTTCGGCCCAAAGACGTCATGAGCAACACCTCCGCCAGCTTCGGTTTCACGGATGTCGACGCCTCGCTGAAGGCGGGCCTGGTGCGCGGGGTCTTCGACCGCGTCGCCAAGAACTACGACATCATGAACGACCTGATGAGCGGCGGCGTGCACCGGCTCTGGAAGGACGCCGTGGCCGCGCGCCTCAACCCGCAGCCGGGCGAGATCATCGTCGACTGCGCCGGCGGCACCGGCGACATGGCCCGCCGCTTCGCCAAGATGGCCCGCAACGCCCAGGAGCGCCGAGGCGGTCCGGACGCGACCATCAATATCGTCGACTACAACGCCGAGATGATCATGGCCGGCATCGAGCGCGGCGGCGAACCCGAGATCACCTGGACCGTCGGCGACGCCCAGCGCCTGCCGCTGCCCGACAACTACGCCAACGCCTATGTGATCAGCTTCGGCATCCGCAACGTCACCGACATCGACGCGGCCCTGCGCGAGGCGCGCCGGGTGCTGAAGCCCGGCGGCCGGTTCCTGTGCCTGGAATTCTCCCGGCCGGTGACCGAGGCGCTGGCCAAGGCTTACGACGCCTACAGCTTCAAGGTCATTCCGCAGGTCGGCGAGTGGGTCGCCAAGGATCGCGACGCCTATCAGTACCTGGTCGAGAGCATCCGCCGCTTCCCCGACCAGCGCACCTTCGCCGGCATGATCGAGAATGCCGGTTTCAAGCGGGTGACCTACACCAACTTCACCGGCGGCGTCGCGGCCCTGCACCAGGGCTGGGCGCTCTAGAACGGTGACCAGCTTTTCCGCCTTCTGGCGCCTGACCGGAGCGGGCTGGGCCCTGGTCCGGGCCGACGCCCTGATCCCGCGCGAGGTCGAGCCGCTGTTGCCGACCTCGGCCAAGTGGGCTGGACGCGTCCTGCGCCTGTTCGCCGGCGGCGCGTCCAGGCGCGGCCGGCCGGGCGAGCGCCTGGCGCATGTGCTCGAGCATCAAGGTCCAGCGGCGATCAAGATGGGCCAGTTCCTGTCGACCCGCGCCGATATCTTCGGGACCGCCTTCGCCGACGACCTGGCGCGCCTGAAGGACCGGCTGCCAGCCTTCCCGCTGGCGGTGGCCAAGGCCGAGATCGCCCGCAACCTGGGCAAGCCGCTGGCCGAGATCTATGCCGAGATCGGCGAGCCGGTCGCCGCCGCCTCGCTGGCCCAGGCCCATCCGGCCACTCTGGTCGATGGCCGCAAGGTCGCCGTGAAGGTGCTGCGCCCCGGCGTCGAGCGCCAGGTCGCGCAGGACACCGCCGTGCTGCGCCTGGCCGCCCGCCTGGCCGAAAAGCTGGCTCCGGCCTCGCGCCGCCTGCGCCCCACCGAGTTCGTCGAGGTCGTGATCCGGGCGCTGGACCTGGAGATGGACCTGCGCTTCGAGGCCGCCGGCTGCGCCGAGCTGGGCGAGGCCATGGCCATCGACCCCTATATGCGCGCCCCGCTGGTCTGCTGGGAGGGCGTGGGCAAACGCGTCCTGACCCTGACCTGGGCCGAGGGCGTCGCGCTGTCCGACCCTGCCGCGCTCGAACTGCCGGGCCTGGATCGCAAGGCCCTGGCCGAGAACGTCACCCGAGGTTTCCTGGCTCAAGCCCTGGACCACGGCCTGTTCCACGCCGACCTGCACGAGGGCAACCTGTTCGTGGCCGCGCCGGCCGAGGTGGTCGCCGTCGACTACGGCATCGTCGGGCGCCTGGGTCCCGGCGAGCGCCGGTACCTGGCCGAGATCCTGTACGGCTTCCTGAACCGCGACTACGCTCGGGTGGCCAAGGTGCATTTCGACGCCGGCTACGTTCCGGCCCACCAGGACATGGACGCCTTCGCCCAGGCCCTGCGCGCCGTCGGCGAACCGGTCTTCGGCCGCAACGCCCGCGACGTCTCGATGGGCCGCCTTCTGGCGCAGCTGTTCGAGATCACCGCCCTGTTCGACATGGCCCTGCGGCCGGAGCTCGTGCTCCTGCAGAAGACCATGGTCACCGTCGAGGGCGTCGCCCGCCGCATCGACCCGACCCACGACCTGTGGGCCGCCGCCGACCCGGTGGTGCGCCGCTGGATCGGCCGCGAACTGTCGCCCGCCGCCAAGGCCCGCGACTTCGCCGAGGAAGCCCTGCGCGCCATCAAGGCCCTGGCCCGCCTGGCCGAAGCCCCGCCGGCGCCCGTCGCCGTGGTCCCTGAGCGCCAGCACGCCTGGCCCCTGCTGTGGTTCCTGGTCGGCGCGGCCACGGCGGGCGCGGCTTTCGTCACCGGCCTTCTGCTGGCGCGGCCTCCAGTCTAGCTTTCCGCCGGCTCCCGCTCGCGTCGGTTGAACGCCGAGGCCCGGCGCGCCTCGCGGGTCTTCTGCTCGTCCCAATAGGCCGCGCCTTCGTCCGGCTTGAACATCGTGCGCGGCGCGCCCTCGCGCGAGACCACCGCGAAGACATTGCCCTTGGGGTCGTAGATCAAGAGGTCGCCGTTCGAGCGCTTCAGGGTTTCCGAGCCCTTGGGTGGATCGCTGACAAAGGCGTGGACCTTGGCGACATAGTCGTCGGCGGTCTTGGCCTCGAACGTCGCGCCGTTGCGTTCGAACGAGCGCTGGGCGTTCTCTTCTGCCGACCGCGTACGGTTGGCGGCCCAGTAGGGCTTGCCCGAGACCAGCTTGACCGGGGCGTCGCGCGGATCGGCGCGCCGGCCGCCGCTGCTGCTTTCGCCGCCGGTCAACGGGGGCGCGACATCGGCGACCGCCCGCTCCCCGGCCTTCTGCGCCTTCACCGCCGAGGCCCCGCTGTCGCAAGCCGCGAGGCCCGCCAGCAACAAGAGCGCCGCCGCGCCCGACAAGACGTTTCGCACAATCTTCATGATGGCATCGCCCCGTTTATCTACTTTTACGTTTATTGAACGAAAGCGGAACACGAGTCGAGTCCCTTCTTTCACTCTGGCGCTTTGGCCCCGGGGTGGGCATGTGCAGGGACAAGACGCATGCGAGAGCGGAGCGCGACGTTGAGCGGTAAGCGGGTTCTTCTGATCGTCGGCGGCGGCGTGGCGGCCTACAAGGCACTGCTGCTGACCCGCCTGCTGCGCAAGGCCGGCATCGGCGTGCGACCGATCCTGACCAAGGCCGGGGCCGAGTTCGTGACGCCGCTGTCCCTAGCGGCCCTGGCCGAGGACAAGGTCTATCAGGAGCTGTTCTCGCTGACCGACGAGCACGAGATGGGCCATATCGAGCTCTCGCGCTCGGCCGACCTCGTGGTGGTCGCGCCGGCGACGGCCGACCTGATCGCCAAGGCCGCCAACGGTCTGGCGGGTGATCTCGCCTCCACCACCCTGCTGGCCACCGACAAGCCCGTGCTGATGGCCCCGGCCATGAACGTGCGGATGTGGCTGCACCCGGCCACCCAGCGCAACATCGCCACCCTAAAGGCCGACGGCGTCAGCTTCGTCGGTCCCGAGGAAGGCTCCATGGCCTGCGGCGAGTTCGGCTATGGCCGCCTGGCCGAGCCGGAAGAGATCTTCGCGGCCATCGTCGCGCAGTTGGAAGGCCCCGCCGCCCGGCCGCTGGCCGGTAAGCGCGCCCTGGTCACCGCCGGTCCGACCTTCGAGCCGATCGACCCCGTGCGCGGCATCACCAACCGCTCCAGCGGCAAGCAGGGCTTCGCGATCGCCGAGGCGCTGGCCAAGCTGGGCGCCGAGGTGACCCTGGTCGCCGGCCCCGTCGCCCAACCCACTCCGGTCGGGGTCAAGCGGGTCGACGTCGAGACCGCCCGCCAGATGCTGGCCGCCAGCAAGGCCGCCCTGCCCGCCGACGTCGGCGTGTTCGTGGCCGCCGTCGCCGACTGGCGCGTAGACGAGGCCTTTGGGACCAAGTTGAAGAAGGAAAAGGGCGGCCCGCCGGCCCTGACCTTCGTCGAGAACCCCGACATCCTGGCGACCCTGTCTGCCAGCGGCCCACAGCGACCCAAGCTGGTCGTCGGCTTCGCGGCCGAGACCGACCATGTCGAAGAGCACGCCCGCGCCAAGCTGGCCCGCAAGGGCTGCGACTGGATCATCGCCAACGACGTCACCCAACCCGGCGTGATGGGCGGGGGCGAGAACGCCGTGCTGCTGATCACCCAGGACGGAACCGAGCGCTGGGACCGCGCGGCCAAGGACCAGGTCGCCAGCCAGATCGCTCAGCGCATCGCTCAAGCCCTGGCCTGATCGCGGGCAAATCAGCTACAGCCGGGCGGTCTTTCAGGAGCGCCCCCTATGTCCGCCATCCCCGCCGGTCTCGCCATCCGCTTCAAGCGCTGGGAAGGCCAAGCCGACCTGCCGGTTCCGGCCTATGCCAGCGCCGGCGCGGCGGGTTTCGACCTGCGCGCCCACGTGCCGGAAGACGCGGCGATGGTGATCAAGCCGGGCGCGCGGGCCATGGTCCCGACCGGTTTCTCGGTGGCGGTGCCGGAAGGCTATGAGATGCAGGTGCGCCCGCGCTCGGGCCTGGCCTTCAAGAACGGCGTCACGGTGGTCAATGCGCCGGGCACGGTCGACAGCGACTATCGCGGCCAGGTCTGCGTGCTGCTGATCAATCTGGGCGAAGAGGACTTCACGATCCGTCGCGGCGATCGCATCGCCCAGGGCGTGATCGCGGCGGCCCCGCAATGGCCGATGGTCGAGGTCGAGGATCTGGACGCCACGGATCGCGGCGCCGGCGGCTTCGGCTCGACGGGCTCGAAGTAGCTAGAACGTCGGGGCCGCGTGGACGGCCTTGAGACCGATCATCAGGTAGCCGCCGAAGCCGGCCGCGAAAGCGGCCGCGGCCATCCACAGCACCGGGCGGATCATGTCGAGCGGCGTCTGGGTCTGCGTCTTCATGGGGTAACTCCTGCGACCTTGAGCGGGGGCCAGCGGGAACTCGCGCTGGAGGAGATACGCACTCCCGGGACGTTGGTTGCGTTGGGGAGCGGCTTTTACTCTGTCGTGATTCCGACGCAAGCGGAAATTGCGACCGGACGCCGCAGGCGGTTTTGCGCCTCAAAGTAGAGCGTAGATAGTCCGAACACGGAAGGTATCGACGCAGGACTAGTCTCAGGTATAGAGCGGTGCGTCAAAACGCCGCCCGGCACGTGGATTCCTGAGTTTTACTGGGCTGGAAACCGGTTTCCTTCAGTAAGATTCCAGTGAACACTGGTCTTCTTCACAGCCTTACGGGCTTGTTAACCCTGAAAGCGCAGTTGTTGGCCGAACTACCGGGCCGGGGACACTGCTCATGTCTAATCTGAAAGTTGCGCACAAACTTCTGGCTGCATTCGCCGCGCTGGTGATCGGCGTCGTCATCGCCGGCGCCCTGGTGGCCGCCAGCCTGAATTCGATCCAGAAGATCACCGCGCTGAACGAGCACAGCTACGCCTATATCGACGCGATCGCCGACACGACCGGGGCCCTGGTCGAGGAGCAGAACGCCGTGCGCGGCTATGTCGCCAGCCTGGACGCCTCGTTCCTGAAGAAGCGCGCCAAGTATCACGAAGAATACGAGGCGGCCTTCAAGCGCATCGCCGCCGGGGTCGAGGACGCCGACGAGAAGGCCCGCGCCGACGCGCTGGTCGCCGCCGTCGAGACCTTCGAGACCGAGACCGGCAAGCAGCTGGCCGACGCCGACAACCTGGCCACCCGCGAGCAGGCCCGTTCGGAAATCGCCTCGACCGGCCGCCTGACCAATGTCCGCAAGGTGCTGGAGGCGATGACCAAGATCGAAGACCAGCAGCTGGTCGAGCGTCGCGCCGAGCAGGCCAGCGCCTTCCGCGCCGGCCTCTTCACCCTGGCCATCGGCGGCGCTGTCGCCGTGGGCGTGGCCATCCTGATGGGCTGGCTGCTGTCGAACGCCATCGCCGTCCCGGTCACCGCCATGACCGCCGCCATGCGCCGCCTGGCCGGCGGCGACAACACCGTCGACGTACCCGCCGTGGGCCGCAAGGACGAGATCGGCGGCATGGCCTCAGCCGTGCTGACCTTCAAGGAAGCGGCCATCGAGAAGATCCGCCTGGAAGGCCTGTCGGTCGAACAGCGCGCCGAAGCCGAGCGCCATCGCGAGGCCGGCGAGGCCGAACGCGCCGCCAACGCCAAGGAACAGTCGGTCGTGGTCGGCCGCGTCGGCGAAGGCCTGGAGGCCCTGGCCGGCGGCGACCTGACCTTCCGCCTGAACGAGGCCTTCCCGCCCGCCTATCGCAAGCTGCAGGCCGACTTCAACGCCGCCATGGACCAGCTGGCCCAGACCATGACCGTGATCAACGGCGCGGTCGGCGGCATCCAGGCCGGCTCGGGCGAGATCAGCCACGCCGCCGATGACCTGTCGCGCCGCACCGAGCAGCAGGCCGCCAGCCTGGAAGAGACCGCCGCGGCGCTCGATGAGATCACCGCCACGGTTCGCAAGACGGCCGACGGCGCCGGCAGCGCCCAGCGCACCGTCGACAGCGCCCGCAAGGACGCCGAGCGCGGCGGCGACGTCGTCGACCGCGCGGTCGCGGCCATGACCCAGATCGAAGAATCCTCGTCCAAGATCGGCAATATCGTCGGCGTGATCGACGAGATCGCCTTCCAGACCAACCTCTTGGCCCTGAACGCCGGTGTCGAAGCCGCTCGCGCCGGCGAGAGCGGCAAGGGTTTCGCGGTTGTCGCCCAGGAAGTGCGGGCCCTGGCCCAGCGCTCGGCCGAAGCCGCCAAGGAGATCAAGGCCCTGATCGGCGCCTCGACCCAGCAGGTCGACGAAGGCGTCGGCCTGGTCGGCGAGACCGGCGAGGCCCTGCGACGGATCATCGCAGGCGTGCAGGACATCAACCGCATCGTCGCCGAGATCGCTGCTTCGGCCCAGGAGCAGTCCACCGGCCTGCAACAGGTCAATACGGCCGTGAACCAGATGGATCAGGCCACCCAGCAAAACGCCGCCATGGTCGAGCAGAGCACGGCCGCCAGCCATGCGCTGTCGAACGAGGCCCGCGAACTGGGCCGGCTGGTGCAGCGCTTCCGCCTGGCCGAGAGCTCGAAAGCCCGCCGCGCCGCCTGATCGAAAATCCTCGTCCGGCGTTAATTGAAAATTGGACGACTGCGTCCATTTATCCCTTGCTGAGCGCGTCGGACGAGACTATCCGGCGCGCTTGAAGCCTTTCGACAGGGGTCAGGGTCATGGCGACGCCGGGTAACAAGAAGCTGGTTCCGATGATCGTCGGCGGGGTGGTCCTGCTGGGCGTGGTCGTCGGCGGGACCCTGTGGTTCCTCGACAAGCAACGCTACGAAGCGACCGACAACGCCTTCGTCCAGGCCGACACCGTGCAGGTCAGCCCGCAGGTCAGCGGTTATGTCGCCGAGGTGCTGGTGGCCGACAACCAGCGGGTCGAGGCCGGTCAGGTGCTGGCCAAGATCGATCCGTCGACCTTCCAGGCCCGTGTTGACCAGGCCATCGCCAATGCCGGCGCCGCCGATGCGGCGATCAAGGCCGTGGACGACAAGAACAGCCTGGAACAGGCGATGATCGCCCAGAAGGCCGCTGGCGTGACCAGCGCCCAGGCCGACGCCGGGCGCGCCAAGGCCGACCTCGACCGCTATGCCAGCCTGGCCACGCAAGGCTGGGTTTCGCAGCAGAAGGTCCAGACCGAGCGCGCTGCCGCCACCCAGACCGCCGCCGGCGTCGCCAGCGCCCAGGCCGCCCTGGAGGCCGAACGCCGCGCCGCCCAGTCGCTGGGCTCGGCCAAGGCGCAAGCCATCGCCCAAGCCGCCGCCGCCCATGCCGCCGTCGAGCAGGCCAAGCTCGACCTGGAACGCACCGTGATCCGCGCGCCGGTCGCCGGCGTGGTCGGCGCCCGCTCGGTGCGTCCGGGCCAACTGGTCCAGCCGGGTGTCGCCCTGATGTCGGTCGTGCCGCTGGGCCAGGCCTTCATCGTCGCCAATTTCAAGGAAACCCAGGTCGCCCGCATCCGCGTCGGCCAGCCGGTAGAGATCAAGGCCGACGCCTTCGGCAAGCAGAAGATCGTCGGCAAGGTCGACAGCTTCGCCCCCGCCACCGGCCAGGAGTTCGCCTTGATCCCGGTCGAGAACGCCGTCGGCAACTTCACCAAGATCACCCAGCGCCTGCCGGTCAAGATCGTGGTCGACCGCAGCCAGCTGGGCGCGGCCCTGCGTCCGGGCCTGTCGGTCGAGATCAAGGTCGACGTCCGCGACCGCTCGGGCCCCTCGTTCGCCGAGGCCGGCCAGGCCGAGCCGCAGGTCGCCCGTCAGGGCGAGGCGCGCTAGGGGCGGACGGTCATGACCGACGCCGTCGCAGCCGCCACCCCAAAGCCCGAAGTCAACTGGACCAAGCTGTTCCTCGGCTTCGGGGCCATGGTCATCGGCCAGTTCATGGCCATCCTGGACATCCAGATCGTGGCCGCCTCACTGCCGCAGATCCAGGCCGGGGTGGGCGCCAGCACCGACCAGATCAGCTGGATCCAGACCGCCTATCTGATCCCCGAGGTCGTGATGATCCCGCTGTCGGGATACCTCTCGCGCCTGTGGGGCACCCAGCGCCTGTACCTGATCTCGTGCACCGGCTTCATCATCATGAGCGTGCTGACGGGCCTTAGCTCGTCCATCGACATGATGATCCTGACGCGCGCCCTGCAGGGCTTCATCGGCGGGGCGATGATCCCGACGGTGTTCGCCGTGGCCTTCACCGCCTTCCCGCCCGAGCGGCGCGTGACGGCCAGCGTGATCATGGGCCTGATCGTCACCCTGGCCCCGACCGTCGGCCCGACGCTGGGCGGCCACCTGACCGAGGCGCTGTCCTGGCGCTGGCTGTTCTTCATCAACGTGCCGACCGGCCTGATCGTGCTGTTCGGCGTCTATCGCTGGGCCGACTTCGACAAGGGCGACCCCAGCCTGGCCAAGGGTTTCGACTGGTTCGGCCTGGCGGTGATGGCGATCTTCCTGATGAGCATGCAGTTCGTGCTGGAGGAAGGCGCCAAGGACGACTGGTTCGACGACAGCGGCATTCTTTGGTTGACCGTCGTGGCGGTGCTGGGCGGCGTGACCTTCATCTGGCGGCAGCTGACCTATCGCAACCCCATCGTCGAGCTGCGCGCCTTCGCCAATCGTAACTTCACCATCGGCGTGGTGATGACCGCCGTCTCGGGCGCCAGCCTGTTCGGCGGCACCTTCCTCTTGCCGCAGTTCCTGGGCCGCGTGCGCCACTATTCGGCGTCGGAGGTCGGCACCACCATGGTCGTCTCGGGCCTGTCGATGTTCCTGACCGGGCCATTGGCGGGGCGTCTGGTGCGCAAGGGCGACCCGCGCATCCCAATGTTCATCGGCTTCATGCTGGCCGGCTGGGGCATGTACATGGCCCATAGCGTGAGCAAGGACTGGGGTTTCTGGGAGTTCGCCGGCGTTCAGGCTTGCCGCGGCGTCGGGGTCATGATCGCCATGATCGCCACCCAGCAGATCACGATGAGCACCCTGCCCCCGCACATGGTCAAAAACGCCTCGGGCCTGGTGAACCTGTCACGCAACACCGGCGGCGCGGTGGGCTTGGCTTTGCTCGCCACCTCGATCACCCAGCAGACGGCGCTCTATTACGACGACATGACCTCCAAGGTGATGCAGGGCGGGCCGACAGCCAACATGATGGCCGGCTTGACCGAGCGCATGATGCAGCTTGGGGTCGCCGACCCCGCCGGCGCGGCCCGCAAGGCCATCGGCGGCATGATGCAGCAGCAGGCCACCGTCATGGCCTTCGGCGACAGCTTCACCCTGCTGGCCATCGGCTGCTTCGTGGCCGCCGTGGTCTCGCTGCTGGCCGCGCCGGTCAAGAACGCTCCCCCGCCGCCTTCGGACGCTCACTGATGCCGCGCGTACCTGGACAGATCGACGTCGCCAAGACCGAAGCCATCCTCGACGCCGCCGTCGAGGTGATCGGCGAGCGCGGTCTCTCGGCCCCGATGGAGGCGATCGCCAAGCGCGCCGGGGTCTCCAAGCAGACGGTCTATAACCACTACGGCTCCAAGGCCGACCTGATGCGGGCGCTGATGAACCGCCGGGTCGAGGCCATCACCGCCTCGCTGCGGGAACCGGGCGCGGTCGACAATCCGGCCGAGGCGCTGGAGGCCTATGCCCGCTCGGTGCTGGAGACGGTGATCACGTCGAAAAGCTATTCGATGATGCGGGTGATCATCCTGGGCTCGGGCGAGATGCCCGACGTGGCCCGCGAGGTCTATGAGGCCGGCCCCTTGAGCGCCCGCAAGCAGCTAGCGGCGTTCCTGCGGACCGAGACCGAACTGGGCCGCATGAAGGTCGACGATCCCGACCAGGCGGCGGAGTTCTTCTCGGGCATGGTCATGGGCCACAGCCAGCTGCGGTCGCTGCTGCGCCTGCCGTCGGACAAGACCCCAGACGAATACGGCCGCCTCGCGAAGGAGGCGGCCGCTCGTTTCATGCGGGCTTATGCGCCGTAGCGGAGCCGTCCTCGTCCTTCGACAAGCTCAGGATGAGGACTACTTTTGGCTCGGCGTATCACTAGAAACCTCATCCTGAGCTTGTCGAAGGACGAGGTTTCGGTCCCGCAGTTTTAGGCTTCTTCCTGATCCGGCATGCCCATCATGTGGAAGCCGGCGTCGACGTGGACGACTTCGCCCGTGGTCGACAGGCCAAGGTCGGAGACCAGCCACAGGGCCGCGCCCGCGACGCCTTCCATCGAGGTGTCTTCCTTCATGGCGCTGAACGCGCGGCCTTGGGCGATCATGCCGCGGCCGCCGGCGATGCCGGCCAGGGCCAGGGTGCGCATGGCGCCGGCCGAGATGGCGTTGCAGCGGATGCCCTTGGGACCCAGGTCGCGGGCGATGTAGCGGGTCGCCGCTTCCAGGGCGGCCTTGGCCACGCCCATGGTGTTGTAGTTCGGGATGGTCCGCTCCGACCCCAGATAGGTCATGGTGATCAGCGAACCGCCGTTCGGCATCAGCTTGGACGCGCGCTTGGCGACGTCCACGAAGCTGAAGGCCGAGATGTTCATGGCCGTCAGGAAACCCTCACGGGTGGTGTTGTCGACGAACGAGCCCTTCAGCTCGTCCTTGTTGGCGAACGCCACCGAGTGGACGACGAAGTCGATCGTCCCGAACTTCTCCTCGATGGCGGCGAAGGCCGCGTCCATCGAGGCGTCGTCGGTGACGTCGGCCGGGACCAGGGTGGTGACGCCGATGCTCTCGGCCAGCGGCCGCACGCGGCGCTCCAGGGCTTCACCTTGGTAGGTAAAGATCATCTCGGCGCCTTGGGCGGCCAGCTGGCTGGCGATGCCCCAGGCGATGGAGTTGTGGTTGGCCACGCCCATGACGAGGCCCTTCTTGCCCCGCATCAGCTCGCCCTTGGGGAACGCGTAATCGTCGGCCATGTGTCGGGCCCCTTCTAGAAGTCGTTGCCCGTGGTTAGCAGGCGACGCGACGCTTCGAAACCCCGACCGGCGTTCAGTCGACCCGGACGATCCGTCCCAGCCTGTCGCGCAGGGCCTGGGCAAGGGGTCGAGGACCCAGCGGAACGGGCTTGCCGTCGCGCCTGGGCCAGACCACGCCACCGGTGCGCACATCGGCCGGCAGCCGCAGATAAAGCTGGTTGGTCTCGGGCCGCGAATACAGCGGCGTGTAGTAGACGCAGTCCTCGAAGAAGAAGTGGCTGACCAGCGAACGCCGCGTCGCGCCCGGCCGCTGGATGGCCAGACCGCCGTGGGTGGTGTTGGCAGCCCAGACCAGGACCTGGCCCTTGCGCAGCAAGGCCGGACGGCGATCGCCGGTCACCTGGCGGGCGAAGGCCTCGACATAGTGGGCGGCGTAGTCGCCACGCTTGGGCCGACGCCCTTCCACGCCCGCGTCACTCATCTCGAAGATCCGCTGGCGGTGGCTGCCCGGATGGTAGAACAGCGGCCCGGCGTCGGCCGCCACGTCCTCCAGCGCGATCCAGGCCCCGCACATGAAGCGCGGCGGCTGGCTGTGGAAGTGAGCGATGTCGGAATGGGCGTGCTGCTCGCTGCCCTCGCGGAAATTCAGGGTCTGGAAGGCGAAGGGCGCGCGGCCATACGCCAGGGCCAGCATAGCGGTCAGCTTGGTATGGCTGGCCAGGGCGCGTACGGCCTGCGAACGCCGCCAGACATCCTGGGCGCGACGCTTGCCGGGGCGGAAGAAGGCCTCGGCGTCGGCGGTGGCGCGGTCGATCAGGTCCAGGGCGTCCGGTCCCAGGTCGAATACGGCCACGCCATCGCGATGCAAGTCGGTGACGAAGCGGCGCTGCTCGGCGTCGGCGCCCGAGGCGTCGAGATAGGCGGTCACGGACTCGCCCTCGATCCACGGGACTTGCGGCAGATCGACGGGAGGCATGCGGAAACGCTCGCTCGAACGGTAATGGCCAAGCTTACCGTCGAGCGTTGAGCGCGATCAACCTTGGGTGATCATTTTCTCGAAAGCCGCCTCGAGCGTTCGGGCGAAGGCGGTGGGATCGAACACCGAGGCGGTGCGGATACGCTCCGCCACCCGCGCCTTGAGCGCCGCCAGGGCCGCGCGATCGTTGGCCAGGCGGGTCGCCGTGGCGACATAAGCCTTTGAATCGGTTGCGATTAGTTCCGGAAGATCCAGGGCGGTCAGCAGGCTGGCTCCAACCCGACTGGCAAAACTCTTGCCTAGAAGGCTCAGTATCGGAATCCCCATGCGCAGGGCGTCGCTGGCCGTGGTGTGGGCGCCATAGGGCCAGGTGTCGAGCACCAGATCGGCCAGGGCGTGGCGCGCCAGGTGCGTTTCGTGCGGAACGGGTGGAGCGAAGACCAGCCGCTCGGGCGCCACCCCCGCCCCTTCCGCCTCGCGACGCAGGTTTTCGGTTGCGCCGGGGGCGCCGTCATAGAGCCACAACACCGCGTCCGGCGCGGCCTGCAGGATCGCCATCCAGGCCGCGAAGGTCGCCGGCGTGATCTTGGCCGGGTTGTTGAAGCAGCACAGCACGACCGCATCTTCGGGCAGACCAACCTTGGCCCTACTAGGCGGTAGAGTCACCGCGCCAAGCGCGTCGTTGGGCTGGTAGAGCGGCAGGCGGACCACCGCCTCGGACCAGTAGCCCTCCTCGCCCGGCGGGATCGTCACGGCGTCGGCCAGCACGATGTCGGCATGCCGACCCAGGGTCCCCGGATAACCCAGCCAGCTGACCTGCACCGGCGCGGCGCGATGGGCCAGGATCTCCGGCCGGCCGTCCTGGGTGTAGCCCTTCAGGTCGACGGCGATGTCGATCCCCGCCTCGCGGCACAGGGCGGCGATGTTGGAATCGCTGAATTTTCTAGCTTCGACCCAGTGCTCGCAGGCCGCCTTCAGGCGATCGCGCATCGGGCCGGACAGTTCAGGGCCGTACGAGACGGCGAAGATCTCGAAGCGCTCGCGGTCGTGCGCCTCCAGCACCCCGGCCAGCAGGCGAGCCGTGGCGTGCTCGTGCAGATCGGCCGACAGATAGGCCACCCGGATCCGTTCGCCCGGCGGCCTCGTCGGCCATACCGGCGCTTGAACCGGCGGCGACGCGGAGAGTTCGGCGCAGCGGCGATGCACCACGGGTTCGTCGAAGATGGCCAGGGCCGCGAACGGCGCGATCGCGGCGCGGCCCAGCTTCAGCTCGGCCTTGACCAACATGTCCAGCGCCGCGTCCTCGCGCCAGT
Organism: Caulobacter sp. GW821-FHT12D05; assembly: GCF_058807295.1. Classification (NCBI taxonomy): domain Bacteria; kingdom Pseudomonadati; phylum Pseudomonadota; class Alphaproteobacteria; order Caulobacterales; family Caulobacteraceae; genus Caulobacter; species Caulobacter sp. GW821-FHT12D05. Next base: position 808,109 of record NZ_JBXAQO010000004.1, read on the forward strand.
CGCAGGTCTGGCGGCGCGCCCACATCAGGTCGCCGGCCAGGCGCGGATGCAGCGGGTCGATCTCCATCACCGCTTCCAGGTCCCGCGCCGCGTCGGCGGGCCGGTTGAGCAGCGACAGCAGCGCCGCGCGGTTGGCCAGCGTCTTAGCGTCGCCCGGCAAGGCCTGGACGAGGTGGTCGAGGACCACCAGCGCCTCCTCGAAACCGCCCAGGCGTTGCAGCGACACGGCCAGGGCGCCCAGGACCGGCGGATTGTCGGGATCAGCCGCCAGGGCCGCGCGACCGACGACCACCGCCTCGGCATCGCGCCCCAAGCTATTGAGAACCAAGGTCTTTGCCGACAGTAAGCCGGGCCGCTTACTATCCAATGCCAGCCCCTGATCAAGGGCGTCCAGCGCCCCCTCCGCCCGCCCCAGACCCAGCCGGGAGACGCCCAGGATGTGCCAGGCCTCGACGCTGGGCGCAGCCAGAACCAGCCGCTCGCACAGAGCAGCGGCCTCGGCCAATCGGCCGGCCTTGTAGAGATCGAAGGCCTCGCGAGCGCTCATGACGCTCGCTCGCCTTAGACGCGGCTGAAGATCAGCGTGCCGTTGGTGCCGCCGAAGCCGAAGCTGTTGGACATCACCGTTTCCAACGGCTTGTCCGACCGTTGGCGCAGGATCGGCAGGTCGGCGAACTCAGGGTCCAGCTCCTCGATGTGGGCGCTCTCGGCGGCGAAGCCGTTGTTGAGCATCAGGATCGAGTAGATGGCCTCCTGCGCGCCGGCGGCGCCCAGGCTGTGGCCGGTCAGGGACTTGGTCGACGAGATCAGCGGAGCCTTGTCGCCGAAGACCTCGCGCACCGCGCCCATCTCCTTGCTGTCGCCGACCGGCGTCGAGGTGCCGTGCGGGTTCAGATAGTCGATGGTGCGATTGCCAGCTTCGGCCATGGCCAGCTTCATGCAGCGCGCCGCGCCCTCGCCCGAGGGGGCGACCATGTCGAAGCCGTCCGAATTGGCGGCGTAGCCGACCAGTTCGCCGTAGATCTTGGCCCCGCGCGCCTTGGCGTGCTCGTACTCTTCCAGCACCACGATGCCCGCACCGCCCGCGATGACGAAGCCGTCGCGGTTCTTGTCATAGGCGCGGCTGGCCACGGCCGGGGTGTCGTTGAAATGCGTCGACATGGCGCCCATGGCGTCGAACAGGTTCGACAGGGTCCAGTCCAGCTCCTCGCAGCCGCCGGCGAAGATGATGTCCTGCTTGCCCAGCTGGATCTGCTCGGCGCCCGCGCCGATGCAGTGGGCGCTGGTCGCGCAGGCCGAGCTGATCGAATAGTTGATACCGCGGATCTTGAACCAGGTCGACAGCACCGCCGACGGACCCGAGCTCATGGCCTTGGGCACCGCGAACGGACCGATCCGCTTGGGACCCTTCTCGATCGTCGTGGCCGCGGCCTCGACGATGATGCTGGTCGAAGGGCCGCCCGAACCGACGATCAGGCCGGTGCGCTCGTTGGAGATCTCGCCCTCTTCCAGCCCGGAATCGGCGATCGCCTGCTCCATGGCGACGTGGGCATAGGCCAGGCCAGGCGACAGGAAGCGCGCGGCGCGGCGGTCGACCAGCGACTCCCACTCGATCTGGGGCGCGGCATGGACCTGGCAGCGGAACCCGCGCTCGGCATATTCCGGCGCGGAGATCACGCCGGACTTGGCTTCCCGCAGGGACGCCAACACCTCATTGGCGTTGTTGCCGATGGACGAGACGATCCCCAGTCCGGTGACGACGACGCGACGCATATCGTAAATCCTCTTCTCCCCCAGGCGACCCGCTAAGGGACCGACTCTCGGGGGCCGGTCTCGTCTAACGGATCAAGACGCCATCTGTTCGGCGGTGAACGTGCCGACCTTCAGGTCCTTGGTTTCGTAGATCACCTTGCCGTCGGCTTCCAGAACGCCTTCGCCGATTCCCATGACGAGTTTGCGCATGATCACCCGCTTCAGGTCGATCTTGTAGACGACTTTCTTGACGTCCGGGGTCACCTGGCCGGTGAATTTCACCTCGCCGACGCCCAGGGCGCGGCCCCGGCCGGGCGCGCCCGACCAGCCCAGGAAGAAGCCGACCAGCTGCCACATGGCGTCCAGGCCCAGGCAGCCGGGCATGACAGGGTCGCCGATGAAGTGGCAACCGAAGAACCAGAGGTCGGGATTGATGTCGAATTCAGCCTCGACATAGCCCTTGCCGTACTTGCCGCCGTCGGATTCGATCCGAACGATACGGTCGAACATCAGCATCGGCGGGGCCGGAAGCTGAGCGTTGCCGGGGCCGAACAGCTCGCCGCGACCGCAGGCCAGGAGTTCTTCGTAGGTATAGGCGTTCTTCTGCATAGGGGACGCCCTAGCACGGCGGCGGGTCAGGTCTCAACGTTTCCCTGAGGCAGTGTGTTCCTATCCCTTGCGACACTGGACGGCGGGATCCGCGCCCCAGATGTCGGTTTCGCGCGCCCAGCCCGACGAGCCGTCGGCCCGCAGACGGCACCAGCCGCCCTCGCACTTGTCCAGGCTGGCGGTCGAGCGGCCCTTTAGATAGGCGCTGACCTTGGCCCCCGTTTTGGGGGCGCTAAGCAAGGCCAGGTTGGTCGGCTGCACCCGCATGGCCGAGCGGCGGCCGTCGATCACCCGGCGGTGCACCCAGGCCAGGCCGCCTTCGGGATCACAGATCCGCCGCCACTCGCGGGTTTCGGCCACGATCTGCACCGGCATGCCCTTGGCGTGGTAGATCCACAGCAGCTGGTGGGCTTCGTCCGGGCCGTTGCGGGCGTTCACTTCCGCGTATTTTAGCGAGACGTAGCGCGGCACTTCCAGGCCCGACGGTGTGATCCGGGGACCTTCGGCCATAGCCGGACCCGCCAATAGGACGGCGATCGCCCCAAAGACGACAAGAAGCGAACGTTGTTCTGTTTTCGACGGCATGTTGCTTGGCCCCCTCGGGCCCCTTTGCTACAGCTTTCAAACGCCCGTCAGTGAGAGCTTTTCAAACCGCCCATGGCCGCTCGCAAGCTCAAAGTCATCGTCACCCGCAAACTCCCCGATCCGGTGGAGACGCGGATGTGCGAACTGTTCGACACCGAACTGAACGTCTCCGACAAACCCTTGACGGCGGATGAACTGGTCGACGCCATGGGCCGCGCCGACGTGCTGGTGCCGACGATCACCGATCGTATCGACTCGCGTCTTCTGTCGCGATCCGGCGATCGGCTCAAGCTGATCGCGAATTTCGGGGCCGGCGTCGACAATATCGACGTCGCCACGGCCAATGCCCGCGGCATCATCGTCACCAATACGCCCGGGGTTCTCACTGAAGACACCGCCGACCTGACCATGACCCTGATCATGGCCACGTCGCGCCGAGTGGTCGAAGGCGCCGAGGTGGTCAAGGCCGGCGGTTTCCACGGCTGGTCGCCGACCTGGATGCTGGGCCGACGCCTGTGGGGCAAGCGGATCGGCATCATCGGCATGGGCCGCATCGGCCAGGCCGTCGCCCGCCGCGCCAAGGCCTTCGGCATGCAGGTGCACTATCACAACCGCAAGCCCGTCAGCCCGCGCATCGCCGAGGAACTGGGCTGCACCTACTGGGAAAGCCTGGACCAGATGCTGGCCCGGATGGATTTCGTCTCGGTCAACTGCCCGCACACGCCCGCCACCTATCACCTGCTGTCGGCAAGGCGCTTGAAGCTGCTGCGGCCGCATTCGGTGATCGTCAACACCGCCCGGGGCGAGGTGATCGACGAAGGGGCGCTGGCCAACATGCTGGCCAAGGGCGAGATCGCCGGCGCCGGCCTGGACGTCTACGAGCACGAGCCGGCCATCAATCCCAAGCTCCTGAAGCTGCCCAATGTCGTACTGCTGCCCCACATGGGCTCGGCCACGGTCGAGGGCCGCATCGACATGGGCGAGAAGGTCATCGTCAACGTGAAGACCTTCATGGACGGCCACCGGCCGCCGGACCGGGTTATTCCGTCAATGCTCTAGGGCTTACTTCGCCGGATGCGCCGCCAGCCAGGCCTTGAGGTCGGCGGCGGAACGGTCGGGGATCTGCTCCATCGGCACGTGGCCCACGCCCGGATAGAGGATCAGGGTCGCGCCCGGTATGGCCTTGTGGAACTTCTCGCCGTCGGCGGGCGGAATCAGCCGGTCGTCCTGGCCAAAGATGATCAAGGTGGGGACATGGATGGCCGACAGGTCCGGCGCGGTCGCCACCCGGCGCGGCCGCTGGCCTAGCAAGACGGTGCGATGGCCGGGGGCGCGGGCCAGGTCGACATAACGATCGATCAGGGCCGGGGTGACCAGCTTGGGATCGATATAGGCCGCCTTCAGCGCCTGGGTCATCAGCGGGCGGATCTCGATCTCCTTCAGCACCCGCCGGCCCACCGGATTGCCTAGGAACTTGAAGATCGTCGCTCCGCCGCGCCCCTTGGTCGGCCAGCCGGCAGCGTCGACCAGGATCAGGCGCGCGACGCGATCGGAATGGTCCAGGGCATAGGTCCAGGCCACCTCGCCGCCCATCGAATTGCCCCCCAGGGTGAAGCGGGTCAGGCCCAGGCCTCGGGTCACCTGGTCGACGACGTTCTCGAAGCTGTCGGGCTGGACGACATAGGCATCGCTCGTGCGGGTCAGGCCGTGTCCGGGCAGGTCCAGCACCACCACACGGTATTCGCTCGACAACGCCTTCACCCAGCCGTCCCAGGCATGGGTCGAGGCGGCGAAGCCGTGCACCAGCACGATGACCGGCGCGTCGCGCGGGCCAACGTCGCGGTAGTGCGCGCGCACCCCGCCCGGCAGGTCCATGTAACGGCTGTCGGCATAGCCATACTTGGCTTCCAGCGCCGCGTACGAAATGTCAGGCCGCTGCAGCAGCAGCCAGCCCACCGCCGCCAGCCCGACGATCAGCAAGAGAGCGGTCGCCAGACCGCGGAGAAGCATCTTCATTTCCGCCCTCCCCCGAGAGACCCCATCAAAACCAACCGAACGCCGTTATACGAAAGCCGTCAAGCGCCGCACGACGGACAATGGGGATCGGCCCCGATCCGCACCGTGCGAGTCTCGGCCGCCAAGGCGTCATAGATCAACAGCTTGCCGGACAAGGGCTCGCCGGCTCCGGCGACCAGCTTGACCGCCTCCAGGGCCATCATCGAGCCGATGACCCCGGCCAGGGCGCCGACCACGCCGACGAGCGAACAGGTCTCCGCGTCCGGCGGGATCTCCGGCACCAGGCAGCGATAGCAGGGCTTGCCGTGAAACACCCCGACCTGGCCCGTCCAGCGGCCCAGAGCGCCGCTGACCAGCGGCTTGCCGTGGGCCAGGCAGGCGTCGCTGACGGCGAAGCGGGTGGCGAAGTCGTCGGTGCCGTCCAGGACGAGGTCATACCGCGAGACGACGTCGCCGGCATTGGCGGCGTCCAGCCATACCGGGTGGGTTTCGACGGTCGTGTGCGGGTTCAGCGCGCCCAGGCGCTCGACGGCCGCCTCGACCTTGGGCCGGCCGACATCGGCGGCGGCATAAAGCACCTGGCGCTGCAGGTTCGACAGCGAGACGGTGTCAGGATCGACGAGGCCGATGGTCCCGATGCCGGCGGCGGCCAGATACAGCGACGCCGGCGCGCCCAGGCCGCCGGCTCCAACCACCAGGACCCGCGCGGCCTTCAGCTTCTGCTGCCCCGGACCGCCGATCTCGCGCAGGACCAGATGGCGGGCGTAACGCTCGACCTCAGCCTCTGAAAAACTCATGGCGCTTGACCCTCCGGCCTGGCCTCGCCACATGCGAAGCCATGCAAAGCAGCAATTCCTTCCCCGACTGGCACGGCACGACCATTCTGGCGGTGCGCAAGAACGGACAGACCGTGATCGCCGGCGACGGACAGGTCTCCATGGGGCCAACCGTCGTCAAGGGCAACGCCCGTAAGGTGCGCAGGCTTGCCGGCGGCAAGGTGGTGGCGGGTTTCGCCGGCGCCACGGCCGACGCCTTCACGCTCATTGAGCGTCTGGAGGCCAAGCTGGAACAGTATCCCGACCAGCTGGCCCGCGCCTGCGTCGACCTGGCCAAGGACTGGCGCACCGATCGTTACCTGCGCAGGCTGGAAGCCATGCTGCTGGTGGCCGACAAGACCGCCATCTACACCGTCACCGGCGTCGGCGACGTGCTTGAGCCGGGCGAGAGCCCCGACGGCAACGCCGTGGCGGCGATCGGCTCGGGCGGCAACTATGCCCTGGCGGCCGGCAAGGCGCTGATCGACCAGGATCTTTCGGCCGAGGACCTCGCCCGCAAGGCGATGAGCATCGCCGCCGAGATCTGCGTCTACACGAACGGAAACCTGACCGTCGAAGTGCTGTAGGCTTTCGTCGCAAGACGGATGCGGACCTGCTCCCGGCGGCGCTTGATCGCGGCCGGGAGGATCCTTCGCCATGCTCGTCGCCGCTTTTTTCGCCCTGTCGGTCGCCACGACCCCCGCCGCACAGATTGAGGCTGCCGAGCGCGCCTTCGCGGCCGACGGCCTGAAACTGGGAATCAGGGGCTCGTTCCTGAAGCACATGGCCGATGACGCCATGGTCTTCGATCCCGCCCCGGTCAGCGCCAAGGCCCTGTACGCCGGGCGCTCAGGCGAGGGCGAACCCAAGCTGGAGTGGTGGCCGGCCTATGTGGTGGCGGCCAAGTCCGGGGATCTGGGCTTGTCGATCGGCCCCTCGGCCTTCAACGGCAAGCGGGCCGGCTGGTACGCCAGCATCTGGCGCAAAGGCGCCGACGGGACCTGGCGCTGGATCTATGACGGCGGCGGTCCGGGCGACGCCGTCTCGGCCCAAGGGCCGGAGATTCCCGTCGTCCACGGTCCCGTCGCCAAGGCTGGCGAAACCAGCCCCGCCAAGGCTTTCGACGCCGTCCGCGAGGTCGAGGCAACGCTGAGCCAGAAAGCTCAGCAAGACACCACCCAGGCTTACAAGGCTTTCCTGGCGTCCGACGCCCATCTGCTGGGTCCGCGCGGGAGCCGCGCCCTGGCTCCGACAGCCGTCGATGAGCGTCTGGCGCTGCGTCCCACGACCATGAGCCTGACCCTCCGCGGTGGCGGCGCATCGAAAGCCGGCGACTTCGTCTGGACCCATGGCGAGGCTCATTGGAGCGAGCCGGGTCAAAAATCCGCCCAAGCTCACTATATGCATGTCTGGCAGAGGCGACCCGATGGGTGGCGCCTGATCTTCGAGACCCTGATCAACGACCGATGACCGAGTTTTCCCCCCGCGAGATCGTTTCCGAGCTGGACCGCTACATCGTCGGCCACGCCGAGGCCAAGAAGGCCGTCGCCGTGGCCCTGCGCAACCGCTGGCGGCGGCGTCGCGTACCGGCCGATCTTCGCGATGAAGTGACGCCGAAGAACATCCTGCTGATCGGCCCCACCGGCGTCGGCAAGACCGAGATCGCCCGCCGCCTGGCCAAGCTGGCTCAGGCGCCGTTCCTCAAGGTGGAAGCCACCAAGTTCACCGAGGTCGGCTACGTCGGCCGCGACGTCGACCAGATCGTCCGCGACCTGGTCGAAAGCGCGCTCTCGATGGTCCGCGACAAACGCCGCGCCGCCGTGAAGGCCAAGGCCGAGGCGGCCGCCGAGGAGCGGATCCTGGACGCCATGACCGGTCCCGGCTCGACCGCCGCCCGCGACAGCTTCCGCAAGAAGCTGCGCGCCGGCGAACTGGACGACAAGGAAATCGAGCTGCAGCTGGCCGACACCGGCGGCGGCGGTAGTTTCGAGATCCCCGGCCAGCCGGGCGCCCAGGTGCTGAACCTGTCGGAGATGATGAAGTCGCTGGGCGGCAATCGCACCAAGACCCACAAGACCACCGTCTCCGGCGCCTGGGCCCCGCTGATCGCCGAGGAAAGCGACAAGCTGCTGGACCAGGAGGCCCTGACCCAGGAAGCCCTGGAGCTGGCCGAGAACCACGGCATCGTCTTCCTGGACGAGATCGACAAGGTCGCCAGCAGCTCGCAGCGCTCGGGCGCGGATGTCAGCCGCGAAGGCGTGCAGCGCGATCTGCTGCCGCTGATCGAGGGCACGACCGTCTCGACCAAGTATGGTCCGGTGAAGACCGATCACATCCTGTTCATCGCCTCGGGCGCCTTCCATGTGGCCAAGCCCAGCGACCTGCTGCCCGAGCTGCAAGGCCGCCTGCCGATCCGCGTCGAGCTGAAGGGCCTGTCACGCGACGACATGCGCCGTATCCTGACCGAGCCGGAAGCCAACCTGATCCGCCAGCACCAGGCCCTGATGCTGACCGAGGGCGTGACCCTGACCTTCTCGGACGAGGCGATCGACGCCCTGGCCGACGCGGCCGTGGCCGTGAACGGCTCGGTCGAGAACATCGGCGCCCGCCGCCTGCAGACGATCATGGAAAAGGTGGTCGAGGAGATCAGCTTCTCGGCGGCCGACCGCAGCGGCGAGACCGTGGCGATCGACGCCAAGTACGTGCAAGAGCGCATCGGGGCCTTGGCGGCCAACGCCGATCTGAGCCGCTTCATCCTCTAAGGGCGATTAGGAGGCGGCGCGAACCGCCTCCATGCCCAGGATCGCCGCCTTGCGGGCCAGGCCCCAGTGGTAGCCGGTCAGCTTGCCGCTCTTGCCGATGGCCCGGTGACACGGGATCAGCAGCGAGATCGGATTGGCCCCGATCGCGCCGCCGGTGGCCTGGAAGGCCTTGGGCTTGCCCGCCCAGCAGGCGACCTGGCCATAGGTGGCCGTCTCGCCGGTCGGGATCTGCAACAGCGCCTTCCAGACCTGCACGTGATAGGGCGAGCCGATCAGCACCACCGGCAGCGGCCCCTCTCCGCCGGTGAAGGCGTGCAGGGCCGTGGCCTGGGCGGCCATGTCGTCGCGGATCCAGTCGGCGGCCGGAAAGCGGCGATGCATGTCGGCGAAGGTCGCCTCATCGTCGCCGTCCGAGAAGGCCAGGCCCGCCAGGCCGCGATCGGCCATCACGAACAGGCCTCGGCCAAACGGCGTCGGGGCCCAGCCCCAGCGTAGCCGCATGCCCGCCCCGCGCCGGCGCACCTCGCCGGGGGTCACGGCCTCCTGGGCGATGAACAGGTCGTGCAGCCGTGACGGACCGGAGAGCCCGGCGTCGAAGGCCGCGTCCAGCACCGTACCGCCGGCCTCCAGCGATCGCCGGGCCTCGGCATGGGCGATGGCCGAGACGAAGCTCTTGGGGCTGACCCCCGCCCAGCGGGTGAAGATGCGCTGGAAGTGGAACGGCGACAGGCCCACGGCCTGGGCCGCCTCGTCCAGCGACGGGTGATCCGACCACCGCTCGGCCAGCCAGTCGAGCGCCTTGGCCATGCGGTGATAGTCGACGGAGCGCTCGGCCAGCCGAACCAGCTCTTCGCTGGCGGTCTCTGGGCTCACGGTCTCCGGAAGGGGGGATGCGTCGTATGCCATGCTCATAAATTACGGCCCTCGCATAACGGCGTCCGCCCGGTTCTTGCGGTCGGCTCTGAATTTAGGGGTCGGCCCCGTGCTTGGCGAGCCCACCCTTCTTGGCGTTTTGGGCGCATCACGGCATGGTCCGGCCCATGGCCAAGGCTCCTGCCCCGAAGAAGAAAAAACCCGCCCAGAAGCGGATCAGCCCCGCCGAGCGGGAACGCGTCGAAATCCTGTTCGAGCGCTTCGAGAGCCTGGACCTGCATCCCAAGACCGAGCTGCACTATTCAAACGCCTACGAGCTGGTCACCGCCGTGGCGCTCTCGGCGCAAGCCACCGACGTCCAGGTCAACAAGGCCACCGGCCCGCTCTTCCAGGTCGCCGACAGCGCCGAAAAGATGCTGGAGCTCGGCGAAGAGGGGCTGATCAAGTACATCGCCTCGATCGGCCTCTTCCGCACCAAGGCCAAGAACGTCATCGCCGCGGCGCACATCCTGATGGACAAGCACGGCGGCCAGGTGCCGCTGAACCGCGTCGACCTCGAGTCCCTGCCGGGCGTGGGTCGCAAGACGGCTTCGGTAGTGCTCAATGAACTGGACATCGAACCGGCCATCGCCGTCGACACCCACGTGTTCCGGGTGTCCCACCGGCTGAAGCTGTCGGCCGGCAAGACGCCGGATGCGGTCGAGCAGGATCTGATGCGGATCGTACCGGGGCCCTACCAGACGCGGGCGCACCACTGGCTGATCCTGCATGGGCGGTATGTGTGCGTAGCGCGGAAGCCGAAGTGCGAGGTGTGCCGGATCAGTGATCTGTGTCCGTCGCGGGAGTTGTTTCTGGGTGCCTGACCAGCCCCCTCCACCAGCTTCGCTGGTCCCCCTCCCCCAAGAGGGGGAGGAGAGATAACTCCCAGGGATCTCCGCCCCGCTTGGGGGCGGACAGACCTCGCGGAGCGAGGTCAGGTGGGGGCCTGTGCTGAACTAGCCGATCGCCCGCACCACCGCCTCGGCGAACACCTCGCCGCGGTCATGCGCATGCTGCAGGAACAGGTCCGGCTCGATGACCTCCAGCTCCATCAGTTGCGGCGTGTGGTCCAGGCCTCGGATCAGGTCCACGCGGGCATAGGTCAGGACCTCACCCGCCGCCTGCAGCACCATCTCCGCCGCCCGCAGGGCCTCCGGCTCGGGCGCGATCTCGCTGACCTGGCCGCCGAACTGCGGCTGCACCCGGAAGTCCCCCTCGACCGCGACCTTGGTCACCGCGTGGCTGAACTGGCCGTCGAAGAAGAACAAGGACAGCTCGCCCTCCTCGCCCACGGCCGGCAGGAACGGTTGGATCAGCGCCGGGCCGCTGGGACCGCCCGCCAGCGAGCCGCCGTGGCGCTTGACCCGGATGGTCTCATGCGAGCCGGCCGAGACCTGCGGTTTGACTACCAGTTCATCGACCCCGAAGGCGTCGAAGGCGGCGCGGACATGTTCTCGGGTCAGCAGATCGTGCGCATGGGTCGGCACCACCGGCGCGCCCTTCCCCGCCAGTTCGACCAGATAGGTCTTGGTCGAGTTCCAGCGCATGACATCCGCCGGATTGGCTGCCCGGATCCCGTCACGCTCCAGACCGTCGAGGAAGCCGAACCATTCGTCCTGGCGACCGTGATACCCCCACGCCAGCGACGGCATGACCAGCTTCGCCTGATCCTTCTCGACCGGATCGGTCCACGGCTGCGAGGCGACGCTCAAACCCTTGGCCCGCAGCGGCGCGGCCAGGCGCTCGAACAGCGGGCTCCAGGCGTTGGCGAAGCGGGCTTCGTCGCGGGCGGGGACCAGGATCAGGACGTCGACCATTGGTTTACTCACGTGGCTTAGGGCTTCGCAGCTAGGATGTCGCAGTCCTTCGGGCAAGCCTTGCGTTGCCTTGAGCGGCCACATCCTTTAATCGCCAAGTGTTTGTGGGCCTCCGCCCCTGTTCTTTCAAAGGTTTGTCCCGCTCCATGACCGCGCTCTACGACGTCGCCGGCATCGGCAACGCCATCGTCGACGTCATCGCCCAGTGCGACGACGCCTTCCTCGCCAAGGAAGGCCTGACCAAGGGCTCGATGGCCCTGATCGATCCGGCGCGCGCGGCGACCCTGTATGACGCCATGGCCGCGGGCATCGAGGCCTCGGGCGGCAGCGCCGCCAACACCCTGGCCGGCGTCGCCAGCTTCGGCGGCAAGGCCGCCTTCATCGGCAAGGTCGCCGATGACCAGCTGGGCCGCGTGTTCCGCCACGACATGAAGGCGATTGGCTGCGTGTTCACCACGCCGTCGCTGGCCGAAGGTCCCGCCACCGCTCAAAGCCTGATCAACGTCACCGCCGACGCCCAACGCACCATGTCGACCTATCTGGGCGCCTGCGTCGAGCTGACCCCGGCCGACGTCGATCCCGAGATCATCGAAGCCGCCCAGTATTCCTATCTGGAAGGCTATCTGTTCGATCCGCCGGAAGCCCGCCGCGCCTTCGCCAAGGCCGCCGCGCTGAGCCACGGCGCCGGTCGCAAGATCTCCATGACCCTGAGCGACAGCTTCATGGTCGACCGCCACCGCGGCGCCCTGCTGGGCTTCATCGAGACCCAGTGCGACATCGTCTTCGCCAATGAGGCCGAGGTCTGCTCGCTGTTCGAGACCACCGACTTCGACGCCGCTGTGAAGGCCCTGGCCGAACGCAGCGAGATCGCTGCCGTCACCCGGGGCGAAAAGGGTTCGGTGATTGCCGCCAATGGGCAGCTTCACGAAATCTCGGCCTACCCCGTGGAAAAAGTCGTGGACACGACCGGCGCGGGCGACCAATACGCCGCTGGTTTCCTCTACGGCCTGTCGCAGGGTCGCCCGCTGCCGGTCTGTGGCCAGCTGGGCTCTCTCGCCGCCGCCGAGGTCATCGACCACTACGGTCCGCGCCCGCAGGTCAACCTGCGTGAGCTGGCCGCCAAGAACGGCCTGTAAGCGAACTAAGGACTCAAGGACACTCATGGCCCGCACCGCTGAAGTGGTCCGCGAGACGAAGGAGACCCAGATCCGGGTCTGGATCGATCTCGACGGGACCGGCGTCTCGACGATCTCCACCGGCATCGGTTTCTACGACCATATGCTGGAGAGCTTCGCGCGCCACGGCGGCTTCGACCTCAAGGTCGAGACCAAGGGCGACCTGCATATCGACATGCACCACACGGTCGAGGACACCGGCATCGTGCTGGGCCAGGCGATCAACAAGGCGCTGGATGGCTTCAAGGGCATCCGGCGCTTTGGCGCGGCCTATATCCCGATGGACGAGACCCTGACGCGCTGCGCCATCGATCTGTCGAACCGGCCGTACCTGATCTGGAAGGTCGAGTTCAAACGCCCCAAGGTCGGCGAGATGGACACCGAGCTCTTCAAGGAGTTCCACCACGCGTTCGCCATGAACTGCGGGGCGTGCATTCATCTGGAAACGCTGTACGGCGACAACACCCACCATGTGGCCGAAAGCGGCTTCAAGGCCCTGGCCCGGGCGCTGCGTCAGGCGGTCGAGATCGACCCGAAGACCGGCGGCCAGGCGCCGTCCACCAAGGGCGTGCTGTAAGGATACTCCATGCAGACCGTCGCCCTGATCGACTACGGGTCGGGCAACCTGCGTTCGGCCGAGAAGGCCCTGCGTGAGGCGGCCCGCCGCTCCGCGCTCGACGCCGACATCGTCGTCACCGCCGATCCCGACCTTGTCGCCAAGGCCGATCGCGTCTTCCTGCCCGGCGTCGGGGCCTTCGCCTCGTGCCGCGCTGGCCTGGACGCCACCGGCGTCTACGAGGCGATGAACCAGGCCGTCCACGGCCGCGGCGTGCCCTTCATGGGCATCTGCGTCGGCCACCAGCTCCTGGCCACCGAAGGGCTGGAGTTCGGCGTCACCCTCGGCCTCGACTGGATCGGCGGCCAGGTGAAGAAGCTCGAGCCTTCGGATCCTTCGCTGACCATCCCGCACATGGGCTGGAACGCCATCACCTTTGCCCGCGCTCATGCCCTGTTCCAGGGCATCGAGGACGGCGCTCACATGTACTACGCCAACTCGTTCGCCCTGAACGCGGCCGACCCTGCCGACATCGTCGCCACGACCGACCACGGTGGTCCGTTCACGGCGGCGGTGGCCAAGGGCAATGTCGCGGGCGTACAGTTCCACCCCGAAAAATCACAAAGTGCCGGGCTCGCCCTGCTCGCCAACTTCCTGGAATGGCGCCCATGATCCTCTATCCCGCCATCGACCTGAAGGACGGCCAGTGCGTGCGCCTGCTGCACGGCGACATGGAGAAGGCCACGGTCTTCAACACCTCGCCCGCCGACCAGGCCCAGCGCTTCGTCAAGGACGGCTTCTCGTGGCTGCACGTCGTTGACCTGAACGGCGCCATCGAGGGCAAGTCGGTCAACACCGCCGCCGTCGAGCAGATCCTGGAGTCGATCTCCATCCCCGTGCAGCTGGGCGGCGGCATCCGCACCCTGGAAGGCGTCGAGGCCTGGATCGAAGCGGGCGTGTCCCGCGTCATCCTGGGCACCGTGGCCGTGCACGATCCCGAACTGGTCAAGAAGGCCGCCCGCCTGTGGCCCGAACAGATCGCCGTGGCCGTCGACGTCCGTGACGGTAAGGTCGCCATCGACGGCTGGACCGGCCTGTCGGACCTGTCGGCCATCGACCTGTCGCGCCGCTTCGAGGACGCCGGCGTGGCCGCCCTGATCATCACCGACATCAGCCGCGACGGCGCCCTGACCGGCGTCAACGTGGAAGGCGTGGGCGAGCTGGCCGACGCCGTCTCGATCCCGGTCATCGCCTCGGGCGGCGTGGCGGCCGTGGCCGACATCGAGCGTCTCAAGGCCCGCAAGGGCGTCGAGATCGCCGGGGCCATCCTGGGCCGCTCGCTCTATGCCGGCACGATCAAGCCGTCCGAAGCCCTGATCGCGGCGGCCGTCTGATGCTGAAGACCCGGATCATTCCCTGCCTCGACGTGAAGGACGGGCGGGTGGTCAAGGGGGTCAATTTCGTCTCCCTGCGCGACGCCGGTGACCCGGTGGAGCAGGCGCGGGCCTATGACGCCGCCGGCGCCGACGAGCTGATGTTCCTGGACATCACCGCCTCCAGCGAAGGCCGCGGCCTGATCCTGGACGTCATTTCGCGCACGGCCGAGGTCTGCTTCATGCCCGTCTCGGTGGGCGGCGGCGTTCGGCAGGTGTCGGACATGCGCCGCCTGCTGCTGGCCGGGGCCGACAAGGTCTCGACCAACACCGCCGCCGTCGAGAACCCCGACCTGATCGCCGGCGGCGCCGACGCCTTCGGCAGCCAGTGCGTGGTCGTGGCCATCGACGCCAAGCTGCGCGAGGACGGCTCGGGCTGGAACGTCTGGACCTATGGTGGCCGCAAGGACACCGGCCTCGACGTCGTCGACTGGGCCGCCAAGGTGGTCGAGCGCGGCGCGGGCGAGATCCTGCTGACCTCGATGGACCGCGACGGCGCCAAGATCGGCTATGACATCCCGCTGCTGAAGGCCGTGACGGGCGCGGTGAACGTGCCGGTGATCGCTTCGGGCGGCGCGGGCAAGACCGAGCACCTGGTCGAAGCCGCCCGCGAGGGCCACGCCGCCGCCGTGCTGGCCGCCTCGATCTTCCACTTCGGCGAGATCAGCATCGGCGAGGCCAAGCAGGCCATGGCCGACGCCGGCATCCCCGTGCGCCTGGACCGGAGCGCCGCATGAGTCGCCCCATTAGCCGTTTGGCCGAGGTCCTGGACCGCCTGGCCGCCACGATCGAGGCCCGCAAGGGCGGCGATCCGTCGGTGTCCTATACCGCCAAGCTGCTGAACGACCCCGCCTTGGCGGCCAAGAAGCTGGGCGAGGAAGCGGTCGAGACCGTGATCGCTGCTGTGGCCCAAGGGCCTGAGGCTCTGGCAGCCGAAAGCGCCGACCTGCTGTACCACTGGCTGGCCCTGATGGCCGCCTCGGGCGTGTCGCTGGACGCCGTGGCCGAGAAGCTGGAAGCCCGTGAGGGCAGGTCCGGCATCGCCGAGAAGGCATCGCGGAAAAACTAGCCGCTTAGGCCGGCTCCGCCGTCCTGACGATATTGATGAGAGCGAGATCACCGCCGCAGGTCGCTGACGCGCACCACACATCCGTAAGCGTGGCGAGCGGCGTTGGCGGACTACGCATGCCAAGCGCCTCATCAATGATGTCGATATCCTCGAGCGCACTCTTGGCGATGACGTGGGAAGCACGTCGGATCGGCTTCTGCTCGATCATGTACGCAGCCCAGGCTCGCAGGGCTTCGATCTCGTCGGCAGCGCGAACCTGGCTGGCGTATGTGCCGCCTCGAAAGTCGCAGAACACGGTGTAGAGCCCCAGCGCCGTCACGGACCAACCTTCCGCTTCAGCGCCACATAGAGCGCCCCTTCGCCGCCGTGCCGCTGGTCGGCGGTCGACACCCCGGCGATCATCTCCCGCACCGCAGGCCCCGCCAGCCATTCTGGCGTGCGCTGCTTGAGCACCCCGTGGCCGACCTTGCCCTTGCCGGTGATCACCAGCACGGCGCGGTGACCGTCGTCATAGGCGCGGCGGATAAACCCCTCCAGCGTCGCCCGGGCCTGGTCCTGATCCAGGCCGTGCATGTCCAGGCGCGCGCCGATCGGGTCGTGCGACTTGACGATGCGGCGCTTGCGGTTGGGCTCGATGCGGTCGGGCGCGTATTTCAGGGTCTTGGCCGGAACCGGCTTCAGCTCCTCGGGCGCCACGCGCAGGGGGGCGATCGAGACCAGTCGGGTCGGCGGGTCGGCCGGCATGGCCGTGGCGGCCTTCAGCGAGGGCCGGATCCGGGCCTTGGACCGCATCTTCTCAGGCGCGACCGGCGCGCGGGGCGTCACGGTCGAGGCGACGAGCTTCCAGAGGCGCTTGTCATCCTCAGGTGCGGGCGGCGGCTTCTTGGCCACGCTACGACCGGGGAACCAGCCGATACAGGCGCAGGGCGTGGCGCACGCGGCCGGCCTCGGCCCCGGCGGCGGTCCCGCTGCCCATATAGAGATCGGCGCGGACCTCGCCCTTGATGGCCCCGCCGGTGTCCAGCGCCACGGCCAGGCGGCGATAGGCCGGGAAGGCCCCCGCCAGCTTGGGCGCGGCGGCGTCCAGCCAGTAGAGCCCGCCATAGCCGTGCTTGCTGGGGTCGACGGCGATGGCCCGGCCGGCCGGCAGCGGTACGCCGGCGGCGCCGACGGCTTCCTTGCCGTCATCGGCGGCCATCTTGAAGAACACGTAGCGCGGGTTCAGCTGCATGATCGCGTCGGCTTCCGGTCCGCGATGCGCGGCCAGCCAGGTGCGGATCGCATCCCCGGAGGTGTTGTTGTCGGGCAAGAGGCCCTGGTCGCGCATGGCGTTGGCGATGCCGACGAACGGCTTGCCGTTATGGCCGGCGAAGGCCGCGCGCACCCGGCGACCGTCGGGCAGGACCAGAATGCCCGAGCCCTGGATCTGCAGGAAAAACAGCTCTTCTGGCCGCATCCAGGCCAGGGGCTTGTCGGTCGGGACGGCCTCGATCTCGGCGCGGGCCGGATAAGGCACGAAGGTCGGGCCTTCGACATGGCCGGTGATCTTCTTGCCCACGAAGCCGGGCTCGAAGGCGCCCAGGTCCAGCACCACCAGGTCGGCCGGCAGGCCGCGCACCGGGGCGGTGAACTCGGCGTTGCGCGACATCCGCGCCTCGTACTGCGGGGCGAAATAGGCGGTCAGCAGGCCTTCGTCACCGACGGGCTCGGGCCGGAAATTGGCTTCGAGGAAGGCCCGCGCGCCCTGTTCGTCCTGGATCACGGTCGCCTTGGCCAGGCCGCAGACGCGGGCCAGGGCGGGATCCTTGGCGACCCCGCAACCGGCGCGGAAGGCGTTCAGGGCCGCCAGGTGGTCGTCTTCGCTCCAGCCAGCCAGGCTGGAGAACGACATCGCCGTCGCCGGCAGGGTCGTCGAAGGCGGCGGCGGGACCGTCGTGCTGGGCGGAGGCGGGGTCGGCCCCGTCGCGATCGGCGGCGGAGGCGTGACGGCGCTGGCGCAAGCGCTCAGCAGCAGACCCGCCAGGATCAGCGGCGCAAAGGGGGTCGAAACGCGGGTCATTACGCCTCGGCGGCGGCGACGTAGGTCAGGAGCCAGTTCGGATTGGCGCTCTTGACCTCGCGCTCGAAGGTCCAGAGCTCGGCGGTGCGACGATCGTCGACGCCTTCACCGCGCTCGTCCTTGGTGCGGGTGCGCACCTCGGCCAGGATCCGCACCACCGCCTTGGCGAGATCGCCCACCACGTCGACCTTTTCCAGGTCCAGGCGCGGCGGGGTCAGGAACTCGACCTTCTCGCTGCGGCCGGCGGCTTCGCGCGAGGCCATGGCCTGCTCGAAATTGTCCATCACCTCGGTGGCCAACAGGGGCTTGAGCGTCTCGCGGTCGCCCTCGGCATAGGCCGTGACGATCTGCTCGTAGGCCGCGCGGGCGCCGGACAGGAACTTGGTCGGGTCGAAGTCGGGTTGCTTGGACTTGATCGCCGCCAGGTCCTCGGCGCGAACATTGGGCAGGGCGTCGAGCACGGTCCCGTTGGCCGGCTTGATGGTCTTGTCGACGACATCCTCGGGCTGACGGCCCACGCGGCGGCCCAGCGTGGCGTACAGCTGGTAGAGGACGACAGCGGCGACCGCGGCGAGGAACAGGATCTGGAGCACTTCAACGTCCGTTGACGGGCTTTTGGCCCAGCGAATGGTGTCTATATAGGCGAGACGCGTTCTCCCGTCAGGCGCCTGGCGTTGCGCCAGACGGGCCCTCATGGTAGCAGCGCGCACCTTTCTTACAGGCGTTCTAGAACGCTGATTACGGATTTTATCCTAATGACCGACACCACTGCCCCCGTGGGGACCCCGGAAGAGGCCGCTGGGCAATCGGGCATCCGCATCCTGGCCCAGTTCGTCCGTGACTTCTCGTTCGAAAATCCTCTGGCCCCCGACAGCCTGCGCGCCGGCGCGGCCCAGCCCGCGATCGACATGGGTGTCGAGATGAACGCCCGCGGCCGTCCCGATGGCCTGTTCGAAGTCGACCTGAAGCTCTCGGCCCGCGCCCTGCGCGACGAGCAAGCCGTGTTCCACGTCGAAGTGGTCTATGGCGGCCTGTTCCACATCGAGGGCGTGGCTGAAGCCGACCTCGAGCCGGTGCTGCTGATCGAGTGCCCGCGCTTCCTGTTCCCGTACGCCCGTCGCCTGATCTCGGACGTCACGGCCGAAGGTGGCTTCCCGCCCTTCCTGATCGACCCGATCGACTTCGCCGGCGTCTACGCCGCGCGCAAGGCCCAGGCCGAAGGCCAGCCGATCGGCAACGCCTAAGTTTCTGGCGTTCCCTGCGAATACAAGAAGGCCCGGTCATCGCTGACCGGGCCTTTTTCTTTACGGCTGCAGGCGATACCCGCCCATCTCGGTGATCAGGATCCGCGCCACGGCCGGATCGGGCTCGATCTTCTGGCGCAGACGGTAGACGTGGGTTTCCAGCGTGTGGGTGGTGACGCCGGCGTTGTAGCCCCAGACCTCGGTCAGCAGCTCCTCGCGCGACACGGGCTTGGAGCCGGCGCGGTAGAGGTACTTGAGGATGTTGGTTTCCTTCTCGGTCAGCCGCACCTTCTTCTGCTTTTCGTCGACCAGGAGCTTGGCGGACGGGCGGAATTCGTACGGGCCGATGCGGAACAGCGCGTCTTCCGAGGCCTCGTAGCTGCGCAGCTGGGCGCGGATGCGGGCCAGCAGCACGCCGAAGCGGAAGGGCTTGGTGACATAGTCATTGGCCCCGGACTCCAGGCCCAGGATCGTGTCGCTGTCGCTGGCGGCGGCCGTCAGCATGATCACCGGGGCCGTGACCCCGTTCTTGCGCATCAGGCGGCAGGCCTCGCGGCCGTCCATGTCGGGCAGGTCGACGTCCAGCAGGATCAGGTCGGGCTTGATCTCGCGAGACACCCGCACGCCCTCGCCGGCAGTCGAGGCTTCGTTGACCGCGAATTCCTCGTGCAGGGCCAGTTGCTCGGCCAAGGCGCCGCGCAGGTCATCGTCGTCGTCGATCAGCAGAAGGGTCTTGCGTTGCGCCATAAGGGGAAACATGCACCGCTGCGGCCCCTCGGGACAACCCCGTGAAGGTTCATTAGTCTGAGGAGTAGGTCGTCCATGCTGTTTCGCGCCCATGCCGACGGTCGTTTCGAGCTGGACGGACGGATCCTGTGTTGCGCGATCGGCAAGGCTGGCGTGATCGCGGGCGCCGACAAGCGCGAGGGCGACAACAAGAGCCCGCTGGGGACCTGGATCATGCGCGAGGTCTGGTACCGGCCCGACGTCTATCCGGACGGTCCGACGACCGCCCTGCCGATTCGAGCGACGCAGGAGCAGGACGGCTGGTGCGATGCGCCGGGCGATCCGAACTATAATAGACCTGTGAGACTGCCCTACCCGGCCAGCGCCGAGCGGATGTGGCGCGACGACCCTGTCTACGACCTGGTGGTCATCCTGGGCCATAACGACGACCCGCCGGTTCCGGGCATGGGCTCGGCGATCTTCATGCACCTGGCGCGGGAGGGTTATCCCGGCACAGAGGGTTGTGTTGCGCTAGAGCGGCCGGATATCGAGGCGGTGCTGGCGGCCGCCAAGCCGGGCGACGCCGTGGAGATCGTGGCCTAGCCGTAGTTCCGGCTGCCGAAGATCGCCGACCCGACCCGCACCGAGGTCGCGCCCTGCGCGATCGCGATCTCGAAGTCGTCGCTCATGCCCATCGACAGCTTCTCGACCCCGTTGCGCGCGGCGATCGCCCGCAGAGCGGCGAAATGCGGCGCGGGGTCTTCGTCGAAGGGCGGGATGCACATCAGACCCTCCACCGTCAGGCCATAGGTTCCCCGGCAGGCGGCGATGAAGGCGTCGGCGTCGGCGGGGGCGACGCCCGCCTTCTGGTCTTCCTCGCCGATATTGACCTGGACATAGAGGCGCGGGGCCTTGCCAGCCCGCTGGATCTCGTCGGCCAGCACGCGGGCCAACTTTTCGCGGTCCAGGGTCTCGATGACGTCGAAGAAGTTCACCGCCTCGCGGGTCTTGTTGGTCTGCAGCGGGCCGATCAGGCGCAGTTCCAGGCCTTCGCGGCGATCGCCCCAGCGTTCCATGGCCTCCTGGACGCGGTTCTCGCCGAACACCCGTTGGCCCGCCTCGAGCACCGGTGCGACGTTCTCCCAAGGCTGGGTCTTGGACACCGCCACCAAAGTGACCGATCCGACCTTCCGGCCGGCTCGGTTTTCGGCGGCTCCAATGCTAGCCTGGACGATAGCGAGAGCATGCGACATCGGGGGGTGTGGCCTTGGACGGAAACGTGAGCGAACTGGAAGTCCTGTCTAGTGCGGCGACGGCCTTTCCGCCAAGGACCGCGCGCGGCAAGACGCTGCCGGCCCTGCTGTTCTTTACCGATCCCGCGCGGGTTTCGAACCCCGAAGCCGTGGCCGAGCGGCTGCCGGCTGGGGCTGGGATCGTCTTCCGGGCCTTTGGAGCCGAGGACGCGGTCGATCAGGGCCGCCGCCTGCGGGCCATCGCCGACGCACGCGGCCTGATCCTGCTGGCCGGCGCCCACGCCAGCCTGGCCGAGGGCATCGGCGCGGACGGCTTGCACCTGCCCGAGGCCAGCGTCGCCGCGATCCCGCGCCTGCGCGCCGAGCACGCCCGCTGGCTGATCACCGCCGCAGCCCATGATGTGCTCGCCGTTCAAGCGGCTGAGCGCGCGGGCGCCGATGCAGTCGTGGTCTCGCCGGTCTTCGCCAGCAACAGCCCGTCGGCGGGCGAGCCGCTGGGCATCGAGGGCCTGAAGGACCTGGTCGGGGCGACGGCCCTGCCCGTCTACGCGCTGGGCGGCGTACGGGCGCGCACCGTCACGCAGCTGATCGGCAGCGGAATCGTCGGCATGGCGGCGGTCGAAGCGCTCGCCGGCTGACGGTTCTAGAACTTGAAGGCCGTTTCCAGGCGCACGCGGGGCGCCGGATCGGGCTGCTGGGCGCGACGCGCGGCCAGCGCCGGGTTGGTCTCGCCCAAGCTGACGGCGCCGCCGACGCGGATCGACGGGCTCACCTTGAAATAGGCGCCGGCCTGAACGTCCTGCAGTTCCATCTCGCGGCTGGACGGCTGGTCCAGGTCGAGCTTCAGGCCCCAGCGGCCCTTCTTGGCGTCCCACTTCAGCGTGCGCTTGTCGTCGGTCGGGTACTGGACACCAACCGGCGCGCTGGTGAAGTCGTTCTTGACCGAGAAATCGGGGGCGACAGCATGCGGCTTGGCCTGGGCAAACGCCGTCGCCGCCGATCCGGTAAGGATCAGCGCGGCTGCACCCGCCAGGAAATAACGCTTCGCGACCATCGCTACTCGCCGCCTATACAATGTCCCCACTCGCTCCATATAGGATCGAGCCCCTTGATTTGCGATTAAAGGCTTGGCCGGAACGCGGTCAACCGGGGTTTGGTCGCACTTCGGGCTGAATTGAGCGATTCAATCGACTCCTGTGTCGATGAGGTCACGCGATTCCTGTTTTGAGGCGGCGTAGCCATGCTATAGACCGGCTCCCGGCCGCGGGGGCGCGCCAGGAACGGCGATACATTGGAGCGAGGTACTATGGCGTTTGAGCGTGGGTCTGTGATGCGCGGCGTCGCCGCGGGCGTCCTGGCTCTGTCGATGCTGGGCATGACCGCATGCGCCAGCAGCAAGCCCCCCAAGACGTTTTCCACGCAGAGCGACGAGCCGGGCCTCAACCCGTTCAAGCGCTTCGGCGGCGGCAACAAGGCTGCCCCCAGCGAGGCGGGCATCGGCGTCAACGGTTATCTGTGGCGCGCGAGCCTGGACACCCTGGCCTTCATGCCGCTGGCCTCGGCCGACCCGTACGGCGGCGTGATCGTCACCGACTGGTACGTGAACCCGGAAACCCCGGCCGAGCGCTTCAAGGCGACGGTCTACATCCTGGACACCCGCCTGCGCGCCGACGGCCTGAACGTCACGGTGTTCAAGCAGTCCAAGGACATCACCGGTAACTGGGTCGACGCGCCGGTCGCCGACCAGACCGCCACCGACATCGAGAACGCGATCCTGACCCGCGCGCGTCAGCTCCGACTTTCGAACATCAAGGGCTAAGGCTCTTCGGGGTCTCTTTCCGAGCGAAAGGGACCCCGCCCTCCTATTTCTCTGCGCGCTCCGGCCGCGAAACCGCTTACGTTCGTTGCGGACTCGCCTTCGGGGCGCTTTTCCGCATCTAGACACCTGGTTTCCGATGGCCCGCTACAATCCCAAAGACACCGAACCCAAGTGGCGTGAAGCCTGGGCGAAGGCCGACGTCTTCAAGACCGGCGAGATCAACGACGGCCGTCCGAAATACTACGTGCTCGAGATGTTCCCGTATCCGTCGGGCCGCATCCACATGGGCCACGTCCGCAACTACGCCATGGGCGACGTGGTCGCCCGCTACAAGCGCGCGCAAGGCTTCAACGTCCTGCACCCGATGGGCTGGGACGCCTTCGGCATGCCCGCCGAGAATGCGGCCATGGAGCGCGGCGTCCACCCCAAGGGCTGGACCTACGACAACATCGCCGCCATGCGCGAGCAGCTGAAGTCGCTGGGCATTTCGGTCGACTGGTCGCGCGAGTTCGCCACCTGCGACCCGGAATACTACGGCAAGCAGCAGGCCTGGTTCCTGCGCCTGCTGAAGAGCGGCCTGGTCTATCGCAAGGAAGCCTCGGTCAACTGGGACCCGGTCGACATGACCGTCCTGGCCAACGAGCAGGTCATCGACGGCAAGGGCTGGCGCTCGGGCGCGACGGTCGAGAAGCGTAAGCTGACCCAGTGGTTCCTGCGCATCACCCAATATGCCGACGACCTGATCGAGGGCCTGAAGACCCTGGACCGCTGGCCCGACAAGGTTCGCCTGATGCAGGAGAACTGGATCGGCCGCTCCAAGGGCCTGCGCTTCAAGTTCCAGTTCGACGGCGAGGCCCCCGACGGCATGGCCGACGGGCTGGAGGTCTACACCACCCGTCCCGACACCCTGTTCGGCGCCAGCTTCGTCGGCATCGCGCCCGAGCATCCGCTGGCCGAGCGCCTGGGCATCGAGAATCCCGAGGTCCAGCAGTTCATCGCCGACTGCCGCAAGGGCGGCACCTCGGAAGCCGAGATCGAGAGCGCGGAGAAGCTGGGCTACGACACCGGCCTGCGCGTGCAACATCCGCTGGACCCGTCGATCACCCTGCCCGTCTGGATCGCCAACTTCATCCTGATGGACTACGGCACCGGCGCGATCTTCGCCTGCCCGGCCCACGACCAGCGCGACCTGGACTTCGCCCGCAAGTACAACCTGCCGGTCCTGCCGGTGGTGCTGCCCAACGGCGAGGACGCCGCGACCTTCACGGTCGGTAAGGAGGCCTATGTCGGCCCCGGCAAGATCTACAATTCGGAATTCCTGGACGGCCTGGATATCGAGGCCGCCAAGGCTGAAGCGGTGGCCCGCATCGAAGCCGCCGGCCAGGGCCAGGGCGCGACCGTCTATCGCCTGCGCGACTGGGGCGTCTCGCGCCAGCGCTATTGGGGTTGCCCGATCCCGGTGATCCACTGCGCCGACTGCGGCGTCGTGCCGGTGCCGGAAGACCAGCTGCCCGTCGCCCTGCCCGACGACGTCACCTTCGACAAGCCGGGCAACCCGCTGCTGCGTCACCCGACCTGGCGTCACACCAGTTGCCCGTCGTGCGGCGGCCGCGCCGAGCGCGAGACCGACACGCTGGATACGTTCATCGACTCGAGCTGGTACTTCGCCCGCTTCGCCGACCCGACGGCCGACGAGCCGGTCGGCAAGGACGCGGCCGACTACTGGATGGCCGTCGACCAGTATATCGGCGGCGTCGAGCACGCGATCCTGCACCTGCTGTACGCGCGCTTCATCACCCGCGCCCTGAAGGACGAGAATCTGCTGTCGGTCGAAGAGCCGTTCGCGGGCCTGTTCACCCAAGGCATGGTTACCCACGAGGCCTACAAGAACGAGGCCGGCGAGTGGGTCGAACCGTCGGACATCCGCATCACCGTCGAGGGCAACAACCGCTCGGCGGTCCACGCCACGACCGGCGCGCCGATCATCATCGGCGACGTCGAGAAGATGTCGAAGTCCAAAAAGAACGTCGTCGCCCCCGAGGACATCTTCGAAGCCTACGGCGTCGACTCGGCCCGCCTGTTCGTGATGAGCGACAGCCCGCCCGAGCGCGACGTCCAGTGGACCAACTCCGGCGTCGAAGGCAGCTGGCGCTTCACGCATCGCCTGTGGAACGAGTTCGACAGCCAGCCGGCCGGTGACTTCGCCCACGACGACAGCGACGAAGCGGCCGTGGCCTTGCGCAAGTCGGCCCACAAGCTGATCGGCTTCGTCACCGACAGCATCGAGGGTTTCCGCTTCAACAGCGGCGTGGCGCGCCTGTACGAGTTCCTGAACGCCCTGAAGGCCGCTCCGGCTGAAGGCGCCTCCCAAGGCGTGCTGGCGGCCCGCAAGGAAGCCCTGAACATCCTGGCCCGCCTGGTCGCCCCCTTCACGCCCCACCTGGCCGAGGAAGCCTGGGCGTCGATCGGCGGCGAAGGCATGGTCGTGAACGCGCCCTGGCCCAAGGCCGACCCGGCCCTGGCCGCGGACGACGAGCGTGTCCTGCCGATCCAGATCAACGGCAAGCGTCGCGGCGAGGTGAAGGTGAAAGCCGGCGCCCCCGAGGACGAGGTCCAGAAAATCGCTCTGGCGGATCCCAACGTCATGGCCCACCTTGAGGGCCTCACGGTCCGCAAGGTGATCGTGGTGAAGGACCGGATCATCAACATCGTGGCCAACTGAGACTGATGAAACGCACCCTGGCGGCGGCCGCTCTCGCCCTCTCGACCCTCGCGCTCTCGGCTTGCGCCGGCTTCACGCCGCTGTATGGCCGTCCGGGCGTCGAGGGCGGACTTTCCAGCATCGAGACGGTCGCGTCCGAGGGCCGTGGCGGCTACCTGCTGCGCGAGCAGCTGGACGACGCCCTGGCCCACCGCGCCGGCGATCCGACCGCCTACAAGCTGCTGCTGTCGGTCAACGAGCAACGCTTCGCCCGCGGCGTGCGCCTGGACAACACGGCCAACCGCTACGAACTGAAGATGATCGTCACCTGGCGCCTGATCGAGGTCGCGACCGGCGGCGAGGCCTATAAGGGCGTCACCGACGTCTCGGTGACCTACGACTCGGCCGACCAGCCCTACGCGGCCATCGCGGCCCAGAACGACGGCCAGGAGCGCGCGGCGGCCGAGGTCGCCCGCAAGATCCAGCTGGATCTGGCCACCTGGCTGGCGGGCGGCAAGAAGAAGCGGGCTTAAGGGCCCGTCCGATGATCCTCTCCAAGCGTCCGGACGTCGAACGCTTCCTGCGGGAGCCGACCCCGGACATCCGAGCCGTGGTCATCTACGGCAAGGACCGGGGCGTGGTGCGCGATCGCGCCAACGCTCTGGCCAAGCGCGTGGTCGAGCGCCCGGACGACCCCTTCGACACCGCCATGCTGACCGATGGCGACCTGGACGCCGATCCGGCCAAGCTGGAAGACGAGCTGTCGGCCATGTCGTTGATGGGCGGCCGCCGGCTGGTGCGTCTGCGCCTGAACGGCGACAAGGCCGGCCCCGACAAGCAGGCCTCCGAGGCCCTGACCCGCCATGTCGAGGGCCAGCTGAACCCCGACGCCTTCTTCCTGGTCGAGGCCGGCGCGCTGGATCGCAACTCCCTGCTGCGCAAGGTCGGTGAGAAGGCCAATGGCTGCGCCGTCATCCCCTGCTACGAGGACGAAGCCGGCGACCTGGCCCGTCTGGCCCGCGACACCCTGGCCAACGACAAGGTGGGCCTCAACAGCGAGGCCCTGGACCTCTTCGTCTCGCGCCTGCCCAAGGAGCGCGGCGTGGCCCGCGCCGAGATCGAGCGCCTGGCGCTGTACCTCGGCCCGGGCAGCGGCATTACGGCCACCGCCGCCGACCTGACGGACTTCCTGGGCGTGGAACCCGAGGCCTCGCTCAGCGACGCCGCCGCCGATGCGTTTGGGGGCAAGGCCGGTCTCGCCCAGCAGGCCTTACGCCGCGCCGCCGCCGAGGGCGAAGGCGGTCCGGCCGCTGTGCGGGCGATCAGCTACTATCTGAACCGCCTGCGCCGGGTCCTGACCCTGCACAAGAACGGCGTCGACCTACAGGCGGCCGCCAAGGCCTCCGGCGTCTTCTGGAAACAGGAGCGCGAGTTCCTGCGCCAGGCCCGCGCCTGGAACCTGGAAGCCATCCTCGAGATCCAAGGCGAGGTCCTGGCCGCCGACCGCGCCTGCAAAACCTCCGGCTCGCCCGACCAACTGATCTCAGAGCGCCTGGCGCTGATGATCGCGGGTCGCGCGCGGCGGCTAGGGCTGTGAGGGTCTAGAATCCGCCAAAATAGGCGGTTTGCGCCGCTGTGGATGGTTTCGAGGAAAGCCTTACAGCACAAGGGCTTGGAGTCTGATCGGACTCAAGCCGCCCTCCTCTCACGAAAACGGCGCCTCCCGGAGTACGGAAAGGCGCCGCTTGGTGCGCGACAGAGGCAATTTTAGAGCGCCGTTTTCAAGCCCGAAAACCGCTCAAACGCACGCGATTCCGTGCGTCTGATCAGACCCCTCGGCTGAGCCGGTTGCACAAGTCGTCCAGCTGCTCGAGCGTCGCGTAGCTGATCGTCAAGGCGCCGCCGGCGCCGCGATGGTCGATCGAGACATCCAGGCCCAGGACCGACGACAGGTCGGCTTCCAGCGCCTGAGTGTCGGTGTCCTTCACGCGCGGCGGACGGCCGCCCTTGTTCTTGTTCGGCGTCGCGGTCGGCGCCTTGCGGGCCAGGGCCTCGGTCTCGCGGACCGACAGGCCGCCCTCGATGATCTGCTTGGCCAGGGCGACCGGGTCGGCCGCGGCGGCGATGGCGCGGGCATGACCAGCCGACAGCTCGCCGCTGACCAGGTACGACTGCACCTCGTCCGGTAGGGCCAGCAGGCGCATGGTGTTTGCCACGTGGCTGCGGCTCTTGCCGATAGTTTGGGCGATGTTCTCCTGGGTGCGCTCGAACTTCTCCATCAGCACTTTGTAGGAGAGCGCTTCTTCCAGGATGTTCAGGTCGGCGCGCTGGACGTTCTCGATGATGCCGATTTCCAGCACCGCCAGGTCGTCCAGCTCGCGCACCATGATCGGCACGGTGCGCAGGCCCGCGCGCTGGGCGGCGCGCCAGCGGCGTTCGCCGGCGACGATCTGGTATTCGCCGGGCGAACCGGGCGCGGGACGCACCAGGATCGGCTGCAGGACGCCCTTCTCGCGGATCGAGTTGGACAGGTCCTCCAGGTCTTCCTCGCGGAAGGTGCGGCGCGGCTGGTCGGGATTGCGCTTCAGGATCTCGATCGGCGCTTCGCGCGAACCGGCCGTGTTGTCGCTCGGCGCCTGGGCCGGCGCGTTCTCGACCTCGCCCAACAGGGCCGACAGACCACGCCCCAGACCACGACGCCCCTCGGAACCACCAGCCTCAGCCACCACAGACTCCATTCTTCTTCTCGTACAAACTCGGGTCGTTACTCAGAAATCGGCTTAAGCGGCCTGGGCCTGGCGATCACGCTCGCGGCTGATCACCTCGCGGGCCAGCTTCAGGTAGGCCTGGCTGCCGGCGCACTTCAGGTCATACAGCAGCACGGGCTTACCGAAGGACGGGGCCTCCGAGACGCGGACATTCCGCGGGATGACCGCGTCATAGACCTTGTCGCCGAAGTACTCCCGCACGTCGCGGGCCACCTGCTCGGACAGGCTGTTACGGCGGTCATACATGGTTAGCACCACGCCCTGGATCTCCAGGCGCGGGTTCAGGCTGCCACGGATGCGCTCGATGGTTCGCATCAGCTGGGTCAGGCCTTCCAGGGCGAAGAACTCGCACTGCAGCGGCACGAACACCGCGTCGGCGGCGGTCATGGCGTTGACCGTCAGCACGTTCAGCGACGGCGGGCAGTCGATCAGCACATAGGTGTAGGGGCCGTTGACGCGGATGGACTCCAGGGCGTCGCGCAGGCGGTACGACCGGCGGGCGGTCTGGCCCAGTTCGATCTCCACGCCCGACAGGTCGGCGTCGGCCGGGATGACGTCCAGGCCGGGCAGTTCGGTCCGCACGGCGGCGTCCACCACCGGCGACTCGCCCATCAGCACGTCATACAGCGTGGTCCGGCGCTGGACGCGGGTGATGCCCAACCCCGTGGAACAGTTGCCTTGCGGGTCGGCGTCGATCAGCAGCACGCGCTCACCGCAAGCGGCCAGGGCGGTGCCCAGGTTGATGGCGGTCGTGGTCTTGCCGACCCCGCCCTTCTGGTTGGCGATGGCCAGGACGCGGAGAGGATTAGCGGACACGGGAAAGCCTCTTCACTTGAACGATGCGGCCACGGGGGTCGCTCTGACTGGTGCTCAGCTCGCTGGCGAACGCCCAGGCCTTGGAGGCCTCGGTCAGTTCCGCAGCGACGTCCTGCCCCTTGAGGAACAGGCCCGTCGCGCCGCGATACAGATAGGGTTCGGCGAAGCTGAGCAGCTTGGTCATCGGCGCGCAGGCCCGCGCGGTAACGACGTCGACCTTCAGCTTCAGCTCTTCGGCTCGGACATTATGGATCTCGACCGGCAAGTCGAGGTCCTTGGCGACCACTTCCAGGAAGCGGCAGCGCTTTGCCATCGACTCGACCAGGTGAACCTTGGCCTCGGCCCTACCCTTCAGCAGTATGGCCAGCACCACGCCGGGCAAACCCGCGCCGGCGCCAAGGTCGGCCCAGGTCACCGCATCGGGCGCCAGCGCCAGCAGCTGCGAGCTGTCCAGGGCGTGGCGGGTCCAATAGGTGTCGATGGTCAGCGGACCGACCAGGTTCATCACCGCATTCCACTCGGCCAGCAGTTCCTGGAACCGGGTCAGCTCGGCCATCTGGGCGTCGGACGCGCCGGTAAGGGCTTGGTAACCAGCCGCGTCCAGCACCGGGGGTTCAGCCGTCACGATGAGATCAGGCTGCACGGCCGCGCCTCACGTGAGCGAGCAGAGCCGTCAGCGCCCCGGGCGTCACACCTTCGATCCGAGCCGCCTGGCCCAGGGTCAGCGGGCGAACACGCTGGAGCTTCTCGCGAACCTCATTCGACAGACTGCCGATGTCGGCATAGTCCAGGTCGGCCGGCAGGCGCAGGTCTTCGTCCTTGCGCAGCGACTCGGCGTCGGCGCGCTGGCGATCCAGATAGCCGGCATAGGCCGCCTCGATCTCGATCTGCTCGCGGACGTCAGTGTTCCACGTGAAAACCTCGGGCCAGATACGGCCCAGGTCGTCCAGGGTCACATCCGGATAGGCCAGCATGGCGAAGACGTCTCGGCGGACGCCGTCGCTATTGACCTTGAAGCCGGCCTTCACCGCCTCGTTCGGGGTCAGGGTGACCGAACGGGCGAAGGCGCGGGCCGCCTCCAGGCGATCCCTCTTCTCTGCCCAGGCCTTGGCGCGGGTCTCACTGACCACGCCCAAGTCGATGCCACGATCGGTCAGGCGCTGGTCGGCATTGTCGGCGCGCAGGGTCAGGCGGAATTCGGCCCGGCTGGTGAACATCCGATACGGCTCGGTGACGCCCCGGGTGACCAGGTCGTCGATCATCACGCCGATATAGGCCTCGTCGCGGGCGAAGACGGCGGGCTCCCTGCCCTGCACGGCCAAGGCTGCGTTCAGGCCAGCGACCAGGCCTTGGGCTCCGGCCTCTTCATAACCCGTGGTGCCGTTGATCTGGCCGGCCAGGTACAGGCCCGGCAGACGCTTGGTCTCCAGCGTGGCGAAGAGCTCGCGCGGATCGACATAGTCGTATTCGATCGCATAGCCGTAGCGGATCACCTCGACCTTCTCGAGGCCGGGGATCGTGCGCAGGAACAGCAGCTGGGTCTCTTCGGAGACCGACGTGGAAATGCCGTTCGGATAGACCGTGTCGTCGTCCAGGCCTTCCGGCTCCAGGAAGATCTGGTGGCTGGTCTTGTCGGCGAACCGGACGACCTTGTCCTCGATCGAAGGGCAATAGCGCGGACCGATCCCCGTGGCGCGACCGCTGTAGACCAGGGACTCGCCGATGCGCTCAGCAATGATCCGGTGGGTCTCTTCGGTGGTGAAGGTGACGCCACAGGCAATCTGCGGGACCTCGATCTTGTCGGTCAAGTACGAGAACGGGACCGGCTGTTCATCGGCCGCCTGGCTCTCCAGCTGGTCCCAGGCGATGGTCTTGCCGTCCAGGCGCGCGGGCGTGCCGGTCTTCAGGCGACCCATCTGGAAGTCCAGACCATAGAGACGATCCGCCAGGCCGATCGACGGCTGGTCGCCGACCCGGCCGGCCGGGATACGATCGTCGCCCCGATGGATGACGCCCTTCAGGAAGGTGCCGGTCGTGAGGATTACACGTGAAGCGCGGTAGACGCGCCCTGCCCCGTCGACGGCGCCAGCCACCTTGCCGTCCTCGACGATCAGGTCTTCGGCGGCGGCGGCGATGATGTCCAGGTTCGGCGTGGCGGCCAGCTCGGCCTGCATCGCCTCGCGATAGAGCTTGCGGTCGATCTGCGAGCGCGGACCCCGGACCGCCGGGCCCTTGGAGCGGTTCAGCATCCGGAACTGGATGCCGGCCTTATCGGCCAGGCGGCCCATGACGCCGTCCAGGGCGTCGATCTCGCGGACCAGGTGGCCCTTGCCCAAGCCGCCGATGGCCGGGTTGCACGACATCTCGCCAATGGTCTCGAGCTTGTGGGTCAGCAGCAGGGTGCGAACGCCGGCGCGCGCGGACGCAGCGGCCGCCTCGCAGCCGGCGTGACCGCCGCCGATGACAATGACATCCCAGGTATCGGACAAAAGCTTCGCCTCAATGCGAACGCCCCCGGACGGGCGGGGGCGCTGGACTCGATCTATACGCCAATCAGGCGAACGGGTCGATGCGACTCCCTGGCGTTTCACGTGAAACACCCCCGTCACAGCTGTGAGCGTGCTGTGGATAATATAGGGGACGTTTCACGTGGAACATCACTTGCCGATGCAGAAGGTCGAAAAGACGCGGCCAAGCACGTCTTCGGGATCTACCCGACCGGTGATCTTCTCCAGAGCGCGCGCCGCTAGGCGGACGTCCTCGGCGGCTAGCTCGACCTCGAGACCGACCTCAGACAGGGCGCGCGCAAGATAGTCCCGGGCTTCCCGGAGACGTTCAGCGTGGCGCAATCGAGTCGCGGCTGGGAACTCCGCGCCGGACAGAGCGTCAGCGACATGGTCGGCCAGAGCGGCCCGAACCTCGTCCACCGCGTCACTCGAACGGGCCGACAGACGCAGAACGCTGAGCCCCTCCCCGGTCCACTTTTCGGCAGCGGCGTCCAGCGCCGAGGCATCGGCGATGTCGGCTTTGTTCAGCACCAGCCAGTCGCCGGGCCGGATCGCCTCCTCAAGCTTCACTGTATGTTTCACGTGAAACCCATCGACGACCCAAAGCCTTAGGTCAGCATCTTCAGCCCAAGCTCGCGCCCGGCGGACGCCCTCGGCTTCGATCGCATCGGCCGTTTCGCGGATACCAGCCGTATCGGCGACCAGCACCTTGTAGCCGCCCAGAACCAGCGGAACCTCGATCACGTCCCGGGTAGTGCCGGGCGTGTCGGTGACGATCGCCGCATCCCGCTCGACCAGTCCGTTGAGCAAGGTGCTCTTGCCGGCGTTCGGCGCACCTACCAGGGCGATGCTGAAACCGTCCCGCACTCGGCGTCCACGGGAAACATCGGCCAGGGCCGCGTCGAGTTCGGCGCTCAGGGTCCGTAGTCCTGGACGCGCCCGTTCGGCGACCTCCTCCGGCAGATCCTCATCCGGGAAGTCGACGGCCGCTTCCAGCATGGCTAGCGACTGGACCAGCAGATCCCGCCAGCGGTCGTAACGCTGGCTCAGCGCTCCACCGACCTGTCCAAGCGCCTGCTTGCGCTGAGCTTCGGTCTCGGCGTCGATCAGATCGCCGACACCCTCGGCCTGGGCCAGGTCCAGCTTGCCGTTCTCGAAGGCCCGGCGGGTGAACTCGCCCGGCTCGGCCAGGCGCAGGCCCAGGTCGACCAGGGCCGACAGCAGCGCCTCGACGACGGCCCGGCCGCCATGCACGTGAAACTCGGCGCTGTCCTCGCCGGTATAACTGGCCGGTCCCTCGAATCGCAGGACCAAGGCCTCGTCCAGTTCGACGCCCTGGTGGCGCAGTTTGCGCAGAGCCGCCAGGCGCGGCTTGGGCGGTTTTCCCGTGAGCGCCTCGACGACCGACAGGGTCGCCGGACCCGAGACGCGCACCACGGCCACCGCCGCTCGCCCGGCCGCGGTGGCCAGGGCGAAGATCGTATCGGTCATGTCGTCAGGGCTTCCCGACCGCCGCGCCAGCCGCCGCCGTCATCAGCTTGCGGAACTGCTCCTGAGCGCCGGTGCCGAACGCCATCCAGTTCTTCATCAGCTCCTCGGGCGCCAGCATGGCTATGTTGGCGTCCATGCGGTTCTGCATCTCCTTGACGAGGTGCTCGTTCAAACCGCTGACATCGGGGAGGCCTAGAAAGGCCCGCGCCTCGACGGGCGAGCAGTCGATTTCGATGGTCATTTTCATCGGGTGGTTCCCTTCGGTCAGGGCACGATATTGTTATGGGGCAAGCCCGTCGGCGCAGGTTAGAGCGCTTTGGTCGAAAGTCACATCGTCCCGCTTTTCTGGGACGCTTAAAGGACGGAGAGCTCCGATGAGCGAGACCCTCACCATCACCACGCCCGACGGCGACTTCGCGGCCTATGTGGCGCGACCCCAGGCAGAGAACGCTCCGGCCATCGTCGTGATCCAGGAGATCTTCGGCGTCAACAAGGTGATGCGCGACATCGCCGACGGCCTGGCCGCCCAGGGCTATGTCGCCATCGTGCCCGACCTGTTCTGGCGCATCGAGCCCGGCATCGACATCACCGACAAGTCCGAGGCCGAGTGGAAGCGGGCCTTCGAACTGTTCAATGCGTTCGACGTGGAAACCGGCGTCGCCGATATCGGCGCGACGATCACCGCCGCCCGCGCGCTGGCCGGCCTCAACGGCAAGGTCGGCGCGGTCGGCTATTGCCTGGGCGGACTGCTGGCCTTCCTGACCGCGACCCGCACCGACGTCGACGCCTCGGTCTCGTACTATGGCGTTGGCATTGAGAAGCACGTGGGCGAGGCCGAGAAGCTGACCCATCCGCTGCTGATGCACATCGCCGAGAAGGATCAGTTCGTCCCGCCGGAAGCCCAACAGGTCATCCTAGCCGCGCTGAAGGATCACCCGCAGATCGAACTGCATACCTATGCCGACCGTGACCACGCCTTCGCGCGCGAGGGCGGCGCGCACTATGACGCCGCCGACGCGGCCAAGGCCAACGGTCGCAGCCTGACCTTCTTCCAGAAGGTCCTGGCGTAATGCTGGCGATCCAAGCCGTCCGCACCGGCGGCCCCGACGTGCTCGAGGCCGTCCAGCTCGAGGTCCCTTCGCCCGCCGCCGGCCAGATCCTGATCCGACATCAGGCCGTCGGTCTGAACTATATCGACACCTATCATCGCTCGGGTCTTTACCCGCTGAAGATGCCGGTGGTGATCGGACTGGAGGCGGCCGGGATCGTCGAGGCCGTTGGCGATGGCGTCAGCCGGTTCCAGGTCGGCGACCGCGTCGCCTACAACGGGACGATGGGCGCCTATGCCGAGGCGGCCGTCGTTCCGGCCGAGCGCGCGGTGAAGGTTCCCGAGGGTGTCAGCCTGGAGACCGCCGCCGCCGTCCTGCTCAAGGGCATGACCGCCGAGTTCCTGGTCCGCCGGTGTTTCCACGTGAAACCTGGCGACCTGGTCCTGATCCACGCGGCCGCCGGCGGCGTCGGCCAGATCCTCGTGCAGTGGTGCAAGGCCCTGGGCGCAACGGTGATCGCCACCGCCGGCTCGACCGCCAAGCTGGAGACGGCGCGAGAACTCGGGGCCGATCATCTGATCGACTACGGCCACGAGGACGTCGCCGCACGCGTCGGTGAGATCACCGGCGGTAAGGGCGTGGCCGTCGTCTATGACGGCGTCGGCAAGGACACCTGGGACGCCAGCTTCAAGAGCCTGGCCAAGCGCGGCGTGCTGGTCACCTTCGGCAACGCCTCGGGTCCGGTCCCGCCGTTCGCGCCGTTGGAGCTGTCGGCCAAGTCGGCCTTCGTCACCCGCCCGCGCCTGTTCGACTACATCGCCACGACCGAAGAACTGGACGAGAGCGCCGAAGCTCTGTTCGCCGTCCTGGCGTCCGGCGCGGTGAAGATCGACATCGGCCAGACCTTCCCACTCGCCGAAGCCCGTGCGGCGCATGAAGCGCTGGAAGGCCGGAAGACGACCGGGGCTACCCTGCTCATTCCGTAAGACTGAACGCGGTAGGACCAACAAAAAAGGCCCCGGGTAGAACCGGGGCCTTTCTCGTATCCGCAGTGAGTCTGGTCGGACTCAGGTGTTCATCGACTGGAAGAAGTCGCCGTTGGTCTTGGACTGACGCAGCTTGTCGAGCAGGAACTCGATCGCGTCCGACGCGCCCATCGGGTTGAGAATCCGGCGCAGGACGTAGGTCTTGGTCAGCTGATCGCGCGGCGTGATGAGCTCTTCCTTGCGGGTGCCCGACTTGAGCACGTCGATGGCCGGGAAGATGCGCTTGTCGGCAACCTTGCGGTCCAGGACGATTTCCGAGTTACCGGTGCCCTTGAACTCTTCGAAGATCACTTCGTCCATGCGGCTGCCGGTGTCGATCAGGGCCGTGGCGATGATCGAGAGCGAACCGCCCTCTTCCACGTTCCGCGCCGCGCCGAAGAAGCGCTTCGGGCGCTGCAGGGCGTTGGCGTCGACACCGCCGGTCAGCACCTTGCCCGACGACGGGACGGTGGTGTTGTAGGCGCGGCCCAGACGGGTGACCGAGTCCAGCAGGATGACGACGTCGCGCTTGTGCTCGACCAGGCGCTTGGCCTTTTCGATGACCATCTCGGCCACCTGGACGTGGCGGGTCGCCGGCTCGTCGAAGGTTGAGGCGATCACCTCGCCCTTCACCGTGCGCTGCATGTCGGTGACTTCTTCCGGGCGCTCGTCGATCAGCAGGACGATCAGGTAGCACTCGGGGTGGTTGGTCTCGATCGACTTGGCGATGTTCTGCAGCATGACCGTCTTACCCACGCGCGGCGGGGCGACGATCAGGCAGCGCTGGCCCTTGCCGAGCGGGGCGACGATGTCGATGACCCGGCCCGAACGATCCTTGATGGTCGGATCGGGCAGTTCCATGTGCAGGCGCTCGTCGGGATAGAGCGGCGTCAGGTTGTCGAAGTGGACCTTGTGGCGGACGTTGTCCGGGCTCTCGAAATTGATCTTCGAGACATTGGTCAGGGCGAAGTAGCGCTCGCCTTCGCGCGGCGAGCGGATGGCGCCGTCGACGCTGTCGCCGGTGCGCAGGCCATACTTCCGGATCTGCGAGGGCGAGACGTAGATGTCGTCCGGGCCCGGCAGGTAGTTGGCTTCCGGCGAGCGCAGGAAGCCGAAGCCGTCCTGAACCACTTCCATGGTGCCCGAGCCCGAGATCTCCACGCCTTCTTCGGCGAGGGTCTTCAGGATCGCGAACATCATGTCCTGCTTGCGCATGGAGTTGGCGTTCTCGACCTCGAAGGTCTCGGCGAACGCCAGCAGGTCGGCCGGGGATTTCTCCTTCAGCTCCTGCAGGGACATGGACTTCAGGCCCAGGGCCGCGACGGCCGCGGCAATGTCGGAGCCGTCGTCTTCGCCTTCGGCCTCGGCTTCCGCATCGGCGGAAGCGGCCTCGACCGTCGTATCGATATCGACGGAGGAGTCTTCGGTGGTCGCGTCTTCAGCGGCCGGGATTTCGTTTTCGGTTTCTTCGGTCATGACAAGACTCAAGAGTGGGCGCGGACCCCAGGGCGGAGTCCGGCCGGTAAGACTTCGATAGTCACGCTGGTTTGCCCATCAGGACGGACCAGGCGAGCGCGTCGGTTGACGATGACGCGGATCGTTCGGGGGACGGACCTTGGAGCGGATCGCTCGCGGGGCGCGCCAGGACGGGCGCCGGTCCGTAGAGAGGTGGGTTCGAAACACGAACCTTTTGGATGCAAACCACGTGGGACGCGGCCGGTCAAGCGGCGGGTCCGAAACCCTCGTCCTTCGACAAGCTCAGGATGAGGGTTTCTAGTGTCTCGGCCTTACCAGTAGACCTTACCCTGAGCCTGTCGAAGGGCGAGGACGGACCCTCAGTGGTTCAGGAACTTCGTCGTCACCGAGATGACGATGATGATCGCCAGCACGAACGGGATCTCGTTCGTGGCCCGCCAGAACTTTTCCGAGCGGGTGTTCTCGCCGCGCTCGAACTTCTTGCGCGAGGCCGACAGGAAACCGTGCCAGGCATAGAGACCGACCAGGGCCACCAGCTTGGTGATCATCCAAGGCTGGGCCAAGAAGCCCCAGCCCCGGATGGCGCTGTCGGCCAGGATCAAGCACAGGCCGAATACGAAGGTCGCGATCGAGGCTGGGTTGATGATCCCGCGCAGCAGCCGGCGCTCCATGACCTTGAAGGTCTCGTCCATCTCCGAGCCGAGCGCGGCGCCGGTGTGATAGACGAACAGGCGCGGCAGGTAGAGCAGCCCCGCCATGAAGGCGATGACCGACAGGATGTGCAGGCCCCGGAACACGTTGAAGTGGGCCACCAGGAAATCGATCACGCCGAGGCTTCCTCATTGCAGGGACAGTTTTCAGGTCCGCGCCAATCGCCGCCGGGGATGACCCCGCCAGTGGCCATCGCCTTGGCGACCATGCCGGCAAGACCAGAGATGAACTCCGGCGCGACACCCAGGGCCGGCACGCGGATGTAGGGCGCGACCCCGACCTCCCGAGCCAGCTCGGCATATTCGTGGTCCAGCTCGACCAGGGTCTCGACATGCTCGGAGACGAAGGCGATCGGGGTGACGATCACGCCCTTCCCGTCCGCGCCGGCCCGGCGGATCTCGTCGTCGGTCGAGGGACCGATCCACTTCATCGGCCCGACCCGGCTCTGGTAGCAGACCGTCCAGTCCAGACCGGCCGGCAGCTTGGCGGCGACCGCGGCGGCCGTGGCCTCCACCTGCTTCTGGTAGGGATCGCCGGCCAGGATGACCTTCTCCGGCAGGCCATGAGCCGAGAACAGCAGGCGGACATTCGTCGGCGAACCGGCCTTCTCCCAGGTCTCGCGGATCAGTCGGGCATGGGCCTCGACCAGGCCGGCTTCGTCCGGGTAGCAGCACACCGTCGTCTGGCGGCCCGAGCCCTTGTAGGTCTCGCGCCAGGCTTTCAGCGACGACGCCGTCGTGGTCGCCGAGAACTGCGGATAGAGCGGCAACAGCACGATTTCATCGGGTGCGAACGCACTGACCTGCTTGGCCGTCTCGCCGGTCAGCGGGTTCCAGTAGCGCATGGCGATGAAGCACTTGGCCTCGACGCCCGGCAGGCTCTCGGCAAGCTGCGCTTCCAGCGCCCGCGCCTGCTTTTCCGTCTCCGGCAGCAGCGGCGAGCCACCGCCCATGATCGCGTAGTTGGCCTTGGCGGTCTTCTCGCGGGTCGTGGAGATCAGCGCCGCCAGCGGATAGCGAAACAGCGCCGGCAAGCCGATGATCGCCGGATCGCGGAACAGGTTGAACAGGAACGGCCGCACTGCCGACGGACCATCCGGTCCGCCCAGATTGAACAAGACGACGGCGAGCTTCTTGGCCACCTAGCCGCCCACCTTCACGCCCGTCACCCGTTCCAGCACCAGCTCGACATTGGCGATCGGCGTGTCGG
This sequence comes from Caulobacter sp. GW821-FHT12D05, assembly GCF_058807295.1. Taxonomy (NCBI): domain Bacteria; kingdom Pseudomonadati; phylum Pseudomonadota; class Alphaproteobacteria; order Caulobacterales; family Caulobacteraceae; genus Caulobacter; species Caulobacter sp. GW821-FHT12D05. The sequence continues at coordinate 846,464 of NZ_JBXAQO010000004.1, forward strand.
GCAGGATGCCGTGGCCCAGGTTGAAGATGTAGGGACCCTGGTTCCACTGTTCCAGCAGCTGGTCGACGCGACGCAACAGTTCATCGCCGCCGGCCCGCAGCAGCAGCGGATCGAGCGCGCCCTGAATGGTCTTGGTCTTCTGGATCGATTGGCCCAGTTTCGCCGACGCCGAGGTGTCCAGCGCCACGCCCTGCACCGGGACCTTGGCCGCATAGTCCTCGACCAGCGTCCCGGCCCCACGCGGGAAACCGATGATCGGAACCGTCACGCCCCGCGCCCGCAGGCCTTCGATGATCTTGATGTGCGGCTGGGTGACCAGGCGATCGAACAGCGGCTCGGACAGGCCCTCGGCCCAGCTCTCGAACAGCTTCAGGGCCTGGGCCCCGGCGTCGACCTGCATGGCCAGGTAGTCGACCGTCGAGTCGACCAGCACCTGGATCAGGGCGTCCAGCTTTTCGGCGTTCTGGTAGGCGTAGGTCCGCGCGCCGCTGCGATCGCTGGAACCGCCTTCGATCATGTAGGTCGCCACCGTCCACGGCGCGCCGGCGAAGCCGATCAGGGCCTTCGACGGATCAAGCGCCGAGCGAACCCTCGTCAGCGTCTCCCCGACGAGCTTGAGGGCCTCACCCGCATTCCCGGCCTTGTCGGCCATGGACTCGATCGACGGCATCTCGCCCAGCTTGGGACCTTCGCCGGCCTCGAACCAGACCTTCTGGCCCAAGGCGCCGGGGATCAGCAGGATGTCGGCGAACACGATCGAGGCGTCGTACGGAAACCGCCGCATCGGCTGCAGCGTGACTTCCGCCGCCTTCTCCGGATCGAAGCAGAACGAGATGAAGTCTGGGGCCGTGGCCCGCACCGCGCGGTACTCCGGCAGATACCGACCCGCCTGGCGCATGAACCAGATCGGCGGATGGGCATGCGTCTCGCCGGCGAGCGTTGAGAGAAATTTAGGGATTTGCGTGGGAGACGTCATGGCTCGGGTTAAAGCCCGGTCCTCGCTTGGGCTCAAGCCCGTAAGACCCTTAAGTCCCTCCCTTCATATCTTAATAAGAATTTAAGATTTGAAAGAGGGTGTTGGAGGGCAACTGCAAAGTGGGGAAAACGCCTGACAGGCGAGTGACTCGCACAGCCCATCCCGCCTTACCCCCAGGCCTTCCCACATGTGGTTAAGGGTCTGTTAATCATGTGGATGGTCCGGCAGCGCTTTGAAGACCTTAATGAATTCTTAACTCGCGACGGCGGGACAAAGACCCCTCACGAGACTCTGTCCGCAGCTTTGGACAGCCGGGATTCACTTCATGGGGGATGCGGGGCGAGCCTGGGGATGATACGCGAGCAATGCGACCGTTGATCACAGCGGCGCCGTGTCACGACGTCCAAAGGCCCATTTGGCGCCCAGGCGTCCCCAGGGGCGAGGCAAGTGGTTAAGCAACCGTTAACGGATGATCCACAGGAGAGTCTGGGTCAGGGAGACGGCGAACGGCTGCCGCCGCGCTTCGCGACCTACTTCCATATCCACCTGGTGTCGGACTCCACGGGCGAGACTCTGAACGCCATGGCGCGCGCGGTGTGCGCCCGTTTCACCGATATCCTGCCTATCGAACACATCTACGCGCTTGTTCGTTCCACACGGCAACTTGACCGGGCGTTGGAAGAGATCGGCGGCGCCCCGGGCGTGGTGATGCACACCATCGTCGATCCGAACCTGCGCGCGGCGCTGGAAGAAGGCTGCCGCAAGCTGGAAATGCCCTGCATCGCGGCCCTGGATCCGGTGATCAGCGCCATGTCGCGTTATCTGGGTGCGCGGATCTCGACCCGCGTCGGGGCCCAGCACGCCCTGACCAACGACTATTTCGATCGCATCGAGGCCCTGGACTACGCCATCGCTCATGACGACGGCCAAGGCGGTCAGGACCTGACCCAGGCCGATGTCATCCTGGTCGGCGTGTCGCGGACGTCGAAAACTCCGACCTGCATCTATCTGGCGCACCGGGGCGTGCGCGCCGCCAATGTGCCGCTGGTGCCGGGCCGCCCGCCGCCGCCCGAGCTGTTCGAACTGAAGAACACCCTGATCGTCGGTCTGATCACCTCGCCCGATCGTCTGATCCAGATCCGCCGTAATCGCCTGCTCTCCCTCAAGGAAAACAGAGAGAGCGACTATGTCGACAGCGACGCCGTGCGCCAGGAGATCATCGCCGCCCGCCGCCTCTTCGAGCGCATGAACTGGCCGACCATCGACATCACCCGCCGCTCGGTTGAGGAGACGGCGGCGGCGATCATCAACCTGTTGTCGGGCGGTCGCGGCAAGGTCGAGGTCCTGGGATGACGCCTGTTACCCTCGCGTCGAAGAGTTCGGCGCGCCAGATGATCCTCAAGAACGCCGGCGTCGCCTTCGAGGCGGTTAGCCCCGGCGTTGATGAGGAGGCGGCCAAGGCCGGCCTGCTGGCCGAAGAGGTCACCCCTCGAGACATCGCCGACGCCCTGGCCGAGATGAAAGCGGTCAAGGTTTCGAAGAAGCGCCCCGGCCTGGTGATCGGCGCCGACCAGACGCTCGACCTCAAGGGCAAGCTGTTCGACAAGGCCGAAACCCTGGCTCAGGCGCGCGAGCACCTGCTCGAGCTGCGCGGCACGACCCACAAGCTGCACTCGGCCGTGGTTGTGGCCCGCGACGGCCAGCCGATCTGGCGGATCGTCGAGAGCGCCAAGCTGTCGGTGCGCACGTTCAGCGAGGCCTGGCTCGACGCCTATATAGAGCGTCGCGGCGAGGCCCTGCTGTGGTCGGTCGGCTGCTACGAGCTGGAGAGCGAGGGCGTTCAGCTGTTCGATGCGGTCGACGGCGACTACTTCACCATCCTGGGCCTGCCGCTGATCGGCCTGCTCGATTTCCTGCGCCTGCACGGAGCCTTGGCCGCATGACGATCTCTGGAGCCGCCATCGTCGGCGGCGTCTGCGGCGCGCCGATCAAGCATTCGATGAGCCCGGTCCTGCACAATGCCTGGATCCAGGCGGCGGCCATCGACGCGGCCTATGTGCCGTTCGCGCCGGCGCCTGATCGGTTCGAAGCCTTCGTCGACGGCCTGCGCGGCGGGGCGATCAAGGGCGTCAACGTCACCATCCCCTTCAAGGAGCGGGCCCTGGCCTGCGCCGACACCGCCAGCGACCTGGCCAAGATGGCCGGCGCGGCGAACCTGCTGATCTTCAACGAAGACGGCTCGGTCCATGCCGACAACACCGACGGCCCCGGCTTGCTGGGCGCGATCGACGCCCAGGCTCCCGGCTTCGACGTCACGGCTGCGCCGGTCGTGATCCTGGGCGCTGGCGGCGCGGCCCGCGGTGCCGTGGCGGCTCTGCTGCTAGCCGGCGCGCCCAAGGTCACGATCGTCAACCGCACTTTGGCCCGCGCCCAGGAACTGGTCGACGCGTTCGGCGCCAAGGTGTTCGCGGCCGAAGAAGCGGCCCTGCTCGCCCTGCTCTCCGAGGCTGGTCTGATCATCAACGCCACCTCGCTGGGCCTGAACGGCGGCGAGGGTCCGGCGGCGGACTTCACCCTGACCCCGGAGAACACCGTGGTCATGGACATGGTCTACAAGCCGCTGCGCACAGAGTTTCTCCGCCGCGCCGAGGCCGCCGGCCGCCGCACGGTCGATGGCCTGGAGATGCTGCTGCGCCAGGCCATCCCGACCTTCGAGGCGATCTATGGCGTGACGCCCTCCCCTGAGGTCGATGTGCGGGGCCTGGCCCTCAAGCTGCTGGGCGAGGCGTAGGTCATGCTGGTGCTGGGCCTGACCGGATCGATCGGCATGGGGAAGTCGACCACGTCGACGATGTTCCAGGCCGAGGGCGTGCCGGTCTACGATTCCGATGCGGCCGTGCATGCCCTCTACGCCACCGGTGGTGCGGCTGTGGCGCCGGTCGAGGCGGCCTTCCCCGGCGTGGTCGTGAACGGCGCGATCGACCGCGCCAAGCTCAGCGCCCAGGTGGTCGGCAATTCCGAAGCCCTGGCCAAGCTCGAACAGATCGTCCACCCGCTGGTCGGCGCCCACCGCATCGGCTTCTTCGAGACCGCCCAGGCCGAGGGCCATGAGATCGTCGTCCTCGACATCCCGCTGCTGTTCGAGACCGGCGGCGAGAAGAAGGTCGACAAGGTCGTGGTGGTCTCGGCCCCCGCTGACGTTCAGCGCGCCCGCGTCCTGGCCCGCCCCGAGATGACGCCCGAAAAGTTCGAGGCGATCCTGGCCCGCCAGACGCCCGACGCCGAAAAGCGCGCCCGCGCCGACTTCGTCATCGAGACCGGCCAAGGCCTGGAACACGCTCGCGCCCAGGTCCGCGACCTTCTGACTCTGTTGAGAACTCCCGGCGACGCTTGATGCCGGAGTCGAACGGCTCCATTGAAGGGCCATGGCCCGGGAAATCATCCTCGACACCGAAACCACCGGCTTCGATCCGAAGACGGGCGACCGCCTGGTCGAAATCGGCTGCATCGAGGTGGTCGAGTTCATGCCCACCGGCCGCTCGTTCCACGAATATTGCGACCCGCTGCGGGACATGCCGGCCGAGGCCGAGAAGGTCCACGGCCTGTCGTCGGCCTTCCTGACCGGCAAGCCAAAGTTCCACGAGGTCGCCGACAAGTTCCTGGAGTTCGTCGGCGACAGCGTCGTCGTCGCCCACAACGCCGCCTTCGACCGCAGCTTCATCAATTTCGAGCTGGAGAAGTGCGGCCGCGCGCCGATCGCCGAGGAACGCTGGATCGACACCCTGGCCATGGCCAAGAAGCGCTTTCCGGGCATGTACAACTCGCTCGACGCGCTGTGTAAGCGGTTCAAGATCAGCCTCGACAGCCGCGACAAGCACGGGGCGCTGATCGACTCGCACCTGCTCGCCGAGGTCTATCTGGAACTGCAGGGCGGCAAGGAACGCGCCCTGGAACTGACCCATGTCGAGGCCCTGTCGGTCTCGGCCGCGGTTCAGGGCTCGTACGGCGCCCGCCCGCGCCCCCTGCCCTTCCGCTCGACCGACGCCGAACGCGAAGTCCACGCCGCCTGGATCCGCAAGAACCTCAAGGACAAGGCCCTGTGGATCACCCAGGGCGTGGTCGCGGCCGAGGGCTGAGGTTTCCCGAGCTCTTCTTCCGATTGAGAAACGGCGCTAGACTTCCTGATCCAAGGATCTTGTCGTCATGCGGAACAAGTACAGCTGGGGCCTCTACAACGATCCCCATGATCCACGTCTCATCGTTCCGAAGATGAACCCGATGATGGGCTGGACCCTGAACATCGCTCACCGCCAGGCGCGACTGGGTTTGGCGGCGATCGTGATCGTCTCGGTCGCCTGCATGGCGGCGTCAGCCTTTCTCCACTAACGACCGGACCCGTTCCAGGTCCTCGGCAGTCGCCGGGTTGTAGACGATCATCGCCAGGTCCGGCCGGCCATCGACGCTGAAGGCCGAATATTCGAACGCCACCGCGCCCAGCACCGGGTGGCGCAGGCGTTTGACGCCCTCGCCGTAGTGGCGGACGTCGTTGTCGGCCCACATGGTTGCGAACTCAGGACTGCGGGCGGTCAGTTCGGCGATCAGGGCCTGGACGCCTGCCTCGTTCCCCGCTCCGACCCGTGCGACGTCGGCGCGGAAGGCGGCGACCACGAAGCGGGCGACGCTGTCCCAGTCTGCGTTCATCGCCCGAGCGCGGGGATCGCAGAAAATCCGCCGCAGGATGTTGCGCTCCTCGACCGGCAGCTCGCCATAGTTGGCCAGCACCAGGGTCGCGGCGCGGTTCCAGGCGACCACGTCCCAGGTCGGGGTCTTGATCAGGGCCGGGCTGGGCGACAGGGCGTCCAGCACCCGTTGCAGGCGCGGAGTCACGCCCTGGGTCTCGCGGTAACGGACGTCCGGGGCGCGGCCCAGGCCCAGCAGGAACAGGTGCTCGCGCTCGACCTCGGTCAGCATCAGGGCGCGGGCGATGCGGTCCAGCACGTCGGCCGAGGCCGCGCCGCCCCGGCCCTGTTCCAGCCAGGTGTACCAGGTGGCGCTGATGTGGGCGCGCTGGGCGACCTCCTCGCGGCGCAGGCCGGGCGTGCGGCGACGCGTATTCGAGAAGCCGAGCGCGGCGGCGTCCAGCTTGCTCCGGCGATCGCGCAGGAACGAACCCAGCGGGTTCTCGGTCGAAATCGGCGCGTTCATCCTGTTAGATCTTATACCCGTATAAGCTCACGACTTTAACAGGATGATCTTAGCCCGCAGGATGTTCCACGTGAAATCCCGAAAGGCTTCTTCCATGCGTATTTTTGTTACCGGCGCCACCGGCTTCGTCGGCTCGGCCGTGGTTCCCGAGCTGCTGACTCATGGTCACCAGGTCGTCGGTCTGGTCCGCTCGGACGCCGGCGCGGCGGCGCTCGAGGCAGTCGGCGCCGAGGTGGTGCGCGGCGTGCTTGAGGACAACGAGACCCTGACCCGCGCCGCTTCGGACGCCGACGGTGTGATCCACACCGCCTTCAACCACGACTTCTCGCGCTTCGCTGAGAACTGCCAACTGGACCGCCAAGCCATTGAGGCGCTGGGCGAAGGCTGCATTGGCAAGCCGCTTCTGGTCACCTCGGGCACCGCGCGTCTGGCGCCCGGACGGCTGGCCTTGGAGACCGACATTCCGGCCGAGGGCGTCGACGGTTATCCGCGTCTGTCGGAAGCCACGGCCGCTGGCTTGATCGCCAAGGGTGTCAAGGCCTCGACCGTGCGCCTGGCGCCGTCGACCCACGGTCCCGGCGACCACGGCTTCGTGCCGATGCTGATTGACATCGCCCGTCGCACCGGCGTCTCGGCCTATCTCGGCGAGGGCGAGAACCGCTGGTCAGGCGTGCACCGCCTGGACGCCGCCAAGATCTATCGCCTGGCCATCGAGCGCGGCGTCGGCGGCGAGCGTTACCACGCGGTGGCTGAGGAAGGCGTGGCCTTCAAGGAGATCGCCGCAGCGATCGGCAAGGGTCTTGGCCTACCCGTCGAAAGCCGCCCAGCCGAAGACTTCGGGTGGTTCGCGATGTTTGCCGGCATGGACGCGGCAACCTCCAGCGTCTGGACGCGAGAGACGCTGGGCTGGGCGCCGACGGAAGCCGGACTGCTCGCGGATATCGCGGAAGCGGGGTACTTCGGCTGACGCACCGCGTCGTTCCTCGTCCTTCGACAGGCTCAGGATGAGGACGATTGTTGGCGGCGGTTCAGTAGAAAACCTCATCCTGAGCTTGTCGAAGGACGAGGTTTTCGGTCCCTAGACCTTCAGGTCCGCCGTCACCGGCGCGTGGTCGCTGGGACGTTCCCATTCCCGGACCGTATCGTGGACGCGCGAGGACACCTTGCCGTCCACGATCGCCGCGTCGCGCAAGCCGGGGCTGGCCAGGATGTGGTCCAGGCGCAGGCCGCGGTTGGACTTGCGGAAGTCGGCGGCGCGATAGCTCCACCAGCTGAAAAGCTTCTCCGGCTCGGGCGTCGCCAGGCGCGGCAGGTCCAGAAGATCCATCGACTTCATCATGGCGTCGAAGGCTTCAAGCTCGGTTGGCGTGTGGCTGACCACCTTCAGCATCTGGCGGTGGCTCCAGACGTCGTTCTCGCCGGGCGCGATGTTCAGATCGCCGGTGACGATCAGCGGCGCCTTGGGGTCGCGCTTCTTGAGGGCGGCGGTCAGGGTCTCGTAGAAATCGAGCTTGTGGTCGAACTTCGGGTTGCCGATCCGATCGGGCGTGTCGCCGCCGGCCGGGATGTAGAAGTTCTGGATGTCGACGCCGGCCACCTTGACCGCCACGCAGCGGGCATGGCCCTCGCGGCAGTTCATCAGGGTGGGGACGTCCTCGAACGGCAGGCGCGAGGCGATGGCCACCCCGTGCCAGCCCTTCTGGCCGGCGATCTTCAGATGCTTCAGGCCCATGGCCTCGAAGGCCTCGCGCGGAAACTCGCCCTCCTGGCACTTGATCTCCTGCATGCACAGGACGTCGGGAGCCTGCTCGTCGACGAAACGGGCGGCCTGCTCGGCGCGGAGGCGGACGGAATTGACGTTCCAGGTGGCGATACGGAGGCGCATGGCCCCGCTCTAAAGCTCCGGAACGGGAAACGCCAGCCTGTCAGGACGAGCCCCCGGCCAACGGCCGGTCGCCCAAAAGAAAAACGCCCCGGGCGCTCGTAGCGCCCGGGGACGAAAGTCTAGTCTCTCATGCCGCCGCCGGGAGGGGATAGGATCCGGCACGGTTCGCGAAGAGCGGGTCGGTCGCTCATCGCCATGCGTGTTAAATATGCCACGTCAAAACTTTTAGTCAACCCCGAAGCGGGTTGATTCTTGCCTGTTGTGGTAATGTCACATTCAGGCCGCCTTAGCGGCCTGAACAACAAAAGAGCCGACCAACTACGGCTTGCCGACCTTGCGGCGCGGGTCGGTCAGCACGAACAGCGCGGGATCCAGCTCGCCGGTCTCGGCGAAGTCGCTCAAGCGCACGCGGATCGTGCCGCCCTTGATGTCCGTGACCGTCCAGCCCATCAGCGCCACCGGCGCGTTGGAGAAGTCGATCGAGATCCGGCCCAGCGCCTGGCGGCGGGCGTCCTGAGCTACGATCGTGAAGCCGTCGGCCAGCGGGCGGATGTCGGTGATGATCACGCCGCGATCCAGGCGGACCTCGCGGGCCAGCAGCAGGTTCAGCGGCGTCTTGCTGAGCGGATAGCTCTGGAAGGTCTTCAGCCGGCTGTCGAAAATGTTGACGTTGTTGCCGTTGCTGACGACCAGCAGGCCGGCCGGCGGGTCATAGGCGAACCGCGCCTTGCCCGGACGCTGCATGTAGAGCGTGCCCTGGGTCTGGGTGCCGCGCGCGTCGGTCTGCACGAAGCGGCCCTTGGCCGACGACAGGCCCTGGATATAGGCGGTGGCCTTGTCCAGCATGGCTTGCTGCTCGACGGTCAGCTTGGCCGGGACAGGCTTGGCCTGCTGGGCGAAAGCTGGAGAAGCGATGGCGGCGGCCAGGCCGGCCGCGAGAAGGAAACGGCGATTGGTCATTCGGACTCCTTAGCGCCAACCTTGGCCGCCGCGAAGGCCGCCGCGAGGCCATTTTCCGGCGCTCCGATGAAGCGCCGTTCAGGTTGGGCCCATTTGCTAGAGCGTCAGAACGCGCCCAAACAGCCAAGGTTTCCTACATCGGCGGTGGCGGCGGGGCCAGGATCTCGCGCTTGCCGGCGTGGTTGGCGGCGCCGACGACGCCTTCCTTCTCCATCCGCTCCATCAGCGAGGCGGCGCGGTTGTAGCCGATCTGCAGGCGGCGCTGGATGTAGCTGGTCGAGGCCTTGCGGTCGCGGGTGACCACGGCCACGGCGTGGTCGTAGAGGTCGTTGGCCCCGCCCTCGCCGGCGAAGGCGCCTTCGACGGCCTCTTCCTGCTCCTCGTCGCCGCCGGCGGTGACTTCTTCCAGGTACTGCGGGATGCCCTGGTCGCGCAGGAACTTGGCCACGGCCTCGACTTCGCCGTCCGACACGAACGGACCGTGCAGGCGGGTGATGCGACCGCCGCCGGCCATGTAGAGCATGTCGCCCTGGCCCAGCAGCTGCTCGGCGCCCTGCTCGCCCAGGATGGTGCGGGCGTCGATCTTGCTGGTGACCTGGAAGCTGATCCGGGTCGGGAAGTTGGCCTTGATGGTGCCGGTGATGACGTCGACCGACGGGCGCTGTGTGGCCATGATCAGGTGGATGCCGGCGGCGCGGGCCATCTGGGCCAGACGCTGCACGGCGCCTTCGATGTCCTTGCCGGCCACCATCATCAGGTCGGCCACCTCGTCGATGACCACGACCAGATAGGGCATGGCTTCGGGACGGATCTGCTCGGTCTCGTAGATCGGACGGCCGGCGTCGTCGAAGCCCGTCTGCACGGTGCGCTCGAAGTGCTCGCCCTTGGCGGCAGCCTCGTTGGCCTTCTCGTTATAGCCGCCGATATTGCGCACGCCGATCTTGGACATGCGGCGATAGCGGTCCTCCATCTCGCGGACGGTCCACTTCAGGGCCACGACGGCCTTCTTGGGATCGGTCACGACGGGAGCCAGGAGGTGCGGGATGCCGTCATAGACCGACAGTTCCAGCATCTTGGGATCGACCATGATGAAGCGGCACTTCTCGGGCGGCAGCTTGTACAGGATCGACAGGATCATCGCGTTCACGCCGACCGACTTACCCGAACCGGTCGTACCGGCGATCAGCAGGTGAGGCATCTTGGCCAGGTCGGCGATATAGGGCTCGCCGCCGATGGTCTCGCCCAGCGCCATGGGCAGGATCTGGCTGGCCTTCTCATAGTCGGCGCTGCTCAGCAGGTCGCGCAGATAGACCGTCTCGCGCTTGGAGTTCGGCATTTCGATGCCGATGGCGTTGCGGCCCTGGGCCACCGCCACGCGGCACGAGATCACGCTCATCGAGCGGGCGATGTCGTCGGCCAGGGCCACGACGCGGGCGGTCTTGACGCCCGGGGCCGGCACCAGTTCGTACATGGTGACCACGGGGCCGGGGCGGATCTGGTCGATCTGGCCCTTGACGCCGAACTCGGCCAGCACGCTTTCCAGCAGGCGGGCGTTCTGGCGCAGCGAGCCGGCGTCGACTTCCGACGAGCGCGGCTTGGCCTTGGCCAGCATGGCCAGCTCGGGCAGCTGGAAGCCGGCGTCTTCGTCGAAGTCGAAGGCCTTCTGCTGTTCGCGAGCTTCGCGGCCGGATTCCTTGGGCGCGGTCTTGGGCTTGGCGATGGCCATCGGACGGGCGTCGAGCATGTCCTCGAACTCGTCCTCGTCGTCCTGAGCCGGCGGCGGGGTGTAGGCGCGCTCGGGCGAGCTGATGGCGGTCGGCGCGGCGACGATCGCGTCATCGTCATCATCGATCGGTGGCAGGCGGCCAGGACGCTCACGCTTGGGCGCGGCTTCTGCCTTTTCCTTTCGGACGCGGGCCGGCTTGGCGACCGGGGCCGGCGCGGGCTCCGGCTCGGCGCGGACGCGCGGCTGTAGGGCGTTGCTGACGGCGGTGTGGATGGCGTCGGGATCGACCTCGCGCACGCCGATGGCGAAGCCCAGGGCGACGATGGCGGCGATGGCGAACAGGATGGCCGAGATGACCGTGGCGCCGGGAATGTGGGCGAAGCCCAGGATGCCGGCCACCCCGTGCAGCAGCGCGTCACCCCAGAAACCGCCCAGGCCCTTTTCCAGCTGCCAGATCGCCGGCGGCGGGGGAGCGGCCAGTACGGCCGACAGGGCCAGCAGGCCCAGGGCGCCGACGACCGCGCGCTGGCGCAGGTCCTTGCGCTCGGCGTCCGGGTCGGCCTGGGCCACGCGGGTGACGCCGAACACCAGCATCAGCAATGCAACCCCCCAGGCCGACAGGCCGAGAGATTGCATCAAGAGGTCGGAGATCATTGCGCCCAGGCCGCCCAGCGCATTGCGCGCCGGCTCGCCGGTGGCGGCGTTGAAGCTGGGATCGGTGGCGTTGTAGGTGGCGATGGCCAGCAGCAGGACGGCCCCGATCACGGTGACGACCCCGCCCCGGAACCGGGCGGTCCAGGGCTGGACCCAGCCGTAACGGAACGCGTCCCACAGGAGCTCCGTCGTGGATCGCCGCGCGGCTCGCGCCATGAAAGTCTCCGAACTCAACTTCGTATCCCGGGCCCGCCGAAACAGGGCGAACCGCGATGTTGTGCCCGAAGAGCGTTAAGAGGCGTTTACGGCGTTCGTCAGGAAATGATTCAGAATGTCGCGGATCAGGCGGGATCGAAGCTGACCGGACCGCCCCAGAAGCCTTGCACCAAGCCGTTCTGCGGTCCCGGAGCCCCGGTGGTGAGGAACACGCGCCCGCTGCTCGTCCCCGTCGCATACTCCGGATGACGCTCCAGATAGAGCTCCAGCGCGTCGGCGGTGGCTTCGGGCTGCTGGATCAGCGGGGTCCCGGCCGGCAAGGCGGCGCGGAAGATGTCGGCGATGATCTCGTAGTGGGTGCAGCCCAGCACCACGCGGTCGGGGAAGCGGCCGATGCGGGTCTTCAAGGCCTGGACGTGGCCTTCGACGGCCTTGGCCAGCTCGACAACGCTGGCGTCATGTTCGATCAGCGGCACCAGCTCCGGGCAGGCCTCGGAGAATACCGCCAGGTCCTGCTTGCGCTTGTCGATCTCGATCTCATAGACGCGCGAGCGCACCGTGGCCTGGGTGGCGAAGACGCCCAGGATGTCCAGCGCCTGGACCTTCTCGCCGCGCCGTTCGGCCTCGTGCTCCCACGGCAGGCCCGTGGCCTTTTCGATGGTCGGCACGATGATGCCCAGGATGTTGACCGGCCGGCCGATCTCTTTCCGATAGCCGGGCAGCCAGGTCTGTTGCAGGCGGCGCAGGGCGATGGCCGAGGCGGTGTTGCAGGCCAGGACGACCAGGCTGGCGCCACGATCGAACAGGCGAATGCAGCCGGCCTTGGTCAGCGCGACGATCTCCTCGCCGCTCCGCACGCCATAGGGCGCGTTGGCCTGGTCGGCCAGATAGGTGAAGTCCGCCTGCGGCAGACGCTGCACGAGGGCGCGGTGGACCGAGAGGCCGCCTACGCCGGAGTCGAAGACGCCGATCATGACCAAAGCTGTAGCCGCCAAAATGGGTGTCGTCCATGTGATGACAAAGGTTACGGTCCTGTCATGTGACGTGATCAGGGGGTTGCCCTAGGGTCGGTCCAAACCTCCACCGGAGACACTCCGTGCAACGTCGTACGTTTCTAGCTTCGGCCGCCGCAACTGGCGCGGCCGCAGCCCTCAATCCGAGCTTCGCATTGGCCCAAGCCACTAATCCCCTGCTGCAAAAATGGACCGGCCCCTATGGCGGCGTGCCGGCCTTCGACAAGGTCAAGGTCGCCGACTTCAAGCCGGCCCTGGAAGCGGCCATGGCCAAGAACCTGGCCGAGATCGACGCGATCACCGCCAACAAGGCCGCGCCGACCTTCGAGAACACCATCGCCGCCCTGGAAGATTCCGGCCGGTCGCTGGGCGATATCGGCACGTTCTACGGCATCTGGGGCTCGAACATGAGCACCCCGGAGTTCCAGGCCGTGGAAGAGGTCATGGATCCGGCCCTGTCGGCCCACAGCGACAAGATCAACCAGAACGCCCCGCTCTTCGCCCGCATCGAGGCGGTCTATAACTCGCCGGCCAAGGCCAAGCTGACGCCCGAGCAGCAGCGCGTGCTGTGGATCTACTACACCAACTTCGTGCGCTCGGGCGCCAAGCTCTCGCCCGCCGCCAAGACCCGGGTCGGGGCGATCAACACCGAGCTGGCCAGCCTGTACACCAAGTTCAGCCAGAACCTGCTGGCCGACGAGAACACCTGGATTGAGCTCAGCGACGCCGACCTGGCCGGTCTGCCCGAGGGCCTGAAGGCCGCCGCCGCCTCGAACGCCACGGCCCGCAAGCTGCCGGGCAAGTTCGTGATCGTGAACACCCGCTCCAGCGTCGACCCGTTCCTGACCGAGAGTCCGGTGCGCGGCGCCCGCGAGAAGGTCTGGCGTGCGTTCGTCAACCGCGGCGACAACGGCGGCGCGACCGACAACAACCTGATCATCAGCAAGATCCTGAAGCTGCGCGTCGAGCGCGCCAAGCTGCTGGGCTACAAGACCCACGCCCACTGGCGCCTGGAAAACGCCATGGCCAAGACGCCCGAAAACGCCATGGCGCTGATGGAAGCCGTCTGGCAGCCGGCGATCGCCCAGGTCGCCATCGACGTCGCTGACATGCAGGCGATCATCGACAAGGAAAGTGGCGGCTTCAAGCTGGAGCCCTGGGACTACCGCTTCTATGCCGAGAAGGTCCGCCTGGCGAAGTACGCCCTCGATATGAACGAGGTGAAGCCCTACCTGCAGCTGGACAAGCTGCGCGAGGGCATGTTCTGGGCCTCGGGCCAGCTGTACGGCTTCCAATTCAAGAAGCTGGAAGGCATCCCCGTCTATCACGAGGACATCACCGTCTATGAGGTGACCCGCGCCGGCAAGCATGTCGGCCTGTGGTACTTCGACCCCTATGCCCGTCCCGGCAAGCGCTCGGGCGCCTGGATGAACGCCTACCGCACGCAAGAGCGGTTCAAGGGCGAGATCACCACGATCGTCTCGAACAACTCCAACTTCATCAAGGGCAAGCCCGGCGAGCCCCTGCTGATCTCGTGGGACGACGCCACCACCCTGTTCCACGAGTTCGGCCACGCCATCCACGGCCTGAATGCCAACGCCACCTATCCGTCGGTGTCGGGCACCAACGTGGCGCGCGACTATGTCGAGTTCCCCAGCCAGCTGAACGAGCACTGGCTGCCGACCAAGGAAGTGCTGAACCAGTTCGCCCTGCACTATCAGACCGGCAAGCCGATCCCGCAGGCCCTGGTCGACAAGATCGAGGCCGCCGGCAAGTTCGGCGAAGGCTTTGGCACCACCGAGTACCTGGCCTCGGCGCTGATCGACATGAAGCTGCACCTGGCCGGTGACGTCGATATCGATCCGGACAAGTTCGAACGCGAGGAACTCGCCAAGCTGAACATGCCCAAGGAGATCGTCATGCGGCACCGTACGCCGCAGTTCGGTCACGTGTTCTCGGGCGACGGCTATTCGGCCGGCTACTACAGCTATCTGTGGTCCGACACCCTGACCGCCGACGCGGCCGAGGCCTTCGCCGAAGCCCCCGGCGGCTTCTACGACAAGGCCGTCGCCAAGCGCCTGCACGACGACATCATGTCCAAGGGCAACACCGTCGATCCCGTCGACCAGTTCCGCGCCTTCCGCGGCCGTGACGTCAAGATCGGCGCCCTGATGCGCAAGCGCGGCTTCCCGGTTCCGCCGGGGGCTTGATGAATGTCCCCTCTCCCCCTGTGGGAGAGGGTGGCCACCGAAGGTGGTCGGGTGAGGGGTTTCTCGGCGCGTCCGGCGCGACCCCTCATCCGTCAGCTCCGCTGACACCTTCTCCCACAAGGGGAGAAGGACTAGATGACTTCAGGGGGCTGAAGGAGTTTTGATGGTCGCGTCCGCCGCTTTGGCCCTGTCCCTGCTGCTTGCCGGTCAAACCACCCCACCCCCGCCGACCGTCGAGCTTGGCGCCGCTCCGGCTCAGGATGAGAGCGCGGTGGTCGCCGAGCTGACCGTGGTGGCCAAGCCGCCCGGCCCGGCTGTCTGGTTGGTCGAGAAGGACGGCGCCAAGCTGTACGTGCTGGGCTCGGCCCAGCCCCTGCCCCACTCTCTCAAATGGTCAAGCCCGCGTCTTGAGAAGGCCTTGGCCAAGTCCGACCTCGTCCTGGTCCCGCCCCAGGCCTCGGTCGGCGTCACCCAGATCGCCGGCTTCATCCTCAAGTTCGGCGGCGGCCTGCGCCAGCCGATGGGCAAGAACCTGGAAGACCAGCTGCCGCCGGACCTGAAGGCCCGCTTCGTCGAGTCTCGCAACCAGGCTCGCAAGAGCGCCGGCGACTACAAGAACTGGAAGCCGGCCGTGGCGGGGTTCCTGCTGCTGTCGGATTTCCGCCAGGCGGCCGGCCTGTCGGAAGCCAAGCCGATCAGCACGATCGAGCGCATGGCCAAGGCCCGCAAGCTGAAGGTCAAGGCCGTCGGCCAGTACCGGATGAGCGCGGTGACGACGATCGCTTCCAAGCTCTCGCCCGACGACCAGCTCTATTGCCTGAAGGTGGCCCTGGACGAGATCGCCTATGACGGCGCCCATTCCGCCACCATCGGCCGCGACTGGGCCGAGGGCGACCTCGCCTCGGTGCGCGCCCGCTATCGCGAAAGCGCCGCCCAGCGCTGCCTGCTGCGCGCGCCCGGCGGCGCGGCCTTGCTGGACAAGGGCGTGGCCCAGACCGCCGACGCCATGACCGAGGCCCTCAAGCGTCCCGGCGTCACCGTGGCGGTGGTGGACCTGGGCTTCCTGCTCCCGGCCAACGGCGTGCTGGACCGGCTGAAGGCCGGCGGCGCGACGGTCAGTTCGCCGGTCGAGTAGTCCAATAGGCGTGATTGACGCTTCGCCTCCCCTGCCCTCACCTTCGGACAAGGCTGGGGAGAACGCCATGAAGACCAAGATGATCGCCGCCCTGGCGCTGCTGGCCGCCGCCGGCGCGGCGCGGGCCGAGGTGACCGACGCCGGCCCGACCGGCTTCCAGGTCAAGCACGAGGTCGTGGTCGCCGCCCCGGCCAGCGCGGTCTGGGCGACCCTGGTGCAGCCGTCGAAATGGTGGGCCTCGGCGCACACCTGGTCGGGCTCGGCCGCCAACCTGTCGTTGGGCGCGGCCTCGGGCGGCTGTTTCTGCGAACGCCTGCCCAATGGCGGCTCGGTGCTCCATGCGACCACGATCTATGCCGCGCCAGGCCAGAAGCTCGTGCTGTCCGGCGCTCTGGGGCCGATGCAGAGCTCCGGCGCGACCGGGGCGCTGACCTTCCTGCTGGCCGAGAAGGATGGGCAAACGACCGTGACGGTCACCTACGACGTTGGCGGCTACTTCCGAGGCGGCATCGACAAGATCGCCGGACCGGTGGACGGGGTGCTGGGGCAGCAGGTCCAGGGCCTGAAACGGGCAGTGGAGACCCGCTAGCCCGGCCTTTCTTCGCGCAATGTAAAGGTGGGTTGCTGGCCGCGCTCAGGCTGAGATAGATCGCTCTTGGTGGTCGCTCAATCCTGGGTAAGCGTACGATGTTGAAGAGCGTGGCCAGCCTGTTGCCGCCCGCGGTGCGTCGCGCGGCGTCGGGCGCCTATCTCGATGTCGTCGGCCTGCCCGGCCGGATCCGGGATCCGTCCCGTTGGCGAGAGCCGTGGCAGGCTCTGCACAATGTCGGCGGCGGCGATTTCGAGCGTGCGGGGCAGGAAACCCTCGGCTTCCTGATCGACCATGCGGGGCTGACCCCCGCCATGCGGGTTCTGGACATCGGCTGCGGCACGGGTCGGGTGGCCGCCCCCCTGCTGAGCTATCTGGAGCCAGAGGCGGGCTATATCGGCTTCGACGTGTCGCGCGCGGCGATCCGGACCTGCCGGCGGCGGTTCCACCGATCGGACTTTGGCTTCGTCCACGTGGATGTCCGCAACTGCGAGTACCGGGCGTCCGGCGCCATCGCCGAGACGGCGCTGCGGTTTCCGGCGGCGACGGGGACGACGGACATCGCCATGGCCATGTCGGTCTTCAGCCACATGCGGCTGGAGTCGATCCGCCACTATCTGGAAGAGACCTGGCGGGTCCTCAAGCCGGGCGGCCGGTTCATGTTCACCGCCTTCGCCCTGACGCCCGATCGCGTGACGGCGATCCAGGCGGGCCAGTCGGCGCTGGCGTTCAAGTCCTGGCAGGCCGGAGCCATGGTCGTGGATCCGCGCTCGCCCGAGCGGGCTATCGCCCATCCGCAGGAAGCGCTCGAGGCGGCGGTGCGCGCGGCTGGGTTCGACCTGCCCGCCGGCGTCATCCACGGCGGCTGGCTGCCGCCCCGGCAATATGCCGGCGGCCAGGATCTGTTCGTGGCGGTCAAGCCGGGCCTCTAGACGCAAGAACGCCCGCGAACCGAAAGCTCGCGGGCGTCTTTACGTTCAGGTCGGTGAGACGGATCAGGCGCTTTCGGCGACGCCTTCGTCCGAGGCGCCCAGCAGGGCCATCTGCAGGCGCGAGCGGTCGCGGCGGGCCGCTTCCAGGGCGCCTTCGGCCAGAGCGGCCTCCGAGGTGAGGCGTTCGATCGTGGCCTGCAGCTCGGCGACCTTCTCCTCGTGTTCACGACGGATCTGGTCTTGGGCTTCCTGCATGCTGTCCAGGCGCGCCCGCAGTTGCTGGGCCCGCTCCTCGGCGCG
This sequence comes from Caulobacter sp. GW821-FHT12D05, assembly GCF_058807295.1. NCBI lineage: Bacteria > Pseudomonadati > Pseudomonadota > Alphaproteobacteria > Caulobacterales > Caulobacteraceae > Caulobacter > Caulobacter sp. GW821-FHT12D05. The sequence continues at coordinate 864,265 of NZ_JBXAQO010000004.1, forward strand.
CTTCATGGCCTTGTCCTGGGCGATGGCGCCCTTGGCCAGCTGGTCGGCGCGCTCGATCGCGGTGGCGCGGGCGGTGTCGACGCCGGCGTGGCGCTGACGCAGGCCGTCCGAGTCTTCTTCCAGCGTGCGGATGCGATCCAGGGCGCGTTCCAGGGCGACGTTGAGGTCGCCGGCGCGGCGCTCGACGGCCTTCTGATGCGCCGAGGATTCGGCCAGACGGGCCGAGATCTGGCCGTTCATCTCTTCCAGCTTGTCGGCGCGACCGGTCGCGGTCTCCAGACGGGTCTGCAGCGCCGAGATCTCGGCGCGCGAGGCTTCGACCTGGCTTTCCAGGCCACGGATGGTGCGGCCGCTGTCGGTCTGGTGGGCGTGCAGGGCGTTCTCGATCGCCTGGACGCGCGCGCGCTCGGCGGCGATCTGGGCCTCCAGGTCGGTCTCGATGCGCGACAGGCGGGCCACATCCAGGCCGGCCTGGTCGACGCGCTTCTTCAGGGTCGCGGATTCTTCGCCCAGCAGGGCGTTGTCCTGGTTGGCGCGGGCCAGGGCGGCCTCGGCGTCGCCGCGACGGGTGTCGATGTCCTGGGCCTGGGTGCGCAGGCCGTCGACGTCCTGCACCAGGTGCTCGATGCGGGCGGTGGCGTCACGCAAGGATGCGTCGAGGCTGGAGACCTTCAGGTCCGACTGCAGCAGGGCGTTGCGCAGGCGGTCGATCTCGAGAGCGTTGTCTTCCAGCGCCGCGTCCTGGGTCTGGCGGCGAGCGTCGGATTCGCCAAGCGCGGTCTCGGCGGCGGACAGGCGGGCGCTGACGTCGCGCTCCTCGGCCTGGATCTGGGCGACCACGCGCTGGGCCTGGTCGTAGTTGGCGCGCAGGGCGATCAACTCGGCGTGCTCGGCGCGGCGAGCTTCGAACTCCTGGCCGACGGGGCCGCGGATCTCGGCGATCAGCGGCTCGATGGCCTTCAGGTGCTCCATGACCCGGCCGATGCTGTCGAGGCCACCGTGGATGGTCTCGTAGCGTTGGCCGATGGCCTGGGTGGATTCGATCTGGTGCTGCACGGTCTCGGTCCGGGTGTCCTCACCCAGAACGATCGGCTTGCCGTTCTTGTTCTCGCGCGAATTCTTCGACAGCAGTCTCATCTAGCCCACCTTCGCCCCGTGCGAGCCCGCCGCGACCTGAAAGTCACGCTTGCGGAAACCGCGAATCTCTTACCCAGAGGTTAACAACTTAGTTTACGGACAAGATGAATGTCGAGGGGCGGACACCGCGACCGGGCGTCGCGGACCCCCTTCAAACGCCCGAAAATGGGGGATGATCCACAGTTTCGGCCGCCAGGACCCGAGCGGCGGCGTTCACCACGGCGCCGATTCGCAAGGCGGCCTGGATCTGGACGGGCCCCACGCCCCGTCGGCGCAGCTCCGCTTCGTGGCTGTCGAGGCATGCGCCGCAGCCGTTGATCGCCGACACCGCCATGCAGCAGAGCTCGTAGGCCGTCGAATGATCACGGCTGAAGCGCAGGCGCGAGGGCAGGTGCTCGTATTCCGGTGCGGTCATCAGGTGGACGGCGCGGAAATAGACATTGGTCATGGCCATGGTCGCCGCCGCCGTCCTGGCCTCCTCGAAGGCTTCCGGCGTCAGGCCCGCCTCGCGCGCGGCGGCGGTGACGGCCTTCAGGGTCTCGGGCTCGCCGACCGCGCAGGCGCTGGCGACGAAGCAGCTCCACTTGGCCGTCTCGTCCAAGACGGTCTCGTCGGCCAGGACTTCCAGGTTGCGGGCCATGGCGTGGGCGTAGGCGGGCAGCTGGGCGCGCAGGACCTCGATCGACGCGATCGACATGGGGGACGCTCCGGGTTGGGAGCCGTCGATTATCACTGCTGAAGGGGTTAGTCCCGGTCCGCGCCAGCTGGGCTGGGGAGGGGTGGCGCGAACCGGGATCGGCGGGGACATTTCGACGTCGGGTGGGGGAGACACGCCGGAACATCACCGTGAGATGGGGATACGCCTCGGCCCCGAACTTATCCAATCGATAGTTTTTGGAAGTTCGATAGAAGCGGCCTATATAGCCTTCATGCTTCTCCCCACCCTTCGCCAGCTGCAATATCTGAAGCTCCTGTCGGAGCACGGCTCGTTCAGTCGCGCCGCCGAGAGCGCCTATGTCACCCAGCCCACCCTGTCGGCCGGGATCCAGGAGCTGGAGAAGATCCTGGGCGCGCCGGTGGTCGATCGGGCCCGCTCGGGCGTGATCCTGACCGCCGCCGGCCAGGAGGCCGTTCGCCGGGCCGAGGATATCCTGGCGAGGACCGAGGACCTGGTGCAGGCTGCACGCGGCGCCGGCCAGCCGCTGGCGGGCCGTTTCCGTCTGGGGGTGATCCCGACCGTGGCCCCCTACCTGCTGCCCCGCGCCCTGCCCGTGCTGCGCGACCGCTTCCCCAAGCTGAAGCTGTTCCTGCGGGAAGACCTCACCAACCGCCTGATCACGGCGCTGAAGACCGGCGCGCTGGACGCGGCGCTGATCGCCCTGCCCTACGACATGTCCGGCCTGGACTGGGCTCACGTTGAGGATGACGAACTGCTGGCCGCGGCGCCGGCCAACCATCCGATGGCGGCCTCGACCCGGGTCGACCCCGACACCCTGCGCGGTGACGACCTGATCCTGCTGGAAGACGGCCACTGCCTGCGCGACCACGCCCTGGCCGCCTGCGGTCTGGAACCGCCCAAGGGCGTGGGCGACGAGGAGACCTTCGCGGCCACCTCGCTGCCGACCCTGGTGCAGATGATCGGCTCGGGCCTGGGCGTGTCGTTCCTGCCGGCCATGGCGGTGCAGGCGGGCCTGACGGAGAAGACCGCCCTCACCATCCGGCCGCTGGCCACCGCCCATCCCAGCCGCGAGATCGTCGTGGCCTGGCGTGCGGGGTCGAGCCGGGGCGTTGAGGGTAAACTTCTGGCCGAAACCCTGCAGGTGGCGGCTTAGCGCCCGGCCAGCTTGGCGCGGGCGGCCTGGTCGACCTTGTCGAGGCCCTTCAGGACGTCGTCTTCGTGTTCCAGCATGTGGTTGAAGGCGCGCAGATCACCCAGGTCGATCTTGCGGATCGTCTTGCTGCGCGACCACTCCACGCCGATCAACTCGCCGACGCGGCAGGCCTTGGCCAAGACCGCTGGCCGCTGGGCCGCCGGGCCGCGGCTCAGCAGCGCAGTGACCATGTTGTTCCAGTTGGGCTGGCCTGGGATGCAGCGCGGGATCTGCGGATCGCAGCCGCCCGTCCAGAACCGCTTGTACCAGAGCGCGTGGTTGGCGGTGTCGTAGCGCGGCGCGACCGGGGCCAGGTGGCCCTGGCAGTCGCCGCGCACGAACGATTGAGCCTGTGCGCCCGCTCCGAAAAGCAGGCCCGCCATGAGGAAAAGAGCGCTGGCCGCCCTAGACCGCATGCGAGATCGGACCCTCGGCGCTGCCTCGGACGAACTGGCTGACATAGGGATTGTCGGTTCTGCGCAGCTCGGCGGCCGGGCCGCGCCAGATGATCTTGCCGTCGTGCAGCATGGCGATCTCGTCGCCGATCGTCTGGGCCGAGGCCAGATCGTGGGTGATCGACACGGCGGTCGAGCCCAGGCGGCGCACCTGGTTGGAGATCAGCTCGTTGATCGCCGCCGCCGTGATGGGATCCAGGCCCGTCGTCGGCTCGTCGAAGAACAGGATCTCGGGCTGGGCGACGACCGCGCGGGCCAGGCCGGCGCGCTTCTGCATGCCGCCCGACAGCTCGGACGGGAAGCGGTCGGCGACGGCCGGGGCCAGGCGCACCTGCTCCAGGGCCTCGATCGCGCGGTCCTTGGCTTCCTTGCGCGGCACGCCGTCGGCGTTGATCAGGCGGAAGGCGACGTTTTCCCAGATGGTCAGGCTGTCGAACAGGGCCGCGCCCTGGAACAGCACGCCGACGCGCGAGAACAGCTTGCGGCGGGCGCTTTCCGACAGGCCGACGGTGTTCTTGCCGTCCAGCTCGATCTTGCCGGCGTCGGGACGCATCAGGCCCAGCGCGGTCTTGATGGTCACCGACTTGCCCTGGCCCGAGCCGCCGATGATCACCAGCGACTTGCCCGGCGCGACCGACAGGTCCAGGCCGTCCAGGACCGTGCGATCCTCGAAGCGCTTGGTCACGCCCTTCCAGGCGAGCTTGGGGATCACTTCGGTCATTTGGCCGCGTGGGTGAAGAAGGTGGTCAGGAGGTAGTCGGAGGCGAAGATCAGGATGGCCGAGGAGACCACCGCGTGGGTGGTGGCCCGGCCGACGCCGCGCGCCCCGCCCTTGGCGTTGTAGCCGTGATAGCAGCCCATCAGCGCCACGATGAAGCCAAACACCGCCGCCTTGATCAGGCCCGACAGGATGTCCCAGCCCTGCAGGAAGTCGATGGTGTTGCGGATATAGACCGCCGAGCTGAAGTCCAGGACGCGGGTGGCGACCAGCCAGCCGCCCGAGACGCCGATGGTGTCGGCCACGGCGGTCAGCAGGGGCAGCATCAGCACGCCGGCCAGCAGGCGCGGGCCGACCAGGTAGCGGAACGGATCGGTCGACAGGGTGCGCATGGCATCGATCTGCTCGGTCGCGCGCATGGCCCCGATCTCGGCGGCGATGGCGGCCGAGACTCGGCCGGCCAGCATCAGGGCGGCCAGCACGGGGCCGAGCTCGCGCGTAATGCCCAGGGCCACGATCTGCGGCATCACCTGCTCGGCGTTGAAGCGCCCGCCGCCGGTGTAGATGTTCAAGGCCAGGGCCGCGCCGGTGAAGATGGCGGTCAGGCCCACGACCGGCAGCGAGAAGAAGCCGATCGCCACGAACTGGCGCCACAGCTGGCCCAGGAACCACGGCGGGCTGAGGGCGGCGGCGGTTCCGCGCACGGCGAAGACGCCCACACCGCCGACCATGCGGACGGCGGACAGGGCCGACCGGCCCAGCGCCTGGATCGGGTGTCTGGCGACCTTCTTGGCCGCCTCGGCCGCGGTCATCAGTAGCTCTCGGCCGGTTGCGTCGCCGGGGCAGGGGCCGCCGGAGCGGCCGCGTCACCACCGCCTTGCGGGCGGATCACCGAGCCGATCAGGCCGAACAGGTCGACCGCGCCTTGGGTGTTCTCGATCTGGCCGCCCGGCTTCAGGTCCTCCAGTGAGGCGCCCGGGGCGATCGAGATGTGGGCGCCGCCCAGGATGCCGTCGCTGGTGATCTTGGCGGTCGAGTCGGCCGGCAGCTTGACGGTCGGGTCGATGCTCAGCTTGGCGACGGCCAGATAGGTCTTCGGCTCCAGCGTGATCTCCGACACGGTGCCGACCTTGACGCCGGCCACGGCCACCGCCGCGCCGGGCGCCAGCGAACCGGCCTCGCCGAACTTGGCGCTGATCTCATAGTCGCCGCGCTTCATGTGGACGCCGCCCACGCTCAGCGAATAGGTCAAGAAACCCGCCGCCAGGGCGAGGACGACGACGCCCATGGCCGTCTCGGCCCATTGTTCGCGCAATGCCATATCCCCTTACGTCTAGCCCCGGCCGCGCTTTAGCGCTTGCCGCCGGAAGAGCCTGAGCCGCTCTTCTGGAGTTGATTGATCAGAACATCGATGTTGCCGCCGGCATTGTCGATGGTCGACACGAAGTCCTGCTGCTGGGTGATGGCCAGCCAGATGCCCTTGAACTGGACGTCGACGACCTTCCAGTTCTGGCCCGAGCCCAGCACGCGCCACGAGACCGGCAGCGGCGAGCTGATCTGGCCGCCCGAGATCGTGGTGTTGACGATCACGTCGCCGGGCTTGCGGACGACCGAGCCGGTCACCTTCAGCTGCTCGCCGCGATAGTCGTCGATGCGCGACTGGTAGACGTTCTCGGCGTAGGTGCGGAACACCGGCGTGAAGCGGGCGCGCTGGTCCGGCGAGATCGTGCGGGCGTACTTGCCCAGCACGAAGTTGGTGATGCGCGGCACGTCGGCCAGCTCGTCGACCGCCTGGTGGAAGACCTGCTTCTTCTGCGCGTCGCTCATGCCCTTGTTGGCCAGGACGGTGATGACGCGCTGGGCCTTGGTCTGGACAAAGGCCTCGGCGCCCGGGTCACGGGCGTTCTGAGCCAGGGCCGGACTGGCTGCGGCGAAGCTGGCGGCCCCGAAGAAAGCCAAAAGCGCGGCGTTGGCGCCGCGCCGGGTGGTGAGGGTGTTTTTCATGTGACTACCGGGAAGGGTCATGGTTTGGGCGCCGCCGTTTGGGGGGAGGGGGGCGGCGCATCGAAATCGGGCAGGTCCTCGGCTTTGCCAGTGGCTTCGCGGACAATAGCGTCGCGATACTGGCTGTAGGCCGAGCGGGTGGTGACATAAGGATCGGCGGCGTCTTCCAGCGCATGGAAGGCCGGATCGGTGTCGGCGCGCAGGTCGACGATGGTGACGCCCGTGCGGGCCTTGCCAAAGTCGGTGCTGAGGCCGCCGACATACAGCGAGACCGGGTCGGTGACGAAATCCAGGGCGCGGCCGACGCCGTCGCGGACGTTCAGCGGGCCCATGCCGGGCACGTAGAGATAGGCGCCGGGTCCCGCGCCCCAGACGCCGAACGTCTGGCCGAAGTCGGCGCCGCGCGGCGGCAGGTGCATCTTGGCGGCCACGTCGAACAGGCCCAGCACGCCGACTGTCGAGTTGACGATGAAGCGGGTGGTCGACCGCATGGCGCGCTTGGGCTTGCCCTGCAGCACGTGGTTCATGATCGTGTTGGGCTCGCCCAGATTATAGACCGCGTTGCTGACGCCGGTGCGTACGACCTTGGGCGTGACGGCGATGTAGCCATGGGCGATCGGCGAGAAGATGGCCTTGTCCAGGCCCATGCCGAGCTTGAACGAGCCGCGGTTGAAGCCTTCGATCGGATCGTAGACGGCGGCTGCGGTGGTCGAGTCCGCACTGGCGGCCGAAGCAGGCACGGTGGGGATCTGGTCCTCGGCGCGGGCGGCCGGCGCGAGCGCCAGCAGACCGGCGGCCGCGATCGCCCCGGCGGCGATGAAACGCCCTCCGTGGTTCGTCAAACGCGGGCTTTGGTCCAGTTCGCGCAACCTGCTGCTCCTGCTTCTGTTACGCGGCATGTATTCACGCCGCTTTCCGTATCAAGATTGAAACCGACTATTTCCAGTCACGCTTCTGTCGTGTTGCACGGAAGTCGCGCTTCCGGGCTACCCAACTCAAGGGGGTGGCGGCCTTAAGGCGCTTTTGTCTTGCACGCTAGTGACGTCGAAACGCGTCAGCAGCAACGCGACATAATCAGATATATCGAAAATAGCTCTTGACGGTCGACCAATCCGATATATCTATCATTTCGATATAACGGAATAGGATCTAAAACACACATGTTTGGACGACACCATCATCATCATCGCGGCCGCTGGGGCCATGGCGACGAGCATCACGGCCGGCATCCGTTCGGCTTTCACGGCGATCACCGTGGCGGTCCGCGTGGCCGGGGCGGCCGCATGGGCCGGTTCTTCGACCACGGCGACCTGCGCTTCGTGGTGCTCAAATTGATCGCCGAGAAGCCCAGCCACGGCTACGAACTGATCAAGGCCATCGAGACGGCGGCCGGCGGCGCCTACAGCCCGAGCCCCGGCGTGGTCTATCCGACCCTGACCCTGCTGGAAGAGCTGGGCTACGTCACCGCCAGCGACGCCGGCGGCGGCAAGAAGCTCTACACGATCACCGCGGAGGGCGAGGCCTTCCTGACCAGCAACGACGCCCCGGTCCGCTCGCTGTTCGAGCGCATGGCCGAGGCCGCCCAGGCCAGCGCCGCCTTCTCGCCGCAGATCCTGCGGGCCCGCGAGAACGTCAAGACGGCGCTGCGGCTGAAACTGCACGGCCAACTGACGCCTGAGCAGATCGCCGCGGTCGCCAAGGTCCTGGACGACGCCGCCCAGGCGATCGAAGCCATCTAGAAGGAAGCCAGGTCATGGAAAGCCACGCCCGCGTCGCCACCGAAAAGGCGGCGCGCTACATGATCCAGCTGGCCAAGCACTGGGGCCACAAGTTCGAGGTCACGTATGACGAGACCTCGGCCTTCTTCCCGCTGCCGGCCGGCACCTGCCGGATGACGGCCCATCCGGACGGCCTGGACATCACCGTCGAGGCCGCCGACCTGGAGGGCCTGGCCCGCCTGGAAGACGTGGTCGCCAAGCACCTGGACCGCTTCGCGTTCCGGGAAGGCGAACTGCAATACGGCTGGACCCGCGCCTGGGCGGCGGGCACTGTGGATCCGCGCGCGATGCGGATCAATGCGGTGCATTGAGCACGCCCTCTCAGCGTTTCGGCCGCCAGGTTCCAATGATCCGTGTCACGGCCGCCGCTCGGCGGTCCTTGTCCGACAGGCGCTGGATCACCCACGTCATGCAGATTAGCAGAAGGCTGGCCCAGAAGGCGATCAAGCCAACATGGAGCCAGAACTGGCCGGGGCTGTCGGCGAGTTCCACCCACGCGCCGCGATGTCCGCGGACGGCGTGACGGATGGCGGCCTCGTAGAGCCACCAAACGAATAGAGCCAGGGCGGCCAGACCCGTCGCGAGCGCCAGGCAAAGCGCTGCCGTCGCGCCTAGCCGTTCAAGCCGGGTGGGTGTGGGCTCGAGCTTTTCGTTCATCACGAGGTGACCTTGCGGCCGGGCGCTTAGTGCAAGCCGCGCAGCAGGTCGATGCGGCGCATGGCCTTGCCGGGAATCTCGGAGATGCGGCCCAGCGGCAAGGACTCGGCGAGGCTGCGCACGCCATAGACGGCGTGGCGCACCAGGGTCGGGACCGAGGGCGAGCCCAGGAAGCCGAACACCACGGTCTGGCGGGCGTTGGAAAGCTCGCGCTTGAAGCGGTAGTCGCCGGTGCCCAGGTCCAGGCGCGTATAGCCCGTGCCGTCCATGCTCTTCAGGATGTCCTGGAACAGCATCAGGCCCGGCGAATAACGTTCTAGGTCTGGATTGTGAGCGATCAGCCAGCCGTGGATCGTGTGCTCGCCGCGCAGGTGCAGGTGCACGGCGGCCAGGCGCTCGCCCAGATGCAGGGTGTAGAGTCCGCCGCCGAACGCTTCGTCGCGCATGGCGAACAGGTCGTCGAGCAGCTTGTTGACCCACGGGGCCTTGAAGAGGTCGGTCTGGTGGGTCAGCAGGAGCTGCACGCGCTTCCAGGCGATCAGCTGGTCGAAGGCCGCGCGGCTGTCGGACATGGCGGTGAAGCGGCAGGGGCCCACCTCGCGCTCGGCCTTGCGGCGTTTCTTGTCGATGTCCTTGAGCACGCCGATGTTGGCGGCTTTGCGCTCGGCGGCATAGGCCTCGTAGCCGTCGGGCATCTCGACGACCCAGCTGTCGGCCCGGCCGCGCGCATGGCGGCCCAGGGTCTCGTCGTCGGCCATCATGTGGCAGAAGTCGATGCGCACCGCGCCCAGGGCGGTCAGCAGGTCGCGCGGATCCATGGCCGCGCCCGGCGCCGAGACCAGGGCCTGATAGTCGCACATCGGCGCGCCGACCGGCATGGCCACCTCTTGCCGAACGCGCGCCGGCAGGAAGGCCAGGGCCTGGCCGTCGGGGCCGCGCTCGATGGCGACCTTCACTTCCGAACCCTTGTCACCTTGGGCCTTGGCCACGGCCAGGACCCACTGGGGCGAGAGGAATGGCGAGTCCAGTCGCGTCTGGCCACGCTGCAGATCGACCCACCGCGCGATGTCGGCGGGCGTGAGATCCAGGGCTTTGACGACTTCGATAGACAAGGAACGGCGTCCCGACGGGAGGATGAGTCGCGGCGCATCCTGACGCCGATAACTTTCCTTAGGGTTGACGAGACGCCGTTATCTCAAAGTGTTCAGTCCATCAGCTTGCGGGTCAGGTAGATGAACTCCAGCGCCTGGCGGCGGGCGGTTTCGGCCAGGTTGGCGCTGGCCGCGTGACCGCCGTCGACGTTCTCGTAGTACAGCACCGGGTAACCAAGCTCTTCCAGCCGCGCCGCCGCCTTGCGGGCGTGGGCGGGGTGGACGCGGTCGTCCTTGGTCGAGGTTTCGATGAACACCTCGGGGTATTTCTTCCCGGCCTTGAGGTTGGAATAGGGGTCGTACTTGGCGATCACCGCCCGCTCGGACGGGATCTGCGGATCGCCATACTCGCCCATCCACGAGGAACCGGCCCCGATCTGGCTGTAGCGGATCATGTCGAACAGCGGCACCTGCACCACGATGGCGTTGTAGAGCTCCGGCCGCTGGGTCAGGGCCACGCCCATCAGCAGGCCGCCGTTCGATCCGCCCATGATCCCCAGCCGACGCGGCGAGGTGATCTTGCGGGTGATCAGGTCCTGCGAGACGGCGAAGAAGTCGTCATAGGCCTTCTGGCGGTTCTCCTTCAGCGCCGCCTCGTGCCAGGACGGGCCGAACTCGCCGCCGCCGCGGATGTTGGCCACCACATAGGTGCCGCCGCGCTCCAGCCACAGCTTGCCCATCACGCCCGAATAGCTGGGCGTCATCGACACCTGGAAGCCACCGTAAGCGTAGAGCAGGGTGGGGGCCGAGCCGTCGGGCTTCTGGCCCTTGGGCCGCACGACGAAGTAGGGGACCTTCACCCCGTCCGACGAGGTGGCCTCGAACTGCTCGACCACGTGGGTCGAGGCGTCGAACTTGGCCGGAGCGGCCTTGACCTGGTCCAGCTTGCCGGTGGCCGCGTCGGCCAGCCAGTAGGTGGTCGGGGTCAGATAGCCGGTGACGCTGACGAAGAAGCGGTCGTCCTTGTCCGAGGCCGAGCCCAGGGTGACGGTCGCGTTGGCCGGCAGATCCAGCTTCTTGCGGGTCCAGGCGCCGTTCTTGACCTCATAGGCATAGGCCGCGCCCTTGACGTTTTCGGTCACGGCCACGACCAGCCGGTCGCGGGTGGCGTTGACGTTCTGCACCGCCTCGCGAGCGGTCGGTCGCAGGATCAGCGTCGCCTTGGCCTTGTCGGCATCGGCCTTCAGGGCGGCCAGGTCGAAGGCGGCCAGGTCGCCGGTCTTCAGGTTCTGGGCGGCCCAGTCCTGCTCGACGCTGAACACCAGTTGGCCTTGGACCAGCGCCTGGATCGACGACTTCAGCGGGAAGGGCAGCTTCACCGTCTTGTCGCCGACGACCAGGTGGGTCTCGGCGTTGAAGGTGTCGAGCGGGCGCAGCACGAACACCGCCTGCACCACGCCGTCATGGTCGCGCAGCACGGCGGGGCTGACGCCGTAGCCGCCGTCGTCCTTGGCGCCGCGATAGATTTCCTTGGCGGCCGACAAGGGCTGACCGCGTTTGACCAGCTTGACCACATAGGGATAGCCCGAGGTCGTCACCTCGCCCGGCGTCCAGTCGGTGGCGACGATCAGGGTGTCCTTGTCGATCCAGTCGAAGCGGTGCTTGCCCTCGGGCAGCTCGAAACCACCGGCGACGAAGGTCTTGGTCTGAGTGTCGTACTCGCGCACAACCACGGCGTCCTTGCCGCCGTTCGACAGCGACAGCAGGCAGTAGCGGGCCTCGGGCGCCAGGCAGTCGGAGCCCTTGAAGACCCAGTTCTTGCCCTCGGCCTTGGCCAGGGCGTCCATGTCCAGGATGGTCTCCCAAACCGGCTGGGCCGTGCGATAGCTGTCGAGGGTGGTGCGGCGCCAGACGCCGCGCACGTGGTCGGCGTCCTGCCAGTAGTTGCGCAGGTTGTTGTCGTCCAGGAAGGTCACGCCGGGGATGCGGTCCTTGGCGTTGACGATCGTCAGGGCGTCGTCGTGCAGCTGCGCATAACGCGTGTCGCCCTGCAGGACCGGCAGGGTCCTGGCGTTCTGGGCCTTGGCCCAGTCCAGGGCGCGGGTCCCCTCGATCTCCTCCATCCAGATGTAGGGATCGTCCTTGCCCAGTTCGTTCAGCGGGGTGCGGGCTTCGGCCGGTTTCGTGTCGGCGGCGATCGCGGGGGTCAGGGTCATCAGACTCGTGGAGGCGAGGAGGGCGAGGAGGAGCTTACGCATCTAGGCATCCGGCTGGCGCCGCGATAGGGGCGGCGAAGCCGGTGACGGTAGCGGATAATTTCCCTCACGCTAGAGTTTCCCCGGAACGATCAGACCCCGTCGTCGGGAATGTTCAGAAGAACGCCGCAGGCCTTGCAGTGCACGGCGTCCGGATCATGCCGGCGCAGGCCGCAGTCGTGGCACTGATAGATCACCTTGTGCGGTCGCAGGATCGACTGGATCAGGCCGATGAACAGCGACACCCCGCCTAGCATCACCGCCATGGACAGCAGCTTGCCCCACACGCCCGGCAGGGTGACGTCGCCATAGCCCGTTGTCGTCAGGCTGGTGACGGTGAAATAGAGGGCGTCGACATAGCCGCCGATGCCGTCGTGGCGACCCACGAAGCTCGTATAGACGAAGCCCGTCACCACGAAGATGAAGGTCAGCAGCGAACTGGCCGCGCGGGTGATGTCCTCGACCCGCGTGTCGTCATAACGCCGCCCGACCGTGCGCCAGAAGAACTCGCTGTGGATCAGGGTCCACAGGCGCAGCACGCGCAGGAAGCCGAAATTGAACAGCCAGGCCGGGAACAGCAGGGTGGCCAGCACGAAGAGGTCCAGCCAGACGATCGGCTTCTTCAGCCACGACTTGGTGTCGCCATGCGCCACGGCTCGCGCGGCCAAGTCCGCGCCCAGGAACGCCGCCACGCCATAGTCGATCAGGTAGAAGGTCAGGCCGTGATGCTGCATCAGCGGCGCGGCGATGAAGAAGGCGATGATCGCCAGATCGATCAGGATGATCGCGTAGCGGAACGCCACCGCCGTCGGCGAGGCCCCGTGATAGAGCGCCCTCAGGCGAGCGCGGATACGGAGTTCTTCAGCCATTGTCGGCGACCAGGCGCAGCACCGGAGCCTCGACCGGCGCGGGCGGCGGCCCGCCGACCAAAGCGAGGGCCGTCTCGTAGGCGCCGCCGAAGTCGATCCGCGTCAGGTCGTCCAACCGCCGGGCCGAGGGTTGCGGATCCCAGGCCGCGTCGGGGCCGATGTCGCGCATCCAGACCACCCCGCCGTCCAGGCTGACCACCGCGCCGATATGGACCTGCGCCTCGCTATAGGCCGTGATGACGGGGAACAGGTTGCCGGCGGTGGTGACGATGTCGTCGATGCTGTTCAGGGCCACGGCCGGCGTTTCGGGCTGGACCTGGCCCAGCTTTTCCAGCGCCGCCTCCACGAACTCGGGATAGGGCGCGGGCTGCAGGTTCTTGATCTCGGCCAGGCTGTAGCAGCCGAAGCCGTTGAAACGCAGGTGATCGCTGACCTCGCACAGCATCAGGAACTCCGGCCCGATCCCGACGACGTAGCCCCGCACCCAGCCGTCCTCGAAGCGCCGGTGGAAACGCATCAGCAGCCGCTCGCGCATCGCCTGCGCCAGCTGCTCGCGAACATCCGTGGTCGTCATCCTACTGCGTTGCCTCGCTGCGGTGCATTTCGCGCCGCTTTCCACTATATAGCCGCGTCATGAGCCGCACCTTCCTGAAGATGAACGGGCTCGGCAACGACTTCGTCGTCATCGAGACCCAGACCCAGAGCTTCGAACCGACTCCCGAGGAGATCCGCAAGATTGCCAAACGGGGAGACGGCGGGGTGGGCTGCGACCAGGTTATCGCCATCGACCCGCCGCGCTCGGAAGGCGCGTCGGCCTATGTGCGCTTCTGGAATTCGGATGGCGAGGAGACCGGCGCCTGCGGCAACGGCACCCGCTGCGTGGCGTGGCTGCTGATGCAGTCCTCGGGCAAGGAGGCGGTGGCCTTCGACACGGTCGCGGGTCGTCTGTCTGGTGTCGCGGCCGGCGAGAAGCTGGTGACAGTCGATATGGGCCAGCCCGGCCTGGACTGGACGCAAATTCCCCTCTCCGAAGAGATGAACACCGAGCGGGTCGAGCTGCAGGTCGGTCCGATCGACGCGCCGCTGGTCCACACGCCGGTCTGCGTCTCGATGGGCAATCCGCACGTGGTGTTCTTCGTCGACGCCCCGGTGACCGACGACTTCGCCACCAAGACCGGCAGCCTGGTCGAGCACCACCCGCTGTTCCCGGAAGGCGTCAATGTCGGCTTCGCCCACATCGCCAGCCGCGACCACATCCAGCTGAAGGTCTGGGAACGCGGCGCGGGCCTGACCGCCGCCTGCGGCACCGGCGCTTGCGCGGCTCAGGTCGCCGCCGTGCGTCGCGGCCTGACCGACCGCAAGGCCCGGGTCGAGTTCGAGACCGGCTCGCTGGTCATCGAATGGCGCGAGAGCGACGGCCACGTGATCATGACCGGTCCGGTCAGCATGGACTTCGCCGGTAAGCTTCCGGAGGCCGCATGAGCCTCCATCCCGCCCTCGCGGCCGGCAACACCGCCGTCATCACCGGCGCCGCCGACGGCATCGGCCTGGCCGCGGCCAAGACGTTCCGGGAGCTGGGCCTCAACGTCGTCATGGCCGACATCACCGGCCGCAAGCTTAAGGCAGAAGCTGAAGCCATCGGCGCCCTGGCCGTCCCGACCGACGTCGCCGACCGCGCCGCCGTCGAGGCGCTGAAGGCCGCCGCGTTCGAGGCCTATGGCTGCGTCGACATCCTGATGAACAACGCCGGGGTCGGCGGCGGCGGCGACGCCTTTGCCGGCGACGACGCCTGGAAGCGCATCCTCGACGTCAATCTGTGGGGCGTGATCAACGGCGTCCAGGTGTTCGGCGAGGCGATGGCCGCCTCGGGCGAACCGGGCCTGATCATCAACACCGGCTCCAAGCAGGGCATCACCCAGCCGCCGGGCGACACGGCCTACAACGTCTCCAAGTCGGCGGTGAAGTCGCTGACCGAGGGTCTTGCCCACACCCTGCGCGAGACCGAAGGCTGCCAGGTCACGGCGCACCTGCTGATCCCCGGCTACACCTTCACCGGCATGACCAAGCGCGGTCCGGGCGATAAGCCCGCCGCCGCCTGGACGCCCGAGCAGGTCGTGCACTTCATGCTGGCCCGCATCGAGGCCGGCGACTTCTACATCCTGTGCCCCGACAACGACGTGCCGCGTTCGCTGGATGAAAAGCGCATGGCCTGGGCCCTGGGCGACATCATCGAGAACCGCCCGGCCCTGTCGCGCTGGCACAAGGACTGGAAGGACGCCTTCGCGGCGTTCGTGGGCAAGTGACCACCTACACCGTCATCAAGGCGGCCCCGAAGCCCAAGCCCGAAGTCGGCGAGGAGGGCGGTCCGGCGACGACGATGTCCGGCCCGGACGGCGTCGACGTCGTCACCTTCGGCTGCCGCCTCAACGCCTATGAGAGCGAGGCCATGCGGGCCCGCGCCGCCGCCGACGGCCTGTCGGACGCGGTGGTGTTCAACACCTGCGCGGTGACCAACGAGGCCGTGCGCCAGGCCCGCCAAGCGATCCGCAAGGCTCGTCGTGAGCGTCCGGGCGCGCGGATCATCGTCACGGGCTGCGCCGCCCAGGTCGATCCGGCCGCCTTCGCCGCCATGCCCGAGGTCGACCTCGTGCTGGGCAACGCCGAGAAGGCCGCGCCGGGCGCGCTGATGGACACCTCCACCCGTGTGCGGGTCAACGACATCATGTCGATCAAGGAGACCGCGGGTCACCTGATCGATGGCCTCAAGGATCGCGCCCGGGCCTATGTCGAGGTCCAGAACGGCTGCGATCACCGCTGCACCTTCTGCATCATTCCCTACGGTCGCGGGAACTCGCGCTCGGCCCCGGCCGGCGAGGTCGTCGAACAGGTCCGCAAGCTAGCCGCCGAGGGCTATCGCGAGGTCGTGCTGACCGGCGTCGACGTCACCTCTTGGGGTACGGACCTGCCCGGTACGCCCACGTTGGGCCAGCTGGTCGGCCGCATCCTGCGCATGGTCCCGGACCTGCCGCGCCTGCGCCTGTCGTCGATCGACGCGGCCGAGATCGATCCGGACCTCTTCAAGCTGTTGGAGACGGAAGTCCGGCTGATGCCGTACCTGCATCTGTCCCTGCAGGCCGGCGACAACATGATCCTCAAGCGCATGAAGCGCCGTCACAGCCGCGAGGACGCGCTGAAGCTGGTGGCCGAGGTGCGCCGCGTGCGCCCCGACACCGCCTTCGGCGCCGACCTGATCGCCGGCTTCCCGACCGAGACCGAAGAGGCGTTCGAAAACACGCTGAAGCTGGTCGAGGAGGCGGGTCTGGCCTTCCTGCACGTGTTCCCCTACAGCGCCCGCCCCGGCACCCCGGCCGCGCGGATGCCGCCCGTAAAGGGTCCGGTGATCAAGGACCGCGCCCGCCGCCTGCGCGAAGCGGGCCAGCGCGGGCTGGAGCGCCACCTGCAGCGCCAGGTCGGCCGCACCCTGCCGGGCCTGGTCGAGCGCGAGGGCGTCGCTCGCGCCGATGACTTCACCGAGATCCGCTTCGAGGGCGCCGCGCCGCTGGGCGAGATCGTAGCCTTCACAATTACCGGCCACGATGGCGCTCACGTCTTAGCGGAGCGCGTCGCCTGATTCGACCGGTCTGGACCCTGCTGGCCCTGGCCCTGCTGACCGCCGTTCCGGCGCGGGCGGCGGAACCCGCACCTGTTGGGTCAAAGCCCGTGTCCCTCAGCGTCATGACCTACAATGTCGAGGGCTTGCCCTGGCCGGTCCGGCACGGTCGCGGCAAGGCGATCCAGAAGATCGGTCACGAGCTGGCCGCCATGCGGTCCGAGGGGACTGAGCCCGACGTCGTCCTGATCCAGGAAGGCTTTCGCGACGAGGTCTGGGACCTGGTCGACCTGAGCGGTTATCCCTACGTCGCGCGCGGTCCGCGCAAGGGCCAGCGGGATACCGACTATCTGAAGGGCGACAAGCCGGACTATCGCCGCGTGAAGTATCGCGGCAAGGGCGAGGGTCTGGGCAAGTGGGGCTCCAGCGGCCTGTGGGTGCTGAGCAATCACCCGATCGAATGGGTGAAGTCGCACGCCTACCGTTACTGCGCGGGCTTGGACTGCCTGGCCAACAAGAGCGTGATGCTGGTGGCGGTGCAGGTTCCCGGCCTGCCGACCCCGGTCGAGATCGTCGACACGCACCTGAATTCGCACGGCGCCTCGAAGGTGCCCAGCAATCGCTCCAACGCCGCCCACCACCTGCAGGCCGAGGAACTGGGCCGGTTCCTGCAGGTCGCGCGCACGCCCGGCGCGCCGCTGATCGTCGGCGGCGACTTCAATGTCCGTCACTCGGCGGGACGCTTCGATTACG
The DNA here is from genome assembly GCF_058807295.1 of Caulobacter sp. GW821-FHT12D05. Lineage (NCBI taxonomy): Bacteria > Pseudomonadati > Pseudomonadota > Alphaproteobacteria > Caulobacterales > Caulobacteraceae > Caulobacter > Caulobacter sp. GW821-FHT12D05. Next base: position 881,463 of record NZ_JBXAQO010000004.1, read on the forward strand.
TGATGACCGAATATCCGTTCATGGTGGTCAGCCGCTGGTGCCACGAGCGGCCGGGCGCCTGCGACACCCAGATCTCATATGACGGCGACGCGCCCTGGCTGAACACCCAGGACCTGATCGGCTTCCTGAACGGCGACGCGGTCGAGGTGATCCCGACCGCGGTCGAGGCCACCTTCGACGGGGCCAGCGAGCCCGTGCTGTCGGACCACGACGGCTACAAGGTGACGTTCAAACTGACGCCGAAGGAGTAGGGCGATGTTGAGCGGCGGCTGCCAGTGCGGCGCGGTGCGGTTCCGGGTGGACGGCCAGCCCGGCCGCGCCTCCATCTGCTGGTGCCGCATGTGCCAGAAGGCGTTCGGCGGGCCGTTCGGGGCGCTGGTGACGGTGAACGTCGCCGACCTGACCTGGACGCGCGGCAAGCGTTCGGTGTTCCAGAGCTCGGACGCGGTCAAGCGCGGCTTCTGCGCGGCCTGCGGGACGCCGCTGACCTACGAATACAGCGACGAGAAGATCGACCTGGCGGTGTTTGCGTTCGACGATCCGTCGGCGGTCGAGCCGGGGGTGCAGCTGGCGGTCGAAAGCCGGCCGGCGTGGATGGAGCACCTGGCGGAGATGCCGGTGCGGCCGCCGATGGGCGGGTCCAGCACGCCTGTGGTCAGCCGGCAGCACCCGGATCGGGATACCTGAAACTCAGCACAGGCCCCCACCTGACCTGCTTGCGCAGGTCTGTCCGCCCCCAAACGGGGCGGAGGGAGAACGCACCACATGCACCGAGCGCGAGGAGCTTTCTCTCCTCCCCCTCTTGGGGGAGGGGGACCGCCGAAGGCGGTGGAGGGGCCTACTCGGCGTCTTCTCCCGCAAACCCCGGCAGCGACCATCCGAACTTGATCGCACAAGCCCGCAGCCCGAACGCCGCGACAAACCCCGCGATGCCCGCCGGCCAGAACGGCGCCCCCAGCAGCTGCAACACCGCGAACACCCCCGCCCCCAGCAAGGCCGCGGTGATGTAGATCTCCCGCCGCAGCAGCAGATTGGGCTCCTCGGCCAGCACATCCCGGATCACGCCGCCGAAGGCGGTGGTCAAAACCCCCATGACCACGGCGCTGAACGGATGCACCCCCAGGCTCAGCGCCTTGGCCGTGCCGACGACCGCGTAGGCGGCCATGCCCAGGGCGTCCAGCCACAGCAGCGCCCGGAACCGCCAGCCGCGCTTGCCCAGCAGCCAGACCACCGTGGCCGCCGCCAAGCACGCCAGAATGTAGCCCGGCCGCTGCACCCAGAACACCGGCGCCCCGATCAGCAGGTCGCGCAGCGTCCCGCCGCCCACCCCGGTGATGGCGGCGAAGAATCCGAAGGTGATGATGTCGTGCTTGCGCCGAGCGGCCGCGAGGGCGCCGGTTGCCCCGAAAACGGCCGCGGCGGCGTAGTCGAGCCAGAAAAGCGCGGTCCCGAGGGGGTCTAGGTGCACGTCCATGCCCGTACATGGCACGGCGCACCCGACCTCGTGAACCATGTGGCGGTAATATCCGATTTACACTTTCGCCCGTTCCCCTAAAGGAGCGCGGATGAGCGATAAGCCCGAGCAGAAAAAAGGCTGGTTCCAGCGCCTGACGTCAGGCCTGACCCGGTCCTCCCAGCAGATGACCGACCAGGTCACCGGGGTCTTCACCAAGAAGCCCCTGGACCAGGAACAGCTGGACGCGCTGGAAGAGATGCTGATCGAGGCGGACCTTGGTCCGCAGATCGCCGCCCGTATCACCGAGGCTTTCGGCAAGGCGCGTTTCGGCAAGTCGTCGACCGACGACGAGGTCAAGGAAGCCCTGGCCGAGCTGATCGCCGCCGAGCTTTCCGACCGCCAGGGTGACTTCGACCCGCTGAACGGTCCGCGTCCCTATGTGGTGCTGTTCATCGGCGTCAACGGCTCGGGCAAGACCACGACCCTGGGCAAGATCGCCGCCGACCTGACCGAGAAGGGCGCGCGCGTCCTGATCGCTGCCGGCGACACCTTCCGGGCCGCCGCCGTCGAGCAGCTGAAGGTCTGGGCCGACCGGGCCGGGGCCGACTTCATGTCCAAGCCCACGGGTTCGGACGCCGCCGCCCTGGCCTATGAGGCGGTCGAGCACGCCAAGGCCGAGCACTACGACGTCGTGCTGATCGACACCGCCGGCCGTCTGCAGAATAAGCAGGGCCTGATGGACGAGCTGCTCAAGGTCATCCGTGTCGTGAAGAAGGTCGATCCGGACTATCCGCACGAGACCCTGCTGGTGCTGGACGCCACGGTCGGCCGCAACGCCCTGGCCCAGGAGAAGATCTTCGGCAACCAGGTCGGCGTGTCCGGGATTGTCATGACCAAGCTGGACGGCACCGCGCGCGGCGGGGTGCTGGTGCCGGTGGCGCGCGCCTCCGACAGCCCGATCAAGCTGATCGGCGTCGGCGAAGGCGTCGAGGACCTGCAACCTTTCGACGCCCGCGCCTTCTCGCGCTCCCTCGTCGGCCTGAAGGACTGATCCGTGAGCGAAGCGCCGGCAGAGGCCCCTAAGAAGAACAACGGCTGGGTTCGGACGGTCGTCGACTACGGCGCGGCCCTGGCGTTCGGCGCGGCCTACTTCATCACCAAGGACTTCCAGAAGGCGACCTGGGTGCTGGTGGCGGCTTCCGCCGCGGCCCTGGCCATCGGCTATGCGGTCGAGCGCCGCCTAGCTCTCTTGCCGCTGTTCTTCGGCGGCATGGCGCTGATCTTCGGGACCCTGGGCCTGATTTTCCACAGCGACGTGTTCGTGAAGGTCAAGGTGACGGTGATCAACCTCGCTTTGGCCGCCTTCCTGTTTGGCGGTGTGCTGACGGGTCGCCAGCCGTTGAAGCTGATCATGGGCGAGGCCCTGCATCTGCCGGACGCAGCCTGGCGCACCCTGACCCTGCGCTACGGCGGCTATTTCGCGGTGGTCGCCCTGCTGAACGAGATCGTCCGCAATACCCAGGGCACCGACACCTGGGTGAAGTTCCGTATCGGTCTGTTGCCGCTGGCGCTGGTGTTCGTCGCCACCCAGGTGCCCTTCATGATGAAGCACATGGCCAAGGGCGACGAGCCGACGGCCGTAGAGCCCCCGGACGCCGGCTTCTAGGTATCCGCCGTCCACGGACCGTTGTCGTCAAATCGACGTGTTAGGATGGTAGCGTTCTTCCGTCGGCCGAGGCAGGCCGTGCGGATTTTGGGGACGCGAGCATGGCCAAGAGCAAGGGCGAGAAGACGGTCGGGGGTCTCCTGGAGCGCTCGCCCAGCCACCTGCTGCACCGGGTCTTGCAACTGGCGCTCGACATCTATGCCGAAGAGTGCGGCGAGGCCGGGGTCACCCAGCGCCAGTTCGCCGTGCTGGCCGCCGTGGCCGAGAACGAGGGCGTCACCCAGACGGCCCTGGTCCGCGCCACCGGCATCGACCGCTCGACCCTCGCCGACATGGTCGCCCGCATGATCACCAAGGGCCACCTGGAGCGTCAGCGCTCCAGCGAGGACGCCCGCGCCAACAGCGTCCGCCTGACCGAGGCTGGCCGCGAAGCACTGGAGACCATCCGCCCGATGGTCGGCATGGCCGACGCCCGCATCCTGGCGCTGCTGAAGCCCGGCAAGCGAGAAGGCTTCCTGGACCTGCTGTCCGACATGGCCGGCGCCGAGTTGCATCCGGCCGAAACCGAGCCCAAGGCCAAGAAGCTGAAGGCGCCGAAGGCTGAGAAGCCGAAAAAGGACAAGAAGCCCAAGAAGGACAAGGCCGCGAAGAAGGCGGCCTAAGGGGCTTCCCGGACTGTGACCTGAGGCAGCTTGGCCTCGATACAGGCGATCGTTCGAGGCGTGGTGCGGGTGGGCGCGAAGACCACCGAAGCTGCACCGTCGGTGTGGGTCAGCGCGCGCGCCTCGCGGCCGCCGCAAGCCAGTACGACCTTCGTCACGACGGGTGAACCGCCGGCCACGTAGTCCGGCGCGGGTGTCTTGGCGGGAGCGAGAGGCAAGAACGGCGTCAGTCCAAAATCAGCCGTCAAGCGAGGCGAGGCAAGGAGCAGCAGCAGCCCGGCCGTCGCCAGCAATCGACTAGACCACGATATTCAGCAGCGAGCCCGGGCGCAGGATCTTCTGCGGCTGGGCGTCGGGCTGCACGAACGGCTTCTGCGGCGCGGGGCGCTGCTGGGGCTGAGCCATGGTCTGCATCTGCACCGTCGAGGGCGCGGCGGCCGGACGGGTGGGAGCCGCGTCGCCCAGGGCCTGCTGGAAGAACGCCGCGCGCGTCGAAGCGGCCGGACCCGTGGCGGGTGCGGACGCGGGCTTCGACGGGACGGACGGCCAACCGGCGGGACGGACGTTGCTCATGACGCGGACTGTAACATGGTTAACAGAACTTCGGCGAGTATGGTCAACGCGGAGTTAACAGGATAGGTCCGCGACCAGTGAGCGCACCTCGTTCCTCGGAGAGCCCGTGAACCGGCAGAAGATCATCTTCCTGATCGTCCTGATCGCGGTCGGGCTGTTTATCGCCGCCATGGTCGGCTCGATGATGCCGGGCAAACAGGTGCTGCCGAACGGCTACCAGATCTCGGTCGGGAGCAAGGGCGAGACCTGGGTCCGCTCGCCGGAACGCCAGGTGCTGGTGACGGACGTGAGCTCGGTCTGGATGTCGGCCGGCCGGATGGTGGTCGAGCGCCACACGACCGACGAGAAGCCGCCCTTCAAGCTGCTGGATTGCGACTACCAGGTCGCCGAGGGGCGCGGCGCACTGCGACCGATCGCGAAGGATGAGGCGCTGGCCATGATCGCCGGCCTGGAGCGCCTGACCGCGGGGCCCAAGACCTGCGTCCCGGTGAAGGGCTAGCGGGCCTTCTTCAGCAGCTCTTCGGCCGCGTCCGGAGTCAGCGGACCGGTGTGCTTGGCGATGATCATGCCGTCGGAGCCGACCAGATAGGTCTCGGGCACGCCGGTGACGCCGAACTCGAAGCCCGCGCGACCGTCACGGTCGACCAGGCGCTCGGCAAAGGGATCGCCCAGGCGGCCCAGGAAAGCCTGGGTGTTGGCCGGCGCGTCCTTGTAGGCGATGCCGACCACCTTCACGCCCTGGGCCTTCAGGGCCATCAGCTGCGGGTGCTCGACCTCGCAGGGCGCGCACCACGAGGCGAAGAAGTTCACGAGAATGGGGCCGTCGCTCGGTTGGCGGATCGGCGCGTTGCGGCCGCTGGCCAACTCGGGCAGCAGCGGCGCAGGCATGGCCTTGCCGACCAGGGCGTGCGGCTGGACGTGCGGGTCGCGCTTGAGGGCATAGCCCGCGAACAGGGCCGCCATGGCGATCAGCACCAGCAGCGGCGTGAAGGCCAGCCAGCGTTTCACGATTTCAACTCGTCCAGCTCGGCCTGCAGGCGTTCGGTCTGCTGTTTCCAGCGCCGGGCGCCGGCCACGCTGTCGGCGATCAACCAGGCGAAGGCGACCGCCGAGATCGCGAAGGCCGGCCACAGATAGGCGGCGTACTTGCCGGCGTCGAAATCGAAGTTCATCGGGCGGTCTCGGCCAGTTTCAGCGACAGGCTGCGGGCCTTGCGCCGCCAGACCAGGGCGCGGATGCGCACCAGCCATAGCGCCCCGAACCCGCCCAGATAGGCCAGGCCCATCAGCACCGCCGGCCAGGCATAGATCGCCGGCAGGCCGTCGCCCTTCTTGGCCATGAAGGTCGAGGAGCCCTGGTGCAGGGTGTTCCACCAGTCGACCGAGAACTTGACGATCGGCAGGTTGATCAGGCCGACCAGGGCCAGGATGGCGGCGGCGCGGGCGGCCTTCTGCTCGTCTTCCAGCGACCCGCGCAGGGCCATGTAGCCCAGATAGAACAGCAGCAGCACCAGCACCGAGGTCAGGCGGGCGTCCCACACCCACCAGGTCCCCCACATCGGCTTGCCCCACAGCGAGCCAGTGATCAGGGCCAGCAGCGTATAGACCGCGCCGATCGGGGCGCAGGCCTGGGCGGCGAGATCGGCCAGGGCTTGCCGGAAGACCAGCGCCAGGAAGCTGGCGACCCCTAAGCAGACATAGATGAAGATCGACAACGAGGCGGCCGGGATGTGGATGAACATCATCCGCACCGTGTCGCCCTGCTGATAGTCCTCGGGAACCAGGAAGGTCATGACCAGGCCGGCGATGGCGGCGATCGCGGAGAGCCCGCCCAATAGCGGCGCGGCCCATCGCGAGAAGGCCATGAACCGCTCGGGATTGGTCAGGAAATCGAACGTGTGGCGCGCGTCCATGTCCACGCTCTAGAGCGGCGCGTCGGCGCGGGCAATGGCCGTATGGCTACGGAAGCTGAGAAGACGCGACGTGTGCAGGCACGCCGCGCCTTCACGCTCGATCGGGGTCAGCCGACCTTGCGTTGAATAATGACCTTGCGGTCGCCGCTCTTGAAGACCTGCGGACCACGGGTGTCGAGGCGGTGGACGTGGAAACCGCCGCCTTCGCGGCTGTCCATGCCCAGCACGTCGAAGGTTTTCTGCTGGCTGGGGGTCAGGGCCAGGTAGAAGGCGCGCGTGGCCTCGGCGCGAGCCTTCATGGCGTCGGCGGCCTTGGTCATGTGGTCCAGGCGTTCCAGCGTGGTCGGCGGTGCGGGGTCGGCGCCGTCTTTGGCCGCTTCTTTCTTGATCACGAAGGGCTTAGGCGCTGTGGCTTCGACATAGGCCTTCAGGGCGCGGTCCTGGTCAGGACGCAGCTGCAGGACGTCGCGCAGGCGCTGGGCGCGCTTTTCCGGATCCGGGGCGCGGAAGTGGGGACCCATCATGGCCATGTCCGGGCCCATGGCCATCAAGGCGTCCAGGGGCGGCAGCGGCGGGGCCGGGGGCGCGGGCGGAGCCGGCGGGGGCGGCGGCGCAGGGATCTGGGCCGAGGCGGCGCCGGCGGTCAGGACGGTGACGGCGGCGCCCGCGAGCGCCAGGCGAACAAGCAGATTACGCATGGGTTGTGAGCTCCCTCTGGTGTTGATGGGCGAGAGCTTGGCCATCGCGATATGGCGCGAAAATGTCCGGATTCATGAACAATGTTACATGATTGGCGGGCGGCGGAGACACGCGCCTTGCGCTCAAGCTGGCGCGCGTTATGTCAGCTGCCACATCCGGGATCGTCATCCTCTAGACAGCGCGCGCGAGCCGCCGTGCGCGCCTGCCCGCTCGCTTACGCCTTTTCGCCTATTGGGGAGTCCGCCATGAAGTCACTCGCTTTCGTCGCCCTGGCCATGGCGGGCCTCTGCTGGGGTCTGGGCTTTCCGACCGGCAAGCTGATCCTGACCCAGACGGACTCGAGCCACATGGTGCTGCTGCGCTTCGCGGTCGCCGCCCTGGCCGCCGCGCCGTTCGCCTTGCGCGCTCCCGAGGTGCGGGCCCTGTTCAAGTCGCCGGTCGTGCTGCTGGCCGGCGTGCTCTACGGCGTGGCCTTCATGGTCCAGTTCGAGGGCCTGGCGCATGTGTCGGTGACGGTGGCGGCGCTGCTGGTCGGCGCCATGCCGGCCCTGATCGCCGTCAGCGCCAAGGTGCTGGGCGAGAAGGTCTCGAAGATGTCGTGGGCCGGCGTGGCGGCGGCGACGCTGGGCGCGGCCTGCATCGCCGGCAAGCCGGACGGCGCCAGCTCGCCCTATGGCGTGGCCCTGTCGATCGGGGCGCTGTTCCTGTTCCTGGCCTGGCTGCTGACCTTGCGGCGTGCGCCGAAGGCTCCGAACGCCATGGCCATTCCGGCGGTGTCGATCATCATCGCCGCCGCGACGGTGTTGCCGATCGCGTTCTTCATGCATGGCCCGCCGAAGCTGGATCTGACCGCGCCGGTCTGGGCCGCGATCGTGGCCCAGGGCGTGCTGGCGACCTTGCTGGCCACCGCCGCCTGGCAGTACGGCGCGGCGCGGGTCGGGGCGGCCAGCGCCGGGGTGTTCATCAATATCGAGCCCCTGATCGGCGCGGCCTGCGGCGTGCTGCTGTTCGGCGACCACCTGACCGCGGCGCTGTTCGCCGGTGGGGCGTTGATCATCGGCGGGAGTTTGCTGGTGGTGCTGGGAGAGAAGAAGGCGGCGATCGGAGATGTGCAGGCGACGGTCGCGCCGACGGCCTGAGGGGCCGCCCTCGTCCTTCGACAGGCTCAGGATGAGGGCTACTTTTATAGCGTTTCAGTAGAAAACCTCATCCTGAGCTTGTCGAAGGACGAGGTTTGCGGGCCCGCTAGTCCAACGCGTTCCGGCACGCCGCGCCCATCGCCACCGGCGACAACGCCACCGCCGCCACGCAATAGGCCAACAGCAGCAGCAGCCCGCCGGTCCACGGCAGCCCCGCCGAATACCCGTCCAGCGCCCCGGCCCCGAAGATCACCGGCGGGGCGAACAGCGGCAGGACGATCACCGCCACCAGCAGGCCGCCGCGCTTGCTGCCCAGCGCTAGGCTCGCGCCCAGCCCGCCCAGGAACGCGAAGGCCAGGCCTCCAGCCAGGGCGCAAAGCACCAAGAGCGGCATGACCTTCACCTCCGCGCCCAGCATCAAGGCCGCGACCGGAGCCGCCAGGGCCAGGGGCGCGCCGGTGGCCAGCCACTGGGCCAGGCACTTGGCGACGGCGACGGCTTCCAGCGGCGCGGGGCCCAGCGCCAGCAGGTCCAGGGTCCCGTCCTCGTAGTCGCGCTCGAACAACCGCTCGAGGGAGAGCAGCGCCGCCAGGGCCAAGGCCAGCCAGGCGATGCCCGGCGCGATGGCGGCCAGGCGTTCGGGCGCGCGGCCAGAGGCCATCGGCAGCAACACGACGACACAGGCATAGAAGGTCAAAGCCAGAAGCGGCCCGCCGCCCCGGCCCCAGGCCAGGGCCAGCTCCCGCCGCAGGAGGACGCCGAACGCCTTCATGCGCCGACCTCCACTGACCGGGCGGGAATGGGCAGCGGATCGTGCACCGAGGCCAGGATCATGCCGCCGCCGGCCAGATGCTCGGCCATCACCGCCCCGAACGCCGCGCGCTGGGCCGCGTCCAGCGGCGCCATCGGCTCGTCCAGCAGCCATAGCGACCGGGGGCTGGCCGCCAGCCGCGCCAGGGCCAGGCGCCGACGCTGGCCGGCCGACAGGCGGCGGACTTCGAGGTCCAGCAGGCGGTTGAGGTCGAACCGTTTGGCGGCGGCGCGGGCCGACTCCTCGGTCCCGCCGGTCCACAGGGTCTGGAACCGCAGCTCCTCCCAGGCCGTGCGGCTGGATTTCAGCCCGTCCTGGTGTCCCAATAAGTGCAGGTGTTCGGCCCTCGCGGTCTCGGCCTCGATCGGCCCGGCCTCGCCCTCGAAGGCGATCGCGCCCTCGGCGGGACGGAGCAGCCCCGCGACGGATCGAAGCAGGCTGGTCTTGCCCGCGCCGTTGCGGCCGACCAGCGCCGCCGCCTCTCCGGCGCTCAAGGTCAAGTTCAGGCCTGAAAACAGCCTTCGCTCGCCACGCGAAATCGCCAGATCCTTAATGAGAACAACTCTCAACATGCCAAGACCCCGCGCGCGACATGGACGTTGGGCAGAGGTGGCGCTAAGAAGCGGCCGGTCGCCCCCCTCCAGTCGTTCAGGGTGGTACGCGGCGCGGAGGCGGAACCTGTGCGTCCCTTCCGATTAGCGCGTGATCCCGGGAGAGGTTTTCGGGCGGCCGTGGACAGAGAAGGATCCTTAGAATGGCGTCTGTAGACAGCCTGAAAGCCCGCCGGGAAATCAAGGTCGGCAACAAGTCTTACGTCTATTACAGCCTTCGCGCCGCCGAGGAAGCCGGTCTTGCCGGAACGGCCTCGCTGCCGGTCTCGATGAAGGTGCTGCTGGAAAACCTGCTGCGTAACGAAGACGGCGTCTCGGTCAACGAAGACGACCTGAAGGCCGTCGCCGCCTGGCTGCAGAACAAGGGCGCGGTCGAGCACGAAATCAGCTTCCGCCCCGCGCGCGTGCTGATGCAGGACTTCACGGGCGTTCCCGCCGTCGTCGATCTGGCCGCGATGCGCGACGCCATGGTCGCCCTGGGCGCCAACCCGGCCAAGATCAACCCGCTGAACCCCGTCGACCTGGTCATCGACCACTCGGTCATGGTCGACAACTTCGGCAACCCAAAAGCCTATGACGACAACGTCAAGCGCGAATACGAGCGCAACATCGAGCGCTACCGCTTCCTGCGTTGGGGCTCGTCGGCGTTCAACAACTTCCGCGTTGTCCCGCCCGGCACCGGCATCTGCCACCAGGTGAACCTGGAATATCTGGCCCAGACCGTCTGGACCAACGAAGTCGACGGCGCCGAAGTCGCCTATCCCGACACCGTCGTCGGCACCGACAGCCACACGACCATGGTCAACGGCCTGGCCGTCCTGGGCTGGGGCGTGGGCGGCATCGAGGCTGAAGCGGCCATGCTGGGCCAGCCGATCCCGATGCTGATCCCGGAAGTCATCGGCTTCAAGCTGACCGGCGCCATGCCGGAAGGCGCGACGGCCACCGACCTGGTGCTGACCGTCACCCAGATGCTGCGCAAGAAGGGCGTGGTCGGCAAGTTCGTCGAATTCTACGGCGACGCCCTGGCCAACCTGACCCTGGAAGACCAGGCGACCATCGCCAACATGGCCCCGGAATACGGCGCCACCTGCGGCTTCTTCCCGATCTCGGCCGCCACCGTGGCCTTCCTGAAGGGCACCGGCCGCTCGGCCGAGCGCGTCGCCCTGGTCGAAGCCTACGCCAAGGAACAGGGTCTGTGGTGGGAGCCCGGCGTCGCCGAGCCGACCTTCACCGACACCCTGGAACTGGACCTGTCGTCGGTTCAGCCGTCGCTGGCTGGTCCCAAGCGCCCGCAGGACCGCGTCCTGCTGGCCGACGCCTCGGTCAAGTTCGCCGAGTCGCTGACCGGTGAGTTCGGCAAGGCCGAGCAGCCCGACCTGCGCGCCCCGGTGGAAGGTGAAAACTTCGACGTCGGCCACGGCGACGTGGTCATCGCCGCCATCACCTCGTGCACCAACACCTCCAACCCCTCGGTGCTGATCGCCGCCGGCCTGCTGGCCAAGAACGCGGTCGCCAAGGGCCTGAAGACCAAGCCGTGGGTGAAGACCTCGCTGGCCCCCGGCTCGCAGGTGGTCACCGACTACCTGGCCAAGGCTGGCCTGACCAAGCACCTCGATGCTCTCGGCTTCAACCTCGTGGGTTATGGCTGCACCACCTGCATCGGCAATTCGGGCCCGCTGCCGGAAGCCATCAGCAAGACCATCAACGACGCCGACCTGGTCGCGTGCTCGGTCCTGTCGGGCAACCGCAACTTCGAAGGCCGCGTGAACCCGGACGTGCGCGCCAATTACCTGGCCTCGCCGCCGCTGGTGGTGGCCTATGCCCTGGCCGGCTCGCTGAAGATCGACCTGGCCACCCAGCCGATCGGCCAGGACAAGAAGGGCAACGACGTTTTCCTGAAGGACATCTGGCCTTCGAATGAAGACATCGCCGCCCTGCAACGCAAGGCCATCAACGAGAAGATGTTCGCCACCCGTTACGGCGACGTCTTCAAGGGCGACAAGAACTGGCAGGGCATCAAGGTGACCGGCGGCCAGACCTACGCCTGGGAAGGTGACTCGACCTACGTCCAGAACCCGCCGTACTTCCCCAACATCTCGATGACCCCGGCTCCGGTCACCGACATCGTGGAAGCCCGCGTCCTGGCCGTGTTCGGCGACTCGATCACCACCGACCACATCAGCCCGGCCGGTTCGATCAAGACGTCCAGCCCCGCTGGTCAATACCTGATCGACCAAGGCGTCGAGCCGGTGGACTTCAACGGTTACGGCGCGCGTCGCGGCAACCACCAGGTGATGATGCGCGGCACGTTCGCCAACATCCGCATCCGCAACAAGATCACGCCCGACATCGAAGGCGGCGTGACCAAACACTTCCCGACCGGCGAAGTGATGTCGATCTACGACGCGGCCATGAAGTACCAGGCCGAAGGCCGTCCGGCCGTCGTGTTCGGCGGCAAGGAATACGGCACCGGCTCGTCGCGTGACTGGGCCGCCAAGGGCACCAAGCTCCTGGGCGTCCGCGCGGTGATCTGCGAAAGCTTCGAGCGTATCCACCGCTCGAACCTGGTCGGCATGGGCGTGCTGCCGCTGCAGTTCGTGCAGGACGGCTGGCAGAAGCTGGAGCTGACCGGCGAGGAGATCGTCTCGATCCGCGGCCTCACCGACCTGGCGCCGCGCAAGCAGCTGATCGTCGAACTCTATCGCCCGACCGACGGCCGCATCGCCCGCTTCCCGGTGCGTTGCCGTATCGATACGCCGACCGAGCTCGAGTACTTCAAGAACGGCGGCGTCCTGAACTACGTGCTGCGCAACCTGGCCAAGTCGGCCAGCTAAGCGGCGGGTTCAGACCTGAAAAAGGCGGCCGGCTCCCTTAGGGGCCGGCCGTTTTTCGTTGGAGAGGGCGGTGACAACGTTTTCTCCCCATGGACCGGTGCTATTCACGGCCTCGTGAACGGCTATCCGGGGCGTTCTTGGCTTAAGTGACCCGCAATGCGTAAGGCCGTCCTCCCCCTGCTCGCCCTGGCCCTGTCCGGCGTTCTCGTTCCCGCCGCGTGGGCCCAAAAGGCGCCGGTGGTGGTCGAGCTGTTCACGGCCCAGGGCTGCTCGTCCTGCGGCAAGGCCAATCAGGTTGCGGCCGACCTGGCCAAGGACGACGGCGTCCTGGCCCTGACCTATTCGGTCGACTACTGGGACTATCTCGGCTGGAAGGACACCTTCGCCAAGCCGGTCTTCGCCGAGCGTCAGCGCGCCTACGCCAAGAAGTTCGCCCTGCGCGACGTGCCTACGCCCCAGGTGGTGATCGCCGGCCGCGTCCAGGCCTCGGGCGCCAAGGCTGAGGCGGTGCAGGATCTGGTCAAGACGGCCAAGCGCACCCCACTGAATGCGCCCGACATCGAATTCATCGGCAAGACCCGCGTCGCGGTCGGCTCGGGCCCCGCCCCGCGCGGCGGCGGTGAGGTCTGGCTGGTGCGCTACGACCCGCGCGAGCAGGACATCGCCGTCAAGCGCGGCGACAACAAGGGCCAGACCCTGGTCCACCGCAATGTGGTGCGCGAGTTGGTCAAGCTGGGCCCCTGGGCCGGCAAGCCCAAGCTCTATCGCTTGCCGACCGTCCTGGGCGCCGACTCCGACCTGGAGACGGTGATCCTGGTGCAGGGCGCCAAGGGCGGCCGCATCCTGGGCGTCCTCGAGACGACCAAGACCGAGCGCTAAGCTCCCTGGACTTCAGACAACAAAAAACCCGCGTGGCCGGAGGGGACGGGCCACGCGGGTTCCTTTTGCATGTCGGCGAGAAGCGTCTCGTGACCGGGCGGGCTGGGGGGCTGGACAGGAACCCGGTCCGCTCTTCGTCGACGCTCTCTTTATCGCGGCCGGTTCGGGCGAGGTCTGGGCCGAACCAAGGTCGTTTTGCGGCGGGAGTTTTTCGGATTTGCGAATGCAAAAAGCCCGCGCGGTGGGGGGAGAACCGCGCGGGCTAATTGGGGGAGGGGATATAGAGTTTGTCGGCTGACCGGCCCGCGATCTGGGGGGCTGGGGGGGCTGTTCAGGATCCGAGACCGTGGGGTGTCCGATCAGCCGACAATGTTGTTATCGACCCGCAAACAGGCGGGCGATGGACCGAAATAAGGTCATATCGCGGCGCACCGTGACCATGTGGTGTCATTTTCCCCCGGCGTGACCGTCGCGACACGGATCGTCTGGAAGGTGGGCGGGACTGTTCCATTCGGCCGATTTGGGCTTAGATTCACGGGATGGCCCTGGATTCCCATCCCACCGCACCCGTCGGCGGCGTCGTGTTCTTCGAGCGCCGCGAGCTGGATCAGCTGATGCGCCTGTACGGCCGGATGGTCGCGGCGGGCGAGTGGCGCGACTACGGGATCGCGGGACTTTCCGACCGGGCGGTGTTTTCGATCTTCCGCCACGCCGCCGAGGCCCCGCTTTATCGCGTCGAAAAACACCCGTCCCTGGCCCGCAAGCAGGGCGCCTGGGCGGTGTTCGGCCAAGGCGGCCAGATCCTCAAGCGCGGCCACGAGCTGCCGCTGGTGCTGCGGGTGTTCGAGAAGGGCAAGTTCTCGGTCGTCGACTAGAAGCTGAAACCCAGCTTCGCCCCGACGAAGCGGCCGTCATTGTCATACCCGCGCGCCGTGCCAATGCCGCTGGTGTCGGCGCTGGGCTGGATGCCGCACAGCACGCCAACCCCGCCCGAGACCCCGCCTTCGCGCCGCTCGATCGCCGTCCGGGCGACGCCCCTGGGCAGCGGGGCGGGGGCCTGGGCGTAGCGCAGCTCCACCGGGCCAACCGGCTTCAGGTTCAGGGGCGTGGAGAGGTTCGGCGTCTTCATCGGCGGATAGGCCGGGATCGTCTCGGCATGCGCGCCGGTGGCGACCATCATCGCGACTGTCAGGGCGAAGGCTCGGATCATCGTCGTCTCCATCCCCATCCATGTGGGTGCGAACGGGCCAAAGAAAAAGCCCCGGCGGTTTCCCGCCGGGGCTCGATCTTTCGACCCTTCCGCTCGTCTTAGCGACGCGTGCCCAGGATGCTGAGCAGGAATTGGAAGAGGTTGATGAAGTTCAGATACAGGCTCAGCGCGCCATAGTTGGTGGCCACGGCCATCGACTGCTGGTCGCCGCCCAGGGCGTAGTAGGTCATCTTCAGGCGCTGGGTGTCGTAGGCGATCAGGCCCGCGAAGATGAACACGCCCAGCAGGCTGATGATGAACGACAGGCCCGGCAGGTGCAGGAACATCTGGGCCAGCGAGGCGATCATCAGGCCGATCACGCCCATGATCAGGAAGCTGCCGAAGCCGGTCAGGTCCTTCTTGGTCGTGTAGCCGAACAGGCTGAGGCCGCCGAAGGCGATGGCGGTGATCAGGAAGGTCGAGGCCACCGAGGCGCCGGTATAGGCCAGCAGCCACACGCCCAGGCCCGCGCCCATCGACGCCACCAGCGCCCAGTACAGCGCGCCCGACGAACGGGCGGTCGGGTTCTTCATGGCGAACATGGCGACCAGCATCATCGCCAGCGGGGCGAAGCGGATGATCGTGCCGGCCAGGGTAAAGCCGGCAAGGCGGCCGTCCGGGGTCAGCACGTACAGCAGGCTGGCGACCGGTTGATAGGCGCTGGTCAGGAAGGCCAGGCCTGCCGACAGCAGGAGACCCAGCGCCACCTTGTTGTAGACGCCGAGCATGAAACTACGCAGGCCGGCGTCAACCGACATGTCGGCGCGATCCGCCGGGATCGAGCGCGCGTAGTCGCGGTTGAAGTCGTTCATCGAATTAAGCCCTTGAGCTAGAGCGTCCACGGTGGACGCGATCCTGAATATCGGGTGTCCCGGCCCGTGGCGCAATCCCCCTCCGCGATGCGTTCATGGTATGCATTCGGGAGTACAGCTGATCGGCGCCGCGCCTTGCGGGACAACGGCAGACGCCCTTAGAAAGCTCCCCACACAAGGCAAAACAGGGGCGCGTCGCCGATGGAATACGTCAAGCTGGGCCGCACGGACGTGTCCGTCTCGCGCTGTTGCCTGGGCACCATGACTTGGGGCTCGCAGAATAGTGAAGCGCAGGCCCACCAGCAGATGGACTACGCGCTGGGTCGCGGGGTCAATTTCTGGGACACGGCCGAGATGTACGCCAGCCCGCCCAATGCCGAGACGCAAGGCCGGACCGAGCAATATATCGGCTCCTGGCTGGAGAAGACCGGCAAGCGTCACGAGATCGTGCTGGCCTCC
Source organism: Caulobacter sp. GW821-FHT12D05 (assembly GCF_058807295.1). Lineage (NCBI taxonomy): Bacteria > Pseudomonadati > Pseudomonadota > Alphaproteobacteria > Caulobacterales > Caulobacteraceae > Caulobacter > Caulobacter sp. GW821-FHT12D05. The sequence continues at coordinate 897,225 of NZ_JBXAQO010000004.1, forward strand.
AAGGTCGCCGGCCAGGGCGCGGCCTTCGGCGGCCTGCCGTGGATGCGCAAGGATGGCTCGGTGACCCGCCAGACCAAGGCCCAGATCGACGAGGCCGTCGAGGGCTCGCTGCGCCGCCTGAAGACCGACTATCTGGACCTCTACCAGCTGCACTGGCCCGACCGGCAGGTGCGGGTGTTCGGCGGCCAGGCCTACAAGGACTACGACCAGAACTTCGAGGCCTTCGGCGACATTCTCGAGGCGCTGGACAAGCATGTGAAGAAGGGCTCGATCCGCCACCTGGGCGTCTCCAACGAGTTCCCCTGGGGCGTGATGAAGTTCCTGGCCGAGAGCGAGACCAAGGGCCTGCCGCGCATCGCCTCGATCCAGAACGCCTATCACCTGGCCAACCGCACCTTCGAATACGGCCTGGCCGAGATCGCCATGCGCGAACAGGTCGGCCTGCTGGCCTATTCGCCGCTGGCCCAGGGCCAGCTGACCGGCAAGTACCTGGACGGCGCCCTGCCGGCCGGCTCGCGCAAGGCGCTCTACAACCGCATGCAGCGTTATGAAGGCCCGGGCTCGCAGGAGGCGTTCCGCGCCTATGTCGACCTGGCCAAGGCCAAGGGCATCGACCCGGCCCAGCTGGCGCTGAAGTTCTGCGACACCCGCCCGTTCGTGACCGCCACCATCATCGGCGCGACCTCGATGGACCAGCTGACGACCGCCATCGACGCCTTCGACCTGGCCTGGACCGACGAGCTGGAGACGGCGGTCAACGCCATCCACGCCCAGCACCCCAACCCCTGCCCGTAGGCGTCAGACCGCGATGATCCGCCTCTTCACCGCCATCGCCGTTCCGCCCGACATCGGCCAGGGCCTGCTCCCGCGCCAGTACGGGATCGAGGGCGCGCGCTGGCGGCCGCTGGAGGCGTTCCACATCACCCTGCGCTTCATCGGCGACGTGCAGGAGCCGGTCGCCGCCGACCTGGACGAGGCCCTGGCCCAGATCGAGGCGCCGGCCTTCGACCTGGCCTTGGCCGGCGTCGGCCATTTCGGCGAAGGCCCCGATATCCACGCCGTCTGGGCCGGGGTCGAGGACAGCGCGCCGCTGCGCCGCCTGCAAAAGGCCAATGAGAGCGCCGCCCGCGCGGCCGAGCTCAAGCCCGAAAGCCGGCTCTACACGCCGCACGTCACCCTGGCCTATCTGAAGCGCGCCGCGGTGCCCGAGGTCGGCGCCTGGATCCAGGCCAACAACCTGCTGCACTCGCCCAGTTTCCGCGTCGACCGTTTCGGCCTCTATTCCAGTTGGCAGACCAGCGAAGGCTCGGCCTATCGGCTGGAGCAGGAATATCCGCTGGCCGGCTAGTTCGGGAAGGCCGGCGGCTGGGGCGGCCCTGCGTCGCGCGGCAGGTACAGGCCGTAGGCGGGCGCCGGGACCGGACCGCGATAGGTGTCGAGCGGCCAGAACTCGGCGGCGGGATTGCGCCAGCCGATGTAGCGCAGGCGGCTCAAAGGCTCAGCGGTATATTCGTTCACCCAGCCGGCGCGCTTGCAGCTGCTGTACTTGGCCGAGGTCTCGGCCCGGCAGCGAAAGCCGCCCTCGACGGCCTGACAGTCATCGACCTGGCGCGAGGGGTGGTAGCACTGGGCCAGATCCTTGGCCGTCGCCTTGGCCTGCTCGGTGGCCAGGCGCTTGGCCGCCTTCTGGGTCGGGGCGGTGGCGTAGTGCTGCCCGTCAGCGACCGCGCTTCCGGCGGCCAGGAACAACAACAGGCTGAACGCGACAAGACGCTTGTCCATCACTCGACCTCCCAGTGTTTTTCATTTGTCGTATATTTCGGAGGTTGCGACAAGTGCGGCTGTAGATCCTCCCCTAACGGAGGAGGTGGCGCGAAGCGCCGGAGGGGGTAGTTGTCCTGGCCCGGTCTCTTCCCCCTCCGTCGTCGCTGCGCGCCGACACCTCCCCCGCTAGGGGGAGGATCTGATGGGCATTGAGCCGCCTCTATCCTCGGAACATGCTTTCAACGGCGGCCGCGTGGAGCTGAGAGCGCATGACTCAGCACTGGCCCCCACCTGACCCGCTTGCGCAGGTCTGTCCGCCCCCAAGCGGGGCGGAGAGGGAAGGCGCTGCCCAGCCGGGGCCGTATCTCTCCTCCCCCTGTTGGGGGAGGGGGACCGGCGAAGCCGGTGGAGGGGCCGGCGCCGGCCTCAAGCCACCGCGTGATCCTTCAGGACGCCCAGCGTGACGATGGCCAGCATCTCCTCGTGGGTGGCTTCCAGCACCACCTGGGGGGCCATGCCGGCGTCGAGGGCTTCTTTCCAGCGGCCGGCGCACAGGCACCAGCGGTCGCCGGCCTTCAGGCCCTGGAAGGCCAGTTCGGGGCGCGGGGTGGAGAGGTCGTTGCCTTGCGCCTTGGAGAAGGCCAGGAAATCGTCGGTCATCACCGCGCAGACGGTGTGCAGACCCAGGTCGTGCGGACCCGTCTCGCAGCAGCCATTGCGATAGAAGCCGGTGACCGGGTCCATCGAACAGGCGGCCAGCTCGCCGCCCAGGACGTTCCGGGCGCTCTTGTCGTAACGGGTGCTCATGTCGGCGATCCTACGCTCGCATGCGCCTAAGGGAAGGCTTTTGCCGCGGCGCGGCGATGCTTAGGGTCGAAGGGCCAAGGGAGTTTCCGCATGTCCGACACCGCTATCCGTCCGCGCCGCAGCGCGCTCTACATGCCCGCCTCCAACGCCAAGGCGGTGGAAAAGGCCCGCACGCTGGACGCCGATGTGATCATCCTGGACCTGGAGGACGCCGTCGCGCCGGAGATGAAGCCGGCGGCGCGCGACGCGGCCGTGGCGGCGGTCAGGGCCGGCGGCTTCGGCGCGCGCGAGGTGGTGATCCGGGTCAACGGCTTGGACACGCCCTGGGGACATGAGGACCTGCGGGCCGCCGCCGAGGCGGGACCGGACGCGGTGCTGGTGCCCAAGGTCGACGACGCTGCCGATGTGCGCCTGTACGACCAGCACCTGAACGGCGCGCCGCCGCACACCCGTCTCTGGACCATGATCGAGACCGCAAAGGCCGCTTTCCACCTGTGGGAGATCGCCGGCGCGGTCCATGGCACGCGGCTGTCGACCTGGGTGATGGGCGTCAACGACTTCGCCAAGGAGATGCGGGCCCGCCAGACTCCGGACCGCGCGCCGTTCCTGCCGCTGCTGACCTTGTCGGTGGCGGCGGCGCGCGCTCACGGCCTGACCATCCTGGACGGCGTGCACAACGACATCGAGGAACTGGCGGCGCTGGAGGCGGTCTGCGTGCAGGGCGTCGACTTCGGTTTCGACGGCAAGACCCTGATCCATCCCAAGCATCTGGAGATCTGCAACCGGGTCTTTTCGCCCTCGCCGGAGGACCTGGCCTGGAGCCGCGCGGTGATCGCCGCCTTCAACGCGCCCGAAAATTCTGGCAAAGGCGCCTTGCGGGTGGGCGGCAAGATGGCCGAACGTCTGCATCTGGCGCAGGCCGAGCGCCTGGTCGCGGTGGCGGAGGCTATCGCGGCGAGGTCGGCTTCCGCCTAGGGGGCAGTTGAAGGTTTCTGATGCGGGCTATCGTTCTCTCCGTCGTCATGGTCGCCAGCCCCGCGCTGGCGCAGACCCCGGCAGCGCCCGCGCCTGTTCCGCAGGTCTCGGCTCCGGCGATCAGTGATGCGCCGGTCAGCACCGCGCCGCCGGCGGCCGAGGTCCCGCAGGCCATCGATCCGCTGGCCGACCTGATCTCGCAGAGCAGCCAGACCACCGACGAGGAAGAGGCCGAAACGGCCAACAAGCCCGCGCCCAAGCATCGCGGCGTGATCCTGCCGATCCCGCCGCCGGAAGCGGCGGTCGCGCCGGACGGCGGCCCGACCCGCGCCCAGGTCTACGAGATGCGGGTCAAGGGCTCGGTGGCGGCGGCCCAGAGCCTGCAAGGTCCGCTGGACGGCGGCTGGAACATCACCGGCGCCGGCGGCGGCCAGATCTACGCCCTGCAGATCGTCGACAAGGCCGGCGGTTATGGCGAGCTGGAAGGCGCGTGGCGCGACCTGCGGCGCCCCGGCAGCGTCGGCTCGACGGGCCTCGTGGAAGACCTCCGCCGCGAGGGCGATACCGTCGTCGTGCGCTTCAGCCCCAAGGGCGGCCAGTCCACGGTCCTGACCCTGCGGCCGTCGGGCTATGAGCGCTGGGCCGGCGAGTTGGCCGAGAATGGCCAGGCCGTGGCGGTGACCGCCGAGCACATTCTCCCGCAGGCCCCGCCCGGCTACGAGACCGATCGGCGCGGCCCTTATGTCTGGCCCGTCGCCCAGCGCGCCGCTGTCAGCCGTCCCGCGCCCGCCGCGCCGGCCTGCTCGACCAAGGGCAAGAAGGGCAAGGCGCTGAAGGCCGCCAAGGCCAAGTGCGCGGCGGCGGCCAAGAAGAGCGGCAAGGGCTCGGCCGTCAAGAAGGGCAAGGGCGGCAAGGCCTCCAAGGCGACTGCCGCCAAGCGCGGCAAGGCGACGGCGAAGAAGAGCTCGAGCAAGAAGCGGCGCTAGGCCTTCACGGCCTTGCGCGCCGCCGCGATCGGCGCGGCCAGGGCCTCGGTCGAATAGGCGCTGGCCGGGCTGTGGCCCCAGACGGGACCGGGCCAGGCCGGATCGTCCTTGCGGCGACCCACGACATGGACATGCAGCTGGGCGGTGACATTGCCCAAGGCGCCGACGTTCAGCTTGTCGACGGCGAGGCCCAAGGCCGCGCCGACCGCTCGCACGGCAGTCCCCGCCAGGACGATCTCTTCCATCAGCTGGATCCGATGGGCCGTATCCAGCTCCTCGATCTCGCGCAGGTCGGCCTGGCGCGGGATCAGGACCAGCCACGGATAACGGCTGTCGTCTTGCAGGCGCACCTCGCACAGCGGCAGGTCGGTGACCTTGTGCGACGTGGCGACGAAGGCCGGATCGAGTTGGAAATCAGCCACGCTTAGGAACCGCCGCCCAATAGTCGAAGTCGAGAATGACGGCCGGATCGTAGACCCCTTCGCCATCCTTGTCCGGGAAGTCCGCGCACGGCCGGTCTTTGGTCGCCACCAGCCGCAGCCGCAAAGCCCCGACGTCGCCGAGGTCGGCCTTGTCCAGCACCTCGCTCCAGGCGAACACCGTGCCGCCGGCGAAGAACGGGGCCACGTGCCGGCCGCCATTGATCGCCAGGATCAGGCCGGCATTCTGCAGGCCGTTGAACGACAGCGCCTTGGCGGTCGAGATCACCACGCCGCCATAAACGAGGCGTTTGCCGGACGGGTCCTTGGCGCGTTCGAACGCGTTGAAATGGACCTTGGCCGTGTTCTGCCACAGCCGGGTGGCCATCTGGTGCTCGGCCTCTTCCACCGCCATGCCGTCGACATGGTCGATCTTCTCGCCGATCGCATAGTCCTCGAAGGCGTGCGGCGCGCCGGCCAAGGCCCAGTCATAGCCGGAGAAATCCAGGCCCTCAGGAACCGTGAGGTCGGCCGGGGCCACCGCCGCTGACAGGTTCGGAACCGCCTGCTCGGGGATCTGCGCCGCCGGGTCGCGCTTTCGCACCATCACCCAACGCACGTAACTCAGCACCGCCTCGCCGCGCTGGTTCGTGCCGGTCGTCCGCACATAGACAACGCCGGTCTTGCCGTTGGAGTTCTCCTTCAGCCCGATTACGTCGGAGACGGCGCTCAGGGTGTCGCCCGGAAACACCGGGGCCAGGAAGCGGCCCTCGGCATAGCCCAGATTGGCCACCGCGTTCGGGCTGACGTCCGGCACCGTCTTGCCGAACACCACGTGGAAGGCGATCAGCGGATCGACCGGCGCGGCGCCAAGGCCACAGCTCTTGGCGAATTCATCGGACGAGAACAGCGAAAAGCGGGGTCCATAAAGCGCCGTGTACAGCGCGACATCGCCCGCTGTGACCGTCCGGGGCGTGGCGTGGACCAGCCGTTGGCTCAAGCGGAAGTCCTCGAAGAAATGGCCCGGATCGGTCTTGCTCATGCCCGGTGCTCCTTATCGGTGTTCAGCCATCTTTGTCGCAGTGCAGCGAAACCGGAAAGAGGGCTTGAGACTGGACCGTTCCGGGTCTAGACCGCGCCGCGACATTCCACTGTCCACAGCCTTGATGGAGACCCCATGGCTCGCGCGAAGATCGCCCTTATCGGCGCCGGCATGATCGGCGGCACCCTGGCCCACATCGCCGCTCGCGAAGAGCTGGGCGACGTGATCCTGTTCGACATCGCCGAAGGCACCCCGCAGGGTAAGGCGCTCGACATCGCCGAAGCCTCGGCCGTGTTCGGCAAGGACGTGGCCCTGAAGGGCGCCAACGACTATGCCGACATCGCCGGCGCCGACGTCTGCATCGTCACCGCCGGCGTGCCGCGCAAGCCGGGCATGAGCCGCGACGACCTGCTGGGCATCAACCTGAAGGTCATGAAGGCCGTCGGCGAAGGCATCAAGGCCCACGCCCCGAACGCCTTCGTCATCTGCATCACCAACCCGCTCGACGCGATGGTCTGGGCCCTGCAGCAGTTCTCGGGCCTGCCGAAGGAAAAGGTCATCGGCATGGCCGGCGTCCTGGACTCGGCCCGCTTCGCCTACTTCCTGGCCGAAGCCACCGGCGTGTCGGTCGAAGACATCCACGCCTGGACCCTGGGCGGTCACGGCGACGACATGGTCCCGATGGTCCGTCACTCGACCGTCGGCGGCCTGCCGCTGCCGGAACTGGTCAAGCAAGGCTGGCTGACGCAAGAGAAGCTGGACGCCATCGTCGAGCGCACCCGCAAGGGCGGTGGCGAGATCGTCGCCCTGCTGAAGACCGGCTCGGCCTTCTACGCTCCGGCGGAATCGGCGATCGCCATGGCGACGTCGTACCTGAAGGACAAGAAGCGCGTCCTGCCGTGCGCCACCTTCCTGACCGGCCAGTACGGCCTGGACGGCCTGTACGTCGGCGTGCCGGTCGTCATCGGCGCCGGCGGCGCCGAGAAGATCGTCGAGTTCGAAACCAACGAAGCCGAAAAGGCGATGTTCGCGGCCTCGGTCGCGTCGGTCCAGGGCCTGATGGAAGCCTGCAAGGCCATCGACAGCTCGCTGGTCTAAGCGACTTTCGATCCCAAGAACGACGAAGGGCGGCTCCTCGCGGGGCCGCCCTTTTTCTTTGCTCGGTCTTAAAGCGCCTAGTGCGCCGCGTCGCCGGGTTCCTGCGAGATCTCTTCCAGGGTCTTGCCGACCTGCTTGGCGCCGTAGTCCTTGGCCACGTCACCCAGCGACAGGATGCCGGTCAGGTTGCCGGCGTCGTTGAGCACGACCAGGCGGCGGACCTGGTTGTTGGCCATCTTGGCGGTGGCGTCGGCCAGGATGTCGTCTTCCTTCACGCTCAGCACTTCACCGTCGGACATGGCTTCCGAGACCGGGCTGTCGAAGCTGCGGCCTTCGGCGACCACGCGCAGGACGATGTCGCGGTCGGTGACCAGGCCCAGCACCTTGCCGTTCTCGACGATCGGCACCACGCCGCTGTCGACCTTGGCCATGGTCTCGGCGACCTTGCGGATGCTGTCGGTAGGACGGGCGACCGAGACCTGGCTGGTCATGGCGTCGCTGACTTTCATGGGGAACCTCATCGGTTGGAATTCTGAGGCTGTAAAACCCACAGCTTGCGCCAACCGTTCCGCTTCCGGTTGTCACCGGGCGGCTCTATCTAGGCGCATCGTCTTCCCGGAGCTTCCCATGTCGATCTCGATCCGCCAGGCCAGCGTGCCCGTGTTCATCCAGGGCCTGAAGGGTCTGAAGGGCGTGCTGACCAAGGCCGCCGCCCTGGTCGAGGCCAAGAAGTGGGACCCCGACGCCCTGCTGAAGGCGCGCCTGTACCCCGACATGTTCCCGCTGATCCGCCAGGTTCAGATCGCCACCGACTTCGCCAAGGGCGGCGCCGCGCGCCTGGCCCAGGCCGAAGTGCCGGCCTGGGACGATGTCGAGACCTCGTTTGAGGACCTGATCGCTCGCATCGACCGCGCCATCGCCTTCGTGGAAGGCCTGGACGCGGCGGCCTTCGACGGCGGAGAGGCCCGTGACGTCCATCTGGTCCGCCGCGGCGAGACCAAGACCTTCAACGGCCTGGACTATCTGCAGGGCCAGGCGATGCCGAACTTCTTCTTCCACATCACCACCGCCTACGCGATCCTGCGCCACAACGGCGTCGAGGTCGGCAAGCGCGACTTCCTGGGCACGGCCTGATCCAAACCAAGGCGGGTCCATGAGGCCCGCCTTTGACTCTTCCGCCTTTTCTGTGCATAAGCCCCGGCTTCCGGCGCTTTATCAGCAGCGCCTCCACCGTCACGACCCCGGCCTGTTAGCGCAGGATCCATCCGGACGAGGACGGCGAGGACCCCCATCGACGTGATCGTCCATGGGGGCTGATTGCGTTTGGTCTGTAGTTTTAACCAGGGTTCGACATGTTCGACGGCCTTACAGAGCGACTTTCAGGCGTCTTCGATCGCCTCGGCGGTCGCGGCGTGCTGTCCGAAAAGGACATCGACGAGGCGCTGCGCGAAGTCCGCGTCGCCCTGCTCGAGGCCGACGTCGCCCTGCCGGTCGTCAAGGACTTCATCAGCAAGGCCAAGGAACTGGCCGGCGGTGAAGCGGTCATTCGCTCGGTCAAGCCGGCCGACCAGGTGGTCAAGATCGTCTATGACGGCCTGGTCGACATGCTGGGCGGGGAAGTCCCCACCGGCCTGAACCTGGCCCTCAACCCGCCGTCGGTGATCCTGATGGCCGGCCTGCAGGGCTCGGGCAAGACCACCACCACCGGCAAGCTGGCCCTGCGCCTGAGCAAGACCGAGCGCAAGAAGGTGCTGGTCGCCTCGCTCGACACCCGTCGTCCTGCCGCCATGGAGCAGCTGGCGACCCTGGCCAAGCAGGTCGAGGTCGAAAGCCTCCCGATCGTCGCCGGCCAGAGCGCCCCCGACATCGCCAAGCGCGCCCTGACCGCCGCCAAGCTTGGCGGCTACGACGTCCTGATCCTCGACACCGCCGGCCGCACCACGCTGGACGAGGCGATGATGAGCGAAGCGGCGGAAATCGCCCGCATCGCCACGCCGTCCGAGACCATCCTGGTCGCTGACAGCCTGACCGGTCAGGATGCCGTGCGCACGGCCAAGGCGTTCCACGAGCGCCTGCCGCTGACCGGCCTGATCCTGACCCGCGCCGACGGCGACGGCCGGGGCGGCGCGGCGCTGTCGATGCGCCACGTCACCGGCCTGCCGATCAAGTTCCTGGGCGCCGGCGAAAAGATCGACCAGCTGGACGTGTTCGACGCCCGCCGCGTCGCCGGCCGTATCCTGGGTCAAGGCGACGTCGTCGCGCTGGTCGAGAAGGCCGCGGCCGACCTCGACCATGCCGAAGCCGAGCGCATGGCCAAGAAGCTGGCCAAGGGCAAGTTCGACCTGGACGATCTGGCCGCCCAACTGCGTCAGATGCAGAAGATGGGCGGCATGGAAGGCATCATGGGCCTGCTGCCCGGTGTCCAGAAGGTCAAGAAGCAGATCTCCGAGAGCGGGATCGACGACAGCATCTTCCGTCGCCAGCAGGCGATCATCAGCTCGATGACCAAGGAAGAGCGCAAGAAGCCCGACATCCTGGCCGCCTCACGCAAGCGTCGCATCGCCGCCGGTTCGGGCGTCGACGTCGCCGAGATCAACCGCCTGCTCAAGCAGCACCGCCAGATGGCCGACATGTTCAAGGCCATGTCCAAGGACGGCGGCAAGGGCCTGGCCCGCATGGCGTCCATGATGGGCGGCGGCGACATGGCGCGCATGAAGAACATGGGCGGCGGCAAGATGCCCCAGCCCGATCCCAACGCAGCGGGAGGCCTTGGCGGCGTCCCGGGGCTGCCCGGTCTGCCGGGCCTCGGGAGTGGCGGCGACGCCAAGCCCAACCCTCTCTCCGGCCTGGGCCTGCCCGGCTTCAACCCGTTCAAGAAATAGAACTTTAGACCCTAAGGACTACCTCAAATGCTGAAGATCCGTCTTGCCCGTGGCGGCGCCAAGAAGCGTCCGTACTACTCGATCGTCATCGCTGACAGCCACTCGCCGCGCGATGGCCGCTTCATCGAGAAGGTCGGCACCTACAACCCGCTCCTCAAGAAGGACGACGCCAACCGCGTCACCCTGAAGGTCGAGTCGATCCAAGAGTGGCTCAAGAAGGGCGCCCAGCCGACCGACCGCGTCGCGCGCTTCCTGGCCGCCCAAGGCCTGGTCGCCTGGACCCACGGCAACAACCCGCAAAAGGGCGAGCCGGGCAAGAAGGCCAAGGAACGCACCGCCGAGCGCGCTCAGCGCGAAGAAGACCGCAAGCAAGCCGAAGCCGACGCCAAGGCCGCTGCCGCCGAAGCCGCTGAAGCCGCCAAGGTCGCCGCTGCTGAAGCCGCCGCCGCTGCCGCCGCTGCTCCGGCCGTTGAAGAAGCTCCGGCTGAAGAAGCCCCGGCCGCTGAAGCCGCTGCTGAAGAGGCTCCGGCCGCTGAAGCTCCGGCCGAAGAAGCCTCGGAAGGCTAATCAGGGTTCTAGCGCCGTCGATCCTTTCCGGGTCGGCGGCGCGACTCTGTCCAGACCATGGCCAACTCTCCCGATGACCCGATGATCATGGTCGGCCGCGTGGCCGGCAGCTTCGGCGTGCGCGGCGAGGTGCGGATCACGACCTATACCGAAGAGCCGATGAGCATCGCGGCCTTCAAGACACTGAAGCGCCAGGACGGCTCGGTCGCCTTGACCATCGCCTCGGCGCGCAAGGCCAAGGATGGCGTCGTCTGCCGCTGTCCCGGCGTCGACAGCAAGGAAGCCGCCGACGCGCTTCGCGGCCTGCGCTTGTACGTCCCCCGCTCGGCTTTGCCCGAGCCGGACGAGGACGAGTTCTACCTGACCGACCTGGTGGGCCTGTCGGTTCGCCACATCGCCACCGACGTTCTCTTGGGCCGCGTGAAGAGCGTCCAGAATTTCGGCGCCGGCGACATTCTCGAGATCACCCCCGACCTGGGCGGCCCGACCTGGTACCTGCCGTTCACGCGATCGGCTGTGCCCGAGGTCAAGATCGGCGAAGGTCTGATCCTGGCCGATCCACCCGCCCTGGTGGGCGAGCACGAAGGTCCAGAGGACCAAGGCTCGGACGAAGACGAAGAGCTGGGCGACCGGGACTGATTTCCGCGTAGGAGCGTTCAACGATGTCGGACGGAAAATGGCGGGTCGCCGCCTCGCGCATCGTTCACCAGGACCGCTGGATCCACCTGCGCGCCGACGACTGCGTAACCGACGAGGGCGCGGTGGTCGCGCCCTACTACGTCCTGGAATATCGCGACTGGGTCGAGCTGGTCGCCCTGGACGCCGACAACAATGTCCTGCTGATCAAGCAATACCGCCACGCGCTGGGCGACATCTCCACCGAGCTGCCGGCGGGCGGCATGGACGAGGGCGAGACCGATCCGGTCGAGGCCGCGCGGCGGGAACTGCTGGAGGAAGCCGGCTGCGCGGGGACCCTGACCCTGCTGGGCGAAACCCGGCCCAATGCCGGCACGCACACCAATCGCATCCACATCATCCTGGCCCGCGACGTGGTGAAGGTGGCCGAGCCCAAGGACGATCCGCACGAGCGGTTGGAGACGGTCTGGGTCTCCGCCGCCGAGGCGCTGCGCATGGCCTTGGCGGGCGAGCTGACCGTCGGCATGCAGGCCGCTTCGTTGCTGCGCGGCCTGGTCGTCGCCGGCGTCGCCCAGATCGGGCTGGTCGATGACAAACAGGTCATGACGCAAGCTTAACTGGCGTCCGCGCCGGCCCGATGCGATCTGCCCCGCGACTTCGAAGGGGATCTCGCATGCGCCGCCTGCTCACCACCGCCGCCCTGGCCCTGTGCCTGGCCTCGCCGGCCTTCGCCGCCGAGGAACTGACCGCCAAGCAGGCCGGCCAGGTGGTCGACACGCTGGTCGGCCAGATGGGCGACTATTTCGATCCGGCCAAGGCTCAAGCGGTGCGCGTGGCGCTGAAGGCCCAGCGCGGCCAGCTGAGCAAGATCCACGACCGCCAGGTCCTGGCCGAGGCGCTCAGCGCCATCACGTTGAAGACCTCGGGCGACCAGCACCTGAAGGTCTCGGTGACCACGGCCAGCGCCGGCGTCGCCAGCGTCAGCGACGCCGACCAGGCCCTGATCGACCAGCGCCTGGCCTACGGCCTGATGGCGGCGCGGCGGCTGCCGGCCAATATCGGCTATCTGAAACTGCGCTACTTCGAGCAGACGCAGGCCGGCGCCGACCTGATCGACGCGACCATGGGCCTGCTGCAGCACACCGACGCCCTGATCATCGACCTGCGCGAGAACACCGGCGGCGGCGGGGCGTCCGACGCCCGTCTGCTGGGCCATCTGTCGAAGACGCCGCTGGTCATGACCCGTATCCACTGGCGCCAGCCGAACGGCGGCGAGACGGTCGAGCAGCGCCAGGTCACCGTCCCGGCCTCGGGGCCGCTCTATGCCGACAAGCCGGTGTTCGTGCTGACCGCCAACCGCACCTTCTCGGCCGCCGAGGCCTTCGCCTACGACATCCAGGCCAACAAGCGCGGCGTGCTGGTGGGGATGAAGACGCGTGGCGGCGGCAATCCGGCCAACCGCCCGACACCGGGCCTGGGCTTTGGCCTCGTCGCCTTCGTGCCTAATGGCTGGACCGAGCATCCGCTGACCGGCAAGGGCTGGGACGGGGTGGGCGTGAAGCCCGACGTCGAGACCGACGCCGCCCTGACCGAGGCCTACCGCCGCGCGCTGGCCGTCGCCAAGCCGCTGGTCTCGACCCCGAAGTCGGAAAAGGAGCGCGCCGACGCCATCGCCGATCCGGCGGCGGCGCTGCTCAGCGATCAGAAGCTCTAGGCTACTTTCGCACCCGCATCAGGCATTCCTGCGCCACCGAGGCTACCAGCCGGCCGTCCTTACCGTACATCTGGCCGCGCACCAGGCCCCGGCCTTGCGAGGCGCTGGGGCTGTCCTGGGCGAACAGGGTCCAGTCGTTGAAGTCGAACGGATGGTGGAACCACATGGCGTGGTCCAGGCTGGCGGCCTGCAGGCCGGGCGTGGTCCAGATCAGGCCGTGCGGCCGCAGAGCGCTTTCCATGAAGGCCATGTCCGACGCATAGGCCAGAGCGGCCTGCTGCATGCGGATGTCGTCGCCCAGCGGGGCCTTGGCGCGCATCCACACCTGCTTGGTTCCGGACTTCTTCACCGGGGCCATCGGGTTCTGCATGTCGACCCAGCGCGTGTCCACGGGGCGCGGACGCTCGGCCAGGGTGACGATCTTGGGATGGATCTGGTCGCCCAGGCTTTTCAGGAACTCGGCCTCGGTCGGCAGGCTGTCGGGATCGGGCGCGTCAGGGCGTTCGAACTGGTGCTCGAAGCCGTCTTCCGGCGTCTGGAACGAGGCGGCCAGGTTGAAGATCTGCTCGCCATGCTGGATGGCGGCCACCCGGCGGGTGGTGAAAGTGCCGCCGTCGCGGGCCCGCTCCACCTCGTAGAGCACGGGGGCGTTCACGTCGCCGGGGCGGATGAAATAGGCGTGCAGCGAGTGGCAGACCCGGTCCGGCACGGTCTTGTAGGCCGCCAGCAGGGCCTGGGCGATCACCAGGCCGCCGAAGATGCGTGGGAAGCCGTCATTGGGGCTGACGCCCCGGAACAGGTTCACCTCGATCGGTTCGAGGTCGAGGATGTCGGACAGGGTCTCGGTCGTCTGCATGGCGCAGTGCGATAAGCCCGCTTCGGCGCCGCCGCAAGCCGTCACCTTGCGTCACACGGCCGCGCTCCCCATCGTGGGGTGATGTCGCTTTGCCCGCCCGTGATCCACCACCCCGCCTTCCGCGCCGAGATGCCGGCAGGGCACCGCTTCCCGATGGACAAGTTCTCGCGCCTGGCCAGCGTGCTGGAGGCCGAAGGCGTTCCGGGGCCGGAGGGTTTTCACCGGCCTGAGTTCATTGATGTCGAGACCCTGCGGCTGGCCCATACCGAGGACTATGTCCGTGGCGTGATCGAGCTCAGCTTGCCCGCCGACGTGGTCCGGCGGATCGGCATGCCCAATACCGACAGCGTCGCGACCCGGGCCAGGGCGGCGACCGGCGGCACCCTACTGGCGGCGCGGTTGGCCCTGGAGCATGGCGTCGCCTGCAACACGGCCGGCGGCAGTCATCACGCTTCCGCCGAGAGCGGTGCGGGCTTCTGCGTGTTCAACGACGTGGCGGTGGCGGCGCGTCGGCTGCTGGCGGAGGGGCTTATCGGCCAGGCCCTGGTCGTCGATCTGGACGTCCATCAGGGCGACGGCACGGCGCGGATCTTCGAGGACGATCCCAGCGTCTTCACGCTGTCGATGCACGCCGAGAAGAACTTCCCGCATCGCAAGGCGGTCAGCAACCTCGACGTCGAGCTGGCCGACGGCACGGGCGATCAGGCGTACTTGGAAAAGCTGGAAGCGATCCTGCCGGCGCTGTTTAGCAGCGTCCGGCCTGACATCGTCTTCTTCAATGCGGGGGTGGATCCGCACGCGGACGACAAGCTGGGCCGTCTGTCGCTGACCGATGACGGTCTGGCGCGACGAGAGGCCTATGTCCTGGGCGCTTGTCTTGGTCTTGAGATCCCCGTGGTCGGGGTCATCGGTGGCGGCTACGACGCGGATATCGACCGCTTGGCTGCTCGCCACGCCATCCTGCATCGGACGGCCAAGTCTTTGTATTCTCGTTAGTTCTGCTTCGCCATCTCCGTCGAGGCGGCTCTGATGAGCGGCCCGACGGAGCTTACGCGGCGATCACTTAGAAGCTCGTGACGAGCGAACCGGCGATGACGACGAGCGGCAGAACCGCGAGAACGAGCGAGGCGAGGCCGGCGACGGCGTTGGTCTTCATGGTCATGGTCTTGATCCCTGTTCTTGTTGTCCGGCGCCCGTTGGCGTCCGGTGATCAGGGATATAGGCGTCGACTCCGGTTAATGCACGTTACTCATGCTTCATGACGCCGATTTAAGAAACTTTGTCGCACCTAATCGGCATTACAGAGGATTAATGTCGTCGCTAAATTTAGTTTCCTGGGAAACTTTATCCTTTGAGACGATTATTCCGGACCCGGACTGTTAATCCTCACTGGGCGCGACGAGAAACAGCCCCCGCATCGTCGCGATGGGGGCAGAACGCGCCTCCTGCCAAGCCTCGACATGGACGTTGGCGATGCGGCGGCCCAGCTTCTTGATGCTGGCGCGGGCATAGGTGGTCAGCGGCCGGCCCGAGCGCAGATACTCGATCGAGACGTCGATGGTGCGCGGCTGACGCTTCATCGGCGCGGCGACCGACAGTTGGGCCAGGGCCGTCATCTCCATGAAGGCCCCCAGCACCCCGCCATGGATGGCGGGCAGCATGGGATTGCCGACGATGTGCTGGGCGAAGGGCAGGATGGCGGTCATCTCGTCCCCGGCCAGTTCGGCCTTGATGCCCAGGAAGCGCGCGTAGGGAATGGAGTCCAGCATCGAGATCAGGCGGGTGTCGGCGTCGCTCATTGGCCGGTGCTCCCGGTCTTGGCCCGCGTCTCGCGCGGCGGCTTGAGGTTGGCGCCGGGCTTCTTGCCAGCGCTCGAGTCCAGCATGAAGGTCGCCTGGGCGGTGGCCACGGGATCTTCCGGATCGCGGTCGTAGGCCACGGCGCGAACGAACGCGATCGAGCGGGTCAGCTTGTAGCAATGGGCGCGGGCCAGGACGTCCAGGCCTGGCTCGGCGGCGCGCATGTAGTCGATGCGCAGGTCCAGGGTGGCGATCGAGGTCCAGGTCTCCATCGAGGCGTGGACGGCCTGGCCGCTGGCGTGGTCGAGCAGGGTGGTGACCACTCCGCCGGCGATGACCCCGGTCTCGGGATCACCGATGATCTCGGGCCGGTAAGGCACTTTCAGGATCGCGACGGAGTCGCCGATCTCCAGGGTGGTGAAGCCCAAGGCCTTGGCCTGGGGGCTGCCCTCGTTCATCGCCGTAGCGATCATGCGGCTCTGTTCGTTATCGCTCATGAGGATAGGCTTAGCGTCTTCCGCGTTGTCATATCCAGCCGTGATCAAGCCCGAAGACCTTCTCTGTCCCCGACCAGGCGGCCTCTACTGCCCGCCGGGAGACTTCTATATCGACCCCGTCCGCCCCGTGGACCGGGCGGTGATCACCCATGGCCATGCCGACCATGCGCGCGCCGGTCATGGGACGGTGGCCGCCACGCCCGAGACCCTGGCGATCATGGCGACGCGGTATGGCGAGGACTTCACCGAGCGTCGCCAGGCTGTGCCCTACGGCGAGACGATCGCCCACAACGGCGTCGAGGTGACCCTGGTCCCGGCCGGCCACGTGCTGGGCTCGGCCCAGGCGGTCGTGCGCTGGAAGGGCCTGACCATGGTGGTGTCCGGCGACTACAAGCGTCGCCGCGACCCGACCTGCGCGCGGTTCGAGCCCGTCCCGTGCGACGTCTTCATCACCGAGGCCACCTTCGGCCTGCCGGTCTTCCGCCATCCCGACGATGCGGGCGAGATCCGCAGCCTGTTGGCCTCGGTCGAGCAGTTTCCGGAGCGCTGCCACATCGTCGGCGCCTATGCCCTGGGCAAGGCACAGCGGGTGATCAAGCTGTTGCGCGAGGGCGGCTGGGATAAGCCGATCTTCGTCCATGGGGCGCTGGAGAAGCTGAACGCGCTCTACGAGGCACATGGCGTCGAGCTCGGCCCGCTGGCGCCGGCGACGTCGACGGGTCCGAAGGACGCCTTCGCCGGCCAGATCATCATCGCGCCGCCTAGCGCCGTGGCCGACCGCTGGTCGCGGCGGTTCCCGGATCCGGTGGACTGCTTCGCCTCGGGCTGGATGCGGGTGCGGGCTCGGGCGAGGCAGCGGGGTGTGGAGCTGCCGCTGATCCTCTCCGACCACGCCGATTGGGACGAGCTGACGTCGACCTTGAGCGAGCTACGGCCGGGCGAGGTCTGGATCACTCACGGTCGCGAAGAGGCCCTGGAGCGGTGGTGCGAGTTGGAAGGCTTGCCAGCGCGGGCGCTGCGGCTGGTCGGCTACGACGAGGAAGAGGGCGAATAGCCCTCCGGCGCGACGCCGACATAGCGCGCCCTGGGCCGGATCAGCCGCCCCGTCTGAAGTTGCTCGATCGCATGCGCGGCCCAGCCGGCGCTTCTGGCCGTCGCGAACAGGATGAACGGCGCGTCCGGCGGCAGTTTCAGGGTTCGCGCCAGGGTCACCAGGGCAAAGTCGATATTCGGCGCGAGGCCCGTGGCGGCTTCGGTCGCCGTGCGTAGCTCGGCCAGCAGGGGCGGGGCCTCAAAGGCGGCCAGCAGAGCGGCCGCGCGGGGATCGCCGTCCGGATAGAGCGGGTGGTCGAAGCCCGGCATAGAGGCTCCTCGGGCCAGTCTCGCGGAAACCGCATGATTGGCGTCGCGCCGTTCGGCCTCCTCGACGAAGGCCTCAACCCGCGCGGCCATGCCGCCGTGCAAGGGCCCCGACAGCGCCGACAGCCCTGCAAGGCAGGCCGCCGACAGCGACGCCCCGGTCGAAGCCGCCACCCGCGCCGCGAAGGTCGAGGCGTTCAGTTCGTGGTCGGCCAGCAGCACCAAGGTCCGCCGGACGAGGTCAGCCCCGGCCGCGTCCAGGCCCCAGGCGGCGGCGAAGCGGGCGTGGGCTGATCCTTCGCCGGTCTGGCCGGTGGCGGCGTCGACCACGGCTTCCAGCAGATCGGCGGCTTCCATGGCGAGCGCTAGCGGCGCACGACCTCGGGCCGGCGGTTCGCGGCCGGCGCGGGCGGCCAGGGTCAGGAACAAGCGGCCCCGCGCGCTGTCGGCGACCGGCGGCTCCGGACGGCGGGAGGACTTCAGCGCCGCGCCATGGCCGCCGCGCAGCAGCCGGCCGACGTTTTCAAGCGTCAGGCCCTGCTCCGCCAGTTCGACGGCGTCGCGGCCGCGATACCAGAGCCGTCCGCCCGCCACTGTAGTGATCGCTGACGGCAGGACCGGCTCGCCCCAGGCGATGGCCTCAGCGGCGACGTCGGCGGCGCGGCGACCGCGGGCCTTCTTCTGGGCCAGGGCGGCGACGTCCGAGGCGCGATAGAGGCTGCGGCGCGGGTCGTGCGGATGGGCGGCGGCCTCGATCCGGCCCCGGCTGACATAGGCGTAAAGCGTCTGCGGCCGGATCCCCAGCCGTTCCAGAACCTGATCCGCGTCCAGCCAATCCGCCATATAGATTGATTATATTGATCAAGATTGACGATCAAGGCTTGTGAGCGCTTTTCATCGCTACGAAAGGAGACCGCACATGTCTGATGGTCTTGAGGGCGTCATCGCCGCCCGCACCGTTCTGTCCGATGTCGACGGGGCCAAGGGCCGCCTGGTGATCCGGGGCTACGCCGTCGAGGATCTGTCGGGCCGCACCCGCTACGAGGAGGCCGCGCACCTGCTGTTCGACGGCTTCTTCGAGGACGCGCCGTCCGATCTGGCGCCCGCCTTGGGCGAGGCTCGCGTCCGCGCCTTCACCGAGGTCGCCGCCCTGGACGAGGGCCTGGCCCGCCGCGATCCGGTCGAGGCCATGCGCGCCCTGCTGGCCCGCCTGCCCGACGGCGACGACCTGAACACCGCCCTGCTGCTGATCGCCGCCCCGGCCGTCTTCACCCCCGCCGTGCTGCGGGTGGCGAAGGGCGAAAGCCCCGTCGCGCCCGATCCGGCCCTGTCGCACGCCGCCGACATCCTGCGCATGACGCGCGGAACGCCCGCCACCGACGCCGAGGCGGCCGCGCTGGACGCCTACCTCGTCACCGTCTGCGACCACGGCCTCAACGCCTCGACCTTTGCGGCGCGGGTGGTGGCCTCGACCCGCGCAGGCCTGACCTCGGCGGTGCTGGCTGGGCTGTCGGCGCTGAAAGGTCCGCTGCACGGCGGCGCGCCCGGCCCGGTGATCGAGATGCTGGACGAGATCGGCACGCCGGAAAACGCCCGCCCCTGGCTGGAGAAAGCCCTGGCGCGCGGCGACCGGCTGATGGGCTTTGGCCACCGCATCTACCGCGTCCGCGACCCGCGCGCCGACGCCCTGAAGGCGGCCGTGCGCAAGCTGGCCGACGCCTCGCCCAGCCTGCCGGGCCGCGTCGCCTTCGCCGAGGCCGTCGAGCAGGCGGCGCTGGAGATCCTGCGCGAGCACAAGCCCGACCGTCCGCTGGACACCAATGTCGAGTTCTACACGGCGCTGTTGCTCGAGGCGCTGGGCCTGCCGCCGGCCAGCTTCACCTGCGTCTTCGCCATGGGCCGCGTGTCGGGCTGGCTGGCCCATGCTCGCGAGCAACTGGCCGGCGGACGGCTGATCCGGCCGCAGTCGGTCTATGTGGGACCCGAGGTGCGCGCGGCGGCTTAGGTTTCCGCATCGGTTGCGGTAGATAGGGCTCATGTCCCTGTCCGCCGCCGCCGATCCCAAGGCCACCCGCAATGTCGCCCTGCTGTCCGTGGCGACGGCGACCGTCCTGATCATCGTCAAGGCGATCGCCTGGCAGGCCAGCGACAGCGTGGCGATCCTGGCCTCGCTGTCGGACTCGGCCCTGGACCTGGTGGCCTCGCTGGTGACCCTGTTCGCCGTGCGCTATGCCGCCGCTCCGCCGGACGCCGAGCACCGCTTCGGCCATGGCAAGGCCGAGGCCTTCTCCAGCCTGGTGCAGGGCGGTCTGGTGTTCGCCTCCGGGGCGCTGATCGGGCGCGAGGCCTTCAACGCCTTCCTCAATCCGCGTCCGGTCGAGCACGGGCTGGCGGGGGTGATCGTCATGATCATCTCGATTGTCCTAACCCTCGCTTTGATCACCGCCCAGACCAAGGTGCTGAAGGCCAGCGGCTCGATCGCCATCGCCGGCGACCGCGCCCACTACGCCGCCGACCTGGGCTCGAACGCCGTGGCTCTGGTGGGCGTCGGCGCGGCGTCGTGGCTGGGGCTGTCGTGGGTCGATGCGGCGGCGGGCCTGGTCGTGGCGCTGTGGCTGATCTGGGGCGCGATCGGCGTCTTCCGCGAGGCCTCGGGCCAGCTGATGGACACCGAGTTGCCGGAGGAGGACCGCGCGAAGATCCTGGCCCTGGCCACCGCCGACCCGCGCATTCTTGGCGTTCACCAACTGCGCACCCGCGCTTCGGGACCGTATGTCCACATGCAGATGCACGCCGATCTGGCCGCCGACATCTCCCTGGCCGAAGCCCACACTATCATGGTCGAGGCCGAAAATCGCCTTCTGGAGGCCTTCCCGGCGGCCGATATCCTGATCCACCCGGACCCGCGCGGTAAGGCCGAGCCGCACGGCGGATTGTTCGCCCAGCCCGTCGAGGGTTGAGTTCTCCGAGCGTGTGAGAGTACGGAACCGCATGAACGACGCCCTCTCCCATCTCCCCCGCGCCTTCGCCGGCAAGACCGTGCTGGTCCTTGGCGACGTGATGCTGGACCGCTTCATCTATGGCGCGGTCGACCGTATCTCGCCCGAGGCGCCGGTGCCGGTGATCGCGGTCGAGAAGGAAACCGCCATGTTGGGCGGCGCGGGCAACGTGGCCCGCAACGTCGCGGCCCTGGGCGCCAAGGCTGTGCTGATCGGCTTGGTCGGTCAGGACGACGCCGGCGCGGCCCTGCTCGGCATGATCGACGCAGAGCCTGGGCTGGAGGCCGAGCTGGTCGCCGATCCCAAGCGCCGCACGACCGAGAAGGTCCGCTACATCTCCGGCTCGCACCAGATGCTGCGGGTCGATCGCGAGGATCGGGGTCCCGGCGACGCCGCCGCCTTGCTGGCCGCCTTCAAGGCGCGCCTGGCCTCGGCCGACGTCGTGGTGCTGTCCGACTACGCCAAGGGCGTGC
This sequence comes from Caulobacter sp. GW821-FHT12D05, assembly GCF_058807295.1. Taxonomy (NCBI): domain Bacteria; kingdom Pseudomonadati; phylum Pseudomonadota; class Alphaproteobacteria; order Caulobacterales; family Caulobacteraceae; genus Caulobacter; species Caulobacter sp. GW821-FHT12D05. The sequence continues at coordinate 918,098 of NZ_JBXAQO010000004.1, forward strand.
TGACGCCCGAAGTCGTGCGCGGGGCGATCGATGCGGCCCGCGCCGCCGGCAAGCCGGTGATCGTCGACCCCAAGAGCCGCGACTTCGCTCGTTATGACGGCGCGACCCTGATCAAGCCCAACCGCAAGGAGGCCGCCGAGGCCACGGGCATCACCGACAATTCCGACGAAGCCTCGGAAGACGCCGGCGCGGCGATCCTGGCTATGGCGCCGGGGCTGGACGCGGCCCTGATCACCCGCGGCGGCGCGGGCATGACCCTGGCCGTGCGCGGCCAGCCGCCAGTGCATCTGCCGGCCACCGCCATCGAGGTGTTCGACGTCTCCGGCGCCGGCGACACCGTGGCCGCGACCCTGGCGCTGGCCGTGGCGGCCGGCGGGAGCCTCCCCGACGCCGCGCACCTGGCCAACCTGGCCGGTGGCCTGGTCGTGGCCAAGCTCGGCACAGACGTGGTCACCGCCGCGGAGCTGACCGCCGTCGCCGCCTCGGCCCAGGGTGAGCCCGGTGAGATCAAGATCGCCGACCGCGACCAAGCCAAGCAGATCGTCGAGGGGTGGCGCGCGCGCGGCCTGAAGGTCGGCTTCACCAACGGCTGCTTCGACCTTCTGCACCCCGGCCACGTCTCGCTGCTCAGCCAGGCCAAGGCCGCCTGCGACCGGCTGATCGTCGGCCTCAACACCGACGCCTCGGTCTCCAAGCTGAAGGGCCCGACCCGGCCGGTGCAGAAGGAGACGGGCCGCGCCACGGTGCTGGCCTCGCTGTCGTCGGTCGACCTGGTGGTGCTGTTTGGCGAAGACACCCCGCTGGAGCTGATCAAGGCCTTCCGCCCCGACGTGCTGGTCAAGGGCGCCGACTACACGGTCGAGACGGTCGTCGGCTCGGACGTCGTGCTGGGCTACGGCGGCAAGGTGGTGTTGGCCGAGCTCAAGCAGGGCCAGAGCACCACGAACCTGATTGCGAGAATGAACAGCTAAGTGAGTCAAAAGGCCGCGTAAAAGCCTGCTTTCCTTGGCTTAACGGCGTTCAGCAACCTCTTGTTAAGCAAAGCGGCGCATCGCTCTTTCGATGCAGCCTGAGCGCACCTGGGCATGAGCGTCGAACGCACCCTCCACCACTTCCCCCTGGACCCCGCCTCGCGACAAGTGCGTCTGGCGCTGGGCGAGAAGCGGCTGCCGTTCGTCGAGATCCAGGTCCGCTACTGGGAGATGCCGCCCGAGTTCACCTCGCTGAACCCGTCGGGCCTGCCGCCGGTGCTGGTCGAGACCCGCAACCAGCGCAACCTTGTGGTCTGCGAGACGCGGGCCATTCTCGAGCACATCGAAGAGACCGAGAGCGAGCCGGCGCTGCTGGGGCGTGACGCGGGCGAACGCGCCGAGGCTCGCCGCCTGTTGCAGTGGTTCGACCGCAAGTTCGACAACGAGGTCAACGGCTTCCTCCTGCACGAGAAGATGGAGAAGCGTCTGCTGCGGATGGGCGCGCCGGACCTGGCCGCCTTGCGTCAGGGCCGCGAGGCGCTGCGTCATCACCTGGGCTATATCGACGGGCTGCTGCAGACCCGCGACTGGCTGGCCGGTCGCCGCATGAGCCTGGCCGACTTCGCCGCCGCCGCCCACCTGTCGGTCATCGACTATTTCGGCGACGTGCCCTGGAAGGACTTCCAGGCGGCCAAGACCTGGTACATGAAGCTGAAGTCGAGGCCGGCCTTCCGTCCGATCCTGGCCGACCGCTGGCCCGGCCTCGCGCCGGCCGCGCACTATGACGACCTCGACTTCTGACCTGACCCCCGAAGCGATCAAGGACGAGATCCGCGCCGAGGCCCTGAGCCTGGGGTTCTCGACCTGTGGCTTCGCCGACGCGGCGGCGGCCTGGCCCAATGGCGAGTGGCTAAAGGCCTTCGTCGAGGCCGAGCGACATGGCGACATGGGCTGGATGGAAGAGACGCTGGAGCGGCGCTCGCACCCCACCGCCATGTGGACCGATGCGAAGTCGGCGGTGGTGCTGGGCGTCAACTACGGCCCCGACATCGACCCGCTGGAGCAGCTGAAGTCCACAAGCGACGCGGCGATCTCGGTCTACGCCCAGGGCGACGACTATCACGACGTGATCAAGAAGCGCCTGAAGGTGCTGGCCGGCTGGATGCACCGCCGGTTCGGCAACGACGTGAAGGTGTTTGTCGACACCGCGCCCTTGATGGAAAAGCCGCTGGCTCAGCGGGCCGGCCTGGGCTGGCAGGGCAAGCACACCAACCTGGTCTCGCGCCAGTTTGGCTCGTGGCTGTTCCTGGGCAGCGTATTGACCACGTTAGACCTGCCGCCGGACGAGGCCGAGGTCGACCACTGCGGCCGATGCAGCGCCTGTCTCGACATCTGCCCGACTAACGCCTTCCCGGCCCCGCGCCAGCTGGATGCGCGGCGCTGCATCTCGTACCTGACGATCGAGCTGGCCGGACCGATCCCGGCGGAGTTCCGGCCCGCCATGGGCAACCGGATCTATGGCTGCGACGACTGCCTGGCGATCTGCCCGTGGAACAAGTTCGCGTCGTTCTCCAGCGAGGCCAAGCTGCAAGCGCGCGAGGCGCTGAAGCAGCCGTCTCTGACCGAGCTGGCGGTGCTGGACGATACCGAGTTCCGGACGCTGTTCTCGAAGAACCCGATCAAGCGCATCGGCCGGGATCGCTTTGTCCGCAACGTGCTCTACGCGATCGGCAACAGCGGCGATGCGAGTCTGATGGCGGTGGTCGAGCCGCTGTTGGCGGATCCCGCGCCGGTGGTGCGTGGGGCGGCCGTCTGGGCCGCGCGGCGACTGCTCGGAGACGCCTCGGCGCTGAAGCGCGCCGAGGACGATCCCGAGGTTCTGGCCGAGTGGGCCTAGGCCTACGCCTTAGGCCTTTAGGGCGGCTTCCACGGCCACGCGGGCCGCGGCGCCCAGGTCGGCGCGCTTCAGGGCCAGGGCGACATTGGCCTTCAGCAGGCCGATCTTGTCGCCGCAGTCGTGGGTGACGCCTTCATAGACATAGGCGTGGAAGTCCTGGACCTTCATCAGCTTGGCCATCGAGTCCGTCAGCTGGATCTCGTTGCCCGCGCCCTTTTCCTGTTCGGCCAGCAGGTCGAAGATCTCGGGCTGCAGGATGTAGCGGCCGGCGATCGACCAGTTCGAGGGGGCCGTGCCCTGGGCCGGCTTCTCGACCATGCCGGTCATGGTGGCCAGGCGGCCGTTCACTTCGCCCGGCGCGACGATGCCGTACTTGTGGGTCTCGCTGGCAAGCACTTCCTCGACGCCGATGACGTTGCCGCCGCCGACCTTGTCATAGACCTCGATCAGCTGGCCCAGCGCCGACGGATCGGCGTCGACGATGACGTCCGGCAGCATCACGGCGAACGGCTCGTCGCCGATGATGTCGCGGGCGCACCACACCGCGTGGCCCAGGCCCAGCGGGGCCATCTGGCGCACGAAACTCATCTCGCCCGGCTTGGGCAGCTCGTCGCGCAGCTGCTTGAGGATATCGAGCTTGCCCTTGGCTTCCAGCTGGGCTTCCAGCTCGACCTGGTGGTCGAAATAGTCCTCGATCGCGCCCTTGCTGCGACCGGTGACGAAGACGAAGTGCTCGATGCCGGCCTTGCGGCCTTCTTCGACGATGTACGACAGGATCGGCCGGTCGACGACGTTCAGCAGCTCCTTCGGGGTCGTCTTGGTGCCCGGCAGCACGCGGGTGCCCAGACCGGCGACGGGAAGGACGGCTTTACGGACGGGTTTCATGAGCAGCTCGTCTGAATATTGGGACGCTGTTTCTAGAAAAGCTTGTCGACGAAAGCCACCACTGTTCCGTGAAAAGTATGCATCAGCCCGTCGGTGTTCATCCGGAGATGGAATCCCGGGCTCTTCGTGCTAGCTGAACGGCCTGATTGTTCGAGGTTCTTCATGCATCGTCGCGCCCTGCTTCTCACCTTGGCCGCCGCCGGCCTGACCCTGGCCGCGTGCGGTCCCAGCAAGAAGGCCCAGGAGAACCTCTCGATCGCTGACGCTTTCATGGCCAAGAATGCCAAGGAACCGGGTGTCGTCACCCTGCCGCAGGGCCTGCAATACAAGGTCGTGCGCGAAGGCCCGCAGGGCGGCCTGCACCCGAACAAGGCCGACGAGGTCAAGGTCCATTACGAAGGCAAGCTGATCGACGGGACGATCTTCGATAGCAGCTACGAGCGCGGCGTGCCGGCGGTGTTCCCGCTGGACGGCCTGGTGCCGGCCTGGGTCATCGCCCTGCAACGCATGAAGGCGGGCGACGAGTGGATCCTCTACGTGCCGCCGGCCCTGGGCTATGGCGCGCAGGACAAGGGCCCGATCCCGGCCAACAGCGTGATGATCTTCCGCATCGAGTTGCTGGACGTGAACCGCATCGCACCGGGCAAGCCGCAACAATAGATCCTCCCCCCAGCGGGGGAGGCGGCCGAAGGCCGGAGGGGGAAGAGGCAAGGTCGGCAGAACTTCCCCCACCGTCCGCTGCGCGGACACCTCCCCCGCTAGGGGGAGGATTTCAGATCAAACCACCCGCGGCGGGTAACCCTTGTCGCGGAGGGCGTTCATGACGTCCTGGGTGTGCTGGGCGTCGCGGGTTTCGATGGTGATGTCGAACTCCGCGCCCTTAGCCGGCACGTCCAGGGCCAGGCGGTTGTGGTTCACTTCGATGATGTTGGCGCCCATCGTGCCGATCACGCTGGCCACGGTCGACAGCAGGCCCGGGCGGTCGTCGCCGATGATCCGCAGGGACACCAGGCGCTGGGCGCGGACCAGTTCGCGGGTCAGCACCGAGGCCAAGAGGCGGGTGTCGATATTGCCGCCGCACAGGATCAGGCCGCACTTCTTGCCCCGGAAGCGTTCCGGATAGGCCAGCAGCGCCGCCAGCGAGGCCGCGCCGGCCCCTTCCGCAATGGTCTTCTCGACATTGCAGTACAGGGCCACGGCCTGCTCGATATAGGGCTCTTCCAGCAGCAGCACGTCGTCGATCAGCGGACGGACGACGCTGTAGGTCAGCTCGCCGACCTGCTTGACCGCGACGCCCTCGGCGATGGTCTGGCCGCCGCAGTGGGCCGCGACGCCGCGCATCTTGGCCGTGAACGACGGATACATGGCCGGCTCGCAGCCGATGATGTGGATGTCGTTCTTCAGGGCCTTGGCCGCCGTGGCCACGCCGCTGATCAGGCCGCCGCCGCCGATCGGCACGGGCAGGACTTCCAGGTCCGGCACGTCTTCCAGCATCTCCAGGGCGATCGTGCCCTGGCCGGCCATGATGTCATAGTCGTCGAACGGGTGGACGAAGGTCAGGCCCTGCTCTTCGCGCAGCTTGCGGGCATGGGCGTTGGCGTCGTCATAGGTCTCGCCCTCGATGACCACGTTGGCGCCGAAGTCGCGGGTGTGCTGCACCTTCACGAACGGCGTGGTCTTGGGCATGACGATGGTGACGGGCACGCCCAGGCGGGCGCCGTGGTACGCGAGGCCCTGGGCATGGTTGCCGGCGCTGGCGGCGATGACGCCCTTGGCCTTCTCGGCCTCCGAAAGCAGCATCAGCTTGTTCAGCGCGCCGCGCTCCTTGTAGGCGGCGGTGAATTGCAGGTTCTCGAACTTCACCCAGACTTCGGCGCCGGTGATCTTCGACAGCGTCTTGGAGTGGCGGCACGGCGTGCGCTCGATCTGACCCTTCAGGCGGCCGGCGGCGGCTTGGATGGCGGCGAGGTCGAGGGTCATAGGCGCTCCAGCACGAGAACTGCCGGGGCTCTAACACGGCCAAGCCGTCCGGGCACACCCCTTTAGGGCGCGGTCTCCAGCAGGTTTTCTATTGCGGCCCAGGCCTCAGGCTCCGTCAGCATCGGCGCATGGCCGACGCCGGGGACCTCGGCATAGGCCATGTGGGGCGCGGCGGCCTTCATGCGTTCGGCGATGGCGGGGTCGATCAGGTCGGAGATCCCGCCGCGCACCAGCAGCAGCGGGCGGTCCTTCGCCAGGGCGCGGAACAGCGGATACATGTCCGGCGGCGCCAGCGCCGCGCCGCCTTCCGCTTGGGATTTGGCCGCCGCTTCGGCAGCCGCCTTGATCGGGGCGGAGATGTCGGGGTCGTAGGCCAGGACGAAGCCGCCGTCCTGCTCGTCGAACAGCCGGCGGGCGAAGACGTCCCAGTCCTCGGCGGTGTAGGCCGGGAAGGCGGCCTCGTTGATCGCCTTGGCGTAGGCGACGGCGGCGTCCCAGGTCTCGAACCGGCTGGCCATACCGGTATAGCCGGCGATGCGGGCCAGGCCGACGGGCGACAGCTCGGGGCCGACGTCGTTCAGCACGGCGGCCGCGATCGCCTGGGGCATGATCGAGGTCAACACCATGGTGATAAGTCCGCCCATGCTGGTGCCGACAAATACCGCCCGCTCGATCCCGGCCGCCTGAAGCAGCGAGACGATGTCGGCGGCGTAGGTGCCCGGATGGTAGTTCATCGGGTTCGGATCGCGGGCCGACAGGCCCCGGCCGCGCACGTCGACCGCCAGCACGCGGCGGCCGGTGGCGGCGATTTTGGGCGCCAGATCCTCGAAGTCGCGGGCGTTGCGGGTCAGGCCGTGGATGCAGATCACCGGCAGCTTCCGGCTCTCGCCAACGGGCGCATAGTCCCGCGCATGCAGCGGCAGGCCTTCGTGCGAGGTCCAGAAGAAGTCGGTGAAGCTCATGCTCAGGCCTCGTAGACGAAGGGTGAGTCGATCTCGCTCAGCAGCGGCGCTGCGTTATCGCGGTCGTTGGCGGTGATCTCGGCGACCGGGATCGGCCAGTCGATGCCGATCGCCGGATCGCTCCAGCGCACGGCGCCCTCGGCAGCCGGGGCGTAGTAGTCGGTGACCTTGTAGAGCACCTCGCAGGCGTCGGTCAGGGTGACGTAGCCGTGGGCGAAGCCCTTGGGCACCAGCAGTTGCTGGCGGTTCTCGGCCGACAGCTCGGCCCCGACCCATTGGCCATAGGTCGGCGAGCCTTCGCGGATATCGACAGCGACGTCGAAGATCGACCCGACCACGCAGCGCAGCAGCTTGTCCTGGGCGTGGGGCGGCTTCTGGTAGTGCAGGCCGCGCTGGATGCCGCGCGTCGTCGAGCGCACATGGTTGTCCTGGACGAAAGCGGCCTTAAATCCAGCCTCCTCCAGCGCCGCCTGGCGGAAGGTCTCGGAAAACCACCCCCGCTCATCGCCATGGCGCGCGGGCGTGATAAGCAGCACTTCGGGGATCGCCAGCGGCGTGATCTTCATGACGCGTACCTAGAGAAACGAATTTCGCCACCGATGCCGGCTGAGACGATCGAACACAAGAGCCCGGCGGTGAGCGTGATCATCGTCTCCTACCAGAGCGGCCCGACGCTGGCGCCCTGCCTGGAGCGGCTGGCGGCCCAGACCTTCCGCGACTTCGAGACCATCCTGATCGACAACGCCTCGACCGACGGCGCCCCGCAGGCGGCGGCGAAAGCCCACCCGTGGGTCGATTTCGTCGAGGCGGGCGCGAACCTGGGCTTCGCGGCCGGCAACAACTTCGCGGCCCGGCGCGCCAAGGGCCGCTGGCTGGTTTTGCTGAACCCCGACGCCTATGCCGAGCCGGAATGGCTGGCCGAGCTGATGGCTGGGGTGGGTCGTCACCCGACCGTAAAGAGCTTCGCGTCGCTGCAGCTGTCGGCCGATCGGCCGGGCTTGCTGGACGGGGCCGGCGACAATGTCACCAGCGCGGGCATACCGTTCCGCGGCGGGTATGGCCGCAAGGAACCGGCGGTCCTACCCGAGGGTGAGGTGTTCTCGGCCTGCGGCGCGGCCATGCTGATCGACCGCGACCTGTTCCTGGAGGTCGGCGGCTTCGACGAGCGGTATTTCTGCTACTGCGAGGACGTCGATCTGGGCTACCGCCTGCGGCTCTACGACTACCCGACCCTGCTTTTGCCGAAAGCCAAGGTCGCCCACGTGGGGTCGGCCAGCACCGGGGTGCGGTCGGACTTCGCGATCTTCCACGGCTCGCGCAACCGGGTCTGGACCTTCCTGAAGAACACGCCCGGCTGGCTGTTCCCGGTGACCCTGCCGCTGCACGTGGCCGTGACGTCGGGCCTGCTGTTGCTGCACTGGCGGCGCGGCGACGTCGAACCGGCGATCCGCGGCATCAAGGCGGCGCTGAAGCGCGAGGACCTGGATCAGGTCATGGCCGACCGCCGCGCCATCCAGGCCAAGCGCAAGGCTTCGCCCAGCGCGATCCTGCGGGTGATGTCGTTCGACCCGGCCGCCTTCATCGGCCGCCGGTTCATCATCAGGAAGTGGAAAGGTCCTCGATCAGCCGGCGCATGAAGGCGGCGCCGCGCTGCATCTGGCTGATCTCGACAAATTCGTCGGGCTGGTGCGCCTGGTCGATCGAGCCGGGGCCGCAGATCACCGTCGAGAAGCCCGCGCCCTGGAACTGTCCGGCCTCGGCGGCATAGGGCACAACGCGAGCGGGGCCGTTGTCGCCGGCCAGCTTGCGGGCGAAGGTTTCGGCGACGCCGTCTTCCTCGGGCGCGAAGGCCGGTGTCAGCGAGCGGCGCTCGACCTTGACGCCGCCTTCCGGGGCCTTGGCCTTGATCTCGGCGCCCATCGCCTCGCAGGCCGCGAAGAAGTCGGCCAGCAACGCCATCGGATCCATCTTGCCCGGGGTGCGCAGGTCGAACAGGAACTTGCACTCGCGGGCCAGGATGTTGCCGGCCGTGCCGCCATGGACCATGCCGACCGTCAGGGTCGCGCCCTTAGGCGTGAACGGCGAATTGGGATCGGCCTCGCGCTCCAGCTTTTCGGAGAGTTCGACCAGCATCGCCATCAGCTTGATCGCCATGGTGTTGGCCGAGACGCCCAGGTGGGTCAGGCTGGAATGGGCCTCGCGGCCGGTGACGGTGACCGTGAAGGTGGCGATGCCCTTGTGGCCGCGCACGGCGACCATGTCGGTGGGCTCGCCGACCACGACGAGCGCCGGCCGGGGAACCTCGGTGGCGATGACCGCGATCATGTCCGGCGCGCCCAGGCAGCCGACTTCTTCATCGTAGGAGAAGGCCAGGTGCACCGGCCGTGACAGGGTCGCCTGGGCCAGGTCCGGCGCGGCGGCCAGCGCCAGGGCCAGGAAGCCCTTCATGTCACAGGTTCCGCGGCCGTAGAGCCTGCCGTCGCGCTCGGTCAGCACCCACGGATCGCTGGACCACGGCTGGCCGTCGACCGGGACGACGTCGGTATGACCGGAGAGAACAACTCCGCCCTCGACCGCCGGGCCGATGGTGGCCATCAGGTTCGATTTGGTCCCGTCGGTGTTCGGCACCCGGCGGGTCGGGACGTCCAGATGCGCCAGGTACTGCTCGACCCACTGGATCAATTCCAGGTTCGAGCGGCGCGAGGTGGTGTCGAACGCCACCAGCTTGGCCAGGATGTCGATCGCGCGATCAGACAAGACTTCGGAAGAGGAAACCATGATCAGAGCCTAGACCCGTTCGCGCGGCGCCATCTACCCGCCCGCGCGTTGTTGACCCGGAATACAGGGAGATGCCTCGTGATCGATCTCTACACCTGGACCACGCCGAACGGCCGCAAGGCCTCGATCATGCTGGAGGAGGTCGGCCTGCCCTACCGCGTCAACCCGGTGAACATCGGCAAGGACGAGCAGTTCGATCCGAAGTTCCTGGCCATCTCGCCCAACAACAAGATCCCGGCCATCGTCGATCATGACGCCCCCGGAGGCCCTCAGAAGATGTTCGAGAGCGGCGCGATCCTTGTCTACCTGGCCGAAAAGACCGGCAAGCTGCTGGCCCCGAGCGGTCCCGAGCGCTGGGCGGCCCTGGAATGGACCTTCTGGCAAGTCGGCGGCCTGGGGCCCATGGCCGGTCAGTACGGCTATTTCGCCCTGCGCGCCGAAGAGAAGGTTCCCGCCGCCATCGACCGCTTTGGCGAGGAGGTCTCGCGCCTCCTGGGCGTGCTCGATCGGCGGCTGAACGACCATCCGTGGATCGCCGGCGAGCACTATTCCATCGCCGACATCGCCAGCTACAGCTGGACCAAGGCCGTGCTTGGCGCCCTGGCCAAGGCCGAGCCGGGTCGCGATCCCGGCGTTCCGGCGGTCGAGAACTGGCTGATGGCGGTGGAGGCTCGTCCCGCCGTCCAGCGAGGCATGGACGTGCCCAAGGTTTAGGAAAACTCCGCGCCCGACGGGAAAATCGGCCTCGCCTGACGCGTTCAGCCGCTTTTCTTCGGCGATACAGTTCTCTAGAGGGAGCGGACCATGATCCTGACCCTCTCCTGCCCCGACCAGCGCGGCATCGTCGCCAAGGTGTCCGCCTTCCTCTTCGAGCGCGGCTGCAACATCCTGGACGCCCAGCAGTTCGACGACCAGGAGACCGGTCAGTTCTTCATGCGCGTGGTGTTCGACGCCGACGGCGCTGATCGCAGCGCGGTGCGCGGCGAGTTCGGCGCCCTGGCCGAGCCGCTGAAGATGAAGTGGTCCCTGCGCGACCGCGCCGAGCGCTATCGCGTGCTGCTGCTGGCCAGCAAGTTCGACCACTGCCTGGCCGACCTGGTCTATCGCTGGCGGATCGGCGAGCTGCCGATGGACATCGCCGGCGTGGTCTCCAACCATCCGGCCGAGACCTACGAGCACATCGACCTGTCGGGCCTGCCCTTCCACCACATGCCGGTGACCAAGGAGACCAAGTTCGAGCAGGAAGCCGATCTCTGGAAGCTGATCCAGGAGACCAAGACCGACATCGTCGTGCTCGCCCGCTACATGCAGGTGCTGTCGGACGGCCTGTCGGCCAAGCTGCAGGGCCGCTGCATCAACATCCACCACTCGTTCCTGCCGGGCTTCAAGGGCGCCAAGCCCTATCACCAGGCCCATGCGCGTGGCGTGAAGCTGATCGGCGCCTCGGCCCACTACGTGACCGGCGACCTGGATGAAGGTCCGATCATCGAGCAGGACGTCGAGCGCATCAGTCACCGCGACACGCCCGAGGACCTGGTCCGCAAGGGCCGCGACATCGAGCGCCGTGTCCTGGCCCGCGCCCTGCGCTACCGCCTGGAAGACCGCGTGCTGCTGAATGGCCGCAAGACCGTGGTCTTCACCGACTAAGTTGCGCGTACACTAAAAACTGGATACGGACCCGGCTCTGTTTCAGCCCGAGGCTAACCCGCGCATGTCGCAGCAGAATCTCCGCGTGATGGTGACCGGCGGGTCGGGCTTCATCGGCTCGGCCGTGTGCCGCCACCTGGCCGGCCAGAACGACGTCGCGATCCTCAACTTCGACAAGCTGACCTATGCCGCCTCGCCGGCCAGCCTGGCGATGCTGGACGGCAAGGCCGACTACCAGTTCGTGCAGGGCGACGTCGCCGACGCGGCGGTGGTCTCGGCCACGATCAAGGCCTTCCGCCCCAATGTGGTCATGCACCTGGCCGCCGAGAGCCATGTCGACCGCTCGATCACCGGCCCCGGCGACTTCGTGCAGACCAACATCGTCGGTACATACGTCATGCTGCAGGCGGCGCTGGACCACTGGCGCACGCTGGAAGGCGGCGAGAAGGACGCCTTCCGCTTCCACCATATCTCGACCGACGAGGTGTTCGGCAGCCTGGGCGCGGACGGCCTGTTCAGCGAGACCACGCCCTACGACCCGCGCTCGCCCTATTCGGCGTCCAAGGCCTCGTCCGACCACCTGGCCCGCGCCTGGCATCACACCTACGGCCTGCCGGTGGTGGTTTCGAACTGCTCGAACAATTACGGCCCCTATCACTTCCCCGAGAAGCTGATCCCGCTGGTCACGCTGAACGCCCTCGAGGGCAAGTCGCTGCCGGTCTACGGCAAGGGTGACAATGTCCGCGACTGGCTGCATGTCGAGGACCACGCCCGCGCCCTGCACCTGATCGCCACCCAGGGCGTTCCGGGCGAGAGCTACAACGTCGGTGGCCGCAATGAGCGCACCAACCTGCAGGTGGTCGAGGCGATCTGCGACATCCTCGATGAGCTGCGCCCGATCGCCGGCCAGAGCCGCCGCGACCTGATTGCGTTCGTCACCGACCGTCCGGGCCACGACGCCCGCTACGCGATCGACGCGACCAAGCTGGAGACCGAGCTGGGCTGGAAGGCGCAGGAGACCTTCGACACCGGCCTGCGCAAGACCATCCAGTGGTACCTCGATAACGAGGCCTGGTGGGCCCCGCTGCGCGAGCGTTACGACGGCCAGCGCCTGGGCCTGAAGTAGCCGTCTACGACCTCGACGCTCTGGCCAAAAAGCTCAGCCTCGGCGAAGGTCCAACGCTGTCATAAGAAAGCGTTGGGGAGCCTCCCGTGTCCAAGAAGATCATCCTCGCCGCCGTCGCGGCGACGTTGCTGGCCGTGCCGGTCGCTCCCGCCGCTGCACGTGCGACGCCCGCCGCCTCGGCGCCCGCCCCGGTCAAGATCGACAAGAAGCGCATCGACGCGGCCCTGAAGGCCATGGTCGATAGCGGTCGCGCCGTCGGGGTCTCGGCGGTGGTCTGGAAAGACAGCCAGGAGCGCTATTTCGGGACCGCCGGCATGGCCGACCGCGAAGCCGGCAAGCCGATGCGTCGCGACACCCTGGTGCAGATCTTCTCGATGACCAAGCCGGTCACCGGCGTGGCGCTAATGCAGCTGTGGGAACAGGGCAAGTTCGGCCTGGACGACCCGCTGTCGCGCTACCTGCCCGAGTTCGCGGACATGAAGGTGATGGACGCCCAGGGCCAGACGCGCCCGGCGGCTCGCCCGATCCTGATCCGCGACATCCTGCGCCACACGGCCGGCTTCTCGTACGGAGGGACGGCCACCCCGGCCGATGCGGCGTTCTCGGCGCTGGATCCGATGAACCAGGCCAACGACCTGACCGAGTTCGGCCATCGCATCGCCAAGGCGCCGCTGCTGTTCGATCCCGGCGAGCAGTGGAGCTACAGCGCCGCCGTCGACGTCCAGGCCCTGTTGGTCGAGAAGCTGACCGGCCAGCCGTTCGAAGCCTATGTGAAGGCCCACATCCTCGAGCCCCTGGGCATGAAGGAAGCGGCCTGGACCCAGCCCGAGGCCGCCTTCGCTCGCCTGGCCGCCACCTACAACAAGGGTCCCGACGGGAAGCTGGCCCGCCAGGCCGACGCCGAGACCCGCCGCCTGAATTTCGACCCCGCTCGCCGCCTGACCATGGGCGGGGCCGGCATCGTCGCGCCGATCGACGACTACGCCCGTTTCTCGCGCATGCTGCTGAACGAAGGCGAGCTGGACGGGGTGCGGATCCTGAAACCCTCGACCGTGCGCCTGATGGCCACCGACCACCTGGACCCCCGCGTCACCCAGCGCCTCTGGCTGCCCAGCAAGGGCACGGTCGGCTTCGGTCTCGACTTCGCGGTCCGTAAGAGCGCGCCGAAGACGGCCGCTGAAAATCGCGGCGCGATCGGCGAATTCTTCTGGGACGGCCGCGAGACGACGCTGTTCTGGGTCGATCCGGTCAACCATCTGACGGCGGTGTTCTTCGTCCAGACCTTTCCATTCGACGGCACCCTGCACCACGACTTCCGCGAGGCCGTGTACGGCGCGGGCTATCTGGGACCCAAGGGCGACTAGGGCTTGGGCTGGGCGGCCAGGTCCCGGGTCTTCGAGGCGCAGCCCTTCAGGGTCTCGCCGTCGATCCAGACCTCGGCCAGGTAGCCGTAGCGGCGGTCGGACATGCCGTCCGAGCACTCGCCCGGCGTCAGGCGCAGCACGAGCCGGGTCTCGCCGGCGGTGGTGTCGAACACGCCCTGCTCGCCGTCGATGCGCACGCCGGAATTGCCGGTGACGACGTCGGCATGGTCGGGGCGGGACAGGGTCATGCCGTCGGCGCGCACCTTCACGTTCCAGAACGGCTCGGTCCCGACCGCGTCGAAGTCGCCGGAATAGTCCGGGCCGACGGTGATCGGCGCATCGGCCGGCGGCGGGGCTTCCTCGGCCGAGCCCATGGGCGACTGTCCGCAGGCCGTTATCAACAGGGCGGCGGCGATCAGGGCGGCGGTACGCATGTCTTTGACTATCCCCTCCAGGTCCGGTGAGGCTAGACTCAGCGGCGATGAATCGGAACGCTTCTCCCTCCTTCCTTGAGTTCTTCGCCGGCGGCGGCATGGCCCGGATCGGCCTGGGCGATGGCTGGACCTGTGCGTTCGCCAACGACTTCGACGCGGTGAAGGCCGACACCTATCGCGCCAACTTCGCCGACGCCGCTGAGCACTTTCATGCGGGCGACGTCTTCGCCCTGAGCGGTGGTGATATTCCGACCGCCGACTTGGCCTGGGCCTCGAGCCCCTGCCAGGACTTCAGCCTGGCCGGCGCCCGCGCGGGCCTAGCCGGCGGCAAGTCCTCGGCCTTCTTCGGCTTCTGGACTCTGATGAAGGCGATGTCGGCGCAGGATCGCGCCCCGCCGGTGATCGTCATCGAGAACGTCGTTGGCCTGCTGACCTCGCATCACGGCGACGACTTCACCGCCCTATGTGGCGCGCTGTCGGAAGAGGGCTACCGCTTCGGCGCGCTGGAGATCGACGCCGGGGCCTTTGTCCCGCAGTCGCGGCCCCGCGTGTTCGTCGTCGCCACCCGCCTGCCGACCGATGGCCTGGAAGGGACCAGCGGTTTCCACAGCCGCGCCGTGCGCGAGGCCGCCGCCCGCCTGCCCGACGACCTGAAGGAACGCTGGATCTGGTGGGGCGTCCCCTCGCCGCCGGCCCGCAACACCGATCTTTCCGTCGTGCTTGAGCCCGACGCCGCCATGACCTGGAACCCGCAGGAGCGCACCGACGCCTTGCTGGCCCTGATGGCCGACAGCCACCGCGAGGCCGTCGAGCGTCGGGTGAGGTCGGGCGAGCGCGCGGTCGGGGCCGTCTTCCGCCGGATGCGCGGCGGCGACCAGCGGGCCGAGGTGCGGTTCGACGGCGTCGCCGGCTGCCTGCGCACGCCGCGCGGCGGCTCCTCGCGCCAGACCCTACTGGTCATCGAGAACGGCCAGGTCCGCTCGCGCCTGGTCACGCCGCGCGAAGGCGCGCGCCTGATGGGCCTGCCCGACAGCTATCTGTTGCCGCGCTCGCAGACGGCGGGCCTGCAGGTGATCGGCGACGGCGTGGCGGTTCCGGCCGTGCGCTGGCTGGCGCAAACCCTGCTGGAGCCCTTGCTGATTAGCAAAACTGCAAGCCTCGCCGCCGAATGACCTCCTGACAGCTGGGGTTTGCGGGTTTAGGGTGCGCGCCGCTTCCCGCAACCCTAGGGCCTCCGAGGTATCCGATGGACGACGCTTCCTCCCTCTACGACGCTTCGCGTTTCAAGCGCGCGGGTCGCGGCAAGATCTACGACTCGATCATCGACACGATCGGCGACACCCCGATCGTCCGCCTGCCGCGCCTCACGGCCGAGCTGAAGCCCAAGGGCGAGGTCGTCGCCAAGCTCGAATTCTTCAACCCGATCGGTTCGGTCAAGGACCGCATCGGCGTGGCCATGATCGAGTCGCTGGAGGCGCAGGGCATCCTGAAGCCCGGCGCGACGATCATCGAGCCCACCTCGGGCAATACCGGCATCGCCCTGGCCTTCGTGGCCGCCGCCAAGGGCTACAAGCTGATCCTGGTCATGCCCGAGAGCATGTCGGTCGAGCGCCGCAAGATGCTGCTGCTGCTGGGCGCCAAGCTTGAGCTGACCCCGGCCGAAAAGGGCATGCGCGGCGCCGTCTCGCGCGCCCAGGAACTGATCGACGCCACGCCCGGCGCGGTGATGCCGCAGCAGTTCGAGAACGGCGCCAACCCGCTGATCCACCGCGTCTCTACCGCCGAGGAGATCTGGAACGACACGGCCGGCGCCGTGGACGCCGTGGTCTCGGGCGTTGGCACCGGCGGCACGATCAGCGGCGTCGGCCAGGTGCTGAAGGCCCGCAAACCCAGCTTGAAGATGGTCGCCGTCGAGCCCGAGGCTTCGCCGGTGCTGTCGGGCGGCGCGCCCGGCCCGCACAAGATCCAGGGCATCGGGGCCGGCTTCGTGCCGGGCATCCTCGACCGTTCGGTGATCGACGACATTGTCCAGGTCAGCAATGACGACAGCTTCGCCATGGCTCGCCGCGCGGCGGCCACCGAAGGCCTGCCGGTCGGCATCAGCTCGGGCGCGGCCCTGACCGCCGCCTTCGACCTGGCTCTGCGCGACGACTATGCCGGCAAGCTGATCGTGGTGATCATCCCCAGCTTCGCCGAGCGCTATCTGTCCACGGCGCTGTTCGAGGGCCTCTGAGCCCCCTTCGTGTAGGCGTCATCGGGTGCGGCGTCGGCGGCATGGCCGCCGCGCTGGCCCTGGCGCGCCGAGGGCATAGGGTCACCCTGCTGGAGGCCTTCGCGGCCCCGCGTCCGTTGGGCTCGGGGCTGTTGTTGCAGCCCACAGGCCTGGCGGCTCTGCGCGCCCTGGGTCTCGACGAGGCGATCCGTGAGGCCGGCGCCCGCGTCGACAAGCTGGAAGGCAAGGACACGCGCGGTCGCCGGGTCATGGACCTGGACTACGGCGACTGGCGACCCGGCGCGCATGGCGTCGGCATCCATCGCGCGGTGCTGTTCGACACCCTGCACGACCAGCTGGCCCCGGCCGGGGTCGAGGTCGTTACCGACGCGCGGGTCGTGCGGATCGAGAACCCCGCGAACCCTATTCTTCACGACCAGCAAGACCGCAGCTTCGGGCCCTTCGACCTGGCCATCATCGGCGATGGTTCGGCCTCGACCCTGCGGACGGCGATCCGGCCCGGCGCGCGGGCTCCCGTGTATCCGTGGGGCGCGGTCTGGACCAACGCCCGCGATCCCGAGGGTCGCTTCGCCGGCGCCCTGCGGCAGGTCTATCATCGCGCCGAGGTCATGAGCGGCGTGCTGCCCGTCGGGCGCGGCGCCGAGGGCGAGACCGATCAGGTCAGCCTTTTCTGGTCCGTGCCGGTCAAGGACCTGGACGCCTTCCTGGCTGGCGACTTCGAGACCTGGCGGCGCGAGCGGCTAGGGGCGCTGTGGCCCGAGGCCGCCGCGCTGCTGGAAGGCCGCGAAGCCTGGGAGGGTTTCTCCCGCGCCCTCTATCGCGACGTCTCGGTGGGACGCTGGAACCGCGACGCCTGCGTGCTGATCGGCGACGCCGCTCACGGCACCAGTCCGCAACTGGGGCAGGGGGCGAACCTGGCCCTGGTGGACGCCGTCGAGCTGGCCGTGCGCCTGGACCGCGACTATCGCGGGGTCACCGTCGCCGTCCGCGCCTGGCAGGACGACCGTCGGCGGCACACCGGCATCTACCAGCTGGTCTCCAAGGCCCTGACTCCGCTCTTCCAGGCCCACGGCGCGTTCTGGCCTTGCATGAGGGACTGGTTCTTCACCCCGATGTCGCGCTGGCCGGGCCTCAAGCAGCTGGGCGTGCTGCTGCTGACCGGAACTTTGCGCCTGGGCCGTTTCCCGCCGGAGACCCGGCCGTGACGACAGACGTCTATGACAAGGCCAAGCGCTCGGCCGTCATGGCCGCCGTGAAGAGCAAGGACACCACGCCGGAAAAGGCTCTACGCCGGATCCTGACCAGCCTGGGCGCGCGCTATCGGCTGCATCGCAAGGACCTGCCGGGTAATCCGGACCTGGTCATGCCGGGGCGCAAGCTGGCCTTCTTCGTCCATGGCTGCTTCTGGCATGGTCACGACTGTGCGCGAGGCTCTCGCGTGCCCAAGAACAATCGCGACTACTGGTTGGCCAAGGTGGCCCGCAACGTCGCCCGCGACGAACGTTCGCAAGCGGCGCTGGAGGCGGCCGGCTGGCGGGTCGAGGTGGTCTGGGAGTGCGCCATGAAGGACGAGGCGGCCCTGACGGCGCGCTTGGCGGCCGTGCTTGATCAGGCCGCGTCGGCCGAGGCGGACACCTCGACCGCCAGCACCTGAGCCAGGGCGCCGAACAGCTCCACGGGGTCGATCGGCTTGGCCACGTGGCCGTTCATGCCGGCGGCCATGCAGGCGTCCCAGTCCTTGGGCGTGGCCGAGGCGGTGACGGCGATGACCGGGGTGTCGCGATTGGGACCTGATCCGGCGCGCAGGATCCGCGTGGCCTCGCGGCCGTCCATGCCGGGCATGTAGACGTCCATCAACACCGCGTCGAAGACCTCGGCGTTCAGCAGCTCCAGCGCCTCCTCGCCGGACTCGGCCAGGGTGGCGTCGACGCCGAAGGGCTGGAGCACCAGCTCGATGGCCCGGCGGTTGACCACGTGGTCGTCGACCACCAGCACCCGCAGGCCGGTGATCGAGCGGCCCTCGTCCTCGGCGCGCGGGGCCTCGGCGGTCTCGAAGACCGTGGTCAGGGTGAAGTGGGCGCCGTGGCCGGGCGCGCTGGTGGCGGTCAGGTCGCCGCCCATCAGCCGGGCCAGCTCGCGGCTGATCGCCAGGCCCAGGCCCGAGCCGCCATGCTGGCGGACGATGGCGGCGTTCAGCTGGTCGAAGGGCGTGAACAGGCGCGGCAGGGCGGCCTCGGGGATGCCGGGGCCGGTGTCGATCACCTCGATCGACAGCAGGACCTGGTCGGGCGAGGGCTGGGCGTGCAGGACGACGGTGATCTCGCCGCGCTCGGTGAACTTGATGGCGTTGCTGAGCAGGTTGTTCAGCACCTGCTTCAGGCGCATGGCGTCGCCGGCCACCCAGCGGGGCAGGCTGGCCGCGCCCTTGATCCGCAGCTTCAGACCCTTGCGCGCGATCTCGGGCCGCCACAGGCGCAGGGTGTCCGACAGGGCCTGGCGCAGGTTGAAGGCCGACTGCTCGACCGTCATCCGGCCCGCGTCCAGGCGCGAGAGGTCCAGCAAGTCGTTGAGCAGGGTGCGCATCAGGCCCCCGGCGTCGGCGATCAGCTGGGCGTGGATCTTCTGGCCGGCCTCGGGGACCTCGCTGTGCAGGCGGGCGGCGCCGGCCAGGATGGCGCTGATCGGCGTGCGCAGCTCATGGCTGATCATGGCCACGAAGGCCGACTTGGCGGCGACGGCCTCCTCGGCCTCGTGGCGGCGGCGCTCGGCCTCGGCCTTGGCGTCGGCCTCGGCCTTCAGGGCGGCGCTGAGGGTGCGGCTGGCGACGGTGACCGAGACGATCATCAGGATGGCGCCGAACCAAAGGACGTCGGCCAGGTTGGCCCCGGGATTGGCGGCCTTGGCCACGAACGGCGCGATCAGCAGGTAGAGGGCGTGCGGCGCGGCGGCCATCAGGGTGGCCAGGCGGTTGCCGGCGTTGACCACCACGACGTTCAGCAGGGCGCCGGCCAGCAGCATGCCGCCCAGGGTCGGTGCGAACCGGATGTGCGAGGCGAACAGCGCCAGCGACACGGCGCCGAAGGCGGCCGAGGTGACGAACGGCGCGACCACGGCGGCCAGGCGTCGCCAGGTCGGCGCGGACTCCGTCGGACCCCGCACCCAGTTCTCGAAGGCGTAGCAGAGCGTGTAGACGCCGGCCCACACCCAGCCCCAGGCCGGATGCAGATAGACCTGCAGCAGCACGGCGATGGCCACAGTGGCGCCGATGCGCAGATAGGTGTTCGCGCGCCGTGAGGCGGCGGCGCGAGCCACGTCCTTCTGCATCGTCGTCTCGGTCACGCCTTCGCCCCCTGAGACCCCCCGGTCCCCACCACGGCCAGGCCAGCCGCGATGACCTAGATGGAAGTCAAAGAATGCCGCCTAGTCAATGGGTTGGACCATCATCGGGTTTGGGCATGATCGTGCTTTGCCAGCGCGCAGCGCGCCGGCTTCAGCAAGGATTTGCCTTTTGTGGTCAAGTTTAGGGACGTGCGCCGAAGGCCTTGGCCAGGTCGTCGGCGGTGACGCCATCCAGCTCCAGGCGCTTGAGCCGGGCCGTGTCGCCGGCCGCCAGACGGACGGCTGAGCGCGGGATCTTCAGGCTCTTGGCCAGGAAGGCCAGCAGGGCCGCGTTGGCCGCGCCGTCGACCGGCGGGCTGGCCACGCGGACCTTCAAGTAAGGGCGGCCGTCCGCGTCGCTGGCCCAGCCGTCAACCGCATCGCGGCCGCCACGGGGCGTCAGGCGGACGGCCAGGACCTCAGCCAAGAACGTTCAGCAGGGTGT
Source organism: Caulobacter sp. GW821-FHT12D05 (assembly GCF_058807295.1). NCBI lineage: Bacteria > Pseudomonadati > Pseudomonadota > Alphaproteobacteria > Caulobacterales > Caulobacteraceae > Caulobacter > Caulobacter sp. GW821-FHT12D05. Next base: position 938,198 of record NZ_JBXAQO010000004.1, read on the forward strand.
TCTGAAGCGCCGGCAGGATGAAGATCTGCAGGCCGCGCAGCAGCAGCAGCACGATGATCGGGCTGATGTCGACGCCGCCGATCGACGGGATGATCCGGCGGAAAGGGGCCAGGATCGGGTCGGTGACGCGGTCCAGGAAGGAGGCGACATTATAGACGAACTGGTTGCGGCGGTTGATCACGTCGAACGCGAACAGCCAGCTCAGCACGGCCGAGATGATGATGGCCCACCACAGCAGGTCCAGCAGCGCGTTGAGGATGAAGAAGACGAGATTGATGATGGGCGCCATGGGATTTCCGTCTGATGCCACAGCTTCTTGCCGCGCCTGGAGGTTGCTGGCAAGGCGCGGTGAGAACCCCGCTTGACGTACGCGCCCAAGGGCCGTATCTCCGCCGCTCCTTGGGGCCGTAGCTCAGATGGTAGAGCGCCTCGTTCGCAATGAGGAGGTCAGGGGTTCGATTCCCCTCGGCTCCACCAAGGACCTTCCCGACACGTGCAAATGAACGCTTCTCCGGGTGAGAGCTTGACCGTGCACGTTCATGCCCCTTCCGCGCCCGTCAGCGTCATCTCGCCGCATGGGGCAGAAATCACCGTCTCGGCGCACGGTCTGCGACGACTCGCCACAGCCAAGGTTTACCGGATGGCGCCTCGCCCCGGATGAGGTTGCCCCCACGCCTGATCGAACGTCGGGCCAGCGGGGGGCTAGAATGCGCCAGACGAAAACCAACCGGATCGCCTATCGCCTGGCGGCGGGATCCTTCTTCATCGCCGCGGCGCTGATGGCGGCCGACGCCTATGCCGAACCGGCGCTGAAGCTGGGCGGCAGCTACACGGCGGACGTGACCGGCACGGTCAGTGGCGGTCTGGCCAAGCGCGGCCGGGTGCTGGACGATTTCCAGATCTCCGCCGATCTCGACCTGGACAAGGCCTTCGGCTGGAAAGGCGCGACCGCCCACGCCCTGTTCCTCAACAACAGCGGCGCCATGCCCAATGACGACGCCGGCACGCTGCAGGGCGTCGACAATATCGAGGTCAGCCGCCAGCGCGCCCGTCTGTTCGAGGCCTGGGTCGAGCAGGGCTTCGGCGACAAGGGCTCGATCCGCGCGGGCCTCTATGACCTCAACAGCGAGTTCTATTCCAACGACAGCGCCGGCATGCTGCTGGCCCCGGCCTTCGGCATCGGTTCGGAGCTGGCGGCCACGGGGCCGAACGGTCCGTCGATCTTCCCGTCCACCGCCTTGGCCGTGCGCGCCCGCTGGACGCCCAATGAGCACGTCTACGCGCAAGCCGCCGTGCTGAACGCCAATGCCGGCGTGCTGGGCGATCCCGGCGGTGTCCACACCTCGTTCGACAATGGCGTGCTGGTGATCGGTGAAGCCGGCTGGCAAGGGCGTGGCAAGGTGGCCCTCGGGACCTGGCGCTACAGCGACAAGCAGGACGACATCCGCAGCGTGACGCCCGCCGGCGATCCGGTCCACGCCACGGCCCAGGGCGCTTATGTCCTGCTGGAACGCCAGCTGACCGGCGAAGGTGATGACGTGGTTCGCAAGACCACGGCCTTCGCGCGCCTGGGCGTCTCGGACGGCGACACCACCGCCTTCAAGGGCGGCTGGCAGGCCGGCGTGCTGGTGGAGCATGTCTTCGAGAGCCGCCCCGACAGCGCCTTCTCGATGGGGGTCAACCAGGCCTATCTGTCGGGCAAGTTCCGCGACAACGCCTTTGACGCGGGCCAGCGCCTGCAACGCGCCGAGAGCGCGATCGAGGTGACCTATTCGGACAAGATCGGACCGGTGACGATCCAGCCCGACCTGCAATATGTGAAGGACCCAGGCGCCGACGGCGGCGTCGGCCATGCCCTGGTGGCGATCCTGCGGGTGGGCGTGGAGTTCTAGAACTCCACGCCACCACAGTGTCTTAGGCGCCGGCGGCTTCCGCGACGGCTTCGGCGGTGATGCCGAATTCCTTGTAGAGGCGCTCGAACGGGGCCGAGGCGCCGAAGCTCTTCATGCCGACGAACTTGCCGTCCTCGCCGATGAAGCGCTCCCAGCCCATGCGGATGCCGGCCTCGACGGCCACGCGCACCGGGGCTTGGCCGATGACCGAAGCCTGGTAGGCGGCGTCCTGCTTGTCGAACAGTTCCCAGCAGGGGGTCGAGACGACGCGGGTCGGCTTGCCCTTGGCCTGCAGGATGTCGCGGGCGGCCACGGCGACGCCGACTTCCGTGCCCGAAGCGAAGATCGTCACGGCCGCTTCACCGCCCTCGGCGGCCAGCAGCTCGTAGGCGCCCTTGGCCGACAGATCGCCGCCGGCGGTGCGCACGTGCGGGGTCTTCTGGCGCGACAGGGTCATGACCGACGGGGTGCGGGCGCTTTGCAGGGCGACCTTCCAGCACTCGGCGGCTTCCACCGCGTCGGCCGGACGGAAGACCAGCAGGTTGGGGATGGCGCGCAAGGACGCGACCTGTTCCACCGGCTGGTGGGTCGGGCCGTCTTCGCCCAGGCCGATGGAGTCGTGGGTCATCACGTGGATAACGCGGGCTTCCATCAGCGCGCCCAGGCGGATCGCTGCGCGGCTATAGTCGGCGAAGGCCAGGAAGGTGCCCGAATACGGGATCACGCCGCCGTGCAGGGCCATGCCGTTCATGGCCGCGGCCATGCCGAACTCACGCACGCCGTAGTGGACGTAGCGGCCGGTATATTCCGGCGCGTCGAAGGCGCCCATGCCCTTGACCAGGGTGTTGTTCGAGCCTGTCAGGTCGGCCGAGCCGCCGATCATTTCCGGGATGGCCGGGATCAGCTGGTCCAGGGCCGAGCCCGAGTGGACGCGGGTGGCGTTGACCGGCTTGGTCTCCAGGGCCTTGGCGATGTGGGCGTCGACGGCCTCGAAGGCGGTCGCGGGCAGCTCGCCCTTCATGGCGCGGGTGAAGTCGCTGGCGTGGGTCGAGGCGGCCAGCTTGGCTTCCCAGGCCTTGCGGACCTTGGCGCCGCGACGGCCGACGCTCTTCCAGGCCGTGGCGATGTCGCCCGGCACGGTGAACGGCTCGGCGTCCCAGCCCATGGCGACGCGCGAGGCGGCGATCTCGCTGTCGAACAGGGTGTAGCCGTGGCTGTGGGGGTCGCCTTCCTTCGGACCCGCGCCCTTCGAGATCAGCGTCTTGCACGCGATCATGGTCGGGCGGTCCTGCTTGGTGGCCCAGCGCAGGGCGGCGGCGATCTTCGTATGATCGTGGCCATCGACGACCTTCACGGCCCAGCCGGCGGCCTTGAAGCGGGCGACCTGGTCGCCGGTCTCGGCGATGGTGGCCACGCCGTCGATGGTGGTGTTGTTGTCGTCGAACAGCACCGTCAGCTTCTTCAGGCGCAGGCGGCCGGCGATGCTGATGGCTTCGTGGCTGACGCCTTCCATCAGGCAACCGTCGCCGGCGATCACCCAGGTGCGGTGGTCGACGAGGTCAGAGCCGAAGCGGCCGGCCAGATGGGCTTCGGCCATCGCCATGCCGACGGCCGTGGCCAGGCCCTGGCCCAGCGGACCGGTCGTGGTCTCGACGCCGGGCGTGTGGTGCACTTCCGGGTGGCCGGGGGTCAGCGACCCCCACTGACGGAAGTTCTCGATCTCCTTCATCGTCACGGCCTTGAAGCCGGTCAGGTGAAGCAGCGAATAGAGCAGCATCGAGCCGTGGCCGGCCGACAGCACGAAGCGGTCGCGGTCGGCCCAGTTGGGCTGCGAGGCATCGAACTTCAGGAACTTGCCCCACAGAACGGTCGCCACGTCGGCCATGCCCATCGGCATGCCTTGGTGACCGGACTTGGCCTTGTGCACGGCGTCCATGGAAAGGACGCGGATCGCGTCGGCCATCTTGATGGGCGAAACGGGCATGTGAGCTTCCGTCTTTGTTATGTTTTGCAGGGCTGCGCGAGGGGCGCACTCGCACGCGATGCCCCGGGGGTCAACCCGCGCGGACACGCTTCTTGACCGCTATGCAACATCGTCCGCAGGCGCTATAGCTGGAGACAGACTTATGCTCAATTTCAGCATAACCCTGAAAGGCCGGTTCTTTGGGTAGTCCGTCGTTCTTCTCGCCCTACCGCCATGGCTTCGTCCGCGTGGCGACCGCCGTTCCCAAGGTGAAGCTGGCCGATCCGGCCGTGAACGCCGCGAGTGTCCTGGCCCTGGCCCGCGAGGCGCATGACGCCGGCGTGGCGGTGATCGTGTTCCCGGAGCTGGGCCTGACCGGCTACACGATCGACGATCTGCTGCAGCAGGAAGTGCTGCTGGACGCCGTCGAGGCGGCGATCGCGACGTTGGTCGAAGAGAGCGCCGGTCTCGCGCCGCTCATCGTGGTCGGCGCGCCGCTGCGTGACGGCGGCCGGCTCTACAACACCGCTGTGGCGATCCAGGGCGGCAAGGTGCTGGGCGTCACGCCCAAGAGTTTCCTGCCCAACTACCGCGAATTCTATGAGCGCCGCTGGTTCACGCCGGGCGCGGGGATTACGGGCAAGACCTTGACCCTGGCCGGCCAAAGGGTCCCGTTCGGGACCGACGTGTTGTTCAGGGCCGACGCCCCGACGCCGTTCACCGTGGGTGTCGAGATCTGCGAGGACGTCTGGACGCCCACCCCGCCTAGCACCGCCCAGGCCCTGGCCGGGGCCGAGATCCTGCTGAACCTGTCGGCCAGCAACATCACCATCGGCAAGTCCGAGACCCGCCGGATGCTGTGCGCCAGCCAGTCGTCTCGGATGGTCGCGGCCTATGTCTATGCCGCCGCCGGCGCGGGCGAGAGCTCGACGGACCTGGCCTGGGACGGCCATGTCGACATCCACGAGATGGGCGCCCTGCTGGCCGAGAGCCCGCGCTTCTCGACGGGGCCGGCCTGGACCTATGCCGACATCGACGTCGAGCGGATCCGCCAGGAACGCATGCGGGTCGGCAGCTTCGGCGACGCCATGGCGCTGAACCCGCCCAAGGTTCCATTCCGCATCGTGCCGTTCACGTTTGAAGCGCCGGCCGGCGATCTCGCTTTGGTCCGGCCGATCGAGCGCTTCCCGTTCACGCCCTCGGACCCCGCCAAGCTGCGCGAGAACTGCTACGAGGCCTACAACATCCAGGTCCAGGGCCTGGCGCGGCGGCTGGAGGCCTCAGGCCTGAAGACGCTGGTCATCGGCATCTCGGGCGGGCTCGACTCGACCCAGGCGCTGCTGGTGGCGGCCAAGGCGGTCGACCAGCTAGGTCTGCCGCGCACCAACATTCTCGCTTACACCCTGCCGGGCTTCGCGACCTCGGACCGCACCAAGGACAACGCCTGGGCCCTGATGCGGGCCATCGGCGTCACGGCCGCCGAGCTCGACATCCGGCCGGCCGCGACCCAGATGCTGAAGGACCTGGACCACCCGTTCGGGCGCGGCGAGCCAGTCTATGACGTGACCTTCGAGAACGTGCAGGCCGGCCTGCGGACGGACTATCTGTTCCGCCTGGCCAACCACAACGCCGCCCTGGTTGTCGGCACCGGCGACCTGTCGGAACTGGCCCTGGGCTGGTGCACCTACGGCGTCGGCGATCATATGAGCCACTACAACCCCAACTGCGGGGCGCCCAAGACGCTGATCCAGCACCTGATCCGCTTCGTGGCCCATTCGGGCGACGTCGACACAGGCACGACCGCGCTGCTGGAGGACATCCTGGCCACCGAGATCTCGCCGGAACTGGTGCCGGGCGAGGTCACGCAGGCGACGGAGAGCTTCGTCGGCCCCTACGCCCTGCAGGACTTCAATCTTTTCTACATGACCCGCTACGGCATGGCGCCGTCTAAGATCGCCTTCCTGGCCTGGAGCGCCTGGCACGATGCGGAGCAGGGCGGCTGGCCGGTCGGCCTGCCCGACAGCGGTCGCCGCGCCTACGACCTGGCCGAGATCCGCAAGTGGCTGGAGCTGTTCCTCAAGCGCTTCTTCGCCAACCAGTTCAAGCGCTCGGCCGTGCCGAACGGGCCCAAGATCTCGTCGGGCGGGGCGCTGTCGCCGCGCGGCGACTGGCGGATGCCGTCGGACGCGACCGCTGACACCTGGCTGGCCGAGCTGAAGGCGAACGTTCCGAACTAATAAGGCCTTCGCCTTGCGGTCGCTTCGCTATATCCCCGGACCCAAGCAGGGGTGCTTGTCAGTCTGAGGTTACTCTTGGCCGCGATCTATCCGGTTATCCTGTGCGGCGGTTCGGGCACGCGCCTGTGGCCCGCTTCGCGTAGCGACCAACCCAAGCAATTCCTGAAGCTGGTCGGCGACCGTTCCAGCTTCCAGGAGACGGTGCTGCGGGTGCGCGACCTGCCGGGTGTCGCCGAGATCGTCGTGGTCACCGGCGAGGCCATGGTCGGCTTCGTCGCCGAGCAGACCGCCGAGATCGAGACCTGGGTCACCATCCTGGTCGAGCCCGAGGCCCGCGACAGCGCTCCGGCCGTGGCCGCCGCCGCCGCCTATGTCCAGACCCTGGACGCCGACGGCGTGGTGCTGATGCTGGCCGCCGATCACCACGTCGCCGACCCCGCGATGTTCGGCGACGCAGCCGTCATCGCCGCCAAGGCCGCCGAGCACGACTTGATCGTCACCTTTGGCGTGCAGCCCACCGTTCCGGCCACCGGCTTTGGCTATATCCGCCCCGGCGCGCCGCTGCTGGACGGCTCGGTGCGCGAAGTCGCCGCCTTCGTCGAGAAGCCCGACCGCGAGACCGCCGAGCGCTACCTGCTGGAAGGCTATCTCTGGAACAGCGGCAACTTCGCCTTCAAGGCCAGTACGCTGCTGGGCGAGTTCGAGGCGTTCGAGCCTTCGGTGGCCGAGGCCGCCAAGGCTTGCGTCGCGACGCTGGAACTCGAAGCCGGCATTGGCCGCCTGGACCGCGAGGCCTTCGCCAGCGCGGCCAAGATCAGCCTCGACTACGCGGTGATGGAGCGCACGACCAAGGCCGCTGTGGTTCCGGCGACCTTCGCCTGGTCGGACCTGGGTGCCTGGGACGCTATCTGGGAGGCCTCGGTTCGCGACCACGACGGCAACGCTCAGGACGGTGACGTCGACCTGCACGAGGCCACAAACGTGTTGGTGCGGACGACTGGGCCTTATGTCGGGGTGATCGGCGTCAGCGACATCGTCGTGGTGGTCGAGCCGGACGCGGTGCTGGTTTGCCATCGCAAGGACAGCCAGGCGGTGAAGGTCCTGGTCGACGGGCTGAAGGCCAAGGGCCGCTCGATCGCCTCGCGCAAGAGCGCCTCGCCCAATGGGACCGAGACCCTGGTTAGCACCGACGGTTTCGACGTCGAGCTGCGTCGCGCCCCGGCTGGTGAGACCGTGGTCCTGCCGGTCTCGACCGTGCAACTGCTGGAAGGCGTGCTGGAGATCGACGGCGACGTCTATGCCGCCGGCGCGATCATTCCGCTGGAGGCCGAGACGCGGGCGCGCGCCATCGGCGCAGCCACCCTACTGCTTACGAAGCCGCGCTGACCGCCCGGTCGAACTCCACAATGGCGCAAACGATATGATAGAACGAGCTGGCCGGGGCCGGCTCGTCGATGAAGTCGCCGTTGGGCTGCATCTTGTCGCGCCAGACGCCGGGAACCGGCGTGCGCAGATAGGCCATCAGGCCCTGGGCGCCCGCCGCCGCCATGGCCCAATACTTGGCCTCGCCAGTGATCTCGGCGGCCAGGACGGCGGCCTTGATCCGTTCGGTCTGCGGCCACAGGCGAGCCTTGGCGTCGTCGATCGAGAAGTCGTCGAGCAGGGCGTTGATCGCCACGCCGTTCTCGAGATTGATCCCGTGATCCTCGCCGGCGTCGATCATGCGCAGCGCGGCGGCCGTGGCGTCGGCGCGGCCGGCCAGCTTGCCCCAGCGCAGCAGCAGCCAGCCCCATTCGAACTGGTGGCCCGGCTCGCAGATGCGGCCTTCGCGCCCGGGGGCAGGGTTCCAGTCCAGGTCGAAGAACTCGCGCAGCATGCCGCTCTCAGCCTGGATGAACTTCGCCAGGGTCAGCTCGGCGATCTCGTCGGCCAGAGCCCGCCAGACGGGATCGCTGTCGATCTCGGACCAGGCCAGGCAGGCTTCCAGCAGGTGCATGTGTTCGTTTGAGCCCTGCGGCAGGCTGGGCGGATCGGTCAGGTAGAAGCCGCCTTGCGGATGCTTGCGCGTGGCGATCAGCTTGCCGCGCACTTCCGTCGCCAGGGCGCGCATCTCGTCGGCCCGCTCGGGCATGATCCGCGCCACAGCGGCGGCGGCGAACATCGAGAAGGCCTGGTCATAGAGGGCGGCGGTGTCGTCCAGGCTGGCGCCGTCGGGCCCGACCAGCGCGCGGAACAGGCCGTCCGGTCGACGATAGTTCGACAGATAGAAGGACAGGCCGTGTGTCACGGCCTCCCGCCACGGGCCGGTCCAGCCAAGGTCGCCGGCGACCGAGTAGGCATAGATCTGGCGCGGCAGAACCCGGCCGCGACGCGGACCCTGGACAGGTTCGCCTTCCAGGCTGAGCTTCTCGAAGAAGCCGCCGGCCGGATCGGCGCCGGTTTTCCACCATATTGGATAGGCCGCCTCGGTCGCCCAGGTCTTGAGGCGGTCGCGCAGGCGGGCGGCGTCGGCGAAGGCGTTGGTCATGGGCCGCATTTCTAGGGAGCTTAAGCGACGAGGCCAAGACGCGAGCCGTGGTATTTCGCGAGCACTCGCGGTAGTGCTCAGGCCATGATCGACGCTGCCGCGCTTCCTCCCCTGAAGGCTGTGTTCCTGGATCGTGACGGCGTGCTGAACGTCGATCACGGCTATGTCTCCGATCCGGCCAAGCTGAACTGGATCGAGGGCGCGCGCGAAGCGGTGGCGGCGATGACCCAGGCGGGGCTGAAGGTCCTGGTGGTCACCAACCAGTCGGGCATCGGCCGGGGCTATTTCGACGAGGCGGCCATGGACCGCTTCCACGACGCCATGCTGGAGCAACTGGCGCAGCTGGGCGGGGTGATCGACGCCTTCTACCACTCGCCGTTCCACGAGGCGGCCATCGTCGAAGCCTATCGCGTCGCCGATCACCCCGATCGTAAGCCCAATCCCGGCATGGTCCTGCGCGGCCTGGCCGAGTGGAACCTGACGCCGGAAGAGGCGGTGATCATCGGCGACCGCCATATCGACGTCGAGGCCGGTAATCGCGCGGGCATGCCGGGCTACCTGTTCAAGGGCGGCAACCTGCGGGCCTTTGTCGGCCAGGTGCTGGGCGATCGGGTTCCCGCGCTCAAATGAGGATCCTGCAGTTCGGCAAGACCGGTCAGGTCGCCACGGCGGTCCAGGCCGCGGCACGCGACGGCGTCGAAGTCGTCGCCCGGTCCCGCGCCGACTGCGACCTGGAGAACCCGGAAGCGATCCGCGCCGCCATCTTGGCCGCCGACTGCGACTTGGTGCTCAACACCGCCGCCTTCACCCATGTCGATCCGGCCGAAGCGCGGCCCGACGAGGCCTTCGCGGTCAACGCCACGGCGCCAGGCGCGATGGCCGCCGCCTGCGCCGAACGGGGCCTGCCGTTCGTGCATCTGTCGACTGATGCGGTGTTCGATGGGGTGACCGAGCGTCCCTATGTCGAGACCGATCTGGCCGAGCCGATCAATGTCTATGGCCGCTCCAAGCTGGCCGGCGAGCAGGCCGTACTGGCCCATCCCCGGACGACCGTGCTGCGCATCTCGTGGGTCTTTTCCCGCTACGGCCGCAACTACGTGAGTTTCATGCTGAAGCTGGCCCGCGAGCGCGAGGTGCTGAAGGTGGTGGCCGACCAGTTCGGCACGCCGACCGACGGCGAGGCCCTGGCCGCTTTCCTGGTCGCGACCACCCCGCGCTGGGCCGCCGCGCCGGCCGGCGATCCGGTCTTCGGCCTGTTCCACTTCGCCAATGCCGGCGAGACCAGCCGCTTCGACTTCGCCAAGGCCGCGATCGATCGTGATCCGCAGTCGAAGGCCCGCGTCGAGCCGACCACCCAGGCCGCGTTCGCCGAGCCGGCTCCGCGTCCGCCGCGCACGCCGCTCGATACTGGCAAGCTGCAAACCGTGTTTGGTTTCACGCCCGAACCCTGGCGCACCGCCGTCGAGCGCACAGCAGACCGACTGGTATGACGAGTCTGGCGTGACGCCGCCGCTCGGGCTAAACCGACGCCAACTCCCGACATAACAGAGCAGCGCGAGCGACCATGCAGATCTTCCTCGACAGCACCGACACCAAGGTCATCGCCGACCTGGCCAGCACCGGCCTGATCGACGGCGTCACCACCAACCCGACCCTGATCGCCAAGTCGGGCCGTCCGATGCTCGAAGTCATCGCCGAGATCTGCGACATCGTCCCGGGCCCGATCAGCGCCGAAGTCGCCGCCACCACGGCCGACGCCATGATCGCCGAGGGCCAGAAGCTGGCCAAGATCGCCCCGAACGTGGTGGTCAAGATCCCGCTGACCCGTGACGGCCTGATCGCCTGCGCCGCCTTCGCCGACGAAGAGATCAAGACCAACGTCACCCTGTGCTTCTCGCCGACCCAGGCCCTGCTGGCCGCCAAGGCCGGCGCGACCTACATCTCGCCGTTCATCGGCCGCCTGGACGATTACGGCTTCGACGGCATGGACCTGATCCGGGACATCCGCGCGATCTACGACAACTACGGCTATGAGACCGAGATCCTGGCCGCCTCGGTGCGCAACGCCGCCCACGTCAAGGAAGCCGCGATCATCGGCGCCGACGTCGTCACCATCCCGCCGGCGGTGTTCGCCGAGCTCTACAAGCACCCGCTGACCGACAAGGGCCTGGAACAGTTCCTGAAGGACTGGGCCTCGACCGGCCAGTCGATCCTCTAAGCATTGCGTGCTCCCGGGCGGGCAGGCGCTCGCCCGGGACGCGAATAGGTGATCACAGTTTATTTCGCATTGGCGAAGCTGGTTCGCAAATGCGAGTTCATGCGTTAAGGCTTGGTCCGTTCACAGAGGGCCACGCTCATGGCTTCCCAAGAGGCCTCTACGACCGCTGAGACCGAGGTTCGCCTCGCCGGCCCAGAAGAGGCCGATCGCTTCTCGCGATTCCTGCACGGTTTCCTGTCGGCCAACGGTTTTCCGTTCGTGATCGTCCACGACACGCCCGAGTTGCTGGGCCAGCTGCGCAAGGTGGTGTTCGAGGACGTCTGCCTCAGCCGCAAGTTCGCCGCCGAGTGGTCGGTGATGACCGGAACCGCCTAACCCCTTCCAATATTCCCCAAAGCGTACCTACCTAGAGGAAATCGTTTCCCCCTCTGGCGGAGCTGCGCCATGAACGACCCCAAATCCGGCCTTCCTTCGATTGCCGGCTCTGCCCTGGACCTGATCGGCCGCACGCCGATGATGGAGGTCAAGAACCTCGACACCGGTCCCTGCCGCCTCTTCCTCAAGCTCGAAAACCAGAACCCCGGCGGCTCGATCAAGGACCGCGTCGCCCGCGCGATGATCGAGGCCGCGGAAACCGATGGCCGGCTCAAGCCTGGCGGCACCATCATCGAGGCCACGGCCGGCAATACGGGCCTGGGGCTGGCCCAGGTGGCCACCCTCAAGGGCTACAAGCTGATCCTGATCGTCCCCGACAAGATGGCGCGGGAGAAGATCCTGCACCTGCGGGCCATGGGCGTGGACGTGCGCCTGACCCGCAGCGACGTCGGCAAGGGCCATCCGGAATACTACCAGGACATGGCCCAGAGCCTGGCCCAGTCGATCCCCGGCGCGCTGTACGCCAACCAGTTCGAGAACCCGGCCAATCCCTACGCCCACGAGACCACGACGGGTCCCGAGATCCTGGCCCAGATGGACGGCGACATCGACGCCATCGTCGTCGGCGTCGGCTCAGGCGGAACGCTTACGGGCGTCGGCCGCTACATGAAGGCAAATTCGCCCAAGACCCAGATGGTGCTGGCCGACCCGGTCGGCTCGATCCTGCGCGACTATGTCGAGACCGGGACCTTCGGCGAGGCCGGCAGCTGGATCGTCGAGGGCATCGGCGAGGACTTCATCCCCGACAACGCCCAGATGGACCTGGTGTCGAAGGCCTATTCGATCAGTGACCGAGAGAGCGTCGACACCGCCCGCCTGCTGCTGAAGAAGGAAGGCATCCTGGCCGGCTCGTCCTCGGGCTGCCTGCTGGCGGCGGCGCTGAAATACTGCCGCGAGCAGACCGAGCCCAAGCGGGTTGTCACGCTCGTCTGCGATACGGGCTCGAAATACCTGACCAAGATGTTCAATGACTTCTGGCTGGCGGCCCACGGCTTCGACGGTCGCGAGCTGCACGGCGACCTGCGCGACCTGATCGCCAAGCGCTATGCCGAGGGCGGGGTGATCGCCATCGGTCCCGACGACACCTTGCTGACCGCCTACAACCGCATGCGCTCGTCCGACATCAGCCAGCTGCCGGTGGTCGATCGCGGTCGGCTGGTCGGCATCCTCGACGAGAGCGATCTCCTGGCCGCGGTCGAGGCCGGCGACGAGGCGCCCCGCTTCAAGACCCTGGTCGGCGCGGCCATGACCAAGGCGGTCAACACCCTGCAGGCCCACCAGAGCATCGACGACCTGCCGGAAGTCTTCGACCGCGACGAGGTGGCCCTGGTGGTGGAGGGTGAAGAATTTCTGGGTGTCATCACCCGCGTGGACCTGATCAATCACCTGCGCCTGAGCGCCTAGAGGACCTGCATGACCGACATCCCCGGCAAGAACCGCCTGGACTTCGCCACGCGGACCATCCACGGCGGCCAGTATCCCGACCCGACGACCGGGGCGGTGATGGTGCCGATCTACGCCACCTCGACCTACGCCCAGGCCAGCCCCGGCGAGCACAAGGGTTTCGAGTACAGCCGCAGCCACAACCCGACCCGCTTCGCCTTCGAGCGCAGCATCGCCGACCTTGAGAGCGGCACGGCGGGCTTCGCCTTCGCCTCAGGCCTGGCGGCGGCCTCGACGATCCTGGAGACGCTGGACAGCGGCGCGCACGTGATCGCCAGCGACGACCTCTATGGCGGCTCGTTCCGGCTGTTCGACAAGGTGCGCAAGCGCTCGGCCGGCCTGACCTTCAGCTTCGTCGACATGGCTGACCTGGCGGCCGTCGAGGCGGCGATCACGCCGGCGACGCGGATGATCTGGGTGGAGACGCCCACCAACCCGATGCTGCGGCTTGCGGACCTGGCGGCCATCGCCACGCTCGCCAAGAAGCACGGCTTGATCACCGTCGCCGACAACACCTTCGCCAGCCCCTACATCCAGCGGCCGCTGGAGCTGGGCTTCGACGTCGTCATGCACTCGGCGACCAAGTACCTGAACGGCCACTCCGACGTGGTCGCCGGCGTGGCGGTGGTCGGCGACAACGCGGCCCTAGCCGACCAGATGAAGTTCCTGCAGAACGCCATCGGCAGCGTGCTCGGCCCGTTCGACAGCTTCCTGGCGCTACGGGGGGTGAAGACCTTGGCCCTGCGCATGCAGCGGGCCTGCGACAGCGCGCTCGAGATCGCGCGCTGGCTGGAGAAGCACCCGGCCATCGAGCGGGTGATCTATCCGGGCCTGGAAAGGCATCCCCAGCACGACCTGGCCAAACGCCAGATGACCGGCGGCTTCGGCGGCATCATCTCGGCCGACGTGAAGGGCGGCCTGGCCCCGGCCCGCAAGATGCTGGAGCGCACGCGCCTGTTCACGCTCGCGGAAAGCCTGGGCGGGGTCGAAAGCCTGATCGAGCATCCGGCGATCATGACCCACGCCTCGATCCCCGCCGATCAGCGCGCGGCGCTGGGCATCACCGACGGCCTTATTCGACTTTCGGTCGGGATCGAGTCGACGCGGGACCTGATTTCCGACCTCGACGCGGCTTTATCAGATTGAGCAGGTGATGGTGCTCGCCCTCGCCCGGCATGACGGGCGAGGGATCGACCGCCTTTGACTTGCGCGGCGGCGGCAGGTCCTCGCGGGTCGGATCCTCGGCCAGCAGGTGGGCCACCAGCATCAGGTCGGTCTTGACCGGCCCGAAGTCGGCGGCCGAGGTCCAGGCGCGGATGGCGGCCTGGGCGTAGACTTCCGACAGGTCGGTGACCTCGATCATCACCGCCGGGTCCTTGCGGATGCGCGGGTCGCTCTCGGCCCGTTCGCGCAGGCGCTTGAGCACCAGAACGAGGTCGGTCTTCAGCGGCACCTTGAACAGCACGTCGGCCCGCCGGGTGCGGTGGGTCGAGTAGTTCAGGATGACGTCGCCGAACACCTTGCTGTTGGGGATCATCACCTTGACGTTGTCGGGGGTGGCGATCTCGGTGAACAGCAGGTCCAGCGACTTGACCGTGCCGTTGCGGGTCGAGGTCTCGATGACGTCGCCGACCTTGTAGGGCCGAAACAGCAGGATCATCACCCCGGCCGCCACGTTCGACAGCGCGCCTTGCAAGGCCAGGCCGATGGCCAGCGAGGCCGCGCCCAGCACCGCGATGATCGAGGTCGCCTGCACGCCCAGCTGCTGCAGAACCGCCACCAGGCCGACCGCGACGATGGCGTAGCGGGCCAGGGAGGCGCTGAAGCTCTCCAGGGTCGGGTCGGGATTGTTCCGGTGCACGCGGTTCAGCGTCCGGCGCATGAAGCGCGCGGCCATGCCGGCGATCCAGAACGTCAGGATCAGGATCAGCGCGGCGACCACCAGGTTCACCGCCACCTTGCCGGCCCAATCCAGGAAGTGCCCGAGCATGGTCTCGTCGGCCTTGAGGTTGGCGAGCGACGGCAGGGACGCATCCGCCGGAAGGGTGGTGGGTTTGGTCTGCATAAGGCTCTCGATAGGCGCCCCCGCGCTCATCGGTCAACGACAGGATGAGCGTGCGGTTCCGCTTGTGGCGGGAAACAGTCGGTTACATCAATTGGCTCGAAATCGTCATGAACCGCGCATAAAGGCCGCGCCATGAGCATGCCTTTCATCGACCTCGCCGCGCAGCAGCGCCGGATCCGCGACAAGATCGACGCCGCCATCGCCAAGGTGTTGGACAGCGGCGCCTATGTCATGGGTCCGCAGGTCCGTGAGTTCGAAGCCAAGCTGGCCGAGTTTGGCCAGGCCAAGCTGGCCCTGTCCTGCGCCAACGGCACCGACGCCATCGCCCTGCCGCTGATGGCCTGGGGCGTGGGCCGGGGCGACGCGGTGTTCTGCCCGTCCTTCACCTTCGCCGCGACGCCGGAAGTGGTGCCGTGGGTCGACGCGACGCCGGTCTTCGTTGACGTGCTGCCGGACACCTACAACCTGGACCCCGCCAAGCTGGACGCCGCCATCGCCGCCGTGAAGGCCGAGGGTCGCCTGACCCCGAAGGTGGTGATCGCCGTCGACCTGTTCGGCCAGCCCGCCGACTATCCGGCCATCAAGGCGATCTGCGACCGCGAAGGCCTGAAGCTGATCTCCGACAGCGCCCAGGGTTTCGGCTGCACGCTGAACGGCCACCACCCGCTGCATTGGGCCGATGTCGCCACTACCAGCTTCTTCCCGGCCAAGCCGCTGGGCTGCTACGGCGACGGCGGGGCGGTGCTGACCAATGACCAGACGCTGTGGGACCTGATGGACAGCTACCGCGTCCACGGCAAGGCGGTCGGTCCGGACCTGGAAGGCAAGACCTTCGACCACGACCCGAAATATCTGAACACCCGCATCGGCATGAATTCGCGCCTCGACACCATCCAGGCGGCGATCCTGCTCGAGAAGCTGGCCATCTTCCAGGAAGAGATCGACCTGCGTCAGGGGGTGGCCGACCGCTACGCCGAGGGCCTGAAGGGCGCGGTGATCTCGAGCCCGGCCGTGATCGACGGCGGCGTCTCGGTCTGGGCGCAATATGTCATCGAGCACGAGAACCGCGACGGCCTGGCCGCGCATCTGAAGACGCAAGGGATCCCGACGGCGGTCTACTACCCCGTCCCGATGCATGTGCAGGCGCCCTACGCCCACTTCCCGCGTGGCGAAGGCGGTCTGCCGGTGACCGAGGCCAAGGCCGAAACCGTGCTGGCCCTGCCGATGCATCCCTATCTGGGCGAGGCCGACCAGCAGAAGATCATCGACGCGATCCGCGCCTTCAACGGCTAGGCGGGTTTCAAGGCCCGGCGGCGCAGCAGGTTCACCGCCTGCAAAGCCGTCGCCGAGGCCGCCAGCGTCACGCCCATGGCGCAGACGCCGGTCCAGCCCATCGACTTCCACAGCATCACCGCGACGGCCGAGCCGGCCGCGCCGCCCACGAACATGCCGCCCATGAAGACGGTGTTCAGCCGGGCGCGCGCCTCGGGCCGCAGCGCGTAGACGATGTGCTGGTTGGAGACGAGGACGCTCTGGATCGCGAAGTCCAGCAGGATCACCCCGACGACCAGGCCCGGCACGCCCGGCCAGAAGCCCAGGATCAGCCACGAGACCAAAGCAAGCGCCGCGCCGGCGGCGATGATCGGGCGCGGGCCGCGCTTGTCGGCGATGCGGCCGGCCAGGGGCGCGGCCAGGATGCCCACGGCGCCGATCACGCCGAACAGCCCGGCGATGTCCGAGCCCAGATGATAGCTCTGCAGATGCAGGGCCAGGATCGTCCAGAACGACGTGAAGGTCGCGAACAATAGGGCCTGGGTCGCCACGGCCAGGCGCAGCGAACCGAACTCGCTCCACAGCCGTCCCAGCGAGATCATCAGGGTGACATAGGACAGGCCGCCCTGCGGATGGCTGCGCGGCAGCTTGGCGTACATCCAGCCGCCGGCCGCCAGGGCCACCGGCGCGGCCAGCCAGAAGATCGCCCGCCAGCCGGCATGGGCGGCGACGAAGCCGGCCAGGGTTCGAGAGAGCAGGATCCCGCACAGCAGGCCGGCCATCACCGTCCCCACCGTCGCGCCGCGCTTCTCGGGTGAGGCCAGGTGGGCGGCGAACGGCACGATCTGCTGCGCCACCGTCGCGGCGGCGCCCAGCAGCAGCGAGCTGACGATCATCAGCCCCGGCGTCGGGGCCAGGGCGGTGGCGATCAGCGCCAGCGACAGGGCCAGGAACTGGAAAGCGATCAGCTTGCGCCGCTCGATCAGGTCGCCCAGCGGCACCAGCAGGAACAGGCCCGCCGCGTAGCCGGCCTGGGTCGCGGTCGGGATCAGGGCCGTGGCGCCGCCGGGCATGTCGCGCAGCATCAGGCCCAGGGTCGGCTGGCTGTAATAGATGTTGGCGACGGCGATGCCGGTGGCGGCGGCCATCGCCAGGGTCAGGCCCCGGCTCAACGCGCCGGGCGGGGTACTGTGGGTCATGGGGCGGCTATATAGGCGTTTCCGACCCAGAAGCGATCACCCTGAGGTTGGCGGGTTGTCGCATGAGCCCTATATGGCCCGCGTACGCGTCTCGTGTCTGGGGCGTCCAGATCGCGAGAACTCCCATGTCCGACACCAAGCCGTCGCCGCATCCCGGCATGGGCTTTGGCCAGTTCGTCGCCCTGATCGCGGCGATGATGGCGACAAATGCGCTGGCCATCGACTCGATGCTGCCGGCCCTGCCCCACATCGGCGAGGCGCTGGGCGTGCATGATCCCAATGCCCGCCAGTGGGTGATCACCGCCTATCTGCTGGGTTTCGGCGTCGCCCAACTGGCCTATGGCTCGCTGGCCGATCGTTATGGCCGCAAGCCGGTGCTGATGGTCGGGCTGACGCTGTACACGCTGTTCGCCGCCCTCTGCGCCTTCTCGACCTCGTTCGAGACCCTGCTGATCGCGCGGTTCCTGACTGGCCTGGGCGCGGCCTCGACGCGGGTGCTGTCGGTGTCGATCGTCCGCGACTGCTATGCCGGCCGCCAGATGGCGCGGGTGATGTCGCTGGCCTTCATCGTTTTCCTGGCCACCCCGATCATCGCCCCCTCGCTGGGCATGGCGGTGATGATGGTCGCCTCTTGGCGCTGGATCTTCGGCATCCTGTCGATCTTCGGCCTGGTCGTCATGGCCTGGGCGGCGATCAAGCTGCCCGAGACCCAGCATCCCGAAGACCGCATCCCGATCTCGGTCAAGGGCGTCAGCTCGGCCTTCAAGACCGCCCTGACCGACCGCATCGCCATGGGCTACACCCTGGCCGCGACCCTGGTGCTGGCCGGCCTGTTCGGGTTCCTGAATTCCGCCCAGCAGGTGTTCGCCGAGGTGCTGCATGCCGGCGACATCTTCCCGCTGATCTTCGCCGGCATCGCCGGGACCATGGCCGTCTCGTCGCTGCTGAACGCGCGGATCGTCGACAAGCTGGGCATGCGCAAGGTCTCGCACTGGGCGCTGATCGGCTTCATCGCCTTCGCCGCCGTCCACGCGCTGATCGCCATCACCGGCCACGAGACCCTGCTGAGCTTCTCGCTGATGCAGGCCGGGATGATGTTCTGCTTCGGTCTGGTGATGTCCAACTTCGGGGCCATCGCCATGGAGCCGCTCGGCCACGTGGCCGGGGCCGCCGCCTCGATCCAGGGCTTCATCACCACGATCGGCGGGGCGCTGTTCGGGTTCCTGATCGGCCAGATGTACGACGGGACCACCATCCCGCTGACCATCGGCTTCACGGGCTTCGGCCTGGCGGGCCTGCTGATGGTGCTGGCCACCGAGAAGGGCAAGCTGTTCCAGACCGGCGCCTCCGCGCCCGCTCCGGCGGCTGCGCACTAGTCGAGCATCGCTTCCAGGGTCGCAAGCTCGTCCGCTTCGCGGGCGGGCTTGTCCCAGCGGATGCGGTTGATGCGCGGGAAGCGCATGGCCACGCCGGACTTGTGGCGGGTCGAGCGCTGCAGGCCCTCGAAGGCGACCTCGAACACCAGGCCGAACTCAAGATCGGCCCGCACCGAGCGCACGGGTCCGAAGCGCTCGATCGTGTGGTCGCGGACGAACTTGTCGATCAGTTTCAGCTCCTCGTCGGTGAAGCCGAAATAGGCCTTGCCGACCGGGGTCAGGTGACGGACGCCCGCCTCGTCCTCGCGCCAGACGCCGAAGGTGTAGTCGGAATAGAAGCTGGACCGCTTGCCGTGGCCGCGCTGGGCGTACATCAGCACCGCGTCGATCAGGTGCGGGTCGCGCTTCCACTTGAACCACGGACCCTTGGGGCGGCCCGGCTCGTAGACGCTGTCGCGGCGCTTGAGCATCAGGCCTTCGGAGAGGCGCGCGTCGCCCTCGGGCGGGTCCAGGCGCAGGGCGGCCAGTTCCTCCCAGGTCTCGAACGGCTGTAGCGGTGAGAGGTCGATACGCGGCGTCGTCAGCCGCGCAACGAACGCCTCCAGCCGCGCGCGGCGCTCGACGAAGGGCAGGCCGCGAACGTCCTCCTCGCCGTCCATCATCAGGTCGTAGGCGCGGATGCCGGCCGGGAAGGTCGCCAGCTGCTTGCCGTCGACGGTCTTGCGGTTCAGCCGCTGCTGCAGATCGCCGAACGGGGCCAGGGCGCCGTCGCGCAGCACCAGCAGCTCGCCGTCGATCGCGCCCTCGAAGTCCAGGGCTTCGACGACGTCCGGGAAGGCGGCCGAGATGTCGTCGCCGGTGCGGGTATAGAGCCGCCGCTCGCCGCGTTCGCTCACCGCCTGGACGCGGATGCCGTCCCACTTCCATTCGGCGACGTAGGCGGCGGGATCCAGCTTGGCGAAATCGACCGCTTCGTCGATCGGCTGGGCCAGCATCACCGGTCGGAAACGCCCCGGCGCGTCGGGCGAGGGGCGTTCGGAGCGGCCTTCCAGCCAGGCGAATAGGTCGCCATAGGGCGGTTCCATCGCATGCCAGACCTCCTCGATCTCGCCGATCTCGACCCCGCCGAAATTGGCGCAGGCCTGCTTGGCCAGGCGCGAGGACACGCCCACCCGCAGGCCGCCGGTCATCAGTTTCAAGAGCGCCCAGCGCCCGTCGGGATCCAGGGCGTCCAGCCAGCCCTCGATCAGTCGCTGGACCTCGGCGCGCGAGGCCGAGTGCAGGGCCTCGATCACCTCGGACAGCTCCGGCGGCCGGTTGGCGCCGGGCTTGGCCGGCCAGACCAAGGCGACGGTCTCGGCCAGGTCGCCGACATAGTCGTAGGACCAGGCAAACAGCTGCGCGTCCATCCGCGCCTCGACCGCCTTGCGGATGAAGGCCGGCTTGGCCGCGTTGAACGACAGCGCCCCGGTCAGGGCCGCCAGGGCGTAGCCGCGATCGGGGTCTGGCGTGGTGCGCAGATGGTCGGCGATCAGGGTCAGCTTGGCGTTGCGCGAGCTGGTCAGGGACAGCCGGTCGAGCAGGTGGGCGAAGGCGCGCATGGACATGGAACGCCGTACCCGCGCTTTAGCTCGCCCGCGCTTCGTCCAGCTGGCCCAGGATCATGATCTTCTGCCAGATCTTGCGGCCCAGGTCCGAGGCCAGGGTCTCGATGTCGTTGACGGCGGCGACGATCACCGGGTCGTCGCTCTCGCCGGCATAGAGCGCGGCCAGCTTGGCGGTCAGGGCCAGCATCTCGGCGCAGTAGTCCAGGTAGCGGGAGAGCTGGAAGTTGGTCATTTCGCGCTTGGGCGAAACGGCGGTCCTGGGGCCCAGCAGGACGGTCGGGTCCTTGGTCAGCTGGTGCATGTCGATGACATGGCAGAACGAGCGCAGCTCGTGCAGGGCCTTCTGGACGCGCTGCTGCTTCCAGCGCCGTTCCAGCGAGGCCAGGAACCAGGCGGCCGCGCCGGAGAGCAGGGCGAGGTTCGCGGCCGACTCCAGGCCCTGGGCCAGGCCGAAACCCTCCTTGGCGCGGACGACCGCGCTCCAGTCCAGGCGCCAGACGAGCATGGCCTCCAGGCCGATGCCGCCCAACACGATCAAGGCCACCAGCAGGCGCAGGAACAGATAGGGCCGCGAGATCCGGTGAGCGCGCTCGGCCGTCCGGTGGGCGGTGTCGGCCAGCCGTCCGCAGACCGCCGCCAGCCCCGAGGCCGGAAACCGCGCGGCCACGCGGGCGTACAGGCTGTCGAGCGTCTCGACCACCTTGTCCGCGTCCAGCTTCTGACGATCCCGAGCCATGCCCCGTCATAGCGCAGGTTCATGACCCCTCGCGCAAGAGCGTGAACGCTGTTAGATTAAAACGACTGTTTGAATTCTAGCGAGGCGAAGATGGACGAGATCCCCGAAGGCTTCGAACCGCATGTCCGCAAGAGCCCGGTCACCGACCCTTGGGAGCCGCTCTACGCCCGCAAAGCCGATGACCGGCTGGTGCTGGGCACGCGGATCCGCGAGGCGCACTGCAATTCACGGAGCATGCCGCACGGCGGCTTCCTGGCGGCCCTGGCCGACAACGCCATGGGCCTGTCGCTGGGCGTCAATCTGACAGCCGCGCGCCAGCCGGCCAGCGGTCTCGTCACCGTGTCCCTGACCCTGGACTATCTCGGCCAGGCGAAACTCGGCCAATGGCTCGAGTTCGACACCGATTTCGTCAAGCTGGGCCGGTCGATCTGTTTCGCCGAGGCGACGGTGCGCGCGGACGGAGTTCCCGTCGTGCGCGCCCGTGCAACCTTCAAGCTGCTGGAGGCGAAGGCTGCCGCCTAGGCCACAGCCTGCTCGGCCGCCAGCGGCTGGGCGAGGCGGGTGAGCATTTCCTTCGGGCAGACCTGCCAGAACTGATCCCGCACGCGGTCCCAGTCCCGCAGCAGGGTCGCCGCGAACACCGAGTCCGTCTCGCGGGCGTGCTCGGCGATCAGCGAGCGCAGCAAGCCTTCCCAATAGGGCGAGGCCAGGCGCTGCACGACGATGCTGTCGGGGTTGATATTGTCCTCGAAGCGGTCGTGCTGGTCGAGCACGAAGGCCATGCCGCCGGTCATGCCCGCGCCGAAGTTGCCGCCCGTCGGGCCCAGGATCACCACCTGGCCGCCGGTCATATATTCGCAGCCGTTGGCGCCGCAGCCCTCGACCACCGTGGTGGCGCCCGAGTTGCGGACCGCGAAGCGCTCACCCGCCTGGCCTGCCGCGAACAGCCGGCCCGAAGTGGCGCCAAACAGCACGGTGTTGCCGAGCAGGGCGTTGGTCTCGGGAGCGGCCAGGCCGCGCGCCGGCTTGATCACGATGGTCGCGCCCGACAGGCCCTTGCCGACATAGTCGTTGGCCTCGCCGGTCAGCTCGATGCGCAGGCCCTGGACCGCGAAGGCGCCCAGGCTCTGGCCGGCCGAGCCCTTGAGCTGGACGGTCAGGTGGCCCGAGGGCAGGCCCTTCATGCCGAACTTGCGGACGATGTGGCTGGACGTGCGCGTGCCGATGGTGCGGGCGGTGCTGCGGACCGTGTAGGTCAGCTGCATCTTCTCGCCACGCTCCAGCAGCGGCGCCGCGTCGCGGACGATCTGGGCGTCCAAGGTGTCCGGCACCGCGTTGCGGCCGACGACCGTGTTGTACGGCTTGTTCGCGCCCGGATCAGCGCGGACCAGCAGCGGGTTCAGGTCGAGGTCGTCCAGGTGCTCGCCACCGCGCGACACCTGCGCCAGCAGGTCGGTGCGGCCGACGATTTCCTGCAGGCTCTTGAAGCCCAGGCCCGCCAGGATCTCGCGCACTTCTTCAGCCACGAAGGTGAAGAGGTTGATGACCTTGTCCGGCGTGCCGGTGAACTTGGCGCGCAGGGCTTCGTCCTGGGTGCAGACGCCGACGGGGCAGGTGTTGGAGTGGCACTGGCGCACCATGATGCAGCCCATCGCCACCAGCGAGGCGGTGCCGATGCCGAACTCCTCGGCGCCCATCATCGCGGCGATGACCACGTCACGGCCCGTGCGCATGCCGCCGTCGGCCCGCAGGACGACGGAGTGGCGCAGGTTGTTCAGGGTCAGTACCTGGTTGGCTTCCGACAGGCCCATCTCCCACGGACCGCCGGCATACTTGACCGAGGTCTGGGGCGAGGCCCCCGTGCCGCCGACGCCGCCGGCGACCAGGATCACGTCCGCCTTGGCCTTGGCCACGCCAGCGGCGATGGCGCCGATGCCGGTGGCCGCGACCAGCTTCACCGTGACGCGGGCGACCGGGTTGATCTGCTTCAGATCATAGATGAGCTGGGCCAGGTCCTCGATCGAATAGATGTCGTGGTGCGGCGGCGGGCTGATCAGCATCACGCCGGGCGTCGAGTGACGCAGGCGGGCGATCATCTCGGTGACCTTGAAGCCGGGCAGCTGGCCGCCCTCGCCGGGCTTGGCGCCCTGGGCGACCTTGATCTCCAGCTCGACGCACTGGTTCAGATATTCGGCAGTGACGCCGAACCGGCCCGAGGCGACCTGCTTGATGGCGCTGTTGGGGTTGTCGCCGTTGGGCAGCGGCTTGTAGCGCGCGCTGTCCTCGCCGCCCTCGCCCGAGACCGAGCGGGCGCCGATACGGTTCATGGCGATGTTCAGGGCGCCGTGAGCCTCGGGGCTCAGCGCGCCCAGGCTCATGCCGGGCGTGACGAAACGCTTGCGGATCTCGTTGACGCTCTCGACGTCGTCGGTGGCGATCGGGTTGCGGTCCGAGCGCCAGTCCAGCAGGTCGCGCAGCTGGATCGGCTTCTGCGTGCGCAGGCCGTTGCTCCAGCGGCGATACAGCTCGTAGTCGCCGGTGTCGCAGGCGCTCTGCAGGGTGTGCATCAGGCGCGCCTCGAAGGCGTGGGCCTCGCCCGAGCGGCGCGACTTGTACAGGCCGCCGACCGGAAGGGTCACGGCCGTCAGGTTCCAGGCCTTGCGGTGCAGCTCGACCGTCTTGCTCTCGATGCCGGCCAGGCCGATGCCCGAGATGCGCGAGGGCATGCCGGGGAAGAACTCGGCGGCCATGGCGCGCGACAGGCCGACGGCTTCGAAGTTGTAGCCGCCGCGGTACGAGGAGATGACGCTGATGCCCATCTTGGAGATGATCTTCAGCAGACCGCCCTCGATGGCCGTCTTGAAGTTGATGCAGGTGTCGCGCAGCGACTTGTCGCCCAGCAGGCCGCGCTCCAGGCGATCCTGGAAGCTTTCCTGCGCGAGGTAGGCGTTAACCGCCGTGGCGCCGACGCCGACCAGCACCGCGAAATAGTGCGTGTCCAGGCACTCGGCCGAGCGGACGATGATCGAGACGTACGAGCGCAGGCCCTTGGCGACCAGGTGGGCGTGGACGCCGCCGGTGGCCAGGATCATCGGCAGGCCGACGCGGTCCTCGGCCGAAGCCTCGTCGGTCAGCACGATGGCCCCGCAGCCGCGCAGCACGGCGTCCTCGGCCTCGGCGCGGATGCGGTCCAGGTTGGCGCGCAGGGCGTCGCCGCCCCGGGCCTCTTCGGCCGGCAGGGGCATGGTGCAGTCGATGACCGCGACGTTCTTCTCGCCCAGCAGGTTATGGACGCGCTCGTACATGCCAGTGGTCAGCACGGGGCTTTCCAACACGTAGACGTCCGCCTGCGCGGCGTCCTGGGCCAGGATGTTGCCCAGGTTCTTGAAGCGGGTCTTCAGGCTCATCACGCCGGTCTCCCGCAGGGGGTCGATCGGGGGGTTGGTCACCTGGCTGAAGTTCTGGCGGAAGTAGTGGCTGAGCGGACGATACTTCTCCGACAGCACCGCCAGCGGGGTGTCGTCGCCCATCGAGCCGACGGCTTCCTTGCCGTCCTCGACCATCGGGGCGAGGATCATCTCTAGGTCTTCCAGCGAATAGCCGGCGGCGGCCTGGCGGCGGGTCAGCTCTTCACGGCCGTACTTGCGCGGCTCGGGACCGGGGCCGATCTCCTTTTCGAGATCGACCATGTTGCCCAGCCAGTCCGTATAGGGGTGGCGGTCGGCCAGTTCGTCGATGATCTCGTCCTCGCCGTACAGGCGGCCTTCGGCGAGATCGATGGCCAGCATGCGGCCCGGCGCGATGGCCAGCTTGCGGGTGATGCGGCTTTCCTCGACGCCGCACATGCCCGCTTCCGAGCCCATGATCACCAGGCCGTCATCGGTATAGGCCACGCGCAGCGGGCGCAGGCCCGAGCGGTCCTTGCCGGCCACGACCCAGCGGCCGTCGGTGGCGCACAGGGCGGCCGGACCGTCCCACGGCTCCATCACGGCGTTGCAGTATGAATAGAGCGCCTTGTGCGACTCCTTCATCTTCGGGTTCGCGGCTTCCGGCACCAGCAGGGCCTTGGCCATCGGCGCGTCGCGGCCGGCGCGCACCAGCACCTCGAAGGTGTTGTCCAGGTTGGCGCTGTCCGAAGCGCCCGGCTGGATCACCGGCTTCACGTCGTCCCCGAACTCGCCGAAGGCCTGGGCGGCCATCTTGATCTCGTGGGACTTCATCCAGTTGATGTTGCCCTTGATCGTATTGATCTCGCCGTTGTGGGCGAGCATCCGGAAGGGCTGGGCCAGGCGCCATTGCGGGAAGGTGTTGGTCGAGTAGCGCTGGTGGAAGATTGCGACGGCGGCGGTGAAGCGTTCGTCCTTCAGGTCGGGATAGAACTCGTCGATCGCCTCGGCCAGGAACATGCCCTTGTAGATCAGCGACTTGGCCGACAGCGAGCAGATGTAGAAGTCGGTGATGTTCTGGCTGTGGACGCGCTTTTCGATGCGCTTGCGGCACAGGAACAGGGCGCGCTCCAGCGCCTCGCCCTCCAGGCCGGCCGCCGGGGCCAGCATGATCTGCTCGATTTCCGGACGGGTGGCGTTGGCCTTCTCGCCGATCACCGAGGTGTCGACCGGCACCTGGCGCCAGCCATAGATGTAGAAGCCAAAGCGCAGGGCCTCGGCTTCCACGATCGTGCGGCAGGTCTCCTGGGCGCCCAGGTCGGTGCGCGGCAGGAAGATCTGGCCGACGGCGATCGGGCCCGAACGCAGGGCGTGGCCCGTGCGGCGCACCTGATCGATGAAGAAGTCCTGCGGAACGCTGACCAGCACGCCGGCGCCGTCGCCGGTCTTGCCGTCGGCGTCGACCGCGCCCCGGTGCCAGAGGGCCTTCAGGGCCTTGATCGCCAGTTCGACGACCTCGCGGCGCGGCTTGCCGTCGATGGCGCAGACCAGGCCGACGCCACAGGCGTCGCGCTCGGTGGTGGGGTCATAGGCGTGACCGTCGATCAGCGCCTGGCGGTTCTTCAGATAGAGGTCCATCTCGTTCATGGCTTTAAGTCCTCTCTCTTATTCCGCCGCGATCAGCGCGGAGCTGACCTTGGCCTGCAGGTAACGGTGGATGGCGTCGGCGGCGTCGCGGCCGTCCTTGATCGCCCAGACCACCAGCGAAGCGCCGCGCACGATGTCGCCGGCGGCGAACACGCCGTCCAGATTGGTCATCTGGTTGCGGACGTCGGCCTTGACCGTACCCCAGCGGGTGACCTTCAGGTCCGGCGCCGACCAGGATTCCGGCAGGTTCTCGGGCTCGAAGCCCAGGGCCTTGACCACCAGTTGGGCCGGACGGTCGAAGTCGCCGCCGGGGATTTCCTCGGGGCTCTGGCGGCCCGAGGCGTCCGGAGCGCCCAGGCGCATGCGGATGGCGCGCACGCCGGTGACGGCCTCGGCCTCACCCGACAGGGCGCGCGGAGCGGCTAGCCATTCGAAGGTGACGCCCTCTTCCTCGGCGTTGGCCACTTCGCGCATCGAGCCGGGCATGTTGGCCTTGTCGCGGCGATAGAGGCAGGTGACCGAGCTGGCGCCCTGGCGGATGGCGGTGCGCACGCAGTCCATGGCGGTGTCGCCGCCGCCGACCACGACGACGTCCTTGCCGTCAGCGTTCAGCAGGCCGGACTCGATCTCCGGCACGGTGTCGCCCAGGTCCTGGCGGTTGGAGGCGATCAGGTAGTCCAGCGCGGGCACCACGCCCTTGCTGCCGCCGCCCGGCACGGTCAGGTCGCGCGCGGCATAGACGCCAACGGCGATCAGCACCGCGTCGTGCTTGGCGCGCAGGTCTTCCAGGGAGGCGTCCTTGCCGACCTCGAAGCCCAGCTTGAACTCCACGCCGCCATCGGCCAGGCGCTTCGTGCGGCGCTCGACGACGTCCTTCTCCAGCTTGAAGCCGGGGATGCCGTAGATCAGCAGGCCGCCGGCGCGGTCGTGGCGGTCATAGACGGTGACATCGTAGCCGGCTTCGCGCAGCTTCTCGGCGGCGGCCAGGCCCGCGGGGCCCGCGCCGACGACGCCGACCGACTGGCCGAGGGCCGGACCGGCCACCAGCGGCTTCACCCAGCCGTTTTCCCAGGCCTTGTCGGTCAGGTAGCGTTCGACCGAGCCGATCGTCACGGTGCCGTGACCCGATTGCTCGATAACGCAGTTGCCTTCGCACAGGCGATCCTGGGGGCAGATCCTGCCGCAGACTTCCGGCATGGAATTGGTCGCCTGCGACAGGGCGTAGGCTTCTTCCAGGCGGCCCTCGGCCGTCATCCGCAACCAGTCGGGGATGTTGTTGTGCAGCGGGCAGTGGGTCTGGCAGAACGGCACGCCGCACTGCGAACAACGCGAGGCCTGCTCGTTGGCCTTGGCGTCGATGAAGTCGGCATAGATCTCGTGGAAGTCGCCCGAACGCTCGGCGGCCGCACGCTTTTCAGGCGTCTTGCGGGCCACCGTCGTGAATTTCAGCATGCGTTCGGCCATGCGACTTTCCCCGTATCTCCCGAAGGAGAAAAATTGCTCTCGCGGGCCTCATACGGACTCTTTGGGGCAAGAAGAATGTGGTGGTCAAAATAGTAGACCGATATATCCCTGTTTTGGACGTGGGCTTTGA
The DNA here is from genome assembly GCF_058807295.1 of Caulobacter sp. GW821-FHT12D05. Classification (NCBI taxonomy): domain Bacteria; kingdom Pseudomonadati; phylum Pseudomonadota; class Alphaproteobacteria; order Caulobacterales; family Caulobacteraceae; genus Caulobacter; species Caulobacter sp. GW821-FHT12D05. The sequence continues at coordinate 965,795 of NZ_JBXAQO010000004.1, forward strand.
GATCGACTCGCAAGAGAACCTCGATATAGTCCACTTTGTGGATTTACGACCTATTTACCGTGTCGGGCGCACGCCAGGACCGGGTTTGGAGCGGAAAAATGCCTGACTGGTTGAGCGCCATCATTCTGGGTCTGGTCGAGGGGCTGACGGAGTTCATTCCCGTCTCCTCCACCGGCCATCTGCTGCTGGCCAAGGAGGCCATGGGGCTGAAGGATCCCAGCTGGGACACCTTCATCGTGCTGATCCAGCTGGGGGCGATCCTGGCGGTGGTGGCCCTGTACTTTCAGAAGCTGTGGGGCGTGCTGATCGGCCTGCCGACCAAGCCCGAGGCGCGGCGTTTCGCGCTCAGCGTCATCGTCGCGGTGATCCCGGCCTTCGTCGCGGGCCTGCTGCTGCACGACGTGATCAAGAAATTTCTGTTCGAGAGCCCGCTGATCATCTGCTGGTCGCTGCTGATCGGCGGGGTGATCCTGCTGTTCATCGACCGCAAGGCCCCGGCGGCCGTCGATCACGACGCCATGAACCTGCCGCTGCACAAGGTGCTGATCGTCGGCCTGTTCCAGTGCCTGTCGCTGATCCCGGGCGTCTCGCGCTCGGGTTCGACCATCGTCGGCTCCATGCTGTTCGGCATCGAGCGCCGGGCGGCGGCCGAGTTCAGCTTCTTCATGGCCATCCCGATCATGGTCGGAGCCTTCGCCCTGGACGTCTACAAGAACCGCGACGCCCTGGACGCTGGCCATATCGGCATCGTCGGCATCGGCTTTGTCGTATCGTTCCTGTCGGGCCTGGTGGTCGTGAAGTACATGCTGGACTTCATCGGCAAGCGCGGCTTCGCCCCGTTCGCCTGGTGGCGGATCGTGGTGGGCGTCGGCGGCCTGGCGGTGCTGTACCTGCACCACTGATAGACCCTCTCCCCAGGGGAGAGGTGTCGGCTCGAAGAGACGACGGAGAGGGAAGCGGCCGGCTCGGCATCACTTCCCCCTCCGGCCTTCGGCCGCCTCCCCCGCTGGGGGGGGATCTAGTTTCTTAGAACGCGCCCGCCGGGGTCTCGGCGTACTGGCCACCCTTGCGATAGCGGTAGAGGTAGGTCGGGACCACGGCCTCGACGCTCGTGCCGATCACGCCGGCCTCGGCCAGGCCCGGCAGGCCGTGCTCGGCGACGTTGTCGGTCTTCAGCATCTCGACCTGGTCCGACGTCAGCGGCGGGGCCCACGGGATCACCGAGGCTTGCAGGTCGCCCAGCGAGCCGATCAGCGAGGCGATCGGCCAGGGCAGCGGGGCGAGCGGCTTGTTGCGGCCGGTCTCGGTCAGGATCAGCTGCAGGACTTCGCGCATCGTGTAGACGGTCGGACCGCCCAGCTCGTAGGTGACGCCCACGGCGGCCGGATTGGTCGCGGCCTTGGCGATCACGGCGGCGACGTCGGCGACGAACACCGGCTGGACGCGGGTCTCACCGCCGACCAGCGGCATGATCGGCGCCAGGGTGGCGATCTGGGCGAACTTGTTGAAGAACCGGTCGTCGACACCGAAGACCAGCGACGGACGCACGATCGTCGCGCCCGGGAAGGCGGCGCGCACAGCGGCTTCGCCCTCGGCCTTGGTGCGGTAGTACTTGGATTGGCTGTCGGCGTTGGCGCCCAGGGCGCTGACCTGCACGAAGTGCTTCACACCGGCCTTGGCGGCGGCCTGGGCCACGTTCTGGGCGGCCATCACGTGCAGCGACTGGAACTTCTGGCGGCCGCTCTCCCAGAGCACGCCCACCAGGTTCACGCAGGCCTCGGCGCCGTCCAGGGCGCGGGCCACCGAAGCTGGGTTGCGGACATTGGCCTGGACCACTTCGATCTGGCCGACATCGCCCAGCATGCGCATCTTGTAGGCGAGGTTGGGCTGGCGCACGGCCACCCGTACGCGATGGCCCGCCTTGGCGAGCGCCCGCACGACCTGGCCGCCCACGAAACCGGAGCCGCCGAACACCGTGACCAGACCTTGCATCTTCATTCCTCGTCGCCTGCGGTGACCCCACCGCGATAAGGGGGAATTAGACGACGCGGGGCTCGTTCGCAAGAAATCACGCTTTGTCGATTTTTGTCTGTTGACGGCGTCAGAAGCTTTCCCTAAACGTCCCGGCCTCGCAGCGACCTACCCGGTTGCGCAGCGGGCCCAGGTGGCGGAATTGGTAGACGCGCTGGCTTCAGGTGCCAGTGACCGAAAGGTCGTGGAGGTTCGAGTCCTCTCCTGGGCACCACCCCTTATCAGCTTCATTTGAAGCGGGGGTGGCGCCAAACTTCCCGATGGCGATATCGCCGACGGTTGATGGTCTGGCGGATAGATATCCCGTTCATCGTGAGTATAAGTGTCACGCGCTTCTATCGAGCGCGTGGTTCGTCGCGTTCGCGCGCGGACGCGCCCGACTCTTCGCCGGAGATTTCTGAGACTTGGCCAATTTTGTTCACGAGGGCGATCTGCCCGCCGACGTCTTCGCCGGCGCTACCGTCATTGCGATCGATTCGGAGACCATGGGCCTGCGCCTGGGTCGTGACCCGCTGTGCGTGGTCCAGCTGTCGTCGGGCGACGGCGACGCCCATGTGGTGCGCCTGAATCGCGCGACCTACGACTGCCCGAACCTGAAGGCCCTGCTGACGAATCCGGCCGTCCTGAAGCTTTTTCACTTCGGGCGCTTTGATATCGCCATGTTCGAACTCCATCTGGGAGTCGTGACCGCGCCCGTCTATTGCACCAAGATCGCCTCGAAGCTGGCCCGGACCTATACGGACCGCCACGGCCTGAAGGACGTGACGCGCGAACTGTTGGGCGTGGAGCTGTCCAAGGTCCAGCAGTCGTCGGACTGGGGCGCGCCCTCGCTGAGCGCCGACCAGGTCGCCTACGCCGCCTCGGACGTGCTGCACCTGCACGCCCTGCGCGACAAGCTGAACATCATGCTCGAGCGCGAAGGCCGGATGGGCCACGCGCAAGCCGCCTTCGACTATCTCCCCCACCGCGCCTCGCTGGACCTGGCCGGTTGGGAGGAGATGGACATCTTCGCTCACGCATAACCAGCCATGCACTCCGCCGCGGCCATTTCCGAACGAACGCTGAGCGCCGATCTCGCGCGCTGGCGCCGTCGTTCGCGCCGCGTCCTGGCTGCGCGGATCATCCTGCCGATCGCGATCGGCGGCCTGGTCCTGATCGTGGCCACGCAGGTCGGCTGGCGCACCTACATGGCCGCGACCCATCCGCCGACCGAGGCCAAGACCGAGATCCGCCTGATCACGCCGCGCTTCTATGGTCAGTCGACCGAGGGCCGCAGCTTCATGATCACCGCGCGCTCGGCGATCCGCGACGACAACGACCCGCGCCGCATCATTCTGGACGACCCGGCCCTGACCCTGGACCTGGGCTCGCCGACGCCGACGCGGATGACCGCCAAGCACGGCGTCTATCGCCAGGACGACTTCAGCCTGGCCTTGAAACAGGATGTCCGGATGGACGACGGAGCGGGTTACCGCTTCGCGTCGGAAGGCGCTTTCGTGAATACCCAGACGGGCGACGTGACGGGCGAAACCACGATGAACGGCGAAGGTCCCAGCGGACAGGTGCAATCCAGCGCCTACTCCGTATATGACAAGGGCGATCGCATCGTTTTCCGGGGCGGGGTTCGCGCGCGGTTCGAACGGCAGTAAAGACAATCAATGGCGCAGGTTCGCTCGTGACGCGAACCGCGACGGATGAGGACATGGTTCTGATGAAGCGATGGACGGCTGCGGCGATGACCGCGTTGATCCTGGCCAGCTCGGCCGGTGCGGCTAGCGCCCAGGTGGGCGACTCGAGCGCGCCGATCGACGTGTCCGCTGATCAGCAGGAAACGATCAACAGCAAGTGCATCACGATCTTCCGCGGCAACGTGGAGATCCTGCAGAACCGGTCGCGCCTGCGGGCCCGGCAGGTGACGGTGTACAGCGCCCGCAAGTCCACGGCCGACAACGCCAATGCCTGCGGCAACGCCCAGCGCATGGAAGCCGAGGGCAGCGTCTATCTGGTCAGCGACCAGCAGCAGGCTCGCGGCGACCGAGCCGTCTACACCTTCGACAACAACATCGCCGTCGTCACGGGCGACGTGGTGCTGGTCAAGGGCAAGGACGTGGCGCGCGGCGACCGCCTGACGGTCAACACCAAGACCAACGACGCCAAGCTGGAATCCAACAGCACGGGTCGCGCCGCGCCCAAGCGGGTGCGGGCCGTCTTCTATCAGGACGAGAACAAGACCGCGCCGGCCGCGGCCGATACGCCCGCCGCTCCGCGCTAGGACCCTGTCTTCATGACCCTGACCTCCAACGACATGGACGGCCTGTTCGTCGATTCCGTGGGCAAGTCGTTCGGCGACCGTCCGGTCGTCAAGAACGTCTCCCTGCGTCTCAAGCGCGGCGAAGTCGCGGGCCTGCTGGGTCCCAACGGCGCCGGCAAGACGACCTGCTTCTACATGGTCACCGGCCTGATCGCCGCCGACTACGGCGCGATCTATCTGGACGGCGAGAACATCACCGCCCAGCCGATGTTCCAGCGCGCCCGCCTCGGCGTTGGCTACCTGCCGCAGGAAGCCTCGATCTTCCGGGGCATGACGGTCGAGCAGAACGTCATGGCCGTGGTCGAGATGCGCCAGAAGGACCAGCGCAAGGCGCGTGAGCAGGTCACCAGCATCCTGGAAGAACTGCGCATCACCCACATCCGCAAGTCGCCCGCCGTCGCCCTGTCGGGTGGTGAGCGTCGCCGCGTGGAAATCGCCCGCGCCCTGGCGTCCGAGCCGTCCTTCATGCTGCTGGACGAGCCCTTCGCCGGCATCGACCCCCTGGCCATCGCCGACATCCGCGAGGTGGTCGGCTACCTGAAGGGTCGCGGCATCGGCATTCTCATTACCGACCACAATGTGCGCGAGACGCTGGACATCATCGACCGCGCCTCGATCATCCACGCCGGTGAAGTTCTGTTCGAAGGTTCGCCGCGCGAGATCGTCGACAATCCGGAAGTTAAGCGCGTCTATCTGGGCGACAGCTTCAGCGAGCCCCGCCTCGGGGATTAATTGGCGCAGGGGTGGGCAAAAATAGCCTGCGTCACCCCTCCGCACCCGGATCAAGTGCTTGTCCCGCAAGGGCTAATAGCTCTGGCATGATATTTTCCGGGACGGAACGTCGCACCGGCCCGGATATTGCAGGCGTTGGCGACCCGTTAACCAAACAGGCCCTTCAATGGCGATCGAAGTTTTTCGATTTGTCAGGAGGGCGCATTGGCGCTCAGCCACCGCCTCGAGATCCGTCAGGGTCAGGGCCTCGTCATCACCCCGCAGCTGCAGCAGGCTATCAAGCTGCTGCAACTGTCGAACATCGAGCTCGACGCTTTCGTCGAGCAGGAGCTGGAGCGTAACCCGCTCCTGCAACGCGATGAGGGCGAGTCCGAACCGGCCAAAGAGGTCGAAAGCGAACGCGACGTCAGCCTGACCCAGCTGGACGCCGTGGCCGACACGACGGCCGGCCGCGAGATGGACGCCCCGCACGAAGACGTCTCGCCCGGCGAACGCGCCACGGGCGACGGCGCCGAGGCCGAACACGCCGGCGGCCAGATCGACTGGTCGCGCGCCGGCGGCGGCGGCTCGTTCGAAGGCGACGAGGGCTATGAGAGCGCCCTGACCGACGTTCCTACCCTTTCCGCTCACCTGCGCTCGCAACTGGTCCAGGCGGCGCTGTCGCCGGCTCGCAACGCCATCGCCGAGATCCTGATCGACGCCGTCGACGAGGGCGGCTACCTGCGCCTGGACGTCATCGAGCTGGCCGCGCGCCTCGGCTGCAAGCTGGAGATGGTCGAGGAGACCCTGGCTATCCTGCAGGGCTTCGAGCCCGTCGGCGTCTTCGCCCGCGACGTGCGCGAGTGCCTGGCGCTGCAGCTGAAGGACCTGAACCGCTACGACCCCTGCATGGCTGCCATGCTCGACAATCTCGAGCTCTTGGCCAAGCGCGACATGGCGAGCTTGCGCCGCCTCTGCGGCGTGGACGACGAAGACCTGCGCGAGATGGTCGCCGAGATCCGGTCGCTGAACCCGCGTCCGGGCGCGGCCTATCATAGCGAGCCGGCCGAGACCCTGGTGCCCGACGTCATGGTCCGCGAGGGCCTGGGCGGCATGTGGCACGTCGAGCTGAACACCGACACCCTGCCGCGCGTGCTGGTCGACCAGCGCTATCACGCCCGCATTTCCAAGGGCGCGCGCACGGATCAGGAAAAGACCTTCGTCTCGGACTGCATGGCCACGGCCAACTGGTTGGTGAAGAGCCTGGACCAGCGCGCCAAGACCATCCTGAAGGTCTCCAGCGAGATCGTCCGCCAGCAGGACGGCTTCCTGGCCTTCGGCGTCGAGCACCTGCGCCCGCTGAACCTGAAGACCGTCGCCGACGCCATCGGCATGCACGAGAGCACGGTCAGCCGCGTCACCTCCAACAAGTACATCGCCACCCCGCGCGGCGTGTTCGAGCTGAAGTTCTTCTTCACCTCGGCCATCCAGTCGTCGGAAGGCGGCGAGGCCCACTCGGCCGCCAGCGTCCGTCACAAGATCAAGGGCCTGGTCGACGCCGAGAAGACCGAGGCCCAAGTGCACTCCGACGACGCCATCGTCGAAATTCTCAAGGCCGCCGGGGTCGACATCGCCCGCCGGACCGTGGCCAAGTACCGCGAAGCCATGCGGATCCCGTCGTCGGTCGAACGCCGTCGTCAGATGAAGGAAGCGGTCTAACGCTCCTCTCCCGCTTTTTTGGGCCGCGTGTTTCGTGGCGGTGGGAACAGTTGTGATGAGCGAAAAAAGTCTGGCGGACGTGATCGAGGGCTTCGGCGAGGATGCTCGTCCCACGCTTACGGTCGGTCAGATGCTGGAGGCGTTCGAGAGCCGGGCTTTCGGGGCCATGCTGCTGGTCTTCGGGTTGCTGAACTGCCTGCCCTTGCCGCCGGGCTCCTCGACCCTCCTGTCCCTGCCGATCCTGTTCCTGGCCCCGCAGATCGCCATGGGGGCCGAGACGCCGTGGCTGCCACGCGGCCTGATGGAAAAGCCCCTGAAGCGCGCCGACCTGCGTGGCCTGTTCAAGCGCCTGGGTCCGATCGTCCGCAGCATGGAACTGGTCACCCGTCCGCGCCTGCGACCGATGTTCGCACCTCTGGGCGAGCGGGCCATCGGCGTGGTCTGCACCTTGCTGGCCCTTGTGCTGGTTCTGCCCATCCCGCTGGGCAACCTGGCGCCCGGCGCGACGGTCGCGGTTTTGGCGCTCGCTCTGCTGCAGAGGGACGGCGTTCTGGCGCTGTTGGGCTACCTGATGGCGCTGGGCAGCGGGGCTCTGCTGTTCGTCAGCGCGCACGTTGTCGTGATGGCCGTGCGCAAGCTTCTGGGCGTGTTTTCAGGTCTCGTCTGAGGTCGTCCACAGGCCTTTAAAGCGCCGCTTGACACCCGACTTGGACAGGCGCGTTGTATCGATATGCAAGTCCAAGTCTCCGGCAAGCATGTCGACGTTGGTGAGGCTCTGCGAGTGCGAGTCTCCGACGAAATCGCCCTGAGCATTGGGAAATACTTCGATCGCGGCGGTAACGCCGAGGTCGTGGTCAGCAAGGAGGGCTACGCCTTCCGTGTCGATTGCTCGGTAAAATTGGCTTCGGGCCAGCAGCTCATCAGTCATGGATCGGGAGGCGACGCACACGCGGCGTTCGACTCCGCCCTGTCCAAGATCGATACGCGCATCAGGCGCTACAAGCGGCGGCTGAAGAGCCACTCCGAGGCGGCCACGGCCAAGCAGGTCGAGAACGCCGCGATGTTCGTCCTCAAGGCTCCCGAAGTCGAAGAGCACGAAGAACACGACTGGGACGTGGAGGCTGACCACCCGACGGGCGCGCCCGCGGCGATGGTCATCGCGGAGACACAGGCCGCGGTGAAGACGATGACCGTTTCCATGGCTGTCATGGAACTGGACTTGACCGCTTACCCGGCAATCGTGTTTAGGAACGCCGCCCACGGCGGATTGTCCGTGGTGTACCGGCGTCCAGACGGGAATATCGGCTGGATCGACCCCGAACGCACGAAGTCGCTAAACGGGCACGGGTCAACCGCGAGCTAATCCGACCATGGCATGGTGGGATGGCGTCGTCGGCGGACCCCCGACGGCGACGCCAAGGCGGTCGACAACGAGCGAGCGTTAGAAGTCCATGACCATTGGCGATCTTCTGGACCCCGGAGCGGTGGCGCTGCGCGCTGGCGCTCCTGGCAAACGCCAAGCCCTTTCGATGGTCGCCGACGTGGCGGGCCGCGTGCTCGGCCTCGACGTCGATGCGGTCCTCGAAGGCCTGGTTGATCGTGAAGCCGCCGGCTCGACCGGCGTGGGCGAAGGTGTCGCCATCCCGCACGCGCGTGTGGACGGCCTGGATCGTGTCCGCGCCGTCGTGGTGCGCCTGGATGCGCCCGTGGCCTTCGACGCCCTCGACGACAAGCCTGTCGACCTCCTGGTGGCCCTGTTCGCTCCTCGCGAAGCCAATGCCGCGCACCTGCGCGCCCTGGCCCGCGTCGCGCGGATGATGCGCCAGCCCGAAATGCGGGCGGCCCTGCGCCAGGCCCGCTCGGCCGACGCCCTCCACGTGTTGCTGACCCACGAAGCGACCAGCACGGCGGCGTAGGGGGCTTAAGGCCCGACGTCACGACCGTCCGTTCAACCTGTAGCGGTTTGCAGCCTGTGCCCCTAACCTATCCACCTTGGGTTGGAGGGGCGTGCGGCGATGCAGGGGCGTGTTCACACTCTCAGTGAGCGTGAGAAGCAGACCTTGCGGCTCCTGCTCCGGGGCCATGACGCCAAGTCGGCCGCCACGGCGCTCGGCCTGTCCGTCCATACGGTGAACGAGCGCCTGCGCGAGGCGCGGCGCAAACTCGGCGTCGGCAGCAGCCGGGAAGCCGCCAGGCTGCTGGCGCAGGCCGAGGACCCAAATTTCTCGGGGGACAAGCTTTTGGGGGTCGCCGCCGCGGCGCTCCCGGGCCGAGACCATGACGCATCCGATAACCCGCCACGGAGGACGCAGGCCTCCGCGTGGCTCTTTCGAGGGATGGTCATGTTGGCGATAGTCGCGGTGGTCGTGTTGGCGACGGTGATGCAAGGCGATGGCGGGATGAAACCGGCCGTGACGCCGGTGGCGTTGTCCACGTCGGTCAGCGCGTCGGACAAGGCGAGCGCGGCGACGGCGGAGGCCTGGGCGAAGCTGCTGGACGGGCAGCGGTGGGGCGAGAGCTGGAAGACGTCCGCGCCCTCGTTCCGGTCCAAGATCACCGAGGCCGGCTGGGTGTCGATGGTCCAGCCGCTGCGCGCTCAGCTTGGATCCGTGTCGTCCCGTTCCCTCAAGAGCATCCAGAGCACGACGACGCTGCCAGGCGCGCCGGACGGCGACTACAGGATCGTGCAGTTCGATACGGCCTTCGCCAACAAGTCCGACGCGGTCGAAACCGTGGTGCTGGCCCGCGAGGGGACGGCTTGGGTGGTGGGCGGCTACTTCATCCGCTGAAGCCGGCGGCGAGCGTCCTGAAGGCTTCCAGGGCGCTCGCTGAGGCGGTGACCTAGTGCACCGACACCGGGGCCAGTTCGTGGGCCAGGGCGGCGGCGATCGCCGTGTCGCGGTCGATCATCACCGCCAGGCGAGCGCCGTCGGCGCGGCACACGGCGTAGAGGGTCTGGTCAGGCGCCAGGTTGAAGTCCTCCACGCCTTCCGGGACGTCGGCCAGGATCTCGGCGGCCTTGATCGGCCGGACATAGACGAGATCGGGCGCGCCGAGGGCCGCGAAAGCTTCGCTCGTGAAAAGCGGGTTGTGGTGGGTGTTGGGCGTCATGATGACCACCTCCTTGACTAGGGAACGCGCCTCTCACCGGCCGGTTCAGCGCCGGGCCGGAAGGGGCGGGTTCCGCGCGGCGTTCAGCCCGCGCTGCGAATGGGAATTCTTTTAACGAGACGCTCGGGTTCCGGGCGCGCCAGGTCGATGTGCAGCAGGCCGTGCTCCAGGGTCGCTGCGGTCACTTCCATGCCCTCCGCGAGGACGAAGGTGCGCACGAAGCCCCGGGCGGCGATGCCACGGTGCAGGAAGGCCCGCTCGGCCTCGGAACGGCTGCCTTCGCTATCGCGCTTGCCGGCGACCACCAACTGGCCGCCCTCGACCGTCACCTGCAGCTGCTCGGGCGAAAAGCCGGCGACCGCCAGGGTGATGCGCACGCCGCCGTGGTCGGCCTGCTCGACGTTGTAAGGCGGATAGCTTTCCGAGGCGGCCTTGGCGGCGCGCTCGATCAGGTCTCGGGTGTGTTCGAAGCCCAGCAGAAAGGGGCTGTCGAACATGATGGTCCGGTTCATCGCGAAGTCCTCGCTCAAGCGACTTCGTTCGCGGAGAAAAGCCCGAGGACCGGCGCCGATCCCCACGACACGGATCCAGAAATGGCGACCGTGACCGGACGGTTCAAGAGGATGGAGAAAGTTGGGTCCAGAAATGGACAAGGCCCGGACGTTTCCGTCCGGGCCTTGATGGTGGAGCTAAGCGGAGTCGAACCGCTGACCTCTTGAATGCCATTCAAGCGCTCTACCAGCTGAGCTATAGCCCCAAAATTTCTTCGAGAACCTTGCGGTAACTCTCGGAAATCATTGGTCTCTTCGGCGTTTCCGACTTGCGTCGCCCTCCGAAGAGGCGCGGAAACTAGTCCGGGATTTTTCGGGGATCAACCCCCTTCGCGAACTTTTTTCGAGAAAAGTGTCGCACCCCGGAAAACCCCTGTGGATAGCCGGTTTCAGAAGCCCGAAACCGGCTATCCACGAAGGGATCACTCCCGACGATTAGTCTTCGTCGCCCTCGCCGGGCAGACCTTCGATCTCGTCGTCGAGATTGTCGTCGTCGTCCTCGTCCTCCAGGAACGGAACGTCGTCGGCTTCGTCTTCGGCGAGGTCTTCGTCCTCGGCGAAGTCGACGCCTAGGTCGTCACCGCCCGCGGGCGTGACGCCGGGTTCAGCGTCCTCATCGTCGGTCTCGACGACATCCGCCTCGGCGGCCTCGTCGATTTCCGGCGTTTCGTCGGCTTCGTCCTCGTAGCCGTCCGGCTCCTTCGGAGCGGGGGCTTCCTTTTCGTCCTCAGCGTCATAGTCCGGCGTGATCGAACGCGCGCGGACACGACGGGACTTCAGCGCCTCTTCCGGGTCGAACTGCTCACCACACTTGGGGCAGACGGCCGGACGGCGGTTGAGGTCGTAGAACTTCGATTGGCAGTTGGGGCAGATTTGTTTTGCGCCCAGGTCGGGATTGGCCAATTGGCGACCCTTTGATCCGGATGGGAAAAGCGGCCGGTCACTTGCCATGGCGTGAGCCCGCTGTCAAAAGCAAACCCCTTCGCGAAAACCACCAAGTACTAAGGAGCCGGTTTCGGCATGTCGTCGGCTGGATTAAAGAGCGCACCCGCAGGCGCTCTGCGAGGGATCGTGCGGGCCCCGGGCGACAAGTCCATTTCCCACCGATCGATGATCCTGGGCGCGCTGGCGTCTGGCACCACGACGGTGGAAGGCCTGCTGGAAGGCGACGACGTTCTCGCCACCGCGCGGGCCATGCAGGCCTTTGGCGCGCGGATTGAGCAGGAAGGCGTCGGTCGCTGGCGCATCGAAGGCAATGGCGGCTTCCAGGAGCCCGTCGACGTGATCGACTGCGGCAACGCCGGCACCGGCGTGCGCCTGATCATGGGCGCGGCCGCCGGTTTTGCGATGTGCGCCACGTTTACTGGCGATAGCTCGCTGCGCGGCCGTCCGATGGGCCGGGTGCTGGATCCGCTGGCCCGCATGGGCGCGACCTGGCTGGGCCGCGACAAGGGCCGCCTGCCCCTGACCCTGAAGGGCGGCGCCCTGCGCGGCCTGAACTATACCCTGCCCATGGCCTCGGCCCAGGTGAAGTCGGCCGTGCTGCTGGCCGGCCTGCATGCCGAGGGCGGCGTCGAGGTGATCGAGCCGGAAGCCACCCGCGACCACACCGAGCGCATGCTGCGCGCCTTCGGGGCCGAGGTGATTGTCGAGGACCGCGTCGTCGGCGAAAAGACCTTCCGCCACATCCGCCTGCCCGAAGGCCAGAAGCTGACCGGGACCCACGTGGCGGTGCCGGGCGACCCGTCGTCGGCGGCTTTCCCGCTGGTGGCCGGCCTGATCGTCCCCGGCTCGGAAGTGACGGTCGAGGGCGTGATGCTCAACGACCTGCGCACCGGCCTCTTCACAACGCTGCAGGAAATGGGCGCGGACCTGGTGATCTCGAACCAGCGCGTGGCCAGCGGCGAGGAGGTCGGCGACATCACCGCCCGCTATTCCAAGCTCAAGGGCGTGGTCGTCCCGCCCGAGCGCGCGCCGGCGATGATCGACGAATATCCGATCCTGGCCGTCGCCGCCGCCTTCGCTGAAGGCGAGACGGTGATGCGCGGCGTCGGCGAGATGCGCGTCAAGGAAAGCGACCGCATCGCCCTGACCGCCAACGGCCTGAAGGCCTGCGGCGTCCAGGTGGTCGAGGAGCCGGAAGGCTTCATCGTCACCGGGAACGGCCAACCGCCCAAGGGCGGCGCGACCGTGGTCACCCACGGCGATCACCGCATCGCCATGAGCCACCTGATCCTGGGCATGGCCGCGCAGGAGGCCGTCGCGGTCGACGAGCCAGGCATGATCGCCACCAGCTTCCCGGGGTTCTCCGACCTGATGCGCGGCCTGGGCGCCACCCTGACCGAGGCTTGAGCATGGGCTTCGTGATCGCCGTCGACGGGCCGGCCGCTTCGGGCAAGGGCACGATCGCCTCGCGCCTGGCGGCGGCCTATGGCCTGCCGATGCTGGACACCGGCCTGCTTTATCGCGCCGTCGGGGTGCGGATCCTGGCCGCCGGCGGCGATCTGGACGATCCCGCCTTCGCCGAAGACCAGGCGCGCGGCCTGACCCTGGCCGAGCTGGAAAAGCCGGAGGTGCGCACCCGCGCCGCCGGCGAGGCCGCCAGCCGCTGCGCCGTGCATCCGGGCGTGCGCAAGGCCCTGTTCGACCTGCAGCGCGCCTTCGCCACCCAAGAGGGCGGCGCGGTGATCGACGGCCGCGACATCGGCACGGTCATCGCTCCCGAGGCGCCGGCCAAGCTCTATGTCACCGCGAGCCCGCAGGTCCGCGCCGACCGCCGCTGGAAACAGCTGGTCGGCCAGGGCGAAAACGTCACCTTCGACGAGATCCTGGCCGATATCCGCAAGCGCGACGAACGTGACGGCGGCCGCAAGGACGCGCCGATGACGCAGGCCGCCGACGCCGTCTTGCTCGACACCTCTGAAATGAGTATAGAGCAGGCCTTCGATGCGGCCCGCCGTATCGTCGAGGACGCGCGCGCCCGCTAAAGAGCCTTCAGGTTCTGGGCAAATCCACCGCCGACCTCGCCGCGATAGAGAGAAATCGCGGGATCGCAGAAAACCCAATTCATCCGGAATCCCGAGAACCGCTTTCTCCAGCGGCGCTCATCGCAGGGCTTCCCCCAACCTAGAGACTAAAGATCAGCATGGCTGACGATATGAGCTTCAACCCGACGCGCGACGATTTCGAAGCGCTGCTGAACGACTCGATGGGCGGCCGCGACTTCGCGGAAGGCACCGTCGTCAAAGGCAAGGTCGTCGGGATCGAAAAGGACTTCGCCATCATCGACGTCGGTCTGAAGACCGAAGGTCGCGTCCAGCTGAAGGAATTCGGCGTCGACGAGAACGGCAAGGCCACCATCAAGACCGGCGACACCGTCGAAGTCTTCCTGGAACGCCTCGAAAACGCGATGGGCGAAGCGGTCATCAGCCGCGAAAAGGCCAAGCGCGAAGAAGCCTGGACCCGTCTGGAAGGCGTCTACGCCCGCAACGAACCCGTCATGGGCGCCATCGTCGGCCGCGTGAAGGGTGGCTTCACCGTCGACCTGGGCGGCGCCTCGGCCTTCCTGCCGGGCTCGCAAGTCGACATCCGTCCGGTCCGCGACGTCGGTCCGCTGATGGGCAAGGAACAGCCCTTCGCCATCCTCAAGATGGACCGTCCGCGCGGCAACATCGTCGTCTCGCGTCGCGCCATCCTGGAAGAAGCCCGCGCCGAGCAGCGCACCGAACTGGTGTCGCAGCTGCAAGAGGGTGAAATCCGCGAAGGCGTCGTCAAGAACATCACCGACTACGGTGCGTTCGTTGACCTGGGCGGCATCGACGGCCTGCTGCACGTCACCGACATGAGCTGGAAGCGCGTCAACCACCCGAGCCAAGTGCTCGCCGTGGGCGACACCGTGAAGGTCCAGATCGTCAAGATCAACCCGGACACCCAGCGCATCAGCCTCGGCATGAAGCAGCTGCAGTCGGATCCGTGGGATGGCGTTGAAGCCAAGTACCCGGTCGGCGCCAAGTTCACGGGCCGCATCACCAACATCACCGACTACGGCGCTTTCGTGGAGCTGGAAGCCGGCGTTGAAGGCCTGGTGCACGTCTCGGAAATGTCCTGGACCAAGAAGAACGTCCACCCCGGCAAGATCGTCTCGACCTCGCAGGAAGTCGACGTCGTCGTGCTGGACGTCGATCCGTCCAAGCGCCGCGTTTCGCTGGGCCTGAAGCAAGCCCTGGCCAACCCGTGGGAAGCCTTCGTTGAGGCTCACCCGGTCGGCTCGTCGGTCGAAGGCGAAGTCAAGAACGCGACCGAATTCGGTCTGTTCATCGGCCTCGACAACGACATCGACGGCATGGTGCACCTGTCGGACATCGACTGGAGCGTCCCGGGCGAAGAAGCCATGGCGCGCTACAAGAAGGGCGACGTCGTCAAGGCGAAGGTCCTGGATGTCGACATCGAGAAGGAACGCATCTCGCTGGGCATCAAGCAGCTGGCTGGCGACCCGATGTCGGGCGACACCTACCGCAAGAACCAGACCGTGACCGTCACCGTCACGGAAGTCACCTCGGGCGGCATCGAAGTTCGCTTCGGCGAAGACGACGCCCCGATGACCGCCTTCATCCGCAAGTCGGACCTGTCGCGCGATCGTCAAGAGCAGCGTCCGGAGCGCTTCGCCGTGGGTGACCGCGTCGACGCTCAGATCACCAACATCGACAAGGCGGCTCGCCGCGTGTCGCTGTCGATCAAGTCGCTGGAAATGGCCGAAGAGAAGGAAGCCATCGAGCAGTTCGGCTCGTCGGACTCCGGCGCTTCGCTGGGCGACATCCTGGGCGCCGCTCTCCGCGAGCGCGCTTCCAAGGAATAGTCTTCACGCTCCTTGTGAGTTTGAAGTCAGCGGCGGCCGGAGCAATCCGGCCGCCGTTTTCTTTTGCGAGCCAAGGGGGCTGGAGCAATCCAGCCACCGTTTTCTTTTGCGAGAAAGACTGCCAAGACTAGCCTGAGGTTGAGTTTGGGGGGGCTTGGCGTGCGGGTTTGGAAGACGGCGGCGTTTGCCGCGGTATCGGTTGTGGCGCTGGCGAGCGCCGCGTGGGCCGACGACAAGCCCAGCTATGGCCCGCCCGCGGCCTGGGTGAACGTCGCCGATGTCCCGGCCGTGCCGGACGCGGCCCAGGCCCCCGCCATCCAGGCCGTGCTCGACGACAGCCAGTCCCTGCTCGGCAAGGACGGGCTGGACTACTACAACCGCCGCATCGCCAAGGTGCTGAAGCCCGAGGGGCTGTCGTCGGGCTCACGCTCGATCACCTGGGAGCCCAGCCGCGACAAGGTCACCCTGCACGGCTTGGCGCTGATCCGCGACGGCCAGCGTATCGACCTGCTAAAGAGCGGCGAGGACGTCCTGGTCCTGCGTCGAGAGAAGGACCTGGAGAAGGCGGTGCTGGACGGCCGTATGACGGCGACGATCCAGCTCAAGGACCTGCGGGTCGGCGACATGATCGACTGGTCCTACAGCATCGAGCGGCGCGACCCGATTTTGGGCCCGCGCGCCAGCGACTTCGAGCGCATGGGCTGGGCCGGCGCGATCGGCCGCCATCGCGTGCGGATGCTGTGGCCCGACGGCGTGCCGCTGACCTGGAAGGCCACGCCGGGCTTCCCCGACCCGAAGATCGGCAAGGCGGGCGAGCTGAATGAGCTGCTGGTCGACCAGACGGGCACGATCGCGCCCAAGCCGCCGGCCGGCGCGCCGCTGCGCTTCCAGCGGGTGGGCGAGATCCAGGCCACCACCTATCGCGGCTGGGCCGACGTCGTCGCGCCGATGGCGCCGCTGTACGCGCAGGCCATGACCCTGAAGCCGGACTCGCCGATCAAGGCCGAGATCGCCGCCATCGCCGCCGCCAGCCCCGATCCCAAGGTCCGCGCCTTCAAGGCTCTGCAGCTGGTCGAGGACAAGACCCGCTATCTGCTGCTGTCCATGGGCGACGGCGGCTACAAGCCCGCCTCGGCCGACGAGACCTGGGCGCGACGCTTCGGCGACTGCAAGGGCAAGACGGTGCTGCTCCTGGCCCTGCTGAAGGGCTTGGGCATCCGGGCCGAGCCCGTCGTGGTCTTCGCCAGCCCCGCCGCCGACGGCCTGGACCAGCGCGTGCCGTCTGCCAGCCAGTTCAACCACGTGCTGGTCCGCGCCTTCATCGACGACAAGCCCTACTGGCTGGACGGCACGCGCACCGGTGACCGGGGTGGTCTCAGCAGCCTGGCCGCGCCGCCGTTCCTGTGGGGCCTGCCGATCAAGGCGTCGGGCGCGATGCTGGAGCCGATCGTGCAGCAGGCGCCCAGCCGGCCGGACCTGGACGCGGCCATGCGCCTGGATGCTTCGGCGGGCCTGGACAAGCCGGCCAAGTCGGTCGTGACCATGATCATGCGCGGCGACTCGGGCCGGCAGATCGCGCGGCTGATCGAAAGCGCGCCGCGCGCCGACATCGAGCGCAATTTCCGCCAGAGCTTCTCGGCCTCCAACAGCTGGCTGAAGATCGAGACCCTGGACTGGGCGGTCGCCGACGACGGCGCCGTCACCATGACCATCGGCGGCACGGCCGACATGGACTGGCGGCTGAACGACGATGTCGGCCTGTTGGAATGGCGCCTGCCGATGTCGGGCTCGGGCAAGGCCGCCCAGTTCCCGCGCCGCGAGCCCGGCCCCAATGCCGACGCGCCGTTCGCCACGCCATTCCCCAGCTTCAAGAAGGCCCTGATCGAGGTGACCCTGCCCGGCGGCGGGGCCGGCTTCACGGTCAAGGGGCCGGTCTATAGCGGCCGGGTCGCCAATATCGACACCACGCGGGTCGCGCAGATGGAGGGCGGCAAGGCGGTCTTCCTCGAGGCCGACCAGAGCGCGGGTCGCGAACTGCCGTTCGACCAGGCCGAAGAGGCCAACAAGGTGCGCCGCCGGCTGGCCGACCAGCCTCTGATCATCCGCGCGCCGAAGGCTTCTTGAGGGTGGCGATTAACCGAACCTCGTTCGAGAATCACACGCAACCCCTTGAAGACTCAGCCGTCGTTGGGCAAAGGTCCGCTCGCGCCTTTCTCCTCCAGGGGCGTTCCGGGGATATCGATGATCAAGTCTGAACTCATCGCCAGGCTCGCGAATGAAAATCCGCACCTGACGCAGAAGGACGTCGAACGCGTAGTCGGCGTGATCCTGGAGCGTATGATCGGCGCGTTGGAAGACGGCGGCCGCGTAGAACTGCGTGGCTTCGGGGCCCTGTCGGTCCGCTCGCGTCCCGCCCGCACCGGCCGCAACCCGCGCACCGGCGAGGCCGTCGAGGTCCGCGCCAAGCACGTGCCGTTCTTCAAGAGCGGCAAGGAACTGCGCGCCCGCCTCAACGCCGACGGCGACGAATAACAACAATCGTACGCTGGGGTTGACCCTGGCCGGCGAACGCCCTCAGCCTTTGCGCCTTGTTTTTAAGGCAGCGAGGGATCTGTCATGAGCGTCGTCAAGGAATTCCGCGAGTTCATCTCGCGCGGCAACGTCATCGACCTGGCCGTCGGCGTGATCATCGGCGCGGCCTTCAACGGCATCGTCAAAAGCCTGGTCGACCAGGTGATCATGCCGCCGATCGGCCTGCTGACTGGCGGCCTCGACTTCTCCAAGCTGGAATGGGTGCTCAAGCCCGAGAATCCGGCGACCGAGGCGATCGAGAAGGTGTCGATCCAGTACGGCGCCTTCATCAACACCCTGATCCAGTTCTTCATCGTCGCGGCCGTGGTGTTCCTGCTGGTCAAGGCGGTCAACAGCATCCGCCGCGCCGACGCCGCCGAACCCGCGCCCTCGGCCCCGCCGGCCCCGACCCCGGAAGAAAAGCTGCTGACCGAGATCCGCGACCTGCTGGCCAAGCCGGCTAAGTAAGGCCCCCTCAAACGAGAGAAGCGATCGCCGCCCGCGCCGCCGCCTGGCCCGTCAGCCAGGCGCCGTGGGCGGTGGAGAAGAAGTTGGGGCTGCAGGCCTCGCCGGCGAAGAACAGGCGCTGCTCGACCGGCGCGGCCAGCACCGCCCGCGCGCCGGCATGGCCGGGCAGGGCGTGGGAATAGGAGCCGCCGGCGAACGGGTCGGCGGCCCAGTGGGTCTCGGCGATGACATGGACCTTCGAGCGGGTGCCCGACCCGTAGACGCCGACCAGCCCCTCGACGGCGAAGGCCGCCGCCGCGCCTTCGCCCTGGCCTTCCAGAGAGCGGGCGTGGGCGCCGCCCAGGAACACCTCGATCATCGGCTTGTGCAGCGGCCGCAGGTGATAGGCCCCGGTCGCCGTGGTGTGCGGGTCGCTATAGAGCTGGGTCTCGGCTTCGAACATCTCCGGTTCGTCCAGCCGCAGGAACACCTTGTCGGCCAGACCCAGCGGCAGGCCGGCGGCGGCGTCCAGCTTGTCGGGCAGGGCGGGCATGAAGCGCAGGGCGCCCTGGGCCAGGATCGTGGTCGGCACGCAGATGATGACCGCGCGGGCGGAGACCGTGCCCAGCGCCGTCTCCAGCGCCACGCGCGGCCCGTCATGGCGGATCATGGTGACCGGGCACGACAGGTGCGTCGCCAGCTTGCCGCCCAGGCCGGCGATGGCCGTGCCGTAGCCCTCGGTGACCCGCCAGTTGACCTCGGTGTCCTCGTAAGCCGCGTAGTCGTGCAGCGAGACCTGGTCGAACTCGGCCCCGTTGTAGAAAGCGCTGAAGGCGTTCAGCAGCGGGTTCCAGGGGCTGCCCGGATCCAGCAGATCCGAGGCCGGGCGATCGGGGCCGCCGTCGCGGGCCGCCGCTTCGATGCGGGCGTCCACGGCCTGGAAGGCTTCGCCAAACGCGGCGCGCTCTTCGCGGGGGAAGACCGGGTTGTCGGCGATATTGGCCCAGGGCGGCGGGGTCTTGTCGACCGTCAGGCCCAGGGCCTCGACGCGTTCCACCAGCGGGTTCTGGTCGGCCGAGTGCAGCCACTCGCAGCCCAGGTCGATGGGGCCCAGCGAGGTGTCGATCGTATGGGCCCGGCCGCCCAGGCGGTCGCGGGCCTCGAGCAGGATTCCGGAGAGACCGCTGGCGGCCACGGCTTCAGCGGCGGCGAGCCCGGCGGCGCCGGCGCCCACGATCGCGATGTCGACCTCGTCCATGAGACCTCATCGGATCGTGGGACCAATACTGCGCCTACTTTTGCAGGCTGGCCGCGTCGAGGTCCAGCTTGTCGGCGGCGATCACCGTGGCGCCCGGCGCGGCCTTGGTCAGGTCCTCGCCCATGGCCTTGGCGTCGCCGGCGACGATGACGCTCATCTGGGCCGGATCCAGGTTGGTCTTGGCGAAGGCCTGGACCTCAGCGGGGCTCACCGCCTCAACTTTGGCGGCGTAGCTCTGGATCTCGGTCAGCGGCACGCCGTAGACGGCCAGGTTGCCCAGGATGTTGGCCAGGCCCTCCGAGGTGCCCAGGTCACGGCCAAAGCCGCCGACCAGCACCGACTTGCGCGCCGCCAGTTCGCCGGCCGAGGCCGGCTGCGCGCCCAGGCGGGTCAGTTCGGCGCGGGTCAGGGTGACGACCTCGCCGGCCGACGGGTTCTTGGTCTGCACCCGGGCCGAGAAGCCGCCGAAGCGGCCTTGCGGCGTCAGGCTGGAGCCGGCGCCGTACGACAGGCCGCGCTTGATGCGGATCTCCTGGTTCAGGCGCGAGGAATAACCGACGCCCAGCACCGTATTGGCGACAATGCCCTGGTAGTAGCTGGGATCGGCGCGGGTGATGGCCGGCTTGGCCAGGGTCACGGCCGCCTGGCCGGTGCCGGGCAGGTCGATCACCAGGTTGCGCGGCTTGTAGCCCGTGGGCGCGGCCGGGGCGGCGGGCGGCGGCGAGGCGGGTTTCTTCCAGCCGCCGAACGCCTTCTCAGCCAAAGCAAAGCCCGCCTGCGGCGTCAGGTTGCCGGTCAGCACCAGCACCGCATTGTCCGGACGCCAGTAGGCGGCGTGGGTCTTGGCCAGGTCCGTGCGCTTGACCTTGGGCAGCGAGCCGGGCGTGCCGCCGGCCACGTGGCCATAGGCGCTGCCGGCATAGAGCACAGGGCCGACCGCGTAGCTGGCCAGGCTGCCGGGGCGCTGATAGGCGACCGACAGGCTGTCGAGGGTCTCGGTGCGGACGCGGTCCAGCTCCTCGGTCGAGAAGGCCGGGTGCTGGGCGACGTCGGCCATGATGGCCATGGCCGGGGCGGCGTTGTTCGCCGTGACGCTGAGGGTCAGGGAGGCGGCCTCCCAGCCCGAACCGGCTTCCAGATTGGCGCCCAGGGCCTCGGTCTCGCGGGCGATCTGGGTCGCCGAGCGGCTGGTGGTGCCTTCGGTCAGCAGTTCCGAGGTCAGGCTGGACGTGCCGGCCAGGCCCGTGGGGTCCGAGCTGGCCCCGCCCTTGACGGTCAGGTCGGCGGTGATCAGCGGCAGGTCGCTGGACTTGGCGACGATGACCCGCAGGCCGTTGGCCAGGGTCTTTTCGGCGGGGGTCGGCAGCACCGCATCGATCGGGGCGGCGACGGCCGGGATCTTCTCGCGCTCGCCTTCCGGCGCCAGGACGGTGACCGGGCCGTCGTACTTCACCGAAGCGACCTTGGGGATCGCCGGCGTGGCGTCCTTCTCGCCGGCCGGTTTATCCTTTTCGGCCAGGTAGCGGATCACCGTGCGGCGGTCGTCGGCCAGGTACTTCTTGGCGACGCGCTGGACGTCGGCGGCGGTGACGGCTTGCAGCTTGGCCAGGCTGGTGTTGGCGGCGGCGGGATCGCCTTCGGTCTCCAGCGCGTAGCCGATGGCGAAGGCGCGGCCGTCGATCTCCTCGCGGCGGCGGACGGCGTCGGCCAGCAGCCCGGCCTTGGCTTCAGCAAGTTCGGCGGGCGTGACGAGGCCGTCGCGGACGCGGGCCACCTGGGCGCGCAGGGCCGTCTCGCCCTGGGCCACGGTCTTGCCGCCAGCCATGATGGCGCCGACGTAGAACAGGCCCGGCTGGGCGTTGTTCGGGGCGCTGGAGAACACCGACTGGGCGATCTTCTGGTCGTAGACCAGGCTGTCATAGAGGCGCGAGGACTTGCCGGCCGACAGCACCGCGTCCAGCACGGTCAGGGCCGGGACGTCCTTATCGGCGGCGGCCGGGGCCAGCCAGGTGATGGCCAGGGCCGGCAGCGGCACGTTGGGGCCGTAGGTGTTGATGCTCTTGGGGCCCGTGCGGGCCGGCTCGACCGCCGTGACCTTGGGGATATCCCCCGCCGGCTTGGCGATCGGGACGAAGTACTGGTCGATCAGCGCGTCCAGCTTGGCCTGGTCGAAATTGCCGACGATGATCAGCGCCGCATTGTCGGGCCGGTAGTAGGTGCGGTGGAACGCCCGCACGTCGTCCACGGTGGCCGCGTCCAGCTCCTCGATCGAGCCGATGCCCGGGCGCTGGTAGGGGTGGGTGTTGTACGACTGCTGCGGGATCGACAGCGCGAAGAAGCGGCCATAAGGATCGGCCAGGACGCGCTGGCGCAGCTCTTCCTTCACGACGTCGCGCTCGGAGGCGAACACCGATTCGTCGATGACCAGGGACTTGAGGCGATCGGCCTCGGCCCACAGCAGGCGCTCCAGGTGGTTGGCGGGCACCACCTCGTAATAGTTGGTGAAGTCGTCCCAGGTCGACGCGTTGTTGAAGCCGCCGACGTCCTCGGTCAGGCGGTCCAGCGTCTCGTTGGGCATGTTGCGCGTGGCCTTGAACATCAGGTGTTCAAAGAGGTGCGCGAAGCCCGAGCGACCGTGCGGATCGTCCTTGGAGCCGACGCCGTACCAGACCTGCACCGAGACGTTCGGGGTCGTGGTGTCGCGCGAGGTCAGGACCTTCATGCCATTAGGCAGGACACGCTGCTGGTAGACGATCGGCGGGACCGCGATCGACGAAGCCGCCGGCGCGGCGGGCTTCGGTTTGGCCTTCGTCGCCGCCATGGCCACGGGCGACAGCGCCGTGGTCGAGAACAGGGCGGCGGCTGCGAGGGCCAGCTTGGCGGTGCGGATCATTGCGCGAAGATCTCCGAAAGTCGTGGGCGCGACCCTAGCACCGCCGCCTCGCCGGTAAACCTTACCGAGCTGTCATGTCACCGGAACCGAATGGCGCCGTCAGTGTTACAATTGGTTGTCTCGCCCCCTATGACCGTAGGGTCGATGCGTATGGGGGAAATACTTGTCTGAAATCTCGCTCCGCGACCGCCTGCGCGCGGCCACTTCGCAAGACCATGCGGCGCTGGACGCCGTGGTGGCCGGCTGGCGGATCGAGACGCCCATCGGTTACGGGGCCTTTCTCAGCGCCTCCTACGCCGCCCTCGCGCCTCTGGAATTGGCCCTGGAGGAGGCCGGCGTCGCCGAGCAACTGCCGGACTGGCCCCAGCGCGCGCGCCGCGCCGCCTTGGCCGCCGATCTGGCGGAGCTGGGCCTGGAAGCTCCATCGTTCGAGCCCGCCGAGATCTCGTCCCCGGAGGCCGTCGCCGGCCTGCTCTATGTGCTGGAAGGCTCGCGCCTGGGCGCCAAGTTCCTGGCCCGCCAGGTCCGCGCCGGCGGCGCCGGCCTGCCGCTTGCCTATCTGACGCACGGCGAAGGGCCGGATCTGTGGCGATCGTTCCTGGCGTGGCTGGATGCGATACCCAAAGTCGGGTTTCGGACAGACGCCGCCGAGGCGGGCGCGCGATATGGCTTCCGATGTTTCTCGGAGGCGTTCGAGAGGCTCGCCCCGTCTGGAGCCCTGAATGTCCGAAATGGCGCCCATGTCCGGGTTTGAGGTCGACCTGACCAACTGCGACCGGGAGCCGATCCACATCCTGGGCTCGGTCCAGCCGTTCGGTTTCCTGTTGGCCGTCAATTCCGACTGGGTCGTCGTCCACGCCTCGACCACCAGCCTGCGCTACCTGGGCCTGTCGCCCGAGGACCTGCTGGGCAAGCCGCTGACCCAGGTGATGAGCGGCCACGCCATCCACAACATCCGCGGCCGCCTGCAGATCATGCGCGGGGCCGACGCGGTCGAGCGGATGTTCGGCCAGCCCCTGGTCGACGGCGGCGAGGACTTCGACCTCGCCTTGCACTATTCCGGCCGCCTGCTGATCGTCGAGGGCGAGCCCAGCCGGGCCGACGTCCTGATCGAGGCCGCCTCGGCCGTGCGTTCGATGACGACGCGCATCGCCGCCCGCCCAACCTTCGAGGAGTTCTGCCACGAGGCCGCCCGCCAGGTGCGCGCCCTGACCGAATTCGACCGGGTCATGGTCTACCGCTTCGCCCACGACGGCGCCGGCGAGGTGATCGCCGAGTCGGTGCGACCCGGCATCGGCTCGTTCCTGGGCCAGCGTTATCCGGCCCAGGACATCCCGGTGCAGGCTCGGGCGCTGTATGAAAGAAGTTGGCTGCGGATCATCGCCGACGTCGACGCCGAGGTCTCGCCGATCATCCCGCAGGTCAGCCCCTCCGGCGAGCCCGTCGACCTGTCGATGAGCATGCTGCGGGCCGTCTCGCCGATCCACATCGAATATCTGCGCAACATGGGCGTGGCCGCTTCGCTGTCGATCTCGATCCTGCGCGACGGCAAGCTGTGGGGCCTGTTCGCCTGCCACCACTACGCCCCCAAGCACATCAGCTACGAGCGCCGCACGGCCGCCGAGCTGTTTGGCCAGCTGTTCTCCCTGACCCTGGAAAGCCGCGAGCGCGAGATCGAAACCCGGCGCATGGCCGAGGCGCGCAACCTGCACGACCGGCTGATGAACGCGGTGGTCAAGGCCAATACCGGCGCCGACGGCCTCAGCCCCTATCTCGACGACCTGAGCCGCCTGGTCGGCTGCGACGGCCTGGCCCTGTGGCTGGAAGGGCGGCTGACCCTGCGCGACTCCACGCCCGACGCCAGCGACGTCCACACGCTGATCCGGGTGCTGCGGGACAAGGACACCCACTCGGTGTTCTCCACCAACGAGATCGCGACCCTGCTGCCCTCGGCGGCGGCCTGGGCGGGCAAAGCGGCCGGGATGATGGCCGTGCCGCTGTCGCGGGCCCCGCGCGACTACCTGATCTTCTTCCGCAAGGAAGCGGCCCAGACGGTGGTGTGGGCGGGCAAGCCGGCCAAGCTGGTCCAGGTCGGGCCGATGGGCGACCGCCTGACCCCGCGCAAGAGTTTCGAGGCCTGGGAAGAGACCGTGCGCGGCCAGAGCCGGCCGTGGACCGCCGTCGAGCGGTCGCTGGCCGAGAGCATGCGCGCCAGCCTGCTGGAGATCGTCTTCCGCCTGACGGACCTGGCCGACGAGGAGCGCCAGCGCGCCAACCAGCGCCAGGAACTGCTGATCGCCGAGCTGAACCACCGGGTGCGCAATATCCT
Source organism: Caulobacter sp. GW821-FHT12D05 (assembly GCF_058807295.1). Classification (NCBI taxonomy): domain Bacteria; kingdom Pseudomonadati; phylum Pseudomonadota; class Alphaproteobacteria; order Caulobacterales; family Caulobacteraceae; genus Caulobacter; species Caulobacter sp. GW821-FHT12D05. Next base: position 990,582 of record NZ_JBXAQO010000004.1, read on the forward strand.
GGGTCTGATCCGCGGCCTGATCACCCAGAGCCGCTCGGGCGTCGCCACGGTCGAGGAATTCGCCGAGGTGGTGGGTGGTCGCGTCCAGGCCCTGGCCCGCGCCCACGACCAGATCACCCGCCACCAGTGGGGGCCAGGCGCGCTGTCCGACCTGATCACCGCCGAAGCCGAGGCCTATCTCTCCAATAAGGCCGAGCGCGTGAAGCTGAACGGCGCGCCGACCGCCCTGGCGCCCGACGCCTTCTCGATCCTGTCCCTGGTCATCCACGAGCTGATGACCAACTCGGCCAAGTACGGCGCCCTGTGCGACCAGCGCGGCCAGGTGACGATCGACTGGACCCGCGACGCCAAGGGCGACCTGATCATCGACTGGCGCGAGAAGGACGGTCCGCTGGTCATTCCGCCCACCCGCCGGGGCTTCGGCTCGACCATCATCGAACACTCGATCCCGCACGATCTGAACGGCGAGGTCGAGCTGGACTATCGGCCCGAGGGTTTCCAGGCCCGCATCCGCATCCCCGGTCGTTATGTCAGCAGCGAAGGCGTCACCGCGACCGTGAACCAGCCGCGCCGCGCCGACACGCCCGTGCGTGCGCCCGAGAAGATGCTGGTGCTGGAAGACAACATGATCATCGCCCTCGACCTGGAGGACATGCTGACCCGCCTGGGCGTCAAGCAGATCACGGTCGCCTCCAGCGTGGCCCAGGCCTTCGAGGCCCTGGCCGAGGACAAGCCGCCGTTCGCGATCCTGGACGTCAATCTGGGTCAGGAGACCAGCTTCCCGGTCGCCGAGGCCCTGCAGGACGCCGGCATCCCGTTCGCCTTCGGCACGGGCTTTGGCGACAGCGCGGCGTTTCCGGAGCGGTTCAAGGAAACGCCGGTGCTGCAGAAGCCGTATAGCGCCGAGAGCGTGCGGGCGTTGTTTTAGGGGCGGGCTAGTCGGAACTTTCTAAAATGCTGAGGGGGTTCCTTGATATGGACCCGGTGTCTGAAGCGGTCGCATAGCTGTCGTTCCCACGCGCAGATCAGATCAGTCGAACAGGGCCTCTTCTCCTCTCCGACCCATAAAATCCGCAGCAAACGCCCGTTCCCAGATCTGGTGCCCAGCTGTGCCAAATCGTTGGGCAGGACTTCTCCAAGCGCGTGTGTCGAAGAATGTGCAAGTTCCAGCGACGGGCACGGGTGGGCAATTTCGGCCCGTGCCGAATAGGAGGTCCAAGTTGCGCTCGTGGAATCCGAAGCCCAGAAAAATGATGCGTTTGGCGTTATCGATAGTTCGCCAGATTTTCTCGGCCGCGCCACTCTCCACTTCTTCAGTGAATGTTTTTATCTGATCTGCTGCCCCCTTAACCGACCAAGGAGCAGTTGAGCCAAAGGGAGCTACGACGGGCTTATTCGTCGGCTCGAGTGATCCGAGCGAGCCATAAGCATGGTGTATTTCGACCTGATTCAGCGCTGCGCGGGCCACATCCTCAGCCAGTCCACATGTGTGGATGAAGTTCGCCAGTAGAAACTGCTCAAGGCAGCGGTCGTAGTTGAAGGTAACGAACGAGACGTCGCTAAATGCTTGAAACGCCTGTCGTCGCTGGACCCCGTTGCCACCCACGTTTCGAAATAGCCAACTTGCCCAGCTGTTTCGCAAAGGCCGAAAAGCTGTCGCCCATCCGACCTCGTCGTCGAGTGGGATCATAAGTGAACTGCTACTTTCCGCTGAAAGCAGCGAAGCTGCTATCGCGCGCTTCGCGACGGTGGCGAATTCGGGAAAATCTATCCATTCGTCGATGAGTTCGTCGATCGAAGGTTTGGAATGTAGGCTCTTGCAGATCTGCAACGCCGCCCGTCTATGGTCAGGAAACAGCCCCCCGCCCTGTAGGAATGAGTCCTTAACCAAGCCTCCATTCGTGATGGAGGCTTGCGAAAACTCATCGATCAGAGTGCGGTCGATCTGAGCAGCCAGCTCTTCCCCGACCGGCATGTAATCGCCAAAATCCTTCGAGGCACCGGCCCCTAGAACAAATACAGTTTTTCCCATTTCAACCTCGCGCGAGGTAAAAAATGGGATTTGAGGTAAAAAGTCTATCCGCCGAATGAGCGACAGCGGCGGATCCCACCTGCCGCGCCACAGCCGTCCCTACTCCAACACGAACCGCGCCCGCTGCCCCTCAGTCGGGACCATGCAGCGGTCCTTCTTGCCCAGCAGCCGGTAGCGGTTCCTGGCGATCCAGTCATAGGCCACATCCGCAGGTCCACGCGGCAGGCGGTCGATGAAGGCCAGCCAGCGCCAGGGGGTGTCCAGGCGGCGCAGCAGGGCGGCGATGGCGGCGGTTCTTCGCAGGGGGCGGCCTTGGTCGAAGAAGAGGAAGCTCTCGGGCGTGTCGGGATCGATGCCGTGGGCCAGCGCCAGCGCGCGGCCGTATGGCGACTGGATCGGCGTGAAGCGGATAGCGCCCTTGCGGTCCAGCCGCAGCACGGTCCGCACCGTCCCGTCGCACAGATGGCAGACGCCGTCGAACAGCATCAGGCCGTCCGGAGTCATCGTCCCTCGCACTCGCGCCGCAGCGCCCTCAGCGAGCTGGGCACGTCCTTGCGCATCATGGCGCTGATCATGCCGGCCGGGACGGCGAAGGGCGAGCTGGCCCACATGTCGTAGGTAACGCGGGTGCGCTGGCCGCCCTCCAGGGGCTCCAGCCGCCACGAGCCGTCGCAGGCCCGGATGTCGCCGCCGATGCAGGTGAAGTGGATCTCGCGATCCGGGATCAGGGTCACCCGCGAGGTCGAGCGCATGGTCGGCAGGAAGAAGCTCCAGCGCACCGTGTGCTCGCGGATCTCGGTCCCGTCCGGGGCGCGCGAGACGACGCGGCAGCTCTTGACGCCCGGGCTCATGCGGGCGGCGCGGTCGCAGTCCAGGATGATGCGGAACACCACGCTGGGCGGGGCGTCGATGTCGACGCTGGCCCGGACCGTGCCGCGGCCGCGATTGTCGGCCTGAGCGTCGACCGTGATGCCGTCGCCCTTTATCTCCCACTCGGCGTCAGCCGCCTCAGCCTTGGAGAGGGCGGGACCCGCCAGGGCGATCAGGAGCACGAAGGGAGCAAGCCGGCGCATCACACTCAAGCTAACGCAGCTGGCCTGCCGTTCGTTACGCCCCCGCGCGATTTTTCACGAGATCGTCGACCACCGACGGATCGGCCAGGGTCGAGGTGTCGCCCAGGCTGCCCAATTCGTTCTCGGCGATCTTGCGCAGGATGCGGCGCATGATCTTGCCCGAGCGGGTCTTGGGCAGGCCCGGGGCCCATTGCAGGATGTCGGGGGCGGCGAACGGACCGATCTCGTGGCGGACCCACAGGATCAGGTCCTTGCGCAGCTGGTCCGTAGCCTCGACACCGGCCTTCAGGGTCACATAGGCGTAGACGCCCTGGCCCTTGATGTCGTGCGGATAGCCGACCACTGCGGCCTCGGCGACGGCCTCGTGGGCGACCAGGGCGCTCTCGATCTCGGCCGTGCCCAGGCGGTGGCCCGAGACGTTGATCACGTCATCGACCCGGCCGGTGATCCAGTAATAGCCGTCGGCGTCGCGGCGGCAGCCGTCGCCGGTGAAGTACTTGCCGGGATAGGTCGAGAAATAGGTCTCGAAGAAGCGCTGGTGGTCGCCATAGACCGTGCGCATCTGGCCCGGCCAGCTGTCGGTGATCACGAGGTTGCCCTCGGTCGCGCCCTCCAGCACGCCGCCTTCGGCGTCGACCAGCTGCGGCTTGACGCCCGGCAGCGGCTTGGAGGCCGAGCCCGGCTTCAGGTCCGTGGCGCCCGGCAGAGGCGTGATCAGCATGCCGCCGGTCTCGGTCTGCCACCAGGTGTCGACGATCGGCAGGCGCTCCTTGCCGACCACGCGGTGGTACCAGAGCCAGGCCTCGGGATTGATCGGCTCGCCGACGCTGCCCAGCACGCGCAGCGACGACAGGTCGTTCTTGGTCACGTGTTCGTCGCCCTCGCGCATCAGGGCGCGCAGGGCCGTGGGGGCGGTGTAGAAGATCTCGACCTTGTGCTTGTCGACCACCTCCCAGAAGCGGCTGGGGGTCGGATAGTTCGGCACGCCTTCGAAGATCAGGCTGGTCCCGCCATTGGCCAGCGGGCCGTAGACGACATAGCTGTGGCCGGTGACCCAGCCCACGTCGGCCGTGCACCAGAAGACTTCGCCGGGCTTGTAGTCGAACACCGCCCAGAAGGTCCAAGACGCCCAGGCCAGATAGCCGCCGGTGGTGTGCAGCACGCCCTTGGGCTTTCCCGTCGAGCCCGAGGTGTAGAGGATGAACAGCGGATCCTCGGCGTTCATCGGCTCGGGTTCGCACACCGGCGAAGCGGCCTCACGGACATCGCCATAGACCACGTCGCGGCCTTCGACGACCGGCACGTCGGCGCCGGTCCAGCGGATCAGCAGCACTTTCTCGACTTCCGGGCACTGCAGCAGCGCCTCGTCGACATTGGCCTTCAGCGGCACACGCTTGCCGCCGCGACGGCCCTGGTCGGCGGTGATGACGATGCGGGATTCGCAGTCCTTGATGCGACCGGCGATGCTGTCGGGCGAGAAGCCGCCGAACACCACCGAGTGCACCGCGCCGATGCGGGCGCAGGCCAGCATGGCGGCCGCGGCCACCGGAACCATCGGCAGATAGATCGTGACCCGGTCGCCCTTCTTGACCCCCAGGTCCTTGAGGACGTTGGCCATGCGGCAAACCTCCTCGTGCAGTTGGCCGTAGGTCAGGGTGCTGGAGGTCCCCGGCTCGTCGCCTTCGAAGATCAGGGCGACGTCGTCGGTCTTGGCCGGCAGGTGGCGGTCCAGGCAGTTGGCCGAGACGTTGAGGACGCCGTCCTCGTACCAGCGGATGCGGAAGTCGTCCTTGGCGTACGAGACGTCCTTGATCTTGGTCGGAGCCTTGATCCAGTCCAGGCGGGCGGCGATGTCGCGCCAGTAGCCCTCGGGGTCGGCCTCGACACGCGCCACGGCGGCCTCATAGCCGGCGGCGTCGATATGCGCCGACTTCGCCAAGTCGTCGGGCACCGGGAAAACCTGTCCGTCGCTCACCAGCCGTACTCCCTTATCTCGTTGGCCGCCGGAATAGGCGAAGCTCCCGGCCCGGCGCAAGAAGACCATTTCGGTTTCTCGCCCCGATACGGCCGGAAGATGACGGCCCTATATGAGGAGCGTAAAGCGTCGTCTCCTCTATCCGTCCGGAGTTTTCCTATGCTGCTCGCCTTGTCGACCTGGTCCGAAATCGAAGCCCGCATCCAGACCAGCCAGACCGTGGTCGTGCCGATCGGCTCGAACGAGCAGCATGGGCCGACCGGCCTGCTGGGCACCGACTGGCTGTGTCCGGAGATCATCGCCCACGAGGCCAGCAAGCGGGCGGGCGATCGGATCCTGGTGGCCCCGACCTTCAATATCGGCATGGCCCAGCATCACCTGGCGTTTCCGGGCACCATCTTCCTGCGGCCCTCGACCTTCATCGCCGCGATCGGCGACTGGGTGCGGTCGTTGGGCGCGCACGGCTTCACGAAGATCTATTTCCTGAACGGCCACGGCGGCAATGTCGCCTCGATCGAGGCGGCGTTCTCGGAGATCTATGCCGACTACAGCTTCCGCCAGACCCGCGCGCCGTTCGCGCTGAAGCTGAAGAACTGGTGGGATCTGGCTGGCGTCAACGCCTTGGCCAACCGTCAATTCCCGGTCGGTCACGGCTCGCACGCCACCCCGTCCGAGATCGCCGTGACCCAGTGGGCGTATCCGGAGACGATCAAGACCACGGCCTATGAGCCCAAGATCGCGCCCACCGGTCCGATCCGCGAGGCCCTGGACTTCCGCGCCCGCTACGCCGACGGCCGCATGGGCTCTGACCCGGCCCAGGCCACGCCCGAAAAGGGCGGCGAACTGGTCGACATGGCGGCCAACGCCCTGCTCGAAGACATCGCCGCGTTCGGGAACGAGCGCGCGCCAGTCTAGGCTTCCACCACGCGCCGCGCGATCACTGGCTGGCCGTGGCGCGCGGCCATGATCTCGCCGATCACCGCCACGGCCACTTCGAACGGCGCCTTGCCGCCGAGATCGAGGCCAATCGGAGCGCGTAGCTTGGCCAAGTCACGGTCGGTGAGTCCGGCCGCCTTCAACCGCGCCAACCGCTCGGGCAGGCGGCGGCGCGCGCCCAAGAGGCCGACATAGGGCGCGGGCGAGGGCAGGGCGGCCATCAGGGCGTCGTGGTCCAGCTCGATATCGTGGCCGCAGACGGCGACGGCGGTCCAGGCGTCCAGGGCGATGCCGGAGAGCGCCGCGTCGGGCGTCTCGCGGCTGTAGGCGACGCCGGCCAGCGGCGGCGGCGCGACCGGCCCCTTGGGGCGGACCAGGAAGGTCTCGAAGCCCGACTGCGCCCCCAGGCTGGCCACCGCCAGGGCGGTCGGGTCGCCGCCCAGCACCACCAGGCGCGGTGGCGGCAGATAGGTGCGGCCAAACGCCTGGGGCCAGGGCAAGATCGGCGCTTCGGAACAGACCCGGCGCAGGCCGTCGCTCATCCAGTGGGCGGTCTTGCGCGCGTCGTTCAGGGCCAAGAGCTCGGCCACGGCCGGATCGTCGGCTTCGATCTTCTCGACCAGGATTTCGATGCGCGCGCCGCACAGCAGGCGGATGTCCGGCCAGGGGCTGCCCTCGCCATAGACGAGGCGACGCGGCTGGCCGTCGGCCAGGCAGGCCTCGGCATGCATCTCGACATCGGCCTCGATGCAACCTCCGGAGAGGAAGCCCGAAACAATATTTTCGCCGAACACCATCTGGGCGCCGATCGGACGCGGTCCGCCGCCGCCCAGGGCGGTGATGGTGGCCAGGGTGGCCGGCCCCCGGGAAAGCGCGGCGGACAAGGCCGGGCGGGCGTCGTCGGCCATGCCGTGCATCGGCCAGGTGTCGTCTGAGTAGGCGTCGGTCATCATGGCGATGTTAACGCCTCGGCAAGTTTCCAGAAACCTGATGTTCAAACCTTGGCGCGTACCGTTCGCGTCTGTTGGTGTTTTCGCGCACGGATGGCGATGTCCATTTCGGTCACAAAACTCGGTCTGGCTGCGGCCCAGTTCGGTCTCGACGGCGGTAGCTCGTCGGCGCCGCGCGGTCGTTCGCCTGAAGCCGAGACGCGCGATATCCTGAACATCGCCGCCCGCGCCGGTCTGTCGGTGCTGGACGCCTCGGGCCTGTTCGGCCGCGCCGAGACCGTGCTGGGCGACCTGATTCCGCGCCCGGTGCCGTTCCGCGTCACCCTGGCCACCGCCCGCGCCGATCGAGGTCCCGACTTTGTCGAGGCCGAGGCTCGCGCCACGCTGCGCCGGATCGGCGTCGAGCGCGCCGATGCGATCATCGTCCACTCGCCCTCGGAACTGTGCGGCCCGCACGGCGCGGCCCTGTGGGACCGCCTGCATCGCCTGAAGGACCAGGGCCTGTTCGCCAAGATCGGCGTCGCGGCCCACGCCACCGACGATCCGGTCGGCGTCGCCCGTCGCTTCAAGCCCGACATTCTGCAAGCCCCGGCCTCGCTGCTCGATCAGCGCCTGCTGGCCGACGGCTCGCTGCAACGCATCGCCGGCATGGGCGTCGAGGTGCATCTGCGCTCGATCTTCCTGAACGGCCTGCTGTTCCTGCCGCCCGACCGCGTCCCAGCCCAGCTGAAGGGCGCCTCGGGCCGTCTGTCGCGCGTGCGCCGCATGATCGCCGAGGGGCGCTCTGATCCGCTGCAAGCGGCTCTGGGTTTCGCTTTGTCGCGCCCCGAAGGCTCGGCCGTGCTGGTCGGCGTCAACTCGGCCGCCGAGCTGTCGGCTGTCGTGGCCGCCGCCTCGAGCCCGCCGCCGGACCTCGACTGGGACGAGATGGCCATCGACGATCCGGTCGCGCTCGACCCGCGACGTTGGGTCGCCTGATCCACCTCTAGAATCACCAGCGACAGTGAAGGCGGCTCAACCAGCCGCCTTTTTCGCGCGTCTTGGTATCCGCGAATTAAGCATGCCGGTTAGCGACCTGTAAGTTTCTGATTCACATCAGTTTTATCAGTCTAGTCTAGCTTTATCCCAACAAAGGGAAACGCGTCATGATCCTCGCTGTCCTGCAAGCCCGCATGGGATCGTCCCGCCTGCCGGGCAAGTCGATGGCCACCCTCCAGGGCCAGCCGATGATCGTGCGCCAGCTGGAACGCCTGCGCGGCGCGCGCTGCCTTTCCAAGATCATCGTCGCCACCAGCACCGACGCGGCCGACGACGCCCTGGCCGGCTTCCTGGTCTCGCGCGGTCACACCGTCCATCGCGGGGCCGGCGCCGACATTCTGGCGCGCATCGCCCGCTGCGCCGAGGCGATCAGCTCGGTCAGCCATGTGGTCCGCTTGAAGGGCGACGCGCCGTTCATGGATCCTGGTGTCATTGACGACGCCGTCCGCATGGCCCTGGCCAGCGGCGCCGACTACACCTCCAACCGCGTGCAGCGCACCTTCCCGGCCGGTCTCGAGGTCGAGGTGATCAAGGCCAATGTGCTGCGCGACGCCGCCGCCGAGGAGCGCGACCCGCAGGCCCGCATCTCGCCGACCGCCGCCATCCGCAACCAGCCGCAACGCTGGAGCCAGGCCCACCTGAAGGCCGCCCGCGACTGGTCCAAGCTGGACTGGCGGGTCAAGACCGCCGCCGACCTGGCCTTCGCCCGCTCGGTCTATGACGCCCTGCACCCGGTCGATCCGGGCTTCCGTATGGGCGACGTGCTGGACCTGGTCGAAAGCCGCCAGGACATCGCGCGCTTCGCGGCCTAACAGAATCCGTCTCCCCGGCGAAAGCCGGGGCCCAGATGCAAGAACGCCCGCGGTCCGGACAGGATCGCGGGCGTCTTTGCATGCGCCTCACAGCCTTACGATCTGGGTCCCGGCTTTCGCCGGGAAGATCGGTGTGGGGTTAGGCCCAAGCCCCGTAGGGATCCACCGACGTCTTGCCCAGCGCCTCGGCCACGGCCGGGTGGGTCAGTTCGCCGTTCAGGACGTTCAAGCCCCGCGCCAGGTGGACATTGGTCTTCAGCGCGTCCAGGCCCTTGTCGGCCAGCGCCAGGCCGAACGGCAGGGTCGCGTTGCCCAGGGCTTCGGACGAGGTGCGCGGGGCCGCGCCGGGCATGTTGGCCACGCAGTAGTGGACGACGCCGTCGACCGTGTAGGTCGGCTCGGCATGGGTAGTCGGCTTGCTGGTCTCGAAGCAGCCGCCCTGGTCGATCGAGACGTCCACGAGCACCGAGCCCGGCTTCATCTGCTTCAGGTGTTCACGACGCACCAGCTTCGGTGCGGCCGCGCCGGCGGTCAGCACCGCGCCGATGATGACGTCGGCCTTGAGGATCTCTTCTTCCACCGCGGCGAAGGTCGAGTAGCGCGTGAGAATCCGGCCTTGATACAGGTCGTCCAGCTCGCGCATGCGCGGGATCGAGCGTTCCAGCACCACCACTTCGGCGCCCAGGCCTGCGGCCATGCGGGCGGCGTTTGAGCCGACCACGCCGCCGCCCAGCACGACCACGCGAGCCGGGGGCACGCCGGGCACGCCGCAGAGCAAGAGGCCCATGCCGCCATTGTGCTTGAGCAGGGTCTCGGCCGCCGAGAACACGGCGATCCGGCCGGCCACTTCCGACATCGGCGCCAGCAGCGGCAGGCCGCCGCGCGCGTCGGTGACGGTCTCATAGGCGATGGCCGCGCAGCCGCTCTTCAGCAGGCCTTCGGTCTGGGCGGGATCGGGCGCCAGGTGCAGGTAGGTGAAGAGGATGTGGCGGGGTTCGAGCTTTTCCCACTCGACCTTCTGCGGTTCCTTGACCTTCACGATCATGTCCGCGCCGGCAAAGACGGCTGCGGCGTCCGGGGCGATGGTCGCGCCCGCCTTGACATAGACGTCGTCGGCATAGCCGGCGCCGAGGCCGGCTCCCGACTGGACGAGGACGGTGTGGCCGTGACCGACATATTCACGGACGGCCGTAGGGGTGAGTCCGACCCGGTGTTCGCCCGGTTTGATCTCGGAAGGGACGCCAACGCGCATGATGCTTCCTCCAAAAGCGCTTTGACCGGGACTGTGCGCTCAGGCGAGTGCAGTTTCCCTGGTGATTTCGTGTCCGGTGACCGCTGTTGTGCAGGATTCCTGCGTGCTATGTCATTCACATGAAGAAAACCGCCGTTGAGCTTGATAGTTTCGACCGGAAGCTCCTGCACCTGCTGCAGCGGCGGGGCCGCGCCAGCTATGTGGAAATGGCTGAGGCGGTGAATCTTTCCGAGTCCGCGTGCCTTCGCCGGGTCAAGGCGCTGGAAGAGGCGGGGGTCGTCAGCCGCTATGCGGCGGTGATCGACGAGCGGGCGGTGGGCCTGCCGCTCAGCGTTTTCGTCACCGTCACCCTGTCGTCCCAGGCCGAGGGCACGCTCAGCGCCTTCGAGAAGGCCATCGCCAATGTCCGTGAGGTGGCCGAGTGCTACCTGATGACCGGCGGCTCGGACTATCTGCTGCGGCTGGTGGTGCGCGACGTCGACGACCTGGAGCGGGTTCACGCCCAGGAGCTGACCCGCATCCCTGGTGTGGTTCGCGTCAGCAGCAGTATCGCCATGCGCACTGTCGTTAAGCGCGCCGAATTGCCGCTGTGAGGGCGTAGTTAACCAATCCTGAGCGGTTGAGTCCTTAGTCTTCTTCCCGACATTCAAACCGCGTCGGGGGACGAGATGGTTTCGAGACGGATCCTGCTGGGGGCTCTGGCCGGTATGGCCGCGCCGGCCCTGGCCTTCGCCGAGGGCGATGGCCCTTCGCCCAGCCTCCTGACCAAGAAGGGCCGCCGCACGCATTCGGCCCTCAAGCACCAGACCACCGACAAGGCCGCGCTGGACAAGGCCCTGGCCAGCGTCAAGCCGATGGAAGCGGAAGCCGCTCACGCCCCGGCCGCCGCCGCGCCCGCCCAGGAGGTCTCGCCCGAAGAGGCCCTGGGCCGCCTGAAGCACGGCAACGCCATCTTCGCCCGCGGCGGCGCCAACCTGATGCTGCCGACGCTGGCCCGCGTGGCCGAGCTCTCCAAGGGCCAGAAGCCGTTCGCGGTGGTCATCGGCTGCGCCGACAGCCGCACCGCGCCGGAACTGGTCTTCGACTGCAATCTGGGTGAGCTGTTCGTGATCCGCGTGGCCGGCTCGACCGTCGGCCGCGAGGGCCTGGGCTCGATCGTCTATGCCGTCGAGCATCTGGGCGCACCGTTGATCGTCGTGCTGGGCCACACCAAGTGCGGCGCCGTCGGCGCGGCCGTGGACGTCGCCAAGAAGCACGCCGAGCTGCACGGCGCCCTGCACGAGATGGTGCTGCCGATCATCCCGGCCGTGCTGGAGGCCGACGAGACCCATCCCGCCGACCTGCAGGACGCCGCCATCCGCCGCAACGTCCGCGACATCGCCGGCCGCCTGAAGGTCGCCGACGGCGTCCTGGCCGAACGCATCCACGAAGGCCGCCTGAAGGTGGTCTCGGCCTGCTACGATCTGGCGACGGGTGTCGTGTCGTTCGACGCCTGATCAAGCTTAAGTATTCAGCGTAACACTGTCATTCGACTGCCGTTGACCCCTGGTCGCGCTTAGGCTCAATTCGCCTGGAATCTGCGCAAATCAAGGGAAGACACGGATGTCGACGGACGAGACGCCGCCGGAAGGCGGTCGCGACACCCAATCTTCCTTCAAGGCGCGCTGGGACGGTTTCCGCACGCAGGTTGCCGAGCGTTGGCCGCAGGCCTTGAAGGGTCCGGTGGCGATCGCCGTGGCCGGGGCGCTGGTCGTCGGTTTCGGCGGCGGTTTCGCGGTCGGCAAGGCCGGGATGTTCTTTGGCGGCGGCAAGCCGGCCGGCGTGCAGTCGGTCAAGGGCGAGGCCTGGTCGCTGTTCGGCAAGCCGCGCGGCGCCAACGCGCCCCGTCGCGGGATCCCCAAGCCTGAAGGTTTCGCGGTCTGGCAGACCCGCGTCGACAGCTCCGGCTCCGATCCGCTGGCCTGCATCCGCATGAGCAAGGACCTGGATCCGTCCAAGTCCTATGCCGACTTCGTGCTGGTCTCGCCCGACATCGGCCGCCAGCCGTCGGTGCGGGTGAAGGGCGACGAGCTGTGCCTGGGCGGCATCGGCTTCACCGATCACCGCATCACCCTGCTGAAGGGCCTGCCGGCCAAGGGCGGCGACACGCTGACGGCCAATGCCGATGTCGACTTCACCTTCGGCGAGAAGCCGCCGTACGTGGGCTTCGCCGGCGACGGCGTGATCTTGCCGCGCGAGGAGTCGGACGGCGTCGCCATCGAGACGATCAACGTCCAGACCCTGGCTGTGGAAGTCTGGCGCGTGCCGGACCGCAACCTGGTGCGCAAGTCGATCTCCGCCCCCGATCCGACTGGCGAAGGCGACTGGGCCGGCGACTATGGTGACGACTCGGTGGGCGACGACGGCCGCCGCGTCTGGAAGGGCACGGTGCCGGTCACCGGCGGCGCGACCGGCCAGAAGGCCACCACCGTCTTCCCGCTGGGCGCGGTGCTGAAGGACATGAAGGCCGGCGCCTTCGTGATCAAGGCGCGCGACGTCTCGGGCGGCCGCGATCCCGACGAGGAGAACGGCGACAACAACCCCGCCCAGGCCCGCCGCTGGATCGTGTTCACCGACATGGCCCTGCTGGGCTATGACGGCTCGGAAAGCCTGGACGTGGTGGTCCGCTCGCTGAAGAGCGCCAAGACCCTGTCGGGTGTCCGGGTGGCCCTGGTGGCCGCCGACGGCGAGTCCCTGGCCGAAGCCAGCAGCGACGCCGACGGCCGCGTGCGGTTCCTGCGTCCGCTGCTGAAGGGCCAGGGCGCCGAGCGCGCCAAGATGGTCATGGCCTATGGCCCGCAAGGCGACCTGGCGCTGCTGGACCTGGACCGTTCGCCGGTCGACCTGTCCAAGCAGGGCGTCGGCGGCCGCACCGAGGGCGGCGTCGACGGGCGCAGCGTGGCGGCCGACATCGACGGCTACCTCTATGCCGATCGCGGCATCTACCGGCCTGGCGAGACGGTCCACCTGACCGCCATGGTCCGCGACCGCATGGCCAAGGCCGTGACCGACCGCAAGGGCGAGATCCTGGTCAAGCGGCCCTCGGGCGTCGAGTTCAAGCGCTATCCGTTCAGCCAGGCCAATGCCGGCGCGGTGCTGGCCGACATCGCCCTGCCGCGTTCGGCCCCGCGCGGCCGCTGGACCGCCGAGCTGCATATCGAAGGCATCGAGGATGAGACCGGCAGCCTGTCGTTCTCGGTCGAGGACTTCGCGCCGCAGCGCCTGGCGGTCACCGCCACGGGCCAGGAGTCCGTCCCGGTCGCGGCCGGTGAGACCCGCAAGGTCGACGTCTCGGCCCGCTTCCTCTACGGCGCGCCCGGCGCTGGCCTGCAGACGCAAGGCGAGGCCCGCCTGCGCGCCGATACCGACCCGTTCCCGGCCTATAAGGGCTTCCAGTGGGGCGACCAGTCCAAGGCCTTCGACGAGAAATATATCGACCTGGGCTCGACCGTCACCGACGGCGAGGGACGGGCGATCCTGTCGGTCGGGACCACGGATGCGGGCGACACCGCCCAGCCGCTGGTCGCCTCGGTCACAGCCTCGGTGTTCGAGCCGGGCGGCCGTCCGGTCCGCGAGGGCGTGGACCTGAAGGTTCGGGCTAAGTCCGTCTACTACGGCGTCAAGGTCGACCAGGGCGAGGCCGGCAAGGGCGATCCGCCCGTCAGCCTGGACATGATCGCGGTCAACGCCGCCGGCCAGCGCATCGGCGCGACGGCCACCTACACCCTGGTGGCCGAGCGTTGGGACTATGACTGGTTCCAGCAGAACGGCCGCTGGCAATGGCGCCGCAGCAGCCGCGACGCGATCGTGGCCAAGGCGCAGGTCAATATCGGCGCCGGCTCGCCGGCCAAGTTCACCCGCCGCCTGGGCTGGGGCGACTATCGCCTCGAGATCGAGGGCGCGGACGGCGCCAAGACCGTCACCCGCTTCTCGGCCGGCTGGGGCGCCCCCGCTCGCGAGGGCGAGGCGCCGGACGTCGTGCGTGTGTCGGCGGGGACCAAGACCTATAGCCAAGGCGACACGGTCGAGATCACCCTGAAGCCGCCCTATGCCGGTGAGGCCCAGGTGGCGGTGGCCACCGATCGCCTGATCGACCTCAAGACCGTCACGGTCGGTGAGAACGGGACCACCGTGCGCCTGAAGACCTCGGCCGCCTGGGGCGGCGGGGCCTACATCATGGTCAGCGTCATCCAGCCGCGTGACCCGGTCGCGTCGCCCAAGCCCCGCCGCGCGCTGGGCCTGGTCTACGTCCCGCTCGACCCCAAGGGCCGCAAGCTGACCGTGGATCTGGGCACGCCGACCAAGATCGACAGCAAGGCTCCGGTCGAGATCCCGGTGAAGGTGACCGGCATGGGCTTTGGCCAGAAGGCCAAGATCACCATCGCCGCGGTGGACGAGGGCATCCTGCGCCTGACCCACCAGGACAGCCCCGACCCGGTGAAATGGTACTTCGGCAAGCGGGCTTTGACCCTGAACTACCGCGACGACTACGGCCGCCTGCTCGACCCGAACATGGGCGCGCCGGCGAACATCAACTTCGGCGGCGACGAGGTCGGCGGCGAGGGTCTTACGACCACCCCGATCAAGACCGTGGCCCTGTGGTCCGGCGTCGTCGAGACCGGTCTGGACGGCAAGGCGGTGATCAAGCTGCCGGCCGCTGACTTCAACGGCGAACTGCGCATCCAGGCCGTGGCCTGGACTGACACCGCCGTCGGTTCGGCCAGCAAGCCCCTGACCGTGCGCCAGCCGGTGGTGGCCGACCTGAACCTGCCGCGCTTCCTGGCGCCGGGCGACCAGGCCTACGCCACGCTGGAGCTGCACAATGTCGAGGGCAAGCCGGGCGCCTACACCGCCGAAGCCTTCTCGACCAACGGGCTGAAGGTCGCCTTCAAGAAGGTGTTCCAGCTGATCCTGGGCCAGCGCATCGCCGAGAAGATCCCCTTCCTGGCGCCGGACGTCACCGGCATCGGCAAGATCGGCTTCAAGGTCGCCGGTCCGGGCTTTGCGACCAGCAAGGACTATCCGATCCAGACCCGCCTGGGCTGGGGCGACGTGGTGCGCACCACTACCGAGATCCAGAAGCCTGGCGAGGCCTACACCCCGCCCTACAGCCTCCTCTCGGGCCTGGCGGCGGGCGACGTGACCATGCAGGTCAGCTATTCGCCGATCCGGGGCTTCGACCCGTCGGCGATCGCGGTGGCCTTGCAGCGCTATCCGTACGGCTGCACCGAGCAGCTGGTCTCGACGGCCTATCCGCTGCTGTACGCCCAGACCTTCTCGAACGATCCGAAACTGAAGCGCACGCCGGCCGCCCTGGCCGGCGCGGTGGGCAAGCTGCTGGACCGCCAGACGATGGACGGGGCGTTTGGCCTGTGGCGCGTCGGCGACGGTGAGGCTGATCCGTGGCTGGGGGCCTATGTCGTCGACTTCCTGTTGGAGGCCCGCGCGCAAGGCGTCGCCGTGCCCGACAACGCCATCGACAAGGCCGTCGGGGCCATGCGCCAGGTCAGCCGGCCGGAAGGCTGGGCGTCGGTCGCCTATCGCATGGAGTATCCGGGCTGGTGGGCGAGCAACGAGGACGCCTCCAAGAAGGCCACCGAACGCATGCGTCGCCGCGCCAGCGCCTACGCCCTCTATGTGATGGCCAAGGCCGGCAAGGGTGACCTGGCCCGCCTGCGCTGGTGGCACGACGTGCAGATGAAGGACGAGAGCCAGCCGGTCGCCAAGGCCTACGTGGCCGCCGGCTTGGCCCGCATGGGCGACAACGCCCGCGCCCGCTCGGCCATGCGCCAGGCGGTCTCCTCGTTGGGCTATCGCGATGAGCAGGACTGGTACCAGTCGACCCTGCGCGACACCGCGGTGGTCACCGCCCTGGCGGCCGAGTCCAACATGATGGACATCGCGCGCCAGATGCAGGCCCGCCTCGAGAACGTCAGCAAGGATCCCGACGCCCTGAACACCCAGGAACAGGCGGCGCTGCTGCACGCGGCCAACGCCCTGATCCAGGCCTCGGGTCCGATGTCGATCGACGCCAAGGGCGCCAACGCCCTGCCGCCGGCCGGCGGCGCGCCGCGCTGGGCGGTGGGCAAGCTGGCCGACGCCCGCTTTACCAACACCGGCAAGGGGACGCTGTGGCGGACGGTGTCCGTGCGCGGCACTCCCACCTCGGCGCCGGGCGCGACGGCCCAAGGCCTGTCGGTCTCCAAGCGCCTGCTGTCGATGGGCGGCGGCGCGATCGATCCCAGCACCATCCGCCAGGGCGACCGGGTGATCGTGCTGGTCTCTGGCTCCAACCAGCAGGCCCGCTCGACCGCCCTGGTGGTCGACGACGCCCTGCCGGCCGGCTTCGAGATCGAGACCACCCTGGGCGCCGACGACGCCCAGAACGGTCCGTTCAAATTCCTCGGCCAGCTGACCGCCGCCGACGTCCAGGAAAGCCGCGACGACCGCTTCATCGCCGCGCTGGACCTGGAAGGCGGCAAGCCGTTCGCCCTGGCCTATGTGGCGCGAGCGGTGACGCCGGGCAGCTTCTTCCTGCCGGGGACGGTGGCCAAGGACATGTACCGTCCGGCGGTGGTCGGCCGTTCGGAAGCCTCGCGCGCGACGATCGCGCCCGGGCAGTGAGAGATGACAAAGTTGGGGCGATCACCAGAGGCCTGGTGATCGCCCTCGCCATCGAGACGGCGCTGTTCACCCTCAGCGCCGTGTTCCCGCCGGACATGACGCGGGCCAAACACTCCTCGCCGGTCACCCTGGATCGGCGCGGCGCGTGGCTGCGGGCCCTGCCGGTCGAGGACGGGCGGTGGCGGATCCGGGCCGACCTTGAGCGCACCGACCCGACGTTCCAGAAGCGCCTGATCAAGGTCGAGGACGCGCGGTTCTGGTGGCACCTGGGCGTCGATCCACTGTCGCTGACGCGGGCGATCGGCTCGGCGGTGGTGCACGGCCGGGTGACGTCCGGGGCCTCGACCCTGACCATGCAGACCGCGCGCCTGCTCGAGCCGCGTCCGCGCAATCTGAGCTCCAAGCTGATCGAGATGGTCCGCGCCGTGCAGCTGGAGTCGCGGCTGTCCAAGCGCGAGATCCTGGCGCTGTACCTGACGCTCGCCCCCTATGGCGGCAATCTGGAAGGCGCGCGGGCGGCCAGTCTCAGCTATTTCGGTCATGAGCCGTCCAGCCTGACCGACGGCGAGCAGGCGATGCTGATCGCCCTGCCGCAGTCGCCTGAGGCCCGACGTCCGGATCGTCGCCCCGACGCCGCCAAGCGCGCCCGGACCGCCGTGCTGGAGAAGATGGTCCACGCCGGTGCGATCAGCCAGGCCGCCGCCTACGAGGCCGAGAACGAGCCCCTGCCGCGCCGCACGCCGTTCCCGGCTCTGGCCTGGCACGTCGCCGGCGAGCTGGCCCGCAATGCGCCGCAGAACCAGGCCAGCGTGGTCTCGACCCTCGACGCCGACCTGCAGTCACGGCTGGAGCCGATGGCCGCCGCCGTGGCGGGCGCGCAAGGGCCCGATGCGACGGCCGCCATCCTGGTGGTCGAGATCAAGAACAGAGCGGTCCGCGCCGCCGTCGGTTCGGCGGGCCGCGACCGGGCCGGGGGCTGGGTCGACATGACCCGCGCCCTGCGCTCGCCCGGCTCGGCCCTTAAGCCGTTCATCTACGCCATGGCCATGGATGATGGTCTGGTCGCCGCCGACACCCAGCTGGCCGACAGCGCCACCCGCTTCGCCGACTATCAGCCCGAGAACTTCGACCGCGTCTTCCACGACAAGGTCACGGTGCGCGAGGCCCTGGCCCACTCGCTGAACGTCCCTGCCGTGGCCACCCTGGAGAAGCTGGGTCCCGAGACCTTCGCCGGTCGCATCGAAGCCGCCGGCGCCCATCTGGCGCGTCCGAAGGCTCAACTGAAGGAGGCCGGCCTGGCCCTGGCCCTGGGCGGCGAAGGCATCACCTGGCGCGACCTCGTCATGCTGTACGCCGCGCTCGGCGACGGCGGCATCGCCAAGCCCCTGGCCTGGACCGAGGACGAGGCCAAGACCCGCGAGCGTTCAAGCGGCCACCGCCTGGTCAGGCCCGAGGCGGCGAGCCAGGTGCTGGACATCCTGCGTGAGGCCCCGGCTCCGCGCGGTCGCGCGCCCTCGGCCCTGACGCGCGGCGGGCCGTCGATGGCCTTCAAGACGGGCACCTCGTACGGCTTCCGCGACGCGGTGGCGGCGGGGGTGGTCGGTGGCTATGCGATACTGGTCTGGACGGGCCGGGCCGATGGCGGCGCGCGGGGCGGGCTGACGGGACGCGACGCGGCCCTGCCGCTGCTGTTTGATGTCGCCGACGCCATCGGAACCCAGACCTCGGCCCCCCGCCCGATCGCCCCGAAGTCAGCGCCGCTGGCGTTGCAGAAGCTGCAGGCCGAGCACGCCGGCCCCCGCCTGATCTTCCCGCCCGACGGCGCGTCGGTGCAGGTCGACGCCTTGGGCGCCAAGGCGCGGGGCCTGGTCCTCGCCGCCGAGGGCGAAGGCCTGACCTGGTATGTGGAAGGCCAGCCGCTGGACCCCGATCCGGTCAGCGGCCGCGCCATCTGGAAGCCCAGCGCGCCGGGCTTCTACAAACTGGCGGTGGTGGACGCCCAAGGCCGCCGGGTGACGGCCAAGGTGCGGATCAAGGGCGGTTAGCCCTCTTCCCGCTTCCAGAACGGACGATCCTGCACCACCGTGTCGGCGATGGTCCGCTCATAGTCCTCGCGGCTGGCGATGCCGATGTTGAGGTCGTTCACCAGGCCGTCGGCCAGCGAATAGACCCAGCCGTGCACGGCCAGCTGCTGGCCGCGCGCCCAGGCGTCCTGGACGAAGACGTCGGCGGCGACGTTGCGCACCTGGCGGGCGACGTTCAGCTCGGTCAGGCGGTCGAGCATGTCGCGCCTTTCCGGGATCGCTTCCAGCTCGTGCTTGTGCTCGGCATGGACCTCGCGGATCGGGTGCAGCCAGTGGTCGACCAGGCCCCGGCGCTGGCCGTCGATGGCCGCCGCCACGCCGCCGCAGCCATAGTGGCCCACGACCATCACGTGCTTGACCTTCAGCACGTCGACCGCGAACTGCAGCACGGACAGGTAGTTGGCGTCCTGCGGCGGGGCCAGGTTGGCCACATTGCGGTGCACGAACAGCTCGCCCGGATCCAGGCCGACGATCTCGTTGGCCGGCACGCGGCTGTCGCTGCAGCCGATCCAGAGATATTCGGGGCTCTGCTGGTTCTCCAGGCGCTTGAAGAACTCGGGATCGATCTGGGTCTTGCTCTTCGACCAGGCGCGGTTGTTGGCTTTCAGGTCTTCAAGCATCTAGCGCTCCGGATGATGGTCAGGATGGGCGGCGGCGATGGCCGGGTGCTTGGCCGCGCGGGCGGCGGCGGCCTGGATCGCCGGGAAGGGCGAAAGGTCGACGTTGAAACGGCCGGCGTTGAACACCTGCGGCACCAGGCAGCAGTCCACCAGGCCTGGCGCGTCGCCGAACGCGAAGCCGCCCGAGTGCTGGGCGACCATCGGTTCGAGGGCGTGGAAGCCGTCGCTGATCCAGCGGGCGGTCCAGGCGTTGCGGTCGGTCTCGCCGACGCCTAAGGCCGTCAGCTGGCGTTGGACGCGCAGGTTGTTCAGCGGATGGATGTCGCAGGCGATGATCTCGGCCATGCTCCGCACGATGGCGCGTTCATAGGCCGTGGCCGGCAGCAGGGCGGGCTCGTGCGAGACCTCGTCCAGCCATTCCAGGATGGCCAGGCTCTGGGTCAGGGGACGGCCGTCGACCTCGAGCGTCGGCACCAGGGCCTGGGCGTTCAGGGCGCGATAGGCGTCTTCGTGATGGGCGTTGGCCACCAGGTCCACGGGCCGCAGCTCGTAGGGCAGGCCCTTCAGGTTCAGGCCAATGCGCACCCGATAGGGCGCGGCGGCGCGCTTGGCGCTGTGCAGGACCAGCTTCATGTCGGCCCCTAGACCAGCGTGAATTCGAGACGGCCGACGCCTTCGACCTCGCCGACGACGGTGTCGCCGCGGGCGATGGCGCCAACGCCTTCGGGGGTGCCGGTGAAGATCAGGTCGCCGGCGGCCAGGGTCCACAGCTCGCTGGCCTTGGCGATCACCTCGCCGACGTTCCAGATCATGTCGCCGACCTCGCCGCGCTGGCGTTCCTGGCCGTTGACCGACAGGGTGACGGCGGCTTCCGGCGCGGGCGCGTCCATGACGCGGATGGCGGTGATCGGAGCACTTTCGTCGAAGGCCTTGCCGGCTTCCCACGGCTGGCCCTTGGCCTTCGCGGCGCCTTGCAGGTCGCGGCGGGTCAGGTCGACGCCGACCGCGTAGCCGAACACGGCCTCCAGCGCCTGCTCGGGCGAGAGGTTCGCGCCGCCGCTCTTCAGGGCCACGACCAGTTCGATCTCGTGATGCAGGTCGCTGGTCGCCGGCGGATAGGCGATCTCGGCCTTCAGCGGCGCGATCGCGTCGGCGGGCTTGGAGAAGAAGAACGGCGGATCACGCGTATCGGCGCCCATTTCGCGGGCGTGGGCGGCGTAGTTGCGGCCGACGCACAGGATGCGGCGCACCGGGAAGACCGAATGAGATTCGCCTCCTTGGCCCTCCACCGGGACCGTCGGAATGGCGTGCGGGGGAAAGGCATAGGTCGTCATGGCGCCTCCTGTAGACCCAAAATCCGTACGCCAAAACCCCCGCCGGGATCGAGGCCGCAAAGTGGTCGCCGTTCAGAAATCCTGCGGTTGAGGTCTTCGCCTAAATGTTCTTTCACTTGCTCCGGTCCGCGCCGTCGCGTCATGTCACGGTCGGGGATATTGGCGGCTTATTGGGGGCTTTAGGACGCGCATGCTCATCATCGAAAATCTGACTCACGTTTATGGCAACGGCACGCGTGCTCTGGACGAGGTCAGCCTGACGATCCCACGCGGCATGTACGGCCTGCTGGGCCCGAACGGCGCGGGCAAGTCGACCCTGATGCGCACCATCGCCACCCTGCAGGCCCCGACCTCGGGCCACATCCGCTTCGGCGACATCGACGTGCTGAAGACGCCCGAGGAGCTGCGCAAGACCCTGGGCTACCTGCCCCAGGACTTCGGCGTCTATCCGCGGGTTTCGGCCTACGACATGCTGGACCACATGGCGGTGCTGAAGGGCGTCTCGGGCGCCAAGGAGCGCAAGGCCACGGTCGAGCACCTCTTGAACCAGGTGAACCTGTGGAACGTGCGCAAGAAGGCCATCGCCGGCTTCTCGGGCGGCATGCGCCAACGCTTCGGCATCGCCCAGGCCCTGATCGGCGACCCGCGCCTGATCATCGTCGATGAGCCGACGGCCGGCCTCGATCCCGAAGAGCGCAACCGCTTCCTGAACCTCCTGGCCGAGATCGGCGAGAACGTGGTGGTGATTCTCTCGACCCACATCGTCGAGGATGTCAGCGACCTGTGCCCGGCCATGGCCATCATCTGCGACGGCCGCATCGTGCGCGAAGGCGCGCCGGCCGAGTTGGTCGGCCAGCTGAAGGGCCGGATCTGGAAGAAGATCATCGACAAGGCCGAGCTTGAGGCCGCCAAGGCCCGCTACAAGGTCATCTCGACCCGCCTGCTGGCTGGCCGCACGGTCATCCACATCCTGTCGGACGACAATCCGGGCGAGGGCTTCACCCCTGTCGAGGGCGGGCTGGAGGACGTCTACTTCTCCACCCTCTCGACCACGCGGCGGGCGGCCTGACGGGGAGCGGTCTGATGTTTGGCAAGATCGCGGGCTTCGAGCTCCGTTACCAATTGAAGTCGCCCGTCTTCTGGGTGGTGGCGACCATCTTTTTCCTGCTGACCTTCGGGGCGGCGACGATCGACCAGATCCAGATCGGGGGCGGCGGCAACATCCACCGCAACGCGCCGTTCGCGATCGCCCAGACCCACCTGATCCTGTCGATCTTCTACATGTTCGTGACCACGGCCTTCGTGGCCAATGTGGTGGTGCGCGACGACGAGACCGGCTTCGGGCCGATCCTGCGCTCCACCCAGGTTCGGAAGTTCGACTACCTCTACGGCCGCTTCACGGGCGCCTTTCTGGCGGCGGCGATCTCGTTCCTGGTCGTGCCGCTGGCCATCTGGATCGGCTCGTTCATGCCGTGGATCGATCCCGAGCGCCTGGGTCCCAATGACCTGCACGCCTATCTGTTCGCCTATTTCGCCCTGGCCCTGCCGTCGATCCTGCTGACCTCGGCGCTGTTCTTCGCCCTGGCCACGGTGACCCGCTCGATGATGTGGACCTATGTCGGCGTCATCGCCTTCATGGTGCTGTGGATCATCGCCAACATCGCGCTGGATCGGCCCGAATACGAGAAGATCGCCGCCAATTTCGAGCCCCTGGGCACCGCCGCCTACGGCCTGGTCGCCAAGTACTGGACGGCCAGCGAGCGCAACAGCCTGGTGCCGCCGCTCTCCGGCGTGCTGCTGTTCAACCGCGTCTTCGTGCTCGTGCTGTCGGCCGTGTTCCTGGTCGCCGCCTATGGCCTGTTCCGCTTCCAGTCGGCCGACCTGTCGGGTCAGAGGAAGGTCAAGAAGAGCAAGAAGGCCAAGGCTGAAGACGAAGCCGCGCCGCAGGCTCTGACGGGCTCGCTGCCGCAGCCGGTGTTCGACCGCAAGACCGCCTGGGCCCAGCTGGTGATGCGCACGCGCCTCGACATGGGCCAGGTGTTCAAGAGCCCGGCCTATTTCGTGCTGCTGGCCTTGGGCCTGGCCAACGCCATGGGCGCGTTGTGGTTCGCCACCGAGGCCGGCCGTTACGGCGGCGTGGTCTATCCGGTGACCCGCGTGCTGCTGCAGCCGCTGCTGGGGTCGTTCGGCCTGATCCCGATGATCATCGCCATCTACTATTCGGGCGAGCTGGTCTGGCGCGAGCGCGAGAAGAAGACCCACGAGATCATCGACGCCACCCCCGTGCCCGACTGGGCCTTCGTGGCGCCCAAGACCCTGGCCATCAGCCTGGTGCTGGTCTCGACCCTGCTGGTCAGCGTGCTGGCCGCCATCGTCAGCCAGGTGTTCCACGGCTATTTCAACTTCGAGCTGGACAAGTACCTGCTGTGGTACGTCCTGCCCCAGACCGTCGACTGGATCCTGCTGGCGGTGTTCGCCGTGTTCCTGCAGGCGATCAGCCCGCACAAGTTCATCGGCTGGGGCCTGATGGTGATCTACATGGTCACCACCATCACGTTCGTGAACCTGGGTTTCGAGCACAAGCTCTACAACTACGGCGCGGTCACCGACACGCCGTTCTCGGACATGAATGGCCTGGGCAAGTTCTGGATCGGCGCCTGGTGGCTGCGCGCCTATTGGAGCGCGTTTGCCCTGATCCTGCTGGTGGCCGCCTATGGCCTGTGGCGGCGCGGGACCGAGACGCGCCTGCTGCCGCGCCTGCGTCGGCTGCCGCTGCGCCTGAAGGGCGGGGCCGGGATCCTGGCTGGCGGCGCCCTGGTCGTGTTCGTGGCCTTGGGCGGCTTCATCTACATGAACACCAATGTCTGGAACGAGTACCGGACCCGGATCGACGGCGAGAAGTGGCAGGCCGACTACGAGAAGACCCTGCTGCCGTTCGAGAACACCCCTCAGCCCAAGATCGTGTCCATGACGCTGGACGTCGACGTGCGGCCGCATACGCCCAGCATCGAAACCAAGGGCTCGTACATTTTCGAGAACCGCACGGGCGCGGCGCTGAAGGAGATCCACGTCCGGTTCGACCGCGACCTCAAGGTGAAGGGTCTGTCGATCGAGGGCGCGCGGCCCAAGAAGACGTTCGAGAAGTTCAACTATCGCATCTTCGCCTTCGACACGCCGATGGCGCCGGGCGAGCGGCGCAAGATGAGCTTCATCACCCAGCGGGGCCAGCTGGGCTTCCCCAACAGCGGCCAGGAGCACCGGGTCGTCGACAACGGGACCTTCGTCAACAACCTGGAGATCGCGCCGATCCTGGGCATGTCGCGCGATGGTTTGCTGCAGGACCGCGCCAAGCGCCGCAAGTACGGCCTGCCGCCCGAGCGTCGCATGGCCAAGCTGGGCGACGTCGCCTCCCGCCAGTTCAACGGCCTGCGCAAGGACGCCGACTTCGTCACCTCCGACATCACCGTCTCGACCGAGGCCGACCAGACGCCGATCGCGCCGGGCTACAAGGTCTCGGACACGGTGAAGGGTGATCGCCGCATCGCCCGCTTCGTCACCGAGGCGCCGATCATGCCGTTCGTCTCGATCCAGTCGGCTCGCTACAAGGTGGCCGAGGAGACCTACAAGGGCGTCCAGCTGGCGGTCTATTACGATCCCCAGCACACCTGGAACATCGACCGCATGAAGCAGTCGATGAAGCGCTCGCTGGACTATATGGGGACCAAATTCAGCCCCTATCAGTTCCGCCAGCTGCGCTTCCAGGAGTTCCCCGACTACGAGCAGTTCGCCCAGTCGTTCGCCAACACCATTCCGTGGTCGGAGGGGATGTTCTTCATCTCCGACTATCGTGACCCGACCAAGATCGACATGGTCACCTATGTCGGCGCCCACGAAATCGGCCACCAGTGGTGGGCCCACCAGGTGATCGGCGCCGACCAGCAGGGCGGGGCGATGCTGAGCGAGACCTTCGCCCAGTACTCGGCCCTGATGGTCATGAAGCGCACCTATGGCGAGGCGCAGATCCGCCGGTTCCTGAAGTTCGAGCTGGACAGCTATCTGCGCGCGCGCGGCGGCGACGTCCTGGACGAGCAGCCGCTCTACAAGGTCGAGACCCAGCCCTATGTCTATTACCGCAAGGGCTCGCTGGTCATGTACCGCCTGCAGGACCAGCTGGGCGAGGAGACGGTCAACCGCGCCCTGCGCAAGCTGATCGCCGACCACGCCTTCAAGGGCGCGCCCTATCCGATCACCACCGACTTCCTGACGATCCTCCGCGCCGAGGCGCCGGCCGACAAGCAGGCGCTGATCACCGACCTGTTCGAGAAGATCACCCTGTATGACCTGAAGACCAAGTCGGCGGTGGTGAAGACGCGCGCCGACGGCAAGTTCGACGTCACGGTCACGATCGATGCCGTCAAGAAGTACGCTGACGGCAAGGGCAAGGAGACGCCGGCCTCACTGAACGAGACCATGGACATCGGTCTCTTCACCGCCAAGCCGGGCGACAAGGGTTTCGACGCCAAGAACGTGGTGGCCTATGAGCGTCGGCCGATCCGGTCGGGCGTGCAGACCTTCACCTTCACGGTGGCCAAGGCCCCGACCTTCGCCGGCATCGATCCCTACAACACGGTGATCGACCGCAACGGCGATGACAACACGGTCAAGGTCGGGGCTCAGTGACTGAGGCGGCGATCCAGATGGACGCCGGAGCCCTGAACGCGTTCCTGCGTCGCGCCTTTCCCGACATCGATCCCGAGCACATCGCCTCGGTGGTCGAGGTCGGGCCGGGGCGGGCGCTGCTGAAGTTGCCGCATCTGAGCCGGCACCTGCGGCCGGGCGGCGTGATCTCGGGACCGACTCTGATGGGCCTGGCCGACACGGCGGCCTATGCCGTGATCCTGGCGCACATCGGCGAGGTGGCGATGGCGGTGACCACCTCGCTGAACATTCACTTCCTGAGGGGCTGCCAGCCCGGCGATCTCTATGCCGAGGCTGCGCTGCTCAAGCTCGGCCGCCGCATCGCGACGGCCGATGTCCTGATGTGGACGGAAGGACGCGAGCGAGCGGCCGCCAAAGCGACCGTCGCCTACGCCATTCCATAGTCTTTTCTTCGCATCAGCTAACCCGAAAACCGGTTCCCACTTTTCGGGCCGATGCGCTTAGTGGCCTTCCTTGGCCTTGGCGACGTCCTCGCCGGTGTCGAAGCCTTTCTTCAGGCCCTCGGCCATGTTCAGATGCTCCTGGACCTTCGGGGCCGTGGCGGCGGCGAAGGCCTTCAGGGCGCCGGTGTCGCCGTCCTGGGCGTAGCGCTGCAGCAGGTTCAGGGCCGCCTGGTGGGCGTCGACCTGGCTGTCGGCGTATTTCTTGTCGAAGTCCTTGGCGTCGGCCTTGTTCAGGTCGTCCAGCTTGCCTTGCAGGTCTTCCGGCAGGGCGGTCGGCGGGGCCAGGGCGGCGCCCGAGGCGGCGATGGCGGCCTTGAGCTCTTCGGTGGTGGCCATGTGGGCCTTTTCCATCGACGCGGCGAACTTCTTCACCGAGGCGTTGGTCGAGCGCTTGGCGGCGACCTTGGCGGCTTCGATCTCGAACATGTCGCTGGCGGCGGCCTTGGCGACAAAGACGTCGGCCTTGGTCTCGTCCGCCGGGGTCGGCACGGTGGCGGCGGGGTTGGCGTCCGGCGTGGCGGCCTGTTCGGCCGGGGTCGCGGCGCCCTTGGTCTCATCGGCCTTCTGGCCGCAGGCGGCGAGGCTGAGCGCGGCGACGGCGGCGGCGCTGATCAGAATGTGACGGGTCATGGCTCTGTCTTTCCCTACGCGTTTTTCTTAGAGGTTCTTGAAAGCTCGGCGGCGCACTGCGCCGGGTGATCAACAAAACCTCACGGCGCCGTGAACGGTTCCGTTGCAGGCGGGGGAGAATGCGATGACCCAGGGTCCATTGGCCGGACTGCGCGTGATCGAGATGGGCTCGCTGATCGCCGGGCCGTTCTGCGGCCAGGTGCTGGGCGACTTCGGCGCCGAGGTCATCAAGCTGGAGGACCCCAAGGTCGGCGATCCGATGCGCCAGTGGGGGCGCTCAAAGCCCAAGGGCTTGTCGCCCTGGTGGCCGGTGATCGGCCGCAACAAGAAGTCCGTCACCGTCGATCTGCGCACGGATGAAGGCCGGAACATCGCCCGCGCCCTGATCGCCAAGGCGGACGTGGTGGTCGAGAACTTCCGCCCCGACACCCTGGAAAAGTGGGGCATGGGCTATGAGGACCTGGCCAAGACCAATCCGGGCCTGGTCATGGCGCGGGTGTCCGGGTTCGGACAGACGGGGCCCTATTCCAAGCGCGCCGGCTACGCCCTGGTCGGCGAGGCCATGGGCGGCCTGCGCCACATCACCGGCGAGCCCGACCGCAACCCGGCCCGCGCCGGCATCTCGATCGGCGACAGCCTGTCGGGCCTGAACGCCGCCCTCGGCGTGATGATGGCCCTGCACGCCCGCCAGCGCACGGGGCGCGGTCAGGTGGTCGATGCGGCGATCTATGAGAGCGTGCTGACGGTGATGGAGAACCTGATCACCGAATACGACCTGACCGGTTATGTCCGCGAGCGCTCGGGCGCCGTGCTGCCCGGCATCGCGCCGTCGAACGTCTATCCGACCAAGTCCGGCGAACTCGTCCTGATCGGCGCCAACCAGGACACCCTGTTCAAGCGCCTGTGCGACCTGATGGGCCGTCCGGACCTGGCCGAGGACGTCCGCTATCGTGACCATGCCGCGCGGGGCGTGCACCAGCATGAACTCGACGCCCGCATCGCCGCCTGGACGGCGGACCAGGAGATCGACGACCTGCTGCCCAAGCTGCAGGAAGCCGGCCTGGCGACGGGCCGGATCTATCGCGCGCCCGACATGATCGACGACCCGCAGTTCGTGGCGCGGGAGTCGATCGTGACGGTGGCCCATCCGGTGTTCGGGCAGATCAAGATGCAGAACGCCTTTCCGAAGCTGACGGAGACGCCCGGCGGGGTGCGGTGGCCGGGGCCGACGCTGGGGGAGCATACGGAGGCGGTGCTCACCGAGGTGGCGGGGATGAGCGCGGAGGCGGTGGAACAGCTGCGAGCGAAGGGCGTGGTCTGAGGAGCCGTCCTCGTCCTTCGACAAGCTCAGGATGAGGACTACTTTTCACGGCGCTTCACTAGAAACCTCATCCTGAGCCTGTCGAAGGACGAGGTTTCGGGCCCGCTACAGACCCCTCCGGAAATACACCACCCGCTCGGTCTCCTCGAACCCGACCGCCTGGTGGAAGGCGTGGCTCTCGAGATTGTCCGCCAGCGCATCCGAGGCCAGCTCCGAACACCCCATCGCCCGCCCCCAGGCGGCCGCCGCCGCGCACAGCGACCGGCCGACCTCGGCCTTGCGATGCTCGGGCCGCACGTAGAGCCCCTCGATGAACGCCACCGGCGAGGTCTCGCAGCCATTGACGTAGTCGTGGCGCAGGGCGGCCTCGATGAAGCCGGCGATCGCGCCGTCCGGGGTCTCGGCGACAAAGGTCGCGAAGGTCTCGGGCTTTTCCAGCGTCTCGGCCGCCCCGGCGCGCAGCTCGGCGACCGTGCCCTCGTCCGGCCACAGGTCGAACCGCAGCGCCGCCCAGGCGTCGAGATCCTCCGCGCGAACCGACCGAACGATCATGCCCGGCCCGTCACGCCGGCCACCGCGCGCGCGATCTGGTGGACATTGTAGGGCTTGCGCACGATCGGAGCGTCGAAGCCCATCGGCGCGGCCTTGTCGGCATAGCCGGTGGCGAACACGAAGGGCCGCCCGATCGTGCGCAGGATCTCGGCGACCGGGGCCACCGACTGGCCGTTGAGGTCGGCGTCCAGCACGGCGACGTCGAAGTCCAGCTCGACCATCGACAGGGCCTCGGACAGTTCGGCCGCGCAGCCGACCACCTCGACGCCGGCGTCTTCGAGGCCCGCTTCCAGTTCCAGGGCCAGCAGCAGGCTGTCCTCGACGATCAGCACCTTCAGGCCCGCGATGGCGCCGGGCCGCACGGTCTCGTCGGCGGCGACCACGGTTTCGACGATGCGTTCGGGGACGGCCTCGGCCGGTTCGAACGGCGGGGCGTCGGCCAGGGCCTCGGCCGCGCCCTGGATCATCGCGGTGACGCCGCTGGGCTTGTAGTTGATGTGGGCCGAGCCGCCCAGTTCGCGGCCGGCGACGTCCTCGATCAGGGTCGCGCCGAAGCCCTTAGTGGTCGGGGCGTTGGCCGGCGGGCCGCCGGTCTCCAGCCACTCCAGGGCGAAGCCGCCCTCGGGCGTGCGCCGCCAGACCACCTCGACCTTGCCGTTTTCGGACGACAGCGAGCCGTAGCGCATCGCGTTGACGGCCAGCTCGTGCAGGGCCAGCGACAGGGCGGCCGCGGCGCGGGGCGTCAGGAAGATTTCCGGCCCGTCCCAGCGGGTCTGGGTCGGCGACAGGCCGCCCAGTTCGGCGGCGGCGATCCGCGCCAGGGTGGCGCCGCGCCAGCGGGCGGCGCTGAGCAGGTCGTGGGCCGAGCTCATCGACTTCAGCCGCGCGGCGAAGGTCTTGAGGAACACGTCCAGCGAAGCCGACTTGCGCGCCGACTGGGCCGCCACCGACTGGACGACAGCCAGCAGGTTCTTGATGCGGTGGTCGAGCTCCGCGACCAGGTTCTCGCGCTGGGCTTCCTCGGCCTTGCGCTCGGTGATGTCCTGGACGACGCCGATCAGATAGGCCGGCTCGCCGTCCGCGCCCAGCACGATCACGCCCGAACCATGGTTCCAGGTCTCGCGGCCTTCAGGGCTGGTGGGGCGGCGATACTCGATGTCGTAGCGGCCGGTCTGCTTCAGCTGGCCGTTGATGAAGTCCGGCGCCCATTCCTTGTCTTCGGGGTGCAGGTAGTCGAACAGCACCAGCCCGTTCTGGCCGGGCACCTCGCCGGGCTCGATGTTCGAGATCTTGGCCAGGCGCGGGCTGACCTTGATCATGTCGCGTTTGATGTCCCACTCGAACTCGCCGAAATTGGCGGCCGAGATGGCCAGCTCCAGGCGCTCGCTCTCGAGATTGCGCGACGCGCAGGGCTTGGCCGTCAGGCTGGCCGAGGCCAGATCGGCCAGATCCTCGAGGGCGGCCAGGTCTTCGTCCGAGGCGGGGCCGGACAGGCCGGGACCCTCGACCACCAGGGCGCCCAGGGCATGGCCGTGGATGTCGCGGAGGGGAACGGCGAGGCCGACGGGACCATTGGCGGTCACCACCTGGGCGGCCAGGTCGCCGTCGCGCGGGCTTTCGGGGCCAGCGTAACCGACATAGGCCTTGCGCCAGACCCGGTCCTTGTCGACCAGGACGAGGGCGGCCTTGGGCGCGTCGAACAGCTTGGCCGCCAGACGGGCGAAGCGCAGGAACTGCGGCTCGTTCGTCGCGCCGTCCAGGATGTCCAAGGCCTTCAAGGCGTTGAGACGGGCGGCTTCCTGACTGTCGTCGCTGACGATGGGGGCGTCCTCCATGATTCGACCTTAGACCCGCTTCGCGTTTGGCGCGAGCCGGTTTGGCCGCACTTTTGCCCGACCATTGATATCGATTGCGGATTCCCGAGTGGTGAAGCTTGTCGACCTTGAGTATCTTGGAACCGCAGCGCTAAGCTCGGCGTTGACGGGGCGCAGCTTCAGCGCCTTAGACTTCTTTTTCATTTCAGGTCGGTCGCGTCGCGAACCAGGAGATGACCATGCCCGCCAGTTCCACTGCCGCCGCCAAGGAAGCCGAGAAGGCCAAGAGCGCCACCCTGGAAGCCGTCGAGCACGCCGAGCGCAGCTTCGCGCAGGCCGCCGACGCTGCTCGCGTCCAGCTGACCGAAGCCGCCAAGCGCGTCGAGAAGTCGGTGACCGAGGGCTTCGAGACCCTGCGCGCCCAGAGCCGCACCTATACCGACACCGCCGGCCAGCAGATCGAGGACGCCCAACGCTACGCCTCGGAACGCATCCGCGAACGTCCGATCACCGCCACCCTGGCCGGTCTGGGCGTGGGCGTGCTGATCGGCCTGCTGCTCTCCGGCGGCCGTAGCAACAACCGGTGATCTTCGAAAAGACCCTGATGACGCTGGCGGCGGCCGCGGCGATCGCCGCCGCCGCCGCGGTCGGCGTCGTGTCCGCCGCCTTCGCGGTCTATGCCGTGCTGGTCCCGCTGGTCAGTCCGGCGGGCGCCGCCGCGATCGTGGCCGCCGTCGCGGCGCTGATCGTCGCCGTCGCCGGCATGATCGCCGCGCGCAAGGTGGAGGGCAGCCGCAATGCTCACCACAACGCGCCGCCGCAGGCCGGCTTCGACATGACGGCGAAAGTCGTCGAGATCGTCCGCGACCGCCCGATCATGTCGATCGGCATCGGCCTGGCCGCCGGGATCTTCGCCCTGAAGAACCCGACCCTGACCGCTGCCGTGGCCAAGGCCTTCCTGGATCCGAAGCCACCTCAGCGCTGATTGCGCGTTATGCAGACACCGATCGCCGCCGGGCTCGCTCGGCGGCGTTTTCGCGTTCTCAGATTTCCTGGAAACCCCAAGTTTCAAAGGGAATTTCTCAACTAAAGTTGAGCGGGCCGGGCTGCTTTAAAAGCTTACGCTTTGGCTCCGCGCGTTCTAGATGCCTGTCGCGCGTTCCCTTCCTCTCCATGGGAACGCCTTCCCCATGGAGTGATCATGACGTACTCGCTGCCGGACCTGCCCTACGCCTACGACGCGCTGGAGCCGACCATCTCGGCCAACACGCTGCGCTTCCACCACGACAAGCACCACGCCGCCTATGTCACGGCCCTGAACGGCCTGCTGAACGGCGACGACAAGGGCTCGCTGGAAGCCGTGATCAAGGGCGCCGGCCCTGGCAAGGTGTTCAACAACGCAGCCCAGGCCTGGAACCACGCCTTCTTCTGGGACGGCCTGTCGCCGACCAAGACCGCCCCGGGCGCCGACCTGGCCGCCGCCATCGACTCGACCTTCGGCGGCCTGGACGCCCTGAAGGAAAAGTTCGTCGCCGAAGGCATCGGCCACTTCGGCTCGG
Organism: Caulobacter sp. GW821-FHT12D05; assembly: GCF_058807295.1. Classification (NCBI taxonomy): domain Bacteria; kingdom Pseudomonadati; phylum Pseudomonadota; class Alphaproteobacteria; order Caulobacterales; family Caulobacteraceae; genus Caulobacter; species Caulobacter sp. GW821-FHT12D05. The sequence continues at coordinate 1,022,389 of NZ_JBXAQO010000004.1, forward strand.
GCTGGGTGTGGCTGGTCTCGGACGCCTCGGGCGCCCTGAAGATCATCTCGACCCACGACGCCGAGAGCCCGGTCACCCAGGACCTGACGGCCCTGGTCGTCGCCGACGTCTGGGAGCACGCCTATTACCTGGACTACCAGAACCTGCGTAAGGGCTTCCTGGAAGCGGTGTTCGACAACCTGATCAACTGGACCCTGGCCGACAGCCAGTACGCGGCCGCCAAGTCGGGCGCTCAAGGCTGGGCCTATCCGGCACCGACCTAAGAGGTCTTCGGATTTCCGGAACGTCCGGCGAGTCGGGTGCGTTGTTTCCAAGCGAGACAACAACCCCGGCGTCGCCGGATTTTTTCGGAGAAATCCCATGCTGAACTGGGCCGTGACCTTCCTGGTGATCGCTCTGATCGCCGCCCTGCTGGGCTTCACCAGCATCGCGGGCACCGCGATCGGGATCGCCAAGATTCTGTTCTTCGTCTTCCTGATCCTGTTCGTGGTGTCGCTGGTCGCCAACGGCTTCCGAGGGCGCGGCGCGCCACGCTAGACGGGAGCGATATCGAACTGACGAGCGGCGCGGCCTTCGGGTCGCGCCGTTTTCGTATCTAAGGCCGGCGGTCAAACGCCCAGGTGCGCCAGACGTCGAACTTGCCCTTGTCATAGGCCATGGCCGCCACGCGCACGCAGTGGGGCTCGATCTCAATGACGTTGAAGCCGGGCGCGGCGCCGCGTTCGCGGTGGGACAGGGTGCCCGAGCCGACCGCCTGGGTCTTGCCGTCGCCGAACGGAATGGCGCTGACGAACGGCAGGTGGATGTGGCCCGACAGGATGACGTCGGCGCCGGCGGCGACGAAGCGGTTGGCCGCGTCGACCCCGCCATGCACCTTGGCGGTCATCGGCCCGCCCAGGATCTCCATCAGCGGATGGTGGCAGACCACCACGCGCAGGTCGCCGGCCGGGGCGGCCTCCAGCTCGCGCACCACCCGGCGGATCTGGCTGTGCGAGACCGCGCCCTTCGACCAGTTCCAGCGGACCTGGGCCACGCGGGCGCTGTTCAGCGAGGCGACCGTGATGCCGGGCGCGCTCCAGGATGCGCCGTCCTCGTCGCCGAAGCGGTCCTTGAACCGGCCCCAGCCGCGCGTGAACCGGGCCAGCAGCTCGCGCGGCCCGACGAAGGGGGTGTCGTGATTGCCGGGCGCGACGATCTTGGGATCGGGCAGGCGTTTCAACCAGGCGGCGGCGGCGTCGAATTCGGGGATCTTGCCGTCCAGGGTCAGGTCGCCGGCGGCGATCACCAGGTTCGGCGCGGCCGCGACGATCCAGGCCGTGGCGGCCTCGACGGCTTCCTTGTTCTCGCCGCCGAAATGGATGTCGGAGACCTGGATGAGCTTCATGGGTCAGACTTCGTCAGGCGGGACCAGTGCGCGGAAGGCCTTGGGCCGAAAGCGGATCGAGACCTCCGGATCCAGCCTGGCCGGTTCGCCGTCGAAGATCGCCGGGATTCGCCCGCGCGCCCAGACCTTGCCCACCCGGCAACGGCCGACCGACACCGAAGGATCCTCGCGCCATTGCCCCCGCGCGGCGTTGAAGCCCAGGCGGAAGATGTCCAGCGCTCCGGACGGGTCCATGGCGGCGGCCTCCAGGGCGCGTTCTTCGGCGTCCAGGGCAGTCGAGACCAGCGGGCACATCAGGGTCAGGGCCTCGGCCTTCTGTTTGGGGCGGCCGTCCAGCGTAAAGCGCAGTCGGCCCGAGAAGGCGTTGCGCAGGGCGCGGCGGGCGCGGGCCACGGCGATGGCCGCCTTGCCCTCGCGCGCGGCCTCGCGAGCGGTGGCCCACAGGGCCGGGCTGCCCAGGATGGCGGCGACGAAGAACAGGCGTCCGCCGACCTCGCCGCCCGAGATCATCCGCGCCTCGCCGTTTTCCAGACAGGCTCTCATCGCCGTCTGCCAGTCGCGCTCGCCATAGAGGGCGCGGGGCAGCATGTTCATGGTGCCGCCGGGCAGGGGCGCGATCAGCGGGCCGTCGGGACCGGCCAGCTCGGCCGCGCCCCGCGCCGTGCCGTCGCCGGCCAGCACCAGCACCGCGTCCGGCGCGCCGTCGATCACCGAACGCAGGCAGTCGCCGATCTCGCCCGGCTGCGGCGCGTGGACCACGCCTGAGACGCCGTATTCGGCAAGCAGCCGCTCGGCGATCTGTGGGGCGTCGGGGCCGACCGAGCCCGAAGCCGTATTGGCGATGACGTCGATGCGCTTCACGCAGCGTCCCCCTCTCGTGAAAGCCCCTGTCTCGGAGTTGGGGAGGCAACGGCTTGCCGCGTTCCATGGTTCCGCTTGGCAAACGGAACCGTCGCCCTTGGGAGTCGTTTGCTCCGGCACGGGGACAGGAAGCTCGGATTCGGAGAGAGCCACCATGAAGATGACCATGATCGCCCTGATGGGCGTGGGCGTGCTGGCCTCGGCCTGCACCTCGACCGGCAATGTCGAACGCAACGCCGCCGGCGGCGCCGCCCTGGGCGCGCTCGCGGGCGCGGTGATCGGCAACAATGTCGGCAGCGGCAGCGCGGGCACCGGCGCCCTGGTCGGCGCGGCCATCGGCGGCACCGTCGGCGCGGTGAAGGGCTGTAAGGAAGATGGCGGTTGCGGCTCGACCTCGGTCAACCGGCGCCAGTACTATGACGAGCGTGCGGGCCGTTACTACTATTACGACTCCCGCAGCGGTCGCTACTATTGGGAAGACGGCGCTCCCCGCTACTAGTCAGCGGCGGTCGACGACGTCCCAAACGAAGGCGATCGGCCCTGCCGGTCGCCTTTCTTGTGTTCGCAAGCTTCGGAGGGTGGAATGAAAAAGACGACGATCATCGCCTTGGGCGGCGCCGTGCTGGCCTTGGCCGCCTGCGCCGAGACGCAAGGGCCTTGGCGCACGCTGCGCAAGCCCGTGGCCGCGGCAACGCCGGTCTGCGACAACTTCCAGTCCTCGGTCTATTTCGAACAGGACAGCGCGGCCCTGACCAAGGAAGCCCGCATGGTCCTGTCCGGCGCCCAGACCCAGGCGCGGGGCTGCACGGTCAAGTCGGTGCGGGTGCTGGGCCTGGCCGACGCCGTCGGCGCGCCGCAGGCCAACCTGGCCCTCTCCAAGCGTCGCGCCGAGTCGGTGACGAGCGCCCTGAGCAAGGTCGGCTTCAGCAAGGTCGACATCGACGCGGCCGCTGCGGGCGACGCGGGCGCCATGGCCGCTTCGGGCGCGGCCAACCCGCTGCGTCGTCGGGCGGACATTCTGTTCGAGCTGCAGGCGCCGGCGGCGAACTAAACCGCGCAAGCCTTCCCGAGCGCAGCTCGGGAAGGCGCACCCGCACCCGCGACGAAGGAAAGGCGGGCCGGTTGCCCGGTCCGCCTGAGTTCGCATCAACAAAGGGGGGTGCGAAGGCGGCAGACTGGCTATCGCCAGTCTCAAGTCGGGGGGGCGTCGCCGCCTTCGCAAAGATGAAAACGACAAGTCGCGCGAACGGTTCCCGCTTTGCGCGACTTTTTTTGTATCTGGGTTTCCGAGGGGTCCACACCTCGGATTCAGGGAACGACGATCGCGACAAGACGTTGAAAACCCAGGCGGACACGGTGTCCGCCTGGGATGGGGAGCAACGTCGTGATCCGCACATATGTGGCCGAACATGGCGGTACGGTTTTCGTTTCGACGCCCAGCCAGCGTCAAAAAAAGCTGCGTTCGCGGATCATGGCCCTGGTCGTGATCGCCGCGGTCGGCGCCTCGGCCGGGATGGTCCAGGCGTTCAACGACCGAGACCGTGCGAGCGCCGCCGCCATGTGGACGCCTTAAGGAGGTATGAGATCATGCCCGCCGACATTCATCACGCCGCGCCTGAACACGCGCCTCGCCTGAACGCCACCCGCGCCCGCCAGGGCCGCTGGGGCAAGCATGTGTTCTGGGTGCTGATCGTCTCGACAGTCCTCGCCGCCATCGCCCTATTCGGCGCCTGGACCTACCGCGCCGACGACCTGGCTTCGGTCGAGGTCAATAACGGGGCGAAGACGCCCGCCGAGGCGCAGCGGTATGACACGCCGCAGCAGCCGGCGCGCCAGACGCCTTAGTCGGACTTCATCCCTCTCCCCTTGCGGGAGAGGGTGGCCCACGCAGTGGGTCGGGTGAGGGGTTGAAGACAGAAACCGCCGCGACTGGCTGATCCGCCGTCGCGGCGGTTTTCGTTTGTGCGACCCTTCATCCGGCGCTTCGCGCCACCTTCTTCCGCAGGGGGAGAAGGGCAAAAGAAAACGGCCTCCCTTCCGGAAGGCCGCTTCATCGGGAAAGTCTCGTAAAACCCTACGCCGCCTTGGTCTGGCTGCGGCGCGGGTGGAAGAACAGGGCCTGGCCGATCGCCGCCTTCACCGTTTCCGGCTGGAAGGGCTTGGTGATCAGGAAGGTCGGTTCCGGGCGCTCGCCGGTCAGCAGGCGCTCGGGGAAGGCGGTGATGAAGATCACCGGCACGTCCATCCGGCCCAGGATGTCCTTGACCGCATCGATGCCCGACGAGCCGTCGGCCAACTGGATGTCGGCCAGAACGAGGCCCGGCGTGGCGCGGGCAACCGCGTCGACCGCCTCGCCACGGGTGGCGGCGATGTCGATGACCTCGTGGCCCAGTTCCTTGACCAGGGCTTCGATGTCGGCCGCGATGACCGGCTCGTCCTCGATGATCAGGACTTGGGTGGCGAGCTCGGCGTCGATTTCGGCCTGGGCGTCGGCGATGAGCCTCTCTACCTCTCCGAAGTCGCAGTCCAGGATCTGGGCGGCCTCGGTGGGCGTGAACCCTTCGAGCGCGGTCAGCAGGAACGCCTGGCGCGAACGCGGCGCGATGCGCATCAGGCGTTGCGAGGCGTCGTCGCTGCCGGGGGCGCCGTCTTCACGACGGGCTTCCAACTGGGCGCCGGAGCTGAGCCAGATGGCGTGGAACACCCGATACAGCGCCACGCGCGGCGACAGTTCGGCGTCCAGAGAGCGTTCGCCGGCGGCCAGGGCCTCCAGCGCCACGCGGACATAATGATCGCCGGTCTGCTGGTCGCCGGTCAGGGCGCGGGCGTAGCGGCGGATGTAAGGCAGATGCGGCGCCAGCCGAGCTAGAAGACTCATGACCCCTCCCGATGCGGTGTCTCGAAACAACAAAACGAACGGCTAAGCTGGGCCGTTCCGTCGAAGGTCGATAACGTCCCCTCAACTGAGCGGTTCCGCGAACGACGGAATTTTGACATCCTATGCCCAAGCTTATGGAACCCGGTACGGAAAACCACGTTGTCGTCTGGCGGAAAGACATTCGGCCAAAGGGGGCGGACGCCGATGCAAATGCATTACGGTGTCGAGGACATGATCGAACACGTACCCATGGAAGATAAACGCAAAAGCGCCGCGGCGCTGGATGAAGCCCGTCTGCGCCAGCAGGCGATCGGCGTGAAGCTGCGCCAGATGTTCGACGAGGTCGTCAACGAGCCGGTGCCCGACGAATTCCTCGACATCCTGCGCAAGGCCGAGCCGCCTGCGGGAGGTCGCTGAGCATGAGCGAACCGCAAGTCGGCCGCTCGCCGCCCGATCCCGTCCGCGACAACCAGTTCAAACGCGAGCTGGTCACGCTGATTCCGCATCTGCGCGCCTTCGCCCGCACCCTGACCGGTGATCCCACCGCCGCCGACGACCTGGCGCAGGACGCCATGATGAAGGCGTGGGACGCGCGCGCGTCGTTCCAGCTGGGCACCAACATGAAGGCCTGGACCTTCATGATCCTGCGCAACCAGTTCTATTCCGAGAAGCGCCGCAGCTGGCGTCAGAGCCAACTGGACCAGGAAGCCGCCGAGCGGACCCTGGTGGCGGTCGACGATCCCGAGGCTCCCGTGGCTCTGGACGAGCTGCGCCTGGGCCTTGGCATGCTGCCGGCCGAACAGCGCGAAGCTCTGATTCTGGTCGGGGCCGGCGGCTTCGCCTACGAGGAGGCGGCCGAGATCTGCGGCTGCGCCGTCGGCACGGTGAAGAGCCGGGTCAGCCGTGCGCGTCGGGCGCTTCAGGCCATCCTGGAAGCGGGCGCCTATGATCGTGACGGCGGATCGGCGGGTGACGCCATGCACGCCATCCTGGCCGACGCGGAGCGGTTGAGCTCTCTACGGTGAACGCCCTCGCCGGCCGCGCCGCGCAGGCCGTAACCTCCATCCGCGTCCGCCTGGCCCTGGCGCTGTTCCTGGCCTTGCTGCCCGTGCTGCTGATCGGCATCGCGCAGTCGGCGCTCGCCTTCCGGGCCGAGAACGACGCGCGCCGCCAGAGCCTGGAGCTGGCCGCCAGTCACAGCGCCACCCTGGCCCGCGCCCGTATCGAGGCCGCCGGCGTCCTGCTCCAGACCCTGGGGCCGGGCTCGGTGGGCCTTGAGTGCGCCCAGCGCCTGGCCGACGTGCGTGCGCGCCTGTCGGGCTACGCCAACCTGATCCGCTTCGACAGCCGGGGCCGGGTGGCGTGCGCGGCGGCGACCACGCCCTACGACACCCAGCGCGGGGCGCGGGCCTGGTTCCAGGCGCTGCGCAATGGCGATGCGATCGTCGTGGCCAGCGCGCCTGGCGCGGCCTATGCCAACGAGCCGGCGGTGCTGGCGGCCGTGCGCGCCGGCACGCCCGACAAGTTCGACGGCGCCATGGCCGCCGTCCTGACCCTGACCAACCTGAAACTGGAAACCGCCAGCCGCTTCATGCCCAACGGCGCCGAGGTGGCCCTGGCCGACGGCGCCGGCAAGGTCTTCGCCGCCACCGATCCCAAGGCCTTCGAACCGGTCTCGGACCGTTGGCGCGAGGAGGCGGCCAAGGATGGCTCGGCGTTGTGGACCGGCCACGACCTGGGCAACCGAGACCGCACCTATTCGGCCGCGCCACTGGTCGGTGACGACGTCTTCGTCGTGCTGTCGGCCCCCGCGCCGGGCCTGGTGTCCTGGGCGTCGCTGAGCCCGATCTCGCGGGTCCTGCTGCCGGTGCTGGCCTATGTCCTGGTCCTGGCCGCGGTGCTGTGGGTGACCGAGCGCGAGGTCGTGCGCTGGATCGTCTATCTGCAACGCGTCGCGGCGATCTATGCCCGGGGGCGCTTCACCGTCCGGCCGTTGCAGGCCGAGCGCGCGCCGCCCGAGATCCGCGAGCTGGCCGCCACCCTGGACGCCATGGCCGGCACCATCGTCACCCGCGACGCCTCGCTGATGGACAGCCTGGCCGAGAAGGACGCGCTGATGCGCGAGATCCATCACCGGGTGAAGAACAATCTGCAGATCATCACCTCGCTGCTGAACATGCAGCAGCGGGCCCTGGCCGACCCGGCGGCCAAGGCGGCGATGAACGACACGCGTCAGCGCATCACCGCCCTGGCCCAGATCTATCGCGCTCTCTACCAGGGGCCGGACCTGAAGCGGGTGGACCTGCGGCCGTTCCTGGAGGAGTTGACCGCCCAGCTGCTGGCCAACGACATGACCACCTCGCCGCTGGTGCGGACCGAGGTGCATGCCGACCCGCTGGTCATCGATCCCGACCGCCTGGCCCCGATCGCCCTGTTCGCGGTCGAGGCGATCACCAACGCCCAGAAGCATGCCTTCGGCCCCAATGGCGGCAAGCTGGAGGTCGGTTTCCACGTGCGTGGCGAAGAGGCCGAGCTGTCGATCAGCGACGATGGTCCCGGCGCGGCCGAGAGCCTGGGCGGCGGGGTCGGCCGCACCCTGATGACCGCCTTCGCCCGCCAGCTGCGCGGCAAGGTCACGTTCGAGAGCCATGAGCCGCGCGGTCTGACGGTGCGGCTGATCTTCCCGACGCCGCAGGCGGTGGTCCACCAAGCTTAAGATTCGGGCCGCGGTTTGATTTCCGGAACCGAGCTTCGCTGCTGACGTTCTCTGGGGGCACTTATTCACACGCGCCCCACCCGCTCACGGACCGGGGCGAACTGCGGAGAAAACAATGCGTAAGCTCGTGATTATCGCCGCCGCCCTCGCGTCCCTGTCGGTCGCGGCCTGCAACACCGTCGAAGGCGCCGGCAAGGACGTCTCGTCGGCCGGCAAGGCCGTCAGCGACACCGCCAAGGACGTCAAGTAAGGCCACAAGCCCTACTGAGATCGAGAGGCCCGCCGGTTCCGCCGGCGGGCCTTTTGTCTTTCAGCGGCCGACGAAGTGTTTCGGTGATGCAACCTTAGGGCGGTTATCCGCCATCGGATTGAAAAACAGCACGCTCAAGCTGGTCTCCATCGTCGAGGGGACCGGGACGCTTTGTCCGCCAGCAACACCATCTTCGTGCACAGCGGCTGGCGCTGCTCGAGCACCTATGTCTGGCATCGGTTCCGGGCGCTGCCCGGTGTGCGCGCCTATTATGAGCCCTGGCACGAGCAGCTGGCGCGGGTGACCGCGCAAACCATCAACGCTGAGACCCCCGACAACAGCGGCCTGCGCCATCCCGGCGGGACCGATCCTTATCTCAAGGAATTCGAAGTCGTGCTGGACCCGGCGGGGGGGCTCAAGGGCTTCAACGCCGGCTTTGCGATGGACCGCTTCTGGATCGAGCCCGAGGCCAGCGACCTGGCCCAGCAGGCCTATGTCGAGGGGCTGATCGGCGCGGCCCGTGAACGCGGCGAGACGCCGGTGCTGGCCTGCTGTCGCACGCTGGGCCGGGTCGGTTGGCTCAAGCGCCGGTTTGGCGGTTTCCACGTCATGCTGGTGCGTGATCCCGTCCAGCAGTGGCTGTCGTTCTATTCGCTGCGCAAGCGCCCCCGACCGACCTATTTCGAGCTCTGCCACTATGTCCTGCTGTCCGAGATGGCGGGGGCCGAGGACCTGTCGCGCACCCTGCTGGGCCAGGACTTCGCCGGCGGAGGCTCGCTGGACCAGCGCCTGGCCGCCGTGCGCAGCCGCCTCAAGCGCGCTCCGGCCAGCGTCTCGTTCCAGGCTTTCCTGGCGGTGTGGCTGCGGTCGTACCTGAAGGCGCTGCCGGAGGCCGATCTGGTGGTCGACGTGGACCGCCTGGCCCGCGACCAGGCCTATGCCCGCGAGGTCGAGGCGGCGATCGAGGCCGGCAGCGGCCTGCGCCCCGACTTCTCCGACTGCCGCGCTCCCGCCCCGCACGGCATCGCCCCGCCGGTGCAGTGGCGCAAGGCCGCGCGTGAGGTGGTGGACCTGATGGACCTGCACGGCGGGATCGTGGGCCAGGAAGCCCACCCGATCCTGTTCCGCAAGCTGGCCCCGGCCTTCGCGGCCGTGACGCCGGCCCCGGTCAGCGGCGTGAAGAAGCTGGGAGAGGCCGTCGGCGGCCTGCTGGGTGGGGCGGCGGTGACCCGCCGCGCTCCGGCCAGGGCCTATGCGGCCGCGGCGGCCCGCACGGACGGATCGCGCAGGTAGATCCCGGTCCCGCCCGGCGCGGCCGACAGCATGTCGTCCTGATCGCCGATATCGTCTTCCGGATCCACCACCAGCACCCCGTCGTTCGGCAGCAGCGCCGTCAGGGCCTGCACCACCTTGGCCCGCAACGAGGCCTCCATGCCGCGCAGCACGCCGCGCAGCAGGATGACGTCGAAGCGTCCCATGACCGACAGGTCGGCCAAGAGGTTGATCCGCTTCCAGCGCACCATTTGGCGGATGCGCGGCGAGATCGCCCAGGTGTCGTCGTGGTTCTCGAAATACTTGATCAGCAGCCGGATCGGCAGGCCGCGCTGGACCTCGAACTGGGTGTAGATCCCGGCCTGGGCCTTCTCGAGCGAGCGCTCGGACAGGTCCGACCCAAAGAATTCGAAGCGCGTGCCGGTCGCCAGGCCCGTCGACTCGTTGGCGGCCATGGCGATCGAATAGACCTCCTGGCCGGTGGCGCAGGCGGCGCTCCAGATGCGGATCGGGGCTTCGCGGCGGCGCTGCGACAGGGCCGGCAGCACCGCGTCGCGCAGCTGGGCGAAGGCCTCGCGGCCCCGGAAGAAGTTGGTTTCGCTGCGGCACAGGGCCTCGACCACGGCCCAGATCAGGCGCTCTTCGCGCTTGGCGCGCAGGGCCGCGATCAGGGCGTCGATCGAGTCGTAACCTTCGCGGCGAGCCAGCGGCGAGAGGCGGCTTTCAACCAAGTAAGGCTTTTCGGTCTCGACCCGCACGCCGGCGCGGGCGCGGCCCAGGGCCGCCAGCAGGTCCATGTCCTCGGGGGTCACAGCAGGCCCGCCTCGGCGAACTTCGCCTCGATGATGTCGCCGTCGAACGGCTTCATGATGTACTCGTCCGCCCCGGCCTCCAGGGCCGTGCGGATGTGGTCGACGCTATTTTCGACCGTGCAGAAGATGACCTTGGGCGCGGTCCCGCCCGGCTCGCCGCGCAGCTGGCGCAGGAACTCGATGCCGTTCATGACCGGCATGTTCCAGTCGAGCAGCACCGCGTCGGGCATGGCCGCGCGGCACCACGCCAGGGCCTCCATGCCATCGGCGGCCTCGGCGATCTCGAAGCCGATGTCCTCGAGGACTCGGCGGGCGACCTTGCGGATCACCCGGCTGTCGTCGACCACCAGACAGGTCTTCACGGCATGCTCCAATTCAGACCGCCATCGTGCGAGCGGTCTGGTTAAGGAGCGGTTTGCCTCAACCCGGATCGGGGTGCGGCAAATGTAACTTTTATGGCAGAGCTTATGCCGGAACCCACGCAGCGATGCTGGCGCGTTCCTCGCCGATCTCGACGGCGATCTGGCCGCCGGCCGCGCGGACCAGGGCGTTCAGATAGGCCGCCTGCACCCACGGACCGCCCAGGCCCTCGGCCAGGGGCTCGCCGCGCAGGCCGGCCAGCACTTCCGGACGCAGGCGCGCGCGGGGACCGACCGAGTCGGCGATGATCGAGAAGCGACCATCGGCCGCAACGCCCTTCACCGTGGCCACGCCGCCGGCCGGCAGGGCGCTGGCGGCGATCTGGGCGATGTTGAGGATGGCGCGCGACGACGGCTTGTTCATCGCCTGCGGCTCGATCTGCCAGTCCAGCGTCGGGCGCACATGGGCGAACACGCCCTGGGCCAGCTTTTCCAGCTCGCGCGAGTCGAAGTTCTCGGCCGAGGCCGAGGCGCCGAACGCCACGCGGGTGAATTGCAGCAGGTCGGCCAGCTTGCGGGCCGACGAGGCGATCAGGCCCATGGCGTCTTCGCGCATGTCCTGGGCGGCCGGATCGTCCAGCAGGTCCAGGCCCGAGACGATGGCGCTGGCCGGACTGATGAAGTCATGGCACAGGCGCGCGGCCAGCATGGCGGCGAAATCGGGGCCTTGGACGTCGGTTTCGGGCGACGCGGCGGCAGGAGTCTCGGAGACGGTGTCGGTCATGGCGGCGAACTCTGCCGTGATTTGAGGCTTTGGCAAACCGGGTGGGTCCTCTAAGGAAAGCGCCCGTGATCGATCCGTTTCTAGAACCCGGCGTTTTGGTGCGCCATCCCGGCCAGCCCGACTGGGGCCTGGGCCAGGTTCAGTCCGTGATCGGACACCGCGTGACCGTCAATTTCGAAGAAGCCGGCAAGCAGACCATCGACGCCACGCGCGTGCGTCTGGTCTATGTCGGCGACGACCCCCGGGGGGAATAGTGACCGAGAATCTCGCCGATTGGGGCCGCGCCCTGGCCAAGATCACCGAAGAAGCCGCGGTGGTCATCCTGCCGTTCTGGAAGACCGAGCTGGCCGTGGCCCAGAAGGCCGACGAGAGCCCCGTGACCGAGGCCGATCGCGCCGGCGAGCGCCTGATCCTGGCGCGCCTGGCCGAGCTCTATCCCGACGTGACGGTAATCTCCGAGGAGCATGCCAGCGAGTTCGGCACGCCCGATGAGGTCGGTTCGCGCTTCTTCCTGGTCGACCCGGTGGACGGCACCAAGGCCTTCGTGCGCGGCGATCCCAATTTCACGGTCAATATCGGCCTGATCGACAACGGCGTGCCGGTCGCCGGCGCGGTCTGCGCCCCGGCCACGGGCGAGGTCTGGTTCACCACGGCCGAAGGGACGATGAAGCGCACCGGCGTCGACGGCGCCGAGGCTCCGGCCCGCGTGCGGCCTTGGCCGAAGGGTCAGGCCCTGGGCCTGGTCAGCCACACCATGCGTGAGGAAAAGGCCGCCGAACTGGCCGCCGAATACGGCTTCGACCTGCGCAGCCCCATGGATAGCTCGATCAAGATGTGCCGCATCGCCGAGGGCTCGGCCGACATCTATCCGCGCCACGGTCCGACGTCCGAGTGGGACACGGCCGCCGCTCATGCGGTGCTGGTCGGGGCCGGCGGCAGCTTCACCCAGCCGGACGGCTCGCCGTTCCTCTATGGCAAGGCCGACCAGGCCTTCCGCAACGGCTGGTTCGTGGCCCGCAGCTAGGGCGCGACCTCGGGGGCCTTCTCCGGCGGCGTCGTCAGGATGGTGCCGACCGAGGCCGCGACGATGGCGACGATGGCCAGCCATTGGGTCACGGCCAGGCGCTCGTGCAGGATGACGAGCCCGGCCAGGGCCCCGACCGCCGGCTCGGCGCTCAGCATGACGCCGAAGCTGCGCTTGGGGATGCCGCGCAGGGCGATCATCTCCAGCGAATAAGGAATGGCGCTGGACAGCACAGCCACCACCAAGCCCAGGGCGATCAGGTGCGGCTGGAACAGGCTGGCGCCGGCGGTGACGAGGCCCACCGGCGTGACGATCAGCGCCGCCGTCGTCATGCCCAGCGCCACCGAGCGTCCCGCATGCAGGTGGCCGATCCGCTTGCCCAGAATGATGTACAGCGCCCACAGCACCGCCGCAGCGCAGGCATAGGCCACGCCCACGGGGTCCAGATGGGTCGCTCCGGAATGGATCGGCAGCAGCAGGCCAAGGCCCAGAACCGCCAGGCCTATCCAGACGAAGTGGATCAGCTTGCGGGAACTGGCCACGGCCAGGGCCAGCGGGCCGCAGAACTCGATGGCGATCGCCAGGCCCAGCGGAATGGTGCGCAGGGCCATGTAGAACACCAGGTTCATCAGGCCGACGGAAGCGCCGTACAGGGCGACCTTGCCGAGGTCCGCGCGAGAGATCGGATGCCGCCACGGCCGCCAGACGATCAGCAGGATCAGCGCCGCGAAGAACACCCGATAGGCCGTGACGCCTTGCGCGCCGACCAGCGGGAACAGGCTCTTGGCGAACGACGTGCCGACGCACAGCGTGACGATGGCCCCGAACAGGGCGGCGTAGGGGAGCAGGTGCGGGCGGGAGGCGGGCATGGGGCCTATCTAGGCCGTGACGCCCCCTCCGTCACGATGCGTATCCGCATCGCGCCACCTCCCCCGCTTCGCAAGGGAGGAGAAAGCGCCCCCAATCTCCTCCCCCGTGCAACGGGGGAGGTGGCCCGAAGGGCCGGAGGGGGCGCTATAGGGTCGTTACTTCTTCACCCAGCCGCCATCCAGCGGCTTCCAGAACTGGCCGGGGGCCAGGCGGCTGTAGAGCTGCTTGGCGGTGGCCTGGCCGGCGGCGTCGGGGGTCACGCCGGTCTTGGCGGCGATGTCCTTGTAGGCGGCGGCGCGGCCGGTGTTGATCTCGGCGACCGAGGCGCGCAGGCCAGCGTCGCCGCCGGCCACGATGCCCAGATAACCGTCGGCCTGCTCGCCGACCGTGCCGGCGGCCTTGGCGGCGTCGACGGCGGCCTTGGCGGCGGCCGATTGGGCGAAGGCGGGGGCGGACACGGCGGCGAGGGAGAGGCCCATCGCCAGAACCGTCATCGTCTTGCGGATCATGTCGGTTCTCCTCTTAGAACAGGTTGGGGTTCTGCTGGATCAGCGACTGGACTTCCTTGTCCAGCCGCACGCGCACGTCGGCGTCCAGCTTGGCGTAGATATTGATCGGGTCGACCTTCACGCGGACGGTGGGCGTGCAGGCGGCCGCGCCGAGCGCCGCCGTCGCGATAAAGCCCATCAAGAGGGCGCGCTTTCTCATGCGTTTCTCCAGTTCGTATTCAGGATGATCGGTCACGGTTGAACCGGACCTGAACGAGGTTGGGTGGCCGTCGCCTCTTCCTCGGCGAACGAGCGGCGCCAGGCCGCCAGAAGCTCGTCGAAGTTCAGCGACGTGTCGAGGGTCAGATCGACCGGCGTCTTGGCCGGCAGGGCGATGCGCTTGTCGAAGGCCTTGCCGCGCAGCAGGTCCAGGATCCCGACGCGGGCCTTTTCGGCGACCTTGGGATCGTGCTCGCCCTTGATGTGGAAGAGGATGCCGAGGCGCCCCTTGTCGGTGCTGTTCACGCCCGCTTCCAGCTGGTCGAAGGCCAGGTTCTCCATGGCCTGGTAGGCGAAGTCCTGGATGGCGTTGACCTGAGCCGGGGCCGCCGGCGGGGCACCGGGACTGTCGGCGGGCGACGCGGCGACGCCGGTCAGGGCCGCGCGGGCCAGCTCGATGCGGCCCGGCTGAATCGCGCGGATCTTGCCGTCCTGGAACCGCAGCCCCTCGGGGCCGAAGGTGAAGGGCAGGCGACCATCGACCACGGCCTGGGCCTTGACCTTGTCGCCCAGGGACGAGGCGGCCAGCACCTCGCCCAAGTCCAGGTGCTCGATGACGATGACGCCGCTGATGGTCTTGCCCGGTTCGAACGGCACGTCGGTGGGCTCGATCGAGATGCGGCCCTTGGCGGCCTCGAAGCTCGCCTTGGAGACATGCAGGGCGTCGGCGCCCAGCTGGAACACCGACTCGATGCCGGTCAGGGGCACCAGGCTGTCGATCTTGACGATCTTCAGGCTCTGGTTCGGGGCGGTGGTCAGCGGCGCCAGGCTGGTGAAGTCGACCGCGCCGTCCAGGGTGGCGACGAAGCCGATCGGGCTGGTGAAGTCGATCTTGTCGGCGACCAGGCGGCCGCGGCTCGTCGCGCCTTGGGCGTCCCAGGCGAAGACGCCGGTGAAGCTGGCGGGCCCCTGCGCGTTCTGGGCGAAGGCGGCCATTGGCGACAGCTCGGCCGGCTGCAGGCCGCCCTTGGCGAAGGCCAGCTTGCTGGCGTCGATATCAGCCTGGCCCTTGCCGGTGGCCACGACGTGGCGCAGGCGGATCTCGCCCAGCGGCGTCCCGACCGGGGTCGCGCCCTGGAACGTCCCGGTCCACAAGCCGCCTGACAGGCCGAGGCTCCCCTTGGCCAGGATGGTGTTGAAGCGCTTGCTGGCGGCGACGTCGGAGATGGCCGCGCCGTCGATGCGCACGGTCGAGCGGTCGAAGCCGCCGGCCCCGCCGAGGGTCGCTTCGCCCTTGATATTGGCCAGCTTGGCCTCGGCCACGGCCAGATCGCCTTCGCCGTCCTGGAAGCGCAGGGCCGCGCTCCAGCCGTTCGCGCCGGCGGTGACCAGCGGAGCCTTGGAGGGACACAGCTGGGCCTTGATGCCGGTGACGGGCGCATCGCCCAGGGCGTAGGCCTTGGCGGTGACGGCTGAGCACTTGGCCGTCGTCAGGGTGAAGCGGCCGCCGGCGATGCGGGCCTGGCCGTCGACCTGGCCGGTGACGCCCTCGATCGGCGGCAGGTCGAAGTTCTCAGTGGCGATCGAGAGCGGCGAGGTCATCACGCCGCCATTGGCCTGCCAATTCGGCGCGGAGACCTTCACGACCGGCAGGCCGCCGCCCGACAGCGCGGCGCGTAGCGTTCCCCGCGCCGCGTTGGCTCCGGCGTCCATCGACGCGCCGGCGGTCAAGACGACGCCGTTGGGCGCGGACAGGCGAGCGTCCTGGCCCAGGTTCAGCTTCGTGCGCCCGCCATTGATATCTAGGCCGACGGCGGGCAGCGACAAGGTGAAGGTCCGCAGGGCCTGGGCCAGCGGCTTGGCATAGGCCGGATTGGGGATCAGGGCCGCCAGGCGCTCGGCGTCGGGACCGGAGATCCCGCTCTTGCCGCCGGCCGAGCCGTTCAGGGCCAGGATCAGGCCGCCGGGACCCTGGTCGATCCGGCCCTTGGCGTTCAGCCGCGCCGAGGACAGGGCCAGGGCGCCGCCGGCCAGGCGGGCGGCCGTCGCGTCGACGGCCAGCGGCCCCTTCAGCGCCAGCCCTTGGGCGTCGGCGGCCAGGGCCAGGTTGTCCGAGGCGGTCTTGGCCCGCAGGTCACGCACGGCGGTTCCGGCGGCGACCGCCTGGCCGGCCCGCAGCTCGGCGCGGGCGGTGCCTCGGGCCGTGATCCGGCCGTCGGCGCGGCCGGCGGTGACGCGGTCGAGGTCGAAGGTCGCGCCGGCGTCGCGGGCGTCCAGGGTCGGGGCCGACAGGCGCGCGCCGTGGAAGGCCCCGCGCGAGCGACCCAGGAAGGCGAAGCGCTCCAGCCCGCCGTCCAGCCGTCCGGTCAGGGAGACGTCGCCGGCCAGGTCTTCGGCCTGACTGTCGCCGATCCGCCCGCCGCCGGCTCGCAGATCCAGGCGCGCCTCGACCAGGCCGCTGGCGGTCAGCTTGGCCAGGTCCGGATAGGGCAGGTCGGCCGATAGCTTGGCGGCGGCGTCGGACAGGTCGGCGGTCTCGCTCTCCAGGCTGTCGACGCCCAGCGAGACCTCGATGCTCAAGCGGTCGCCGCGCTTGCGAGCCGAGACGGTCGCGCCCTTGCTGTCCAGGACGAGGTCGCGGACGGCGTAGTGCAGCGGCGCCAGGCGGCCGTCGAAGCGCAGCAACTGGCCGTCGTCCAGGCTGGCGTCGCCGGTGATCCGCGCGCGGCCGCCGGGGGTCACGAGGTCCAGCCGAGCATCCTCGACCAGCACGGCCGGGCCGGGAACGCCGGGCTGCTTGGGCGACTTCAAGAACTCGTCGAGCAGGGGTTGCAGGGCGCCGAACCGCACCTGGCCCTTGGCGTCGATGCTGGCCAGCACGCGCGGCCGGACCAGCCGCACGGCCTTGGTCTGGATGCCGAACTTCTCGCCGTTCCACGGCGCGGCCAGGTCGTAGGCGACCTCCAGCCGGTCGGCGGAGAAGACGGGATTGTCGCGGGCGCCGAGGCGGACCTTGCCGGTGAAGCCGGTGGCGTCCAGGTCGTCCAGCTCGACGGCGGCCTCGATGCCGTGGTCGCGCAGCCAGGCCTCGGCCAGCTCGCGGCTGATCTCGCGCCGGCCCGACCAGATGACCAGGCCCGTGGCGATGAAGGCCAGAATCGACAGAGACAGCGCTTCCAGGCCGAGATCGACGAGGCGATCGCGGCGGCTGGAAGTCTTGGGCTTGGGCTCGGTCGAGGGCTCGGCCATCAGGTCCTGAAATCTAGATCCTTAAGAAGCCCCCCGGCTCAGCTTAGATCCCTATTTTGAAAAGCCTAGGACGTCCTGCATGTCGTACAGGCCCGGCGGCTTTCCGCGCACCCAGACGGCGGCGGCGATGGCGCCGCGGGCGAACAGGCCCCGGTCGATGGCCGAGTGCGACAGGGTCAGGCTCTCGCTCTCGCCGGCGAAGATTACGCTGTGTTCGCCGATGATGCCGCCCCCACGGACCACCGAGAAGCCGATCGCGCCTTCCTTCCGAGCGCCGGTGACGCCATCGCGACCCCGGTCGGCGACCTGGCCCAGACCGACATTGCGGCCCTCGGCGGCGGCTTCGCCTAGCATCAGGGCGGTGCCCGAGGGGGCGTCGATCTTGCGCTTGTGGTGGGCCTCGTAGACCTCGATATCCCAGTCCTCGGCCGGCAGGGCGGCGGCGGCCTGGCGCACCAGGCCCATCAGCATGTTGACGCCCAGCGAGTAGTTGCCCGAGCGGACGATGGCGATCTTGGTCGCGGCGGCGTCGATACGCGCCAGTTGCTCGATCGAGAAGCCCGTCGAGCCGATCACCAGGGCGGGACCGCCCTTGGCGGCGGCCTCTTCGGCCAGCAGCACCGAGGCTTCCGGCAGGGTGAAGTCGATCACCGCTTCGGTGGTGGCCAGGGCCTCGTCGCGCGAGACCAGATCGCCGCCCTCGACGCCTGGACGCTCGAAGCGCGCGGCCACGACGGCGTCGGCCCGGCCTTCCAGGGCTTTCGCCACGGCCTGGCCCATGCGGCCGTTGGCGCCGGCGATCGCGATCTTCACGGGCTGGGACAAGTCACTTCCTCTGTACGCTTAGCGTACGTGCAAATCGCAATACCCGACCCCGAGGTCAACCTCGCGCGGCCTTCCCGAAGGTCAGCGCCGTTGACGCAACGCCAAGTCCAACAAGCGTTTGCTGGCGTTTTCGCGTCCAAGGCCGGTTGTGACGCTCCGCACCCGTCGCTACGGTGACCCCACATAAGGGCGTGTTCGCATCGACGGCGCGCCCCTTCTTCGACTTGCGCAGCAGGAATGGGAAACGCCGGATGAGCGACGCGGAACGCAAGACCTTCACGGATGAGGAGGCCTTGGCCTTCCACCGTTACCCCCAGCCTGGCAAGCTGGCGGTGACCCCGACCAAACCGATGGCGACCCAGCGCGACCTGTCGCTGGCCTATTCGCCCGGCGTCGCCGTGCCCGTCCACGCCATTGCCGCCGACCCGGACGCGGCCTACGAGTACACCTCCAAGGGCAACATGGTCGCCGTCATCTCGAACGGCACGGCCATCCTGGGCCTGGGTGATCTCGGCGCGCTGGCCTCCAAGCCGGTGATGGAAGGCAAGGCCGTCCTGTTCAAGCGCTTCGGCGACGTCGACAGCATCGACATCCTGGTCAGTTCCAAGGATCCCGACGAGATCATCACGGTGGTCAAGAACATCGGGATCACCTTCGGCGGCATCAATCTGGAAGACATCAAGAGCCCCGAGTGCTTCCGCATCGAGACCGAGCTGCAGGACCTGCTCGACATCCCGGTGTTCCACGACGACCAGCACGGCACGGCCATCATCTGCGCCGCCGGCCTGATCAACGCCTGCCACATCACCGGCAAGAAGCTGGAAGACGTGAAGGTCGTGCTGAACGGCCCCGGCGCGGCGGGCATCGCCTCGCTGGAGCTGATCAAGGCCATGGGCGTCCACCCGCAGAACGTCATCGCGGTCGACAGCAAGGGCGTGCTCTACGAGGGCCGCACCGAGGGCATGAACCAGTGGAAGAGCGCCCACGCGGTCAAGACCGACAAGCGCACCCTGGCTGAAGCCGTGGCCGGCGCCGACGTGCTGCTGGGTTTGTCGGCCAAGGGCGCCTTCACGCCCGAGATGATCGCCTCGATGGCCCCCAACCCGGTCATCTTCGCCATGGCCAATCCCGATCCGGAGATCACCCCGGAAGAGGTCCACGCGATCCGCAAGGACGCGATCATGGGCACGGGTCGCAGCGACTATCCCAACCAGGTCAACAACGTCCTGGGTTTCCCCTACATCTTCCGCGGCGCCCTGGATGTTCGCGCGCGTCGTGTGAACCACGAGATGAAGATCGCCTGCGCCCAGGCGCTGGCCATGCTGGCCCGCGAGGACGTGCCTGACGAGGTCGCCGCCGCCTATCACGGCCGCCAGCTGAAGTTTGGCCCCAACTACATCATCCCCTCGGCCTTCGATCCGCGCCTGATCTGGTACGTGCCGCCGTTCGTGGCCCAGGCGGCCATGGACACGGGCGTGGCCCGCAAGCCGATCGCCGACATGGACGCCTATCGCGCCGGCCTGGCCCAGCGCCTCGACCCCACGGCGGGCTTCCTGCAGAAGATCTCCAACGCGGTGCTGGCCAACCCCAAGCGCATCGTGTTCGCCGAGGGCGAGGACCCCAGCGTCATCCGCGCCGCCTATGCCTACCAGACGGGCGGCTACGGCCGGGCCATCCTGTGCGGCCGCGAGAACCTGGTGCACGAGAACATGAAGCTGGTGGGCCTGGACCCCGCCGTCGTCGACCTGGAGATCATCAACGCCCGCCTGTCGGACCGTAATCCGGACTATGTCGACGCGCTCTATCACCGCCTGCAGCGCCAGGGGTATCTGAAGCGCGACGTCCAGCGCCTGATCAATCAGGACCGCAACAGCTTCGCCGCCTCGATGGTGGCGCTGGGCGAGGCCGACGGCATGGTCACCGGCGTGACCCGCAGCTTCGACCAGGCCCTGGAAGAGGTGCTGCGCGTCATCGACCCGGCCCCGGGCGGCCGGATCATGGGCATGTCGGTGGTGCTGGCCAAGGGCCGGACGATCTTCGTGGCCGACACCAACGTCACCGAGCTGCCGGAAGCCGACGAGATCGTCGAGATCGCCTGCGAGGCCGCCAGGGCCGTCAAGCGCCTGGGCTTCAAGCCGCGCGTGGCCTTCATGAGCTATTCGACCTTCGGCAACCCGATGGGCCTGCGCTCGGAGAAGGTCCGCGAAGCCGTGGCCATGCTCGACGACATGGAGGTCGAGTTCGAATATGAGGGCGAAATGCCGCCCGAGCTGGCCCTGGATCCGGAAAAGCGCGCGAACTACCCGTTCATGCGCCTGACCGACAGCGCCAACATCCTGATCATGCCCGCCATCCACTCGGCCTCGATCGCCACCAAGCTGGTGCAGTCGCTGGGCGGGGCCACGGTGATCGGGCCGGTGCTGCTGGGCCTGTCCAAGTCGGTGCAGATCGCGCCGCTGTCGGCCTCGGTGTCCAAGATCCTCAACATGGCGCTGATGGCCGCTTACGACCAACCGGTCGAGCAAGCGGCCGAATAAGCTTAAGCACAACCTCCGCGACAGGGCGCCGCACCGTCTTTATCGGGCGGCCAACCCTCCCATCTAGGTCCTGTCGGCAAGAGTAAGCTGACGCGTAAGCCCTCCGGTCGGCGCCATTCCCTTGCGGCGCCGGCCGGCCCTTACCCTTTCTTCTTCTGAGGGTAGGGCGTCTCGCCCCGGTCCAGCATGGCGACCAGGTCGGCGATCTTCTTTTTCCGCCCCGTCTCGGTCTTCATGTTGTGGACCCGGAAGGCCAGGGCGAAGCGGTTCTGGGCCGACAGCGTCTCCATCATCTCTTTGGCCTTCGGGCTGGCGTCGATCGCCGCCTGCAGGTCGTCCTGGATTTTCATGTCCTGGCCGCTGCCATAGGCGCGGTCCCAGCGGCCGTCGGCCTTGGCGGCCTCGACCTCGCGCAGGCCGTGCGGCGTCATCCGGCCCTCGTCGATCAGGCGGGCGACATTGTCGACATTGATCTGGCTCCAGATGCTCTTCTTGCCGCGCGGCGTGTAGCGCTGGAGGAAGCTCTTCTCGTCGAAGCCCTTGCGCACCGCATCGATCCAGCCCCAGCACAGCACGACGTCGATGGCCTGCTTGGCGTTGATCGACGGCAGGCCCGAGCCGACCTTGTGGATCTTGATCCAGGCCTCGGGGGCCTTGTCATGGTTCTTGGCGAGCCAGGCGTAGAAGGCCTCGGCGTCGACGAACTCGTGGACATGGGCGGGATCGACGTGGATAGGGGCCATCGTGACCTTCGGACGGAGACTGAGGACGCTGTATCCCCGTTCTTTTCGAGACAAAGCCGCGCCGGATCAACGGCTTCCAGAAAAATGCAGCGCGCCAATGATCCGCGTTCGGCGGCGCCCGCATAATCATCCTCACCTGATGGCGCGAAAGGGACGTCCGGCCGGCGACTTGGGCGGCTGTCAGGGGTGGTCGAGCGGGTAGCGCTCGTCGGTCTTTCTTCGGGAAGGCGTCTTCGCGGCGGATCCAGCGGCAGGCTCCCTGAAACATCGGGACGAAGCCCTGGCGGCGAAGACTTCGGCGGCGCGGCAGGCATGGGCTGAAATCGCCCGTGCGTTCCGGAGGGGAGCCAAACCCTCCGCCCGTCGGAGGCGATGTCGGAAGCGGGTTAAAACCCCGCGCTCCGGAGGCTTTCGGATAACGGCTGCGCGGGGCGTCTGGCTTCGTCGAAACGGTACACACACTTCACACTCCGGGCGCAGCCCGGCGCTCCGCGGTCCCTTTCAGCCACTCGCAGCCACACGGCGCGAGGACGATGAAACGCGTTCCCTCCCCCTCGATGGGGGAGGGGCAGGGGTGGGGGTGAATACGGCGGTTGATGCCGCGCACAGCCGCCAGCTCAGCAGATCACCCCCATCCCCGACCCTTCCCCCATCAAGGGGGAAGGGGGCAGGCATCAGAATCCCTGGGCTTGCCTCTTTCCTTCCCCGCACGTAACTCCGCACCCACCATGACCACGGCCAAGATCTGCGGACTATCGACCCCCGAGACGGTGAAAGCCGCTTTCGATGGCGGGGCGGCGTTCCTGGGTTTCGTCTTCTTCGAGAAGAGCCCGCGCAACGTCGCGCCCGAGACGGCGGCCCGCCTGATCGAGCCCGTGCGCGGTCGCGGCGTGAAGACGGTCGCCGTCACGGTCGACCCCGACGACGCCCTGATCGACCGCCTGATGGCGACCATGCGCCCCGACCTGATCCAGGTGCACGGCAAGGAGACCCCCTCGCGGGTCCGCGAGATCGCCGCCAGGGCCGGCGTCGGCGTCATCAAGGCCTTTTCGGTCTCCAGCAGCGCCGATGTCGACCAGGCGGGCGCCTTCGACACCGTCGCCGAGCACCTGATGTTCGACGCCAAGCCCGTGGAAGGTTCCGCCCTGCCAGGCGGCACGGGCGCACGGTTCGACTGGGGACTGCTGGCCGGCCGGCGATTTTCTCGCCCGCATTTCCTGGCCGGGGGGCTGGATCCGTGGAACGTGGCGGACGCCATCGCCACCTCCGGAACCCCGATCGTGGACGTTTCTTCTGGCGTGGAGCGCGGTCCCGGCCTAAAGGACCCCGCTCTGATCACGGCGTTTCTCGACGCCGTTAAACGCGCGTAGCTGTTGGATGAGCCTTTGAACGCCCCCCAAAAGCCTAACGATTGGTCCGCCTATCCGGACGCCAAGGGCCGCTTCGGCGACTACGGCGGCCTCTATGTGGCCGAGACGCTGATGCCGCTCGTGCTCGAGCTGGACCGCGCCTACACCGAGGCCAAGAACGATCCCAGCTTCCAGAAGGAGCTGAAGGGCTACCTGACCCACTATGTGGGCCGGCCCTCGCCACTCTATTTCGCCGAACGGCTTTCGAAGCACCTGGGCGGCGCGAAGATCTATTTCAAGCGCGAAGAGCTGAACCACACCGGCGCGCACAAGATCAACAACTGCATGGGCCAGATCCTGCTGGCCCAGCGCATGGGCAAGACCCGGATCATCGCCGAGACCGGCGCCGGCCAGCACGGCGTCGCTTCGGCCACGGTCACGGCCCGCTTCGGCCTGCCCTGCGTGGTCTATATGGGCGCCGTCGACGTCGCCCGGCAAAAGCCCAACGTCTTCCGCATGAACCTCTTGGGCGCCGAAGTGCGACCGGTGACTTCGGGCGCGGCGACCCTGAAGGACGCCATGAACGAGGCGATGCGGGACTGGGTCACCAACGTCGAAGACACCTACTACATGATCGGCACCGCCGCCGGTCCGCACCCCTATCCGGCCATGGTCCGCGACTTCCAGGCGGTGATCGGCTCTGAGACCCGCGACCAGATCCAGGAAGCTGAAGGCCGCCTTCCCGACGCCGTCGTCGCCTGCGTGGGCGGTGGTTCGAACGCCATCGGCATGTTCCACCCGTTCCTGGCCGACGAGAGCGTCAAGATCTACGGCGTCGAGGCCTCGGGCCACGGCCTGGAGACCGACAAGCACGCCGCGTCCCTGACCGGCGGCCGCCCGGGCGTCCTGCACGGCAACAAGACCTACCTGCTGCAGGACGAGGACGGCCAGATCCAGGACGCTCACTCGATCTCGGCGGGCCTGGACTATCCGGGCATCGGTCCCGAGCACTCGTTCCTGCATGACATCGGCCGGGCTCAGTACCTGACCTGCACCGACGCCGAGGCCCTGGAGGCCTTCCAGCTGTGCGCCGAGCTCGAGGGCATCATCCCGGCCCTGGAAAGCGCCCACGCCCTGGCCAAGCTGCCGCAGCTGGCCAAGGAGATCGGCGAGGGCGGCGTGATCGTGCTCTGCCTGTCGGGCCGTGGCGACAAGGACATCTTCACCGTCGCCGACGCGCTCGGGCGGACGATCTAGAGGCCGCATGACCAAGGACCGTATCGACCGTCGCTTCGCGGCGCTGAAGGCCGAGGGCCGCGCCGCTTTCGTGGCTTACGTCATGGCCGGGGATCCGGACGCGGCGACCGCGCTCGAGATCGTCAAGGGCCTGCCGGCCGCCGGCGCCGACCTGATCGAACTGGGCTTCCCGTTCTCGGACCCGATGGCCGAGGGCCCGACCATCCAGCGCGCCAGCCAGCGCGCCCTGGCCCAGAAGATGACGCTGAACGGCACGCTGGACATCGTCCGGGCGTTCCGGGAAGGCGACCAGGACACGCCGATCATCCTGATGGGCTATCTGAACCCGCTGGTGAACCGCGGCTTCGAGACCTTCGCTAGCCAAGCCAACGACGCCGGCGTCGACGGCCTGATCGTCGTCGACTGCCCGCCGGAAGAAGCCGATCCGCTGTCAGACGCTCTGGAAGCTGAAGGTCTCGCGCTAATCCGCCTGGCCTCGCCGACGACGGACGACAAGCGCCTGCCGGCCGTGATCCGCCGCACCTCGGGCTTCGTCTATTACGTCTCGGTCGCGGGTGTGACCGGCGTGAAGGAAGCCGACGCTGACGCGGTGGCTCCGGCCGTCGAGCGCATCCGCAAGGCCTCGGGCCTGCCGGTCGCCGTCGGTTTCGGCATCCGCACCCCCGAGCGCGCCGCCGAGGTGGCCCGTGTGGCCGACGCGGCCGTGGTGGGCTCGGCCCTGGTCGATGAAATCGAGTCGGCGGCCAAGTTGAACGAAAACGTGACCGAGAAGGTTCTTCTCAAGGCGTCGGAGCTGGCTAAGGCTGTGCGTTCGGCGCGAGTCGGGACGAAGTGAGGCTCTAAGGCTATGGCTATGGCTGAACCCCAGGACCCGAAAAAGGGCGACAAGAAACAAGCGACCGACCGCCGTGGCGGCTGGCTGTCGCGGATCGCGCCGGGTGTGCGCGGCGCTTTCTCCAAGCGCGAGACGCCGGAGAACCTCTGGATCAAGTGCCCCGACACGGGCGAGATGATCTTCCGCGCCGACCTGGAGGCGGCCCTGTGGGTCACGCCGGCCGGTCGCCACATGCGGATCGGGCCGGAAGCCCGCTTCAAGTTCACCTTCGATGACGGCCAGTACGAGGCCCTGCCGACCCCGGCGGTGCCGGAAGACCCGCTGCACTTCTCGGACGGCAAGCCCTACAAGGACCGCCTGGTCGCGGCCCGCAAGGCGACCGGCGAGCCGGACGCCATGGCCATCGGCTACGGCAAGGTCGGCGGCGTCGACGCCGTGGTGCTGGTCCAGGATTTCGCCTTCATGGGCGGTTCGCTGGGCATGGCCGCGGGCGAGGGCTTCATCGCCGCCGCCAAGGCCGCGCTGGAGCGTGAAGTTCCGCTGATCGCCTACACCGCCGCCGGCGGCGCCCGCATGCAGGAAGGCGCGCTGTCGCTGATGCAGATGGCCCG
This sequence comes from Caulobacter sp. GW821-FHT12D05, assembly GCF_058807295.1. NCBI lineage: Bacteria > Pseudomonadati > Pseudomonadota > Alphaproteobacteria > Caulobacterales > Caulobacteraceae > Caulobacter > Caulobacter sp. GW821-FHT12D05. The sequence goes on from NZ_JBXAQO010000004.1 coordinate 1,047,712, forward strand.
CACGACCCTGGCGATCAACGAGCTGAAGGACGCGGCCCTGCCCTACGTCGTGGTCCTCACCGACCCGACCACCGGCGGCGTCACCGCCTCCTACGCCATGCTGGGCGACATCCACCTGGCCGAGCCGGGCGCCCTGATCGGCTTCGCCGGTCCGCGCGTCATCGAGCAGACCATCCGCGAGACCCTGCCGCCGGGCTTCCAACGCTCGGAATATCTGGTCGAAAAGGGCATGGTCGACCGCGTCACGCACCGCAAGGAGCTGCCGCAGGTGCTGGGTTCGATGCTCGGCACCCTGATGATGGGCCGCAACCGCAAAGCCGCCTGAGCTCGGGATTGAGCGACCACCTCCGCGCCCATGACGCTGCCCTCGCGCGGCTCCAGGCGCTGCATCCCAAGCTGATCGACCTGTCGCTGGACCGGATGCGGCGGCTGTGCGCCGCTCTGGACGATCCGCAGAACCGCCTGCCGCCGGTGATCCACGTCGCCGGCACCAACGGCAAGGGCTCGACGGTCGCCTATCTGCGGAGCATGGCCGAGGCGGCGGGCCTCAAGGTCCACGTCTTCACCTCGCCGCACCTCGTGCGCTTTTCCGAGCGCATCCGCCTGGCCGGGACCCTGATCACCGACGACCACCTGGCCGATGTGCTGGACCGCGTCGAACAGGCCAATGCCGGCCTGCCGATCACCTTCTTCGAGATCACCACGGTCGCCGCCTTCGTCGCCTTCGCCGAGGTCCCGGCCGATCTCTGCATCGTCGAGGTCGGCCTGGGCGGGATCCTGGACGCCACCAACGTCGTCACGCCCAAGGTCAGCGTCATCGCCCCGGTCGACATCGATCACCGCGAATTCCTCGGCGACACCCTGGGCAAGATCGCGGTCGAGAAGGCCGGCATCATCAAGCCCGGCGCGCCCGCCGTCTCGGCCCGCCAGCAGGAAGACGCCGAGACCGTGATCGAGGCCGCCGCCGAGCGAGCTCGCACGTCGCTGACCCTGATGGGCCGCGACTTCGACGCCTGGAACGAGCGCGGCCGGCTGCTGGTCCAGATGCAGGACCGCCTGCTGGACCTGCCCGCGCCTTCGCTGCCCGGTGATCACCAGTTCGCCAACGCGGGCCTGGCCGTCGCCGGCCTGCTGGCGCTGGGCGACGACCGAATCGACGAAGCCGCCATGGGACGTGGCATCGCCAGCACGATCTGGCCCGCCCGCTTCCAGCGCCTGACCGCCGGCCCGCTGGCTGACCGCGCCAAGGCGGCCGGCGCCGATCTCTGGCTGGATGGCGGCCACAATCCGCATGCCGGCCGCGCGGTCTCCCGCGCCGTCGCCGACCTCGCCGCCCGTGACGGCCGACCAGTGGCGCTGATCTCGGGCCTGCTGGCCAACAAGGACGCGACCGGCTTCTTCGGCGCCTTCCGGGGCGTGGCCGCTAAGGTTTTCACCGTCACCTTCGAAGGCCACGCCGCGGCCAGCGCCGCCGATACCGCGGCCGCCGCCGAACTGGCCGGCCTGCGGGCCTGCGCCTGCGATTCGGTCGAGGACGCCCTAGGCCGGGCGCTCCAGCTGGAGCCGACGCCCCACGTCCTGATCTGCGGCTCGCTCTATCTGGCCGGCGAGGTGCTGGCGATGAGCCCAGAGACTTGGCCCGCCTAAGCGCGTAAGGCTGGCGGACGCCGATAGGGCGGCACGGCCCGCTGGACATCCTCGGCAGGCGCGCCCGCCCTGGCAGGAACCGCCGATGGCCAAGGGTCAGAAGAAGTCCAACAAAGAAGTCCGCAAACCGAAGGCCGAAAAGAAAGCCCCGCCGGTCTCGGTCTCGCCCTTCATCGTCACCGGAAAGAAGTGACCCGCACGAAAACGCCCGCCCCGGAGACCGGAGCGGGCGTCTTCAATTCAAGCCTGAAAGCCGCTTAGGCCGGTTGAACGCCGGCTTCGTTCAGCCATTCCAGGATCTTCTGCTTCGGCATGGCGCCGACCTTCATCGAGGTCATCTGACCATCGCGGAACAGCATCATGGTCGGAATGCCGCGGACGCCGTAGCGCGACGGGGTCGTCGGGCTGTCCTCGATATTGACCTTGGCGACGGTGACAACGTCGGCCAGCTCTTCCGAGATCTGCTCCAGGGCCGGGGCGATCTGCTTACAGGGACCGCACCACTCGGCCCAGAAGTCGACCAGCACAGGCTTGCTGGCCTTCAGGACGTCGGATTCGAAGGTGGCGTCGGTCACCACAACGGTGCTCATGGTCTGCTCCAGTCTGGCGTCACGCGGATCAGCGCGGAGGACGCGATAAAGTCGATGTTCCCGGATTCGTTCCGGGTGCTTGCAGAAGATGTAGGAGGACGGCGCGCGTCCGGCAACGGGATTAGGTCAGGCGGGCCAGCGCTTCGACCATCACCTTTTCTGGAACCGGCATCAGTTTGGGGCCGTCCGTCCACACCAGAGCCGCCTCGACGGTGCGGCCGGGGAACACCTCGCGCAGCACGGCGGCATAGACCGCCATCTGGGCCAGATAGGCGGAATCGGCGTCTTCGATACGGTCGGGCGAGGGGCGATTGGTCTTGTAATCGACGACCAGAACGCGGCCCTCGTCGACCACCAGCCGGTCGACGCGGCCCGAGACTGCCAGGCCCTTGGGCAGATGGACGCTGGTCCCGGCCAAGGCGACCTCGGCGCGTGAGCCGGGTCCGAACACGGCGGCGAATCGCGTGTCGTCCAGCACGCCGAACGCCGCGGTCGCCATCTCTTGGCGCTGCTCGTCGGTCAGGTCGCGCTCGGCGGCGAGCAATCTTCCGGCCGCGATGGCCCGCTGGTCCGGCGCGACGTCGGGCAAGAGCTGCAGCAGCTTGTGGACGATCTCGCCTCGGCGATAACGACCCAGGCCCGAGACCCGCGCCAGCGGCGAGGGGGCCGGGACGCGGGCATTGTCCTCGATCCGCGATGGGGCGGCGTAGCGCGCGGCGGCCGGTTCGGGCGGGGCCACGGCCTTGATCCAGGCCGGCGCGGCCGCCGAGGCGCGGACGTCCTCCTCGACACGCGGCGCGCTTTCCGGATCGGGGCCGTAGCGCAGGAAGCCGGTCTCCTCGTCGCCGATCCTCCGCACATCCGGCGCGATATCGGCATGGCCGAAGGCGGCGCGGGCGGCGGCGTACCAGCCGCCGACCTTGTCGTCCTTGGTGCGGGCGTCGATGCGACCGCACAGGATCAGCCGCTCCCGCGCGCGGGTCAGGGCCACGTACAGCAGGCGCAGGGCCTCCTGGCTCTCCTTGTCCTCGCGCAGCTTCCGCGCCTTGGCCGAGGCGTCGCAGTCGCCCTTGCCGCTAGCGGCCCAAAGCAAGGCCCCGTCCTCGGTGACCAGCAGCGGCGAGCCGCCGGCCCCGCGCTTTACCGTGGTCTCGGGCAGGAAGACGATGGGCGCCTCCAGGCCCTTGGAGCCGTGAGCGGTCATCACCCGCACCTCGCGCCGGGCGCCCTCCATCTCGCGCTTGACCACGATGTCCAGGGCCGCGAAGTCGGCGACCAGGGCCTCAAGGTCACGCACCCCGCGCTGCTCGGCCTCCATCACCTGGGCCAAGAACTCGTCCAGCGCTTCCTCGGCCTCGGCCCCCAGCCGGGTCAGCACCTTGGCGCGATGTGAGCGGCCTCCCTCGTCCGTCAGGCCGAGCCAACCGGCAAAGAACTCGAACGGCTGGCGCTTGCGGCCCTCGGTCAGCGCCCAATCCAGCACCGTCCGGGCGGCGTTCCATTCGGGACGCTCCTCGGCCCGGCGGCGCAACTCGGCCCACAGCGTGGCGCGGCGACCCTTGGCCAAGGCGTAGACGTCCTCGTCGGTCAGCGCGCAGAACGGCGTCTTCAGCAGCGCCGCCAGGGTCAGGTCGTCATCCGGGAACAGGATGAACCGCCCCAAGGCCAGCAGATCCTCGAAGGCGATGTGGCTGGACAGCGACAGCCGGTCGGCCCCGGCCACCGGCACGCCGCGTCGCTTCAGAGCCCGGATGATCTCCTCGAAGAGCACCTTGCGCCGACGGACCAGCACCAGGATATCGCCGGCGTGGGCGGCGCGGTGGCGGCCGATCTCCTTGTCGAAGACGGCGTCGCCGCGCTGCAGGATCGCGGCGGTCTCGGCGGCGATGGCTTCGGCCAGGCGGCGATTGGCGCTGTGCTCGCTCTCGGAATCGACCGGCGCGTCCCAGGCCTCGCGCTCCTCGCCGGGGCGCTCGCGGGTCAGTTGCCACAGGTCGACGCAGCCGGGATGGCCGTGCCGGAACAACTCGTGGCGCACCAGGTCCATGCCCGAGGGTGGGGGCACGGCCGCATGGGTTTCTGGGTCGGATAAGAGCGCATCAACGAAGCTCAAGACCTGACGAGTGGAGCGATACGACATGGTCAAAGGCACGCTCTGGCCGCCGCCTGGCCGAATTTCTTCGATGAGGGCGATGTAGCGTTGTGTTTCTTCTAGCAGCCGCGTGGGATCGGCACCTTGGAACGAATAGATGGACTGCTTCTCATCGCCGACGATGAAAAGGCTGCGTCCTGCCTTACGATCACTCCAACCTGGCGCGGTCTCGCCAGCGAAGAAGTCGGCGGTCAGCGCGCTTAAGATTTCCCACTGCTCAGGTGCGGTGTCTTGGGCCTCATCCAGCAGGATATGGTCGATACCGCCGTCTAGCTTGTAGAGCACCCAGGCTGCATCGACCTTCTGGGTCAACAGCGTTTTGGCTCGGTCTATCAAGTCGGTGAAGTCCAGCGCGCCGCGTGCTTCCTTCTCCTCGACGTGCTTGGCAAGGTACATGCCGGCCAACAGCAGGGCATCGGTCGTATCCTCGGCGACCTTGGCGGCGCGCACCCGTTCGCGGGCCACTTCAAGCTTGGCTTGTTCCAGAAGTAGCGACTCGCGGAGGTCTTCGCGGCTCTTCAGACCGGAGGTCTTGGCCGGCCAAGTGGCAGGTGTACCTTCCCCGCCCTCCGTGAACAGCGCACGCAGGGCGAGGTCCAGCGTCGCGTCCGGATCTCGGGCGACAGCTGCTAGGGCCTCAGCATATTTCGCGTCCTGTTTGCCGCCGCCGTCGAACAGTACGGTTGCTGCCGCTCGCCAGGCACCGAGGTCCAGGCGCGCCATGGCCTGTTCAGCTAGACCGGCGGCCGAGGTCGGCGCGTCGAAACCGCAGTTTCGCCAGACATCGGCCAGGACGTTGATGAATTGGCCGCCGCAACGATCGATATAAGCTGCAATCTGGCCCCGCCGAGCTTCAAAGCCAGTGAACATCGCTTCGAAGCTCTGGAAGTCGAGCGCCACCGAGAAGCGAGCGTAGGCCTCGGCAACTGGATCATTCTGGCTATCTACCCAGGCCGCTAGGGCCCGGCGGGCGGCGCGCGCGATGGCGGCGCCGGCCTGGTCGTCCATCACCGTGAAGCCGGGCGAGACCCCAGCCTCCAGCGGAAAGCGCCGCAGCAGCTTCTCACAGAAGGCGTGGATGGTCTGGATCTTCAGGCCGCCGGGCGTCTCCAGCGCCTGGGCGAACAGGGCGCGGGCCTCGGACAATCGCTTGGCGTCGTAGGTCGCCTCCGGTTCGCCGACCAGCTTGACCAGTTCGGCCCGCAGATCGGCGTCGCTGGTCACCGACCACTTGCCCAGGCGCTCGAACAGGCGTCGCTGCATCTCGGCGGCGGCGGCCTTGGTATAGGTCACGCACAGGATCGCCTCGGGCTTGACCTTGGCCAGCAGCAGGCGCGCCACCCGGTCGATCAGGGTCTTGGTCTTGCCCGACCCGGCATTGGCGGTGACGAAGGCCGAGATCGCCGGATCGGCCGCGATGCGCTGGGGATCGAAGGCGCTCATTCGCCGTCCCCGTCGTCGCCGCTGGTCGACCATTCGAACACGCGGGCCAGGTGGGCGTAGTCGCCGGGGTGCTCTTTCACGAACTGCGGGGCGACCCGCGAGCGGTAGGGCTCGGCCGGGTCGTCATAGCGGGCGATCAGGGTCGAGAGGCCTTCCAGCGCCTTGGTCGCGGCTGCGCTGGATTCTTCGCCGGCAAGAGCTCGGACTTGCTCCTCGCCAGCAGGACGTCTTCCGGTGACGCGGACATAGGTCAGGTCGCCGGGCGTGGGTTTGCCCAGGTCGGGGAAGCCGCCGTGCATCAGGATCGCCGCCGTCAGGGTCAGCTGCGGCGAGAAGCCGGTGTCGACCTGCTTCTGCGACGGCGCGGCGCCGGTCTTGTAGTCGAGGATGTGGGCGGTCCCGTCGGCGGTCGGTTCCAGGCGGTCGGCCTTGGCGGTCAGGGTGAAGGGGCGGCCGTTGATGCTGAGCGACAGCTCGCCGGCCGCCTCGACGACGACCTTGCGGGCCGTGGTCCGGCGCGAGCGCTCCCAGTCGGCGACCCAAAGGGCGGCTTCACGAGCCAAGGCCTTTTCGCGGGCCAGGGCGGTCGGCGGCATGCCGGCCTGGATCAGGTGATCGACATAGAGCTTTTCGAACACGGCGGCCGCGTCGAGCGGCACGGCGTCTGGGAACCGCTCGGCGAAGTCTTCGAACGCGGCGTGGATGGCGGTGCCGCGTGCTCGCGCCTCAACCGGCTCGTCGGGACGCTCCAGCGGATAGAGCTTGAGGATGTCGCGCGCCCAGACGGCGTAGGGATCGCGGGTCAGGGCCTCGACGCGGGTGACGGCCATCTTGCGCGGGCGGTCCTCGACCGGCGGGGTCGGGGCCGGGCGGCCGATCGGGGCGTAGGGATCGGGCGCGTCCAAGGCGCGGACCCAGTCCAGCACGTCGTCGCGACGGGGCAGGGCCAGGCCCGCGCCGGCGGCCAGGGTCTTCAGGCGCCACAGCCAGCGCGACTCGACGGCCGGCGCGCCGCCACGGCGTTCGCAGTGGACCAGCACGACGTCTGGCGCGCTGGCGGCTTGGGCGAAGTCGTGGGCGGTCAGGCCGACGCGGCGCTCGGGCGGCGGCAGGCCAAGGCGGCTGCGCATGGGCCGCGACAGGAAGGGATCGATCGGCGCGCCCTGTGGCCAGACGCCTTCCTCCAGCCCGGCCAGCACCAGGCGATCGGCGCGCACCAGGCGGGCCTCGATGGCGCCCAGAATGCGCAGACGCGGATGGGTGGCGCCGCCGACGCGGACGGTCTCCTCGTTGACCAGGCGGTCGAGGATGTCGGCGAAGGCCTGGGGCGAGGCGTCGGGCAGGGGCTCGCCGTCCTGGATCAGGGCGGCCATCAGCCCGCCCAGGCTCTCGCCCGCGCCGCCGGCCCACAGGCGGTTCGTGGCGATCAGGCCTTCCAGCGCCTCGACGATCGCCTGGGCCGCGCGGCAGGGTTGGGCGAAGCCGTCGGCATAGACGGACGAGGCGTGGTCGACGGCGGCCAGGACCCGGTCGCACAGGGCCAGGGCCTCGGGGGCATCCTTCAGCCGAGCGCGCAGGACCTCCTTCGAGCCCGGCGCGGCGCCCCGCAGGCCCTTGCGTTCCAGCGTTGCGGCGGCCGCGGCCTCGTCCTCGGCCAGCACCAGCGGATGCTTGGCGAAGGCCAGCAGGCGGACGGGATTGAGCGGTTCCTCGACCAGCCGCGCCAGGTGCAGGGCCAAGATCGCCGAGCCGGCGGCGGCCAGCGGCGCGCCGGCCGAGCTGTCGGGGATGACGCCCCAGCGCTGCAGGCGGGTCATCACCCGGCGGGCCAAAGTCTGGTCGGGGGTGACCAGGGCGGCGGTCTTGTCCGGGGTCTCCAACGCCTCGCGCAGCAGCAGGGCGCAGGCGCCGGCGGCTTCTTCCTCGGCGCGGGCGGCGATGACCGAGAAGCCGGTCAGGCCCTCGGCGATCGGGTCCAGGCCGGGAGCCTCGGCGCGCAGGGCGGCGATCTGGGCCAGCCAGTCGGCGGTGGCCTCGGCCGGACGCAGCGCCTCGTTGACGATCCGCCGCCGCCAGCGACCCCGGCTGTCGACGTCGGGGACCCAGGCGCGGACGTCGGCGCGCGAGACGCCGGCGCGGTCCAGCAGGCGCTTCATGGCGCCTTGCGGATGCTGCTCGCCGGGCGTGCCCTCGATGCGGTCCCAGGCGCTGTCGGCCAGGTCTTCGTCGAGGCCGGGCAGGACCACGGCGCCCTTGGGGGCGGCGGCGACGACGCGCAGCAGATCGGCGGTGGCCGGTGCGGTGCCGGTCGAGCCGGCGGCGACCAGCACCTCCGTCGGCGGGTCGTTCTTCCATTGGGCTTCCAGGGCGCGCAGCAGACGGACGCGACGCTCGGAGACGTCGATCAGGCCCAGGGCGTCCAGCCGTTTGGGCCAGGCGCTGAGCACCGCCTTCAGGAAGCGGGCCGAGACCTGCCAGTGCTGGGCTAGGTCGCCCTCGGCCAGGCCGTCCAGCCTGTCTTCGAATTCGATCTCTTCGATCTGGCAGCTGTCGAGGAACTCCGACAGCGCCTTGGCCAGTTCCAGCGCCTGCACCGGACCGGGCTTGAACGACAGCTTGTCGCCGTGGTCGACGACCAGCCGCGCCAGTTCGAACCGGCGACGGCGTGAGGAGACGCCCGGCGGGAGGTCGAGGGCCAGCTCGCCTGGCTCGAACGGCGGCTCACCTTCGTCCAGGTCGCCAAGCGGGCGGATCTGCGGCAGCAGCAAAGCCCGCCCGCCGCCGACCGCCAGGAAGGCGTCGGCCAGGGCGCGGGCGCCGCGTCGGGTCGGGGTCAGGACCGTCGCGCGGGGCAGGGCCTCGGGACCCAGCGGCTCCAGCGTGTTCAGCAGGCCGCGCGCCAGGTCGTCGACGAACGGGCGATGGGCGGGGATCGAGAACCAGCGCGGCCCCGCTCTTTCGAAGAAGGGGGCCGGTCCGGTCATCCTTCTGAGAGTTTCGCTTCGGCCGCCAGCTTGGCGTCGGGATCGCCGACATGCATCCAGAGCCCGTCGGGGGTGACGCCGTGAACGCGGCGGTCTGTGGCCAGCGTCTTCCACAGCGGGGTCAGGGAGAACGGACCTTCGGGACCGTCCTTGACGATGGCCGGGTCACAGATGTGGACGCCGACATAGACCAGCGGCCCGGTCTCGCCGGCCGCCTTGAAGCGGATCGCGCCGTCGTCTTCCAGGAAGACATCGCCGCTATCGTGGAAACCCAGCGACGTGGCGGTCGGGGCCAGCATCAGGAGGACGTCCATCTTGGCCGGATCCCAAGCGGCGGCCATGGCGTCCAGCGCCGGGACGCCGGTCTCGATCCAGACGGAGTCGATGTTGGCGACCCAGACCGGACCCTCGCCCAGCAGCGGCCGGGCGTGCTTGAGGCCGCCGCCGGTTTCCAGAGCTTCCGGACGTTCGTCGGAGATGACGATCTTCGGGGCTGTGTGGCGTGTCTTCAGATGCTCTTCGAGACGATCGGCGAAGGCGTGGACATTGACCACGGCCGTCTCGACGCCGGCGGCCGCGAGGCGGTCCAGCATGTGGTCGATCAGGGCCTTGCCGTGCACCTCGACCAGGGCTTTGGGCCGGTCGTTGGTCAGCGGGCGCATGCGCGTGCCGAGGCCGGCGGCCAGCACCATGGCGATCTTGGGCGCGGTCATCGGCGGGTCTCCACCGGCACGTACTGGTCGAACCAGGCCTTCAGGTCGGCCAGGGCCGGATCGGCGAAGCAGACGTCCAGATAGACCCACAGGCGCGGGATGAAGTCGGCGTAGCGGGGCTTGCCGTCGCGGGTCACCAGGCGGGCGAAGATGCCCAGGATCCGGATGATGTTGAGCGCGCCCAACGCATGGTAGTCGGCCAGGAAGGCGGTGCGGTCCAGCTCGGGTCGGGCGGCCAGGTAGCGGTCCAGGCTGGCGGCCTCGCGCTCGGGCGAGACGGTGCGGCGGGCGTCGTGCAGCAGCATCGACAGGTCCCAGGCCGGGTGGGCCAGGACCGCATCCTGGAAGTCCAACATGCCGACCCGGGCCGCGCCCTGGCGTTCCGGGAGCCAGATCAGGTTCTCGGCGTGATAGTCGCGGTGGCAGAAGACGGTCGCGCCGGCTTCGCCCTTGGCGCGGATCGGGGCCCAGATGGCTTCCCACTCGGCCAGGGCGTCATCGTCGAAGCGGACATCGCGGAACTTGGGTTGCCACTCGACGAAGATGTCATGGGCGGTCTTCAGCGCCAGGTCGTCATAGGTCAGCAGCGGCCAGGTCGAGCCGTCGAAGTCGAGCATGCTCGGCGTTGGCGCCGCATGCAGAGCCAGCAGGCCGTCGATGGCGGCGTCATACAGCGGGGCCTCGTCGGTCCCGGCCTCGATCAGGCGGGCATAGAGGTTGTCGCCCAGGTCTTCCAGAACGGCCAGGCCTTGGTGCGGATCGGCAGCCAGCACCTTGGGGGCCGACAGGCCCTGGGCGTTCAGCCAGCCGGCGCAGGCGACGAAGGCGTCCACGCGGCCGGCGGCCAGGCGGGCCAGGGCGTTGTAGCCGAGCGCGGCGCGCTGTTCCGGCGTAGCGTCCGGCGGGCAAGGCGCGGTCTCGACCGACGGCGGCTGGTCCATGAAGATGAAGGTCTGGTCGCCGCGATGCAGGCGCTCGTAGGACCGCGTCGAGGCGTCGCCGCCCAGGCTCTCGCGGCGGACGTCGCCGAAGCCGTTGGCGGAAAGGAACGCGGCCTTGGCCGTCTCGCGCTCAGAACTCAAGATCACGTCCTTCGAAATCGCCGTGCCGCACGATGACGGCGCGTCGCGCGTCGCCGTCCAGGGCGATGTCTATATCGAGCCGAGTCGCGGGCAAACGCCCTTCGAGCCGCTGGGGCCATTCGATCAAAGCAACGCCGCCGTCCAAGGCTTCGTCCAGGCCGATCTCATAGGCTTCGTCGGGGTCCGACAGGCGGTAGAGGTCGAAGTGGGCCAGGGGAAAGTCGGCGGTCTCGTAGAACTGCACCAGGGTGAAGGTCGGGCTGGGCACGTCCTCTTCCGGCGTCGTCAGGGCGCGGATCAGGGCGCGGGCCAGGGTCGACTTGCCGGCCCCCAGCGGACCGGTCAGGCACAGGGCGTCGCCGGGGCGCAGGGACGCGGCGAGCTTGCGGCCCAGGTCCTGGGTCGCGGCCTCGTCGGCAAGGAAGACTTCGGTCACGTCAGGGCGCTCGTCGGGTCATTCGGCAATACGCGCTCCACATAGCGCTTCAACGCCTCCGTGGCTTCTGCCGCGTCATGGGGCAAGGCCTCGGCGTCGATCGGCGCCCCGATGATCAGCGAAAAGGGCCGGCCCTTCTTGTTCAGCAGCTCATGGAAGAGCGTGATGTCGCGCATCTCCTTCCAGCGCTGGTCGAAGAAGTGGAAGAGGTGCGAGCGCGGCCCGGTCAGGTGGATCGGGATGATCGGCGCGGCATACTTGCGGGCGAGGGATACGGCCGAGGTCATCCACGGCGGATCGGTCAGCTGGCCTGTCTCGTCTTCCATCGCCAGGCGGCCGGCCGGGAAGATCATCAGCGCCCGCTCGGCCTCCATCGCCTCGCGGGTCATGGTCAGGGTCAACCGCATGCGCTCGCGGCTGCGCTTTTCCTCGACCCACTCGACCGGGATCAGCACCTCGTCGAAGCGGCGGCAGACCCGGTGGGCGTCGGCATTGGCGTAGAAGACGACATCCGGCCGCCGGGTCTTGATCGCGTCATAGACCGCCACCCCGTCGCCGATGCCGGTCGGATGGTTCGAGACGATGATGACCCGGCCGCTCGCCGGCAGGTTCTCCAGGCCCGAGACCTCGACCTTCAGGGCCAGCAGGTCCGAGACATGGTCCAGCGCCGCGCGGCCACCGAGCTGGCAGATGGTCTCCGCCATCCGCCGGGCCTTGCGATAGTCGAGCATCCGATAGACGAGCAGACGGACCAGCGGCCAGAGCGGCGATCCCGTCAGGCGCGGCGCGCGCTCGGCGATCAAGGTGTCGATGATGTGGGGCTGCGGCGTCTGTCGCGCACCGACCACCCCGACGGCCGGAACATGAACCATGACGGGAGCTTAGGCCGCGTCGCCGGGCCTGTCAGCATGAGGGTGACGCATGGGCGGGCTTCCCTTGCGCGGCCTCACGCGCTAACCGCACATCCCGATGCCGACATCTCTCCGCACCGCCTATCGCGAGCGCCTGGCCCAGGGCGAGATCAAGCCCGATGTGGCCCAAGCCGCCGCCGTCGAGGCGCTGTCGCGGCTGGAGGCCGACCTGGACAATGCCGGCGAACCCGGCTTCTCGCTGTTCGGCCGCAAGCCCAAGAGCCAGCGGGGCGTCTATCTGTGGGGGCCGGTCGGGCGCGGCAAGTCCATGCTGATGGACCTGTTCTTCGACAGCGCCCCGGTCACCAAGAAGCGCCGCATTCACTTTCACGCCTTCATGGCCGAGGTCCACGCCGACATCGACGCCTGGCGCAAGGGCGACGCCGCGGCCCGCAAGGCGCGCTTTGGTCAGCACAAGGGCGACGACCCGATCGTCCCGACCGCCGAACTGATCGCTCAGAACGCCCGCCTGCTGTGCTTCGACGAGCTGCAGGTCACCGACATCGCCGACGCGATGATCTTGGGAAGGCTGTTCGAGGCGCTGTTCGCGCGGGGCGTCACCCTGGTGGCCACCTCGAACCGGCCGCCGGACGACCTCTATAAGGACGGCCTCAACCGCCAGCTCTTCACGCCGTTCATCGCCATGCTGAAGGAGGCGATGGACATCGTCGCCATCCGGGGCCCGGTCGACTTCCGCCTGGACCGCCTGCGCGCGGCTCGCACGTGGCTGGCTCCCAATGACAAGGCCAACCAGGCCGAGTTCGAGCGGCTGTGGGCCGACATGCTGGACGGCGCGGCCGAGACCGGCGCGACGCTGGAGGTGCTGGGTCGCAAGATGCGCCTGCCGCGCGCCGCCGGCGGGATGCTGCGCTCGTCGTTCGCCAGCCTGTGCCAGCAGGCCCTGGGGCCGCAGGACTATCTGGCCGTGGCCGAGCGCTTCCACACCATCTTTCTGGAAGACGTACCGCTGCTGTCGCCGGCCCGGCGCGACGCGGCCAAGCGCTTCAACACCCTGATCGACGCCCTCTACGAGGCCGACGCCAAGCTGGTGGCCCTGGCCGAGGCCGAGCCCGAGGCGCTGTATCCCGAGGGCGACGGGGCCTTCGAGTTCGAGCGCACGGTCTCGCGCCTGCAAGAGATGCGGTCGGCGGACTATGTCGCCCGCGTCAGGGACTAGCTACTCGCAACGCACCGAGAACACGCGGTACTCGCCCTTGCGGTCGCGCTGCAGGAAGCGGATGCAAGCCTTGACTGTCTTGCCCGGCTTCATGACGACCTTGCCGCCGCCGTCATAGTCGCAGACCACATGCGGGACGCGGCCGGCCTTGTGGATGTCTTCGAGCATCCAGTAGGTGCGCAGCAGGCCGTTCTTCTCGCGACCTTCCTCGGGACGCAGCTCGGCCTTGTCCTCGGGCGGGCCGTCGAACAGCGAGACGGCGCTCAGGTGCTTGCCCTTCTGCGTGACCGGACAGGACATCTGCACGGCGTGGGCGGCGGTGGCGGTCATCATCGTTCCAACCGCGATCATCGACAGCAGATAACGGCGCATGGTTCCTCCCCAGGTGTTTGCGACGCCTTTTGGTAAGCCTTGTTTCCGCCCGGCGCGACCATTAGTCGACGAACATGACCGTCAAAGATCGCATCCGCGTCCGCGAGACCAAGCTGCTCTCCGACAACTGGTACGTCCTGAAGACGACGGCCTTCGACTGGAGGCGTCGCGACGGGACCTGGCAGACCCAGCATCGCGAGCACTACGACCGTGGCAACGGGGCGGTGCTGCTGCCCTACAACCTCGAGAACCGCACGGTGCTGCTGGTGAAGCAGTTCCGCTATCCGGCTTTCGTCAACGGCTATGACGACCTGCTGATCGAGGCGGCCGCCGGCCTGCTGGACGACGCCGCGCCCGAGGTGCGCATCCGGGCCGAGGTCGAGGAGGAGCTGGGCTATCGCCTGGGTGAGGTCCGCAAGGTGTTCGAGGCCTTCATGAGCCCCGGCTCGGTGACCGAGATCCTGCACTTCTTCGTGGCCGAGTACGACGCCTCCATGCGGATCGGCGACGGCGGCGGCCATCCCGACGAGGGCGAGGATATCGAGGTGCTGGAGCCGGGTATCGACGAGGCCCTGGCCATGATCGCCGACGGCGCCATCCGCGACGCCAAGACCATCATGCTGCTGCAGCACCTGGCCCTGACGGTCTTCCGCTAGTCGAAGTCCCGCGCCAGCGGCACATCGAACCGCACCGCCAGGCCGTCCGCGCCGTAGTCGGCCGCGATCGCGCCGCGCAGCTCGCCGGTAATGCTGCGCTCGATCAGGCGGGAGCCGAAGCCCTTGCGCTCGGGGATGCTGGCGGGCGGACCGCCGGTCTCGCGCCATTGGAACCGCAGGGTGTCGCCGGCGTCCGGCAGCGTCCAGTCCAGCAGCAGCCGGCCGCCGCCGGTCGACAGCGCCCCGTACTTGGCGGCATTGGTGGCCAGTTCGTGGAACACCATGCCCAGCGACAGGGCCACCCGCGCCGGCAGGTGGACGTCGGGCCCGTCGATGCGGATGCGCTCGGCGCCGTAGGGGCCCAGCTCCTGGAGCAAGATCTGCTTGAGGCCCGCGCCGGCCCATTGGCTGTCGGTCAGGGCGTTGTGGGTCTGGGACAGGGCCAGCAGCCGAGCCTCGAAGGCCGCCGCGAAGGTCTCGGGCGCCGCCGCGCCGCGCAGGGTCTGCTGGGCGATGGCCTGGACCGTCGCCAGGGTGTTCTTCACGCGGTGGTTCAGCTCGTCCATCAGCAGGCGCTGACGCTGGTTGGCCAGGACCCGGTCGGTCATGTCCGAGCCCTCGACGAACACGCCCGAGATCGAGCCGTCGTCCTCGACGATCGGCTGATAGAGGAAGTCGAGGAAGCGTTCCTCCAGAACCTCGCCGGGCTTGCGCGCCAGCATGACCGGCACGTCGCGGCCGATGAACGGCTCGCCCGTGCGACGCACGTCGTCCAGCAGCTGGATGAAGCCTTGCTCGCGGATCTCCGGCAGCGCCTCTTCCAGCGTCTTGCCGATGACGTCGCGCCGGCCGATCAGGCGCAGGTACGCCTCGTTGGCGAAGTCGAACACGTAGTCGGGTCCCGTCAGCACCGCCACGAAGCTGGGCGCCTGCATAAACAGGCGGCGGATCTGGACGCTCTGCGACTGCAGGGTCTCCACGCGGCGCAGGACGGAGTCGCCCAGCATGGCGGTGGTCGGCGGGGCTTCGGGACGGAAGGCCTCGTCCTTGAGGCGGCGCAGGTCGGTGATGTCCTGGGTGTTCTGCAGGATGAAGCCGCCGCCGTCGGCCCCCGGCGCCCAGGTGTGGGTGCAGCTCCAGTAGCGGTCCTCGAACCCGCCGCCGGCCGCCTCGGGGCGCGGGATGGCGTAGTGCAGGACGGCGATAACGTCAGTCTCGCCTGTGTCGCGGGTGCGCTTCAGGGACTCTTCCAGCAGCCGCCGGCTCTCGCCTTCGGACGGGAAGGCCTCGAACACGTAGCGACCCTGCATCTCCTCGCGCGGACGGCCCGTGGCGTCGAGATAGGCCTGGTTCATCTCGCGGATGATCAGGTCCTGATCCATCAGCATGTAGGGGGTCGATATCCGATCGAACACCGCTCTGAAATCGATCGGACTGCTCATGAGCCGGATATGCTTCCCCCTAAAGCGACACATCCTAACGCAACCTTGGCATTAGGGGTTCCTTAACCTACGCGGAGCGGGACTGAGAACGTTTCTCAACACGGCCCCGTTTAATTGACACCCCCGCCCTCGCGCTTAAAAGCATCCCGCAACGCACAAAGGCTACTGAGGTTGGACCTCCCATGACCGACACGAGCCGGGGGCTGCCTGAGCGCCCGATGTCGCCGCACCTGCAGGTGTGGCGCTGGCATATCACCATGGCCTGCTCGATCCTGCACCGCGGCTGCGTCGTCGGCCTGTGGGTCGGCGCCGTGATCCTGGCCGGCTGGGCCGCGGCCCTGGCCGCCGGTCCCGACGCTTACGCGGGGTACCTGGCCGTGATCGGTTCGCCGATCGGCAAGCTGGTTTTGCTGGGCGAGACCTTCGCGGTGTTCTTCAACGTCGCCTACACCCTCCGCCAGACCTTCTGGGACACCGGCAAGGGCTTCGCCCCGCGCATCGCCGACATGACCGGCGCCATGGCGATCGCCTTCGCGGTCGTGGCGACGATCGTCACCTGGGTCATCGCCGGCGCGAACGGAGCGTTCTGATGAGCAGCAACAAGGACCTCTTCCAGCCCATCCAGTTCCGCACGCCGCTGTCGCGCGCCCGGGGCATGGGCTCGTCGCACCACGGCGTCGGCCACTTCATCACCGAGCGCGTGTCGGGCCTGGCCTTCGCGCCGCTGACCGTCTGGGGCGTCTACAGCGCCCTGAAGCTGATTGGCGCCGACCAGCACACGGTCGCGACCTGGATCGGCCAGCCGCTGAACGCCGTGCTGCTGGGCCTGCTGCTGATCTCGGCCCTGGTGCACCTGCAAAGCGCCGTCCAGGTGGTGATCGAAGACTATATCTACCGCTTCACGACCAAGTCCGCCCTGGTGATCGGCAACCTGTTCGTCTGCGTGCTGGCTGGCGCCGTGGGGATCTTCTCGATCCTCAAGGTCGCCCTGAGCGTGACCGGAGCCCATTGATGTCGGCCTACAAGTTCATCGACCACAAGTTCGACGTCGTCGTCATCGGCGCTGGCGGCTCGGGCCTCCGCGCCGCTCTGGGCTGCGCGCAAGCCGGCCTCAAGACCGCCTGCATCACCAAGGTGTTCCCGACCCGCAGCCACACCGTGGCGGCGCAAGGCGGTATCTCGGCCTCGCTGGGCAATATGGGCCAGGACGACTGGCGCTGGCACATGTTCGACACCGTCAAGGGTTCGGACTGGCTGGGCGACCAGGACGCCATCGAGTACCTGACCCGCAACGCTCCGGCGGCGGTCTATGAGCTCGAGCACTGGGGCGTGCCCTTCTCGCGCACCGAAGACGGCAAGATCTATCAGCGCGCCTTCGGCGGCATGACCAAGAACTACGGCGAAGGCCCGATCCAGCGCACCTGCGCGGCGGCCGACCGTACCGGTCACGCCATGCTGCACACGATGTACGGCCAGTCGCTGGCCCACGACACCGAGTTCTTCATCGAGTACTTCGCCCTCGACCTGATCATGGACGAGGCTGGCGTCTGCCGCGGCGTGACCGCGTGGAAGCTCGACGACGGCACCCTGCACCGCTTCCAGGCTCAGCAAGTGATCCTGGCCACGGGCGGTTATGGCCGCGCCTACTTCTCGGCCACCTCGGCCCACACCTGCACGGGCGACGGCAACGCCATGGCGCTGCGCGCCGGCCTGCCGCTGCAGGACATGGAATTCGTGCAGTTCCACCCCACCGGCATCTACGGCGCCGGCTGCCTGATCACCGAAGGCGCCCGCGGCGAAGGCGGCTACCTGACCAATTCGGAAGGCGAGCGCTTCATGGAGCGCTACGCCCCGTCGGTTAAGGACCTGGCGCCCCGCGACATGGTCAGCCGCGCGATGACCATCGAGATCCGCGAAGGTCGCGGCGTGGGCCCGAACAAGGACCACATCTTCCTGCACCTGGATCACCTGGATCCCAAGATCCTGCACGAGCGCCTGCCGGGCATCTCGGAGACGGCGAAGGTGTTCGCTGGCGTCGACGTGACCAAGGCCCCGATCCCGGTGCTGCCGACCGTCCACTACAACATGGGCGGCATCCCGACGAACTATCACGGCGAAGTCGTCACCAAGTCGGGCGAGAATCCCGACCAGGTGATCCCCGGCCTGATGGCCGTTGGCGAAGCGGCCTGCGTGTCGGTGCACGGCGCCAACCGCCTGGGCTCGAACTCGCTGATCGACCTCGTGGTCTTCGGTCGCGCCGCGGCCCTGCGCTGCGCCGAGATCCTCAAGCCGGGCGCCAAGCAGCCGGAACTGAAGGACGCCTGGACCGACGCCCACGTCGCCCGCTTCGACAAGTTCCGCAACGCCTCGGGCTCGACCCCGACCGCCGACCTGCGCCTCGAAATGCAGAAGGCCATGCAGGAAGACGCCGCGGTGTTCCGCACCGGCGAAAGCCTGGACAGCGGCGTCGCCCGCCTGGCCGAGGTCTGGAAGAAGAAGGCCGACGTCAAGGTCAGCGATCGTGGTCTGGTGTGGAACACCGACCTGATGGAGACCCTGGAGTTCGACAACCTGATCAGCCAGGCGGTGGTCACGGTGAACGGCGCGGCCAACCGCACCGAAAGCCGCGGCGCCCACGCCCGCGAGGACTTCTCCAGCCGCGACGACGCCGAGTGGATGAAGCACACCCTGGCCTGGCTCGACATGGAGTCCGGCAAGGTGAAGATCGATTACCGCCCGGTCCACAGCTACACGATGTCTGACGACATCGCTTACATCCCGCCGAAGCAACGGGTCTACTGAGGGTACGATGGTCGAACTCGCACTCCCCAAGAACTCGCAGGTCAAGTCGGGCAAGCATTGGCCGGCTCCCGCGGGCGCCAAGAAGGTCAAGACCTTCAAGATCTACCGCTACGATCCGGAAGCGGGCGGCAATCCGCGTTGGGACACCTACGACGTCGATATGGACGCCGTCGGCCCGATGGTCCTGGACGCCCTGCTGTATATCAAGAACACCATCGACCCGACCCTGGCCTTCCGCCGGTCGTGCCGGGAAGGCGTCTGCGGCTCGTGCTCGATGAACATCGGCGGCCGGAACACCCTGGCCTGTACGCATGGCTGGGCTGAAGTCCCGGGCAAGGCCGTCCAGATCAGCCCGCTGCCGCACCTGCCGGTGGTCAAGGACCTGATCCCGGACCTGACGCTGTTCTACGCCCAGTACGCCTCGATCGAGCCCTGGCTGCACACCGACACGCCCGAGCCGCAGACCGAGTGGAAGCAGTCGCCCAAGGACCGCGAGAAGCTCGACGGCCTGTACGAGTGCATCCTGTGCGCCTGCTGCTCGACCTCGTGCCCCAGCTACTGGTGGAACGGCGACAAGTATCTGGGCCCGGCGGCCCTGCTGCACGCCTATCGCTGGCTGATCGACAGCCGTGACGAAGCGACCGGCGACCGCCTGGATGCGCTTGAGGACCCCTTCAAGCTGTATCGTTGCCACACGATCATGAACTGCGCCCAGGTCTGCCCCAAGGGTCTGAACCCGGCCAAGGCCATCGCCGAGATCAAGAAGATGATGGTCGAGCGCGTCGTCTGACGAGCTCTCCATAGAAGACAAACGCGGGGCGGCTTCGGAAACGAGCCGCCCCGTTCTATATCCCGCCTCGATCAAGGCGCTTGCCAATAGGTGACGCCGGCGTCATTTTTGACGAAATGGGAGGGCGTCCTTGAACGCTGAAGCCAATCAGAACGCATGCGTCGTCATCGTCGGCGCGGGTCACGCGGGCGGTTCAGCCGCCGCTTTCCTGCGGCAGTACGGTCACGAAGGCCGGATCGTCCTGATCGGCGACGAGCCGCTGCTGCCCTATCAGCGCCCGCCGCTCTCGAAAGCCTGGCTGAAGGGCGAGGCCGACGCCGACTCGCTCTCGCTGAAGCCGGCCGAGTGGTACGCCGACAATAATGTCTTCCTGCGCCTGGAAGGCGTGGCCGAGCGGATCAATCGTTCGGAGAAGACCGTGACCCTCGCGTCCGGCGAGGTCATTGCCTACGACTTCCTGATCCTGGCCACCGGCGCCCGCGCGCGTGAGCTGCCGATTCCGGGCTCTGACCTGGCCGGCGTCCTGGCCCTGCGCACCGCGGCCGACGCCGAGCTGCTCAAGCACGCCCTGGGCGAGGGCAAGCGCATGGCGGTGATCGGCGGCGGTTATGTCGGCCTGGAAGCGGCGGCCTCGGCCCGCGCCCTGGGTAGCCACGCCACCATCGTCGAGCGCGAAAGCCGTGTCCTGGCCCGCGTGGCCTGCGAGACCCTGTCGACCTTCTTCCAGGACTATCACGGCAAGCACGGCGTCGACTTCGAGCTGAACGCCGGCGTCGCGGGCTTTGAGGGCGAGAATGGCCACGTCACCGGCGTGAAGTTCACCGACGGCAAGGTCCTGCCCTGCGATGTCGCCCTGGTCGGGGTCGGCGCGATCCCCAATGACGAACTGGCCAAGGATGCGGGCCTGGAAACCACCAATGGCGTGGTCGTCGACCTGGAGGCGCGCACCGCCGACCCGGCGATTTTCGCGATCGGCGACGTCACCCATCGTCCGCTCCCTTTATATGAGCGCCAGTTCCGTCTCGAATCTGTGCCCAACGCCCTGGAGCAGGCCAAGCAGGCCGCTTCGGCGATTCTGGGCCGCGCGGGCCCGTCGCCGGAAGTGCCGTGGTTCTGGTCCGACCAGTATGATCTGAAGCTGCAGATCGCCGGCCTGCCGTTCGAGGCCGACCGCCAGGTGGTGCGCGGCGACGTCGCCGCCGCCAAGTTCGCGGTCTTCCATCTGAAGGGCGACCTGCTGCAAGCCGTCGAGGCGGTCAATGCGCCGCCCGAATTCATGGCAGGCAAGCAGCTGATCGCCAAACGCACGCCGGTGAGCGCTGAAAAGCTCGCCGACACCAATGTGTCCATGAAAGAGGTGGCGGCTTAAACCCGCCCCCGAAAGCATAAGTCCTGGGGAACAGAGAACCACATGGCCAAGATCACCTACATCGAACACGACGGCACTGAGCACGCGCTCGACGTGAAGCCGGGCCTGACCGTCATGGAAGGCGCCGTGAAGAACAACGTGCCGGGCATCGACGCCGACTGCGGCGGCGCCTGCGCCTGCGCGACCTGCCATGTGTATGTCGACGACGCCTGGCTGGATAAGACCGGCGACAAGTCGGCCATGGAGGAGTCGATGCTGGACTTCGCCGAGAACGTCGAGCCCAACAGCCGCCTGTCGTGCCAGATCAAGGTGAGCGACGCGCTGGACGGCCTGGTCGTGCGCCTGCCGGAAAGCCAGCACTAGTATAAGAGCCCGGAGCCTGCCGGGGCGGGCTCCGGAAGGCGGTGTTAAGGACGCCGTCAAAAGAGCGTCGTTATATTGTCGCGAGGGGGTTGCCAGTCGTCCGAGGGAGGACTAGATCACCGCCTCGCTCGGAACGACATCGCGACCGGACGACGCGGCCCCCGAAAGGGTGTTGCATCGCTCCAGACGCTTCGTTAGAAACCGCGCTCCAATCGACTCGATGACGGATCCGCAAGGGCGGCCACGGCGGCCCAGGGATCCTCTTTTTGTCTCTTCGATCCCGGGTTTCCGGGGCTTCGAAAAAGCCGAAAAGAGTTGGTTGACTTCGGAATGGCTCCTCTTTAGAAGCGCCGCTCCGATGCATCGCCGCCAAGACTTCGCAAGAAATCAGCGGCGCGATGCAAAGGTTAGACAAGTAATCGCTTTGAAGTTTCTTCAAAATAACTGCTTGACTGACTTGGGTGGCTTCTCTAGAAACCGCCCTCCAAGAAATGCCGAGAGGTTCCTTCGGGATCTTCCAAGTGTTTCTCTCCGGTCTGGTTCTTCTTTTCTTAGAAAAAAGTTCTTGACTGGTTTCGGTGACTTCTTTAGAAGCTGCCGGCTCTGCCGAAGACCTCCG